>NZ_JBGAGS010000009.1:0-331933 GCF_044226605.1 Prosthecobacter sp. | reverse complement strand
TAAGCGCATTACAAGCGCTCAGGAAAGCAGCACAGCACTGAAGGCAAAATCGCTTGGCAGAATGCCAGAATTTAACCGGCATTCCGGGCAGGCCTCTCTAAAAAGAGTGTTTTCACACAGCCTGTGTCCCCAGCCCGCCGTCGTCGAAGCCCCTGACGTTCTGGCCATGCATAGTTCCATCGCCAGCCACAACAGAAAGCGTTTCACAAGCCAGCAATCAAATTCCGCAGATTTGCCCGCGCCGTGGCTTCAAACTGCTCACGAGCCCACTCAGTGAGATAGATCTGCCCACGCTGCAAAAAGCCGTTCAGAATTTCCGCGCGTTTCTCCGCATACACATCCTGCGGCACCCACGCATACTCCGCACGGATCTGCCTCTCATACTCCAGCACACGCTCCAGCGGCTGCGCAAAGATGCCGAGATCAATGTCGATGATCCACGCATCATCCGCGCAGTCTCCCGGCTCGTGAGACTTCGTCAGCATGACCAGCCGCGCCACTTCGTGTGCGATGTCGCTTCCGCCCAGAGCCTCCACCGCCATCTGCGCGCTGCGCTCTTCATTCTCGCTCCCTTTCGGATCATACACCGCATCATGAAACCACAGCGCCATCTCGATGAGATCCGGCTTTGCGATCAGGCCCGTCTTCTTCGCCTCATCCAGGCACTGCAGGCATTCTTCGAGATGCTGCAAGGTGTGGTAGGCCCGCTGCGGCTCTGAGTAACATTTCAACAGCCTTGTGTGCCATGCACCCGCGTCGCCCGGCAAAAGCAGATTCCTCCACAGGGATTCGAAGCGATCGAATGAAGTCGTCATAAGTTCAGCAAGTCAGCCGTTGGCGTATGAGCCGCCCCGGTTCAGCCGCGGAAAATCAAAAGGTATGAAGCGACCGCGAACTGTAGTGCGCGCTTCACAACAATTTCAAGTGATGCTTCGGGCAACTTATTCACAGCAATCACTTCACCCCCGCGCTTGAATCCAGAACGCAGCGCGGTATCGCTGATTGCACACATGGATTGCCGCCAAACTGAAATCGTCTCCAGCCTCATGGCCTCGTATCACGAGGTGGGCGGGATCAACCACGTCGATTGCGGCAATCTGCCGTCCAAGCGCGCGATTGCCACCCTTTGCGAAGACTTGCTGCACCTGCTCTTTCCCGGCTTCTTTTCCGATGAAGCGGTGTCCTCCCAGGAGCTGGAGCTCATGACCAATGAACTCGTGGCCAGCATGCGCGAACGCCTCAACGTGGAAGTGCGCCGCAGCCTCCGCCTGAATGGCAACCATGAAAATCGCGATGAAGAAGTGTCCGGCATCGTCTGCAGCTTTTTGATGGGCCTGGCCGAGGTGCGCGCGTTGTTAAAAATGGATGTCGAAGCCGCGTATGCCGGCGATCCCGCCGCGCGTGGCTTTGAAGAAATCATTCTCGCCTATCCGGGCCTTGAGGCCATCGCCATTCAGCGCACCGCGCATGTGCTCTATTTGAAAAACGTACCCGTGATCCCGCGCATGATGACGGAGTGGGCGCACAGCCGCACGGGCATCGACATTCATCCCGGCGCGGAGATCGGCACGCATTTCTTCATCGATCACGGCACCGGCGTCGTCATCGGCGAGACCGCCACTCTGGGCAATCATGTGAAGCTGTATCAGGGCGTCGGCCTTGTGGCACGCTCGCTTGCCGCAGGACAGGCGCTGCGTGGCAAGAAACGCCATCCCACGCTGGAGGATCACGTCACGGTCTACGCCAATGCGACGATTGTCGGTGGCGACACGATCATTGGTGCGCGCAGCACCATCGGCGCAAACGTATTCCTCCTTGAATCCGTGGCACCCGACATGCTCTACGCCCTTGGCGACCAGGAGCACAAGGTGCAGGTCAAAAAGAAGAAGTGACGCGCATGTTCGATCTCTCCCAGCTCAGTTTTGATTTCTCCGCGCTGCCGCACTGGATGCCATTCAGCTCCGTGCGCGAACTTGCTCCCGCTCCCGCGCCGGCACCTGCCGGAGATGAGGAAACCATTCTCGACGGGCGCGATGAAACGCTGGAGGAGCAGACCCGCGCCATGCTGCTGGCGCTGGACATGCCCGGCGGCGCCAAGCTCGTAACCGTGACCTGGAATGCCCGACTGCGCAGCACCGCAGGTTATGCGCGGTATCCAGGCTGGGCCATCGAGCTGAACCCGCGGCTGCGCGAGTTTGAAGGGCAGGTGGATCGCACCTTGAAGCATGAACTGGCGCATTTGATCGCCTATCATCGCAGCGGAAGGAAACGCATCGAGCCGCATGGGCGCGAATGGCGGCAGGCCTGCGCCGACCTTGGCATTCCCGGCGAAAAAGCGCACCATCGCCTGCCGCTGCCGCGCAATGAAGTGGAGCGCAAGCTCACCTACGCCTGCCCCGTGTGCCAGACCACCGTGCAGCGCGTCCGCAAATTCCGCCGCCCCACCGCCTGCCTGCAATGCTGCAACCGCCACGCCGGCGGCAAATACGACGGCCGCTTCCGCCTCGCGCTGGTGGCGCAAAGGTAGGCAGATCTTCTCCGGGCGCTTTGCATTCTGGAGTGCTGCCGCGTGTCTTGAAGGCCCGCCGTCTACCAACGTTTTCAGACTGTGTGGCGCCGCTTCATCTTCCAGCCGATCCCCGCCCACAGCAGCAGGCCAAGGGTGAGGCCGATGAGGCGGGAGTTTGTTTTCGGATCGCCGACACGCTGGATGGCCACTTCCAGCACCGCGTGGTCTTTCAGCTTCGAAAAATGATGCGCCGTGCCATCGAGCGGAAGATCAATGCCAAGCGCCCGACGCCCCGTGGGACGCAGAGACTCCACCGTTTGCGCAAGGGTGGTGGGACGGCCTCCCGCCCTGCCATCGTCATCCTCTTTGGCCGCCGGTGCTGCCTTCGCTTTTTCCACCGCGTCTCTCGCTTCGGGCATTTTGGCTCCAGCACCGGGTGCGCCGAAGGGATCGGCACCCCTTAATGCGACTGCAGCAGGCTCCGCAGGAGAACCGAATGGATCAGCGCCCATGGCTGGAGCAGCGGGCTGCTGTGCCTCCGGCTTGGGCATTGGCAAGGCCTGCTGGAGTGCCTGGGGCTGCTGCACCGGGGTGCCCGCGATCACGCCCCCAAATGTGGTGCTGCCCGCCATGTTGGTGGTCAAGCTTGAAGCAGTATTGGGAACGGAAGCAGTCTGTGTCAGGGCGCCAGTTCCGACTGCCTGAGATCCCAGTGTCGTTGCTGCACCAAGAGTGAGAGAACCTCTGTCGGCATTTGCATCAGCCGTAGCCCAGCCTCCCGCGATACCGGCAACATTGGCCACCGCAACCGGCTGGTCCGTCCTGCCATAGAAGTTGACGGTGCCGCTTATAGCAGGCGGGCTGTTGAGGGTTACTCCCGCACCGCCGCCGGGGAGGGATTGCATGTCTTTCCCCATGGAGAGCACGCTGTTCGCAGGTTTGCCAGAGGCCATCTGTTCACCTCTTTTTTCTTCGGTCGTCGTGGCCGTTGCTTGATTGAATGCAACGATCGCGTTGTTGCCGAGGTTGTTGCTGCGGGCGTTGGAGTTGACGGTGTTGAAGGAGCCGTTGGCGTTCTGGGCGAGGGCTGTGGATTGGAAATTGCCGTAGTTTTGGGATGCCGTGGGGTTGAGGCTGTTGATGCTGAGGACGCCGCCCGCATTCACCGTGGTGCCGCCGACGTAGGCATTGGCACTGCTGAGAACGAGTGTTCCGCCATTCTGCTGCTGCTGCGGAACTCCGTTGGCGGCGAAGTAGCTGTTGTCCACGGCCACGTTGTCATTGAAAAGCTGGCCGCCGTTGGTGGTGACGGAGCCGGTGAAGGTGTTGTTGCCTGCGAGGCGGATCTGCTGCTCCTGCGGCGCGGCGTTGTTGAAGTCCCAGGAGGTCTTCCCCTGCTCGATCCTGCCGTTTTTTGCCACGCCTTTCCCGTTGGCGTAGTTGCTGTTCCAGTTCCCTTGCAGCAGTTCCTGCTGCTGCCTGACTTCGGTGTCCACACTGTCCTGGCGGGGGATGTCCACGGAGGCGCGGCTGCGGACTTTGGTCAGGATCTCGGCCTTCTTCTGCTGCACCACCTGGGCCAGCGCATTGGCGTCGCGGTAGGCGGCCTCGGCTTCCCGGTAGTCGAGTTTGCCGGAGGAAAGGAGGCGGTTGGCCTCGCCGAGTTCGCTGAGCATGCCTTCAAGCTGCAGCAGTTCGCGGCCTTCCGCGGCGGTGGAGGTCATGTTGCCGTCAAAGTCCTTGAGGCTCCAGCCTTGGGGAGTCCACACCGTCCAGGTGGTGCGCTCCACGGAGAGTCCGACGACTTCGGGGTCGTCCAGCTTTGTGGTTTGCTGCAATTTGCCGCTTTTTGCGAAACGATAGATCATTTTGACCTCCAACGCGCGCTGGCCCGGGCGGGTGTGGATGAGGGGGATGAGGCGGACGCGTTGGCCGTTTTGAGTTTCTTCATCGGCACGCACGGGTTCACCGGAGACGCTGACGCTGATGAGTTCGGCATGGTCTGGAAGGATGACGGGCAGGAACTGCAGGGAGCGGTTGATCAGGGAATACTGGGCGACGTCCCAGCGGGTGCCGTCGGGACGCAGGATGGTGGTCAGGTCAGCGAGGGTGATGAGGGCGGCGTTGCCTTCCGTGCTTGTAAGTTGTTGATAGGCAATCTTTAACGCACCCTCTCCTGTGGCGCGGAAGAACTGGGGGCGGAGAAGGCTGGCGGGCAGGTAGGGCACACTGTCGCGGGCCACGGGCTCCAGGGCGGTCTGGGTGGTGACCTTGGCTTCGCGGGCGGAGGCGTTGTCGAGGACGAACCAGCGGGTGAGGCGGCTGGCTTCCGGGACCTTCACGAAGGGGACGTCTAGTTCACTCGAAAGGGGTAAATCGAGGTCAAAGGTCAGTTCGGCGCGGTCCAGGACTTCGGTTTGGAGGGAGCATTCGTAGATGCGCTCGTTGTTTTCGATGTGGGAGCGGGTTTCGCGGAGGAGGGGGCCGCTGACGACGGCTTCGGGGAGGGAGGCGGGGAGGCGGATGCTGAGCTGCCTGACGGCACCTTGTTCCACCAATGCCACCACTTGCTGCGAAATGCGGATGCCGGCGTCTGAGGCGAGGACGAGGAGCATGGTTTCGGTGGTGAAGCGGGAGGGCTGGCGGGTGAGGGAGACGTCCAGGGTCCAGGAGGTGCCTTCGTGCTGCAGGCCGCGCTTCTTTTCCATGGGGGGAGCGATGGCAAAGACGCTGTCGAGGACGGTGGCATCGAGCTCTTTGAGTGCAGAGTTGTGTGTCGGATTCGGCAATTTGACCTCGTTGGCGGCGTGCGCGACGATCAAGGCCTTGCCGCCGACCTTTTCGTAGTTTTCGAGTTTGAGGGGTTCGAGGGTCCAGGTGGTGACGGGCTGGGGGGAAACCCTGGCCAAATGGACGACGAGGCGGGCCTCGGCACCGGCGAGGCCGGGGTGGAGCTGGAGGTAAAGCTGGGAGCCTTCGTGCTGCCAGGACATGAGGGCGGGGCCCTGGACGGCCTGGACTTCGTAACCGGCGGGGAGGCCGACGACGGCGTTGGTCCAGAGGCCGCGTTTGCGTTTGAGGGTGAGGGCGGCGAGGAGCTCGGCTTTCTGTTCGGTGAGCTGGAAGACGTAGGAGACGTCTGCTTCGGCGAAGAGGGCTGCGGGCTGGACGTCGTAGGTGGGGGCCGTGGGGCTGGAGGGGCCGGTGAACTGCCAGAGGCGGGCGGGTGTGGTGAGGCCGCTCCATTGCCAGCGGCCGGCGTCCTGCAAGTCCTGGTTTTGGGAGCTGGTGGAGCGCTGGGCGGAGCCGGCGGCGACCTTGAGCTTCATGGAGTCGTCGTGCAGGAGGGTGATGTCCTGTTTGACGCGGAGGGCAAGGGGATGGACGAGGGAGAGGGAGCGCTGGCCGGGGGCGCTGAGGAAGCGCTGGGCGCCCTGGATGTGGATGACGGCACCGTGGCTGACCTCGTGAAGGAGGGTGATGGTGAAGATGATCCTGCCGCCTTCGCGCCGGGTCTGGGTGGTCATGGCGGGGACGGGGACGATGCCTGCGCTGGGAAGGGTGGTGCGGATGTCGAAGGCGCCGATTTCCAGCGCGCCTTCATCGACCGCGAACTCCAGGGTGCGGCGGACGACGCCGGGGAATTCGTATTCGATTTGTGCGTCGAAGGATTCAGGCTGGAGTTCGCGCAGCGTGAGGGTGCCGCGGACGGTGGCGGAGGAGACGGGGGCTTCCCCGCGTTCGAGGCCGCGGGAGGAGCGCTCGAGGCGGACCTCATGGTGGGTGCCAAGGGTCTGGGTGAAGAGGCGGGCGGAGGGCTGCTCTTCGACAGTGGAGGCGGCGGCGCCGTTGATGCGGAGCCAGCCGTCGGACTTGGGGGTGCTGAGGGAGAGGATGCCGGAGAGAGCGGGAGGGAGGCTGAGGGTGAGACTCTTCCAGTCGCTCTGAAGAGGGAGGGTGGCGGTGAGGTCGATGGAATGGGTGCCGGGATGCTCGAGGGTGACGGCGTTATCGGTGAGGGCGGCGGATTTGCCATCGACACGGACTTCGCCTACGAGAGCGTGGGTGGGAGGGGCGGCAAAGGGAAGCTGCAGCTTGGTCCAGTCGCCACGGGAGGTGGCGGTGATGCGGGCTTCGAGGACGAGGCCGCGTTCTTCGATGCGGCCTTTGTAAAGGGCGCTGTGGATGACGGCTTCATGGGTGGAGTCGGTCTCCGGGGGCAGGGCGCGGCGGTTTTCCTTGGCGAGTTTCCAGAGGCGCTGGAATTCGTCGTAGCCCAGGTAATAGCGCTCGGCTTTCTGGGAGTCGAGGGGCTGCTTGACGTCGTAGGGGATGATGACGGTGTGGGCAGCGGGGTCGGGGGAAGGTTGTTTGTCTTCGGCGGGGAGGGTGGTTGCCAGAGACAGAAAGGCGAGCAGGAGGGGGAGGGCAGTCTGGGGGCCGGGGAGATTGCGGGGCGCTGGCCGACAGACAGGAGTGTCTGTCGTACCGACGGAGAAGAGGTGGCCGAGGAGGTGGAGGAGGAGGGCGGAGAGCCAGCCGAAGGTGAGGGCGTTGGCGAGGGCTAGATGGGGCGCGGGAAGAAGGAGGGGGAAGGCCCAGGCGGTGAGGATGAGGACGAGGAAGGTGAGGAACCAGGGGCGGTGCCTGCCCCAGCGCCAGAAGAGGGCCATGCCCAGGGCCATGGCGAGGACGGCACGGAACATCTGCCGGGACCAGGCGGTGTAATGGAGGGCGAGGGTTTCCGGGGCTTGAGCGCCGTGGAAGTGGAGGAGACGGCCGGTTTCTGGCAGGGTCACATCCAGGGGGATGAGGCCGGATTTGGCCTGAAGCCGGCCGTCGAAGAGCATTTCATCCACGTTCGCGAAAAGGCGGCCTGAGCTTTTTGAGACCGACTGCACATAGGTCTCGATAAGGTCGAGGTTTGGCTGGGTGTTGCGAACGACGAGCTGTGCGGTCGCAGGATTGTAGCTGGCAGAAGCGCCGTCAGGGAAGAGGATGCCTGCGGCTTCGAGGACTTGTCTTGCGGTTTTGAATCCCTGACCGCCCGCGTAGAGGAAATCTGGGGGGACGCGGTAGGTGCGAAAGGACTGCTCGCTGGCGTTTTCGGAGAGCGGGACGATGAGCACGGCGTGGGCTTCCACCTTGTACTTCATCTGCGCCAGTTCGGTGACGTAGCGGAGGGCTTCGCCAAGAGGGACGTCTTTGAGGTCGAGGCTGATGCTGGTGTTGGAGGGAGCCTCGCCCTGTCTCATGATGAGGTTGACGCCTCTGCTGCCGGATGTTTCGGCGAAGGTGTCGAGATCGCGTGTCTTTACACGCAGATATTCGATGGCCTCTTCGATGGTGGCGCCCTCAAAATGCACTGAGGGAAGAATGATCTTGTTCATCTTCTCGGTGAGGTAGGCTCCTGGTGAGCGGCCAACGCCATATTCGAAACCGACGAATCCATCCGCCGCAGGGGCAAGCTGCCTGCCTTCGATGACACCTGACGCTGTACGATCTGCCAGTCCAGGGTTAAGCCCTCCTCCAATGGTGGAAACGTAGGCTTCCACGAGGTCGAGATTGGCCTGGGTGTTGCGCACCACCAGTTGTGAATTGGCCGGGTTGTAGGAGGCTGCGGCACCCTCGGGGAAGGTGATGCCAATGGCTTCGAGTCCGCTTCTGGCGGTTGTTCGCTGGAGAGGACTTTGGCCCGCACCCGGGGGAGTGGGTGCGAAGGGATCGGCCGGAAGTAGCACTCCCTGCGACGAGGGCGTGATCTGTGTGAGGAAATCTGGTGGCACCGGGAAGCTGCGGGTGAGCAGTTCCGGCGTGCCTTCACCGATCGGGGTCACCATCACGGCGTTGGCCTCGACCTTGTATTTCATTTGCGCCAGCTCGGTGACGTAGCGCAGGGCCTCGCTCATGGGGATGTCCTTGAGATCGAGGCTGATTTCGGCGTTCGTGGGGGCATCGCCGGTCCTGAGGATGATGTTGACGCCTTTGACGCCTGAGGAGGAGTGGTCGAGGTCGCGGGATTTGACGCGGAGGTACTCGAGAGCTTCTTCGACGGTGGCCTTGTTAAAGTTCACCGAGGGGAAGATGATCTGGTTCATCTTGTCGGCGAGGTCGGAGCGCTGGTTGCTTGAGGCCCTGTCACCGCCAACATCAACAATCCCAAAGGGCATCACCTGGCGCTGCACGGGAACTTTGTCCTCCCACCGTTCATTCACCTGGGCGAGCATCTTGGCGCGCTGGTGGTCGTAGGCGGTCTTGAAGTAGGCCGTTCTTTTGCGCTCCGCGTTCTCAATGCCGCGGCGGGCGGCGCTGTTGTAGGGGTCAATGCGGAGGACGTCCTGGTATTGGGACATGGCGGCATCGTAGTTGCCGAGTTCGACGCTGGAGTTGGCGAGGAGGAGGCCTCTTTGAACCTGCACAGCATCGGTCTGGACGATGGGGGGATAGCGATCGGGATTCTTCAGGTTGGAGAGCGCCAAAGCGGCGGCTTTGTGTCCGGGAACGAGCCGCTGCGCCTCCTGGAGCAACTGCTGCGCCTCATTGAATTTTCCCTGCTTCGCCCGCTCCCGCGCCACGACCACGCTGCAATCCGCGAACTTGAGGCGGGCGAGATTGAGCCAGTCCTCGGTCTCGGGTGCGTTTGGAAGGGAATCCATGGCGGTCCTGTAGGAACCAAGAGATTCTTCATAGTCGCCTTCGCTGAACAGCTTGTCGCCGCGGTCCATGAACCTGCGCGTTTCTTCAATCCGATGGTGGCGCTTAGGACTTTCATGACCTACACGAACGCCGTGCTCATCGAATACCCACCCTGACCCGCCGGGGAGGAAATCGACGTTCTTCTCGTACCGGTAGGAGCGTTCGAAGATGTTTTGGAAGGGTTTGCCGAGGATGGAGACGAGGCGGGGCATGAGGCCGGGGGCGGCGGCGTCATTGAGGAGGTGGGACTGCTCGAGGGTGGTGTCCGCGGCGTCATAGCCGAAGGTGGCGGGGGCGTGGACGGCCCAGTCGGTGGAGAGGACGGGGACGTTTCCGACGAGGCGGATGGGCTCGAGGTTTTGAGTGCCGCTGGTGCTCCAGGCGGTGACATTCTGGCGGTATTGCAGGCTGACCTGGGTGTGGGGCTCGTTGGCGGAGCCGGCGGGGAGGGGGATGGCGATGGCGTTTTCGACACTGCGCACGGGCTTGACGGCCTGGCCACCGCTGGAGGTGCTGAGAAGTTCGGCGCCTTTGGGCAGATGGAGGCTGACGAATTGCTCGCCGGAGTGGGAGAGATCGAGCTGAACTTGGTGAAGGCTGTGGCCGTCGGTGCCGAGGACGGAGGTGAGGGTCATGCGGTTAATGACGAGGGCGGCGAGCTCTGAGTGGGCGTGACGCTGGGCAGTGACCGTGAGGGAGCTGTCTCCGGCACCGTAGGTGAAGGCGCTGGTGATGCGGTGGCGGGGCTGGTAGCCGATGACGACGGGAACACGCAGCACATCGAGCGGCTGCATGTTTTGGATTTTGGTGGAGAGCTGGGTGTCGGTGTTGGCCTCGATGACCCAGGTGCCGGAGAAGCGGCGGGACTGGGGGAGGGAGAGGTGGGGGAGAGTGGCGGTGAGGGAGGGGGGAGTGGTGGCGTTTTGGGGAGCGGGAGCGGGGTCAGGAATGGCCCCGGTGCTGGGGAGGCTCATGCGCCAACGGATGGTGTGCCTGCCCTTGGACTCCTGGCGGAGGGTGTAGGTCCAGGTGCCGGTGGCTTCATCGAGCTGCTGCTCGCCGACAAGGGGGGAGGTGACGCGGAGGAGCTTGGCGTTGGCGGTGGGGAGCTGGACCTGGAAGGTGCGCAATGGAGCGCCGGAGATATCGAGGAGGAACTGGCCTTCGATCTCAATGGTGCGGGCGCGGGGCAGGGCGTAGGCGGTGACTTCGGTGGAGAAGACGGCTTCGGCGCGCTCGACTTCAAAGGTGAGCGAGTGCTCGCGGAGGCCGAACCAGGCCATGCGGCCTTTGACGGGGGTGAGGCGGGCATCCCGGTCTTCGAGGCCCTTGGCTTCTTTCAAAGCGACGCGCCAGGCGTCGTCGAAATCGAGGGCGGTGTAGCCGGCGACTTTGACGGCGTCCGGAACATCGAGCTGACGGAGGGTGACGGTTTCAGGGTTCCTGGGGCCGGTCCAGGCCTTGGTGAGCTTGAGGCGGGAGGTGATGCTGAGTTCAAGGGGCGTGGACGGATCGATGGGCCGGAGGGGCAGAAGGGCGATGGTCTGGCCGACGCGACGCCAGGTGAGGGGGAAAGGGGAGGATGAACCGGTGGAATTGTTGACGATGTTTGAGGTGATGAGTCGTTCTGAGAAAACCGGCTGGCTGATGTTGTTGGGGGTGACGAGGCGCTCGGGGGAGGATGCGACGTTGCTGACGGCGAGCTGCTGAGAGCCGTTGGTGGTGAGCATGGGCGCGGTGCCACCGGCTGGCGTGGACAGGATGGCGATGAACTCCTCCTGCGGCGGGAGGGTGACTTTGACCTCGGTGACGGGGCGGTCGCTGCGAAGGGTGAGCTTGCGCTCGATTTGCACGCTGTCTTTGTCGATGCGGGCGAGGACATCGACGTCGGATTCGATGCGGGGCTTGGAGGTGCGGAGGACGAGGCGTGGCTGATCGACGCCGAGCTGGAACTCGAAGGTGCGGGAATCCACCTGGCGTGCGCCGGAGAGATTCAAGAAATCGAGGTCCGGGGCGAGGGAGAAGGTGACGCGGGCATGCAGGGGGGGATTGAGCTGGAGGAGGGGCGGCTCCGCAGCGTCTGCGAGGGAGCTGATCATGCGGCGGAGTTTCACGGTGAGGTCGTGCATGGCGCCATCGCGCTCAAGGGTGACGAAGAGCTTGCCGCCTTCCTGGCGCCAGCGGCGGAGGGCGGTGCCGGTGACATCGGTGACCTGGGCGTCCTTTCCGGTGAGGGGCCAGGCGATCTCGGTCTCGCGCCCGGTGTTGCTTTGAACACAGACGCCGAAGACGAGGGTGGTGGCGACGGAGGCCTCCGTGACCGAGACTTCCGCTGAGGCGGAGTCTGAGAAGCGCAGGGGCTGCGAGGCGATGGCTGGCGGGGCTTCGATCCAGCGGACGCGAAGGGCGCGGGGGGTGCCGGGAGGGAGGAAGGACTCGCTGTCGTGGTAGCTGCGGTGATCGAAGGCGACCTTGAGGGCATCGCCGCTGCGCTCGGCGGCTGATCCGGCAAGGAGGCGGACGCCGGGGGGCAGGGTGAGGTGCAGGGACCCGGCGAAGGGGAGATCCGGGAGTTCCAAGGTGCGCTCTCCGGCACCGAGACGAACCCAGAGGGGGAGCTGGGCTTCGAAGCGGAGTTTGGCGGGGCCGGGACCTTTGGCGAACAGAATGAGGTGGGGGGCGGCGGCGGAGCCGGCTTTGGAGCCTTGGGAGGCTGCCTGGGCGGGTTCCATGTGGGCGAAGATGCTGCCACCTTCCGAGGTGACGCTGCTCATTTCAAAGGGCCAGGGGATTTGGGTGCTGAGCCAGTCTTTGGAGGGAAGCTGGAGGGAGAGCTCTCCGCGCAGTGTGACGGTGGCGGCACCGGGGGCCACGGTGCCGTCCAGACGGAGGGACTCGATGGCGATGAGTTTCGGCGGGGCGAGCCTGGGGTCGGGATTGTCCTCGGGCTTGGTCTTGCCGGCGTCGCGGACGAGGGTGCTGTACTGCTCCGGGGAGAGGAGGACGGCGTTGGGGTGGGAGCGGAGGACGGTGTCTAGCTGGTTGGTGGGGACCCAGAGTTCCTGGCGGGGGGGCTCGGCTGAAAGGATGAAGGATGAAGGGTGAAGGGTGAAGGCCAGGGTGGCGAGGAGTGAAAGAAGATGCTGGATGCTGGTTGCTGGATGCTGGATGACGGAGGGGCGAGGGCTCGCAGAGGTGGGGGGACGGGCGGGGCGTTGTGGGACTGAAAACTGAGAACTGTGAACTGAAAAATGGGAATTGGCAGAGGGACTGGGGATGGCGCGGGGCGCTGGGAGATGGCGAGGCGTTGGGGTCGAGGACGAGTTCGAGCAGGAGGACGATGGGGTGGGAGAGAGCGTAGGGTGTGGCGAGAGCGGTGCTAAAGCACCGCAGTCCGGGGACGCTGGCGCGGGCTTTGGGGGATTTGGGATGTTGGCCCGCTGTCCACTTTGCGGAAAGGGGTGGGTCGGCTCATGGCCCGGTGGGTGACCGCCCTCGAAAGTGGGGCGCTGGGTGGCGGCGGCTTGGGGACAAGCCGCCCTACCTCTGCCGTAGCTGGGAGGGCGATGAAGAGGATGAGTGGGATTCATCTCGGTCAAGCGGCGGGGGGTTGGGGCGGCGGGAGGGGGGCTGGGTGGGGAAGGGGGGGCGGGAGGAGGGGCTGGGCGGGGGAGGGGGGAGCGGGGGGCTGGGGGTGGCGGTTGGTCCACCAGGTGTGGGTGCGGTGGACGAGGCGGGGGACGGAGGTAAAGAGGGCGCAGATGATCCAGGCGATGAGGAGGATGAAGGCGGCCAGCATGGAGGAAAGGAGGACGGGGACATTGGCAGCGCTGACGAGGCCGGTGAGGAGCATGGCGCCGAGGCCAAAGATGATGAGGTAGCGGAGCTTGACCGAAGGGGCGCTCTTCCAGCAGCGGATGCCGGCGATGAGGGAGACGAGGAAGGCGAGGGCCTGGTAGAGGAAAGTGACGCGGCGGCCGCGGAAGCTGACGCCGATCTCGGCAGGTGGACCGAGACGGTGCAGGACTTCACGATGGCCCTGCTGCTGAACCTGGGAGCCGTAGAGGAGGCGGATGTCATCCGTCACAGCTGGCATGCGGCTCTGCTGCGTCTGATCGAGGTTGTCGAGCTGAGGGCCAAAGGCGGGGAGAACGGTGTTGACGAAGGTCTGCATCTCCCGCCAGGAGGTTTCCCGGGATTCCGGGGAGAGGGGGCCGCTGAAGCTGGTGTAGTGCCACTCATTCTGCGGGAGCAGGAGGGTGTGGCGCGTCTCCATGATGCCGACATCGGCGACCTGGGGGACATTGACGGAGAAGGCGCCCCAGAGGCCGAGTTTTTCGCCCGGAGCCGTGCTGGGGGACTCGAAGACGAAACGGACGGGGAAGGCGACGCGGGCGGCATCGCCACTGGGAAGGCGGACGAGCATGTCCTCGCTGCCTTCACGGCGCATGGGCTGCTGGGCTTCCCGATTGACAAAGACGTCTGACTGGAGGCGAGAGCCCTGGGGGAGGCGGACGACGAGGAACTGGAGGTCGTTGTTTTTCACCCAATAGATGACCTCGGTGGTCTGGGCTTTGTCCGTGGCGACGGCGGTGATGAGGTCGGCGTGGGTGATAACGGCCTGGGGGACGGGAATGAAGCTGTTTTTGGCGAGTTCGACGCCGAGCTTGATGGGGAGGGAGCGGTACTTGTAGGCAAGGAAGACGCCGGGGCGCTGAAGCTCGGGGCGGAGCTCGCGGGCATCGATTTCTTCCAGGGTTTCGGGCTCGGCCTTGCGGATTTCGAGGCTGGGGGCCTTGACGACGGCGACCTGGCCGGTCTCCTGGAAGGCACCGGGGACGTGGACGTGGAGGAGGTCCATCTTGCCCGTTTTTCCAGCTTCGAGGGTGATGGGGCGCTCAAGGGTGAGGGTGAGGGAGAAGGCGCCCTGGCGCTCGCTGCGGAGAACGACTTCCCAGAGAGCGTAGCTGGCGGCGTCTGGAAGGGTGACTGGCTGAGGGGGCTGCCAGGCTTTGTTGATCTCCTTCACCTGCTGATCGACGAAACGGATCTGGTCTGCGACGTCCTTGGGGACGGCGAGAATGAAGCGATCGGTGGCGGCGTAGGCGACATCGAAAGCGAGGGTCCAGGAGTGGCGGGTGGACTGCTCTTTGACCTCGACGAGGGTGAGGACTTCAACGCTGACCTGGGAGCTGCGGCTTTTCAGGCTGAGGGTGGCGGGCTTGGCGGCATCGCGGTAGCGGAAGGCGAGTTCGGTGGCATTGGCCTCGCTCTGGAGATGCACGGCGCTGACGTCCTCCTGCTGGAAGTCGCCGAGTTCCTTGGTGTTGGGTTCCAGGCTGGAATGGATGGTGGCACCGACGAGGGCCTCGTGGCGAGTGACGTTTTGCGGGGCGAAGACGGGGAGCACGACGTCTGCCGTGGCCTGCGGACGGGTCTGGCGGGCGGTGAGGGTGAAGGAGAAATCGCCGGCGGTTTGCTTGGGGAGTTTGATGACGAGGTCCGCGCCTTCGAGGTTCCAGGATTCGATCTGGCCTTTGACATCGGTGATGTTCCAGCCGGCGGGGGGAGTGAGGCGGGCCTCGAAGATGCCGACGCGGCGGACGGTGTAGTGGAACTCGGTGCTGAGGGTGGCGGCCTCGCGGCGGACGGCCAGCTTGGTGAGGCTGGTGGCTTCGACCTGGGGCTTGGCCTCGGCGACATCGAGGGTGAGCTTGTAAGGCTGGCGGAGGATGCGGAAAGTGCCGACCTGGGAGCGGCTGTCGCCAGCGAGGGAGCGGGTGGTGGAGGTGAGGGTCTTGGGGGTGACATCGAGCTGCGCCTCGGCACCGACGACGACTTCGCCATGGGCCTGAGCAGCGCCGATGACCTCAAGGTCGGGGACGCTGACCTCAGCGGGCAGCTTGGCGACGGGGCCTTCGAGCTGAAGCTGGAGGGAGTAGTCATCGCGCAGAGGCTTCTCCGGGAGAACGACGAGGGTTTTGCGGGCCTGGGCGGGATTCCCGGCGATGGGGCCGTTTTCGATCTTCCACTCCTTGATGCCAGCGCCGGTGACGCCGAGGATTTCCTGATCGGCAGGGAGGGCGATTTTCAATTCGCTGATGGGAGCGCGGAGGATGCGCAGGGAGAGGTCTGCCGTGGTGGCGACGGAGCCGATGCCGATGTGGGTGGTGAGCCTGTTTTGTGCGAGGACGAGGGGGCTCATCTGCGTGACGGCCTTGGCGGAACCCCAGGCGATGTTTTGCTGCGAACCCGCGCCGAAGAAGCAGGCGAACTGAGTCTGGCCATTCTGCACCTGGGTGGTGAAGGCGGCGGCGGGCGCGAGCTGAAAGTCGAGGCCTTCGCCAGGGACGGTGATGCTGAGACGGGAGACGGCGGCGCGGGGGAGATTGAGAGTGACGCTGGATTTGCCGGCGGTGCGGATGATGGGGGCGTAGATTTTGAGGGAGATCTCATAGACGCCCTTTTCGGGGAGCATGAGATCGCTGCCGTCTGAGCGGGAACGGAGGACGGCCTTGCCAGTGGTGGCCTCGCCGATGCCGGGGGCGGCTTTATCTGTGAGGGGGAGGAGGACCCAGCCTTTCTTGAACGATTCGGCGGTGATCTTGGCATCGAGGATGACGCTGTCTCCTTCGACGCGGCCGGTGTATTCGGCTTTGGCGAGGACGGCCTCGGCGGGCGGGGCTTTTTCGGTCTCTTCGCGCTTCAGAGTGAGCTCGTTCCAGAGGTCGAGGAATTCGCGGTAGGGGAGAAAAACGCCTTTGCCGCCGTCCTTGAAGACTTTTTCGAGTTCATCGAAGGGGACGTAGACACGGCGCTCGCGCTCGCGGACGACGGTGGTGGGGGCGGGAGCGGGTGCCGGGGCTGGAGGGACTACTTTGGGGGGAATAGCCGCGGGCGGTGTCTGCGGGGGTGGACTCGGAGGCGTCTGCGCAGGCGGAGGCGCGGGTGTCTGCGCGACGAGTGCGGAGGCGAGGCACGAGACGAAGAGGAGGGACAGAAGCGCGCGCATGAGGAGGGTGGGTGGAAAAGGATTTCGAGAATTTTTTATCAGGAAGTGGGGCTGGTGACGAGATAAGTTGTGTAAAGGCTCGGTAAATTCTTAGGGGGGAGGTGGACGGGGGGGGGAGCAGGGTCGAATGACGAATGAAGGGGAGAGGGAGGCGTGGGCGGGAAGGAGGAGGTGGGCTTGGCGGAGCTTGTGGGGGCGAGGACGAGTTCGAACAGGAGGACGAGGACGATTTGTGGTGAGGGGCGATGGGGAAGGGAGGAGGAAGATTGGATGGTGCGGCACCGGCAGAACGGGGTGAGGAGAGTTATTCTTGGGAGGGACATGATTTGTCCCAAACTCTGGGGAGCGTCTGCGTTTATACTTGACCTGTGCGGTGAGAGCCGCTGGTTTATTGTCCCCCCCTAACTTTTTGTTATGAAAACTGCCGCGCGTTATCTTGCTGTTGCTTCTGTGTGTCTGATGGCCGCCTCCCGAGGGAGTGCCCAGCTGGCGGAGGAATACCGCATGTGGACGAACACAGCGGGCAAGACGGTGGAGGCGACACTGGTGTCTGTGGATGCGGTGGCGAAGACCCTGAAAATCAAGATGAAGGACGGGAGGGAGTTTGACGTGGAGATCGCCAAGCTGAGCCCGGCGGATTTTGAATATGCGAAGGCACGCTATGCGGCGATGCAGGCTGCGCCTGCCACAGCGCCCGCCGTGGCGATGCCTGCGACTCCCGCGGGAACTCCGCCAGCAACGACGCCACCCGCCACTCCGCCGGCGACGCCGAAGGGCGGTGCGAAGACGGCGGCGGTGGTGAAGAAGCCTGCGCCGCCACGGCCGGCGATCGCGGTGGTGCCTTTGGCGAAGTTTAAAGCGCCGGTGGTGAACGATTACCTGGGCGGGATCAAAGGACGGCCGCGAATGATTCACAACGCAGCGGAGTGGGCGGCGCTGAAGGCTCAAATAGCGGCGGATCCGGTGCTGGCGAAGATGCTGGAGACGCTGAAGGCTTCCGGGGACGATCTGGTGCAGGATCCGGCGCTGACGCGCATCAATGGTGACACGGGTGGCGAGGGGCCGAAGGCGGTGTACCGGATTGGTTTGATGGGTGCGCTGCACTACTGCGATGGCGATTTGAAATGGCAGCAGAAGGGCATCGATGAACTGCTGGCGTTTACCGACAAGGTGTCCTTCCGCGACTGGCACCCGGACCTGATGGACAATGTGACGGACATGGTGGTGGCGGTGGCGCTGGGGTATGACTGGTTCCGCGCGGGACTGAACAACGAGCAGGCGGCGACGATCCGCACGTGCCTGGCGGAGAAGGGGATCGGAGCGCTGATCGCGCACCTGGAGGGGGAGGAAATCCCTGAGAGCGCGAAAGGCGTGTCCGGCGGGCAGACTGGGACGAAGAAGGGCCCGCCGCCGAAGGCGCCGGTGAAGGGGCAGGCGAAGCCGGATGTGGGCAAGCTGCCGCCGGACAGCAAGCAGATGGCGGCGGCGTCCGCGCTGCTGCTCTCGGCGATCTGCCTGGTGGATGATGATCCGGCGACGGCGAAGAAAGCGGCCGATGCGGCGGCGAAGGTGTTTGGCAAAGGGATCGTGCGTTTTGCGCCGGCAGGCGTGTGGCCGGAAGGGCTGCAGGCAGGCGAAACGGTGATGGACTACGTGGCGATGGTGTCGAGCTCGCTGAAAGCAGCTTCGGGCAAGGACCTGAACATCAGCCTGCTGGAGGGGATTCCACAATTCAACACGGCGCGGATGCACATGATGGGGCCGAGCGGGCAGACGTTTAACTTTGGCGATGCGAAGAGCGCGACCTCGGTGCGGCCGTGGGTGGCGACGTGGCTGTGCGGAGTGGCGGGGAACCCGGGCATTCGTGCGGTGGCGGCGGGTGGCAAGATGCCGGTGACTGCGGCCTACTTCGGGCAGGTGGGGCATTTCATTTATTACAACCCGCATGCGGCGGGGGACGGCACGGCGGACACGATGGACTATGCGCAGCCGGGGGGCTTTGTGGCGACCTCGCGTTCGGGATGGGGCAAGGATGATTACTTCATCGCGGTGAAGGGCGGAGAGAACGAAGACACGACGGCGCAGCTGGACATCGGCAGTTTTGTGATGGAGGCGGGCGGACAGCGCTGGGGCATCGAGCTGGGAACGGAAGGGGACCGGGTGCCGGGTGCGGAGATCAAGCCGGGTGCGGACCGCACGAAGCGGTTCCAGCTTTACCTGGAAAACACGAAGGGGCAGAACACGCTGGTGATCGACGGCAACGACCAGGAGCAGGACGCGAAGGCGGCGGTGCTGCTGGGCAGTTCGACGCCTGAGCGCGGATCTGCGGTGGTGGACATGACGAAGGCGTATTCGAAGCCGGCGAAGGACGTGCACCGCGGAGTGATGGTGGTGCGCGGGGAGAAACCTTACGTGGTGATGCAGGATGACCTGTTCATGAAAAACACGGGCACGATCGTTTGGAGCATGCACACGAAGGCGGAGGTGGTTGCGGACGGGAAGGCGGCGAAGCTGACGCAGGGCGGCAAGACGCTGGTGGCGACGATTGTTGCGCCGGCGAGCGCGACTTTCAAACTGACGGAGCCGCCCGAGGCTGCCAATGAGCAGGCGCGTGATCTGATCAAAGAAAAGGTGCATGTGCTGCAGGCGGAGATTCCTGGAAGCAAAGGAGCGCAGAGTTTGTGCATCACCTTTGCGCTGGATGAAGCGCCTGCGCATACGCCGACGCCGGTGGCGACGTGGGGTGCGAAGAAGTAGGCGGGTCCATCAGCAAGCGACTGAACGGACGAGGCGGGCTGGAGACAGCCCGCTTTTTTTTGTGGCTGCGCGGGGCTTTGGGGAGGCGTGGGGGAAGAAGGGGCATACCATGGTGTATGGGGAGATGGTATGCTGGTGGACATGAAGATGACGGATGCTGCGGAGGGTTGTGGGACCAGGATGGTCCCACTCCTGCCAGAGTGTCGTCACGCGGATTCCACGCAGCGAAAACACATGGCTGCATGCCGGAGGGTGGCCTAAGGGCGGAGGGATCTCTTCACCCCACGAAAGCGGTAGCTGCGATGCAGGGCTGCGCCTTGCATCTCCGCGACCGCACTCCAAATGGCGGTGGGTGGTTGGGGAGCTTTGATGGACCGGGGCTTACGCCTGACTGCGCGCGGAGGTGCGGCTAAGGGGAGGGCTTGGAGAAGTGGGCGAGGACGGCCTTGGTGACTTCTTCGGGTGTGACGAGCTGCATGCAGTTGTAGTGGCCGAAGCGGCATTCGCGGTCGAAGCAGGGGCTGCATTCGATCTTGTGCTGGATGACCGTATGGCGGTCGCCGAGGGGGCCGGTTTCGATGGGGCAGGTGGAGCCGAAGATGCTGACGGTGGGGATGCCCAATGCGGCGGCGAGATGCATGGTGCCGGTGTCGTTGGTGAGCAGAAGCTGGCAGCCGCGCAAGGTGGTGATGAGCTCGGAGAGGCGGGTCTTGCCGACGAGGTTTTCGTGCGGGGCCGTCGGGAGCATGGCGGAGAGTTTTTCGCCCATCTCCTTTTCCTTCGGCGCACCGACGAGCTGCCAGCGGAACTGGGGGTGCTGGGCGGAGATTTGATTGATGACGGTGGCGAAGCGCTCCAAGGGCCAGCGTTTGGCGGGGCCGTATTCGGCTCCGGCGCAGACGGCGATGCGGATGGTGCCGTCGGTGGTGGAGGCGGGGGGGGTGCCGGAGTCCCAGAGGCCGGGCTGCTCGATGTCTGCACCGATGCCTTTGGCGATGCGGAGATAGCGGTGCGCGTGGTGCTCTTTGTCGATTTTAACCTTCGGCGGCTTGATGATCTGATTGAGCAGCTTGGCGCGGAAGGAGCCGCGGGTGCCGACGCGGCGGGGGATGCCGGCGAGCCAGACTTCCAACGTACTGCGGGTGGAATTGGTGCAGAAGACGGCGGCATCGAATTTGACGCCAGTGGCCTTGATGCGCCGGGCGACGGCGAAGAGGCCTTCCTTGGCGGGCTTGGCGATGTAGCGGGAGACTTCGGGCATGGAGAGCCAGAGTTCCTCCAGCTTGTCGGGGCCGAGGATGGTGATCTTGAGGTCGGGGCGGCCGCGTTTGATGGCGCGGACCATGGGGAAGGCCATGCAGGCATCGCCGAGCCAGTTGGGGCTGCGGATGAGGAGCTCGAAGGGCTGCAGGCGTTTCAGGTCGTAGTCCGGAGGAAAAGCGATGCCGCGGCGGTAGTTGGAGAGAAGGAAGTGGGGCTTGGGCGTCTTCCAGCGGTTGTGGACCCAGAACCAGGCCTCCGGCTGCTTGCGGATGAGGCCTTCCACAGCGGCATTGATGGCGAGAGTGAGACCCTCGGCACCGGGCCGGGAGGGGTCTGCCTTGACTTCGGGGGCGCAGAGCAGCCGCCAGCGGGCGGGGCCGTCATTGTAGACCATCATGGGCAGTACGACGGCATCCGTGCGGATGGCCATGAGCGCGGCGATGGTGGTGGTGGAGGCGAGGCGGTCGAAGAAGGGGCACCAGAGGCCGTGGTCGCCGGCGTGCTGATCGACGAGGACTCCGACCTGGCCGCCCTCGCGGATGAATTTCATCGGGGCGTTGAAGCCGGCCTGGCGGTCGAAGAGGGTGTAGCCGAGCTTTTCGCGGCGGCGGAGGACGAGCGCGTTCAGCCAGGGATTGCGCAGGGGCTGGTAGATGGCGCCGGCCTTGTGACCGCGCACGTACATGGAGGGCACCTGGGTGAGGATTTCCCAGCAGCTGGCGTGGAGGACGAGATTGACGACGGGGCGCTTGCCATCGTCAAAGGCGGCCTGGGCGCGCTGGGTGCCTACGGAGCGGACGTGCCTGCAGATGGCAGCCTCGGTCATGAGGGGGAGCTTGAAGCCGCAGAGGATGTTGGCGAAGAGACTTTTAAAATGCTCGCGGGCGAGGTGCCGGAGTTGGGCAGGGGATTTTTCGCGGCCGAAAGCGATGTGGAGATTGTGCAGGGCCAGGCGGCGGTACTTGCCACCGATGTAATAAGCGAGCGTGCCGAGCACGCGGCCGACGCACCACACCACGATGAGCGGCAGCAGCCAGAGCACGCCTTCGATGCACCGGAACAGCGCGTAAACCAGCCACTGCACGGTGCGCGTGGAAAAACTGGCGGAGTCTTTGGAGCGGCCCATGTGCGGTTCCTTATGCCGCAACGGCTCCGGACACGCAACCGTTCATGCGAGATCAAAGGCGGCGGCTCCGTTTGGCATGAGATGCACCGCATTCTTTTTTTGCTTACGATTTGTTTTCCGCTGCTGCTGCGGGCTGCGCCAGCCAAGCCGAACATCGTTTTCATCATGGCGGATGATCTGGGCTGGGCGGATGTGGGGTTTCATGGCGGAAATGCGCCGACGCCGGTGCTGGACAAGCTGGCGGCGGAGGGGCTGGAGCTGACGCACCACTACTCGGCGCCGGTGTGCAGCCCGACGCGTGCGGGGCTGATGACGGGGCGGTGCTGGAGCCGCTTTGGGGTGACGACGCCACAGAACGAACGGGCGCTGCCATGGGATACGATGACGCTGCCGCTGGCGCTGAAAACGGTGGGCTATGAGACGTGCCTGACGGGGAAGTGGCACCTGGGCTCGAAGGCCGAGTGGGGTCCGAATCACTTTGGGTTTGATCACAGCTATGGCTCGCTGGCGGGCGGGGTGGGGCCGTGGGATCATCACTACAAGAAGGGGCCCTTCATGGAGACGTGGCAGCGGAATGAGAAGCTGATTCAGGAGACGGGGCACGTGACGGATCTCATCGCCAAGGAAGCCTGCGAGTGGCTGGGCGCGCGGAAGGGCGCGCCGTTTTTCCTGTATGTGCCGATGACGGCGGTGCACCTGCCGGTGAAGGAGCCGGAGGAGTGGGTGAGCAAGGTGCCTGCGAGTGTGACGGGTGCGGTGGCGCGGCAGTATGCGGCGTGCATCATGCACCTGGATGCAGCAGTGGGGCAGATCGTGGCGGCGTTGGAGAAGAACGGGCAGCGTGACAACACGCTCGTCATTTTCACCAGCGACAACGGGGGCAGCACGGCGGAGAACAACGGGCAGGCCTATCCGCCGGACGGCTATGAATCGGGGCCGCTCACGGGGAACAACAAGCCGCTGCGCAACGAGAAGGGCACGGTGTATGAGGGAGGAACGCGGGTGCCGTGCCTCATGAACTGGCCGGGCGTGGTGAAGCCGGGGAAGCATGAGGCGCCGGTGCAGATCATCGACTGGATGCCGACCTTCTGCGCTCTGGTGGGAGTCAAACCGGCGAAGGATCTGAAATGGGATGGCGTGAACCTGTGGCCCCAGCTGGTGGAGGGGGCACCGCCGCAGCCGCGCATGCTTTACACCGTGGCGCCGGGTTTCAAATCACGCGCGCTGCGGTGCGATCCGTGGAAGCTGGTGGAACATGGCAGCGGGGAGAAGGCGAAGCATGAGCTGTATGACATCTTGGCAGATCCGAACGAGACAAAGGATGTGGCGGGGCAGCAGGCGGACGTGCTGGCGACGATGAAGGAACGGCTGCGAGTGAAGGCGCGGGCGGACCGGGATGCGGTGGCGAAGGATTGAGGTTTGGGCGTGGAGACGACTTTTAGAAAATTCGGCTGGCCGCAGAGGGGCAAAGGAGCCGAGGTGGCAGAGGTGTGAAGGCATTCATTCTGTGCGTCCTTTACCTCTCAGCCCCTGTGTGGCGAAATCGGAGGTGCTCAGAATTTCGAGCGCGAATAGCCGCGAATTATCGCGAATCAAAATCCGATCCGGCGCTGTAGCTATTCAGATCCACAGGGAATCTGGCTGCGACAGCTCGGGGATGTGTTTCACCCCTCACCCGGCCTCTCCCCGAAGAATGCTCAGAGCTACGAGGTCTGGGGCGGGGAGAGGAGGTTCGCGTTGCCACTCCCGCTGAGTTTTAAAGCGTCCCAGCGCCGTTCCCCTCTTCCCGTCCCAAGCCTGCACCCGGCGCTGTTTGATGCAATGCGTGGTGGAGATGCGGGGGCTTGCCAGAACGAGCTAAAGCTCTGGACTACTTTTGCCAAAAAAAAACGGGCGGTGCCGAAGCGCCGCCCGTTGGGATGATTTGTTGATGTGAAGTTGATGAAGAGATCCTATTTCTCGACCCAGCGGACGGCTTCCATGAGGAGTTCGCGGGCGGAGGCGAGGCCGAGCTTCTGACGGATGTTGGCCTTGTGGGCGTCCACGGTCTTGGCGCTGAGGGCCAGCTTTTCGGCGATGCTGTGGGAGTCGAAGCCACGGCCGACCATCTCGAAGATTTCGAGCTGGCGGTCGCTGAGCATGCGGGCGGGCTCGCCACGAGAGCCGCCGCGAGGGCCGCCACCGGAGACGATGCTGCCAAGGAGGGCGGCGCTGAAGAAGAAAGAGCCGGCGGCGACCTGACGCAGTCCCTGAAGGACGCGGGTGCTGGGCTCTCCCTTCATGACGTAACCCATGGCGCCTGCGCGGAGGCAGCGTTCTGCATACACGTTTTCGTCGTGCATGGAGTACACGAGGATCTGCATGTTTGGATGGCTGGCACGAAGCTTTTTGATGAGGTCCACGCCGCTGCGATCCTTCAGGGTAATGTCAAGAACGACAACGTCGGGCTTGATCTTTGTAATCTGCTGGAGAGCGGAGTTTGCGTCTTCAGCACTGCCGATCACCTGCATGTCTTCCTGCTGGTCGATCAGTTTCTTAAGCCCTTCGATAACGATAGGGTGGTCGTCGAGTATATAGATTTTGCTTTTCACGGTGATAGTAGAGGACTCATTTTCAAATAAATGTCAAGCCTACGTTCTTAAGAAGGGTTAACCCAACTCGCGCACTGCATTGCCTTTCAATGCCATGGGGCTATCTGGGAATAGCTTAGAATGGTCAAAAAATGTCCATCCGGGGGCCGGAAGGGCGGGTAGTAAGCCTGCAAAAATCCGAAATTTGCACCCCAAGATTGGATTACGCCCCCCGTCATGCTGGCAGACGCCATGAAAAACACCATCCACTCCGACACCACCGCGATTGGTTTTCAAATTGCTCCCATGATCGATGTCGTTTTCGTGATCATGCTATTCTTCATGGTGATGACGGGAAGTGTGAAGGTGGAGCGTGAGCTGAAGGCGCAGCTGCCTGATCCCGGGCACCCGGCCAAGCTGATCAAGTTTCCGGTGGAGGAGATCACCATCGGCATCGGCGAAGACGGCACAGTGACGATGAACGAGCAGGAGTTTGACACGCCGAAGGACAAGGCGCTGCCTGTGCTGACGAGGAGCCTGATCCGTGCGCAGGAGTCCTCCAAACGGCAGAATCAAAAGGTGCTGGTGACGCTGCAGGCAGAGGAGCAGGCGAGCTATGAGCGCATCATTGATGTGCTCAATGCCATGCACAAAGCCGGGATCCAAAACGTGACCTTCACGGTGGGGAGCGAGACGACGTTTTGATGCGCGGCGACAGGCCTGTGCGGCTGCGTGCGTTTTGTGCCCATGCCACGCTGCCTTTTGTTTCTGCTGCTGTCCGCAAGTGCTTTCGCCCAAATGGCCAACCGACCACCGGTGCCGCAATGGCTGGCGGCGAATGATGGAGGAGCGACGTTCACGCAGAAGGTGAAGCACGAGGGCAAGCTGCTGAAAGCGGTGCTGCTGACCGCTGGAGATGCGGCGGTGGAGATCGTGCTGGATGGCAACACAATCGCCACGGTGAAAGCGGCGGAGACGGCGAGTGGCACGGACCTGACGCGAGAACTGGGCGATGGCAAGGAGCACACTCTCGGCCTGCGGGTGCCGGGCAAGGCGAAGGCGGCGGCGCTGCTGGAACTGAATGGCGACCTGGCGGCGGTGCGCTGGATCGTGACCGATGACTCGTGGCAGAATGCGGTGGTGGCAGGGGCGACGGATGCGGACGCGGTGAAGAACCCGTTTGATCTGAAGAAGACTTTTGATGCCTACAACTCCTGGCAGCTGGCGAAACCGGGCGCGCAGAATCAGGCGACGGATGCCGCGACGCTAACGGTGCCGCCGGGTTTCAAAGCGGAGCTGATCCGCTCGGCGCAGCCAGGGGAGGATTCGTGGGTGTCCATGGCGTTTGATCCGCAGGGGCGCATCACGCTGGGGAAGGAGAAGAAGGGCCTGCTACGCCTGACGCTGAGCGGCAGCGGCGAGCAGAAGGTGGAGATGATCGATGACGAGCTGCTGGAGTGCCGAGGGCTGCTGTATGCGCATGGCTCGCTGTTTGCGAACGCGAACAACTCGAAGGCGCTGTACCGACTGACGGATGCGGACGGGGATGGCGTGTTTGAAAAACGCCAGGAGCTGATGCGCACGGAGGGTGGTGTGGGACATGGGCGCAATCACATCAAGCTCGGCCCCGATGGCGACATCTACGTGGCGCATGGCAACAACGTGCTGCTGCCAAAGAATTTGGATCCGGACTCGCCGCTGAAAAACTACGCTCCCGACCAGCTGATTCCGAATCCATGGGATGGCAGCATGTTTGATGGCAATGTGGAGCTGCCTGCGGGGCACATCCTGAAAGTGAAGCCGGATGGGAGCAAGGTGACGCTGATCGCGGGCGGGCTGCGCAATCCGCTGGATATCGCGTTTAACAGTCGGGGCGATCTGTTTACCTTTGATGCGGACATGGAGCGGGATGTGGGCACGCCGTGGTATATGCCGACGCGGGTGCTGCAGATCGTGCCTGGGGGTGATTATGGGTGGCGGCGTGGTACGGGGCGGTTTCCAGCGTGGTATGCGGACACTCTGCCGAGTGTGATCGATATTGGGCTGTCTTCGCCAACGGGGATTTTCTTTGGGTATGAGGCGGAGTTTCCAGATTCTTATCGTCGTGTGCTGTACCTGCTGGACTGGAGCTATGGGCGCATCATCCAAGTGGCTTTTTGCAAATCCGATGGCGCGGCCTACACGGCGATGCAGGCAGATTTTGTGACGGGCAGACCGCTGAATGTCACCGACGGTTGCATCGGGCCGGACGGCGCCATGTGGTTCATCACGGGAGGGCGAGGGACTCAGAGCGGACTTTATCGGGTGTCCTGGGCTGGCAAGAAACCCTATTTTTCTCCGATGCCCAACCGCCTCTTACGCCACTCCTCCGGCCCTGAGCTGCAAGCAGACACGATACGCGAACGAAGCGTGGAAGGAGGCTGGACACCGGACCTCTCCTTCACCTTTCAAGGCATTGAATCACCTGATCGGTTTGTGACCAATGCCGCGCGTCTGGACCTGGAAAAATCCGATCCCGCCCTGTGGAGAGAACGTGCCTCGGCGGGGAAGAGCATGCATGCTCTTCTAGCTCTCGCGCGGACCGGGGAGAAAAAAGACCTCCCGGCCATTCTGGATGCAGTGATGAGAGCAGCGCCGAAGCCCACGCTTGATGCGCTGCGTGTGATTGCCGTCGCCATCGCGCGGCAGGGGGCACCCGATGAGGCGCACCTGAAACAACTCAGCACCTGGGCTGCTTATCCCTCGGATGATGGACTGCAAAACCGCGAGCTCTGCCGCCTCCTTGTCTATCTGAAATCGCCGACGGTCATTGAGAAAACGATGCCGCTGCTCCAAGCGGCGACGACTTCGGAGGACCTGCTGTATTTCCCCTTCATGCTGCGCTATCTTAAAGAGGGCTGGACGCTGGAGCAGAGGCGTGTGGTGTTTGAGGCGCTGAACAAGGCGGAGAAGATGAACGGGGCCTCGACTTTCTTTAAAGCGATCAGCGACACGCGCAGCGAGCTGGCGGCGGCGCTGAAGCCGGAGGAGGCGAAGGAGCTGGCGGCGGTGATCTCGCCGGCGAAGCCGACGGTGCTTTCCGCGCATGCGCTGCCGGGGCATTCGTTCAAGAACTGGACGCTCGATGATCTGACGCCGCTGCTGGCAAAGATGGATGCGAAGACGCGCAACCGCGAGAGCGCGAAGGATGCGCTGATCCGCGCGCAGTGTGTGTTCTGCCATCGCGTGAGCAATGACGCGACGCTGCCGGCGGGGGTGTTTGGGCCGGATCTGGTGCAGGTCTCGGCGCGCTTCAATCGACGCGATCTGCTGGATCACATTTTGAATCCGTCGAAGTTCATCGATGAGAAGTTCCGCTACGTGACGGTGAAGACGAGCGATGGGAAAACGATCACCGGCAGCCTGGAGAGCGAGGACGATGAACGCGTGGTGCTGAAGACGAATCCGCTGGCGGCGGAGAAGACGGAGATCGCGAAGGCGATGATCAAGGAGCGCAGTGTGTCGGAGATTTCGCCGATGCCGCCGGGGCTGCTGAACTCGCTGAAGGCGGAGCAGATTTTGGATCTGCTGGCGTGGTTTGAGAATTTGAAGTGAGGGAGGTGTGAGGGCCGCTGCGCCCTCCAACCCAAATCACTCCCTCTTCGAAAACTGGCCTAATGGCTGACCTTGAGCTTGTAGGTCACTTCGCCGGGGTTTTCTTTGCGATCGCTGTTGGTGTTGATGCGCAGGACGACCTCGGGCCGGGAGGTTTGGACGAGGTAGGTGAAGGGCTTGAGCGTGGTCTCGGGAGTGACGATGGCGAGGACCTTGCCGGGCACGCCTTTGTCATCCGCAGGCTCTGCGATGACGAGGCGGTCATCGTCTTTGTAACTGGCTTTGGGGTCGTCAGGATTCTCGGTGGCGATGCCGCCCTTGCTTTTCCATTTTCCGGTCACGTATTCGAGGGTGATGGTGTCTCCTTTTTTCACGGCGCCGATGCGGCGCCCATTGGGATCATTGGCAGGAATGGTAACGATGGTTTCCTGCGAGCCGGATGAGGAGGACGAAGAGGAAGTCGAAACAGTCCTGGATGAGGTCTTGGATTTGCCAGCGAGACCGAGGCGCTCCTTCATGCCTTTGATCTCATTGGCGATGACCAGGGCCTCCTCGAGCTTGGCGGCCTTGGTGTAGGTGTCCTGCAGTTTGACGAGTTCTGCGAGATACTTTTCATCCAGCGGGCGGGTGACGCGTTCGCGGGCAGCCTCATAGGCGGTCTGCAGGCGCTCCATCTCAGCGGGCACCGTTTGAGCATGCAAAAGAAGACACTGGATGCCGAAAGCGAAGAGAAACAGGAGGCGGCTTTTCATGGTATAAAAACAAAGCATACAAAATTCTCTGCCGTGGTTTCAAGATGAATCGCGGGGTGAGGCAAGAGGGTTGACACCACGCACTCAACTACACATACTCGCGGGCATGTCGTCCCGACCCAAGTCATCGCTGCTGCCGCGAATCGCGCGGCTGGTGGTCGTGGGGGCGATCTGCCTTTCGCTGGGTGCGCACTGGGTGCTGCTGCAGGGCATCGCGTGGACAGGAATGTTCATCTCCTTTGCGAAGGAAGGCGCGGTGATGGAGGCGGTGCAGAAGACCTTTGACGGGCAGCATGGCTGCGCACTTTGCAAAAAGGTGAAGGAAGGCCAGAACTCCAAGGGCGGGCAGCAGCAGCAGGCTGGGCAGTCGCTGCAAAAGATCAATGCGGTGCTGGTGGAGATGACGACGCTGGTTGCGCCCGCGGGAGAGACGATTTCATTCGCGATGATTCGCGAGAGAATGGTGAAACGAAACGAGATGCCGGAGACGCCGCCGCCCAGACGCGCGCTGGCCTGAGCCTGTGGAGCGGCCTTTCCCCAAGGTGCCGCTCTTTTCTCCCGAATGCCAATGCGCCGGACCCGGATGTCCGGCCTGCGCCCTGTGCGCATGGTGATGCCGCCGCCACGCCTATGCACGCGGCCGCCTTTTCCGACCTCTCCCGTTCTTTTCCCGTTCCCTTTTTTCATTGCCATCATGAAACCCTTTTGCACCCTGCTTTTTCTATCCCTGACCGGCGCTGCGGCGCTGGCACAAACTACCAGTCCCAACCAGAAATCTGAACCCCCGGCGACGGAGCTCAAAGAAGTCGTCATCACTGCGGAGAAGGGATCGCGCTCTCTCACGGTGCCGAGCCTGGAGGCGCGGCAGGAGCAGATCGCGCAAAACACGGCGGGAGGCGCGAACGTGGTGGATGCAGAGTTTTACAAGCGGGGGCGTGCGTCCACGCTGAAGGACGCGCTGGATTTCTCGCCGGGGGTGCTGGTGCAGTCGCGCTTTGGCGCGGAGGAGTCGCGCATCGCCATTCGTGGCAGCGGCTTGCAGCGCACCTTCCACGGGCGTGGCATCTGGATGATGCAGGATGGCATGCCGCTGAACCTGGCGGACGGGAGCTTTGACATGCAGGCGATCGAGCCGCTGACGGCGAACTACGTGGAGGTCTTCCGCGGGGCGAATGCACTGCAGTATGGCTCCGCGACGCTGGGGGGAGCGATCAACTTCATCTCAAATACGGGCTACACGGCTCCGGCTTCGCAGGCACGGATGGAGGTGGGCAGCTTCAACACCTATCGCGGGCAGATTTCCTCCGGCTTTGTGAGCGGAAACACGGATGTGTATGTGAGCATCACGGCTTCGCACACAGACGGCTTCCGCGACTGGAGTAAGCAGGAGAGCTTCCGCGTGTTTGCGAACATCGGCACGAAGATCAGCCCGAATCTGGAGAACCGCGTTTACATCACCTATGTGGACAGCAATTCGCAGCTGCCGGGCAATTTGACGAAGGCGCAGATGCTGGCCAATCCGCAGCAGGCGGCGCCGGGTTCCTTCATCCCGACCGTGCCTGGCGGCGCGGGCTATCAGGAGCGCAACTACCGGCTCTTCCGACTGGCCAACAAGCTGACGTACACGGATGGCGACAGCAATACGCTGACCTTCAGCGCCTTCTGGTCATGGAAGGATCTGAACCATCCGATCTTCCAGGTAATCGACCAGCTGAGCAATGACCTGGGCTTTGACCTGCGCTATGATCACAAGGGGACGCTGCTGGGGCGCGAGAACACCTTCACGGTGGGCACGAACTTCATGTACGGCGGCACGAACGACAACCGCTTCTTTAACATCAACGGCGCACGTGGGGCGCAGGTGGGGGCCTACCGGCTGCAGGCGACGAATTTCAGCTTCTACTTCCAGGACAAGCTGCACCTGACGGACAAGCTCTCGCTGGTGGCGGGTGCGCAGGTGGCCTATGCCTCGCGTGAGCTGGACGAGCTGCAGACGTTTGGCGGCGTGAATCCGCCCGGGCAGTTCACCGGACTGCCAAACCTGATCAACAACAGCGACCGCATCGAGGCCTGGGGTTTCAGCCCGAAGCTGGGCCTGCTGTATGAGGCGGACCCGAAGACGCAGATCTACTTCAATGCGAGCCGGAGCTTTGAACCGCCGACGCTGGGTGAGGCCACACCGGCAGGCAACGGCCTGCTGCCGCTGAAGCCGCAGACGGCGACGACGCTGGAGCTGGGCACACGCGGGCAGCGCGAGCGTGTGAGCTGGGACTTCAGCTACTACTATGCGTGGGTGGAGCGCGAACTGCTGGCGCTGGGCTCCCCCATCCTGACTCCCACCACCACCGTGAATGCAGGCAAGACGATCCACCAGGGCATCGAGTTCGGACTGAATGTGGACCTGCTGCGCAACGTGGCTGTCTCCTCCGACCGCCTGGTGCTGAACCAGAACCTGCTGTGGAATGACTTCCGCTTCAGCAAGAGCGCGGCGTATGGCGACCGCCTGATGCCGGGCTTTGCGCCGGTGTACTACCGCGCACAGATGCTCTACCAGCACCCGAGCGGCTTCTACGCGGGCCCGACGCTGGAGTGGTCTCCCTTCAGCTACGCCGCCGACCTGGCACGCTCGACCTTTGCGGATCCGTATGCGCTGCTGGGCATGAAGTTCGGCTATCGCACCAAGAGGGGCCTGTCCTTCTACGTGGAGGCGCGCAACCTCACGAACGAGATCTACAGCCCCACGGTGAACGTGGTGACCAATGCCACCACGCCGGGCAGCAACGCCGTGTTTCTTCCCGGAGACGGCCGCAGCTTTTACGGCGGAATCGAGTGGAAGTGGTGACGCATGAGCACTCCTGGCGCAGGGCGCTGACACGCAGCCCTGCGCCACCCCTTTTCCACGCTCCCCAAAACACAGTCTGGAAAATCTTTTACCGTCCATCTTTTACCAGCGCAAAAAAACCTCCCGCACCGAATCACAGCCCCCCACCTCAAACTCCACCGCAGAGCCTCGACAGGCACGACTGGTGAATCCGGAATGCTGGTAAAAGATGGGTGGTAAAAGATTCCAGAATGCAATCCTGCCAAAACCCAAATCAGACGACGCTGACGCACTGAAAAACATCTCTCCACTTCTCCATCTCTCCTCTACCACTCTGCTCGTCTCCCTGTCTCATTGTCTCACCCTCTCTCCCCCCCATGAACTCCCGCCTCATCCGCAAACTCCACCGCTGGCTCGGGCTGGCCTTCAGCGTCTCCGTACTCATCGCCTCGGGAAGCGGGGTGCTGCATAATGTGATGACGCGCACGCAGGCGCCGCCTCCGCCGGTGAAGCCCTCGGGCGGGGGGATGGATGTGAATGCGATCAAGCTCAGCGTGGCGGAGGCGGTGGCAAAGCTGGGCGATGACAAGCCGGAGGTGCTGGCGGTGAACCTGCGCGGGATCGGCGGGCAGCCTTGGTACCAGATTTTCGTCAAGGCGCCGCCCACGCAGAAAATCTTCACCACCACCTCCAACGGCCCGCGCTACGTCAGCGCGGTGGACGGCCGTGTGGACCCCGCCATGGATGAGGCCTACGCGGCGGAGATCGCGTCCAAGTTTCTCGGCGGAGCCAGCGTGAAAAAAACGGACTACCTCACGAATTTTAACAGCGAGTACATCAACATCTTCCGCGTGCTGCCCGTGTATCGCTTTGATGCGGGCGATGCGCTGGAGACGCGCGTCTACGTCTCGACCACCACGGGCAGCATGACGCGGCACACCGACAGGCAGCGGCAGTTTGAGGCGAACATCTTCACCAACTTCCACAAGCTGGGCTTCATCCCAAACAAGGACACGCGCGACCTGGTGCTGACCGTGGTGAACATCGGGGTGTTTCTGGTGGCCTGCCTGGGCATCATGCTGTTCTTTGCCACGAGGCCGAAGAAAAAGTGAAACGTGGTGGAGCGCCGCGCAGGGAGCGGAGCGAGGCAGGGGCGCCACTGCCAGCGCAGGTGAGCGTGTGGCAGGGGGCGTGGACGGCGCAGGTCTCGGCGGCGATGGTGATTTTTTCGTAGGATGGCGATTTGGTCCTTCACCCTTTGATTCGGATGCGCTAGACGTATGCCTCATCACCCTATGAAAAAACTCTTCATCCTCGCCGCCACCTGCTTCTTTTCCCTCTGCTCCGCCCAGGCGGAAGTAGCGCCCTCCCACGCTGCCGCGCTGGAAAAAATGTTCGCCGTCATGAAGATGGACCAGCAGTATGAGGCCTCCCTCGTGGCCGGATTTGAGTCCGGCCTGGGCATGAGCGGAGACCAGATCAAATCTCTGCCGCAGGAGCAGCAGGACAAATTCAACGCCGCCATCGCCAAGGTGAAGATCAAGCTGATGGAGATGATGGGCTGGGCGCAGATGAAGGGCGAGATGATGGAGGCCTATGCCAAGGTTTTCTCCGAGAAGGAAGTGAACGACATCACCGCCATGATGGACTCGCCCACCGGGCAGATGCTGGTGTCCAAGCAGGTGATCATGGTCAGCGAGGCCATGAAGCGCACGCAGAGCAAGATGCAGGGCATCCTGCCTGAGATCATGAAGATCGTGCAGGACGAAATGACGAAGTAATCCGAACGCAGCAGGCCGCTCTTCTTTTTGAAATGCCGGGAGAGTCCCCGCGTACGAATGGAACTCACCATGACCTCCCGCATCCTCCTCACCCTGGCCATCAGCTCCCTGCTCACGCCCTGCACGTACGCGCAGGCACCGGCGGCGGAGCTGGTCTCCGTGGAAAAAATCTGGGACAAAGCCGCGCACAACGGCTTCACGGACCTGACGCGGTTTCAGAACCTGTTTTACTGCTGCTTCCGCGAGGCGGAGTCTGCGACCAAAGGGGAGGGCACCATCCGCACCCTCATTTCCGCCAGCGGCAAGACCTGGGTGGAAAACGTCACCCTGAACGACGCCGGCACCGACCTGCGCGATCCCAAGCTGATCATCACGCCGGATGACAAGCGCCTCTACCTCCTGTGCGAAGGCGTCTCCCCCACGGAGGGCCGCCAGCCGCGCTACTCCACCAGCATGGACGGGAAGGTCTGGACCCCGCGGCAAAAGCTGCTGACGAAGGGCGACTGGCTCTGGCGCGCCACCATCAATCCTGCGGACAAACGCTTTTACGGCGCGAGCTTCAACATCCACCCGAACTCCGGCGGCCCCGCGCCCGAAGCCGAGTGGTCGCTCAAGACCTACGCCAGCACGGACGGCAGCGTGTGGCAGCTCTCCTCCATCATGAAAGTGCCGGGCCAGCCCGGGGAAACCACCCTGCGCTTCCTCAAAGACGGCACGGCCCTGGCCCTCGTGTCCCGCAACGGCGGCGACCGCAAAGGCGTGATCGGCACCGCGAAAGCCCCCTACCGCGAGTGGACCTGGGCCGCCACCGGCCTCCCCCTCGGCGGCCCCAATTTCATCGAACTCCCCGACGGCAAAATCATCGCCGCCTCCCGCGGCTTCGGCGCCACCCCCGGCCCCCACATGGTCCTCTTCGCCATGACCCCCACCAGCCTCACACCAATTTTGGAGCTGCCAAGCGCCGGTGACTGCGCCTACGCAGGTTTGTACTGGCACGATGATCTGCTGCACGTGACGTACCACTCCAGCCACGAAGGCAAAACCGCGATTTATTATGCGCGGGTGAAGGTGAAGTGAGTCTTGTCCATGCGGAGCGGGCCCGTCATTGGCGGGCCTGCACAAACCAAACTCTGCCCGCGTAGCGAAGCTCGATGCCGCGCTCGCTGGATGTGACCCGCAAATCCCGCACGCTCATGCTGGTATCTGGGATGAAACAGGGACCCGGCACACCATCGAGCGTCCCGATGCGCACTTGCGATTCTGACACCTCGACATGGGACGGCTGTTCGCACGCCGGGCAGAAGAAATACAGCCATCGTTGTGCAGGCCACGACAAGCGAGACCCTTCCAGCACTTCTTCAAGAGTCGAAGGCTTGTGGCAATGAGGGCATGCGAGATTGGAAAGGATGTCGGGGACTCTTTTCATGACATGCCAAGAAGAAGAAACTCCAACGACGTGGGCGACTCAATGCTGCCTTCAAATCTGCATAGCGATTCATGCCCGGCAAGGAATCCAAAGTTTGCCCAATAGTAACAAAGATAGGCGCCCTGGACAGGCACGGGCATGGAAAAACTGAAGGTCGCACGACGCTGCGAATCCCGCTCCCGGCGAGAATAACGTGAAAACAACAGCTCAGCGACATCGCGCTCCACGCGGTTTGCCAGAGGATCGAGCGTGAAGAAAGCCACGAGATCCGTCCCCTCGTCCTTTCCGTTCAGTAGTTCGCTGACGGGAAAACGAGGCGCGTCCGAGCATCCGCTGAACAGGCGCTTCAGGGTCTCCGTGGGGATGGAGCGGCGGCGGACTTCCATGCGCGGAGCCCGCTGTCCATGATACTCATCCACCTCCGACATCACGATCCGCTCAAAGATGTTGAATGCATCGGAGCTCATGAGGAGGAAGAAGGCCTGGGCCTGCTGGAGTATTCAAGGACGGCTGGTTTTTGTCGAGTGGGATTCGATTTGTCAGATGCTGTGGGCACAACGCCCTGCATGAAGTGCGCAGACTCTATTTGATCGGCTCCGACGCCAGCCCGCCAACGAGATCCGCCAGGCGCTGGCCAAGCTGGCGCAGAATGTCATAATCCTGCGGCGAATGCAAACCGGCCGCCATCACCAAAACGCCGGGTTCGGTGACGGATAGATGGATGGGGCGCTCGTCAATCCAGAGGCTCCACACACGGCCTTTGCGAGTACGGATGAATTTGGCCGCAAGCTTGGTGATCATATCATCGATGTCGAGGAGCTGCTGATCGGTGATCGGCTCTGCGGTGATGACTTCGGCGGTTGGTCCCATGGCGTGGTGAGTCTGAAAGGATGAAAGAAAATGAGCACTGAACAGCTGGTATATCCGTGAGTTTGCCACCAGCGTCATTCGAGATGCCGGATGCTATGCAATGCCAACGAGCTGTAGAATTTGTCCATGCCGCAGCTTTCACCACTCATCCGAAGGCCGCTGCAAAGCATCACTGGCATGCCGATGTCCGGGCGGCAGCCACTCAAAGCCATTCTTCACTGCTGTGAGTCCGCGATCAGGTCCTGACGTGGGCGACCATCCGGCAGCAGTCGCCCAGCGGATGGCATCCACCGTGTGCCGGGGTGTGTGGTCGAAATGGAGGGAGTAGGTGTCCAGAAACAGGTAATGCGGCTGTTCCGGCTGACCCACGGTGACGCAGTCGGCACTGCAAAGCTCGCAATGCGCATCGTAGTGGTACAGCCATTCGCTGCCATCGATGACCAGCCTGCGAGTTCCTTTTTTGGGCCATGCCATATCAGATCAAATCCCTCAGCGGCGGCGGTGTGTGCAGCTCCATTTCCCAGTCTTCAAAAGGAGGATCCACTTTGAAGGTGGGATCGCAGTAGGAGCGGAGGTAGTCGGTGGCGCGTTTCTGCGCATGCTGGGCGTTCAGCACCTGGCCTTGGTCATCGAGTTCCAGCACGTTCGCAAAGATCGCGTAGGCCATCTCCAGGGCGCTGGGATCGCTGCCGTACAAGGAGAGGTAGTCGATGCCTTCCAGCATGTAGTGCGTGCCGCTGGACATGAAGTAGGCGAAGGTCCGCAAGGCACCGCTGAAGCTGTGGCTTAGTTTTTTCATAGGCAGGTGTTCGCTCATGCGGGAATGAGGGACGGATTTTCGATGTAGTAAACCCGGTCTGTATGTTGCAGCGGCGAAATGAGGCGCTTCTCGAGCTGCCAGTCGAGCGCCCTGCGGATGTGTTTCTCATCCATCGAGACCCACTCCCAGAGCATCATGTCAAAATTAAGCCAGCCTGCAGTCTGCCAGGCAAAGATGCGCATGCGATTGATCTGCTCGTGGCTGAAGCCTCGGCGTGTCAGCTCGGCAAGAACGTCGTCATACCAGTCGGCATCGTGCTCGGTATCCAGCACCTCTTCGCAGATGAGAGTCCAGGTGGAAAACTTTTCCCAGTGCGCCTGATTTTTCGGACATGCCGTCCCCGCCCGAGCGCGTGCCTGCGCCAGCGTAAACGACTCGCTACGGATGATGCCCTCAATAAACTCGGGGGTCACGACGGTCATGGTATGCGGACAAAATGACGGGCTGTAGTCACATTCCAGAGAGAAGGCTGAACAATGCTCAGTGGTTCTCGATAAACCGTGTCTGACATGCGCGACAGCCGACCTTTGACACTCCGCTTCATGCCGCATCGAGCTGGATGAAGGATGCGCGATTTTTCCGCGCGTAGTCGTGCAGTTCTTCGCCACTCCACCAGGCGGCGTTAGAGGTCACGCCGTCGAAGGTGGAAAAGTCGGAGTCTGCGAAGTGATCGAAGACTTCCTGGAGGTCCGGGCTGTCCAGCAGCCCTTTGTCCGCGTGCATCTGCCGCTCCCGGGGCAGGTGCTTGCTGGCCTCCCGGAGGATGCCTGTCTGATACGTGTTTCCCACGGCCTCATGCCCCTGAATGGCGACGCTGAAAAGATGCGGGACATTGTAGGCTGCCTGCGCAAAGCCGCCGTTGCCCACCTGATACTCCATCTCCAGGCACGCATAGTAAAACCTGGGCGGTTCAGGCCAGGCATCAAAGTCATTTTTTGAGTTCACGCGCTCATAAAGCAAGGCCATGAGCTGCTCGCTGATGGTCCATGGTTCCATGGGAGATTCGGCATCTTCATCGAAGAGGTCCTGGAAGGTTTCGAAGAGTGGCATGGCTGGAGCTTGGGGTTTTATTTCTGGCAGCGTACAGGCCCAATGCGATGGCAGGCATGGCCTGGGCAGGCCTCGGGCATCCTTCGGGCTCAGTTTTTGGGCTTCGCCTCGTTGACGATTTTTTGGAATTCGCCGATGAATTTCGGGATGGATTCGCTCTTGGGATTGGAAGTGGTGATGCGGGCCTTGATCGCGTAGCCGCCCTGGATCTTTGCATAGATGAACGACATGAGGATGACACCTTGAGCCTGGGCTGTGTAGGCACCCCTGGACCAGCCAGCGGTTTCATTCTCGGCGGTGGGCTGGTAAAATTTGACGTTGGCGTAGGTGCCTGTTTTTTCGAGCTGCTTCACCGCTTCCAGGCTCTCCTCCACCAGGGCGGCGGCTGACGTGGTCTTCTTTGGGTCGATCTGCCGGATGAAGACGGTCACCTCCACCTGTTCATCATCGTAGGGGACCGCCACGCCTGCTTCACCCGGCGCCGCTTCGTAGGGAGTGACCTCACCGCGTGCCAGCCCGCCGAGAGTTTCCGGGAGAGAGATGCCCGTCTGCACATGCTCATACGGTGTGCCCGCCAGGGCGAATGAGGAGAGAATGCTCATCGTCAGAATAAGAAGTCGTTTTTTCATGAAGTGATCCAGTTTGCTGCCTCGTGCGTGCGGTTTCATGAATCTACAGAAAATGCCACATCATGCCACACTTTACCTCAGGCCGACTGCTCTCTGCGTGGAACGGGCAGCAGCAGGTGCAGCTCGGTAAAGCTGCGGTAGTACTCCATCTGCGGACGTGAGGGATCGATGCCGTGCTGCTGGATCATGGCTCCGAAGGAGGGGCCGATCTGGTCGGTCTTGGATGACCAGTCGAGCATCTTCACCCGTGCGCAGGGGCCGGCGGCGATCTCGGTGATGGGAAAGCCGAGGGCAGCGAAGCGGCGCTCCTCGATTTCATTGTCCGGCACGAGTCCGGCGTGGTAGTCCAGGCCTGTCTCCGTCTCATAGACGAGGCCGTAGAATTTGCGGCCCTTCAGGCTTTTGAGGTGCGCCTCCAGAGCACGGAAGGCGGCGCGATTGCCTTCCGGGAACTTCGCGGAGCGGGCGGTGATCAGTCGCAGCGCGGGCTGCTGAATAATCGTGGCCGTCATGGTGTGTGCGAAGGCGTGCCGCCCAGCGGAGCCAGCGTGGTGGCGTCCGGAGTGACACCGGGTCCGCCGAAGGTGCGCAGCAGCTTTCTCAGGAGGATCTGGCTCAGTGCGATGGCACCGACCCCATAGCAGATGATGATGAGAAAGTGGGAGAACTGCAGCGTGGGGAAACCGGGCAGCGCCGCCGCTTTGAACACAAAGGGGCCGGACAGCGGGCCGATGAAGAGAGAAAGCCAGTAGGCGAGGTCGGTGGTGGGTTTTGTCTTCATGGTGGTGGCGGATGGATGAGCGGTGATGATGCGCTGCATGCGGAGCTGGAAAGAAGGTTACTGCTCAAGGACTGGCGACTGTTTTGAGGATCTTGCTTTCCAAAAAGTCGAAGGCTGCGGGCAGCGACTGCTCCACCATGGGAAAGGTGTGGCCGCCGCTGAGGCGCATGATTTCCACGGACATCTTCAGCGCCTTGGCATCGGCCAGAAAGGCTTCGTTCATCTGGCGCTCGGCCGCGTGGTCGGCATAGGCCACGAAGAGTGGCAGGGCTTGCAGGCGTGGCAGCAGGAGGCGCGGATCGACCGTGCGCCAGAATTGGGGATCGGTGCCGAAGCGCGGGGGCACGGCGTAGTTCTGACCTTCCTCGGCGATCTGCGGGCGCGGGAAATCGAGAATGCCAATGAGCGATGCCACGGCGGCGAAGTCGGCGGGACGACGGCAGGCGGTGTACATGGCGCCATAGCCACCCATGGACCAGCCGCCGAGGGCGCGCTGCGCGGCCGTGCGGCTCACTGGAAAATGTTTTTCCGCCAGGGCGATGACTTCATCCACATAATCCGCGTAGCGGTCTGTGGGTGTGACGGGAGAGTTCACATACCAGCCGTCCCGCCCGCGTGGCAGCACCACGGCGCACTTCGCGGCAAGGACGCGCTCGCGCGTGAGGGGATTTTCCAAAAGCGTGCGCTCATGGCGGCCACGGCCATGCAGAAAATAGAGCACCGGCAACGGCGCGGAGGTGAGCTCTGCGCCCGGTGGCAGAACGACGAGGAAGCGCATGGCCACACCGCTGAGCGCGGCGCTCTTGAATTCGCAGGACCAGATGCGCGGCTCCACCTGGGCGATCTGCGGTGCAGACGCAGGTGTCGCTGGCGCTGCACCTTCTTTTGCCACGGCTTTCTTCTCTGCGCCTGTGCACACGGAGGCTGCGGACATGCCGAGGAGGCACGCAGTGAGGAAGAGGCGGGTATGAGATGTCATGAAGCAGTCAATGACGCATGACATTCATCTGTTCATTCATTCGATGTGAGGTCGGCAGACACATCGCGCTGGTGATTATCCCTCCCGAGGCCCCGGCCACTTACGCCTGGGGCTCCACGGCTCTTTCTTGGGTGGCGTGCGCCGGCCATCGACGGTGCCGTCGCGCGCATCGATGGCGGTGGTGCGTTCGGCGACGAGCTGGCGGTTCAAGGTTTGGGATTCTTCGAGAAGTTCAAGCAGGGCCTCGATCACGAGTCCTGCCTGACCGATATCGCGCTCCAGCTGCGCGATGCGCTGCTCCACCTCGGCCACGCGCGAGTCTTCCTCGCGCTGCTGCCGCTGCTGCCGAAACCTTTCCCGCTGAAAGGCCGCGTTTTGACGCTGGGAAGCCTCCGCGAGGTCGCGCAGATGACTGGCCTGCGCCTGCTGAGGAAAGAAGAGGTCGAGGAAGTCCATGCGAGGAGCGAGTTGCGACGATGGTAGGGATTTCGCGCTGCGCAGCGACTACAAAATGAGGCGGAGAGTGGATGCTCAGGCATGCACGAACTTGGAGTGCCTGCACCCGCCCACCGCTGTCTGCTCAGCTCGCGCGTCACGGATGTGCGACGTCGCTCCAGGTGGGATCCGGATCGCCGTGCGAGGATGAATTGATCTTTTCGCGCAAAAGACTGATGAGCTGGATGAAGAGGCTGGACCTTCGAGGGCGGGCGTACAGCTGCGCGGCGGTGCCGCGTTCGAAATAGATGCCCACAGCAAAGGGTAGCGGTGGTTCCGGTGCATTGTAATGAGGAATGGACACCTGAATCTCGGTCGCCGAATGCGGCGCAAGCGTGTGCAATCCGGCACCGGTGCCGCACCAGCCCAGGCTGTGAGTTTTCCAGCCGGAAGGCTCCGCGATCCTGTAGCTGTAATGCGGAGCGGAGAGCCCTTCGCCATAGTAGGAAAAGGAATCGTCGGTGTCGTTCGCGATCCGGAAGGTGGCGAGCCGTCCGTATTCTCCCTCATGAAACCCCACGAAGTGTATCGACGGGCCGGACCTCAGGACGAGCCACAGCATGCTTCCCACCAGGAGCGTCCCGATGAGCGAGAGAAGGATGAACTTGGGTTTCATGCAGCAAAGCTCAAGTCGGCATGAGGGTGGAAATGGAGGAGCTTCATGGCCTTGCCCACACACCACGCTCCAGCATCACGATGCCTTGGGGTCGAAGTGTACTGCGGCCTGCGCTTCGGGTGGAAAGCAGAGGGCCGATGGAGAGAGGGCGTGTTTTCACAAACGGACTGCCGGCGCGGAGGGAGTCCGCCGTACGGCCGCCCGGACTCGCACCACCATCGGTCCAGAACACCCGATCAGCCATAGCGGCAACAGGCCTGCGCCTACCACGCATGAAAAGACTGCCATCGATGGCTCCCATCGCGGCTCATCGCAAAAGCCCTGGCCCGGTGCTGAGGCGTGGTAGTAAACCTGGATGGGTTCGTCAGAATGATAGCTGCGCGCCACGCGCGGAGCATGCGTGCGCACACGAAAGCTCATGCCCTCTGCCGTGTAGCCGACGACGAGGGTGTCGTGATCTTCAGGATGCATTTCAAGCACCTTCCCCATCACGCTGCGTCCTTCCGCCAGATAGCGGCGCGACTCCTTCCATTGAAACCATGTTCCGACCGCGCAAAAGATAACCATCGTTGCTGCAAAGAACAGCCAGGCCACCCGCATCCGCGGCTCCTCTTTGACAACACGCAAGGCCGAGCGCGCCGCGTAAACGGTCAGGATGCTGAGTGGAACAAGAACGATCAAGCCCACTGCTGCAATCAGCGCCCGCGAATCGCCTGGCTTCATCACCTCTGCCGGGCAGGCCACGGTCAGCAAAATCGACAGCAGGGTGCCGATGACAAGGCCGGAAAGCAGCGGATGTTTTTGCAGAAGTGACATCACCGGTGGTTATTGCCTGAAGGTTCGCAAAATGAGGTGGGGAGTGGAGCTTTGATGCCGACGTGCCAGGTCGGCTGACACTGACTTGAAGATCTCACCGGGCAGAAGGTTCATTGTCCCAGCTTCAAAACGGAGAACAAAACACCGAGAACAAAGAGAGTCACGATGCAGGCAGCTGCTGACAGCAAGAACTCCCGCGCCTTTCTCTTGTAGCCCCGGCCGCTGTAGTACAAAGCGCAGATGATGGGCCAGAGTGTCAGTGCAAACATGAACGCAAACAAACGTCCGGCCCACGAAAGCGGCTCCTGCGCGATCAATGCCTCGGCACGATCTTTGAGTTCAAGATCTGCCACTCTTTCCGGAGGCAACCCCCGCCGCTCCCACTCTGCTTGAGCAGCTGCGATCGCTTCTGGCTGGTATCCGGCAGGATTTCGCAGCATCTCACGCAATTCCTCGTCGCGCCTGAGCGGCAGCTTGTCCCAAAACTCTTTTGGCAGTGTCATAGGTGGTCTGATGGCTTGGGCTTCTCTCAGATCAATGTGCCTGCTGCGTTGAGGATTTGAAAGAAGCATTCCGTTTCAGCCCCCACACGAGTGCCCGTCCCGCGCCCTTGCTCCGCACCAGTCCGATGTCCTCTTCAAGGCGGCGTGTCCACTCCGGGCAGGGGCGCTCGTAGGGCAGGCCCAGCTTGTCCCGCAGCTCCACCCACGTGGTGCCCGCGCGGCTGCGCCGGAGATGCTGCTGGATGGCGGATTTGAATTCGTGGTAGGTCATGGCAGTCGCGGATAGGCTGTGCGAAGGTGGGCAGGGTGCAAGGGCGGAGTTTCAGGCAGCCTAACGCGGCGGCGATGGAATCACAGGGCACGCTTCATTCTCTTTGTAGCGACGAATCAGCGGGGATTTCGTCAAAGAACTGTCTCCACAGACCGTCTTCCGCATCGTCATCGACATCCCAGACACGGAGTCCACCTTTGCCGGTCTGGCGGAAGAAGTAGCCGGTGATGCTGTCGTAGCGGGAGTAGGCGCTGTCCTGGAAGATCAGGACTTCGCCTTCGGTGAATGAATCTCGAAGTGCGGCGAAGGTCTTTTTCACGCGATACCCATGGCCTCGCTGGAATGGACCATCGTGCGGGCCGCCGGCATTGGGGGAGGTGCTCATTGTTTCAACCTGCCCTCATTTCTTCACGCGGCTGTCATGCCACGGGCACCCCATCAATCGCATAGAACTGCGCATTCGCGGCACCTTCGCGCAGGGTTCTGGCGTGGCGGTATTCATCCGAATGGAAGAACTGCTGCGCGGCCTCATAGGTGGGAAATTCGAGAATGACCACGCGATTGGTCTCCTCCGGTCCTTCCAGCGTCATCGACTCGCCACCGCGTGCCACAAAGCGGCCGCCGTATTGCGCGATGATGGCGGGCGTGAGCTTCATGTACTCCGCGTAGCGTATCCAGTCGGTGACTTGGACGCGTCCGATGATGTAGGCTGGCATGGGGTGGGGGGGGTGTTTGCGTTTGCAGAGCAGAACATTTCTCTTCTTCATTCGGGAGCCTGGCCGCTGCGGCGGGTGCTCCGATCATATTCGGCCAGTTCATTGTCCTGCCAGCTCATCGAACGCTCGTCGTCCTCCATGAGGGAATCATGATCGCAGGAATCAAAATAGCCGGCGAAGAAATCCTGCAGGGTTTGAGTGTCGCCTCGGCTGTGCATGATGACGGTGATCTCATCGGAGCGTGCCGCCACGGCAGGAGAGATGTCCGCGGGCCTCAGTTCGCAAATGCGGATCAGGATTTTGAAAGCATAGGCGGTGAGGCGTGGATCGGAGTCTGAGAGCTGCGCGATGAGGAAGGCTTTGGAATCGGGATACTGCTCGGCGAATTCCAAGCACACCTTGTGCTGGGGTGGCATGCGCCAGGTCGGCCCCACTTCTCCGGACATGACGCATTCGCTTTGCTGCCATAGAGGAACCAGGGCCTTCCAGTCCACTTCCAGGTCTCCGGTGAAATGATAGACAGGTTCCATGGTCCGTACCTACTGCGAGGAGGGAGTTTTGTCGGGCGGATTTTTCATCAGCCACAGAATGGCTGCGGCGATGTCATTGTAAAAGACGCGGTGGTGCAGATCTCCAAATGCCAGCCGCGCGAGATACGCGATGGCCGTGTTTGGCACCACGATGGCCACGCTCAGGGCAGACTCCTTGAGCTCGGAAGAAAACGACTGCTGCGTGAGCACGATCTCGATCGGCGGGCGCTCCAGCTCCAAGGCGTCATACAGCACCCGCTTGCACCCGGTGTCCGCCTGCAGCGCGATGACGCGGCGCTGGCATTCGCCAATGAGCTCCTCCGTGGGAATGCCGCGAATGCGTGCGACGATGATCTCGCCGACGAGTTCGACCCAGAGCTGGGAGGTGGGGTTCATGGTGCGGGTCAATCAACCAAGTCTCCTGGCATTCTCAAGATCACGTCTGGCAGCAGCTTCATGCCGGTGTGCCATGTTTTGAGGTCGAGCTTCTGCGTCTGACCGTCCTGTTTCACGATGAGATCAATCTGGTCCTCCTCCGCGTTTTCTCCAAGATCATACAGCTCCTGAAACGTGATCGGCTTTCCACGATAGGTGATGGTTTCCTTCCCAGGGCCAGTGTTGTGATCAAAGATCACGGCCTTTTTGTGCACGCAGGAGGTGGCGGAGAGAAGCAGCGCGGCGCAAAGGAGCGCACGCGCTGATGCTTGATGCAGGTGCGGGAGAGGTTGCGTCATGGAGAAGCTGGCTGAGGGGTTCTCTCGACGGCTGGGTGTGGCGGAGCGCTGACCGACAGACAGGAGTTTCTGTCGTACTACACCAGATCCTTCCGCGTAAACGCCGCGGCCACGGGGTAGCCCTTTGCTTCGATGGCTTCGCGGCCGCCTTCGGAGCGGTCCACGAGGATGAGGGCGAAGGCGACTTTGCCGCCTTCTTCTTCGATGGCTTCGATGGCCTTCAGCGTGGAGCCGCCGGTGGTGATGACGTCATCGACGACGACGACGGGCTGTGATGTGATGAAGTTCCCCTCGATGCGTTTGCCACGGCCATGGCCTTTGGCTTCCTTGCGCACCACAAAGGCCTGTACAGGCGGGGTATCGCCGGCCATGCTGGAGCTCATGGCGACGGCGAGGGTGATAGGGTCCGCCCCCATGGTGAGGCCGCCGAGGGAGCCGATGCTGAGGCCGCGCTTCGCTTCCTCCTCGCGCAGCAGCGCATGCAGCACGCGGCCCACGAGGACGGCGCCGCGGGAGTCGAGGGTGGTCACGCGGCAGTCCACGTAGAGATCGCTCTCCTTGCCGGAGGCGAGGGTGAACTTGCCGGTCTTGATGGACTTGGCTTTGAGGATTTGCAGGAGTTCGGCGCGGTCTTGTTCGAGGGACATGGGAAAGAAATGGATGCTGGATGCTAGTGGCTGGATGCTGGATGCTCAGTGCTGGATTCGGTGTCGTCGTCGTTTGCGGCGTTTTCGGAAAGGGGTTCTTCTTTGTTTTCGGCGGGTGGTTCAGGCGCTTCAGAGGCGGTTTCGGACACGGATTCTTCTTCCGCTGCATCGGCGTCAGACTCAGCCTCAGTCTCAGTCTCAGCAGCTTCTTCGGCAGAGGGCGCGGCTTCTGCTTCCGTGCCTGCTGTCTCGGCGCTGCCTTCCGCGGAGGCTGGCGCAGCATCCGGCGCCGGGACGACGCCGTCCACGGTGAGCGTCACACCGACGGCTTTGGCGGCATCGGCGGCGGGGCCGCCGAAGGCGAGGAGGGTGGCGACTTCGTCCTGCATGTCGGCGATTTCATCGAGGCGGAGCTCGGGATCGCGCACGATGAAGATTTCGCCGGTCTTGCGATTTTCGTAGAAGAGCATCTTGGCGCCATCCACTTCCTTCTCGGCGGTCTGGGTGAGCTGGCGTTTGCGCTCCAGCATGAGGGCGAGGATGTAGCGGGCATTTTCGGTGCGGGGGTCGCCTTCCTCAATGAAGCGCTGGAGGAGGGCCTGGGCGCTTTCCTTCGGAGCGATCTCCGGCTTGGCCTCCACGAGGACTCGGCTGTAGATGGTCTTCCAGGCGGCGACGGGCTTGCGCTGCTCCTGCTCCTGCGGCCAGGCTTCGGCGCAGACATCGCGGCGGACGTAGCCGTTTTCCTCGGGATCAAAGTGAATGGCGGTGTGGAAGACCTCGCCGTCCTCAAAGGGGCGGCCGGTGAGGGCGCAAACGTGGGCGCGGCTGCGGATGGACCAGTTTTGCTGCATCAGCGATGATTAAAGTGACAGGTTTAACGAATCAAGTGGCGGAGGGACCGGGCAGGGGAGAGCGGCGGTTGCGCGGGCGGGCGATCTGCGCCGGGGCCTTCTTGAAGAGGCGGAGCTTGAAGCTGGGCAGATCCCGGTTCTGGGAGCGGAAGTAAAAGAGGAAAAGGCCGAGCGCGCCGAAGATGAGGTGAGGCATCCACACGGTGAGCCAGGGGGGCAGGTGCCCGCCTTTGCCCAGATTGAGGAAGAGATTGTTCATGAACATGAAGATGAAGAAAATGAACACGCTGCCGGCAATGCCGCCCACAGAGCCACGGCGGGAGTAGGCCACGCCGAGCGGCGCGGCGACGAGCACCAGCGCCATGGCCTGCCACGGCATGGCAAAACGGTGCCAGAAATGCGTGCGGAAGGGCGCCAGCTTGTCATCGGCCGCCTTGGGGTGGGAGCGCAGGTAGGACACGAGCTCCGGAACGCCCATGAAATCGGGCCGCAGCGCGTAGCTGACAAGGCTCCACGGAGTCTCCTCGATGCCCGGCACCTGGAGCACGCGCTGGCCGTCCGGACCCACGGGAAACTCCTTGATGGCGGCGACGCTGCCATTTCGATAGAGCAGTTCCTTACCATCATAAAAACGCCAGCCGGAACGCGAGGACCAGCCGACGGTGGGCGCGATGATGGTACGCGCAGGGCGGCCCTCCTTGTCCTCCTCCCGGATCTGCACGCCATGCATGCGCTCGGACTCGGTGCGCATGGAGAAGGGGAAGGTGCCCACGTACCAGGTGCGGTGGGTCTGCTCGTCATGGAACATGATGGCGGAGGCCATGATGGAGCCCGCCGCGTGGACTTTCATGGCCGTGACCTTGGCATCGCGGCTGCCTTCCGCCCGGGGGGCCCAGTAGTAGGTGGCGGCGGTGTTCAGCACGCAGGCGTAGATGCTGCAGATGAAAAGGGGCCGCAGCACGCGGAGCAGGCTGCGCCCGGTGCCCAGCATGGAGATCAGCTCATTGGCCTTCGACATGCGGGTGAGCGAGTACAGCACCGCGAGCAGGAGGGCCACGGGGAGGATCTGCGTGAACACGAAGGGGATCATGCCCAAATAGAAGGTGATGACCCAGACGACGCTGGAGTGGGACTCCTGGAAGTCCTTCAGGTTGTCCAGCAGATCCATGATGACCCACAGGGTGAAGAAGGAGACAAAGCAGAACACCAGCGGGTGCAGGAAGGTGCGCAGTGTGTACTTTTCCAGGATGCCGATGCGCCGGTAGTAGTGCAGGGCAAACGGCACCGAAAGGTACACCACACCGATGAAGACGAGCTTGAAGGCAAAGGCGACGGGCACGGGCGGCTCGCCGATTTCCGTCATGTGCGAGTGGGCGATGTAGTCCACCAGCTCGCTCGCGACGGCCCACACGGCCATGGAAATGGAGGCGACGCTGACCGGGAACATGAGGCGGCGCAGGTCTCCCCAGCGCCGCCAGATGACGATGAGAAGGACCGGCACGCCGAGCCGGATCCAGAGATTGAGATAGGGCAGCACACGGGCCAGCACGAGGATGCCCTCCGGCACATCCATCTGGGACTGCTGCGCCTGCTGCACGGCGGCATCCACCGCATCGTCCGGGTGGGTGCGGTGCCAGCCCATGAGCATGGAGATGATCAGCAGGGCGATGATCACGGCAAAGGAACCCCGCCCCAGATAGGGGAGTTCACGTGCCTTTTGCCAGGCTTTGGGCAGACGAATGAGCCACTTCATGCCGGAGGGAGCAATGAGAGTCGGTTAGGGCACCCGATGCGTCAAGGCTTGCACGGTCGCAGGGCAAAAAGAAGCCCGGAGCGGTCAGCTCCGGGCTTCGAATTTTGGGTGCTATGGCGGACAGCCGGCCCGCTGCGGAGTCCAGCGTCCTACTTTCATGAGCACCAAGCGCCAGACCCCGGCGGCTTGAGGACAAGCCGCCCTACCCGCGCTGGGCATGCAAGCGGGATCACTTCACTTCCAGGCAGACGCCTTCCACCGTGCTGCGAGCAAAGATCTTGCCATTGGCCAGCACTGGGTAGCTCCAGACCTTGCCGTCCATCACGTCCTTGCGGGCCACTTCCTTGTATTTGTCCGGCTTGGCTTCGACGACGACGATCTCGCCTTTGTCGCTGGTGGCGATGATCTTATCGCCCGCGAGGATGACCTGTCCGGGGCCGAAGCCTTTTTCCGCCCATTTGTCTTCACCGGTGCGGATGTCCACGCAGGCGAGGGGGCCGGCGCCGTATTCCTTAAAGCTGAACATGCCGTAGAGGTAGCCGTCTTTCACCACGGGGGTGCTCCAGTGGTTGAAGCACTGGTTTTCACGACGCCAGATCTGGGTGGCTTCGAGCTTGTCGCCGCTCTTGCTGATCTTGAAAGCGCCGGCGCCCACGCCGTAGCCGGCGGAGCAATAGACGATGTCATTGAACACCACCGGGGAGGCAGCGGTGCTGACCTTGAAGGGGAAGGGGGCGCGCCAGATGACGTTGCCGTTTTGCGGATGCACCGCGACGAGGCCGGTCTGCGTGAAGAAGATGGCCTGATGCACCCCAAGGATGTCTGCCAGCACGGGGGTGGCGTGGGTCATCTTGTCGTCCTCGGCTTTCCACACGGTTTCGCCGGTGTTTTTGTCCAAACCGATGAGCGCCTGGCCGGCACCGCCGCCCGCGAGCAGCAGCACATCGCCATCGATGACCGGGGAGGCGGCGTTTTCCCATTTGATCTGCACGCCGGCGTTGTCCTTCATCACGTCGTGGCTCCAGACGGGCTTGCCGGTGGCGGCGTCAAAGCAGAAGACTCCGAGCATGGAGTCGATGGCATAGACCTTGCCACCATTCACCACGGGGGTGGAGCGGGCGCCGTCGCCGCCTTTGTTGTCATTCGTGCCGGAGTCACCGCCGCCGTCGTATTTGGGGATCACGCTGAGGGGCTTGCTCCAGAGTTCTTTGCCGGTCTTTTCATCGAGGCAGAGAATCATCTCGCCCTTGTTGCCATCGGTCTCCCCGGTGACGAGGGTGTAGGCCTTGCCGCCTGCGACGGCGAAGGAGCTGAAGCCGAGGTTGGTGGGAGATTTCCAGACCTGCTTGAGGCTCCATTTGGCGCCTGCCGGTGCGGCGACGATGCCATTGCCCTGAGGGCCACGGAAAGTGCCCCAGTCGGTGGAGTCAGCGGAGAAAGCGGAGAAAGCAGTCGTGGCCAGGGCCAGACCGAGTGCGGTGGTGAGGTGCGTGCGTGTCATGATTGTGATGCTGCGGGTGTCTGTGAACGCGAAACGGGGTGCAATGTTTGCACCGCACGTCTGGGAAGACAACCGAGATCAGAATACGACAGAGGCCACGGCACTCCAAGCTATTCTGTTCTGCTCGACGCTATTCCGTAGGCCGGCGGGAGCGAGGCTCGCGCGTCACAGTATCGCCGGTGCCAGGGCTGGTGACGAACGGGCCGTCTGCCATCGGGGCGATCTTGGTGAAGCCGACTTCGGGCATGTCGCTGGGCTTGCCTTCGAGAGGGAAGTCTTTGCGCAGGGGGAAGTAAGGGTAGCCTTCCCACATGAGGATGCGGCGCAGATCGGGATGGCCGCTGAATTTGATGCCCATCATGTCGTAGGCCTCGCGTTCGTGCCAGTCGGCAGTGGCCCAGAGATCGCTGACGGTGGGGACCTCTTCGTCCTCCGCCATGGCGGCGCGCACGCGGAGATACTGCAGGTGGCCGTAGCCGTAGAGTTCGTAGACGATTTCAAAGCGCGGCTCCCGGCCCATGTAGTCCAGGCTGGAGACGTCCACGAGGTAGTCGAAGTTCAGTTCATCGCGGCAGTATTTCAGCAGGGGCTTCGCACTGGCGAGCTTGACGACGAGCGTGTGCTCTCCGCGAAACTCCTTCGTTTCCAGCACGGCATCGCCGAATTTCTGCTTCAGGGCTTCAACCATTTGGGCGGCTTTCATGGTCGTGAAAAAATTAAGCGGAGAGTTCTTCGAGGAGTTCCTTTTTCTGCTCCTTCGTGGAGTGCTCGGTCTCGATCTTGTGCTGCAGGCGCATCAGGCCTTCCAGCAGCGCCTCGGGGCGCGGCGGGCAGCCGGAGATGTAAACGTCCACCGGAATGAGCTGGTCGATGCCCTGGAGCACCGCGTAGCTGCGATACATGCCACCGGACGAGGCGCAGGCGCCCATGGCGATGCACCATTTCGGCTCCGGCATCTGGTCCCACACGCGTTTCACCGCGAGGGCCATCTTGTAAGTCACCGTGCCGGCCACGATCATGACGTCGGCCTGACGGGGGGAGAAGCGCATGACTTCCGCACCGAAGCGGCTGAGGTCATAGCGGCTGCAGGCGGCGGCCATCATCTCGATCGCGCAACAGGCAAGGCCCATCGGCATCGGCCACATGGAGTTCTTGCGCATCCAGTTGATGGCGGCGTCCATCTTGGTGAAGATGATATTGCCTTCGACCTTGGAGTCGTAAGCAGCAACGGTGGAATCAGCAGGGGCGACCATGGGAGTCAGGGGAAAGTTTGGGACCATGAGAATTACGCCCCCTGCGCAGGGGCGGCAATCGGATTGTGAAATATTTCACAAGCGGGGATTACGCCACCGGCAGCGGCCCAGAGGCCACCAGCTTCTTCTGACGCGAATCCACGATCAAATTCAGTCCCTCCAAGCTACGTGCGCCCAGCAGCAGCAAATCGCCCTTCTCAGCAAAGACGACCTCATCAACCGTGAAAGCCTTGTCCACTCTCACAATGGCAAAACCGACGCTGCGGGTGATCTGCTGACCGTTCGCCATCACAAAGGCGAGATCCTTCTTTTCGCGCTTCACGCCGATCTTCTCCAGCGTAGTCGCGGGTACCCAGGTATATTCGCTGCCGGTGTCCACGAGCATCTTCGGGATCCTGGCCGCCTGCTCACGATCCACGACGTTTTCGATCTTGGCTCCGACTTTGAAGGTTCCCATACTCAACCATGCAATCCTGACCGCTGTTTGAAAAGCTGATTCTCTTCTCAGTGACAGACCCTGGGCCTGCCTTGGGCCGGTTTTCCGCGAGGACGCGGAAAACGACACGCGGGCCGCGTGCGCTCCATCTCAAATGGCGTCCAACTGCGCCAAGTGCCAGCCTCAGGTGTGCCATAATTGGCACTTTGGCACAATGGATGACCCAATGGCCTCTCGTCTCATTCTCTGCCAATTATCTCATAACCAATGAATTGCATTTCAAAAACCCCACTTGGCACGCCTCTAGCCATAGAATGCTCAGCAACATTGTCAGTTTAACCTTTCTCCCCCAACCCAAAAAACCATGAGCAAAATCCTCGGCATTGACCTCGGCACCACCAACTCCTGCATGGCCGTCCTCGAAGGCGGCAAAGCAACGGTGCTGGAAAACAGCGAAGGCGCGCGTACGACGCCTTCCATCGTCGCCTTCACCAAGAGCGGCGAACGCGTCGTCGGTCAGGCCGCCAAGCGCCAGGCTGTGACGAATCCCCGCAACACTGTCTTCTCCGTGAAGCGCCTGATGGGCCGCAAGTTTGCAGAACTCACCGAAGCCGACAAACGCATGCCTTACAAGATCGTGGCCGCCAGCAACGGCGACGCCCACGTGCAGGTGGAAGTCGGCGGCGAAACCAAAACCTATTCCCCGCAGGAAGTCAGCGCCATGATCCTGGCCAAGCTGAAGGCCGACGCGGAAGCCAAGCTCGGCGAAACGATCTCCGAAGCGGTCATCACCGTTCCTGCTTACTTCAATGACAGCCAGCGCAACGCCACCAAGGCCGCTGGCGAAATCGCCGGCCTGAACGTGCGCCGCATCATCAATGAGCCGACCGCAGCCGCCCTGGCCTACGGCCTCGACAGCAAGTCGGACGAAAAGGTGGCCGTGTATGACCTTGGCGGTGGTACCTTCGACATCTCCGTGCTGGAAATCGGCGACGGCGTCTTCGAAGTGCTCGCCACCGACGGCGACACCCACCTCGGTGGTGATGACTGGGACAACACCCTCATCTCCTGGATCGTCAGCGAATTCAAAACGGACAGCGGCATCGACCTCAGCGGCCAGCCTGACGCGCTTCAGCGCATCAAGGAAGAAGCTGAAAAGGCCAAGATCGCCCTCAGCTCCAGCCAGAGCTATGACCTGAACCTGCCCTTCATCACTGCGGACGCCACCGGGCCGAAGCACATCATGAAGACCCTCACCCGCGCCAAGATGGAGCAGCTCACGGACAGCCTGTTTGAGCGCACCATCAAGCCCGTGAAGGATTGCCTTGCGGCTGCCAAGCTGGACGCCAGCAAGATCGACGAACTCGTGCTCGTGGGTGGCATGACCCGCATGCCGAAGGTGGTTGAGACCGCGAAGAAGCTCGCCGGCAAAGACCCGCATCAGGGTGTGAACCCAGACGAAGTGGTGGCCGTGGGCGCTGCCATCCAGGGCGGCGTGCTCAAGGGCGACGTCAAAGACGTGCTCCTCCTCGACGTGACCCCGCTGACGCTCTCCATCGAGACCGCCGGCGGCGTGGCCACCCCGATGATCCCGCGCAACACCACCATTCCGAAGAAGCACAGCCAGGTCTTCTCCACCTACAGCGACAACCAGCCCGGCGTGGAAATCGTGGTGCTGCAGGGCGAGCGCCCGATGTCCCGCGACAACAAGACGCTCGGCACCTTCAAGCTCGACGGCATCCCACCAGCACCGCGTGGCGTGCCACAGGTCGAAGTGACCTTCGACATCGACGCCAACGGCATCCTGCACGTTTCCGCCAAGGAAAAAGTCAGCGGCAAAGAGCAGAAGATCTCCATCCAGGGCAGCTCCGGCCTCAGCCAGGAAGAGATCGAAAAAGCCAAGCGCGATGCTGAAGAGCACGCCGAGGAAGACCTCAAGCGCAAGGAAGCCGTGGAAGTGAAGAACAAGGCGGAAGGCCTGAGCTTCGAGATCGAGAAACAGCTCAAGGACTGGGAAAGCAAAGTCCCTGCCGACCAGCTCTCCCCGATCAAGGACAAGCTCGCTTCCCTGAAGTCTGCTGTTGAATCTGGCGACACTGCCAAGATGAAGGCGCAGACCGAAGAACTTGAGAAGCTTTTCGCCGCTGCTTACCAGGCCGCTGCCGCCGCTGGCGCAGCTCCCGGTGCCGAAGGTGGCATGCCCGACATGAGCAACATGGGCGGCCAGCAGTCCGCTGGTGGCACCGAAACCAAGTCCCAGGACAAGGGCAAGGTGGTGGATGCCGACTTCGAAGTGGTGGACAAGGACAAGTAAGCTTTTCGGACGCGAACCCAGCCTGCTGACCTGATGTTGTCTCTTCAGACCAGAACGATTCCCACTCCGGTGACGAGCCTTCACGGCTCGCCACCGCGTGGCGGCCTGGAAGGACGCGAGACATTCGCCGGTGGTGCATCCACCGGTTCATATCGCGTGTCGTCAGTTTGCTTCGGTGGCGCACCGGCTGGTGCGCTGCCTTTTTCCGCGATGGGAAATCGCGTGGGTCCGGTGGCTGCACCACCGGCTCATATCTCTTGTGCCTCCGGCACAAGACTTCGTGATATGGACTTCGGCGTGTTGCGCGCGAGTGAAAACTCTCCGGCCTGCGGCGCGCCGCACAGGGGACTGTGCGGACCACTTTCCAACACCACCCAGCTACCGAGATGAGCCTCGAAGCCCTCAAAGAATTGTCTGCACTCGACGGGGAGGCGAAGGGCCTCCTGGCGAAGCATGATGAGCTGCTGCTGAGAATGCGCCGGAGTTTCCTCAACAAGATCGTTGAATGCTTCACCTCGCTGACGGAGGCGGAGGGCTTCCGGATCACACGCGATCCCATGGGCGCCACCGCGCGGCTCTCTGAGACGGAACTCATGATCAGCTGCACGGATCCTTCCCACACGCTGGTGGATTCCCAGGCAAAGTATTCCGTGACCTGCTCCCTGGCGCTGAACAAGGCCTACGGCATCCTGCTGTGCCGCCAGCCGCTGGTGCAGTTCACGAATCAAAGCGCCGACACGAACGACCAGATCACGAACAAGAAGCTGGAGATCGAATACCTGAAGTCGCTGATCGAAAATCAGGGTGGCGATCAATGGTTCGTGATGGGCCGGATGGAAAACACTGCGGATGTGCGGGGCTTCACCGGCATGCTCGGTTCTCCGTATGAGTCGTTTCAATCCTTTGAACAGGCTGTGAAAACCGCGCTGCGTGAGATCTCTCACGCCGCCATCGCCCCCCGCGCATCATGAAGACGACGAACACCCTTCTCATGATGACGGCGCTGGCACTTGCCTCCTGCGGTAAAAAGCCGGAAGCAGCCAAGGCCCCGGCTTCTGAAGCGCCTGCGGCGAAGATGGAAGCTGAAATCGCCAGTGCGCTGGCACCCGCGCCTGCGGCAGTGATTTCCGCTGCGGACGAGGCGCTGAAGAACGAAGCAGACGGCATCATCGCCCAATACCCCGGCAAAACCGCCACTGAACTGCTGGCCACTCCAGAACTGAAGGAGAAGCTGGCCGCGGCGATGAAGAAGCTCGGTGAAGATCCTGTACTGCTGAAGCGCGTGAACTCCAGTGTGGATCTCGCCGCCCAGATCAAAGGAATGGAAGGTGCGGCCAAGCTGGACCTGGACATGAAAGGCTACGACAAGAACCGCACCTCCCGCATGCTGCAGTCCGTGCTTTCTGAAGACCCGCAGCGCATTGTGGATTTTCTCGTCAGTGAGATCGGCGAAGCCTCCCCGGATCTCAGCTACGGAGGCATGGAGCGCGCGCCGAACGGCGTGGCGATCGTGCCGAACACCCTTCCCGCGCCGGCCGCTGCTGCTCCGCCGGCCACCGACCCCGAATAGATTTCCGCCCGGCCAGCCGGCACACCCAACCCGTGTGACAGCAGGCCGGGCAGACAACCCGAACCAAACCGAACCAGAACCAGAAACCCTAAAGCACAAACCAGACCAACTATGGCAACCTCCATTACACCCCTCGGACGTCGCGTCCTCGTGAAGCGCTCCTCCAGCGAAGAAAAGACCGCCGGTGGCATCTATCTTCCTGACACCGCCAAAGAAAAGCCCCAGGAAGCTGAAGTGCTCGCACTCGGCACCGGCAAGGACGATGAAGGCAAAGATGTTGCCACCCTCTTCACCGTGAAGAAGGGCGACCGCGTCCTCATCTCCAAGTACGGCGGCACCGAAGTGAAGCTCAACGGCGAAGACGTCCTCATCATCAACGAAACCGACATCCTCGGCATCGTTGGCTAATCCCTCCCCAAAACTCACCCCCCCACTCACTACTTAAACGATTATGGCTAAACAACTCAACTTCGACGAAAACGCCCGCCAGGCCCTCCTCCGCGGCGTCACCAAACTCGCACGTGCCGTGAAGGCCACGCTCGGCCCTGCCGGCCGCAACGTGATCCTGGAAAAGAAATTCGGCTCCCCCACCATCACCAAGGACGGTGTGACCGTGGCCAAGGAAATCGAACTTCCGGACGCTTATGAAAACATGGGCGCCCAGCTCATCAAGGAAGTGTCCTCCAAGACCTCCGACATCGCTGGTGACGGCACCACCACCGCCACCGTGCTGGCCGAAGCCATCTACTCCGAAGGTCTCCGCAACGTGACCGCCGGCGCCAACCCGACCTCCCTGCAGCGCGGCATCCTCAAGGCCACCGAGGCCATCGTGGCCAAGCTGAAGGAAATCTCCACCCCCGTGAAGGACAGCAAGGAAGTGGCCCAGGTCGCAACCGTGTCCGCCAACTGGGACGCCAGCATCGGCAACATCATCGCCGAAGCCATGGACAAAGTGGGCAAGGAAGGCACCATCACCGTCGAAGAAGCCAAGTCCATCGAAACGACCCTCGAAGTCGTGGAAGGCATGCAGTTCGACAAGGGCTACCTCTCTCCTTACTTCGTCACCAATCCGGAGACGATGGAGTGCAACCTTGAGAACGCCTACATCCTCATCAACGAGAAGAAGGTCAGCAACCTGAAGGACATGCTGCCTCTGCTCGAGAAGGTGGCCCGCTCCGGCAAGCCCCTCCTCATCATCGCTGAAGACGTGGAAGGCGAAGCCCTGGCCACCCTCGTGGTGAACAAGCTGCGCGGCACCCTCAACATCGTGGCCGTCAAGGCTCCTGGCTTCGGCGACCGCCGCAAAGCCATGCTGGAAGACATCGCCATCCTCACCGGTGGCCGCTGCATCACCGAAGACCTCGGCATCAAGCTTGAGAACATCGAGCTTTCCGACCTCGGCCGTGCCAAGCGCATCACCATCGGCAAGGAAAACACCGTCATCGTCGAAGGCGAAGGCGGCAGCGACGCGATCGCCGGACGCGTTTCCCAGATCAAGAACCAGATCGCGGAAACCACCAGCGACTACGACCGTGAGAAGCTCCAGGAGCGCCTTGCCAAGCTGGCAGGCGGCGTGGCCGTCATCAACGTCGGTGCTGCCACCGAAACGGAAATGAAGGAAAAGAAAGCCCGCGTGGAAGACGCCCTGCACGCCACCCGTGCAGCCGTGGAAGAAGGCATCGTCCCTGGCGGCGGTGTCGCTCTGATCCGCGCTCAGGCCGCCGTTGGCGATCTGAAGCTGACCGGCGACGAAAAGACCGGCGCTGAAATCATCGCTCGTGCGATCGAAGCCCCCCTCCGCCAGCTTGCTGCAAACGCAGGCGTCGAAGGCGCTCTGATCGTCTCCGAAGTGAAGAAGGGCAAGGGCAACACGGGCTACAACGTCGCCACCGGCGAATACGTGGACCTCATCAAGGCAGGCGTCGTTGACCCAGCCAAGGTGACCCGCAGCGCTCTCCAGAACGCCGCTTCCATCTCCGGCCTCCTCCTCACCACCGAGTGCCTCATCGCCGACATCCCCAAGGAAGAAGCTGCTGACGCAGGTCACAGCCACGACCACGGCGGCATGATGTAATTTTTGACCGCTGCGCGACCCAACCCTCGCCGCGAATCAAAACCCAAAACCCCCACCTGCGGCCCGGAAGCAATTCCGGGCCGCTTTTTGTTAAAGTAGTTCAGAGCTTTAGCTCGGTTTGGAAGCGAGATACCCAGCGACCGGAACGAGCTAAAGCTCATGACTACTTTGCAGAGCCGCTCGGGAACTTCTCTATCCCTTTTGAGTAGTGTTCATTTGAAATATGACCGAGTTTGCTCATATTTTGGGTGTTTCCCTGCTCCAACTTCATTCTTATCCCATCCCTCTCTCATGAACCTCTCCAAACTCCTCCGTTCGTTTTCTGCCCTCGCTGCTGCGTTTGCCCTTTCCAACTGCGCCACCAGCGCGCCCCACGCCACCTACGTGACGCCGCTCACGGCGGTGGTCAGCCAGGGAGACAGGGTGACCACGCTGGTGAACACCACGGACGCCCGGATGAGCGAAGGAGAGCGCATGATGCTGGCGGACCGGATCACGCAGAATGTGCAGGCACTCGCGCAGCCGGGCAGTGGCACCCACCACAGCTTTCAGCTTGCTGTGAACATCACCCGCTACACCAGAGGCAGCGGCGTCGTGCGCACCGCCATGCCTGGCATGGGGCAGATGCACGTTGACGGCGTGGTAACGATTTATCAGATGCCCAAGCGCGTGCCGGTGGGTGAGTTCATTGTGCGCAAGTCTTTTGCCATCGGCGGCCTGTACGGCCTGACGGTGAACATGGACAAGATTAACGCAGCTTTTGCCGAAGGCGTGGCCAAGACGGTCTGCCAGGTTCGATAGGTCGGAAAACGGTCTTTGTTTACGTTATTTCTTTAAATGGGTGAGTTTGGGATGGCCTGGCTTCGCAAGGCAGCGAAGCCGCCATCCCCCTGCGTACCGGCCCGCCACTCACGCGAACTTGGGCGGAGTGGTTGACAGCGGCATGCCATTGCGGTAGGAGAATGGCAAGGGAAGCGCAGCGAATTTGTGTTTTTTTTAAGCACTGCTGGCCGGACGATGGTCGAAGGATCGGAACGTCTCACTCGACGCGTCTCCCTTACAACCCCCCAGCCCCCCCTTTAATTCCAGATGCCCTGCACTGCGGTTTCCTCGTCGGTGAAATTGACCCTCCCCTCGTTTCGCAAGCCACTGACCAAGCTTGCGTTTCTTTTGCTCCTGGCATGTCCGTCTTATGGGAGCACCGTCCTCTGGGACACCAACTCCGGCACGGCGGACGCTCAAGACGGTGCTGGCAACTGGACCGTGGGCGGCACCACCTTCTGGAACACGACGCTGTCCACGAATGTGGCGACCACCAATGATGCCGTCACGGACATCGCCCAGTTTGGCAACAACACGGGTGCGGGCGGCACCGTGAATGTGAGCACGCAGAGCATCAACGGCCTGATTTTTGGCCAGACGACGACCACCGGCTACACGCTCTCTGCCAGCACCACGGGGCAGGTCCTCACGATCGGCAGCAGCGGCATCACCCTGAATTCCGGCGCGCTGGCGACGACGGTGGGCTCCGCGAATTTGGGGATTACTTTGAGCGCGAGCCAGACCTGGCTGAACAACTCCGCAAACATGCTGACGGTGGCGGGTGCTCTCACTCCCCTGGCTGCAGGCACGCTGACGTTTGATGGCACCGGCGACTTCACCATCACCGCGACCACACCGTCCAGCAATACCTCGGCCATCACCAAGAACGGCACGGGGACGGTGACCTGGAGCGCGGACATCAACACGACCGGCGCGCTCAACATCAATGCAGGGGTGTTCTTCCTGAATCTTTCCGCCAGTGCTGCCTCTGACATGACCACGATCAATGTGAACGGGACCAGCACCTTCCGCGTGGCGGGAGGCGCGGGGCTTTCCTCCAACAGCGTGATCACCCTGGCGTCTGGAGCCGTCTATGATGACCGCTTCAGCGGTGATACGATCTCCCGCCTGCTGGGCACCGGCACGGTGATGAACGGCTCCGGCACGGCAGGAACGACCACTTTGAATGTGAGTTCGAGCACGAACGCCACCTTTGATGGTGTCATCACGGACAACGGCTCGGCTTTGTTTGCGCTGACCAAGCAGGGCTCCAACATCTTCACTCTCACGGGTGCCAACGCCTATACCGGAACCACGACCATCACGCAGGGCACGCTGGCCTTGGACTTCACGTCCGCCGGCGGGGTCAGCTCCAACATCATCAACGGTTCCAGCGCGCTGACCATGAATCCCGGCGCGACGAACGGCAGCGCCACTCTGAGCATTCTGGGGGCCGCCTCGGAAACCAACAGCCAGACCTTTGCCTCCACCACCATTTCAAGCGGCACCAGCACTCTGTCCCTCGTCTCCGGAGCGGGCGGAACGCTGAACGTCACCCTGAAGGCCATCACGGTCAACGCCGCCGCTGCACTGAACATCGTGGCACCGGCTTCCGGCACCATCGCCACCACCAATGCGGCCGGCCTGATGGGCGGGAATGTGACTTACACCAGCGCCACTGGCGGCATCAGCTTTGCGAAAGTGGCGGGAGGGTTCGTGACGGCGGCCACGCCTGATTTTGTCTATGAAACGGGCAAGACCATCGACCAGGTGACGGGCTATACCAGCACGGGCATCCTGGGACTGGACAACAGTTCCACGGGCAACACGACCCAGGCCGCAGGCACAACGGTGATCGCAGGGCTGGACTACAGCGACACAGCAGCGCGTACCATGAGCCTCGGCACGGGGAACAGGCTGCAGCTTGCCCTTTCCGGCGGCATTCTTGCTGACACGACGGCTGGAAACCTGACGATCGGCAGCGTGGTGGATGACGGCACTCTCACTGCAGGAGCTTCTGGAGCAGGAGCCCTGACGCTGCATGAACTGAACAGCAGCGCCACACTGACCGTGAACGCTATTGTGGCCAACAATGCAGGCGGTGGCGCGGTTTCCATCAGCAAGACAGGCACGGGACGCGTGGTGCTGGCCGGAACCAACACCTACACGGGCACGACCACGATCAATGCCGGTGCCTTGGAAATCCAGAACAGCTCCTCCCTGGGCGGCACCGCGGGTGCGACGACGGTCTTCACCGGTGCGGCGCTGGAGCTCTCCGGCGGCATCTCAGTGGGGGCGGAGGCTCTGACGATCAATGGCACCGGGATTGCATCGGCTGGCGCTTTGCGGAACATCAGCGGCACCAACTCCTACAGCGGCACCATCACGCTCGGTTCGGCGACGACGATCGGTTCCACGGCAGGCACATTGACCCTGGGCGGCGCGATGGCGGTGGGTAATAACAACATCACCTTCTCCGGGACTGGGAACACAACGGTGAACGGCATCATCACCCAGGGTGCCACGAACAACCCCACCTTCACCAAGAACGGCACCGGCACGCTGACGCTGAATGCTGTGAACTCGCTGGCCGGAACGGGCGCGATCACTCTTGACGGTGGCACGGTTGTTTTGGGCAATGCGGCCGCTCTGCCGACAACGCGCACGCTTACCATGTCCACCAATGGCGCGGCGACGCTGCGTCTGGCGACGGACACCTCCGTGAATGCCCTGGTGCTGACCACGAGCAGCAACAACGCCACGAGCATTGTCTCAGACCGTGCCACGCAGGGCGCGGGCATCACCCATGTGCTCGGTGCAGCCAGCATTGGCAACAACACCATGAACATCACTGCGGGGACGAATGTCACCACCGGCACGGCAGGTGTGAGCTTCGCTTCGCTCAATCTCACGGCAGGGGGGGCCGGAACGGCGGTCCTCAATCCCACCACGGCCACGGTCACCGTCGTGGGAGCGGTCAACATTGGATCCAACAACTTTGCCAAAACTCTCAATCTGGGCGGCACCAGCACGGGGAATCTGATTTCAGGAGTCATTTCCAACGGCCTCAACACCCTCTCGCTGACCAAGAGCAACACCAGCACCTGGACGCTGACGAACACCGAAACTTACACCGGCGCGACCGCCATCACGGGTGGCACACTGGTGCTGGGCAGCGGTGCCAATCTGGCAGCCACAGCGGTGACGGTGAGCAGCGGCGCCACCCTGGCCGTGAATCCTGGCACAACGGGCGCAACCAACAGCACCGGCAGCACGCTGGTGCTGAACGCAGGCTCCATCTTCAGCATGAATGACGGTGCCACGAGCACCTTCAATGTGACGGGTGCCACCACCTTTGCCGCCACGGACACTCTGAACTTCGACATTGGCGGCGCCACCACCGCCATCGACCGCCTCGCCATCACCGGGGTGGCTACAAGCGGCGGCGGCGTGGTTTACATCACTGGCATTGGCAGCACCGCTCTCACCGCTGGAAATTACTCCTTCATCACGGCTGCCAGCGGACTGGGAACGGCCAACTTCAGCCTCGGCACCCCGAACGTGGCCGTGGGTGGTGTGCGTTATGGGCTTTCTCTGAGCGCTTCGACAGGAACGGCCGAAATCCTCACCGTTTCCACCACTGCGAATGCCGCCACATCCGCCTTCTGGACGGGCAGCCAGGACAGCAGCTGGAACACCACCAACACCGGCGGCACCTTCAACACCAACTTCTCCGTGAATGCAGCGGGTACGATCAACACGTTTGTCCTGCCATCCGCGAACACCAACGTCACCTTCACTGCCACCACGGCCACGAATCTGAGCACCACGCTGGATGCGAATTTCTCCATCAACAGCCTCACCTTCAGCGGCACCGGCACGGCAAACACCGCCGGCTCGACCATCGCCTCCGGCACAGGGGCCAACAAGCTCACGATCAATGCCACCAACGCCAACGGCAACACCGCCGGAAATGGCATCACCGTTGCCAGCGGCTCCGGGGCCAACACCATCAGCGCGGATGTGGTGCTGGGTGCGAGCCAGACGTGGACGGTGAACAATGCCGTCACCGCGCCTCTGGCCGTGACGGGGAGCATCACCGAAGCCACGGCAGGCCTCGTTCTGACCAAGGCGGGCACGGGAGCTCTGACGCTGGCGGGAACCAACAGCTACACCGGCGGCACCGTTTTGTCTGCGGGTGTGCTGAATGTGAACAGCACCAATGCCCTCGGTTCCGGTGCGCTGACCATCAGCGGCGGCACCCTGGACAATACCAGCGGCGCTGCGCTGACGGAGGTGACCAACAACGCCATCACGATTGGCGCCAGTTTCACCTTCTCGACGGCGGCAGGCACCGCCAGCAACAATCTCAATCTGGGCACCGGAGCGGTGTCCGTGGGCGCCAGCCGCACCGTGACTCTCAATGGCACGGGCACCACGCTGACCCTCGGCGGAGTGGTATCAAATACCACGTCTTCCGCGCAGACGCTGACGGTCAATGGTGCGGGGAACACCCTGGCCCTGGGCAGCCTTGTGCTGCAGACCGGGGGATCAGCGGCCATCACACAGATCTTCAACGGCACCGGCAACATCTCCGTCGCAGGTGTGATCAGCAACGGTGCCTCGTTTGCGAACGGGGTCACCTACAGTGGCACGGGCACCATGACGCTGGGCGGAGTGAATACCTACACGGGCAAAACCACCGTGAGCAGCGGCGTGCTGAGCGTGTCCACTTTGGCAAATGGCGGAACGGCCAGCGGAGTCGGTGCTTCCTCCAATGCGGCAGCGAATCTGGTCATTGGAGCCACGGGAACGCTGCAATACACCGGCGCGACCGTCACCATCGACCGAGCTTTCACCAGCAGCGCGGGCGGCAAGATTGAAGTCACCAATGCAGGCACGAACCTGACGCTGGGCAGCGGTGCGGCCTTGTCTGGAGCCTTTACCAAGACGGGAGCCGGCACGCTCACGCTGACGGGTTCGGCCACAAACACCGGCGTGGCGCCGACTGTCACAGCGGGGACGCTGGTGCTGGCCAAGCCCAGCAGCGCCAGTGTGAACACGGTCACCAGCACGCTGACCATCGCCGGAGGCACGGTGCAGCTCGCAGGCTCGGGCGGGGACCAGATCGTGGACACGGTCGGAGTGGTCATCAACAGCGGCACGCTGGACATGGGCGGGAAAAATGAAGTCGTGGGCGCTCTCAGCGGCACCGGCGGCAACGTGACCAACAGCAGCGCCACCACCTCCACCCTTACCTCCAGCACAGGCAGCGGCAGCTTCGGCGCCACGATCGCGGATGGCGCGGGCAAGATCAATGTGGTCAAATCTGGCAGCGGCACGCTGACCTTCACCGCCGCAGGCTCCAACAGCTACTCCGGCACCACCACGGTCAACAGCGGCTCGCTGGTGCTGAACTATGCCAACGGCTCCACCAACCTCATCGGCGATGCCTCTGCCGTGACTTTGGGCAATGCGACCCTGAGCCTCACCGGCGCGGTGACGAATGAGGTCATCGCCAGCATCGCGGTAAGCGCGAATGCGGCCGCAAGCATCATCCTTGGCAGCGCGAATGAAAAGCTCACCATCACCAGCAACACGGTGACCATGGGCGCGGGCTCCACGCTGAACTTCAACACTGCGGCGGGCGGAGCGGACGCCTCCACCAGCACCCTCGGCACCGGCATCGTGGCCTGGAACCCCACGCTGACCAACGGCATCATCAACAGTGGCATCACCGTCACGGACAGCACCGGCACCGGCTTTGCCACCGTGGTGGGCGGAAACGTGGTGCGACTGGTGGTTTCCAATCTTCTGCCTGCGTCCGGAGCCGTCAGCAGCACCAACTACCTGGTGGACAACAACGCCGGCGGTCCCTCCGCCCCAGGCAGCAGCAGCCTGACGCTGACGGCGAATGAAGGCGCCGCCACCGTCACGGTGGATACCTCGGCCAGCGCCGGCACGCTGGACTTGAACGGGTTTGTGCTCACCAGCGATGGCTGGTCCTTCAATGGCAGCAACCGCTACACCATCACCAACAGCGGCGCGGCGACGGCAGCGCTGAAGAGCTCCACGAGCAACGCCACCATCGCGCTGAACAATTACAGCACGGGCGGTGTGGAGATCGATGTTCCCATCCTGGCCAATGGCACGGGGGGCCTCTCTCTCAACGGCCCCAATACCACCACCTTCGGCGGCCCTTCCAACGCCAGCACCTACACCGGCGCGACGACCATCAACGGCGGCACCGTGGTGATCGCCAATGACAATGCTCTTTCCACGGTCACCAGCGTCGGGATCGGCAACAACAGCACCAGCACGGCGAACATTGACCTGAGCAGCGCCAGCCAGAAGTTCGGCGGCCTGACGGTTTCCTCCAACAGCGCCACGGCAAACGTGATCACCGTTGGCGCGGCGGAGACGCTGACCCTCACCGGCAGCCTGCTGGTGGGCACGGACCAGGGTGCGTCCAGCACCAGCAAGCTGACCATGACCGGCGGTGGTGCGCTGGTGATGACACCTACGGGCACGCAAAACGTCACCGTGGGCATCGGCCAGGCCTCCGCCAACTTCGGGCACACTGCCACGCTGGATCTTTCGGGACTTGGCAGTGTCACGCTCGGCAGCAGCGGGGCAGCGCTCAACGAAGTGCGCATCGGCTATGGCCAGCTTACCAACGGCATCGTCATTCTTTCCAACACGGCGAACAGCATCACCGCGACGACGCTGTATGTGGCGAACTCGCTCTCGCTTAACTCGAATTCAACGAGCACACTGACCTTGGGCACCGGCACGAACACATTCGCGGTGGACAACTTCAACGTAGGTTTCTCCAAGGCGGCGGGAATTGTTCAGTTTGCCTCACAGACGGCTGGAAGCGCCGGCACGGTGACGATCGGCGGCAAAAGCGCAGCCGGGGCGAACTTCATCATCGGCAGCAACAACGGCACTGCCACCGCAGCGGCAGACACCGGCGTGCTCGACCTCCGCGGCCACGTGGCCACCGTCACGGCCGCTTCCGTGCAGCTCGGCATCGCCAACAACGCCGCCGCAGGCGGAGCCACCGGCACCATCAGCATGGATGCAGGCACGTTCACCGCCGACAATGTGGTGCTGGGATCCAAGGCCGGCACCAACGGCACGGGACTCGGCGCCGGCATCATCAATCTCTCCGGCACGGCCTCCTTCACGGTGAACGCAGGCGGCAGTTTCGCCATGGCGGCCAACAGTGCGGTGACAGGCACCGCGACGGGTCTGCTCAACATCACCGGCGGCACCTTCACCTCAAATGTGGACATCACCAAGACTGGCGGCACCGGCACCACGGCCACCGTGACGCTGAATGGCGGCACGCTGGATCTGAGCGGGAAAAACATGGGAACCGCAGCGAACCAGATCGTCTTCAACGCCCAGTCCGGCGTGATGCAAAACGTCAATGAAATCAACGGCGGAGGTGCCGTGACCAAGACGACCACCGGCACGCTGACCCTGCTGGGCACCAACAGCTACACCGGAGCCACGACGGTGAGCGCAGGCACCTTCCAGGTGGGCGATGTGCAGGCTGGCTCCACAGGCAGCAGCGCCATCACCGTCAATGGAGCCGGCACGGTCCTGGCGGGAACGGGCACCATCAATGGCGCCACCGTGGTGACGCAGGGCTCCATCAAGCCGGGCGGCTCAGCCGGCGCCGGAGTGGGAACGCTCACGATCAACAACTCGCTTTCCGTCGCCACGGCCTCCAGCATCCGCATAGACCTCAGCGGCACCACCAGCAACAACGACGCCGCCGGTCTGGCCGCTGCGGTTTCCGGAGGCACTCTCGCCACGTGGGCTGCCAGCCATGCCAACGACGCGGGTGGCACCAGCAACGACCTGCTCAGTGTCAATGGTGCTCTGACGCTTGGCGGCACGGGGTCTTCTGGCAGCGTCGTGGTCGTCTCCAGCGTCTCAGGCACTTACGGAGCGACCGCCGCCTATGGGGATGTCTTCAACGTGCTCGACTGGACCAGCCTGAACGGGACTTTTTCTGTCGGCAGCACCCTGCAGGGTGTCGGCGGGACCTTTGGAGATCTCTCCCTGCCGGTGCTGACCAACGGCGAGTTTTGGGACGTGAGCCAGTTCATGACCACGGGCGTCATCTTCGTGGCACCCGAGCCGAGCCGGGCCTTGTTCGTTCTCTTCGGTCTCGGCGGCGTGGCACTGCGCCGGCGCCGGCGTTGTGCCGCCAGCGTGATCTGACAGCACCCCACAGCCAAACCTCCCTTCGCGGCCCGGAAGCAAATCCGGGCCGCTTTTTTGTGCCCGTCCATTCTTCGGAACCGAGGGCGAATGAAGCAAATAAGCAGCCGCCCTGCCGTCGTCTTCCGTTTTGACTGATGGCAGTCCATTTGAAAATGCCTCGGACATCACTCTTATTTGGGCGTTCTTTGCCGGCTTCCGTTTTTCACCTCTCATCACCTGTCATGAACCTCCCCGACGCCCTTCGCCGCCTGACCACCCTCGCTGCGGCACTCCTGCTCTGCAGCTGCGCCACCCGCACACCGCACGCCGTCATCATGGCGCCGCTCACCGCACAGGTTTGCTGGGGCGATGAATTCCACGCCAACGTCACCAGCCCTACCGGGCAGATGTCCCAGGCGGCTTGCCAGACTCTCGGCGTGCAGATCGACCGGGATGTCCAGGCGCTTGCCCAGCCGCCCACCGGCGCACCCCGCCGCTACCACGCGGAGGTCAACATCACCCGCTACTCGGAAGGAAACTTCTTCGCGAGCAGCGTGCTGCCCGGCGCCGGCGAGATCCACGTGGAGGGCACCGTGACGTTGTATCAGATGCCCAGGCGCATGCCCGTGGGAACGTTCGCCATCAGCAAGCACTTCATACCCGTGGGTCTCTTTGCCGCATTCGTGAAAGAATATACCATCTCCGACGCCTTCGCCAAAGGCGTGGCGAAGACACTCTGCAATGTGAGGTGATGGAGCGCGTGTGCGCTCTGCGGTACGACAGACACTCTTGTCTGTCCGTCGGCGCCCACGCAAGCCCGACGCGCCTGCGACTTAACGGACGTGCTCGCTGCGGGAGGTTTGCGGCCATCACGAGCTGAAGGGGCTGGCGTGAGTTTAAGGGACGGTTTTCCGCATGACGGGAAAAACAGCACGCGGGACGCGTGCGCTCCCGCTAGAACTGCGCGGCGGGTGCGTTCCCATCGCACCATGTTCCGACCTCTCGCCCTGCTGTTTTTTGCCTGCGCTCTCTCCGCCACCGCTGCGGGTCAGCCCAACATCGTTTTCATCCTCAGCGACGACCTTGCCCAAGGCGACCTCGGTTGCTACGGTCAGAAGCTGATCCAAACGCCCAACCTTGACCGCATGGCGCAGGAGGGCACGCGCTACTTGCAGGGCTACAGCGGCACGAGTGTGTGCGCCCCCTCGCGCTCGTGCCTGATGACCGGGCTGCACACGGGGCACTGCCCCATCCGGGCGAATCGTGAAATCGGTGCCGAAGGGCAGAAGCCGCTTCCCGCAGGCACGATCACCGTGGCGCAGATTTTGCACGATGCGGGCTACGCCACCGCCTGCGTGGGCAAGTGGGGCATGGGCATGTTCGACACCACAGGCAGCCCGCTGAAGCTGGGCTTTGACCACTTCTACGGCTACAACTGCCAGCGCCACGCGCACAACTACTTCCCCACGTATCTCTACAACGACGACAAGCGCTTTGACCTCCCCGGCAACACCGGCAAGGGCGTGGGCAAGACCTACGCGCAAAACCTCATCTCTGATGAAGTCATCCGCTGGGTGCGCGAGCACAAGGCCGGGCCTTTTTTTCTCTACTTCTCCATCACGCTGCCGCATGGCGATTTTGAGATCGACGACCAAGGAATCTACAAGGACAAGCCCTGGACTGAGAAGCAGAAGAACTATGCGGCGATGGTCACCCGCCTGGACAGTGATGTGGGGCGTCTGCTTGCCACGCTCAAGGAGTGCGGCATCGATGACAACACACTCGTCATGACCTCGGGTGACAATGGCTCCTCCTTTGCTCCTGATTCAGAAATGGGAAAGCTCTTTGACCAGGCCTCCAACGGCATGCGCGGCTACAAACGCAGCTTGTACGAAGGCGGTCTGCGACAGGCGGCGCTGGCGCGCTGGCCCGGGAAAGTACCCGCTGGGCGCGTGACGGACGAGCCCTGGGCCTTTTGGGATTTTCTGCCTACTGCGGCAGAACTTGCGGGTGCGAAGATCCCTGCGAACTGCAAAACGGATGGACTCTCCCTGGTTTCCTTTCTCAAAGGCGGACCGGCACCGAAGCGCGATCATTTCTACTGGGAACTGCATGAGGGCCCCTCACTGCAGGCGGTGCGCTTTGGTGACTGGAAGGCGGTGCGCAACGGTCCCCAAAGCCCCATCGAACTCTATGACCTGAAAACCGATGCCGGCGAGGCGCATGATCTGGCCAGCGAGAAACCGGATCTGGTGGCCAAAGCAGAGGCACTGATGCAGTCCTCCCGCACCGCCGATCCCGACTGGCCGCTAGTGCAGAAGCGGGCAGGGAAGGGGAAAAACAAGGCCAAATGATGATTCAAACCATCCCTAAACTTTGATTTACAGTGCTATAGATCTTTAAAATTAAAAAGTGGTGAATCTATGATATTTTGAAATTTCAGAGTCTTGAGAGTGAAGAAGGCTTGATTGTTTATGGAATTTTTAATAGATTTCGTGCAGTATGAGTTCCCGACCCCTTACCGCCACTCTGCCGCCCCCCGGCATGCCGATTCACTCCGGGGAACCCTTTGCCCATGAGTTTGCTTCGCTGGTGCAGGACATTCAGCGCACGCGGGACTGGTTCAACAGCCAGCTGGACGCTCAGCTGGCAAGCCTGCACAAGCTGTGTGCGGCCACTCCCAAAGAGGAGCCCAAGTGCGGGCTTTCGATGGCCACCCTGTTTGAAGCTCCGCATCCCATTTCACAACCGCAGCCTCCGCCCGTCGCAACCGTGGAAACGCCCGCCGTGATGAGCAAGGTGTCCTCGGTGAATCAGGCAATCGTTTTGCCCCCGACACTCACGGCAACGCTGGATCCGCAGCTGGAACAGGCAACGCTGCATGAACTGAACAACGCCCTGACACGCGCCTTTTCAGAGATCGCCGCGCGCGGCGGCATGCTGACCTGATTTCGGCATCACATTCTCGTGGGTCGTTCCGTAACCGTGACCGGATTTTCCGGGGACGAATAGTGATGATTCTTTGGCAAGCTCCGCCGTTCCGGCTACGTACCAAAGTGCTCCACATGAATACCATTATCACCGACCCTCTAGAAGCGTCTCGTCGCGAATTTCTCAAGACCACCTCGAAAACGATTGCCGGCCTGTCTGTGCTCTCCGGCATCACCCTTCCTCATGTGCACGCCGCCGGCAGTGATGAGATCCGCACGGCGCTGATCGGCTGCGGCGGACGTGGCACCGGAGCTGCGAGCAATGCGATGGGAGTGCAGTCGCGCATGACCCGCCTCGTGGCGATGGCGGACGTTTCCAAAGAGCGCCTCGACCAGAGCTTTGACGGCCTCACCAAAAAGCATCCCGACCGCATGTCTGTGTCTGAAGACGCGAAGTTCATCGGCTTTGACGCCTACAAGAACGCCATCGACACCCTGCGCAAAGGGGACGTGGCCATCTTCACCACGCCGGTGGCCTTCCGCTGGGTGCACTTCAAGTATGCCATCGAGAAGGGCGTGAACATTTTCATGGAGAAGCCCATCTGCACCGACGGCCCCACCGCGCGCCGTCTGCTGGCGCTGAATGAAGAGGCGAAGAAGAAAAACCTGAAGGTCGGCGTGGGCCTCATGTGCCGCCACTGCCGTGTGCGTGGAGAGCTTTTCAACCGCATCCAGGACGGTGAAATCGGCGACCTGATGCTCATGCGCGCGTATCGCATGCAGGGCGTCATTGGCAGCGTGTTCACACCGCGCCGTGATGTGGAGAGAAACCCGAACGAGCTGCTCTGGCAGATCAAAAACTTCCACAGCTTCCTCTGGGCCTCCGGCGGCGGCTTCAGTGACTTCAACATCCACAACATCGATGAAGCCTGCTGGATGAAAAACGACTGGCCGGTGGAAGTGCAGGCCAGCGGCGGCCGCACGGATCGCGGCGACAACGTGGATCAAAACTTCGACCACTATTCCTGCGAGTACACCTTCAAGGACGGCGCCAAGCTCTACCTCGAAGGCCGCACCGCACTGAACGTGCACACACAGTTCGCCACGCAGGTACATGGCACCAAGGGCAGCGCCATCGTCTCCACGGCCGGTCACTTCCCCTCCAAGGCCATGACCTTCAAAGGTCAGAACATGGTGCGCTCCAACATCATCTGGCGCGGCAAGCAGCCTGAGCCAAATCCGTATGATCTCGAGTGGCAGGACCTCATCGAGGCCATCACCAACGACAAGCCCTACAACGAAGTGGAGCGCGGCATCAAGTCCAGCGTCACCACTGCCATGGGCCGCGCCGCTGCTCACACCGGCCAGGTCGTGCGCTACAACGACTACATCAACAGCCCCTTCGAGTTCTCCCCGAACGCGGACAAGCTCACCCTCGACGGCCCGCCTCCGCTCGTGGCCGACAAGGATGGCAACTATCCCTTCCCGAAAGCCGGTCAGTTCAAGGACCGCGAGTACGCCATGGAGCCTCAGGCCAATCCGTTCCCGCTCATCGAGTTCCCACCCGAAGCCGCCCCCGAGCCGCTCTCCCCTCCGGAGCGTCCACGGCCTGCCGCGAAGAAGAAGGACGAGAAGAAGGCTGGCGCCTGATTCTGAAATACCAAGTGTCTGTTCAACCGCCGCCCTTCACGGGGCGGCGGTTTTTTTTTGGCGTAGGATGGGTGTGGCGTAAGCCCGCCCGTCTATGAGCGTATCGCAAAAAACCATGGCGTATGAACGTCCTCGCAGTCGGGCGGTGTGGCGGAGAGCGATGTGAAGGATGAGTGGGCCTTCGACGTCAAACACACCCAACTTACGGCCCGAGCTGCGCGCTTAGCGAATGCAGATACTCCTCGAGGTTGGTGTATCCATCGTTGCCGGCATCTGCCTTTCCATCTGCTGCATTTTGCGAGTCAAGGCCATGCGCCTGCTCCCAGGCATCAGGCATGCCGTCGTGATCGGTGTCCGCAGGTGCAGCACCTCCCGCCAGTTTTGGATGACCACCGACCTCTGCGGGTGAGTTGATCATGGAGCCTGTGCCGTTCTTCACGTCGGAAACGATGCGTGCATCAGCGGCATCGCGTTTGGGCTGTGTGGCACCGGCTTGGGCAAGCACCGCGGCATAGGCGCTGTCTGCATCCGTGGCGGTGACCGGCCACGTGGCATAGCGCTGTGCGGCGCGGTAATGCGTGGGCGCAATCTTCTGGTCAAACTTGTAGCTCACGAGAGACCAGTCATCGCTGCTGTTCTGCGCGCGATGCGGGCCGCGATTGCCTTCGACGAAAATCTTTGGAGTGCCGCTGGCATTGACGATGATCTCATACAGGCCGGGTTCGGTGGAGCGGCCGGGTTTGAAGAAGTTGCCGACGAAGTTCACGAAGGAATTGGAGTCAGTGTCGAAGACTTCGCCGGCGAGGTTTCCCGGATCATAGACAACGTTGTTGACGATGTCGTGCGTGCCGCCGGCGGAGATGAGCGGATTGCGGAAGCCATTGTGCGCCATGAGCGTGTGATGCACGGTGACGTGGTCGCAGCCGTCTCCAATGAGCAGCCCGGCGCTGTGGTGTCCTTTGTGGTGGCGGCTTTGATCCAGCGCCTCGCTGACGATGCACCAGCTGAAGGTGATGTCATGCGCGCCGAACCAGGTGCTCACGGCTTCATCTTCGCTCCAGCCTGCGGAGACATGATCGAGCACGACATGATGCGCGCCATCGGTCACCTTGCCATGCGTGCCGAGAATGGAGAGGGCGTCGTTGTCATCGGGTTCCATGGAGCGGCCTTCATTGCCAGGGCGGATGCGAAGGTGCTGGATAAGCACATCATGCGTGGCGATGGTCATGCCCGCATTTTTGAGGCAGATACCATCTCCTGGTGCCGTCTGTCCGGCGAGGGTGAAGAACGGATGCATGACGATGATGGGAGTTTCGAGTTCGATCGTGCCGCCCACGCGGAAAACGACAGTCCGCGGCGCGGGATCATTGAGCGCCTCACGCAGGCTGCCGGGGCCGTGATCTGCCAGGGTGGTGACTTCGATGACCTTTCCGCCCCGGCCTGCGGGCGTCCGGGTGCCAAAGCCTTCCGCACCGGGAAAGACGGGAAGGCCCTGCAGCGGCGGCAGTGCGCTGGGCTGGCCGGGATTCTTCGCCGTTTTTGGCGTGGTCCATTTGCGCACAAGTGGAATGCCCGGGTAAATGATGAAACCCACGAACAGAAAGCTGCCGCCATACAACGCCACGCGGCCAAGCAGAAGGGAAGACCGCTGCCGGAGCATGCGCCAGCCCTGCCATGCGGCCGCCAGCGGGCACAGTGTCATCACGCCAAACACCACGTATGGCGTGAGGTGTTTGACCAGCCAGTTGAAGCCCGTGGAAACACGCAGGACGTGCAGCAGCACAAAGAGCCAGAGCAGCAGAGGAAGTGCGAGCAGAAGGCGAATGGATCTGCCTTGGCGGTCGGGGGATGCAGCGTTCATCAGGGCATGTGGAACCCACGTTGTTTCCGCAGGTTGCGAAAGAGTGGATTGGTGGACTAGGGCGGGGCTAAGACCGTTCTGCAGCCAAACTGAGGGGCGATTTAGAAGTAAAACTCAGACTCGGCTCATAAGCTTGTGGTGTGGATAATCAGGAGTCTGCCACCCCCATAACAGAATCTCTAAGTGACACGCCCGAAGCCGAATGTGTGCGGCAGCTGGTCGGGCGCAGGCACTGGGTGAAGCTGGGACTGTGGGGTGCCCTGGGCACGATTGGAGGAGGTCTGGGCTACATGCTGGCACCTCCTGCAATCGTGCCGCTTTATTTCAATGGCCTGTATGCGTATGCCCATGAGAGCCACCCGGCCGTGATTCATCAGCTGGTGGCCGCAGCGAACGAACTGGTGGGGAAGCCCTACAAGTGGGGCGGCGGACATCAGTTTTTGTTCGACAACGGGTTTGATTGCTCGGGCTCCGTCTCTCATGTGCTCTATCGTGCGCGCCTGCTGGACCGGCCCCTGAGCTCCTCTGCGTTTGCCCGCTACGCCTGGCCCGGACCGGGGAGTTACGTGACGTTGTACGTCAATCCCGGCCACCACGTTTTCATGCAGATCTGCGGCCTGCGGTTTGACACCTCCGGCAATGTGGCGGGGGAAGGCCCGCGCTGGCGGGTGGCCAACCGCTCGTATGCGGGATTTTTTCCGCGGCATCCGGCCTGGCTTTGATGGCTTCTGAAGAACGTGAAAAGTCTAAACTCCCCTTGAGGACACTCTGAGTGTCCATTTAGACGCGGAACTCAGAATCGGCCTATAACGTTTCCGCGTGGGCAAGTCAGTTGCTAACATCCCCATACTGGAATCTCTGACAGAAACACCCGATGCCGAATGTGTGCGGCCGCTGGTCGGGCAGTCAATTTCATGGAATTCCGGTATGGGGGTGCCCCCCCCTTAGTCAGCGGCTGGCATTTGCGTTGCAGCGCTGCCATTCAGCGTTGCCTTTTTGACGACAGCCGCCGGACGCCCGGCTTGCGTATTCTGTATGCCCTAGCGGGTCCGAAAATGCCCCCGGTGGTCTGCGTGGGCGAATGCATCCCCTTTTCCTGAGGTTCCTCCCATGAGCACGTCCATCCGTTTGATCATTCCGCTGCTGGCGATGGGCCTGGGGGCCTGCCACAAAGAATCTTCTCCAGCCCGTGCCAACATGGATGCAGAGGCACGCCAGCGGGCCATCGAGGTGCGGCAAAAAGCTGACAGGGAGGCTGCTGCCATCAAGGAAGCTGCTGCCAGAGAAGCAGCGGCTCAGAAGGAGGCAGATGCCAAAGAAGCACGCTCCCCGGGATCAACCGTACCCAGCTCCAGACCACCCATAGCTGTGCCAGCGCCTGCAACCGCAACGGCTCAGCCGAAATGAACGCTGGGCGGATTGATGAAGTTAGGGGATATGCCAATTGACAGCTCAGCGCCCCTGCGGGCAGACTGTGCCGATGAACGAATCTCTCCGCCCAGTCATGTGTCTTTTTCAGCAATGGCGGACGTGGAGCACAGGTCTGGTGCTGCTCGTGGCTTCGTGCGCCGGACCGCTCGGCCATGACGGGCTTGCGGGGGCTGCCACGCCGAATGTGCAGGGGATCTACCAAGGATCCTACACATACGGAGGTGCTTATCATAAGCTGACCGGGCAGTCGGTGAACTTTGAAATTTCGCTGCGCCAGTCCCGAGGCTCCCACCAGATTTCAGGGGTCATCAAAGAACCTTACACAGGGACCGGAACGCTGAAGGACGGTTTTGTGTGGTCCGAGATCCGTGGCACCTGCGAGAGCGACAGCGGCTACACCCATTTGAAGTTTCGCAAAGCGAACCGGAATTCCAAAGAACCTGCGGTGATCTATCACGGCTCACTGCCACCGGGGTCCACCCTTCTTTCAGGCACGTGGTACCTTGAATCCAAGACGAGTGACAGCGGCGTGTTTCAGATCAGCGGAATGCAGGTTCACTAAGGCTGCAGTGCTTAGTGTCGGGAAGTAACCTGATTCATGGCAATGGCCGCAGCCATGCACCCTGCCGCCGAAATGCCCCCGAGTGGATGGAGAGTTGCTCCATCGCGTTAAACGCAAAGTCCCGGCGGCGTGTTCGTGATGCGGCCCTTTCAGGCCAGCAGACACAGCCACCGGGCAGGGTCTGCAGGGTTAGTTAATGGTGCTTGTACCAACCACGGTGCAGGCCGTTGTCATGATGGTAGTGACCCCAGTGACCGGGAGGGCCGGGCCGATAAAACGGAGCCGGCTGGGGCACCCACTGGTAGATGGGAAAGCCCATGCGATTGTAGCCCACGATGATCCGATGCTGATGGGGATAAGAATGCCCGGCTTGGGCAGGAGCGGCGAGACTGAACACGCCGACCACTGCGATGAGGGTAAGTAGTGTTTTCATAGGTTTTGGGGGAGGATTGCTCCACCGAATTGAACGGTGTCCTCCACTGTTTATTCGAATGTGGGCGCTTTCTTGGCTCTCTCGACCCCTTGGCATGTGCCAAAGAGTCCCTCCACGCCGGTCTTTTCGGCGGTCGGTCAGACCGGAGCGTTTAAAAAGGCGAGCGCCGCAGAACGTTGCGAATGCTGCGCAAGCTCCGCACGCAGGCTTTGGAGTTTCTCCAGCAGTTCTGCCCCCAGCCGTTCACGCAGGTGCTCCAGATGGCTGGCATCCGAGGCCTGCTGACGCACGGCTTTTTGCCAAGGGGCCGAGAAAATGAGGTGCATTGAGCTTTGCAGGTGGCCGGCACAGAGAGCCTCCCACTCGCCACCGTCCAGCCAGATGCCGCCGGTGTGGGAGCGCTCCACGCGAAAGGGCTGACCGTGACCGACGCGGTAGCGCGTCATGACGGTGCCGGACTCCGGGCAGAGCTTCACCACATCGTCAAACTCGCTCACGGGCGTGGCATTCTCCGCATGGGCGGCCTCGGCCGCAGCTTCTGCGGGCAGCTTGCTGCGCCAGCTCCAGTAGTTCTGCGCCGGGATCCAGTGCCCGCCGGTTTGAGGGCAACGGAAGGCGGTCAAGCCGGGTTCGAGTTCGACACTTTCCAACGATTGATGAGGAGCAAGCGGGCTTTGCATAGGGAATGAAGAGCGCAACTCTCTGCCAAAGAGGTTGGGTATGCCATGACATTTCCCGCGGGATTGTGGAAGAAGCCGGCGCTTCGCCGCCATTCGACAAATCCGGAGAGCTGCGCATGATTCCGCCCTCATGGCCAGCCGCGGAAAATCCATCGCCTTTGCCCGCATCCGTGCGGAGGTGATCCGGCTGGTGGGCCTGATCCCCGCCGGCAAGTTCACCACGTATGGCAGCATTGCCATTCACATGAATGTGATCCCCCGGCACGTGGCCACGGTGCTGGGACATCTGACCCCGGAAGAATCTGCCGCACTGCCCTGGCACCGGGTGGTGGCTGCGAGTGCGCGGATCAGTCCGAACATGCCGGAGGCCTCGGCGCGGAAGCAGCGGAGATTGCTGAAAGCCGAAGGTCTGCGTCTCGACAAAGAGGGTTACATCCAGGACGCAGACGAGCATTTCCACAACGTGGGCGTGCGGCGGAACATTCGCTGGAGCGAAGAAGGGTAATCGGTTGTTTTATTTCTGCTTTTCGCCTGAGGCTGGCTGTAGAAAATTCACTGGCTGCCAGGTGCCTGCGGCATCCCGTTTGAATTTGGCATCCCAGTCTGTGTTCACCCGCATGCCGTAATAAGTCAGCGCCAGGGTTTGATCGATCAGGTTCTCCTTTTGAATCCATATCCAGCCAAGGGCGAGCTCGTAGGCCGCAGAACCCAGACCGGAGCGGACACATTCCTCTTCGCAGGACTGCTGCACGAGATTGTCGAGGGTGCGCACCTGACGCAGCACATCGACGAGAAAGGCCCGCGCCTCCGGATCGGGCGCGCCTTGAGCATCTGGCAGGGTGATACCGATCTCACAAAGCTCATGCTCCAGCTCCCACTCCCAGGCACCCGTGACCTGCCGGGCTGCCTGCTCCGAGAGCTGCTTCAACAAATCATCCGGGGCATAGCGGTCACGGGGCAGGCGAAAAAAATGATCTTCCATGCGGAATGTCTGGCCATGGTCGGGCACCCGGCCAAGGCCCAAGGCACGGAACAGAGAGACGAAGAGTGAAGTCAGGCTCATGAGGTGCGGGTGAGGCCCCGCTCGCGAAGGGTCATCTGGCACCCAACGATTTCAGGACGTTTTCAATCTTCTGCAGTCTAGCAGCCACGATGGCAGGCTGCCAGTCGGGTCGGGTTCGCTGGATCTCCTTGATCGTCGCCTGTGCAGACTTCAAATTTTGGATGGCCTGTTCCCGACGACCGCCCTCCACAGCCTCCATGCCAGTTTTGCAGAGGATGAATGCGTGAAAGTAGGCGTTGGCCGTGTCTGAGGTCTCTTCGGCTGCATGTGTCACAGAAGCAAGCCCCAGCAGGGCGGCCATCAGCAAAGCGTGAAGAGTGGAGGTGCGTTTCATGGTGGCGGGGAACAAAGTGAATTTTGAAAACGTGAACCGTTTGAATGCGCGGTCTTCATTCCAAAGCCATCGGCGGCGCTGGCAGAGGCGGCGGCTGGGTGAATTGGGAGCCGCCGCAGGCCAGGCACTGGCTCTGGGAGGGTGCGTTGCGATTCCCACATTTCTCACAGGCCCAAGGTGCCATGGCCACCAGGATCTCTTCGCGGGTGTACTGGATGACCGAACGGGTCATTTCACCCTGGCAGCCATTGCAGCGGACATACTCTCCCAGCGTGCTGGTGGGAAACAGCGGGATGAAGTAGAGTGTGAAATAGCGCGAGACCCGCATGTGGGAATAGGTCGACGCTGCCATGCACTGCGGGCAGAAAAAGTTGCCGGTGGAAACCCTGGCTTCCTTGGCTTTCGAACCCCAGATAATCATAAGAATGAGGACGCAGATGTTAGCTATGTGATGCCAGCGGGCCCATCCCACCAGCCGTCTCCCTTTCAGAGACATAAGCGGGCTGTCCTTAGGCGAATTTATCGATGACGTGCATGGTTATCCGCTGCGAGACCCCGCTTTGTCGAGCATGAAATACGTCTTAATCTTTATTCGCTGGCAAACGTTCAGAGTGGATTGCCCGGGGATCACTTCTCGCGCACGAACTTCGACTCAGGCTCAAACTTCGCGCGGTCCTTGTTTTTCGTTGTCAGCGTGTCGCCGGCAATGCGGATCAGATACTCACGGCTGTCGGGGGCTTTCCCCTTTTCGAGGTAGGTCAGCCGCAAGACGCTGTCCGTCAGTAGGCGGAAGGTGCCAGACCGGGCGCCTTCGGAGAAAGTGCCGTCCTGGCGGAAATCCATGACGAGGTTCTTTTCGCCTCCCGCTGTTTTGAAAATGGTGGAACCGCGGCGTGCCTCAAGAAACTCCCAGCGCCCGAGGATCGCCTGAGCATTGTCCGCAAGCGCAGGGCCTGCAAAGCCCAGAACGAGGAACATCCAGAGAACCGGCGCGGAACGTGTCAGGAACGTTTTCATGGGTTAAAGGGAAGGAGATTCTTTGCAGGATAGGGTCAATCGCCAGCGATGTCGAGCAGCGTGACGGCAAGATCCTTGCAGGCTTGAGCGGCAATGCTGCGAACTCTACCAAGGCTGCGATCTTTGCGTCGGCACCGGAAGCCTTCATAGGGGAAAAGCAGTGCTTAAAGCAGGGAATGCTTGCGGTAAATTCACTGCATGCGGAACGTACCGCATGGCACGAAGCAGACCCAAGCTATCCGACACCCTGGTTGACTTATTGATCAAACTTCCACCCTGGCTGTCCCTTGCCATCGGAATTGCGAGCTACGCTGTCATGGAATGGTATCAGCGCACGCATGTGGCACCGAATGTGGAATGGATGATGTCAGCCGTTACGAGCATGTATCCGCCAATCGCTCTCGCTTTTTTTGTCGCATTAGCGGCAGGCAGTGCGGTACATCGAATACGCCGCGAGAGACTCGTGGATCAGCAAACCGGACTGGATTCGCTGCGACACACACCATGGAAAGAGTTTGAGTATCTGGTGGCGGAAGCCTTTCGCAGGCTGGGATATTCCGCAGACTATTCGATGGACCATGGGCCCGATGGCGGTGTGGACATCACGCTAAAGAAGGAGGGCCTCACGTCCTTGGTGCAGTGCAAGAGATGGAGAAGTGGCAGCGTGGGCGTGGCGGTCGCGCGGGAGATGCTTGGGATTTTACATGCAAAGAAAGCCCACGAGGTCTTCATCGTCACTACGGGCGGTTTTACTGCGGAGGCGAAAAGCTTTGCGCGAACAAACCCCATCAAACTGATCGACGGTGCCAAGCTGTGGAAGATGGTTGCGGAGGTTCAGGCCAAACCCGGCACTGCACCGGTGATGCCCGCTGAGATCAGCGCTGCAACCACGCCCGAATGTCCGAAATGTGGCGGTGAAATGGTGCGGCGCACAGCCAAACGCGGCCCGTCCGCAGGATCTGTGTTTTGGAGCTGCGCACGCTTCCCGAACTGCTACGGCAACGCCTCCATCCACGGGCAACCTGAGACGGCATGATCCGCAGCAACAACATCTTCGTCGATTTCGAAAGCGTGCAGGACGTCGACCTGAAGCTCATTGAGGGCAAACCGGTGAAGGTGTGTTTCTTGTTTGGCAAGAATCCGCCAAAGGTGAGTGTGGAGCTGATGAGGCAGGCGCACCGCCTCCATGACCAGGTGCAGATGATCAACATAGAAAGCCGTGGGAAAAACGCGCTGGACTTCGTGCTCGCGCACCAGACGGGCATACAGACGGCGGTGGACCCGGAATGCGGTATTCATATCCTGTCCAAAGACAAAGGCTTTGATGCCTTGATCACGCACCTCAAATCCCGCAACGTTCAGGCGGCGCGAGACGAGGTGTTTTCCAAAATCCCGGTGCTGACCCAGGAGCGCAAATCTGTGCCCAAACCTGCACCCAAGCCCAAGCCCAAGCCCAAAACCGAACCCGAGGACCGGCTGGAGCGGGTGAAGGCACGCTTTTCCAAGATGAAGCACTCGGCCAATGACGGCCGTCCCAAAAAGCGAAAGACGCTTTGCACCAAGATTCAGGAGGTTTTTCTCAAGGCGCTCAGCGCTGATGAAGTGGAGAAAGTGATCAGAGGGCTGGAACAGAAGGGCTGGATCGAGATCTCAGAAGACAAGGTGACTTATCATTTCTAAGGCGTCTCGGCTGAAGGCCGGCTCACTGTCCGTACACATCCACCCACTGGAGACCGCTTTTTGATCCTGGAGGCGTGAAGTAGCGGCGGCCAAGATAGGAGCCCTTCACTTCGCGCATGGCCCCCCCCGAAGGGTGGCTGGCGCGGGTGAGCACGGGCCTGCCATTAAAAGTGCCGGTTTCACTCGGGACCGGGCTGCAGGAAGCTGAAAGGAGCATGCCAAAACCAAGGACAAGGGAGGCGGAGTGTTTGAGTCGCGTCATGGAATGGGAGTAACGTTTTGCCGTTGATGAATGATGCAATAAAGTATCGTGCCACGATGTTTTGCAAGCCGGGGAGCCACCGTTTTTCCCTGCTTGTATTGGAGAGGGCATTCCGCTTTGATTTGAAAAAAGCTCCTCATGCCATGCTCCGGCCTCCTCTTCATGTCCCGTGTCAGATCGTGATGGCGGCTGCGCTGCTGTTTCAACCCTCTGAGATGCTGGCCGCCGAGGCCAATACGCTGACTGCGCAGGAGATGGCGGCGGGCTGGAGGCTGCTCTTTGATGGACGCAGCACCGCAGGATGGCACACCTATGGAAAGAAGGCGGTGTCTGCTGGATCCTGGCAGATCAAAGACGGCTGCCTCACACTGCCCCAGGGCAACGGCCGTCCGAACGGCACGGGCGGTGACCTGGTGACGAATGCGATGTACACAAACTTCGAGTTTGCATTCGAGTGGCGCGTCGGACCCGGGGGCAACAGCGGCGTGGAGTATCTTTTTACCGAAGGCGAGAAACGCAGCGCGTCGTTTTACGCTGGTGATCAAGGAGACAGTCCCTTGGGCTTTGAATACCAGGTGCTGGATGACGCTCCGCATGCAAAGAATGCGGCGGACAGGCTGGCTGCATCGATCTATTCGCTCGTCACCGCCACGGGCAAGACACTGCGTCCCGTGGGCGAATTTAATGAGGGCCGCATTGTGGTGGACGGCAACCACGTGGAGCACTGGCTCAACGGGCGCAAAGTGGCGGAGTGCGGGCTGGGCAGCGCGGAGCTGCAGCGCATCATCGCCGGCAGCAAATACAAGTATTACCCCGGCGTGGGCGTGAAACGTGCGACACCCATCGCCCTGCAGGATCACGGTGCCGAAGTGGCCTATCGAAATCTCAAGATCCGAGAACTGCGATCCGGCGCAGCCGGATCACCGGCAGCCGATTTGCCGAGGCCTCTACCCGCCGGCCTGCAGGTACGCCCGCCCATGCAGGCTGCGGACTGGCGTGTGTGGTGCTGGTCCAAGGCGGACAACCGCTGGATCGAGCACCCGCTGGAAAAAATGACCGTCCAGATCAAGGACGGCGTTCTCTCAGCGCGCAATACCACCAACGACGGCTGGCCCCGGGCGATCCTCGTCTATCGCAGCACATTGCTGGAAGGCGACTTTGCCATTTCCGCGGAGTATCGTGGCCAGCTTGAGTCCTTTGACCTCCAGGCTGCCGACGGCGCCAATCAACGCCTCACATGCCTGAACCCGCCGGAGGGCGGCCCATGGCGCTCCATCTCGCTCGTACGCGTCCGTGGTGACTGCACCGCCCGCATCGCAGGAGCCGCCGTCCCCGTTCAAAGCAGCAAAGCATCTTCTGGTATGAAGGGCTATCTCTGCTTCAAGCTGCGGCCGGGAGAACAGGTGGAGGTGAAAGGGCTGGAGGTAATCGTGGGAAGGTAGAAGTTCAAAACTTCCCCTTCAGCAGATCCCTCACCGCCGCATAGCCCTTCGGGCTGAAGTGGGTGCCGTCTTCGACGAAGAAGTCAGTTTTGGGCTGGCCTTTTTCATCGAGGAAGGCAGGGAAGAGGTCGATGAATTCGGTGTTCTTCTCGCTCCTGGCGAGTTCGGCCATTAGGCCGTTCATCTTCTGGATGGCGGCGAGCACTTCGGGCGAACTGCTGGAGCGACGCACGGGCGGAAGGCCAATGCAGAAGATGCGTGTATCCGGCAGGGTGGAGTGGATTTGGGTGATCAAGGCGCGTGCGGTGTCGCGGATCTGCTCCGGCGATTTTCCGGCAGCGAGGTCGTTGCCGCCGGCATTGAGCAGGATGGTTTTTGGCGCGTAGGGCAGCACAATGCGAGTGGCATAATGCTGCACGTCGGTGAGTTGTGCGCCGCCGAAGCCGCGATTGATCACCTGGTGCTCCGGGAAGTAGGTGGCCACATCGGTCCAGCGGCGCGCGTTGGATCCGCCAACGAGCAGCACGGCACCCTTTGGCGGCGGCGTGCTGGCATCGATGGATTCGAATTTCTTGATCGTCTCCTCCCAGCGTCCGGGGTTTCCACCGCCTCCTTTGCCTTTGCCACCTTTGCCGGGTTTGACGGGTGTTTCGGCGGCTGAGAGGCAGAGTGTGAGGGCGGACAGAACGAGGGCGAAGACGGCTAGGAGGCGTGGGGAAGGGGAGTGCAAGGTCATGGTTGGATCTTTGGTCAGCGTGGTGAAATCCCGTTCTAAGGTTGGAATGTGCCAGCTTTTAAACGGCTTTTTTGTTCCGGCTCTGGCTCGCAGCCCGTTCGAAGAAAAATCATTTTACATCGCATCGTTTAACACAATACTCCTGATTTAGGAGCAATCTACGTTATAGAGTAATGATGCATGTCCGCTGAACCGCCCATCGACTTTGCGAGCCTCAACACTGCTGTTCACGGTCCCATCCGTCTGGGGGTGCTGACGGCCCTGGCCACGGAGGAGTCACTGGATTTTACTTCCCTCAAGCGGCGGCTGACGGTGGCGGACGGCGCGCTGGGCATTCATCTGCAAAAACTCGAAACTTCTGGCTACATTTCCAGCACCAAGCGGTTCGTGGGGAAGCGCCCGAACACTCTTTACCAGCTCACCCCAGGCGGTCGGAAGGCGCTTTTTGAATACCTGCAAACGATGCAGCAGCTCATCGACTCTCTCAGCGCGGCCAGGCTGCGGCCACCTGTGAATCCAGAACACCCGTTGAACCCGCCCTCATCACCACCATGAACCCGCCCACACCCCCTTCACAATCGCCATCACCTTCGATGCCAGCTTACATGTCTCCAGAGCAACTGCAGGCAGACCTGACCACCATGCGCTCCGTGCTGGAAGGGGCCAGCGCCGACAAAGGCCCTCACCGGATGATCATTGCTGCAGGGAATTTCTTCACTGCTGCTGTGATCCTGCTCGCGGTGCCCTTCATCATGCTGATCTTCAGCATTCCGCTTTTTACCGAGCCGGAAAAGAAGGAAGCCCTTGTCGCGCCTGTGGTCGGTGGCGGGGTCATCCTCATCCTTCTCGTTTTATCCCTGCCGTTTTTGGTCGCGGGCTGGGGCCTGATGAAAAAGCGGCAGTGGGGCGAGGCCGCTGCGGTAGTAGCAGCCTGTTTCAATATCTTGAGCTTCCCGCTTGGGACTGCGCTGGCCGTCTATACCTTCTGGGCGATGTCCCAGGGCAAGCTGAAACCTGGACCTTCTGCATGACGCGCTGCTAATGCCCTCCGGACGTGGAGCCGCGGGCACAGTGGCCCTTGGACGAAAAGTTTACGGGTGGAGAATGAGCTGGTGGAGGGACTTGATGGTCCACTCGGTGAGCGGCTCGTTTCTCTGCACAAGCTCCTCCAGCAGCAGGATGGCATTGCGATGGTTCACCGCCTCCAAATGCTCGCGCAGTGACTTGCCGCCGATCGTGATGCCCTCCAGCGCCACCTTGGTTTCTTGAAGGGTAAGCGTATTGCCTTCGATGGCATTGGAATGGTACGTCCAGCGCACGATGAGGTCCTCCCGCAGATTCCGCACGATCACCGGGTCCAGCGGACGGTGCTGGTCCAGAGTCGCCTTGAGGCTGTCGATAGCGGGGAAGGAGTCATGGATGCAGCAGGTTACAGCATCTTTGCGCTTTTCGAAGCCTAGGTTTCGCTCCTCCCTTCTGCCATGAAGTAACCAAAAATTTGTCTGGCAGCAGCGGGCCATCGCAGGCGGAAAGAACCTCGACTTTTTAGCGAGCTACCATTCTCCGAACATGGAGGACAGGAGAAGCATCGCTGTGACCGCCCACAGCCAGAACCAGATCAGCCCAGCGAAAAACAACAAGGCGAGATTAATGCCGAGGCCGACCAAGCCATAAACAAGCCGCTCCCGGCCGGTCGTGTCAGTGAACCATTCCAGCATGGTATGTGAGTAAAGGGGGTTAAGATCCGACTTCCGTGGCCTCGGCTTCCTTGGCACCACGTTTCAGCATTACGGCAAGCAGGGCGATGTCGGCAGGGTTCACACCCTGGGCTCTCGCAGCTTGGCCGAGGGTAGCGGGCCGGAGGGCAGTGAGGCGGTGCTTGGCTTCGGTTTTGAGGCCGGGGATGGCGTGGTAGTCGAAGTCGGCGGGGATCATCTTTTCCTCCATGCGGGAGGTCTTGGCCACCATGTCCTCCTGCCGGGTGATGTAGCCGGCGTATTTAACGTCGTTTTCCACCAGACTCCAGACCTCCGGCGTGAAGCGGGAATACAGCTCGGCAGGAAGCTGGGCGGGGGTGCTTTCGGGGCGGCGCAGCCATTTCTCCAGAGTGCTTCCAGCATCGAAACGGGCCTCCTGCAGGAGGCTGCGAGCCGTGGCGATGGCGGCGATTTTCTCCTCAGTGTGGCGGATGCGGAAGGGGGAGACGAGTCCGGCCTGCGCGGCCAGGGGGGTGAGGCGGAGGTCGCAATTGTCCTGGCGGAGGAGGAGGCGGTATTCGGCGCGGGAGGTGAAAAGGCGGTAGGGTTCCGTGGTGCCCTTGGTCACGAGGTCGTCGATCATCACAGCGAGATAGGCTTGGCTGCGCTGAAGGATGAAAGGGGCACGTCCTTGGGCCTTGAGGGCGGCATTGGCTCCCGCGAGGAGACCCTGGCCGGCGGCCTCTTCGTAGCCGGAGGTACCGTTGATCTGCCCGGCAAAGTAGAGACCCGAGACTCGCTTGGTTTCCAAGGTGGGGTGAAGCTGGGTCGGGGGGCAATAATCATACTCCACGGCGTAGCCGGGGCGGATGATCTCGGCCTTTTCCAGGCCAGGAATGGAGCGGATGAAGTCATACTGCACCTCAAAGGGCAGGGAGGTGGAGACCCCGTTCACGTAGAATTCGCGGGTGTGGCGGCCCTCGGGTTCCAGGAAAATCTGGTGCCGCTCCTTCTCCGCAAAGCGTACCACCTTGTCCTCCACGGAGGGGCAGTAGCGCGGCCCGACCCCCTCGATCTTGCCGGAATACATGGCCGACTTGTGGATGTTGGCCCGGATGATGTCGTGCGTTTGGGGGGTGGTGTAGGTGATCCAGCAGGGAATTTGTTCCACGTGGAACTTTTCGGGTGCCCACGCATTGAGGGTAAACTGACTGGGACCGGTGCCGGGAAGGGGGGTAGAGCCCTCGATTTGGACCTCCGGTTCGTCCTCAGGAAGGGTGCCTGAGAGGTAGCTGAAGCGCGGGGCGGGCTCATCTCCGGGCTGCAACTCGCACTTGGAGAAGTCGATGCTGCGGCTATTCAGGCGGCAGGGGGTTCCGGTTTTAAAGCGCTGGACGTCAAAACCGAGGTTGCGAAGGCTGTCAGAAAGGGTGGAAATGCTGTCTCCCATGCGGCCTCCCGCTTGGTTCTGCTGCCCGACATGGAGCAGCCCTCGCATGAAAGTACCCGAAGAAATGACCACCGCCTTGGCCCGATAGACCATCCCGAGGCTGGTCCGCACGCCGACAACAGCGTCGTTTTCGACCAGGATCTCGGCCGCATTGCCCTGGTGCATGTCCAAGTTGGGCTGGTTTTCGATCAGCCATTTCATGCGAAACTGGTAAGCCTTCTTGTCGCATTGAGCCCGGGGAGCCTGCACACTGGGTCCTTTGCGGGCGTTAAGCATACGGAATTGGATGCCGGTGGCGTCCGTGTTTCGACCCATGACCCCACCGAGAGCATCGATTTCCCGCACCACATGGCCCTTCGCTAGGCCACCGATGGCGGGGTTGCAGGACATCTGGGAGATGGTGTCGAGGTTCTGGGTGAGGATGGCCGTCTGGCAACCCAGCCGAGCGGCCGCCATCGCTGCCTCCACCCCAGCGTGGCCGGCTCCACAAACGATGACGTCATAGTGCTTGGGAAAGGTGTAGAGGCTGGCAGACATGGGGGTGTGAGGGTAGCACAGGGGAAAAAATGTTCCATGTGGAACAAATGGGAATCGCGAGGGGCGGTTCAGAGGGATGAGGGAGGGGAGGAAAGGAGGCGATCACAGAGGACGGGGATCGAAGGTGGGGCCACGTGCACCCCTGTGAAGGGTAGGGAGACGGTTGATCTTGGGTCAGTCGTGGGCGGATTGACCGCTGCTGTTGAAGGGGCAGAGCTACCCCAACTAGGGGCACTCCCGTGCAGTAGACCACGGCGGACTGAGGACACAGGCTGTGTGAAAACTATTTCACCGGTTTGACCGGGGGCGTTCATGCGCAACAAGATGGGCATGAGCCACCTTCGAGGAACTGATCGCAGCGAACTGCAGATGCTGCCGCCATGCCTGGATGATTACGTCGCAGCGGAAGCCGCCGTGCGTTTCATCGATGCGTATGCCGAGTCGCTCGACTTCAAGGCCCTGGGCTTTGAGCGCTGCACAGCCAAGGGCACCGGGCGTCCGCCTTACCATCCGGCCGACCTGCTCAAGCTCTACCTCTACGGCTACCTCAACCGCATCCGCTCCAGCCGCCGCCTGGAGGCGGAGGCTGCGCGCAACCTCGAAGTCATCTGGATGCTGCGCACCCTGCGCCCGGACTTCAAGACCATCGCCGACTTCCGCCGTGACAACCGCAAGGCGTTCAAAGGCGTGCTGCGCGAGTTCAACCTGCTGTGCCGCAAACTCGAGCTCTTTGGCGCGGAGCTCGTGGCCATCGACGGCAGCAAGTTCAAGGCCAGCAACGGCAGGCGCCGCCACTTCAACGCCGAGCAGCTGCGCGAGGTGATCAAACACATCGACCAGCGCATTGATGACTACCTGCGCGAGCTCGACACGCATGATGCAGAGCAGGGGCCGCCACCGCCGCCTTCCTCTTCGCCACCCGCCGGCGGCAGGAAGCCTGAGACCATGGCCGAAAAGATCGCCGGACTGCGCGCCAGCCGCCAGGAGCATGCCGCGCTGCTTGCAGAGATGCAGAAGAGCGCCCGGACCGAAGTCTCGCTCACCGACGCCGATGCACGCAAGATGTGCGACACGCAGCGCGGCGGGTTCTTCATCGGCTACAACGTGCAGGTCGCCGTGGATGCAAAGCATGACCTCATCGTCGCCGAAGAGGTGGTGCAGTCGGCCTGTGATCGAGGCCAGCTCGGCGCCATCGCCCAGGCCGCGAAGACTGAACTCAAGGTGCCGAGCCTCGAAGTGGTCGCCGACAAAGGCTACCATTCGGCCGACGAGCTCGAAGCCTGTGAAGCCGCAGACATCATCACCTATGTGCCTGCGCAGGGCAGCACCAGCGGACGCAGCAGCAGGGACGGCAGCAGAGTGTTTGGCAAGGAGCGCTTCACCTACGACGCGGTGGCAGACGAGTATCAATGCCCCGGAGACAAGCGTCTCAGGCTGCGGGGCAAATGCCGCAGCCACGGCAAGACCGTCCTGCACTATGCCAATGCAGCGGCCTGCCGCAGCTGCCCTCTTAAGGCCCGGTGCACCGGCGGCAGCTACAGGAAGATCCACCGTCTGCGCAATGAAGCCGTGCTGGAGCGGGCAGCGGCACGCATGGCCGGAAAATCAGCGATCAGCGCCCGCAGGCGCGAAGTGGTCGAGCATGTGTTTGGCACGCTCAAGCAATGGGGGCACGGCGACTTTTTGACCCGCGGACTGGAGCGTGTGAAAGCTGAGTTCAGCCTCAGCGCGCTGGCCTACAACCTCAGGCGCGTGCTCAATCTCAAACCGATGAGCGAACTGCTCAGAGCGCTGCCCAAGGCGGCATGACGGGAGTCAACGGGCCTCAAATGCCCTGCACCCTCCCTCTGATAAGCGCATTACAAGCGCTCAGGAAAGCAGCACAGCACTGAAGGCAAAATCGCTTGGCAGAATGCCAGAATTTAACCGGCATTCCGGGCAGGCCTCTCTAAAAAGAGTGTTTTCACACAGCCTGGACAGTCCGCCCTACCTGCGGTCGGCTTGCGGGCGCACGACGCAGGATTGGGAGGTTGGGTTTCCCGCCTCTGCCGACGAACCCGTGCGTGTGTAATGGCACGCGCCCCTCCTCCTTTTTAATCCCATTTCTTTCCCCAAAAGAGAGCGCAGTAGCACCTGACCTTGCTGCGTTCAGCGCAACTGAAAGCCAGACCATCCGTCAACCACCTGCTCTGTGGAGCCGGCGGTTGAGGCCAAGCCGCCCTACGCCGCGTGGGTCTGCGAACGCCCAAGTGGCGAGGGGTAGGGAGCCCAGTCCACCCACCTCCGGTATCGAATCGCAAATCTTCGACAACGAGGGTTCAAGGGCCATCGAACCGGCGGCGTGAGGATGGTTCAGCCCGCAAACGCTCGGTGCAGGGGCAGGGTAGGGGCGGCTGGTCCTCCAGCCTCTGCAGCTGCGGCTCGATGGGATTGAAATTCATCCGCCCGAGAAGCCCAGCATCATCCTCCTTTACGCTAAGTCGTCTTCCTTTCCGTGAGAGCAAAAGCATACCCGGGAAGAGAGTGTAGAGAAGACCCTGCATTGCCTTCACCGCGATAGACCACCGGCGGCCTGAGCGCAGCCCAACGATCCAGCGTGAGAAGGGCCACTCGCCTGAGTACACCATGGCAAGGGACCCCGCGTGTCCCCTCCCGTGGACCAAACACCCTGCTTGCTTCCGGCATGCATCCAGCTAGTATCGCTCCCTCACATGGCCACTGCAACCGCCCCCTCAAACGCCCTGGCAAAACACGCTGCCGACCCCATCAATCAGAAGCTGACCGCTGCCGACAAGATCGAGCTCTACCGCAAGATGGTCCGCATCCGCCGCTTTGAGCAGGTGTCGCTTCAGCACTATCAGGCCGGTCGCATGGGCGGTTTCCTTCACCTCTACATCGGCCAGGAATCCGTGGCCGTCGGCACCGTCTCCGTGATGGGAGAAAACGATCACGTCATCACTGCCTATCGCGACCATGGTCACGCGCTGGCCGTGGGCATGGGCATGAACGAATGCATGGCCGAACTCTTCGGCAAGGCCACCGGCTGCTCCCGCGGCAAGGGCGGCTCGATGCACTACTTTGCTCCCGAGAAAAACTATTGGGGCGGGCACGGCATCGTTGCCGGTCAGACTCCTCTCGGCCTTGGCCTCGCCTACGGCCTCAAGTATCGTGGTCTTAAAGGTGCCGCCCTCTGCTTCCTTGGCGACGGTGCGGTGAACCAAGGTGCCTTCCATGAATCCCTGAACTTGGCTGAACTTTGGGATCTGCCCGTGATTTATGTGATCGAAAACAACGGCTACTCCATGGGCACCAGCCAGCAGCGCTCCTCCGCCTATCAGGATTTCCTGGCCAAGCGTGCCGAAGGCTACGGCATGGCCTGGGAGCAGTTCAATGGCGAAGACGTCTATGAAGTCCGCGCCGGAGTGGGCAAAGCCATCGCCCGCGCTCACAACGAGTCCAAGCCCAGCATCCTCGAAATCGCCACCTATCGCTGGGAAGGCCATTCGGTCGCAGACGCCAACAAGTTCAAGTACCGCACCAAAGAAGAAGTGGAGAAATTCCAAAACGACCACGACCCGATCCAAGTGTGGAAGCGCAACCTCCTCAACGAAGGCGTGGCCACGGAAGAAGACTTGAAGAAGATCGACAAGGAAGCGCAGAAGGAAGCCGAAGACTCCGCCGAGTTTGCCAAGAACAGTCCGTATCCAGAACCCGAAACCATCTTCGAGGATGTGTACTGGGAAGTGGACAACAAGACCGAAGCCGGCCAGACCGGGCGCCACTTCTTCAACGACTGAGAACGACCGTCAGACTTTAAGCGAGGATGGGAGAGCGAAAGCTCTCCCATTTTCATGTCACGAAACCTGTGTCCTCTGGTCGACTCCACGCTCATGCTTCGTAGCGTTGGTGAAGCATGCAACACGCGCTCTTCCCGCCGAGTGTCAGAGGGAAAAAACTCGGCGGGCTGATCTGGCATCAAATGGCACGCTTTATCCGCGGGGTGAGGCTTAACCCGCTTCTAGTGCATTCAATATCAATCTTTTATAATCACTTCGTCGCAGCGGTGGATGTCGGGGTGTCTGCCTCGGGGGCTAGAATGACCGCATGCTTTTCATAGGTGGCCTTGGCACCGACAAGCTGGGTCACATAATTAAGCGCCTCGCTCAAAGGAACGTTGCTCAGGGAAAGACTGAACTTCTTCTCGCCCAACTCGGCACCTTTCACAATCACGTTCGGCGTGATCTTGCCACCGCTGGCATTTTTGGACATCGCCCGCAGACCCTCGATGGCTTCGGTGAGGGTCACGTCCGACATTTCGATCTTGGGCAGGATCACCGTCGCGTATTGATTTTTCAGCGAGTCATCCTTCGGCTGATAATTCGCGCGGATGTAAGCGAGCATGTTCGCGGTCTCGGCATGCTTGGGATTGGCTGCCGCCACCCGGGAAAGGAGCCGGTAGGCCGTGTCGAGATCGCCTTTATAATAGGCGGCGCGTCCCTGCTGATAGATGGCATTCAGATCCTCCGCAGCGGAAGCGATGCTGGCTCCTGACATGAACAAGGCAGTGGTAAGAAACAAAACCGCCGTCGAGACCTTGGACCCAATCAATGATGTTTTCATAGTGATGTTGGATGATTTGTCTGATTTCATCAAATCGCTGAAAGAATGTCAAGACCATGCACGCAGCGCCAAGCTTGATGCCACGCGCATCCTGCTCCATCGGTGAACCATGCCGCCACCGAAAAAACCCGCCAGCCAGATCAGTGTCTTCATGGGCAGCGACGAGGCACGCGTGAAAGAGGCCGCGCTTTTGCTGGTGCGCAGCCTCACCCCGCCCGATGCGGGAGACTTCAGCAACGACATCATCGACGGCACTGCCGACAATGCCGAGCACGCCGGCACCATCTGCTCCAATGTGTGCATGGCCCTGCAGACCCTGCCTTTCTTCGGCGGCAGCAAAGTGGTGTGGCTGAAGAACGCGAACTTCCTCGGCGACAGCGGCCCTGGCAAAGGGCAGGATGCCGTGAACGGATTCGAGCGCATCCTCGATGTAATGGAACGCGGCCTTGGCACCGACGTGAGTGTTGTCATCAGCGCCACCGCCATCGACAAACGCCGCAGCTCCTACAAACGCATTTCCAAAATCGCGGCCATGGAGGTCTTCGACAAGCCGGACACCTCCCGCGCAGGATGGGAAGGCCCGGTGCTCGCCATGGCCTCCCGCAAAGCAAAAGACCTGGGCATCACCTTTGAAAGCGGAGCGCTGGAGCTGCTGGTGCAGATGGCCGGCGATGACACGCGACAGATGGAGAACGAACTGGAAAAGATCGACCTCTATCTCGGTGAGCGCCGCCGTGCTGGAATGAAGACGGTGCAGCACATGGTGTCCATGAGCAGGGCAGGGGTGCTGTGGGATCTCGGCAATGCCATCGGCAAACGTGATCTGCCCCGCGCGCTGGAACTGCTGGGCACGCTCATGTACCAAGGGCAGAACGCCATCGGCCTGCTGCTCGCCGCCATCGTGCCGCGGGTGCGCAGTCTGCTTCTCATCAAGGACCTCGGCTCGCGCCACCGGCTGAACAAGATGAACTACAACGGCTTCTGCTCCTCGCTCGAAGCCCTGCCCTCCACGGCCACCTCGCATCTGCCGCGGAAAAAAGACGGCACTGGCTTCAACGCGTATCCCATGTTTCTCGCGCTGCCGGAAGCAGGGAACTTCACGCTCGAAGAACTGCACGCAGGATTCAAAGCCTGCCTCGCCGCCAATTCAAAGCTCGTCACTTCTTCGCTCGATCCCAAGCTCGTGCTCGAGCGTCTGCTCGTCGGCCTCCTGGCCCGTCAATCCCGCTGATCTTCCCATGTCCACCTCCACCATTCTTACCTGCCTTGCCATCGGTGTCATCAGCGGTGCGGTCGCGGCCCTGTGTGGTGTCGGCGGTGGCGTGGTCATGGTACCGGCGTTTGTGTTCTTCCTGAAGCTGCCTCACAAAACAGCGGTCGCCACCTCGCTGGCCATCATCATTCCCACCGCGCTGATGGCCACGACACAAAATGCCAGAAACGGCTATGTGGAATGGAAGGTGGCCGCCATCACCGCCGTGTCCGCATCCATCTTCGCCTACTTCGGCGCGAACTGGATGAAGACACTGAGCAGTGAGACGCTCACCCGCATCTTCGGTTTTGTGCTCGTCACCTTTGGCGCGCGCATGCTGCTGTACGGAAAGGCGTGAGCCCTCACCACACCAGCGCGTCGAGAAAGAAAGTCGCCACCATGATGAAGGCGACGATGAGACGCAGCACCAGACCGACGCCCGTGCCAAGCAGCGAACCCCAGGCGGATTTGGCCGCGGGCTGCAGCCGTTTTTTGGCAAAGACCAGCTCGAAGGAAACACCACCGATCAAGGGACCGAGCACCAGGCCAAACGGCATGAAGAACATGCCCACGATGCCGCCGATGAACACACCGGCAATGCCCCAGCGGCTGGCGCCAAACCAACGCGCGCCCATGGCACCACTGGCGAAATCGACCACGTAGGACAACACGAGCTCGAGCGATAAAAAGACAAAACCCCAGAGGCTCATGCCGGACTCCGGACGCAGCACGGTATGAATAATCGCCGCAGCGAAGATCAGCATCGGCCCCGGCAAAAACGGCACGACGGAACCGACGATGCCGACGACGAGCAGGCAGATCGTCAGCGTCCACACTCCCCACATGGCCCAGGGCATGTCCGTGAAGAAATGCGAGGTCGCATTCCAGGCATGAGTGAACCACTCAGTCATCCCGCCAGAGGGTTTTGGTTTCCACGGGCTTGCGAACGCTCCTCGGCCAGTTCAGTCCGACGCGCGGCCATCCAAGATAGATGAGGCCCACGCAGCGATCCTCCGCGCCGATTTGCAGCCACTCCGCAAACGCAGGCGTGCCCAGCAGCGGAGGTGAAGACCAGTAGCAGGCCAGTCCCGCCGCCGAGGCAGAGAGCTGCAGATTTTGCAGAGCGCAGGCCACCGCCTCGATCTCTTCGATCTCAGGAATTTTGTCACCACCACGGCGCTCCATCACTGCGGCGATGACGACAGCGGAGAGCAGCGGGTTCTCCCCCATCTTCTTCATCTTGTCCTCGCGGAACTCATGCGCTGGCGTGGTCTGGCGATAGACTTTCTGCATCGCTTCCGCGAGACGCTGACGTGACGCCCCCTGATGGACGATAAACTTCCAAGGCTCCGTCAGTCCATGCGTGGGCGCCCAGGTGGCGTCTTCGAGCACGTGAGAGAGAAGCTCACGCTCCACGCTGCGCGTCGCATCCATGTCCACCGGTTTGATGGAACGACGATGGCGGATGAGTGCGCTGATTTGTTCGTGCGATGCGATGCCAGTCATGCCTGCGAGTCATGCGTCCTGCTGCACGCACTGTCAACCCGCTGCCACCCTGCATCATGCCTGAAAGCCGACTGTGGAGTTGCCATTCTGGTCTTAGGAGCTAAAACACCCGCAGTACCCCACAAGAGGGTCGCCGGTAGAATCAGCTTTGGATTAACAACCCATCAAAAACATGAGCACCATATACGAAAAAGCCAGATTGTTTTTTGACGCCTGTGACAGCGGTAAAGGCTGGCAGGTTTGCAAAGAGTACTGCCATCCAGATGCCACGTTCTCGGCGCAGGGTGCGGCGCTCGCCGACATCAGCACCTTGGAAGGTTACACCGACTGGATGAAGGGTTTTTTCACGCCGGTGCCGGACGGACGCTATGAGCTGCGCTTCTTCGCAGAAGATCCGGAGCGCCAGTGCGTTGCGGGTTATGGCGTCTATTACGGCACGCACACCGGACCGGGTGGACCGGTGGAGCCTACCGGCAAGAGCCTGTCGGCTGAATATATGTATGCGATGCAGTTTGAAGACGGTCGCATCCGGCACATGACCAAGATTTGGAATGACACCTTCGGTCTCCGGCAGTTGGGGTGGGCATAGCCTTCCTTCAGGTCGGAGCCCAGAGGCGGTTGTTGAGCGGGGAGATGCGGAGGATGAGGCCGGCTCTATGACAGCCGCAAATCGTCGTGCCCAGTATTCGGACGCACAAAACCCACGCCTCCGAGTTCCATTCAGTGATTCGGCAAATCAAACACTATGAACCGCGACCAAATTCAGGAACAACTCAATGGCAAGATGTATTGGGACGCCTCAGAATCTGAGGTGCGCGACTGGTTGAGCGCTAAGCACGGCATCATCGAGAAAGAGGCAGATGAGATGATCGCCATAGGGACCAAGGCAAAACAAGCTTCGATCCGGAAGTCTAGTTTGATCCGAATGTCGGTGTCACTAATCGCGGCACTACCCTTGGGATTTTTCGCGTGGCTGGCGATGCAGTCTTCTCAAAGGCGCGCTGCCGGTGCCCTCGGAACTCTCTGCTTAGGGTGTCTTGGTTATGCAGCCAAAAACTTTGTGCAGGTCTTGAATGGCCGCTGTGACACCGCCATTGATGCGTAGCTTGGCTGGCATGATGCCACGGCGAATTCAGTCATCACAAAACACGCGCCCATGTTAGCTGAGATCTGGAACTTCATGCGCCGTCACTGGCTGCACATGCTGCTGGCCGTTCCCGGGGCTGTGGTGTTTACCCTGGTTCATGAGGGCGCTCACGCCGCAGCTGTTTTGGTTCAGGGCGGCACAGTCCTTGAATTTGTGTGGCTGCCCCCCGGAGACGGGAAGTGGGGGTATGTTGCCTATGACCCTCCGGCACAAGGTAGTTTCTCTTCCCTCTTCGTCTCCCTTGCGCCCTACCTGCTCTGGTTCTTTCTGGCGGCAGTCGTCGCCTTGCTTTCCCGGAGGCGTCGGCCATTCCCATTCTGGGTGGCCTCCTCGTTGTACTTTTGGTTGTTTGCCGCACCGCTGGCCGATGTGGCCAATACTGCCTTTCCCTATCTCGTCGGACGAGAGAACGACTTCTCACACGCGTTTGGCACCCCTTCATGGACTGACCTGTTCCTGACAGCCGCTCTGACTTTGCTCGCGCTTGTCGCAGGACATCTCGTGCAGCGGCGCCTGTACCGTGCCCAAGGACTCGGGCTGCCGGCTTACTTGGTGTTGAGTTTGTCGGTTGTGCTCGCACTGCTCTGCATCACCGTCGGGATACCTGGATCCTACCTTTGAGGAAAACGCGCACCGGAATGCCGTTGACAGCTCCTCGGACGCCTTGTTAAAAGGACTGCGTATGGCCTGCCCTGCTCCTTCTGATGGGCGCTGCACTTCGTGGCCGTTCGAATCCCGCACTACTCCTCATGCAAACTCCACCGCCCATCCCCACTCCGCCGCCGCAACCCGTCTTCGGCATGCCCCAGCCGCCCCCGATGGCAGCTCCCACCAAGATGGCGGACAGCGCCGCCATGCGAATGCTGCTGCCTGTGGGCAGATCCGGATGGGCCATCGCCGCGGGTTACCTGGGCCTGTTTGGGCTCGTCATTCTGCCCGCTCCGCTGGCATTGATCATTTCCATCGTGGCCATCCGTGATATTCGGAAGAGCAAGCGCACGCCCAATCCCAAACACGGCATGGGCCGGGCCATCTTTGGCTTGATCGTGGGCGTGGCAGGCACCGCAGTCCTGATCTCGATGATCGTGGCTGGAGCCTTAAAGTAAGTTTCGTTCACCAGCGAGTAACCGGGGTGGCACAGAGCCGGGCATTCGTGCTCTCTTTGTGCATTTCCATTCCTCCCGCGCATGCAGATCGTGGCAGGGCGCGCCGCTCCACATCGTTTGTGGATCCCGTAGCAAGCCTCAATGACGACAGTGACCTGGCGGTCTTCAACACGCTGATGAACCACATCCGCGAGGCCGCCACGTGCCAGGCGAAAATTCAGCCGAAGGGCCAGAAGAAATCAGGCAAAGTCTTTGATGGCACATGCATACGGCCATTCCCAGATAAATCCATCCTTCATCCCTCCCCATGAAAAGGCTTCTGTTCACACTTCTGCTGCTGGTTTTTGCTCTGTTCATGACGGCTGTCATCGGCTGGCAAAAAGGGCAGACATGCCCGCCCTTTGTGGGATACGCGTGCTATGAACTCAGCCACGGCGAACAGCGTGGTCAGCTCCTCCAGTTCATAGAGAAAGCCACCCAGTCTGCTGGCGACACTCATTTCGTGCAGCACCGCTGGCCAGGAGCGCAAGATGCCGCGCAAGCGGTGAGCGCGTATCGTGCCTCCCTGCGGTACTCCGTGACCCGCAGCCAGGGTCATCCTCGTCTCAATGTGTGGTGCCTTGCCTCCACCGGCGAAACCGCCGCCGACGGACCGACGTTCCCGGGCCAGCGCCCCTATGCCGCCGAGTTCGGCGCACCCAGTTTTCAGAAAGGCATGCTGGTCTCTCAAACAACCCGGCCCACCGCCCTGGAAAAAATGCTCTACGGCCTCGGCCTGTTTCCGCCAGGGGAGCCGCTGCCATAAAAGATTCGATCCTGAAGGAAAGCACCCAGCATGCCGGGCCATTCCCCGATGGACTTCCCGTCCGGCTCCGCTTCTTTCCGCCACTCATGAGGAAACCGGCCGCGCTTCGTTTGTTCTTTGTCCTGCTCGTCGTTGCGGCGGGATGGTTTGGCATTTCGCGGCTGGATTTTGATGTGGATCCGCTGAGCCTGCTGCCACAGGAGCTGCCGGGCCTGCAGGGAACGAGGCTGCTGCGGGAGCAGAAGCGCAATCTGCTGCTGATCGCGGTGCAGGCGGAAGACCCGGCGCTGGTCGAGGTGACGGCAGATGCGCTGGCCGAGCACCTAGCAGCGAAGCCGGAGCTGTGTGCGAGTGTGCGCAGCAAATCGCTGCTGCAATCGGACCCGGCGATCATCGCTGAAGTCGTGGCGTATCTTTGGCTGAATGCACCGCCGCAGGAGGTGGCGAAGCTGACCGCGTCGCTTGAGCCCGCGGCCATCGAGTCGCTGCTGGTGAAGTCGAAAGAGGCGGCAAGCTCTTCACTGGATCTGCAAAACGCCACGCTCAGCGGTTACGATCCTCTCGGCCTCGCACGCGGTGCGCTTGCACTGCTGAGCGGGGGAGGGGACATGAGCAGCCTGGTGAGCGATGAGTTCAGCAGCGCGGACGGCACCCTGCGCCTGCTGTTTGTCACACCGCCAGGGAAGGCGCTGGAGGACTATCGCGCGGCCAATGCCTGGCTCACGCAAATCAAAGCAGAAGTGCGCGAGAAGTGGCTGCCACAGCAGGGAGAGCTCACGGGCGTGAAGATCGGCTTCACGGGAGATCCGGCGTTTCAGGCGGAGATCGCCACCGGCATGGAAGGGGACATGCGGCAGTCGATCGGAGCCGTCACCTTCATTGTGGGTTTTCTCTTCTGGCTGCTGCATCGCAGCGTGAAGCCTCTGTTCTGGCTGCTGCTGGCCATCCTTTGCGCGAACATGCTCACGCTCGGCACCGCGGGCGCCATCTATGGTTCGCTCAATGTGATGTCGATGGGGTTCGCAGCCATCCTCACGGGTTTGATCGAAGACTTCGGCGTGGTGGGGCTGCATGTGGCACGTGAGCATCCCGGCGAAGGCTTTGGCAGCATCTGCCGTCGTGTGCTGCCGAGTGTCGCGTGGTCTGCGGTCAGCATCGCGGGCATCTTTGCCATGCTGGGCCTGAGCCAGCTGCCTGGTGTGGCCCAGCTCGGAGTATTGTCCGCACTCGGCGTGTTGATCGGCGCTGCGGTCATGATCTTTGGCTTTCTGCCGCTGGGCATGACCACAGGCAAACTCGGAGAGCACCACGGCACCACCCGCTTTGCCATGAAGATGCAGGGCGTCATGGTGGTGTGCGTCTTGAGCGCGCTGATAGCCGCCAGCGTGGTCATGGCTTGGAAGGGCCTGCCAAAGATGGATTTTGGCTCCGCCGTGCTACGACCCGACAAGAGCGAGGCCTTTGATGTCATCGACGAAATCGAGAAGCGCATGCTGAACAGCAGCGCCGAGCCTGGGCGCAATGTGCCGCTGATCTTTGCCGCCAAGGACAGCGCTGCTTTGCGCCACAGCATCGTCGCCGCGGAGAAGGTCTTAAAGAATGACGAAGTCGAAGCAAGCATGCTGCCGCTCGCGCTCGTGCCTGACGCCGCGGCACAGCAGGCGAACCTCGCCACGCTGCAATCATTCGCCACACATGCAGAGGCTCTCAAGCAGGCCACCGACGCCGCAGGCTTCACCGAAGTGGCCTTTGCTCTGACACAAAGAGTTTTCAAGCAATGGCAGGAATGGGCCTCCGAGAAGACCGCCCTGCCGCTGTGGCCCAAACTCATCGTTCTCGAAAACCTCGGCGGCATCGTCTCCCAGCATGCCGAGCACGGATTGATGGCCGTGGGCTCCGTGCGCCTGACCGCAGGCCGCACTCTGGAAAACGCGCAGGTGCTGCATGCGGTGGAGCAGATTCCCGGTGCGCACCCCGCCGGCTGGGCCTTTCTGCGCACATCGCTGGAGCCTTTGCTGAAACGGGAAATCCTGCGCGTCTGCCTGCCCACCGTTGTCATCGCGTGCATCCTGTTCCTGCTGGTGTTTCAGGGCTGGCGGGAGCGGGTGTTTGCCTTCTTCACCCTCGCGGTCAGCGGCTGGATCCTGCTGGGCAGCATGTCGGCCTGCGGTCTGACGTGGAACCTCATGAGCGTGGGCGCGGTGCCGCTCTGCCTCGGCCTGGGGCTCGATTTCACCATTCACGTCATGCACTCCCTGCGCGAGCCAGGCATGAACCGGGAGCGGATTGCCTCCCTCGGCCGCTCGCTCGCCTACTGCGGCCTGAGCACCGGGCTGGGATTTGGCGCTCTGGCGGCGGGCAGCAACCGCGGCCTCATCACCCTCGGCATGACCGCTATGATCGGCGTTCTCACGGTTCTCATCACTGCGGCCTTCGCCCTGCCGTGGGTCTGGTTCCGGAGGCGGGAGTAAAGCCCTCGCCCAGCCCCCAGTTCCACCCCCCTGATTTTTTCGCTGGCGCTTCCGTCTCTTCTGACTACTATGCCCGACTCTCGATTGAGATGGTGGCCGTAGTTCAACGGTAGAGCCCCAGATTGTGATTCTGGTTGTTGCGGGTTCGAGTCCCGTCGGTCACCCCACTTTTTTCTTGGAGTGCTGCCGGACTTCCGGCTACAAGGAAAGCACTCATGCAAACGCTGGAACACGTCCTCGGCCATACTTTTCGCGACCCAGCGTTGCTCCAGATGGCGCTCACGCATGGCAGCGTCGGCTACGAAAGCCAGCGCGCGCAGGCAGACAATCAACGGCTTGAATTCCTCGGCGATGCCGTGCTGCAGCTGGCTCTGTCCCACCTGCTCTTTCACCGTCTGGAACAGGCAGACGAAGGCGTGCTGACCCAGGCACGCGCTCAGCTCGTTTCCACCAAGGCGCTCGCACGCATCGCCCGGCGTATCGGACTCGGCGCCTACCTGCGCATGGGGCGCGGGGAGGAGGCCAATGGCGGTCGAAACCGCGAATCCACCCTGGCAGATGCGCTCGAAGCCGTGGCAGGCGCCATCCACCTCGACTCCGGGAGCGCAGCCGCTCATGAATTCGCCGCCCGACTCTTTGCCGAGGACCTTGAAGCCCTCAGCCGTGGCCCGCTGGACGCCAATCCCAAAGGACAGCTGCAGGAACTCATTCAAGCCGTGGGCATCGAGCCGCCGCAGTATGAAATCGTGGGCGCAGAAGGGCCGGACCACGCCAAAAACTTTGTCGCCGTCGTGTCCTGGCAGGGCGCGCAGCTCGGGCGGGGCAGCGGTCGCAGCAAAAAAGATGCGGAAGTTCAAGCGGCGCAGACCGCACTCGACAATCCAGCCCTTGGTGAATTGCTGCGAACAACTCGTGCACAACTTGACCAACAAAATCGCAAGCCATGAGAACAAGGGCGAACACCTCCGGTTATTCCAGTTCGCTCACAATTCCTGCCGAAACCGTCCACACCGTCAGTGCCCGTGGAACCCCTGTATTTCCAAGGCGGAACGCACTTGTTGGTGTTGTTCGCAGTACTTACGGATATAGCTTTTCAGGCAAGCTGATCATTCCCAATCATAAGAGCTGGGAACAACTCCCCTTCATCTGAATCTCGCCTCTCCATGGACTCCTCCCACATCCAGGAAGTATTTGAGGCCCAGCGAAAAAATCGCTGGCATATTGCGCAAAGCACGGCGGAGCAGCGCATCGAAAAACTGCAGAAGCTTCGTGCTGCATTGATTTCCCGCCGGCATGAAATTGTCGCGGCCATGCGGCAAGATTTTGGCAAGTGTCAGGCAGAAGTCGCGCTTTCCGAAATCGCACCCATCACCGAGGAGATCGCGTTTGTGTGCGCCCGTTTGAAGCGCTGGATGAAGCCGAAGCGCGTGGCCGCGCATCTCTTCACGCTCGGCTCACGCAGCGAGGTGCGCTATGAGCCCAAAGGGCAGGTGCTCATTCTCGCGCCGTGGAATTATCCTGTGCATCTGTTTCTGCTGCCGCTCGTGGGCGCGATCGCCGCGGGCAACGTGGTGATGATGTCTGCCTCTGATCGTACCCCGCACACGGAGGCGGTGCTGACGAAGCTGATCAGCGAAACGTTTTCTGCCAATGAAGTCGCAGCGTTCATGGGCGGCGTGCCTGCGGCAGAAGCATTGATGGAATGTCCCTTCGATCATGTGTTCTTCACCGGCAGTCCTGGCGTGGGCAAAAAGATCATGGCCAAAGCTGCGCAGCATCTCGCCACGGTCACCTTGGAGCTGGGTGGCAAATCGCCGGCGGTTCTGCATGAGACCTGTGACATTCCGCAGGCGGCGCACGCCATCGCGTTTGGCAAATTTCTCAATGCGGGTCAGACCTGCATCTGCCCGAACCATGTATGGGTGCCACGCGATCTGGCTGCTCCATTTGTCTCCGCCATCAGTCAGCGGATACGTGATTTTTATGGCGAAACTCCGGAGCAGCGCCGGGCCTCGCCCGACTTTGCGCGTGTGGTGGATGCCCGAGGCTGGCAGCGCATGAAGCACCTGCTCGATGCCTCACTCGCCGAAGGCGCGCAGGCCGTCATGGGTGGCGAAACAGACGAAGCCACACGCTATGTGGCACCCACGGTGCTGAGCGGCGTCACGCCCTCGATGACGATCATGCAGGAGGAAATCTTTGGCCCGCTGCTGCCGGTGCTTGTGTATGATTCTCTCGATGAAGTGCTCGCCTTCATACAGTGCGGCGGCAAGCCGCTCGCACTGTATGCGTTTGGCCATCAGGAGGCCTTCATCCAGCGAATGCTGAACGAAACCAGCGCCGGCGGCACGGTCATCAACAACACACTGCTGCACATCGTGAATTCGCATCTGCCTTTCGGTGGCGCGGGCCAGAGCGGGCAGGGGAGCTACCACGGACATCACAGCTTCCGCACGTTCTCGCATGAGCGCGCCGTGGTGCACCAGGGGGGGCTGATCGCTTCGCTCGTGTCCCTGCCGCATCCGCCTTATTCAAAGATGAAGGCCATGGAAAAAATCGTGCTGAAGCAGAAGACAGGACTGGGGCCGGATTGAAAAGTACGACAGACGCTCCTGTCTGTCGGTCAGCGTTCACGCACTGTTTGGGATATGCACGCGTCTGTAGCTCGACGATGGGCAGGAGTGCCCATCGTACTACTTCAGCGGCCAGAACACGGGCACCAGCGCCAAAATGACGAGGAGCATCACCACCGTCAGACCGCCGCCTACTTTGAGGAAGTCGGCGAAGCGGTACTTGCCTGGGCCATAGACAAGAATGCAGCTCGGCTCAAACGGGGTCAGCATGGAGGCCGAGGCGCTGAGCATCACGCCGATGGCAAAGGCGCGCTGACTCGCGCCCATGTTGGCGGCGGCCTGCAGCGCCACGGGAAGAACGACGAGCGCCGCGGCCGCGTTGGACATCGGCTGTGTGAGCAGAATCGTTAGCAGGCAGAATCCGGTGAAGACGGCAAAGATGCCCATGGGTTGCAGCCAGCCGGTGATGAAATTTGCGATCATGGACGAGGCGCCCGAGACTTTCATGGCTTCACCAAAGGCCATCATGCCTCCGATGAGGATGAGCAGCCGCCAGTCGATGTTGGCGTAGGCGTTCTCCAGCTTGATGCAGCGCGTCAGGACTGCCATCAAGGCGACCATGACAAATGCCACCGTGTCCGGAACCCAGTCAAAACTGCTGACGATCACTGCGAGCACAAAGGCCGCCAGCAGCAGCATACCCCGTCTGCGCGCCTCTGCGCTGAACTGATGCTGCGTGATGACGATCATGTCATTGCCTTCTTCAAAGGCACGGAAACGATCGCTCGGGCCCTGCAGCAGCAGCACATCGCCCGCGCGCAGTTTCTCATCGGCCATGTGGTGCATCAGCGTCCGGTCCCCGCGCATGAGAGCGAGAACGGAGAGCCCGGTGCGCTGGCGGAAATTGTTGTCGCGCAGAGAGCGGCCGACGAAGCCGGAGCGTGGCGTGAGAACCACCTCGGCCACCTGAGCATCCCGCATGTCGATGCCGGAGGAGCGCAAAGTCACGTCTTCGAGAATGTCGAGGCCCTCGATCTTCTTCACGCGGATCAGGTTTTCCACCTTTCCAGACACCAGGACGACGTCTCCCTCTTCAAAGCGGAGATTGGGGCCTGCATCCAGGGGATGGTCGGCGCGGCGGATCTTCAGCACTTGAAAGTCCAGCGCTGAAAAGTCGGAATCAAAAGCAGCCTGGCCCACAAGAGGAGAGCCGGGCAGCACCACGACTTCGGCGAGGTAATCACGCATGGCGTCGCCGTTCATGACGGCGGCTTTGTCACGTTCCGGCACCATGCGGCTGCCGATGAAGACCATGTAGAGAATCCCGGTCAGAGTGAGAACGAGGCCAATGCCGGTAAACTCAAACATGCGCAGCGGCTCCAGACCCAGTTTGGTGATGGCACCGCTCACAGCCACATTGGTGGAGGTGCCGATCAATGTGCAGGTGCCTCCCATCAGCGAGGCAAAGGCCAGCGGCATCAGCAGCCGCGAAGGCGGAATGCGCAGCTTGCGCGAAAGACCCATCACCGGACCCACAAACACTGCGGTGACGGTGGTGTTGTTCATGAAGGCGGACACTCCGGCCACCACGGCCATCATGAAGCCCATGAGGCGCTTGGGGTGCGTCCCGAAGGTCTGCGCCAGCACGCCTCCCATCATGTCGAGCACGCCTGTCTCCCGCAGGGCCGCGCCGATGACAAAAATCGCCGCCAGCAGAATGATCACACGGTCGCCAAATCCGGCGAAGGCGCGGTCGGCTTTCAAGATGCCGCACATGACCAGCACGCACAGCATGGTCAGGGTGACGACATCCACGGAGATCTTCTCCGTGGCAAAGGCGATGACCGCTAACACGAGCAGTCCGATGACGATCCAGGCTTCCATTAGTCCGCACCAGTGGCGCAGAGAAATACACTGCTCAAGGAGCAAGCCGTGCAAACAGCGCCTGTGTGCCGATTTTGTGGAAGCAAACCGCGCTGACCGGCGTTTCTTCGCGCCCACCGTCATGCGTACCGTACTCACCGTTCTTGCCACCCTTTCGTTCAGCCTTCCGGCTTTTGCCACGCCACGTGCGGAGCACGTCTTCATCATCAGCATCGACGGCGGCAAACCGGCGGTGATTGCTGAAAGTGAGGCGCCCACGCTGAAAAAAATCGCCGCTGAAGGCGCGGTGACGTGGCAGGCCAGCACGATTTTTCCCTCGATCACGCTGCCCTCCCACACCTCCATGCTCACGGGAGTCGGGCCGGACAAGCATCAGATTTTGTGGAACGCCTTCACACCGATCAAAGGCCTCGTCAAAGTGCCCACGGTCTTCTCACTGCTCAAAGCCGCGGATCCCAAGGCGGTGGACGGCATGTTTGTCGGCAAGGTAAAATTCCGCCACCTCTGGCTGGAGAATTCGGTCGATGTGTTCGACTTCGGCGGTCCGCAGGATCCGGCGCCTGTGGCGGGTTCACCCGAAATCGAGAAGGACAAAAAGCCCTCGCAGATGGTGGCCAAGCAGGCGGCGGCGTGGATCAAAGAGAAGAAGCCGCGCCTCACTTTCATCCATTTTCCGGACGTGGACACCGCCGGGCACAAGGACGGCTGGGGCTCTCCGCAGCAGAAAGAAGCGCTCAAAGTCACCGACCAGGCCCTGTGGCAGGTGTGGCAGTCCATCAAGGACGCCGGCATCGCCGACACCAGCGTCATCCTCATCAGCGCCGACCACGGCGGGCACGACAAAACGCACGGCCTGAACATTCCCGACGACATGATCATCCCCTGGGTGGCCTGGGGCAAAGGCGTGAAGAAGAACTACACCATCACGGCACCCGTCACCACCTACGACACCGCCGCCACCGCACTGTGGCTGCTGGATATTCCTCTGCCTCCTGAATTTGACGGCAAGCCGGTGACCAGCGCCTTCGAGTGAAGTTCAAGCTGAGGCCCCCGGGCGCTTCATGCGCAGGATCTTGATGGCCGAGAAGATGATCACGCCGCAGAGCACCAGGCGTATGCTGCCAAAGAGCATGCCTTTGGCGACCTTGTCATCGCTCTGCCGCTCTGCGAGTTCGGGCACCACATTGATCAGGAAATTTCCAATTTGAATCATGGCCAGAACGCTTGCCCCGATCAGCAAAGGGCAGGCGATGCGCAGTGCCTTGGAACCGCCCACCAGATAACCGCCGCCCGCAAAAACTGCGGCCCCGACGAAGCACACGGCCATGTCTGGCTTGCCAGCCCCGATTCTCAGCAGGATGGGCAGCAGCGTGGAGGCCGCGTAAAGGTACCAGAGAGTCATCAGGATGGACGGCAGCAGGATCCAGTTCTGCCATTTCCCCAGCTCCTCCTGCCAGGCCTTCTTTTCATTTGCATCAGCGACCTGCTTCTTGCAGGCGGCGATCTGTTCGTCCGTCAGCACCTTGCCCTTTGTACGGTGGCTCCAGCACGAGGTGCAGAAGTCATCTTGAAAGATCGCGAGGATGCCGCACTGCGCGCATTTATGCCGTGAAGTCATGGGTCTTTTTCCAAGGTAATTTACCGAGAGTCAAGCCATGGCGCACGCTGGATGGAGAAAACAGCGGCATTTTCCATTCCGGCTGTTTTCCCCCCTTGCCATCCAGCGTCTCACTTCATACTCTCGCGCCCACTATGAGCGAAAAAACACCTGTGAAATGGGAGCAGCTGGAGGCCAAGCCGGAATTCCGCAGCATGATGGCGCGGAAAAAGGCCTTCATCATCCCCGCGACGATCTTCTTCCTGATCTACTACCTCGCGCTGCCGGTGCTCGTCGGTTACTGGCCGGACCTCATGAAGCAGAAGGTCTGGGGCGAGGTGAACATCGCCTATGTCTTCGCGCTCTCCCAATTCTTCATGGCCTGGATCATGGCCTTCATCTACGTGCGCGTTGCGGCCAAGTGGGACAAAGCCGCCGCTGAAGTCATCCATGGGCATCATTGATTCCGTGGCCTGTTGCTGACCCTTTGGTTTTAAATTCCGACCTTCTTTTTCTCGTATGACAATCGCTCAGATCATGTTCATGGCCTTCGTCGGCCTCACGCTCCTCATCACCTTCTACGCTGCCAAAAAGAACACGGGAGCCAGCGCCTACTTCGCGGCGGGCCGCAGCATCACCGGCTGGCAGAACGGCCTCGCGGTGGCGGGAGACTACATGAGCGCCGCTTCTTTCCTCGGCATCTCGGGGGCGATTTGCTTTTCCGGTTATGACGGCTTCATGTACTCCGTCGGCTTCCTGGTGGCCTACATCACCGTGCTGCTCATCGTGGCAGAGCCGCTGCGCAATGCAGGTAAATACACCATGGCCGACCTTCTGGCCTACCGCCTCAAGCCCCGCCCGGTGCGCGCGCTGGCCTCTCTGAGCACGCTGGTGGTGTCCACCATCTACATGATCGCGCAGATGGTCGGCGCGGGCGGCATCATCGAGCGTCTCATCGATATTCAGTTCGCTCCGGCTGTCATCGGCGTGGGTGTGCTCATGCTGGTGTATGTGGTTTTCGGCGGCATGCTGGCCACCACCTGGGTGCAGATCATCAAGGCGCTGCTGCTCATCGCAGGCGCGCTGCTTCTTAGCTTTCTGGTGCTGAAGCACCACCACTTCAGCTTTACCGAGTTCTTCAACTCTGTCTCCAAAGCCGACTACGGTGGCACCGCGCCGCCGAAAAACCTCATGCAGCCCGGCTTGAAGTACGGCGTGGCCACTGCCGGCCCCTGGGGACCGCTGGATCTCATCTCCCTCTGCCTGGGCCTCGTGCTCGGCACGGCCGGCCTGCCGCACATCCTCGTGCGCTTTTACACCGTGCCAGATGCCAAGACCGCGCGCTCCAGCGTTGTGTGGGCCATGGCCATCATCGGGATCTTCTACATCATGACCACCTTCTTTGGCTTCGGTGCCGCCACCATTCTCAAAAAGGACCTCATCACCACCGCCGCTGGCAAGCCAGACATCAACATGGTCGCGCCCATCCTGGCCAAACATCTGGGAGGGGAGTTCTTCTTCGCCTTCATCAGCGCCGTCGCCTTTGCCACCATCCTTGCCGTGGTCGCCGGCCTGACCATGAGCGCCAGCGCCAGCTTCGCCCATGACTTCTATTCCAATGTGATCCACCACGGCAAAGAAAACCGTCCGGGAGCCGAACTGAAAGTCGCGCGCATGACCGCCTTCTGCGTGGGTGCGGTCAGCATTGGCATCGCCATCTTCCTTGGCCCCAGTGTGAACACCGCCTTCCTCGTCGGCCTCGCCTTCGCCGTGGCCGCCAGTGCAAACCTGCCGGTGATCATCTTCAGCGTGTTCTGGAAGCGCTTCAATACCTCCGGCGCCGTGGCCGGTCTCAGCGTGGGCCTGCTCTCCTCCATCATCCTCATCCTCCTCAGCCCGAACGGCATCTTCGGCAAGGCCGGCGCCATCTTCCCTCTGGAAAACCCCGGCATCGTCAGCATCCCCATCGGTTTCCTCGCAGCTTATCTCGGCACCATCTTGACCCCTCGCGATCTGGAAGCCGAAGACAAGTTCGCCGAACTCACCGTCCGCGCTCACACCGGCCTCGGCGCGGAGAAGGCGACCTCGCATTGATGTGAGCGAAAGTTGTACTGCCAGTGGAAACCGAAGTCTTTATCAACTCAAGATCCCAGCTTGATCGATCTCGATGGGATCTTGAGGAAGACATTGAAGCGTTCTTTGGCGGCAAGGTCGAGATTACGGGGGGTGGTAGCGGAACGATGGGTTGGAACATTGATCTTCTCATTCACCATGATGGTGCCCTCGAGTCACAAATCGACGCACTGAGAAACTTTTTGTCGAACTGGGGTGTCCCACGCGACACAAGCCTCAGCATCATCAGCGGCGAAGTGCAAAATGCTGTGATAAAAAAGGTCTTCGAAGAATAGCTCAGTAGGGAGAAGATTGCCCACCCAGCTCCTCACAGCCCCGGACTGCTCTGCATGATGCCACCATCGGCAAACACCGTGGTCGCTGTCAGATAACTCGCCCCATCACTCGCCAGAAACGCGACGAGATTCGCGATCTCCTCCGGCTTCGCTACGCGCCCGAGCGGAATGGAGGCATCCAGTCTTTTCAGCAGGGCCTCATCGCTCATCGTCACGCTGTTGATCGGCGTGGACACCGCACCCGGCCCCACACCAACGACAAGAATCCCGTGCGGCGCCAGCTCCACGCCTGCCGTACGCGTCAGCATGCGCATGCCACCTTTGGACAGGCAGTACGCCGTGTTGCCCGGCATGGGCCAGTCTTCATGCACCGAGCTGATGTTGATGATGCGCCCGCCGCCGCCCTGCTTGATCATCTGCTGCGCAGCCAGCTGAGTGCCGAAAAACGCGCTCTTCAAATTGATCGCAAGCACGCGGTCATACTGCTCCTCCGTCGTGTCGAGAATGGAGGTGCGCGTTTCAACGCCGGCGTTGTTGACCATGATGTCCACGTGGTCAAAAGCCTCCACCGCCTGCGCAAACAGCGACTGCAACTCGCTGACCTTGCTGACGTCCGCCCTCACGCCGATGACGCAATTGCCCAGCGCTCGCACCTGCTCTTCAAGTTCTTCCGTCGCCTCCGGATGCACGAGGTAGTCGATGACGATGTTCGCGCCCTGGCGCGCGAGTTCCAAAACGATCGCGAGGCCGATGCCGCTGTTGCCGCCGGTGACGATGGCGGTTTTGCCTTTGAGGTTCATGGCGCGTTGTCCTTGCCGGGTTCGGGGTTGCTGAAGAGACGAAACAAAAAGACCAGCGCGGGCAGCAGCAGCACGGCGCCAATCCCGAGCGCGATGCTGAGCAGACGCAGCGTGGCCTCAGGTGCGGCGCTGGCATGAAAGGTGACATCCGGCGTGATCAGGTGCGGATGCTGCGCCATTCCCCAGCTGGAAACCGTGAGCGCGGCCTGCAGTACCGCGGCCGCGCGTGCGAGCACCAATCTCCGCCACCACAGAGCGAGCCATGCCGCCACCGCACAGGCACCTGCGCCGCCCAGCAGCGGCAGCTCCCAGCCGTGATTCCATGCGTGAAAAAGATCCGGCGCTCCTTCCTTTGCGGTGAGGAGGACCACCAGCGCTGCGGGAGCCAGCACCAGTCCGGCACCCAGGGCGCGCCGGCGGAAATCATTCTGCAGGTCAGGATCCTTGCGTGTGTACAACGCCAGATAGATCGCCGCCAGATAGGCGCACAACACCAGCGCCAGACTGCCGCACGCAAAGGCAAACGGCGTGAGCCATCCGGCAAGAAATCCGGAGGTCACACGACCCCCCGCGTAGCGGATTTCCCCCGTGGAAAGAGCGGCCAGCACCATGCCCTGAAGAAACGGGGTGAAGAAGCAGGCGGCTCCAAACACCGCGCCCCAGCGGTGCCTCACCTCCTTCCCCTGGGAGTCATAGTTGCGGAAGATGAACGCAGACCCGCGCAGGACAATGCCCACCAGCATCAGCGTGCAGGGAATGTGCAGCGCCGTCATCAGCACGGCGAAGGCCGGTGGGAAGGCCGTGAACAGCAGCACGATCAGCAAAATGAGCCAAACGTGATTCGCCTCCCACACCGGGCTGATGGCCGCGGCAATGGCCTTTCGCTGCTTTTCGGCACGTCGCCCCCGTGCCAGCAGATCCCACATGCCCGCGCCGAAATCCGCCCCGCCCAGAACCACGTAGAGGATCAGGGAGCACAGCATGAAAACGATGATGATCATTTCATCCATGGTGGGATTCAGGGAGAAGTGCCGGGCACCGCGAGGAACTGCCGCCGCATCAGCACGACGAGGACAACCGAGAGAAAGACATAAAGCAGCGTGAAGGCGTAGAATGGCACGGCGATGTGCTGCATGGGTGTCACAGCATCGGCCGTGCGCATGACGCCCTGAATGATCCAGGGCTGGCGCCCCACCTCGGTCACCACCCAGCCGGCCTCGAGAGCCACGAAGCCCAGCGGGGTGCCAAGCACCAGTGCGCGCAGCAGCCAGCGGTTGTCACGCAGGGGATGTTTCCTCCACCGGCACCAGCCCGTCCACACCGCTAGGCCCAGCAGAGCCAGGCCGCAGAGGATCATCAGGTCAAACGCCCAGTGAACCACGCGTACGTTTGGCCAGTCGGAGCGCGGAAACTCCTCCAGACCGGGAATGCGCGCATCCGGATCATGCGTGGCCAGGAAGCTCAGCCCCTTCGGTATCTGCACGGCATGGTCGATGGTCTTTCGTTCATCATTGGGAATGCCGCCGATGGACAAAGGCGCTCCCTCCTCCGTGCGGTAATGCGCCTCCATGGCTGCGAGCTTGACCGGCTGCAGCTTCGCCACGCTGCGTGCGCTGTAGTCGCCGCTCACGATCTGCAGCGGCGCGCTGACGCAGGCCAGAATCAGCGCTATGCTCAAGGCGGCGCGATGAAACTCGCTGTCCCGATTGCGCAGGAGAAAGAACGCATGCACTCCCGCGACTGCGAAACCCAGCGCGACAAACGCGGCCAGCGTCATGTGCAGCACTTCATGCAGGCTGCCCGGATTGAGCATGGCGGCGATGGGGTCGATCTCAGTGAATCTGCCGTCCACCTGCTTGAATCCCGCTGGCGCGTTCATCCACGCATTCGCCGTCACCACAAACACCCCCGAGAGCATGCCGCTCAATGCGAGCACCACGCCGGCAAACCAGTGCATAAGGGGCGGGATGCGCTGCCAGCCAAAAAGATAAATGCCGAGAAAAATGGCCTCGGAAAAAAAGGCGAATCCTTCCAGCGAAAACGGCATGCCGATGATGGCGCCCGCCTCCTTCATAAAGCCGGGCCAGAGCAGGCCCAGTTCAAACGAAAGCACCGTGCCTGACACCGCCCCCACTGCAAAAAGGATGGAGGTGCCGCGCGCCCAGCGTTTGCAGAGGTCCAGATACACCGGCCTTCCCGTGCGCAGATGCAGCCATTCGGCCGCGCACATCAGCACGGGCATGCCGATTCCCATGGCCGCAAAAATGATGTGAAACGCCAGCGACATCGCCATCTGCGAACGGGCGTAATCGAGATCATTCATGGGGGAGGCGATGGCGGCACATCCATCCGCATGCATCGTTCCTGGGCGCCTCGGCGGACTTGGCAATCAAGACCAGAGCAGCTGCGTACAGTCGTCCGACCAGGCAGCGGTAATCGTCCCTTTTTGATGCTGCGGATGCGCCAGCCGCCACTTCGCCAGCGGAGTGACGACGAGACGCTCCAGCGCGCGCTGGAGCGGCCGTGCGCCGAAGCGGTGGTCATAGCCATCGTGGATCAGCTTTTCCAGAAGTGCGCCGCTCCATGCCAGTTTCACACCGGCGGCCGCAAGGCCTTCGCGCTCGGAAAGCTCATGCAGCTCTTTCAGTGCGATTTCACGCACATGCTCCTTGTTCAGCGCATCGAAGGTCACCACGGCATCCAGGCGGTTGAAAAACTCAGGGCGGAAGAATTTTTTCACCGCGCCTTCAAAAGCAGGCGCGACATTCTCCGCGCCAAATCCCATCGCTCCTTTGGCGCTGGCGCCGAGATTCGAAGTCATCACGATGATGGCGCTGCGGAAGTCCGTCACGCGGCCAAAGCGGTCGGTAATACGGCCTTCATCCAGCAGGCCCAGCAGCACGTCATAAACTTCGGCGGATGCTTTTTCCACCTCATCAAACAGCAGCACGCTGAAGGGCTGGCGGCGCAGTTTTTGAATCCATGAGGCGGCGTCGCCATTCGGCGCATGCAGCAGGCGGTTGGCCCCGCCCCAGCCGCTGTACTCGCTCATGTCCAGACGCACAAGGCGTTCCTTCTCCGCACCCGCACCAAAGCAGAACTCCGCCATCGCACGCGCGAGCGCGGTCTTGCCGACACCCGTGGGTCCGCAGAACAGCAGCACGCCCTGAGGCCGCGCAGGATCGGTCATGCCCGCCTTGATGCTCGTGATGACCCGCGCCGCGGCATCCACCGCGCTGTCTTGCCCGATGATCTGGCGGGAGAGCGTCGCGCGCACATCGGACAGAGGCAGCGGCACTTCATCGCGCAGCAGCAGCTCTGGCAAACCGGTCTGCTGAATGAAGAGCGCCATCACATCATCCGCTGAAATCTGCCGTGCCTCCAGCGGCTGGCGCGCGGCCTGCTCCGCCAGCTTGCGAATGAAGGCCGAGGCGGGGCCTGGAAACGCCGCATAGGGCTGGAAGCGACGGAACAGCCGGTGCACCAGCGTCACGCCGCCCGGTGCAAACTCGAGCCTGCTGGAAGTGGAGCAGGCATGCGCCACGCGCTCCAGCACCGAGAGTGCGTCGGCATCGGCAAAGGGCGGCACGTGGATGATCTGAAACACATCCAGCAGGCCCGGCATGAGACGGCGGCAGGCATCCACCTCCGCAGGCGTGGCCTCGGCTACCACGTGCAGATCACGGCGCTGCAGGTAGGGCAGCAGGAAAGCGCCCACGCTGTCATTCGCCTCCGCGCCGCCCACTCGCAGCAGCTCCAGCAGGTTCTCCACGCAGAAGATGCCTTCGATCTCGCTCAGACGTTTGATGAACTCCTCGCAGCGCTCCTCCCACTGGCCGAGATATTTCATGCCGGCGATCATGCGCGCGCCGCTGCCGCGCCAGCAGCGCCAGGTGCGCATGGATTTGTCCGCATCCTCGTCCGCGCTCAGCCGCGCCATGCGGCGTGCGGCATCGGAGATGATCGTGCTCTTGCCACAGCCTGCTTCACCCACGACCAGCACGTGCGCGCGTTCATGTGTGAGTTTGCGGAGCAATGACATCACCTGCGCATCGCGGCCATAGGCGGCGGACTGGTTGCCGCGCTCATGCAGCAGCGGATCCGCCACGGTGAACAGCACCTGCATGTCCTCGCGCTCACGCATCGGCGTCTGGCGTGTGGAACCGCGCACGTCGCGCACGCTGACCTTGTCCAGCCACACACCGCGCGGCGGCAGCTTTAGCGCCAGATCGGCGGGCGTCTGGCCGGTGAGATGATCCTTCACGTAGTGCCGCACCAGGTCCTTGAGCTGAGCTTCGTTGTGGAAATGAAAGCGCAGCTCCAGCACCGGCACCTCGCACACGGGCAGCCCGTTCTCCGCCTTTCCCGTCACGCAGGGTACGCGCAGAGTCACCGTTTCCGGACTCGGGATGAGTCGATGCTCCGTCTCATCTTTGTACTGAGCACGCACATCCACCTTCACCTCGCGCAGCTGCGGCTCCACCAGCTCTGCGCTGATGCTGTACGCTTCATGCTCCGCCCGCCAGTCCAGCGCTTCGCCGAGCTGCCGCAGCACCTCCTGCTGTGTGGCGCCGTAGGCCGTGGCGTTGCGATAATCCCCGACCAGCATGCCCGTGACGCCACCGCTGGCATCTCGCCAGAGCAGAACAGGATAAACGTGGGTGGCCATGGTTCAGATGGGAGAGGTCAGCAAATCCGCCAGCTCTATGGGCAGCGGCAGGGCAGGGAGGTGAAATGCGCGAAATTCATCCGCACCCGCGCTGTCCGCCAGCAGCAGACCGGTGCGATGAGACAGCAGCTGATGATCGCGCAGCAGCGTCATGACCAGCGCCGCATCTTGTGGAGGTGCTTCGGTGCTGGCAGACGGCAGTGCTTCCAACGAATCGCATGGGGCGACACCCACCTCCAAAGTGGTGAGCGTGCCGTCATGGTCGTGCAGCAGCCAGGTTCCGGTGAGCGGCTGCAAAAGATGCACTACATTCAGTCCGACGGCCCAGAGACCGGTTTGAAAGGGGCTGAGGTAGTCGCTGATCTGAGGGGTCATCCTCACCTCGGTGCCCCAGTGGCTTTGCAGCAGTGTTTTCACGAGCTGCTGAATCACCATGGCATGCTCCAAAGCACAGGAGCCCTGGCCGCGAATGATGAAACCCACGGCCTGATCCTCGTAGGGCTCGGAGGCCATCAGCTCCAGGAGGGAAAGCTCACGCAGGGCAGCGAACAGCGGCGTCTCGATGATGTCGTGATCTTGTGTGTCGGATTCGGCAAAATGGCTGTCATGCAGTTCGGCCTCTTTTTCACGAGAGAAGCGAGGGTCACTGAGACTGTCATATTGCCGCATCAAAATTTTCACCGGCTTGGCGCGTGAGACGGACATCGCGCGGCCTTGCCTGGCGGGTTTTGAATGGAGGCTTGATTCCGCGGCGGTGAGCAGGCGTTCGACGCGTTTTACTTGTTCGCGGCAGTGGTAGTAGCGTTCCTGGGCGGGAGTCAGCGCGCCGAGTTCCACGGTGCCTTTGGGGGCATGGGTTTCGATTTGATCCGTGAGCCGATCCAGGGCGTCATTGGCGGCGTCCAGCAGGGCGTGCTTGTCCACTTCATCGCGGGAGAGGCGTTCGGGCCAGAACACGGTGCGTGGAGCGGGGTGCAGGGCCTGTGTGTGGAGGGAGAACTGGTCTGCAATGCAGCGCAGTTCAATGCGCAGCGGAACGCCGGGGGCGCGGGCGGCGAGATCGGCGGCGAGGGGCTGTGCGACTTCGCGCTCGATCACACGTTTCAGGGCGCGAGCGCCGAACTGGGGGTGATGACCCAGGTCCACCAGCCTGTCTGCGGCGGCGCTGGTGAAGCTGAAGAGGCACTGGCGCTGGCGCAGGCCATCGCGCTTCAGCACCTCGGCCAGCAGACGGCTGGCGATGGCGGCGAGGTGTTCGCGGCTCAGCTCACGGAAGGGCAGCACGCGGTCGAGGCGGTTGAAGAATTCGGGGCGGAAAAATTTCTCGGAGGCTTTGATGTAGCTGGCTTCCACCTCAAGCTCCTTTGTGGCGCCAAAGCCGAGGTGCGATCCGGCCTCGCGCACGCCGAGATTGGAGGTGAGCAAGATCACGCTGCTGGTGAAATCGGCTACACGGCCCATCGCATCGCTGAGGCGGCCTTCATCGAGAACACCGAGCAGCATGTCGAAGACTTCGGGTGCGGCTTTTTCGATCTCATCAAAGAGTACCACTGAAAATGGCTGGCGGCGCACGGCACCGGTCAGCAGGCCGTCGGGCTGGGAGGGGGTGCCGGTGAGACGCAGCACAGCGCTGGAGTCCACCATTTCATTCATGTCAAAACGCAGCAGGCGGTCGGCGTGGCCGAACAGGTGCTGGGCCAGCGCCTTCGCGCACTGGGTCTTGCCCACGCCAGTGGGGCCGAGCAGCAGGAAGGCGGCCAGCGGCCGGCGCGGATCATTCAAGCGCGCTTTCAGCTTCAGCAGCACATCAGCAAAGGCGTGCAGCACTTGATCCTGACCGGACACCTGCTGCTGCAGAGCTTTGACGATGCCGTCGCGATCCAGTGACTGGGACTGGTCGAGCATGGAAAGCTGCAGGCCGCTGCGGTCGCGAAACTCCTCCAGCGCCGCGGCGCGGTCACAGGGTTTGTTGGCGTGCTTCACGGCCAGCCGATGGAGAAAGCCGGCGGCCTTGCCAGGAAAGGCGGCATCGCTGGCAAAACGGCGGTGCAGTTCATAGGCTGTGGGCACCACATCGAGCGTGAAGGCGCAGTCGTGCTGGCGCTCCAGCTCACGGGCCACGCTGACGAGAATGCGCAGCGTGTCTGCCTCGCCCGGCTCCGACACGGGCACGACGTGAAACAGATCTGCGAGCGAGCGATCACGCTCGCGCAGGACGCGCCATGATTCAGGGGTGATCTCGGCGAGCAGGCGCATGGAGCGTTTTTCCAACCGGGGCTTGAGAAGCTGAGCCACGTTCAGATCACTGCTGGCGCTTTGCCCGGCGGTGAAGAGGCCGGGGAGGTCTTCGAGATAAAGGACGGAGTCGCTGCGCTCCACGTGGTCGCAGATGGCCTGCACGCGGTGCTGCCACTGGCCGACATAGCTCATGCCGCTGATCATGCGCATGGGAGAGACGAGCCAGACGTTCCGCCGGCGCGTCCATTCCTTGTCCGCCATCATGCGCCAGACGAGTTCCTGCACGAGGGCGGTCTTGCCTACCTGACGTGGACCTACGAGGAGAATCGCGCGCTTGTCCGGCAGGCGCAGCCAGCGCTCAAGGTCGGCCACCTCGGCATCGCGGCCGATGGCGCGGGGAAGGTCATCGGGATAGAGCGAATTGAGGAGGCGGCCCACCTTGCGCAGTTCGGTTTCGCCGTCGGGTTTCTTGTCTTCACCTCCGAAGATGGAGGCGCGTTTGGCAGGTTTCAGCTGCAACGCATTGATGACAGGCCTGACCTTCACCTCGATGGCGGTGAGGCGCGCCTTGCCGGAGGCAGGCAGGGCGAAGTCGTCCAGGTCCACGAGGTCGCCGTTCTTCTCCAGCTCGCGGCAATGCTGGGTGAGCACTTCGGCGGCGCGCTCGTTCAGACGCTGGTCCTTGAGCACCTCAAAATGCAGCTCCGGCAGCCGGGGCGTGAACCAGAGGGTGCGCCCGAGCGCCTCGTAGCCCGCGAAGAAGAAGCGCCGGTGGTGCGAGCCGCCCTTCAGCTCGATGCGCAGGTCCAGCGTGGTCGTGGTATATTCTGGCAGCAGGCACCAGCGAGCCAGATCGTCATGCCGGGTGGCGCGGGAAAGCTCCAGCAGCTGCGTTTGCAGATCCGCCTGCAGCTGCGTCAGGGCGCGCTGCAGTTTTTCCGATTTGCGCAGCGGCTCCTGCTTTTGCAGCGGGCGCACCACAAACAGCGGCTCCTCGCCACCGCCGCGTGGCTGCTCCTCGATGTAGATGGGCAGGGTGATCGTCATGCCATGTCCTCCACGGCTTTCACCAGCCTTGCCTCAATGAGACGGCGCACCGCAGCGTCCGGCCCGATGCGCGCCCAGGGCGAGCCGCCCATGACGGCGTCAGTGATGGTTTGTTCATCCACATTGAAGATGCGGCGTGGTCTGACCGCCTTGTCCGAGATGGCACCCGCGCGGTGGATGCCCGCGGGCGGCGTGTATTCCGCGAGGCTAGTGCCGCCGGCCTCCACGAGGCAGAGATGGTGCACGCCTTTGGCGAGGTGCTTGTGCAGACCGGCTTCCAGCGTGAAGCGCGGGTGAAACAGATCTCCGCGCAGATGAATGAGGGCACCGACCCAGCCACCCGGCGGCTTTTCCATGGGAGCGCTCAGTTTTTTAGGCGGCTCGCGGCGCGGTTTGCTGTCTGGCAGATCATGACCTTCGGGAGGCCGCACAAACTCGAAGGCCACAAGCCTGCCCTCCAATGCGGCAGCGTGATCGAGGTAAATGCTGATCATCTGCTGCATCCAGTCGCGGTGCTCGCTGTAGATGGCGACGACGACGTCATCCGGGTGCGGGAAGCTGAAGCGGAAGAGATCGCGCTGCAGGTGCAGCTGCTCGGTCTGGATCTCGTTTTGGTTTTGCTGCAAGGCCGCCGCATCAAAACCGCCGGCGAGATGAAAGGTGCCGAGCGTGTCGGTCTCCAGCGCATCCATGCGCAGCGTGAGGGCGCTCAGCGCAGAAAGTACACGGCGCAGGTGACCGAGGCGCGCCAGGCGCGCCTGCTCCTCCGGGCTGAGCCAGCTTCGTCTGGCGCTGCGGCGCTCCAGCATGGCCAGCAAAGGCACTTCATTCTCCAGTGCGGACACGGTGGAGCTGCGCGCCAGCTTGGACAGACGCCGGCGCATGGCGAGCACGGCATCTGCCAGCACCACGGCACGCTGGGTGGCAGCCGCGTCTTCTCCGGCCTGACGCTGGCGTACCTCGATGGCGAGACTGTTTTTGACGACCGTGACCGCAGCCACGAGCGGCTGGCGATGGCGCACTTCGTTCAGGGCCTCGGCCAGCGGCACCATCAGCTCTTGCTCCAGCACACGCTTCAGCGGGCGCGCGCCGTATTTGGGGTCGTGGCCACGTGCGGCGAGATGCTCCTCCACCCCGGGGCCGAGGCGCAGATCGACATCCCGCAGGCGGATGCCGTCGCGCTGGCGCAGGAGATCCAGATGCCGGCGGGTGACGCGCAGCATGAGGTCGCGGCTGAGCGCGTGAAAGCGCAGGATGGCGCCGAGGCGGTTGTAAATCTCCGGGCGCAGGAACTGGCGTGCGGCCTCGTCAAAGTGTGCGCCACCGTCATCGCCCTCGTTTTTGGCAAAGCCCATGGAGCCGCGCTGAAACTCACGCGCGCCGAGGTTCGAGGTCATGATGACCACGGTGTTGCAAAAATCTGCCGAACGTCCCGCGGCATCGGTGAGACGACCGTCGCCGAGGATCTGCAACAGCAGATCAAAGAAGGCGGGATCTGCTTTTTCAAACTCATCAAACAGCAGCACGCTGAACGGCTGCTCGCGTACACGCGCGGTGAGCAGGCCCTCCGCCTGACCGAGGCCGCCGATGAGGCGCTGTACGGAAATCGCATCGCTGAACTCGCTCAGATCAAAACGCGCGAGACGGCTGGCGCTGCCAAACAGGAATTCCGCGAGTGATTTGGCCAGCTCCGTTTTGCCCGTGCCGGTGGGTCCGACAAAGAGGAATGAAGCCAGCGGCTGCCTGGGGCGGTTCAGGCGCGCCTTGATGGTGGCCAGCAGATCGAGCACGGCTTCCACAGCCTCCGGCTGGCCGATGACGCGGTGGGTGAACCAGGTGCGCGTGGCATCCAGATCGAGCGGCAGTTCATCTTTGAGCAGCACTTCGGGCAAACCCGTTTCGCGGGTGAATGCGGCGGTGACTTGCTCAAGCGTGAGGCGCGTTTTTTGATCGGCTGGCTGTTCGGTGACGAGGGTGGTCAGAAAGCGGATGGGCCGGCCGGGATTGGCCGAGTACGTGGCGTAACGCTGATGCAGGCGGTGCAGCCAGTCGAGCGCGGGAGCTGACTGCGCATGGTCGCTGTCCTTGCGCGCGAGATGATGAAACACCTGCGTGAGAATTTTTCGCGTGATCGCAGGCGCTGGCTCCGGCACACGGACATGGATGAAGGCGCCCGCGATGTGGGGATCGCGCCGCTCGATGATGGCGAGCTGCTCCGGGGTGCACTCTGCGATGGCGAGCAACTCACCGCGTGCGATGGAGGGGCGCAAAAAGCTGGCGATGCTCTGCGCATTGGCACTGTGCTGGCCGACTTCCATCAGCTCGACGAGACTGCCGAGATGCAGCACGGCCTTCTCCCTGGAAGCCTCACGGCACAGCTCGCGGCAGCGCTCCTGCCACTGGCCAAAGCCGGACTGGCCTGCAATGAGCTGGGAGCCGCTGGTGCTCCAGAGATTGAGCGCGTGGGTGCGCGCCAGCTCACGCACGGCTGCCGTCTTGCCGACTCCGGGCGGGCCGATGAGCAGGACGCTGGCAGGCTGCCGTGCCTCCAATGCCTCGCGCATGAGGTGCAGCGTGGCCTCCATTTCAAACGCGGGCATGACGCGGTGGCGTCCCAGCTTTTGCGCCACTTCGTTGAGCACGGACTTCGTTTTTTTCTCGCCGTCCTTGGACTCTTCCAGATCGCGAGGGGAGGGGATGCATGCCGAGACGCTGATGGCCTCCACACTCAGGGCCTTCACGCATTGGGAGAGCACGAGTGCTTTCAAGGACACCTTTTTCACGCGATCCACCAACGTGAGGCGCACATGCGCCTCCACGCGCGCAGGGATCTGCTCAGGCTTTGCAGCGATGACCTGCACGCCGAGCACAGGTATGAACGCCAGGTGAAGATCGTCTGCCTCAGTCCAGGTGATGTAGTCAAAGCGCAGCTCCACCGGCGTTTTCCAGTCCGCGCGTTTTTTCGCCGGCTCCAGCGTGAGGGTGAGCTGCTCCACGCGCGCGTCCTTGCCCGTGAGGCGGCGGTGCAGCGATGATGCGGGCACCGCCTCGGCATTGTTCAGGAGCGTTCCGATCTTTGAGCGAAGGCCCACGGCGGCACGACCTGCCTTGTCGCCGAGGCTCGAGACTGAGGGGAAGCCATGAGACTCCACCAGCTCCAGGTCATCGCCTAGGCTGAGAGTGACGGCTTGGACATGGAACGTCTGCGCAGGCATGCGTCAAAGAAGTCGCCCATGCTCCCGAAAGCCACGCATGAGGCAAGTCCCATCACGTGCAGCATGGACAAGGCTGCACGAAATGTCCGGGCGAGATTTCTTTGAGCGTAAGATCCATGCCGACGCTTTGCTCCCATTTGGGGTGCTTCATGCGGTGGCCGAAGGCGCAGCCGGGAGGGGGATTGATGGGGCTGGGGACATCGCCGCGCAGGAGCTGGCGCTCGCGCCGCTGGGTCGGATCCGCGACTGGGATGGCATCGAGCAGCGCCTTGGTGTAGGCGTGGCGGGGGTTTTGATAAAGCTCGGTGGCGGGGGCAAGCTCCATGATCTTGCCGAGGTACATCACAGCGACGCGGTCGCTCATGTGTTTCACGACATTGAGGCCGTGGGCGATGAAGAGGTAGCTGAGGCCCATGTCGCGCTGGAGATCGAGCATGAGATTGAGGACCTGGCTTTGCACGGAGACATCGAGCGCGGAGACGGGTTCGTCGCAGACGATGAGCTTGGGCTTCAAGGCGATGGCACGGGCGATGCCGATGCGCTGGCGCTGGCCGCCGCTGAACTCGAAGGGGAAGCGGTCGGCGGAGGCGGCGCTGAGGCCGACTTTGTCGAGAAGGTCGGCCACCCATTGCCTGCGTTCGTCCTTCGTGCCGATGTTCTGCACGATGAAAGGCTCCTCCAAAATGTCGCGCACGGTGTGGCGTGGATTGAGCGACTCGGCGGGATCCTGGAAGATCATCTGCATGTGCCGGCGCATCGGGCGCAGCTCCCCCATGCGGGCATGAGTGATGTCCCGGCCTTCAAACTGGATGCTGCCGCCGGTGGGCTTGAGGAGGCGGACGATGGCTTTGCCGAGCGTGGTCTTGCCGCAGCCTGATTCGCCGACAAGGCCGAGCGTCTCGCCGGCATTGAGGGAGAAGCTCACGCCATCCACGGCTTTGCAGGAGGCCACGGCACGCCGCAGCAAGCCGCCGCGCACGGGGAAATACTGCTGGAGGTTTTGGACGGTAAGAAGGCTCATGCGACGCAGATGGGGCAGTTCTCCACCCAGTGGTTCGGAGAGATTTCGACAAAGGGAGGGCGGGTGTTCAGGTGTGCCTCGGTGTGCAGGCGGCCGGAGCGTTCGCCAAAACGGCAGCCGGGTTTGAAGTCGGCGATGCCGGGCACGTTCCCCTGGATGGCCTTCAGTTTCGTTTTGGGCGTGCTGTCGAGGCGCGGGATGCTATCCAGCAGGCCCTGGGTGTAGGCGTGACGAGGGCTGGCAAAAAGATCATGCACGCCGGCGCGCTCCACGATGCGGCCCGCATACATGACGGCGACTTCATCGCACACCTGGGCGATCACACCGAGATCATGCGTGATGAGCACCACGCTCATGCCCATCTCCTTCTGCAGATCGGCGATGAGTTCGAGAATCTGCGCCTGCACGGTGACATCGAGCGCGGTGGTCGGCTCGTCGGCGATGAGCAGCTTCGGCTTGTTGATCAGCGCCATGGCGATCATCACGCGCTGGCGCATGCCACCGCTGAGCTGGTGCGGGTATTCATTGAGGCGCTGCTCCGGTGCTGGAATGCGCACCTTCTGCATCATGTCGATGCTGCGGGAGAGCACCTCGCTCTTGCTGCATTGCGTGTGCAGCAGAATCGCCTCGGCAAGCTGACGGCCCACGGTCTGCACGGGGTTCAGCGCCGTCATCGGCTCCTGGAAGATCATGCTGATGTCGTTGCCGCGCACCTTCTGCATTTCTTCGAGCGGCAGAGACACGAGGTCACGACCTTCAAAGCGGATTTCGCCCCCAAGAATCTTGCCATGCGGCTGCGGCAGCAGGCGGGTGATGGAGAAGGCGGTGACGCTCTTGCCGCAGCCAGATTCACCGACGATGCCAAAGGTTTTGCCACGCGGCACATCGAAGCGAATGCCATCCACGGCCGTCATGCGGCCCGCGTCGGTGTCGAAGGCGGTGACGAGGTCTTTGACTTCAAGAATGGAGGCGGTGGCACTCATTATTTTCTCTGGTAAGCGTCAAACACGCGGGTGACTTCACCGAAGTCTTTGCCTTCTTTCATGGCCTCTTTCGTCTCGCGTTTGATGTCCTCGTCGATCCAGAACATGTGGGCGTCGAGGGGTTCACGGCTGGCCCTTGCATTGCCGTTTTTGGGCCACTGAACCCAGCGCCAGGAGAGGTAGCGGTAGAAAGGAGATTCCCAGGCGGGAATGACACTGCCGCGGTCTTCAATCAGCTTGGCAAGCTCCCACGAAAGTTTTTGCACTTCGTCTTCTGTCTGCGCAAGGCGATGTTTATCAATGAGGGGATCGAGAGCCGGATCAGCGGTCTGCGTCATGTTGTTGGTATCGGTGACGATCTCACGCTTGCCATCTTTGCCGATTTTGAAGGCGTTTGAAGAGTGGTAATCATCCCAGAAGCGTGGATACGGAGGGCGCGCACCGAAGCCGGCGAAAGCCATCTCATGCTTCTTTTGATCGAGCTTCTTGTACATTTGCGTGCCATCCAGCCCTTCGATGTTCATCTCCAGGCCTGCTTTTTTGGCTTCCTCCTTCAGGCGCAGCATGATGGGCATGACCGTGCCGGTGTTGAAGGTGGTGAGCGTGAGCGACAAGCGCCTGCCTTCGGCGTTTTGCAGGATGCCATCCGGTCCAGGGATGGTGTAGCCAGCCTTGGCGAAATACTCACGAGCCTTCACTGGATCGAAAGGACGCGCCCGCAGGTTGGGATTGGTGTATTTGCCGAACCCGGAGACGGTGCTGTTCATGCGTGTTTTGTCACCGCGGAAATCCACCTCGATCACCTTGTCGAAATTCATGGCGTAATTGATGCCAAGACGCACATCGAGATTGTCGAGCGGGGGCTTGCTCTCGTTGAGCCGGATGCCCCAGGTGACCTGGGGGTATTCGTTGTAGAACTTGTGCCGCTCGATGTAGCCGTGGTAGATCTCGGGGATCTCCGTCTTGTCATACCAGTAGCGTGGCAGACCGGCGAGGAAGGTGTCAAACTGGCCCTGCCGGAACATCTCAAAGGCCTTGTCCTGGCTGGCGACAAACTTATACTCGACGAAGTCCACGTTGTTGATGTAGCGGAAGTTCTTCAGATCCCGTGCCCACCAGTCTTTGACGCGGCTGAGGGTGATCGAACGGCCCCGCTTCAGCAAGGCAGGATCGATCACATAAGCGCCGGTCACGGGAGTGATGCGCCACTGGTAGCGTGCGGGGAAGTCTGGACCGAGCTCGCGGAAGAAATGCTGCGGCGAAGCTGGCAGGTCCGCATACCAAAGAGGATCGGGCTTCGGCTCCGGAAGGGTGATGGAGAGGGTCTTGTCATCATACTTGGCGATGGCGGCAAATTCCTTGGTGTACCAATCATTGTACCAGGGGTCTTTGATATGCGGACTGGTCATGACAAAGAAGGTCATGAAGAAGTCTTCCACCATCACCGGCTTGCCGTCGGAGTAGGTCAGGTTGTCCTGAAGACGGTAGTAAACCGTCTTGCGGTCCGTGGAGATGGCCCATTCTTTGGCGAGACCTGGAATCCATTCATCTTCATCTGGATGACGTATGACGAGGCTGATCTCGACATTGTCGTGATGCTCGCCACGAAAGGCATTGCTGGCATCCGGCCCGACTTTGCGGAAGGTGGGAGGGTAGGAGGGGTGCCATTCGTGGAAGGTCCCCCCCTTTTTGGCACGTGGATCGCCGAACTCCGGCACGTTGGCCCCGTTTTCCCATTTCAAATCCGGAGGGAGGTCCGCGGGCGTCTTCCATTGGAAGAACTGGGGCTTGGATTTCCAATAAGCCTGAACCTCCGCGGTGTTGTCGTAGGGAGGGAAGCGATCGTCCGTCTTGGACTTTGAGCAGGCGGAGATGAGGGCAGCGCAGAGCAGAACACCAAGCGCACGAAGCGTGTGCTTGAGGTGGAAGGCAGCGGGCTGCGGGCGATGCTTCATTGGTAAGTGGTGAATTTTTTGGGATCGAAGGCCTCGCGCACGGCCTCGCCGACGAAGGTGACGAGCACGAGCACCAGCGTCATGGCAAAGAAGGCGCTGCTGACGATCCAGGGATAGTTGAAGTCTTCCGTGCCTTCATGCAGCAGGCGTCCCCAGCTCGGCTCTTCAGGCGGCAGGCCAAAGCCGATGTAATCCAAGCCTGCCAGGGCCGTGATGATGGCCGCGACTTCAAAGGGGGCGAGCGTCACGAGAATGGCGATGCTGTTGGGCAGGATGTGCTTGAAGATGATGCGTGTCGTTCCAGTGCCAAGCAAGCGCGCCGAGGCGACGTAATCCCGCGCCTTTTCCCGGAGCACGGCGGTGCGGATGTAAATGGTGGTGCCCATCCAGCTGAAAAAGGCAATGACACCCACGAGCACCGGCAACGAAGGGCTGATGACCGAGCTGATGATCATGACGACAAACAAGAAGGGCAGAACGGAAAGGATTTCGATCACACGCATGCCGATCAGATCCAGCACGCCGCCAAAGTAGCCGAGCGCCCCCCCTGCCGCCACGCCCACACAGAACACGAACGACACAAACAACACCGAAGCGATGATGGACTGCTGCATGCCGCCGAAGAGTATGGCGAGGACATCGCCGCCGCTGGAAGTCGTGCCGAGGAAGTGTCGGCGTGAAGGTGGTGACGGCGGATAGATGACGGTCAGCATCTTGCCATCGGTCTGAGACTCGAGCGCGGCCGCCTTGCCCTCCGAATAGTCGGTGTAGGCGGTGCGCTGCCCCTTGTCGAAAACGCCTTTCTCCACCTGCTCATTGTTCAGGTCCCAGCCGCGCATCTCGCCCTGCTTCAAGCCATGGCGAAACACCCATTCCTGACGCTTCTGCTCCGGCTTGTCACGAAAGGTGGTGTAAGCACGACCGTCGAAGGGTTTGGAGTCATGCACATGGTAGGCGATGCCGTCGCGCAGCTCGACGTCTTCAATGGTCTCCGGCGTGTCGAGCTTGGGATCGTAGGGAACCAGCGGCAGCAGCACCCAGTTGCCCGCGCCTTTCTCACGAAACAGCCGCTGCAATTCGCGGTAGTCGGTCTCGGAGTCGTCCTTCAAGCCGAAGGTGGTGCCCGGCAGCACGCCAGTCACGAAAGGGAAATAGAAGCGTCCTTCATAACGGACGGCAAGCGCCCGCTTGCCTACGATGAGGCTGTCCAGCGAAGCCAGGCCGACGAGACCCAGCAGCACAAGAAAGGAGACATAACCACGACGGATGTCACGGAAACGGCGGAACTGCTTCAAGGTCAGGGGACTTAACTGCCAATGCCGCCTGCCTTTCCAAAGCAACCATCCTCCGGTCAAAGCCAGGAGCACCAGGAGCACCCAGCCAAACACGGCGGCGCTCAGGAACGGGATCTTGAAGACGGGCACTGACAATGACAGCCCGCGCATCAATGCGCTTAGAGCCGCATAGAGAAGTATAATGATGCCTGTGGTGCGAGGGGACATGGGGGAGTTACTCGAAGCGAATGCGCGGATCCGTCAGCGCCACAAAGTAGTCAGAGAGAATATTGCCGACGATGAGCAGCAGCACTTCGATGACGAGAAGACCCATCACCACCGGGTAGTCACGGTCCAGGATGCTGGTGTAGCCCAGCATGCCGATGCCATTGATCTCAAAGATCATTTCGATCAGAAACGATCCGGCCAGGAAAATCGAGACCACGTGGCCGAGTGTCGTCGCCAGGGGGATGAGGGAGTTTCTCAGCGCGTGCGCCAGCACGGCGCGCTTGAAGCTTGCGCCTTTGGCGATGGCGGTGCGCACGTAATCGGTTGCGAGATTGTCCATCAGATTGTTTTTCACCAGCATGGTCATGAAGGCGAAGCCGCCGATGAGGTAGCAGAACAGCGGCAGGAAGGCATGGTGCGCCACGTCCCAGATTTTGCCGCCCAGGCTCAGGGAGTCGAAGTTTTCACTGATAAATCCGCCGGTGGGGAACCAGTGGAGGCGTGCCGCAAGATACACCACGAGCACGCTGGCCAGCACGAATCCGGGGATCGCATAGCCCACAAAAATGAGCACGGAGCTCACGTTGTCGATCACAGTGCGGTGCCGGATGGCTTTGAGAATGCCAAGGGGTATGCAGACAACATAGGTGATGAAAAACGAGGCCAGGCCGTAGAAAATGGAGATGGGCATGCGCTCACGGATCATCTCCGAGACGTAGTCGTTGTAGCGGGTGGAGATGCCCAGGCTGCCTTGGAGGAGGCCGTCGAACTTGGGGCGGAAGATCTGGACGCGGTTCTTTTCTTTCTCTGCGCGCGTCCTCCAGTTTTCCACATCCGTGGCATTGCCGGCGGTCAGTTTGCCATCGCGCGTCACTTTGGCCTGGACGATGCGGTAGGCATTGTTGGGCTTCCATTGTTCGCGCGGAAGAAGTTCCTGAAGCGTCACGGCCTGCTCCTGGACGTCCTTGTCAAACTTGATGAAGCGCTTGTCCCCTTCTTTGGGAAGCACCCCGAGCCAGGCGAGGTAGGCGGGGACGAACGACCGGTCAAATCCGTAGTAGGCGGCCATTTCTTCCTTTTGCTCCTCACTGAGAGAGGCCCCGGCGTCCTTCATGCCACGCTCTGCCTGCATGGAGGCGGCTCTTTGCAGCGCTGCCTCCAGCGGTCCGCCGGGGGTGATGCGGGTGATGAAGAACACCACCAGGGTCGCGCCGATCAGGGTCGGAATGATGAGCAGGAAGCGGCGGATGAAGTAGTCGCGCATGCGGCGGTTGTCGGGGAGGAGAGGAGGAAAATCTCAGACAATACGGCGCTGGGCACAAGGATTTGTGTGTGATTTGCAAAGAACGACAGGATGCGAACGGATGGAAAGGGGTTTAAGCATGGGGGAACTGCATGAAATCGATCCCTGCTCTGCTGGCGCTGTGTCTGCTTTCCTCGTGTGCGATGCCGCTGCCGTTTCTGCCGATGGCGCCGCGGAATCCGGCGGCGGATGTGGCGGTGCCGGTGCAGTTTCGGGCGGGGACGCCGCATGTGATGGGACGCGTGAACGGGAGCAACGCGATCCCGCTGCTGCTGGACACGGGTGCCACGCTGAGCGTGTTTGAGCCGGAGGCGGCCACGAGCTCCGGCCTGACACCCACCGGCGGGCGCAGGGTGCAGGTGCGGGGCGTGCATGGCACGACGGGGGCGAGCCAGGCGCTGATGCGGACCCTGGATCTGGGAGCATGGCACACGACGAATGTGCCGTGCCTGGTGCGTGGCAGCCCGAGTTTCCGGATCGGAGGGCTGGGCAGCGCCATCCTGGGAATGGATCATCTGCGCCGGCAGTGCAGCTTCATGACGATTGATTACCGCAGCAGCGCGCTGGAGCTGGGGTTTTCACGACCGTTTCAGCCCACGAGCGGGGTGGTGACGCGCACGCCGCTGCGCTGGGTGAATGGCATGCCCATTGTCCGGGTGAGCTGCGGCGGGCTGGTGTGGGATGCGGTGGTGGACTCGGGTTCGTCCTGGGGCATCGTGATCGACCAGAGCACCGCGGCAAAGCTGGGTCATGCGCATGATGGCATGCGCATGGGGGAAGGGCTGATCCTGAGCGGTGTGGGCGGCAGCGTGACGGCGGAAAAGGCAGGTGCGCGCACCATCCGGGTGCCGGCGGCCACGCTGTGCGGGGAGACGCATCCAGGGGCGGTTTTGTATGTGATGCCCGGGCCCAAGCGCATCGGTTCGAGGTTCTGGCTGGGCACGCGCCTGACGGTGGATTTTCGCGGAAATGCGCTCTGGCTGGAACGTTGAACAAAACTCTTGTGAGCCGTGGCGGTTGAGAGCTACAACCCTGACATGGACAGATTCTGCCGTATGCTCCGTCTGCATTTTACCGGTGTCTTCGAGAAGGCGCTGATGGCCGCCGCGATGGCATGCCTCGCGGGTTGTGCCGAGACCTTTGCGATCAGGAACGAAACGGTGCCGGAGGAGTTGCAGAAGAAACTGCAGGCGCAGGCGATGCCAGCCTCGCAGGTCAAGGTGACGCCCAAGGGCGGGGTGAGCATCAGAACCCAGAGCGTGCCGCCGCCGGAAGGAGTGCTCCAGGTGCCGATGTATTATGAGCGCGGCGTGCCGTACATCAAAGTCAGCCTCAACGGGCACAAGGAGAAGAAGTTCATGTTCGACACGGGAGCGACGTACAGCGTCTTTGATGCGGAGCAGGCAGTGGATTACGGGCTGCGCACGGTGCCGCAGGTGCGGCCCAAGATGGCGGGCGTGCTGGGGACGGAGCCGGGCATGGCGGCTTTCATTCCCACGCTGCAGATCGGCGCCTGGCGGCTGGAAAACCTGCCCTGCATCATCCGCATGCAGCGCACGGCCATCGGCACCGGCATCCTGAAGGAGAAGCTGGGGATCTCCGTGCTGGGCGTGAATCTCGTCGCCCGCCACTGCAAGTACCTGACGCTCGATTTTTTGAAGGAGAAGGTCGAGTTTGGTTTCAGCCGCAGCTATGCGGGGCCGGTGCGCAAGCATGTGCACAAGGCGAGCCTGAACATGAGCCATGGGGTGCCGACGACGCTGCTGAAATACGGCAAGATGTCCTGGGAGGCTGTGGTGGACTCCGGCTCCGTCTTCGGCGTGCAGCTGGACCGGCGCATCGCGGAAGTCCTGGGTTACAAGAACGGCGGGTGGCATGTGGGCGGGAACTACCTGATCACCGGAGTGGGCGGAGCGCAGACGCCGAAGGAGGCCAATGTGCGGGTGCTGGAGTTTCAGGCGCTGGGCCTGTTTGGTTCCTATTATCCGTTCGCGCAGGTGGATGTGATGCCGGGTCCCTCGCGTCTGGGGACCTACCTGCTGGAAGACTACCGTGTGACCCTCGACTTCGAGCACAAGGTGCTGTGGGTGGAGTGGGGATGAAAAGCGAGGCAGACTGATCTGGAGTGCTCGCTGTCTCAGGCGGAAGAACGAGCCTGTCTGATAAACGAGTGAATTAAGTCCGACACTGACGCAGCATACTAGACTTCATTCAAAATGCTTGTCAGCGGGCAGGTTGCCTTTATGGGTCGCCCGGTCATTCTCCCAAACACTGTGAAAACACTTCTCTTATCCAAACCGCTGCAGGTTGCGTTATCGCTCATGGTTCTCTGCTCGTGCCGGACCTACCAGGTGCAGCCGGTGCCCAATCCTGAAACAGCACGGGTGCTTTCCAAGAAGGATCGGGAGGCTGCGCGGAGGATCGAAATCTACTTTGACGGGACTTCGAATGACTGGGCGGGGAGGACGAATGTGCGCCGACGCTTTGAGGTGGCGGCCCAGCCGGAAGACCCTTCACGGCCCTGCCTGTACATTGAGGGGGTGGGCACCGACAGTCTCAGCGGCAAGATCTTTGGCGTCGGGATGAAGTCGCGGGTGCTGACCGCGTACAAGTTTCTGGCCCGCAACTGGAGGCAGGGCAATGGCAAGTCTGCCGATGCCGACCAGATCCTCGTCTTCGGTTTCAGCCGGGGGGCCTTCCAGGCGCGCATGCTGACCGGCATCATGGCGCATTGCGGCCTGCCCAACATGCCAGCGTGGGCAGGCAGGGCGTCCTCCAAGCTCAGCAAAGAAGACGAGAAAGCCCTCGACCGCCTGGCGGAGGACGTGTGGGACTACTGTGAGAAGAACCTCACCGATCCAACCCAGCAGGAGGCCGCCGGCGGCCCTGCCGTGTGGCGCAGCCGTCTGGCCGCCAACCAAAAAAGTCTCCAAGAAGCGATGCGCCAGCGTCATCCCCAATTTCAATGGACGCACCCGGCGATCAAACTGCTGGCCATCTGGGACACCGTGCCGGGACTGCCGTTTTCAAAGCTCAGCTCCCTGGGCGAGCCCGAGAAAGGGCGGCAGCTGTACAAAGTCCGGCCTTATCCCAATGTGGAAACCGTGGTTCATGCGCTCTCGCTTGATGACCGCCGGAGCAAATTTGAGCCGCTGCTGGTGGGTGCGCCGGTGGATCCTGCCGCCACCAATGTTTATGAAGTCTGGTTTCCCGGCGTGCACTCCGATGTGGGCGGAGGCTACAAAGACTCCAATGACATGGCCGGCATCTCGTTCAACTGGCTGCACCGCATCATGAAGCAGCGCGGCATCAGCACCAAGCCGACGATTGTGTATGATGACGCGCTGGCGATCATGCACCACCCGGAGGACGCGTGGATGCACCGCCTGACCAGCGAAAACGTGGCGCGCAAAGTCCCTGCGGGAGCGTGGATCGATCGCACCGCTTTTCGCCGTGCGGATGGGGAAAAACACCCCGAGGAGGGACGGAGGTACAAGCTTTATGCGACTTCAAACCCCGTGGCAGGCGGACCTGCCGCCGGCCAGATCCTGAAGGTGTCTGAAGCGGGCAAAGGCCGCCAGGCCCAGGAGGACTACCTCCGCCAGCTCGGCCTCGTGCTCCACGATGACATTGCCGACTATGAGCAGTCCCTGCCCGAATCGGGGAAGAAGGCAGCGGGTCCGCTGTCCATCAGCCAGATGGCGGCTGCCTGGCATGAAGCACCCAAGGGAGCGAAGAAAGAAACGCCAGCACCGTCAGCCAAACCGTGAAGCAGAGCCGATGAAGCAGACCTATCCGCCCCGGCAAGGCAACTCTTGGCGGGGCGGTTCTGAAAGAATGCTTCCAAAAAGGCAGGATCTGCGGCGACGAATCGGGAAAAACGCCCGGAAAGCGAGATTTTTTTGCGACGGGTTCGCAACAAGACAAGTCTTGCATACAAAAGTTCAAAAAAATTACAGATGACGGTTGCAAACCTGCTCACGGCTTTCTATTCTGGATTCCCTTGTGAAATTTTTCACAAGCTCATCTGCCGACACTTTCTATGGGTAACTTTTTTCCGCGTTGGACCAACTGGCTGCCGCTCAAGCTCGCCATTGCCGTCGTGTTCATTGCCTTCGGCGTGAGTGCCGGCATTGCCTACTACTTCACACCGAAATACACACGCGTAGGTTATGAACCGACGCAGCCGGTGCCGTTCTCACACAAAATTCACGCAGGCCAGCTGGCACTCGACTGCCGTTACTGCCACAGCTTTGGTGAGACCTCGAGCCACTCGAACGTTCCCACGAACCAGACCTGCTTCAACTGCCACGGCCCGGGCAAAGGCAACATCCGCAGCAATTCTCCCAAGCTGGAGATGGTCGTGAAGGCCAACGAAACCGGCAAGTCCATCCCCTGGGTCAAAGTCCACAAGGCTCCTGACTACGTTTATTTCAACCACAGCGCCCACCTCAACCGCGGCATTTCCTGCGTGAACTGCCATGGCAAGATCAACGAGATGGAAGTCGTGCGCCACGACCAGCCGCAGTCGATGGGCTGGTGCCTGGACTGCCACCGCAATCCTGAGAAGAACCTGCGCCCGCTGGAGCAGATCACCAATCTGAACTACAAGCCGAGCGACCTGAAGCGTGCTGATTTCTACCAAGGCCTGATCGACAAGAAGGTGGCACCGAGTGAAATCGCCACCACCATCGCCGGCGAAGGCGCCACGGCCAATGGCATCGAAGACATCCTCGCCCTGGCTGAGAAGACTTACGGCAAACAAGTGACCCAGACTGAAGTGGGCACCCAGATCAAGAAGCACTGGCAGATTCAGCCGCCGGAATCCTGCACCGCCTGCCACCGCTAACCCGCCGCCCCTTTTCCTGACACATGAAACGCATTTGGAAGCATCCTGAGGAGCCGCAAAACGCCAAGCGCTACTGGCGCAGCGTCGCCGAACTGGACCGCCGTGAAGATTTCTTGAAAAATCTGGGCCGTGAATTCCCCGCGGGAGATACGCTCAATGAAGAAGAGCGTGAGAACAGCCGCCGTGACTTCTTGAAGATCATGGGTGCCAGCGTTGGCATGATGGGTCTGGCAAGCTGCCGCCGTCCGATCGTCAACATCCTCCCCTATACTCAGCATGTGGAGTGGATGATTCCGGGCAAGTCTCTCCTGTATGCAACGACCATGCCGCATCATGGCGGTGCCGTGCCGCTGGTGGTCACCACGCATGAAGGCCGTCCGACGCATCTTGCCCCCAATCCCCTCCATCCGGTGGGTGGCATCATGGACAGCTTTGCACAGGCTTCCGTGCTCGATCTTTACGACCCTGAGCGCTCGCAGAAGCCCATGGGCGAAGGCAAGGACCTCTCCTGGGCCAAGGCCAATGACCTGCTGGGCAAGGCCGTGGAAGAAGCAAAAAAATCCTCCGGTGCCAGCCTTGGCATCGTGATGGGCGGTTCCTCCTCCCCGACGTATCAGCGCCTGCTGGGCGAGCTGAAGACCGCCTACCCGCAGATCAAGTTCTACCAGTATGAGGCGCTCGGCGGCGAAGGCCAGGCTGCAGCGAACAAGGAAGTCCTGGGAGCGAATGTGAAGACCTTCGTGAAGCTCGGCTCCGCGATGCGCATCCTCTCGCTGGACTGCGATTTCCTCGGCGTGGACCCGGTGGCGGGCGAGCCGATCTCCGCCTTCACCAAGAAGCGTGCCACAGACAAGAGTACGCCAGAGCAGGAGATGAACCGCCTGTACGTTCTGGAAAACCGCTACACGCTGACCGGCGGCATGGCCGACCATCGCAAGCCGCTCCCAGCCAGCCTCATCCCGGTGGCAGCAGCGCTCATCGCCTCCCAGCTCGGAGACAGCTCCGCAAAGGCTCTGGCCGACACGGCTTCTGAAGATCTCAAAAATTGGATCGCACCCGCAGTGCGTGACTTGATCGACAACAAGGGCAAGTCCGTCGTTCTCGCCGGTTCCCGCTACGGCGCTGAAGTGCACGCCTTGGTGGCTTCGATCAACAACGCCCTGGGCGCCTACGATTCCGTGGTGGACCTGCTGCAGGCTCCCGTCGGCCCTGAGCTCGGCACCTTCGCCGATCTGCAGGCAGCCATCGCCGGCGGCCAGCTGAAGACGCTGGTCTCGCTGACCTCTGCCAACCTCTATCACGACGCTCCGGACGCTGCCGAACTGGCCAAGCTCGTGAAGGAGAAGAAAGTGAATCTCGTTCACGTCGGCATGCTGAAGAATGTCACGGCCACCCAGGCCGCGCTGCACATTCCAGCCGCTCATTACCTGGAAGTGTGGGGAGACGTGCGTGCTGCTGACGGTACCTACTCCGTCGTCCAGCCGATGATCGCACCTCTGTATGACGGTGCCAGCCGTGTGGAAGTGCTCCTGGCACTCCTCGGCCGTAAGAAACTGGGTCCGGCCGAAGCCGCTGCGCCTGCCGCCGCCGGTGCTGCACCAGCCGCTCCTGCTGAAGATGCAGCCTACACCGCAGTGCGCGACACTTTCGCCACCGTGGCAGGCAGCATGGACGAGAAGAAATGGAATTTCACCCTGCGTGACGGTTTCCTCAAAGGCTCTGCCTATACGAAGGCAACCGGAACGCCGAACGCCGCCGCTGTGGGTGGCCTCGTGGGCAAGGCCGCAGCTGTGACCGCTCCTACGGCAGAAGCACTCGAAGTGGTGCTCGTGGCTGACTCCAGCGTCTATGACGGACGTTACGCCAACAACGCCTGGCTGCAGGAAGCACCCGATCCGGTGACGAAGCTTACCTGGGAGAACGCGGCCTGGATTGGTTCCGCCACCTTCCATCGCTTGGGTCTCAAAGAAGGCCAGCACGTCAAAATTACCGTCGGTGGAGCCTCCATCGAAATCCCTGCCATTGAAGCCCCGGGGCATGTGTCCAACTCCATCACCGTTCAGCTTGGCTACGGCCAGGAAGGCGTTGGCGTGGTTGGTGGCGGCCGCGGAGTGAACGCCTATGCGCTGCGCAAGCAGCCCGGCACGTTTGTTTTGAGCGGAGCCAAGATCGATGTGCTGCCCGCCGTCGCTGAACTTGCCATCACGCAGGAGCACAACACGATGGAAGGCCGCGCGCTGTATCGCGAAGGCACGCTGGAAACCTTCAACAAGGACACGGCCTTTGCCCAGAAGACGGGCATGGACGCCCACATCCCGGAAAACATCTCCTTCTACAAAGGCCAGGTGGGCGTGAAGTCCGAGGAGAATCCGGACGGCTTCGACTACGAGAAGCAGCACCAGTGGGGCATGACGATCGACCTGAGCAAGTGCATTGGCTGCACGGCCTGCATCGTCGCCTGCCAGAGCGAAAACAACATTCCCGTCGTCGGCAAAGACCAAGTCCGCAAAGGCCGCGTGATGCAGTGGATCCGCATGGACCGCTACTTCGCCGTGCCGAAGTGGGGCAAGAACAACGTCGATCAGGAAAGCACCTTCGCGGTGGACAACGCCACGCCGGAGCAGCTGGAAAACGCCGAAATGGTGCACCAGCCCGTGGCCTGCCAGCAGTGCGAAGCGGCACCGTGCGAAACCGTGTGCCCGGTGAACGCCACCGTCCACACGCCGGACGGCCTGAACGCGATGGCCTACAACCGCTGCATTGGCACCCGCTATTGCGCGAACAACTGCCCTTACACCGCCCGCCGTTTCAACTGGTTCGACTACAACAAGCGCAATCCGCTGATCGAAACGAAGGTGCTCGGCATGAAAGTCGGCAATCTTTACGCCGGGCCGCTCGGCGAGAAGAAGGAAGACGAAAGCCTTCGCCTCCAGCGCAACCCGAACGTCACCGTCCGCATGCGCGGCGTCATCGAGAAGTGCACTTACTGCGTGCAGCGTCTGGAGTCCGCCAAAATCCTGCAGAAGCAGGTGCAGCGCGACACCAAGAACTTCCGGGTGCCGACCGACACCATCAAATCCGCCTGCCAGCAGGCCTGCCCGGCGGAAGCCATCATCTTCGGAGACATGGCCGATGCGAAATCCGCCGTGGCCCAGTCGAAAACATCACCACGCGATTACCAGCTGCTCAAATACATCGGCACCCGCCCGCGCACGAGCTACCTCGCCCGTCTGCGCAATCCGAACAAGAACATGCCCGGCGCAGAAAACATCGCCGTGTGGAGCAACAACCAATTCTAAACCGGACACATGGACGCCTCCGCTACAGCTAAAAACACACCGCGCATCCTCGACCGCGAGCCGCTGGTGCTGAACAACCGATCCTATTCCTGGATCACGAACCGCATCTGCGGCATCGTGGAAAACAAGCAGCCCGCCTTGTGGTGGATCCTGTTTGTCCCCTCCGTGCTGCTCACCGGCCTCATGGTGTTCTGCTTCACCTACCTCATTTCCACCGGCGTCGGTGTGTGGGGACAGAAGCAGCCGGTCGCCTGGGCCTGGGACATCACGAACTTCGTGTTCTGGATCGGTATCGGCCACGCTGGCACGCTCATTTCCGCCATCTTGTTCCTGACCCGCCAGAAGTGGCGTACGTCCGTGAACCGCGCTGCGGAAGCCATGACAATCTTCGCCGTGATGTGCGCCGGTCTCTTCCCGGCCTTCCACGTCGGCCGTGTGTGGATGGTGTGGTTCCTGGCCCCGATCCCGAACGCCAACGCCATCTGGCAGAACTTCAAGTCTCCCCTGCTCTGGGACGTGTTCGCGGTTTCGACTTACTTCTCCGTCTCCCTCGTGTTCTGGTTCCTCGGCCTCGTCCCTGACCTTGCGACACTGCGTGACCGCTGCCGTCCCGGCCTGAAGAAGTTCCTCTACGGCCTGTTCGCCCTCGGCTGGCGCGGTGGCAACCGCCACTGGAGCCACTATGAGACGGCCTACATGCTGCTGGCCGCTCTCTCCACACCGCTGGTGCTTTCCGTGCACTCCGTCGTGTCCTTCGACTTCGCCACCTCCGTGGTTCCTGGCTGGCACACCACCATCTTCCCGCCCTACTTCGTGGCAGGCGCCATCTTCGGCGGTTTCGCGATGGTGCTGACGCTCATGCTTCCAGTGCGCCGCATCTACGGCCTGGACGACCTGATCACGCCAAAGCACGTGGACAACATGGCCAAGATCATCCTGCTCACGGGCACGATCGTCGGCTACGCCTACTGCATGGAGCTCTTCGTGGCCTACTACAGCGCCAACCCGTATGAAGCGGCCGCCTTCACTCTGCGCGGTCTGACCGGTCCTTCCACCTGGGCTTACTACTGGATGTTTGGCTGCAACGTGTTTGCCCCGCAGCTGTTCTGGAGCCGCTGGTGCCGCCACAATGTGTGGGTGGTCATGATCGTCTGCATGTTTGTGAACGCCGGCATGTGGTTCGAGCGCTACGTCATCATCGCCACCACCCTTGAGCGCCACATGACGCCGGGTTCCTGGCGCGTGTATGAAGCCACCTGGGTGGATAAGTACACCTTCCTCGGCACCTTCGGCTTCTTCATGATGCTGTTCCTTCTGTTCCTGCGCTTCCTGCCAGTCATCGCGATTGGAGAAGTGAAAGGCGTCCTGCCACAGTCGAACGCTCATGCCGACGACCACGCCGAGAAGGGCATCCAGGAGGAGGACCTCATGGACTACCCAGACCGCCACGTCGCCAAACCCGTTGCCGCTGCCGCCTAACCTTATAACCGCACCCCGACTGTGAGCACCACCCTCAAACGAGTCCACGGCTACCTCGCTGAATTTGACAGCGTGAAGGATCTCTACCATGCCGCCGAGCATGTGCGCGATGCCGGTTATCAGCGCTGGGACGTCCATTCCCCCTTCCCCATTCACGGAATGGACGACGCCATGGGCAATCCACGCTCCAAGCTGCCCATGTTCGTCTTCTGCGGCGGCATCACCGGCACCACGGTGGCCTTCACCCTGGAAACGATCACTCAGACCAACTTCTGGAGCCACATCGGCCTCGGCTTCCTGCAGAAAATCGTGGAAACCTATCCCACGGTCGTGCAGGGCAAGCCCACGGACATCTGGACGCTTCCGGCCTTCTTCCCGGTGATGTTTGAGCTGACGATTCTCTTCAGCGCCTTCACCACACTGTTCGGCCTGCTGGCACTCATCGGCCTGCCACGCTGGAACCACCCGCTGTTTGTCTCCAAGAACTTCAGCAAGTTCTCCGACGACGGCTTCTTCGTCTGCATCGAAGCCCGCGACCCCAAATTCTCCCAGGAAGGCACCAAGACCCTTCTCGAAAAAGCCGGCGGCAAGAACATCGAACTCGTGGAGGACGAAATCTAAGCCTCGCTTACCCGCACCATGAAGTACTTCTTTCTCAGCTATCTGTTTGTCGGCGCGATCATTGTGAGCGCGTTTGGATTCCGTGGCAGCAAGTCCGAATTGCCGCCGATCGAAATCCTGCCTGACATGGACCATCAGGCCAAAATCAAGTATCAGGCCACCAGCGAATTCTTCGCTGACGGCCGTGGTGCCCGCATGCCCGTCAAAGGCACGCAGCCGATGGGATTTGAAATCCCCTCAGTCGCAGCCGTGGACGCCAAGGAAAAGAAAGCTGCGCCAGCGCGCGTCGCTTTCACCAGCGGTCTTGACTACTATAGCACCGGCAAAATGGGCGACTTCTATGGCGACGGCCTCCCCAAGGAAATCACCGGAGACAGCACGGTGTTCACGGAAGCTTTCCTGAAGCGCGGCGAGCAGCGTTTCAACATTCATTGCGCGATCTGCCACGGTGCTTCCGGCAATGGCAAGGGCGTGACCTCCAAGTATGGCATTCTCACCGCCTTCAATTTCCAGCAGCCTGGCAATCTGGACAAGGCCAACGCAGCCGCCTACCGCGCGGATGGTGCCATCTTTGATGTCATCACCAACGGCAAAGGCCTGATGGGCGGCTACGGCGGCAACATCACCCTGCGCGACCGCTGGGCCATCGTGGCCTACATCCGCACTCTGCAAACCGCCGCTAAAGATTCCGGCGTCACCCTTCCCCTCCAGTAACGGCCCGATCACGCGAAACACGGCATGAGTCACCACGTCACCTTCAACGATCTGCCCCAGGGCGGAGAAAAATTCGAACCAGCCAAGGGCAGCAAGCTCATTGGTACGCTGGGCCTCCTAGGCCTGGTCGGTCTCGCCGCTTCGGCCTACTTTTTCTACGCCAACACAGACACCTTCGCCTACTCCTGGCTGTTCGCGATCTTCTTCGTCTTCACCTTCGTGGTGGGTGGCTGCTTCTGGATCCTGCTCCACAGCGCCTCGAACTCGAGCTGGGGCGTTGCCGTGCGCCGCATCTGGGAAAACCTGGCCAACATGGTCATCCCGCTGGCTCTTCTGACCTCCCCCCTCCTCATCCCTGCGGTGCAGTCACCGCTGTATGAGTGGATGAACCATCATCGCGCCGCAGCCAAGCAGGCGAGCGAGCACGGTGGCACGGTGAGAGAAGCGCTGCACCACATGGCGGCGGACAATCCCCACCTGCATGTGCTGGTCTCCAAATTTGGCTACATGAACCTCACCGAGCACTTCGGCGCCTTCACGCTGAGTTCGGCGTTCAGCTGGCAGGTGCGCTTCGTGCTGTATTTCATCATCCTCTGGGTCATCGCCAGCACCCTGCGTGGCAGGTCGGTGAAACAGGAGCAGGATGGCGACATCAAGCACACGATCTGGTCCCGCCAGTTCTCCTGCATTGTGCTGCTGCCCTTCGCCCTGACGGTCACCTTTGCCGCGTATGACTGGCTGGTGGGTCTGGACTACAACTGGTTCTCCACGATGTGGGGTGTGTACATCTTTGCCGGCTGCGCCTGGTCTTCGATGGCAGTGTCCATCCTGGTCGTCAGCTGGCTGCGCAGCCTGGGCTACCTGCAGAAGGTCGTCACGGACGAGCACTACCATCTGATGGGCAAGCTGCTGTTCGCCTTCACGGTGTTCTGGGCCTACATCTCTTTCAGCCAGTATTTCCTGATCTGGTATGCCAACATCACGGAAGAAACCCGCTTCTACCTGACCCGCAACACGGAGGAATGGCGCTACGTCTCCATCTTCATCCTGCTGGGTCACTTCATCGGTCCGTTCCTGTTCCTCCTTTCGCAGAAGCTCAAGAAGAACCCGGTCGTCATCAGCGTGGGTTGTATCTGGATTCTCTTCATGCACCTCGTGGACATCTACTGGATCGTGATTCCCGAGCGCGGCCCCTCGCTGGGCAAGGGAGTGTTTGTTTCCGGCGCCTGGGTGCAGGATCTTGCCGCGCTGCTCGCGGTGTTTGGCACCATGGGCTTCCTCTACCTGCGCAGCCTGTCCAAGTTCAGCCTGTATCCATGGCGTGATCCGCGCCTCATCGAGTCCGTCAACGTCGTCAACTGATTCCCCGTCCCCGATTTTCCATGTCGCAGCCCGATCAACCCAAAAAAGCCGGAGCCACGTTTACGTGGGTGCTGGGAGCCTTCGCAGGCTTCGCCGTGCTCTTCATCCTCATCCAGGCAGCCAACGACTCGAAGCAGGGCTTTGACCCGCGCGAGAAGGAGCGCCAGGACAACACGGCTGAAATTCTTGCCGCCCAGGCAAAGAGCCTCGCCAGCCTGGGTCTGAACGACCCCAAGAAGAAGGCGGACGTGTTTGCAAAATCATTCAAAGACCTGGCCGCCAAGGCAGAAGAAGCGAGCACACAGGTGGTCCCCGGATCGCCCACCCAGCTCAAACAAGCTGCCGCTGCGGCCCCTGCCCCAGCTGCGGCGCCCGCTGCTCCTCCGGCGGCTCCTGCCCCTTCGGCAGCCCCAGCTCCCGCAACCGCACCGGCTGCTCCCGCAGCTCCTGCTCCCGCCCCTGCCGCACCCGCTCCGCCCAAGTAAGTCATGCAGACCACTCCCGCCACCCCTGACACAGACCTTCAGGCCGACAATCTTCGCCGCGCGGCGATCGACAAGTCGGTGAAAGGCCCCGTGCTCTTCCTTTTCACAAACGGAGCTTTCTGGCTCATGCTCTCCACGCTTCTCGGCGTTCTTGCCGCGATCAAGCTGGTCGAGCCTGAGTTCCTCGGCGACTGCGCTTACATTGCCTACGGCCGCCTGCAGCCCGCGCACATCAACGCCCTCGTCTATGGCTGGGGAGTTCAGGCCGCGCTGGGTGTGATGCTCTGGATCATGGCCCGCCGCTCGGGTCAGGAGCTAAAGGGCGGCAAGAGCCTCCTGATCACTGCCGGTGTGTTCTGGAACATCACCATCACCGTGGGCATTCTCGCCATCCTGATGGGCAAGAGCACCTCGATCGAGTGGCTGGAGATGCCGAAGTTTGTGTGGCCGGTGCTGCTGGCCTGCTTCCTCTGCTACGCCTGGCCGATCGCCCGCATGTTTGGCCGCGCCCTCCGCCCCGAAGGCTTCATGGTCAGCACGTGGTACATTCTGGGCGCCTGCTTCTGGTTCCCCTGGATCTTCATCACGGCCAACGTGGCCCTGCACTGCCTGCCCGGCCTCGGAGCCATCGGCGCCGGCATTGATGCCTGGTACATTCACACGGTGATCCTGCTGTTCTTCGTGCCCGTCGGAGTCGGCGCTGCCTACTACTTCATTCCGAAGATCACCGGACAGCCCATCGCCTCCGCACAGCTCGCTTCCGCGGGTTTCTGGAGCTTGGCCATCCTCGGCGGCTGGACCGGCATGCAGAAATACATGGGCGGCCCGCTTCCGGCCTGGATGTCCTCCGTGGGTGCCTGCACTGGCGTCCTGCTGCTGATCCCGGTGGGTCTTGTCGGCCTGAACCATCATCTCACCACGCTGGGCAAGCACAGCGCCGTGGCCACGAGCCCCACGCTGCGTTTCATCTTCTTCGGAGCGATCTTTTACCCGGTCTCCGGTCTGGTGCTGGCGCTGAATTCGGCTTTCTGGACGGGAGCGAACATGCAGTTCACCCAGTCCTGGTATGCCTTCCAGACGGTGAGCGTGTACGGTTTCTTCAGCATGTGCGTCTTCGGTGCCATCTACTACATCGTCCCCCGCCTCTCGGGCTGTGAATGGCTCAGCGTGCGTCTGATCCGCAACCACTTCTGGTTCTCCGTCTACGGCGTGGGCACCATCGTCATCATGAGCCTGGTGGCCGGCTGGCAGCAGGGCGCGGATCTGAATGATCCGGAGCACTGGGACCAGACCTTCATGAACCACGTGGTGAACTCCCGTCCGTATGTGGTTTCCCGCGCCGTGGCCTGGGCGCTCATCAGCTTCTCGAACTTCATGTTCCTTCTTCACCTCCTGCTCATGGTCGCAGGCCTGGGTCGCCGCAGCTCGGCCCCCACCCTGCTCGAACACCATGACGATCACGCTCTTCCCCACGAAGCCCACGCATGACGAACTTCCGCACCTTCATTCTCGGTCTCGCCGCCTCTTTCGGGCTGCCTTGGCTGTGCCTCATCGTTCTTCCAGCGATGAAGTACGAGCAGCTCGCCCCCGTCGCCTATGATAAGGAAAAGGACGGCGTCGAAGGCTACTTCCCACCCGCCCCAATCAATGGCCAGGGCCAGCTCGTCTACATCAGCGAAGGCTGCAACCAGTGCCACACCCAGATGATCCGTCCGGTCCAGCTCGGCCTGGACGGCTGGTACCGAGGCTGGGGACAGGATCAGGAAGCCCGCCCTGAAAAGCCTGCGCGCCCGAACGTGCTGGCAGACTACCTTGGCGAAAAATACGCCCTGCTTGGCATTCAGCGTGTGGGTCCGGACCTTGCCAACTTCGGCTGGCGCGCACCGGATGCCGCAACGCTGCACCTGCACCTCTATGCTCCCCGCGCGGTGCATGACTGGAGCACGATGCCTGCCTACAAGAACCTCTACAAGGTGCAGAAGCAGCAGGGTCCCGCCTCCAAGCAAGCTCTGAAACTGCCAAAGCAGTTTGCACCAGAAGCCGGCTATGAAGTCGTCCCGACTAAAGAAGCCGAGCAGCTCGTCGAATACCTTCAGTCTCTGAAAAAGGATTATCCCGTCCCCGGACAGGGCGCAGCCGTCGCTGCCTCTCCCGCCAAAAAGTAGCCCCTCCCGCGACCCGCACGCCCCATGAGCGCACCCGCCCATCCAGACAGCACCGATCTCGACCGCCTTCACTCCGCCGTGAAGCGCGAGAAAGAAGATCTCGCTCCCGAAAGCCAGCCCGCACCCTTGGGAGCGATCTTTTTGCTCTTTCTCGTGGCCATCATCGCTGGCAGCCAGCTTGGCCCGATGACCGGCGGCTGGACCTTTGAAGTGAGCAATCCGTTCTCCCTGGCCAAGGGTGGCGATCCGCGCCCGACTAAAGAAGGCGAAGGTGGAGCCGCAGATCCATTTGCCAAGGCCATGAAAAAAGGCGCCGCCGGCTATGCCGTCTGCGGTGGCTGCCATCAGGGCAATGGTGGTGGTCTCCCCGGCCAGTTCCCTCCCCTCGATGGCTCTGAATACGTGCTCGGCGGCACGGAGCGCCTGATCCGCATCGTGCAGCATGGTCTGACCGGACCTGTGACCGTGAAGGGCCAGGGCTTCAACACCCCCGGCGGCATGCAGGCCTTCGGCGCGACGATGTCTTCGGAAGACCTTGCGAACGTGCTGACCTTTGTGCGCAATACCTGGAGCAACAAGGGAAGCATGATCACCAAGGAAATGGTGGCCAAGGTGCGCGAGGAAGAAAAACGCAGCACTCAGTGGACCGCGCCGGAGCTTGAGCCTTTCGCTAAAAAAGATGTGCCCGGCGAAGTGCCCGGAGCCGCCGCAGCACCTGCCGCCAAGTAATTTCAAACCGCGATGACCCGTGTGAAGCAAACCGTCTCCCGCCAGGCACCTTGGGCTGCCTTCGGAGTCGTCATGCTGATCGCAAACGTGAGTTGCGGCAAGATGCCTGAAGCGGCAGCGGAAGCAAAACTGCCTCCCGCTGTTGAGATTGCCGAAAAAACGAGCATCACCGGCAAAGTGACGCTGAAAGGCGCCGATCCCGCGAAGCTGAAGAAGGCCGTCGATGTCGGAGGCAACCCGTTCTGCACCGGACACGGTGAGATTTTGGACGCCAGCTGGAAAGTGGCCGCGGACGGTTCGCTCGCGGACGCTGTGATCACCGTGCGTGGCAGCCAGCGTGCCAGCAATGCGCCCAGCGCGCCGATGATGGACCAGACGAAGTGTGAGTTTGTGCCGCACACGCTGTCCATCCAGCCCGGCCAGAGCGTGCGTTTTCACAATAGTGACCTCACTTTTCACAACATCCGCGTGGCACGTTATGAGGCGCAGGGTAAGAGCAGCAACATCGACAATTTTGGCCAGCCCTCCCGGGGTGATGAAAACGTCAAGGTTTTCAGCACACCCGGCATCTATCGCCTGGAGTGCGACGTTCATCGTTGGATGAACGCCTGGGTGTACGTGCACGATGGCGTGCACAGCGCGGTCTCCGCTCCGGACGGCCGTTTCACCATCTCACGTGCGCTGGCTGACGGTGAATACACCGTTGAAGCCTGGCACCCGCAGTTTCCGCAAAGCATCACACACACCGTCACCGTCCGTGACGGCAAGGCCACCGCCGACTTCGAGTTCGACTTTGCGAATGCCCATCCCCTCTGACCCTTTGACCACCAGCCTATGAGCGCCGCCGCCACCACTCACGATCACGCCCACGATCATTCGCATGACGACCATGCGCACGGGCACCATGAACAGAGCTTCATCTGGAAGTACATCTTCTCCAGTGATCACAAGACCATCGGCATTCAGTATGGCCTGACCGGCATGATCTTCCTGCTGTTTGGATTCTTCCTCATGCTGCTCATGCGCTGGAGCATCGCCTATCCGAACGTTCCGGTGCCGGCGATCGAGTTCATCCGCTCCGTCCCGGGCATTCGCGACCTTTTCGAAGGCATGTTTGGCCGCTGGCTGAGCGCCGACGGCTCCCTGAACGGCGAGCTTTACAACATGCTCGGCGCCATGCACGGCACCATCATGGTGTTCTTCGGCATTGTGCCGCTGGGCTTCGCAGCCTTCGGCAACTTCGTGATGCCGCTGCAGATCGGCACGATCGACATGGCCTTCCCCCGCCTGAACATGGCCAGCTACTGGCTGTTCTTCATCAGCTGCGTGCTGATGATGTGGAGCTTCTTCGTGGGCACCGGCCCGGTGCAGACGGGCTGGACGATGTATTCGCCGCTTGCCTCCACGGCTAACATTGGTGTGACGAGCGTCTGGAGCCACGGCCACACCTGGTGGCTTACGGCGATGGTGTTCAACATCTCGGCCTCCCTTCTCGGCTCCGTCAATTTCATCGCCACCATCATCAACCTGCGCACCAAGGGCATGGCATGGATGAAGATGCCCTTCTTCTGCTGGGCCATGTTCGTCATCGGCTTCCTGCTTCTGCTGGCCTTCCCGCCGCTGGAAGTGGCCGCCCTGCTGCAGCTCTCCGACCGTGTGTTTGGCTCCTCCTTCTACCTTCCGACCGGCCTGATGGAAGGTGGCAAGCACCTGGACATCTCGGGTGGCGGCAGCCCGCTGCTCTACCAGCACCTGTTCTGGTTCCTGGCGCATCCTGAGGTGTACGTTCTCATCCTTCCGGCCTTCGCCATTCTCTCCGAAGTCATCCCTTGCAACGCCCGCCGTCCGCTGTGGGGCTACAAGTCGATGGTGTACTCCGTGCTGACGCTCGGCTTCCTCAGCTTCCTGGTCTGGGCGCACCACATGTACCTCACCGGCATGGGCACCATGATGTCCACCTACTTCCAGATCACCACGGTGCTCATTTCGGTTCCCTCGGTGGTGCTGCTGACCTGCATGATGGTTTCCCTCTGGGGCGGCTCCATCCGGTTCAATACACAGATGCTCTTCGCCTCCGCCTTCCTGCCGATGTTCGGCATCGGCGGTCTCACGGGCCTGCCGCTGGCATTCTCCTTCATCGACCTTGCGATGCACGACACCTACTACGTGATCGGTCACTTCCACTACGTGGTCGCGCCAGGAACGATCTTCGCGCTATTCGCAGGCGTGTACCACTGGTTCCCGAAAATCACCGGACGGTTCATGAGCGACAAGCTGGGCAAGCTGCACTTCTGGCCTTCCCTGCTCGGCATGAACCTTGTCTTCGCCCCCATGTTCATCCAGGGCATGGCCGGCTTCCACCGCCGCTGGTATGATGGCGGCAAGTACTTCGAAAACACCCATGCCATGAGCCACTGGACCACCACGCTGACCCACAAGATCGGCGCCTTCTTTGGCCTGAACATTCCGGACAACATGCTCTCGCTCAACGTGGTCATGTCCATCGGCGCCTTCATCCTCGCGATCGGCCAGGTGCCCTTCATCTTCAACTTCTGGTTCAGCATCAAGGGTGGCAAGAAATCCAACAGCGACAACCCATGGAACGCCACCACGCTGGACTGGGCCACGCCGACGCCTCCTCCGCACGGCAACTTCCTGTTCGACCCGGTCGCCCATCGCGGACCCTATGAGTACAGCGTTCCCGGCCATGGCAGCGACTTCTATCCGCAGTGGGAATCCGAACCCGGTAAACCCGACCTCAAAGCCATCGCTGAAAAAGCACCGGCGCACCACTAAACCGCGAACTCCGAACCGCGCACCGCGACTACTTCAATGGACATCCCCTACACCGTTCACGCCCGTCCAGACACCGGTCTTTACAATGCCAAGATCGGCATCTGGCTCTTCCTGGCCTCGGAAGTCATGCTCTTCGGCGGCCTGTTCTCCGCCTACATCTTCCTTCGCGTCGGTGCCGACTATCCATGGCCGGTGCATGACCTGAATGTGACGCTTGGCTTCGTCAACACCGTCGTTCTCATCGCCTCATCCGTGACGGTGGTCATGGCGTGGGCCATGCTGAAGATGCGCAAGTTTGGCTGGTACCGCATCAACATGGGCGTCACCGTGGCCTGCGCGGCGATCTTCATGATCAACAAGTCCCTGGAGTACAAGGCCAAGTTTGAGCACTATGCCGTGAAACTTACGGACGGCACCATCCTCACCGGCCACATGCCGAAGGATGCAAACGACGAGTTCATCCCTTACCAGGTCAAATTTGACAACGTGACCGAGCTTGAGCTCACGATCGCTGGTTCAAACAAAGCGGTGGACGCCGGCCCGGTGGAGCATGTGCTTCCCTTCATTCAAGGCACGGCGCCGAAGTTCAAGTTCCCCTCCGGCACGGAGCAGGAGCTCAATGACAAGACCTTTGGCGAACTGCACGCAAGTGCCATGGAGCAGGCGCAGAAGCTCCTTGCTGAGAAGAAAAAGGAGCTGTTCGAAGCCGCCAGGCAGGCTCAGGAACTCGCGGACAGCCTGAAGGCTTCCGGCGATTCCAAAGCCGCGTATGCCCAGCAGGTGGCTGATGAGAAGCTCCGGGCTGCGAAGATCTACAATGTGGTGCCAGACACCAAGGTGAAGCTCGTGGCTTCCGCGCCGATCAAGTTTGCCGCGAAGCCCTCCGAAATCTTCAACTACACCGAGAACCAGCTCGTTTTCCGCGACGGCACCGCCGCCAATGGCAAGCTCGCGGATGACAAGCTGACGATCGAAGTGGACGCCATCGACGCGCGTGGTGTGGCGGTGTCTGAGAAGTCCCTGGCCTTTGACCACCGCTATCTGGGTGAAGGCTGGCAGAAAGCTTTCGTGGAAAACCGCGAACACCACATCGCGAAGTTTGAGAAGGATTTCCCGGACCGTGACAAGTCCCGCTCTGCCACTCTGCAGAAGGAGTCCCTGATCCTGCCGCTCAATTCTCCGGAAGCCCCGAAAGCAGGCGAAGCCCACGGCGACAAGCATGGCGCTGAAGCCCACGCACCCTCTGAAGGCCATGGCGGCGCCCACGCGCATCACCCCACGCTGGTGCTGGAAAAGAAGGACTTCACCTTCTTCTCCAACTTCACGCCAAAGCTGAACACTTATTACGCCATCTACTTCACCCTGACCGGCCTGCACGGGCTGCACGTGGTCGCAGGTGCTGGCGTGCTGTTCTACTTCCTGGTGTTTGACGGCAAGCGCCTGCGTCAGGATCCAGAACATCTCGCCAACCGCGTCGAAGTCGGCGGCCTGTTCTGGCACTTCGTGGACCTGGTCTGGATCTTCCTCTTCCCGCTGCTGTATCTCCTCTAATTTCACTTCCCCATAGCCATGGCTGACAACATCGAAGAACTTCAAAAATCGATCAAGAAGTACCTGATCATTGGCGGGATCCTGATCCTGGCCAGCGCTGCTACCGTGGGACTCTCCTATTATGAGATGCCCACCCACAGCCTGAACATCCTGGCGGGCATGATTTTGGCGACGATCAAAGCCGCGCTCGTGGCGCTGATCTTCATGCATCTCAATCATGAGCGTGCGCTGATCTACAAGATCCTGGCCTTCACGGTGGCGTTCGCGATCGCCCTGTTTGCCCTCTTCATCTTTTCCCACGAAGACCCGCTGCAGTTCAAGGGCTTCTATGCCCCCGTCGAACAACAGCAGTAACCCGCACCCCGGCCATGTCCCTCAAGCATTTCCACATCGTCTTTCTCGTCTTCGCCATTCTGTGCGATGCCGCGTTCTGGCTGTGGCTGCAGTTCATGCCTGAGGAAGCCGCCAATGCCGGAGCCGCCGGGTTGAAGAACTACGCGGGCCTGCTCTGCGTGGCGCTCCTGGTCTACGGCGTGTGGTACCTGGTCAAAAAAATGCGCACCATCATTGTCTAAGTCGTGATCAGCGTGCCTCCAACATCCGTTCTCGCCTGCGCCACCTGCATGGCCGACAAGGGCAGCCTGGTCGGGCAGGCCCAGGGCTTTGCCATTTTGTTCATGCTGGGCATCCTCGCCTTCATGTTCATCTGCGCGGCGGCCTTCATCGTCACCTTCATCCGCCGCCAGAACAGCGCCAGCGCCACAGCCGGCGCGGACCTGATTTAGTTTCTCCAATTTCCCCCCTATGAAAATCGATTCCATCAATATCTGGCTGGGCCAGACTGCAAACGCTTCCGAGCATGGCGGCCTCGTTGATCACATGCTGGGCTTTGTGCACTGGTTCATGGTCGTGCTGGGCATCGGCTGGTCCATCTACCTTTGCATCGCCTTCTACCGCTTCCGCCAGAAGAAAACCGCCCGTGCCGACTACCATGGCTTCCGCGGCCATGCGACCACGCACATTGAAATCGGTGTCGTCATTGTGGAGGCCATCCTGCTGCTGGGCTTTGCCTTCCCGCTGTGGTCCCGCCAGGCCGATGAGTACCCCACCTCCCCGGACACGATCCGCATGCGCGCCCTCGGTGAGAAGTTCCTCTGGAACTTCCAGTATCCCGGCGGCGACATGATGCTGAGCACCTGGGATCCGCGTAACATCGACGGCGCCAACTCCACGGGCAAGGATCTCCATGACCCGAATGGCAAGGATGACTTCATCAACCCCGGCACGATGAAGCTGCCGGTGGGCCGCCCGGTCATCGTGGACGTGGCCAGCAAGGACGTGATTCACAATCTGGCGCTGGTGCCGATGCGTGCCGCACAGGATGCGACCCCTGGCGTGAAGGCCCACATGTGGTTCAAGCCGGTCAAGGAAGGCACCTGGGACATCATCTGCGGCCAGCTTTGCGGCCCGGGCCATGCCCAGATGAAGGCCATCCTCGAAGTGGTGCCTGCCGCCGACTACGACTCCTGGGCCAAGGAACAGTCTGGCGCCGCGCTGAAGAAGACCCAGGCTGCTGAAGCCGCCGCCCCGAAGCCTGCTGCTCATTGATTTCCATCCCCCGTCAGGAGGGCTGACCCGAAGGGCAAAATAATGACCTCATTATTTTGCCCTTCTGCTTTTGGGGCGCGTTCCTGAAATGACTCACATGCACGACCGCGCATTTCATCGCTATTCCCTGCTGACCCTCGCGGTGGGTGTGGTGCTGATCTGGTGGGGCGCGGCCGTGACCACGGAGGACGTGGGCCTCGCGGTGCCCGACTGGCCGCTGTGCTACGGCAAGATCAATCCTGAAGGCTGGTACAAAGTGCCGGCACTGCTGCTGGAGCATGGGCACCGGTGGATCGCCATGATCATTGGCTGGCTGGTGCTCGGCATGTACTTCTGGCAGTTTTCAAAGTGCAAACCGTCGCTGGTGGAAGGCGTGGGCATCGTGCTCTGCGGCATAGGATTCTTCGTGCTGATCAAGCTGCGCGTCTATTCCATCGCCGCTTTTGTAGCCTTGCTGGGATTTGGCTGGCTGACCATGACGTGGATCGGGAAACGCTGGACGCTCATGCGCGGACTCACCACGCTGGCGGTGATGCTGGTGATGATCCAGGCTGCCTTGGGAGCGGCCCGGGTGCAGGAAATGTCCGATCCCTTTGGCATCATTCACGGCACCTTCGGCCAGATCTTTTACTGTGTGCTGGTCTTCATCGCCTTTGCGTCCTCGCGCACGTGGACGGAGGGCCGGCTGGTGCTGCCGCTCACGGAGGCACGCAAGGCGCGTTTTTGGTCGCTGGCCTTGTTCCTCGGGGTCTTCGGCCAGCTCACGCTGGGTGCCTGCCTGCGCCATACCCAGCGCACGCATCTTGCGGCGAATGACATCCTCACCACCAAGGGGCAGTGGCTGCCTGCATTTCATCCCGAGGATGTGTTTCTCCTCTTTGCCCACAAATACTGGGGCTTTACCGTGGCTGTGCTGATCCTCTTCGTGGCGGTGCGCGCACGTCGCTGGCTGGTCACACTGCCGCAAATCCGGCTCGTGGCCGCGTGGCTGCTGTTTCTGCCCACGGTGCAGGTGGCGCTGGGCATCTTCGTGATCCTGACGGGAAAAAGCTTCTGGGTCACCAATTTCCACGTGCTCAATGGCCTGGCTCTGCTCGCGCTGAGCAGCCTGCTGGTGGCCACCTTCTGGGGTGACCAATTGTGCCGGCGCGATGACGAGGCGGAAGAGTGAGGGGCAGACGGGTGGCCGACTGTTTGCTGACAAAACGCCTCCTTCCGCCCGTTCTCACGCGATGCTCCGACTCATCGCCCTGCTCGGTCTCCTCAGCGGCACGCTTTCTGCCGCGCAGCCAAACGTCGTTGTCATCCTGGTCGATGATCTTGGCTACGAGTGCGTCGGCGCGAATGGGGGCACCTCTTATCACACGCCGAATCTGGACCGCATGGCGCGGGAAGGCGTGCGTTTTGAGCAGTGCTACGCGCAGCCAAACTGCACGCCCACCAGGGTGCAGATGATGACGGGCCAGTCGAACGTGAGGAACTACGTACGCTTTGGTTTGCTGGAGAAATCGCAGACCACGTTTGGGCATCTGTTTCACGAGGCCGGGTACGCCACCTGCATCACCGGGAAATGGCAGCTGGGCCAGAATGATGGCGGACCCAAACACTTTGGTTTCGACGAGCACTGCCTGTGGGCTTACCTCGATCATGGCAAGCGCTATGCGAACGCGAGTCTGGTAGTGAACGACAAACTGCAGGCCATGGAAGGCCAGTATGGCCCCGATGTGTGCCAGGCGTTTGCGTTCGATTTCATCCGGCGCAATCGCAGCAAACCTTTCCTCCTTTATTACCCGATGATTCTGACCCATGGCCCCTACGAGGCCACGCCGGACAGCAAAGACTACGGCCAGCCCAGTGTGAAAAATAAAAAAGGCGGCCAGCAGCACTTTGCCGACATGGTGGCCTACATGGACAAGCTGGTCGGCGCGCTGGCTCAGGAGCTGACCACGCTGGGCCTGCGCGAAAACACGCTCATCCTTTTCACCGGAGACAATGGCACCGGCCGCGGCACCACCTCCACCCTGGCCGACGGCAGCGAGCAGAATGGCGAAAAAGGCAGCACCACGCGCGGAGGCATGCATGTGCCTCTGATTGTGAGCTGGCCCGGCACGATGAAGCCCGGCACCGTCTGCACTGACCTTGTGGACATGACAGACTTTCTACCCACGATCTGCGAGGCCTCGGGCATCGCACCACCGAAAACGCTGCCTCTGGACGGGCGCAGCTTCCTTCCGCAGGTGCGCGGCGAGAAAGGCAGCCCGCGTGACTGGATCTACAGCTACTGGGTGCCGCTGCGCGACAGCCAGATGGCAAATGTGGGTGCACGCGGCGCTGTGGAGCAGGCCTTTGATCATCACTACAAGCTCTACAGCACCGGCAAATTCTTTGAGCTCGACCACGATGTGGAAGAGAAGTCACCGCTCCAGGTGACGGACCTCAAGGGCGATGCCGCAACGGCTGCAGTCAAACTGCAGACGGCCCTCGATCAGTTCAAAGACGCCCGCCCGGCTGAACTCGACGAGTATGCGAAGCAGAAAAAGGAAAAGAAGAAAAAGGGCAGGGATAAGGCCGAGTAACTTCACCTCACGAATTCATGCGCTCGCTTCTGCTCATCATCTCATTGTACGCGCTCGGACATGCAGCATTCGCCGCGGAGCAGCGGCCCAACATCATCTTTCTGATGTGCGATGACCTGGGCTATGGGGATGTGCATTGCCTCAATTCCGCGCATGGGAAGATCCCCACGCCTGGCATCGACCGGCTGGCGGCGCAGGGAATGACCTTCACAGACGCGCACTCGGGTTCCTCCGTCTGCACGCCCACACGTTATGGCCTGATGACCGGCCGCTACAGCTGGCGGACCAAGCTGCAAAACGGCGTGGTGGAGGGCTTTGCACCAAGCTTGATCACGAAGGACCGCCCCACGGTCGCCAGCTTCCTCCGGAGCGCGGGCTATCACACGGCCATCATCGGCAAGTGGCACCTCAATTTCGAATATCTCGAACCCCAGACCGGCAAACCTTACAGCGCCAAAGACTTCAACACTCCGCCGGTCGGAGCCAAAATTCCCGACGGGCCGGTCACGCGCGGCTTTGACTACTACCACGGCTTTCACCACGCACGCGACATGGAGGCAGTCATCGAGAATGACACTGTCATCGAACACGATGCAGTGGTGCACATGCTGCCGCGCCTGCGACGCAAGGCCGTGGAGTTCATCGACTCACGCAAAGGCAAACAAGAGCCCTTCTTTCTCTATCTGCCTCTCGGGTCGCCGCACACGCCCATCGTTCCCTCTCCTGAATGGCAGGGGAGAAGCGGTCTGGGAGATTATGGCGACTTCGTCATGCAGACCGACGACGTCGCGGTTGCGGTGGCAGAGGCGCTGGAGCGCAACGGCATGACGAAAAACACGCTTGTCATCTTCACCAGCGACAACGGCTGCTCGAAGGCGGCGGGCATCGACAAGCTTGCCAAGCAGGGCCATAGGGTCAGTGCGAACATGCGCGGTTCCAAAGCGGACATCTGGGACGGCGGACACCGCATTCCTTTCATCGTGCGCTGGCCGGATCAAATCGCCGCAGGCACCACCTCCAGTCAGCTTCTTTGTCTTGTCGATTTCTTTGCCACTGCCGCGGAGATCGTCGGGCGTCCGGTGCCTGCGGGCAGTTGTGAAGACAGCGTCAGCTTTATGCCCGCGCTGAAGGGGCGGCCCATTGTCTCCACGCGGCATGGCGTCATTCATCACTCCATCAGCGGCCATTTCGCCTATCGTCAGGGGCCGTGGAAGCTCGCGCTGGCCAAAGGATCTGGCGGCTGGTCCTCGCCCACTGAAAAGCAAATGCCGGCGGGTTCGCCCAAAGGCCAGCTCTACGACATGCAGAACGACATCGGCGAGACCACGAACCTCTTCGAGACCAAGCCCGAGATTGTGAACCAGCTCCTTGATCTCCTGAAGGCGGACATCGAACGCGGCCGCAGCACAGAGGGGCCCGACTCTGCCAATGATTTTGCTGACATCGTGCTGTGGAAGAATGAAACCGGGAGGAAGAAGCGGCAGAAGTAGGTTCGGCTGGACATTGACGCAGGCAGCAGCGGAACGATGGGAGATTCGATTTTTGGCGGAGAGAGGCGGAGGCGCAAAGGTGGCAGAGCTTGAAACAAAGGACTCTGCGCCTTCCGCTTCATTGCCCCTCTGTGCCAAACCTGGGCGCTCTTTGGCTGCCGTCTTCCCCTGACAAAAAGCACTCTCCGGAGCGTTCACAAGTGATGCTCCGTTGCTTCACCACACTCCTCCTGCTCACCGTCACGCTCCACGCCGCGAAGCCAAACGTCCTTTTCCTCTTTGCCGACGATTTCACCTATGAGGCCGTGCGAGCTTTTGGGCACACGGACATCGACACGCCCCATCTGGACCGTCTGTCGGCACGCGGCACCACCTTCACGCGGGCGTATAACATGGGTTCATGGAGCGGCGCCGTTTGCGTGGCCAGCCGCACCATGCTGAATACCGGGCGCAGCGTGTGGAGCGCAGACGCGGTGTACAACACCACGGACAAGGAGCGCCAGAACGGCGTGCTCTGGCCCCAGCTCATGAACAAGGCTGGCTACAAGACCTACATCACCGGCAAGTGGCACCTGCAGACCAACGCGGCCAAGTGCTTCGACGTGGCCGCTGACGTGCGCGATGGCATGCCCAAGACCGTGCCCACCGCCTACAACCGCCCCATCGAAAACCAGACGGATGCCTGGAGCCCTTATGACAAGACTCTCGGCGGCTACTGGGAGGGCGGCAGGCACTGGAGCGAGGTGGTGCGGGATCACACGCTGGAGTTCTTCACCGATGCCAGGCAGCAGCAGAAGCCCTTCTTCATCTACGCCGCCTTCAATGCCCCGCATGACCCACGACAGGCACCGAAGGAATACCAGGACATGTATCCGCTGAGCCGCATGCAGATGCCGCAGAACTTCATTCCCGAATATCCCTACAAGGACGCCATGGGCTGCGCGCACAAACTGCGGGATGAAAACCTCGCACCCATGCCGCGCACGGAGCTGGCCGTGAAGACGCACCGCAGCGAGTACTATGCACTGATCACGCACCTGGACGTGCAGATCGGCAAGATCCTGGATGCGCTGGACCAGAGCGGGCTGGCGGACAACACGTGGATCTTTTTCACTGCTGACCACGGCCTGGCGGTGGGGCATCACGGGCTCATCGGCAAGCAAAACATGTACGACCACAGCGTGCGCGTGCCGTTCATCGTGGCCGGACCCGGTGTGGACAAGGGCGCGAAAAACGACAGCGCCATCTACTTGCAGGATGTCATGACCACCGCGCTGGATCTGGCGGAAGCTGAGAAGCCAAAACATGTCTTCTTTCACAGCCTGCTGCCGTTGCTGAAGGGCACGCAGAAGCAGTCCAGCTACGAGTCTGTGTATGGTGCGTATCTGCAGCTGCAGCGCGCCGTCACCCACGACGGCTGGAAGCTCATCGCCTATCCAAAAGCCAAAGCGCTACGCCTCTACCATCTCTCTGAAGACCCGCAGGAGATGAACGATCTAGCTGAGAAGCCCGAGCATGCCGCGAAGAAAAAGGAGATGTATGAGCGGCTGGTGAAGCTCTCCGCCGATCTGGGAGACAAGGTGGATCTGCAGAAGGTGTTTAAGGAATGAAACATCAAGTTTCATCGTTCTCACCGGATGCCACGTTTTCTTGCTCTTTCTCTCTGTCTCCTCACCTCTGCAGCCTCCCCATTTTCCTTCGCTGCTGAGCCGCCGCCCAACATCCTCTTTGCCATCGCCGATGACTGGGGTCCGCACGCCAGCGCCTACGGCACGCCCTGGGTCAAGACACCCAGCTTTGACCGTGTCGCCAAGGAAGGCCTGCTCTTCCGTCAGGCCTACACGCCCAATGCCAAGTGCGCCCCCTCACGCGCCTGCATCCTCACCGGGCGCAATTCCTGGCAGCTCAAAGAAGCGGCCAACCACATCTGCTACTTCCCACCCGAATTCAAAGGCTGGGGCGAGGCCCTTGCTGAGAAAGGCTGGAACGTCGGCTACACCACCAAAGGCTGGGGCCCCGGCGTGGCCAACGATGCCAGTGGCAAGCCGCGCCAGATGACCGGCAAGCCCTACAACAAACGCCGCGCCGAAGCCCCCACACCCGAGATCCTGAACTGCGACTACGCCGCCAACTTCAGCGACTTCCTCGATGCCGCACCCGCAGGCAAGCCCTGGTGCTTCTGGTACGGCAGCGTCGAGCCGCATCGTGGCTACGAGTTTGGCAGCGGCGTCGCCAAGGGCGGCAAAAAGCTCACGGACATCGACCACGTGCCCGCCTACTGGCCGGACAACGACGTCATCCGCAATGACATGCTCGACTACGCCTTTGAGGTCGAGCACTTCGACCGCCACCTCGGCCGCATGATCGCCGACCTCGAAAAACGCGGTCTGCTGGAAAACACCCTCATCATCGTCACCGCAGACCACGGCATGCCCTTCCCGCGCAGCAAGGGAAATGCAAACGTGCAGGCCAATCACGTGCCCCTGGCCATGATGTGGAAAAAAGGCATCCTCCAGCCCGGCCGCACGCTGGCGGATTTCGTGAGCTTCGTCGATCTCGCTCCCACCCTCATCGAGGTCGCAGGCATGAAGTGGTCTGACACCGGCATGGCCGAGTCCCCCGGCCGCAGCCTCACCGACTTGTTTGCCAACAAGCCCGCGCATGCGCGTGACCACGTGCTGCTCGGCAAGGAGCGCACCGACGTCGGCCGCCCACACGACTGGGGCTACCCCATCCGCGCCATCGTGACGAAGGACAGCGTCTTCATCGAAAACTTCGAGCCCACCCGCTGGCCCGGCGGCAATCCCGAGACCGGCTACATGGACTGCGATGCCGGCGCCACCAAGACCTTCATCATTGATGCCCATCGCAAAAACCCCGCCGATCCCTTCTGGCAGCTCTGCTTCGGCCTGCGCCCCGGCGCCGAGTTCTACGATCTCAAAGCCGACCCCGATTTCGTCAATAATCTCCCTGCCGATCCCCGCGCCACCGCCTTGAAAACTCAGCTCCACGCCGAGCTCTCCCAGCAGGGAGATCCTCGCATGTCCGGTCAGGGTGCCATCTTCGATGAGTACAAACATGCCAGTCCCGGCAACGTCGGCTTCTATGAAAAATTCATGAGCGGCAAGCCCATGAAAGCCGGTTGGATCAATCCCACCGACATCGAACCCAAGCCCGTGCTGCCATGAGGATCCTGCTCTGTCTCTTCCTCTGCGTCCCCGCCTTTGCCGCGTCCAAAAAACTCACCGGCACCCAGCCGCTGCCGCCCATGCCTGCGGCGGCCTTCACCGTCGTCATCATTCCAGACACCCAGGCCTACACCGGCAAAGGCTGCAAGGCCACGCCTGACAGCACCGACCCTGTGACAAACAGCAACCTGGAGGCCCAGGTGAAGTGGATCGCTGCGCATCGCGAGGATCAAAACATCGTCTTCGTCAGCCACGTCGGAGACATCGTGGACAAAAACAACGCCAGCGAATGGGCCGTGGCCAGGCAGCACCTCGACACCCTGCGCGGCGTGGTCCCCTTCAGCCTCACCGTGGGAAACCACGACATGACCACCAAGGGCGACGCCCATCTGTTTCAGGAGCACTTCCCGGCCGCCAGCTTCAAAGACTACCCCTGGTATCTCGGCAGCTACACCCACACGCGCAAAGACCAAAACGTCTCCGCCAACAACGTGAACAGCGCCCAGCTCTTCAGCGCCGGCGGCATGGACTTCATCCACCTCAGCCTGGAGTGCAATGCACCTGATGACGTGCTCGCCTGGGCTGGCGACCTCCTCAGCAAAAACGCCTCACGCCGTGCGCTCATCACCACGCACATGGACCTCGGCATTCTCGACAAGCCCAAGACCGAGGAGGGCTTCATCCACGATCCCAAAGGCCGCATGCGCTGGGTCAAAATCCACGGCGCGCGCGGAAACACCGCCGAGCAGATGTGGGACAAGCTCTTCCGCAAGCACCCCAGCCTCCGCCTCATCTTCTGCGGAGACCAGAGCCGCGTCACCGCGCTGAAGCTCACCACCCCTTCAGACGACGGCCACCCCGTCACCTCCATGCTCACCGACTACCTCTCCCAGCCTGCACTGCGCCTCCTGCGCTTTGTGCCCGCAGAGAACCGCATCCACGCCCTCACCTACGATGTGGTGAACAACGTCCTCGTCTCCGACACCCCCTACGTGCACGAGCTCGACCAGCATCAGTTCACGCTCGACTACCCCATGCAGCCTGCTGCGAAATAAGCTTCTTCCGTCATGAAACTCCGCGCTCTTCTCATCGCCCTCTCGTCACTCTTCGCGCTGCCTGCAGCACACGCCGCTGCACCCAATATCCTCTTCGTCCTCTCAGACGACCACAGCTACCCCTTCATCCACTGCTACGGGCGCGAGGAGATGAAGACGCCCAACCTCGATCGCTTTGCCGCTGAGGGCATCATGTGCCGCCGCATGTTCACCGGTGCGCCGCAGTGCGTCCCCTCGCGCGCCACCATCATGACCGGCCGCTCACCAGTCGCCTGCCGCATGACGCGCTTCTCTTCGCCCCTGCCGCGCGATGAGATCACCTTTCCCGAGATCCTCAAAAAGGACGCCGGCTACTTCGTCGGCTGCTGCGGCCGCACGCATCATCTCGACGGTTCAGGCCGTGGCCCCGAAGCCTCCGCGCAGGTGTTTGATGAGCATCACATGATCACCTTCAAAGACCGCTTCGACTACGTGGACGCCAGCGGTCAGGACACCCTCCCCACCAAGATCAACGAGTTCTTTGATCAGAAGCCCAAGGACAAGCCCTATTTCCTCTGGGTCGGCTTCAGCGATCCCCACCACGCCTGGAACACCGGCAAAAATCCGCCCGATCCCGCCAAGCTCAAAGTGCCCGGCTTCCTGCCAGACCTCCCCGGCGTGCGCAGCGACCTCTCCGCCTATGAAGGCGAGATCGAGCATTGCGACGGCGACTTCCAGCGCGTGCTCGACCTCATCAAGGAGCGCGCCGGTTTGGAAAACACCCTCATCATTTTCATGGGAGACAATGGCATGGCCTTCCCCAGCGGCAAAGGCTCCCTGCACGATCCCGGCCTGAACGTCCCGCTGCTCGCCTGGTGGCCCGGTGTCATCCAGCCCGGCGGCGACTCCAGCGCGCTCATTTCCGGCGAGGACATCGCCCCCACCTGCCTTGAAGCCGCCGGCCTGCCCGTGCCCGAGCGCATGAGCGGCGTCAGCTTCCTCCCGCTGCTCAAAGGCGCCAAGTTTGAAAAAGAGCGCCAGCACATCTTCGCCGAGCGCGGCCCCCACGGCAGCGCCACCTTCAATGAAGGCACCACCGCCAGCGGCGTGGACTACAGCCGCTGCGTCCGCAGCGCCCGCTACAAGCTCATCTACAACGTCACGCCCAACCTCCGCTACACCCCCGTGGACAGCGGCGGCGATCCCAGCTGGAAGGACATCACCAAGGCGCACGAGGACAAGACTCTGGCCTCCGAGTTTGAAACAGTCTGGTTCACCAGCCCGCGCCCCGTCTATGAGCTCTACGACCTCCAAGAAGACCCCAGCGAGCTGCACAATCTCTACGGCCAGAAAGGCCTGGAAGCTGCCACGCTGGAGCTCAAGACCGCGCTGCAAAAGAAGATGATCCTCGACTTCGACTACCTCCCGCTCCCCATCGCCGGCGACGCCAGACCCAAAGGCAAAGCCAACGCGCAGGCCAAAAACAATCCCAACCGCGCCGAGCAGTTCAAGCGCCTCGACACCGACCACGACGGCAAGCTCACCCCGGCAGAATTCAGCGCCAAACGCGCCCCCGCCGATGCCGCCGCCTGGTTCAAAGCCCGCGACGTGGACGGCAGCGGCACCATCGATCAAGCCGAATACACCGCCGGCACCGTCCCCAATCCTCCGAATAAATAATCTTCATGAGAAGGCTGCTCCTCTCCGCACTGTTCTGTGTCCTCGGCGCTTCGATCCAGGCCGCTGACAAACCCAACATCCTCCTCGTTCTTGTGGATGACATGGGCTTCTCCGATCTCGGCTGCTATGGCAGCGAGATCGAGACACCGACCATGGACCGGCTGGCAGCCAATGGCGTGCGGTTTTCGCAGTTTTACAACACCGCCAAATGCCACTCCTCTCGCGTCAGCCTGCTCAGCGGGCGCTGGTGCAGGCAGGCGGGAGACGAGAGCCTCCAGCGCGCCGTCATCATTCCGGAGGTGCTCGCCCCTGCGGGCTACTTCACCGCCATGACCGGCAAGTGGCATCTCTCCCAAGAGCCCACCAGCTTCGGCTTTCAGCGCTACTTTGGTCATCTCTCTGGTGCTACAAACTACTATCGCGGAGACGGCACCTTCCGCCTGAATGGCGAAAAGTGGACCGTGCCCGACAAGGGCTTTTACACCACCACCGCCAATGTGGACCGCGCCATCGAGTTCATCAGCGAGGCACGCACCGCAAAGAAGCCCTGGTTCCAGTATGTCGCTTTCAATGCCCCGCACTCGCCGCTGCAGCCGCTTGAGCAGGATTATAAAAAGTACCTCGGCCGCTACGATGCCGGCTGGGACACCATTCGCGCCGCCCGTGTGTCAAAGCAGAAGCAGCTCGGCCTGCTGCCCACCAGTTTGGAAGAGTGTCCGCGTCCCGATCATGTGCGCGCATGGGATCAGCTCACACCCGAGCAGCGCACATGGGAGTCCCGCCGCATGGCCGCGTATGCAGCCTTGATCGACCGCATCGACCAGGAAATGGGCCGCCTCATTGCCAACATCGAAAAAGCAGGCGAACTCGACCACACGCTCATCCTCTTCTTTTCCGACAACGGCGCCTGTCCCTATGACCGCGCTCATCCCACGCCAGAGGTCCAGCCCTACGATCCTCAGTCCCACTGGAGCGACAGCACCGGCTGGGCCTGGGCGCGCAACTCACCCTTCCGCTACTACAAGCAGAACCAGTTTGAGGGCGGCATCTCCTCCCCCGCCATCATGCACTGGCCCGCAGGTTTGAAGCAGAAGCCCGGCGCTGTCATCGACACCCCCGCGCATCTCGTTGATGTCCTTCCCACACTCGCAGACATCACCGGCGCCAAAGTGCCGGAGACCTTTCCCGGCCGCGAGCCCACGCCCCTCGCGGGCATCTCACTCGCTCCCATCCTCGCGGGCAGGGAGCTCGCTGCGCGTCCGCCCATCCACTTGCTCTATTCCAGCGACCGCGGCCTGCGCGATGGCGAGTGGAAGCTCGTCAGCTTTCAGAGCCACCCCTGGGAGCTCTATCACATCTCCACCGACCGCACCGAACTCCACAATGTGGCCGCACAGCATCCGGACATCGTCCAGCGCATGGTCAAGCAGTGGCACGACATGGCCGCCAATGTCCTCCAGGTGCCTGCCAAGGAAAACAAACCCGTCGCCACCGAAGCCACGCCGCAGGTCAATCCACAGTGGACCCGCTTCGATGCCACACCCGGCAGCGGCAAGGAGAGGAAGAAAAACAAACGCAGCACTGCATCCGACACCGAGGCCAAGGCCGCACCTCCCCGCGCTCGCAAAGGCACCCAGCTTAAAGTCACCGAAAAGCAGCTCATCCTCCAATGCAGCGGTGAAGATCCCGGCCTTGCCTTTGAAAAGCTGCCCGTCGCCTCCCCCGGCCCCTACACGCTCACCTTCCGCATTCAGAGCCGCTCCTCCGGCCCCGCCGAGCTCTACTGGACCACCGATGCCGAAGCGATTCTCCCCAAGGGCAGACACCTCAACTTCGTGGTGCAGCACGACGGTGAATGGCACGAAATGACCCTCCGCATCGACGAACCCAAAACCCTCCACGCCCTCCGCCTCGACCCCTGCAGCGGAGAGGGTGAGGTGAAGATTGAAGCTCTCATGCTTAAAAGCGCAGACGGCAAGACGCTGGCGCAGTGGCCATGACTCTCAGCTGCTCATGATCAGCTCTCATGGCCGCGCACCACGCGAAGCAATTGCCCCGCTAGGTCGCCTGCTTGTTGAATCACAGCGTCAATCTTGCTGGCGAAGGCTGCATAGTCACGATTCTTGGTACAAACGATGATGCCAGAATGGCTGGCATCGTTGCGATGAAGACGCATGAAGTCCTTGCGGTTAAGGGTGATGATGCAGCGGCCTGTCTCCACGGCAAAACGCAGCACGGCATCATCTTCAATGCCTTGGTTCGACTTGCCCACATCGTGGGTGGTCAGAACATCATGGCCCAGAGTGCGCAGCCTCTGCACCACTTCGACGGGAAAATTCTCGTTCGCGTAGAGCCGTGCCATGGTCACTCTTCAGCCTCGTTTTCTTCAATCTCGCGGTTAATCTCGTGAAGATGGCGCTCCACATATCGCCATGCGTTGATCAGATCGGATGGCTTGAGCGAGGGGTAGTTGCGCAGAATCTCCTCCTCATCGGCCCCGAGCCGCCTCCAGGATTCCAGGGACCACACGGGTATCCGGGTGCCCGCGATCCTGGCCGAACCACCACAGACACGCGGATCAAACTCGATGCCCGGATGCTGGTCTGCCATGTCCGCAGCCATCCAGACAAACAGCTTGGCACGCTCCTGCCGTGGCATGGATGCCACGAGGGTCTGCGCTTGATCGAATGTCGTCGTCATCTTCGGAAATGATGCCTCATCGCCCGCAGGACGTCAACGGTCTGCAGAGGAGCACACATCCTCCACGCACCACACTTTGAAAACCCCGGTCTGCTTTGAGAGAGCCGTCGCTTCACCACGTTCCCATTCCCGCATGTCACGCCTCTTCATCGTCTTTCTGTTCTTCACTGTCTGCTCAGCTCTCCCCGCCCAGCAGACAAAGAGCCGGGCCAAGCCCAGCCAGGCAAACACCGACGACATGTGGGTGGCCTCGCCTGTGTCGGAGCTCCCGCCAAACGTCACGCACCACACCCTGCGCAGCACCTCGATGCAGCACGAGGTGGGCTACTGCATCTACCTGCCGCCAGGGTATGCCAAGGACACCGGTCGGCGTTATCCGGTCATCTACCATCTCCATGGCGCAGGTGGCAATGAGGTGCGCAGCGTGTATTCCGCCAGCGTGCTGCACGAGGGCATCGTGGCTGGCCGGCTGCCGGAGATCATCATGGTCTTCCCCAATGGCGGGCGCTCCACCATGTACCAGGATTCTGCAGACGGCCGCTTCATGGCGGAGACGATGATGATCAAGGAGCTCATTCCGCATATCGATGCAGCTTATCGCACCATCGCCGAGCGCAAGGCTCGCTGCATCGAAGGCTTCAGCATGGGCGGGCGCGGTTCCACCAATCTCGCCATGAAGTTCCCGCAGATGTTTGCCTCCCTCTTCAATCAAAGCGGCAATGTCTATCATGTCTCCGATGCCTCCAATCTGCCCAATCCCTACCTCGGAGACGATCCCGAACGTCTCAGAGCCAACGATGCCTTCCTCAACCTCGCCAAAAATCTGCCCGACATCAAAGCAGGCCTGCGCATCCAGGTTGCCTGCGGCACGGCGGACCCCGACCACCTCGTCACCGTGCGTCAGTATCACCAGGCGCTCACTCAGGCGGGCGTCCAGCACAGCTACTTCGAAGTCGAAGGCCTGGATCACAATCAGAAGAAGATGATCGACGGCCGCAAATCGACGTGGTTCGATTTCCACATCGAATCACTCAAGCTCAACCAGGTCCCGCTTCACTACCTCCAGCCATGAAACACCTCCTCCTCTTTCTCTCCCTCGCCCTCCCACTCCACGCCGACTTCATCACCCCGCTCTTCTCCGACGACTTCTCTCGTGATGAAGCCACACCCGGCAAGGAGGACATCGGCAATGGCTGGACCAGCAACAGCGCCTGGCGCGCCAAAGGCCACCAGCAGGTCGATCTCATCGACGGCCACATGCACGTCACCAAGCACGCCGAGGCCGACCACGGCGTCGCCATCTTCCATGCGGCCGAGTTTCAAGACGGCATCGTGCAGCTCAAGTTCCGCCTCGGCGAAGGCGATGACCTCGGTGTCGATTTCGTCGATCGCGAGCTCAAAACAGTGCACGCCGGACACCTCTGCATCGCCCGCGTCACCAACAAGTCCGTGACCATCACCGACTCCAAAACCGGCGGCATGGACAATGAAATCCGCGCCCGCCGCGAGAAGGGAGACAAATCCCCCGAACTGGCCGCGCTGCTCAAATCCAAAACCAGGACCTTCAAGCTCGACCTCAAGCCCAACGAGTGGCACACCATGAACATCAAGATCGTCGCCGATCAGATGACCGTCCGCATCGACGACCTGGAAGCCGTCTCCTTCACCAGCGCCGGCATCGCCCACCCCACCAAGCGCATGATCACCCTCGCCGTGAACAAATCCGCCGACGTGGATGACGTGAAGGTGTCCAAGCTGAAGTGAGTCGGTGATATGTGAGCAAGAAACAGAATGAATGTCTGTTTTCATCGGGCCATGCGTGCCCTGCTTCTTCTCCTCGTGTTTAGTTCACCGCTCTTTGCGGCGAAGACCAATGTCCTGCTCATCATGGCGGACGATTTGCGCGACTTCGGCGGCGCTTACACCAAAGAGGTGGTCAAGACACCGAACCTCGACCGCCTGCGCGCACGCGGCACGTCTTTCGAGCGCGCCTACGTTCAGTACACGGTCTGCAACCCAAGCCGCAGCTCCATGATGGCGGGGCTGCGCGCCGAGCAGACGGGCATCGTGGATAACAATACTCGCCTCCGCGAGCGCATGCCGGATGTCATCACCCTGCCGCAGCTCTGCAAGGAGCAAGGCTGGCAGTCGCATGCGTTTGGAAAATTGTTTCACCTGGGTGGCGGCAAAAATCCTGAAGCCCGGCAGCAGTGGATGGATGCCGGGCACTCCTGGCACACGGCGCAGGCTTTTGAAGCGACCAAGACCGGCCGCAAGATGATCGAGGGCCGCAATGTATCCGGCGGCGTGCTGCCCTGGTGCGCCTGGGGGGCGGCCGACGGCACAGATGAGGACCAGCCCGACGGCCAGATCGCTGCCGCCACGGTGGCGATGATCGAAAAGCTCGGCGACCAGCCCTGGTTCATCGGCTGCGGTTTCATGAAGCCGCACGATCCCTTCATCGCTCCCAGAAAGTACTTCGACATGTACCCGTCGGAATCACTGAAGATCTGGAAAGACCCCGCAAACACAGACCCGGTTCGCAAAGAGTCTGTGGGCTTTGGCGAACTCGGCACGGCCTTTGCCAAATTCACCGATCAGGAATGGCGCGAGCTCCTTCGCGCCTACTGTGCCTGCACGACCTTCATGGACGCACAGCTGGGCCGCGTGCTCGATGTGCTGGATCAAAAGCAGCTCTGGGACAAGACGATTGTCATCTTTGTGGGGGATCACGGCTACCACACGGGCGAGCGTCTGTGGTGGAATAAGAACACTCTCTTCGAGCGCTCCTGCCATTCCCCGTTCATCATCGCCGCGCCCGGCATGAAGGGCGGTCAGGTCAGCCAGTCGCTCGTCGAATTCGTGGACCTCTACCCAACGGTGGCTGATTTCTGTGCTTTGAAGATGCCCCATCAGGGCGCTGGAGTCAGCCTGCGGCCGGTGCTGCAAGACCCAGCTGCCAGCGTGAAGGACGCCGCCTTCACCCTCGTCTCCCGCAGTCCAAAGCTGTATGGCCAAAGCGTGCGCACTTCCCGCTGGCGCTTCACCCTCTGGAGCGATGGCCAGGCGGAGCTCTACGACCACGATGCGGATCCGGAAGAGCTTCACAACGTCGCGTCACAGCATGCCGGGGCCGTCAGTGATCTGGGTGGCAAACTCCGGACTCTGCCTGCATTCAGGCCATGAAACATTCCGTCGATGGATGATGTAAAGGTATCCAGGCTCAAGCGAGCATCTCACTCCCTCCATGCGCTGCATTCTCCTGTTCAGCCTCCTCGCCACCGCCGCTCTCGCTCAACCATCGCACGAGGTCGTCCCCGGCTGGCCGCAGCTTCCAGAAGGCCACACTCTCGGCCTCTGCGCCGGAGTGGGTGTCGATGCACAAAACCGCGTGTTCGTTTTCCATCGCAGCGGCCGCGTCTGGACCAAGCCCTTTCCGAAAGAGCCCATCGCCGCACCCACCGTCAGCGTGTTTGAGGGGGCCACAGGCCGTCTTCTCAGCACCTGGGGTGCAAACCGCTTCATCATGCCGCATGGGCTCACGGTGGATCACACCGGCAATCTCTGGCTCACCGATGTAGGCCTGCATCAGGTCTTCAAATGCTCGCCCTCAGGCGAGGTGCTGCTCACGCTGGGAGAAGCTGGCGTGCCCGGCGATGACACCTCACATTTCAATCTGCCCACCGATGTGGCCGTGCTCCCAGACGGCTCCTTCTATGTCAGCGACGGCTACCAAAACACACGCGTGCTGAAATTCTCCGCCGCAGGCCGCTTCGAGTTTCAGTGGGGCACCAAAGGAAAGGGGCCGGGCCAGTTTCACCTGCCGCACGGCATCACGCTGGATCACCAGGGCCGCGTCATCGTCTGCGACCGCGAAAACGAGCGCCTTCAGGTCTTCGACGCCAAAGGCACCTTCCTGCACGAATGGAAAGGCCCGCAGATCGGCAAGCCCTACGGCATCGCCACCAGTCCCGACGGCCACCTCCTCGTCATCGATGGCGGCTCACCATCCCTCAAGCGCGAGCTGCGCGGCAAGGCCGTTGAACTCGACCTCACAGGCCAGATCCTCGACACCTTCGGCAGCTATGGCAAAGAGGCCGGTCAGTTCCAGCTTGGTCATGACATCGCCGTTGGTCCGGACGGTGCGGTGTATGTGGCGGAAGGCAGCGGCGCGCGAGTGCAGAAGTTTGTGCGCAAGAAAGCCGCGGAGTGACTGTTTATGCACGGCATGAGACCCCTCCTCGCAGTTGCTCTGGTTTTACTCGGTGCGCAGCCCTCCTTCGCGGCGGTGCCGGGGGCGGAATCACTGGCCAAGCTCATCGCGCATGAGTTTGACACGAACTCGGATGACATCCTCGACGAGGGAGAATGGCAGAACGGCATCTCCGGAAGCTTTGACAAGATGGATGCGAACCGTGACGGCTCCATCAAGACCGAAGAAGTGGACCGGCTGAGCAATGACATCTCGGCGGAGGCAGGAGACATCGGCGGGGCGATCATTGTGGCGCTGATCAAGCAGGTGCTGCTGACTCTGGACACCGACAAGGACAAGGCCGTGAGCCGCAAGGAGTATGACACGCTGACGGATGGCATCTTTACCAAACTCGATGCCGACAAGAACAGCAGCCTCACGCTTGCGGAGTTGTCCGAGCTGCCTGTGAAAATTTTGGCGAAGTGATGTCTGTGCCAGCTGGTCCGGTGTTCGAACCAAGGGTTTGCTGCGAAACCATGGAGCACGGCGGCGTACTCTCCCGCACCATGACCAACCGCCGCCGCTTTCTTGCCACCACCACCTCGGCTCTCGCTTTTCCGTTCATCGCACGTGCCGCCGCGCCTGCGGCGAAGATTCTCGAAACGAAGGTGATCTCGCATCAGCCGGAGTATTACCACGGCTGGCCCACTGTGGTGCGCCGGCAGAATGGCGAGCTTTGGCTCTCGTGGTCGGGCGGTCGTGAGTCGCACGTGTGCCCTTTTGGACAGGTGCATGCGATGACTTCGAATGACAATGGCGCCACTTGGACGTGGCCACGCGTGCTGCTGGACACCGCCACGGACGACCGAGACTCCGGAGTGCTGGAGACAGCAAAGGGCACGCTCATCGTCTCCACCTTCACCTCCCTGGCCTATGAGGACTCGTTTAAAAAAGCCGCCGCCATGGCGGAGCACACGGACAAAGGCTGGATCACCAAAGCCATGCCGGCGGAACGCTACGCGAAATGGAAGGCGGCCCATGAGCGCCTGAACGATGCGGATCGCAAAGCCGAGCTGGGCGAATGGATCATCCGCTCCACTGACGGCGGCAAGTCTTGGTCCACTCGCATCCCCACCATCGTGAACAGCTCTCACGGCCCCATCCAGCTCAAGGACGGGCGCCTGCTCTATTTGGGCAAACAGCTCTGGACCGGAGATAAGAAAGTGGGTGTGGCGGAGTCGAAGGATGACGGCGCCACCTGGCAGTGGCTCGCGGAAATTCCCACGCGCAAAGGAGACGCGGCCTCCAATGCTTACCACGAACTGCATGCGGTGGAGGCTGCGGACGGAACGATCATCGCGCAGATTCGCAATCACAATGCCGCGAACAAAGGAGAGACCTTGCAGACCGAATCCACCGATGGCGGCAAGACCTGGAGCGAGCCGCACAGCATCGGCGTATGGGGCCTTCCTTCCCATCTCCTGCGTCTGCGCGATGGCCGCCTGCTCATGACCTACGGCTACCGCCGCAAGCCCTACGGCAATCAGGCGCGCATCAGCAGCGACAATGGGAAGACGTGGGGCGAAGCGATGATCATTTCTGGCGACGGCATCGGCGGAGATCTCGGCTACCCCAGCACCGTGGAGCTTGCCGATGGCACGCTGCTCACCGTTTGGTACGAGACCATGAGGGAGCCAAAGCTCGCCGTGCTGCGGCAGGCGACGTGGCGCATCGAGTGAGAAGTGATACGCTCTTGTTTCCGAGCCTGATCCTGCCATGAAGTTTCCTCTGCTCCTGTCCAGCCTTCTTGTGCCGCTGTGCCTGCTGCGTGCGCAGACCGCGCCGCCTGCACAGCTAAAACTCACCGCACCTCTTGAGCACCAGGTGATCCAGCGCAGCAGCAAAGACAAAGGGAGCGTCCGCATTGCCGGCAGTGCGGACGCCTCAGTCGTCGAAGCGCGCATAGGCTCAAGCGGCGACTGGAAGCGGCTCGATGCGAAGTTTGAAGCCGGCCATTTCACCGCAAGCTTGGACGCACCCGCAGGTGGCTGGTTCCGGCTTGAAGTCCGTGCCTTGGAGGCTGGCACGGTGACCGCTGCTGCAGCCGTCGAACATCTCGGAATCGGTGAAGTGTTTATCGTGGCCGGTCAGTCAAACTCGGCGAATCATGGCGCCGAAAAGCAGCACAACGAAGGCTCCTTCGCATCTTTTGATGGCCGGAGCTGGCATGTCACCGATGATCCCCAGCCTGGCGCCAGCGGAAATGGCGGCAGTTTCATGCCGCCGCTGGGCAATGCCCAGGCCGCGAAGTTTGGCGTACCCGTAGGCTTCATCCCCTGCGGCATTGGTGCGACCAGCGTGCGCGAGTGGCTGCCCAAAGGCGCCACTTTCCCAAACCCGCCAACGATTGAGTCACGTGTGCAAAAGTTTGCGAATGGAGAATGGGAGAGCAAGGGGCAGGCCTACGAGACTCTGGTGCAGCGCATGAAAGCTGTCGGCCCCAAAGGCTTTCGTGCCGTGCTCTGGCACCAGGGCGAGAGTGATGCCAATCAGAAGGACACGACACGCACGCTGCCCGGAAAGCTGTATCGCGAGTATCTGGAGAAGATCATTCGCACCTCACGTCAGGAGATCGGCTGGGAGGCGCCGTGGTTCGTTGCGCAGGTCAGCTATCATGTGCCGGGAGACGAAGCGTCTCCAGACATCCGTGCGGCGCAGGCATCGCTGTGGAAGGACGGTGTCGCATTCGAAGGCCCGGACAGCGATGCGCTCAAAGGAGATCTCCGCGAGCGCAATGGCCAGGGTGTGCACTTCAGCGCCGCGGGCCTGCGTGAGCACGGTGCACGCTGGGCTGCTCAGATCATCCCGTGGCTCGAGAAGGAATTGAAATGAGTCACTCGCGGCGGGGATTCTCGCTGATGTAAGTCCCCAGCGCGCGCCCAAGACCGGCACCGATTTTGCCATAGCCTTCCACGGACATCAGCGGGCTGTTCCAGCCTGTTTCCAGTGTCACGGAGATCGTGGCATTGCCCGTGTGGTCGCGCACCCAGCCGCTGCTCATGCGCGCACGCTCTTCATCTGTTTTCACATAGGTGGCGAAGCGGTATTTGGGCTCCACCTTGAGCGGCTCGATGATGCTGTCGGCGGCGATCTGGATCCAGCGCTGGTAGTTGCGCTGCTGCACGCCGGTCATGCGTTCGAAGGCAAAGGGGCCGAAGAAAAAGATGGGATCGCTCGCGCCGGGATTGTGCAGGTCGATGAAGACATCCAGCCCATGCTTGGAGTGAATGTCCCGGATCATGCGCTGCGCCGCGGCCACTTCAGGGTAGACCGGTTCATCGGCCCAGTCGCGATTGTGATCGCGCGGCACGGCTTCTTTTCCGCCGGCGCCCATGGCGGCGTTGTCCACATCCATGATGGGAATGAAATGGAGACAGGTGTTGGCGCGCAGAGCCTTGGCCTCATCACTGGCATACCATTGGATGAAGCCGCGCCCCACCTGGCTGCCGCCCGCCTCCCACGCGTGCTGCCGCGAGCCGACCCAGACCTGATGCGCGGCGTTTTCAGCGCCGATGCGAATGCCGATCACGGGACGGCCACCACGTGTCTTCGCCAGTTCAAAGCGTTTGGCCTCCGGCAACTTCGCGGCGATGCCTGCGAGCAGCTTCTCTGCATCCGCCGGCACAAATGGCGGCCCCCAGGCCAGGGACATCTGCGCGCCTTCTGCCTTGATAGAGTAGCGCATCACCTTCTCCGCACTCAGCGTGCCGGGAGATGACGGTTTCCAGGCTTCGCCATCGAGGCTCAGCCACGCACACTTGGGCTGGCACCAGGCTGCGGCGAGCACGGTCCCCTCGCGATAGGGTTTGCTCTGCGCCTGCACTTCCAGGGTAAAAGTCTCTCCCGCCGTGAGACCTTCCAGTTTGAACGACCACCAGCAGGGCCAGCCGCGCCCTTCGTGGAGTGCAGGCATGATGCGCAGCGTTTTCGTGGCCTGATCCAGCGTCACCACCTCGGCATTGCCGCCTTCGAAATCCGTACGCACACTGAGCTCGGCGTGGGCCGCGATGGCAAAGAGAGGAAGAAGACACAAGCGTTGAATCATCCTCACTCAACGTCACGTTCTGGCTGCATGAAGCATTTGCATCTCTCTTTTTTCATTCTCGCCACCTCGAGCCTTGCTGAATCCAACTGGCCGCAGTTTCGTGGCGAGGGCGGGCTGGGCATCGGCACGGGCAAACCACCGGTGGAATTCAATGCGCAGAAGAATGTGAAGTGGCAGGTGGAGGTGCCGTTTGGGCATTCGTCTCCCTGCCTCTGGCAGGACAAGATCGCGCTCACAGGTCTCGATGGCGGCAAGCTGGTGACGTTTTGTCTGAGCCGGAAGAATGGACATGAGCTATGGCGCGCCGCGGCACCGGTGGAGAAGGTGGAAGGGGCGCATCGCATCGGCAGTCCGGCCACGCCGACGTGCTGCACAGATGGTGAACGTTTGATTTCCTACTTCGGCTCCTACGGTGTGCTGGCCTATGACTGGAATGGAAAGGTGCTATGGCAGAAGCCGCTGCCGCCGCCGATCGTGGAGTTTGGCACGAGTTCCTCTCCGATCATCGCGGATGGCAAAGTCATCATCGTGGCGGATCAGGATGTGGGGAGCTACATGATCGCGCTGGATGTGAAGACGGGTGCGGAGGTGTGGCGCGTGGACCGCAGCGAATTCCGCCGCAGCTTTTCCACGCCGTTTGTGTGGCGGCATGATGGAGTGGAGGAACTGATCGTGAGCGGATCGCTCTGGACACGCAGCTACGATCTGAAGGATGGCAAGATGCGCTGGTCCGCGGGCGGCATGGCGCGTGTGTCCAACACCAGCCCCACCGCGCTGGGAGATGTGTTGCTGGTCTGTGGCTGGAATGCCGGGGGCGATCCCGATGACCGTGTGGAGATGGAGCCGCATGAGGCCTTCCTCGCCGCTCGTGACGCGGACAAAAACGGCCTGCTGAGCGAGACGGAGTTTCCCGAAGGACCGCTGCAAGATCGCTTTAGCATCATCGACGCAGACAAAAACGGCACAGTCAACAAGGCCGAATACGATGCGATGCGTGCCATCTTTGCCCAAGCGGCAAACCAGCTCTTTGCCATCAAGGCCGGCGGCAGCGGAGACATCACTGATACCCATGTGATCTGGCGGCAGACGAAGCACCTGCCGTATGTGTTTTCACCAGTGGTCGCCAATGGCCGTCTTTTCACTGTGAAGGGTGGTGGCCTCGCCTCCGCGTATGACGCGAAAAGCGGCAGCCCGATTTTTCAAGCGGAGCGCCTGGATGCGTCGGGTGAATACTATGCCTCCGCCGTGACTGCTGACGGCCATGTGTATGTGACGTCTCAGCGTGGAGTGGTCTCCGTGATGGATGCGACGAGCGACACGCTGAAAGTGCTGGCAAAAAATGATCTTAAAGAGCCGGTGTTTGCCTCCCCGGCGATCGTGGATGGCGTGATCTACGTGCGCACGAACAAGCACTTGTTTGCCTTTGTTCAGTGAGCCGCTTCGTCGGGAGCGGCGTCAAACATGCTGGGCCTCGTTTTCATCAGCAGCCAGAACAGCGCGGCTCCGGCATACAGCGCCGTGAAGCAGATTAGCACCGCATCCCAACCGCCGGCATGCGCCAGCAGCCAGGGCACCACCACTGGAAACGCGGCCGCACCGAGATTGCCGCACATGTTCATCACGCCGCTGATTGTCGCCACGTGTGACCCGCCCACATGCATCATCACCGTGCTCACGCAGGGATTTCCCACCGCCGCGCAGAACATGCCGAGGCTGATGATCAGCACCGCAGTGAGTGCATGGCTGACAAACCACGCCGAGAACACCAGGCAGGCGCATACGAAGAGCGCGATCGCGGCGATCCCCTGTCTCGCCAGGCGCTGGCTTCCCGTCTTGCGCAGCACCGCATCGGACACCGCGCCGCCGAGAAGTGATCCCGTCAAATCGCCGACAAGGGGCAGTGCGGTGAGCCAGCCGGAGGTGATCAGCTCCACACCACGCGCCTCCTGCAGATACGTGGTGAACCAGCTGCCGAAGAAGATGTAGCCCGCAGATCGAAACGCCTGCTGCACGCAGATGCACCACATCGCCGGACTCGTGATGAGGAGACGCCATGGCACTGCGGGAGGCTTTGCATTCGCCTTGGCGGTTTTATTTGAATCCGCCGTGATCAACTGCCGCTCCGTTTCATTCACCGCCGCATGTTCCGCCGGATCATTGCGATACCATCGTGCAAACCACACAGCCCACATGATGCCCGGCAGCGCATACCACAGAAACATCGGCCGCCAGCCGCAAGCGATGATCAGCCAAGCCGTCAGCGGCGCGCCTACAATGCTGCCTGCCGACATGAACCCGCCAAATGCGCCCGAGGCGAGCCCCTGCCCCGCGCGTGGAAACCAGCGCGCCATCACCGCGATCGCCACTGGCACCAGTCCCGCCTGCGCCACGCCGACAAGCGCGCGAGACACCAGCATGGATGTAAATCCGCCCATGCCAAACAACGCAGTGGCCAGCGACCACAGCACCGCAAACAGCGGCAGAGCCCGTCGCGCCCCCAGACGCAGCGAAAGCGCCGCCGCGGGGATCTGACACAGCGCATACGACCAGAAAAACGCGCTGCTCAGCCACCCGGACTGCTGCTTCGTCAGCCCCAGGTCCGTGCGGATGGTGCTCTCCGCCGTCCCCACCGCATTGCGCGTCAGATAGGCCAGCGCCGCGGCCATGCAAAGGCCGAAGAGAACGATGAAGCGGGTGCGGGTGGGTTTCATGGCAGCAAAATCACCAATCCGTCACGGCACCATCGGGGCTGAATTCGCGTAGGACGATCTCCTGCTGGAAGGGATGTTTTTTCACCTCCGCTTCGTTGATGGTGATGCCGAGACCGGGCTTCGTATTCGGGCGGACGATGCGGCCCTGTTTTTCGATGGTGAATCCTTCCTCTACCACGTCCTGCCGCCAGGGCACATCGTTGTGCACGGTTTCGCAGATGATGTAGCTGGGCTGTGAGAAGCCAAACTCCAGTGATGCGGCGGTGCTGACGGGGCCTTGCGGATTGTGCGGTGCGAGGGAGATGCGGTGCGCCTCCGCCAGCGCGGCAACGCGTTTGGCCGCGCTGAGCCCGCCGCAGTGCGTGATGTCGAGCTGGCAGATCTCCACTGCGCGTTTTTCGAACATGTCCTTGAAGGCTTCCAGATTCGTCACGCGCTCGCCGCTGGCCACGGGTGTGGTAAGTGCGGCATTGATGCGGGCCAGGCCGTCCACGCACTCCGGCCAGCAGGGTTCTTCGAAGAAGTAGAGGCCGAAGTCGTCGAGAGCTTTGCCAAATTTGAGCCCCATCGCGGGAGAGGGCCGCGCATGGCAGTCCACCATGATGTCGATGTCCGGCCCCACGGCCTCGCGCATGGCGGCCACGGCAGCGGCGGCAGCGCGCACGGGCTTCTGGCCCTCGATCGGCATGGTGCTGGGCACCGCCATGCTTTTGAAGGCGGTGTAGCCATCCGCCACAGCGGCCTGAGCCAGTTCGGCAAAGCGTTTGGCGTTGTCGGCAGGCGTTTGATAAAAGTCTTCCATCTTGCCACCGCCGAGATGGCAGTATGTGCGCACAAAATCACGCACCGGTCCGCCGAAGACCTTGGAGAGCGGCATGTTCGCCACTTTGCCCACGATATCCCACAGAGCGAGATCGATGCCTGCGATGGCCGTGGCGCGCACGATGCCGTGCCCGTGCCAGAAGTGCTGCCGGTACATCACCTGCCAGAGGTACTCCACCCGCGTGGGATCTTCACCAATGAGCAGGTGTGACATGTCCTCGATCGCGCCGACGATGCTGCGCGTGTGCCACTCCAGCGTCGCCTCTCCCCAGCCGATGAGACCGGGCTGATCCGTGACGACTTTGACAAAGACCCAGTTTCGCATCCGGGCATGGCAGACGAGTGTTTCGATGGCGGTGATTTTCATGAGGCGATGTGGTTGGAAATGGATTCGATAAGTTGCTCCAGGCTGCCCGCCGCAACAACGGCGATGCTCTCCTGGTAGATCCCAGTGTCGTAAAGCTCGCGCGGCGGCAGGTAGGAGGCACCCCAGTCCGCAGCGATGGTGGCCAGGAGGATGACCTTCTCTGGAAAGCGGCGGCGAAGTTCGGTTTGCAGCACGCTGTAGTGCTCTCCCTGCACGCCTACCCACACGGCATCGCCCATTTGCCAGAGCACGACTTGCAGCGGAAAGCGATCTCCCGGCGGCATTTGGTGAAGCTTGTGGAGCTGGCGAGTTTTGCGCTCGCTCATCGCCCGGCAGTCCGCGGCGAGGGCCTCATCGCCCGCAGCACGCGCGGTGGCTTCGGCCGCTTGGAAATGATCCAGCTCGGCCTGCACCTGCGCCACGGTGGGCTGGCCGGGACGGTAATGCAGCGGCTCATGCCAGCGCTGAAGTTTCCACTCGGCCTTGGTTTCCAGATCCATCTTTTCGTGCTTCCACGCACCAAGTGTCGCACCGGAGACGACGGCACCCTGATAAACAAAGGTCGTGCCTGCCGCGGGCAGAGCGGTGAGGGCGGAGAGAGCCGCATAGCCCAGCTCGCGCCCATTGCGGTCCGCCACGGCGGTGTCGCCGACGAAGCCTTCGCGCGGGCCCAGTTCACCGCTGGCGCCTTGCAGAAAGAGGCAGGGCGCGCCGGTCTCACGCTCCACCAGCTCGCGCATCGCGCCGATGTAGTCGGGGCTGATGAGTGTGTTTTCCCACGCGAGTGTGGTCGGATGGCAGGCATAGTTCACGATGCTGGCCAGCACTTTCCCGTCATCCGCCGTGACGCGTGCCACGATCACGCTGTCATCCACAGGCACGCCAGGATTGTGACCGCAGATGTACTGTTTGCCGTCCCAGAAATCGCGTTGCGTGGCCAGACCGCAGCGGCCACGGCCGTAAACGATGCCCGCAGGCACCAGCGAGGCCATGCACTGCCGCACGAGCCTGCCTGCCTTCTCGCCCAAGGCATCAAGATAAGGCGGTATCAGATCACCCCCTGGCAGCGCCGCACGGTCCAGGCCCATAAGGCCGGCGCCGTGAGTGTGAGAAAACACGACGAGCACTTCCTCCCGCGCCACGCCACCGATCTCCGCAGCCCGTGCCACCAGCTGCGCATGCTCCGTGGCTCCCATCACGCAATGATCCAGCGCCAGAAGAATTTGCCGCTGCTTTCCCTCCATATTCGCAAACACCGCCACCGTGGCGCGCAGCGGCCGGTGCACACCGGTGGCACGCTCGTGCTTCGCCGCCCCCCACATGCGGTGGTAGATGTCCGCAGGCGGTGTTATGTCACACCATGAGAGCGCGAATTGGCAGCGGCTTTGCGGCGCGGGGTCGTCGGTGCGGGAGGGCTGGCGCATGGGACTTGGTAAAATGATGAAGGGTAAAATGATGGAATGGCCTGAATCCTTCAAAACATCCTTTTACCCGCCATTATTTTACCATCGGTTGCTCGTTCTATCTGAAGCTGCTGCCGAGTCTTCTGGTATGTACGTCGGACCAGAAATGATTTGATCATCTGGGTGCGTAGTTCTGCCATGAAGCTGATTCTTTGCTCCTGCCTGGTTCTTGGCTCCTTTTCGGCATTTGCTGCCGACGCCATGGACATCGGATCGCGCCGTGAATTGTTTGTGGATGATTTCCTCATCGGCCAGCTCACCGGCAAGGCCGAGCAGCGGCTGCACCAGCCCCAGATCCAGGAGATCGTGCTGACGCATGATGCGCCTTGGGAGGGCAGCGGCAGTGGCTATCACAGTGTCTTCAAAGACGGAGACAAGTATCGCATGTACTACAAGAGCTGGCAGCTCACCGTTACGCCACCGGGCAAGGTGAATACTGGAGAGCACCCGCTCTTCACCTGCTACGCGGAGAGCGATGATGGCATCCACTGGAGCAAGCCCGAGCTGGGCCTGCATGAGTTCAAAGGCTCGAAGGCCAACAACATCGTCATCCCTCACGGAATGATGGGAAAGGTGAACCCAGATGGCGGACACCCCGCCGTATTCAAAGACGAAAATCCCGCATCACCCGCAGATGCGAAATACAAAGCCATCGTGCGCTCCAATTCACCGAAGGGCCTGCTGGCGCTGAAGTCGCCCGATGGCCTGCGCTGGTCCCCCATGGCTGACGCACCGGTCATCACCGATGGCGCGTTTGATTCGCAAAACCTCGCCTTCTGGGATGCACAGAGCGGCGTGTATCGCGCCTACTGGCGCTACTTCACCGCAGGCACCACCGACGAAAAAAACTGGAAGCCCTCGGGAGACCGCGCCATCCGCACCGCCACCTCCAAAGACTTCCTCCACTGGGAAAACCAGCACGACCTCACCTATGTGGACTCCCCATCCGAGCAGCTCTACACCAATCAGGTCAAGCCCTACCACCGCGCGCCACATCTGCTGCTGGGTTTTCCCACCCGCTACACCGAGCGCGGCTGGTCAGACAGCATGCGCGCACTGCCAGAGCGCGAGCACCGCGAATGGCGCTCCAAGGCCAGCGACCGCTACGGCATGGCCATCACAGAAGGCCTCTTCATGGCAAGCCGTGACGGCGTGAAGTTCAAGCGCTGGAACGAAGCCTTCCTGCCACCTGGCATCGAGCGCCCCGGCACCTGGAACTATGGGCATCAATACATCGCCTGGCATCCGGTGGAGACCAAGTCCGCGCTCGAAGGCGCGCCGAATGAGCTGAGCCTCTACGCCACCGAAAGCTACTGGACGGACAAGAGCAGCGCCCTGCGCCGCTACACGCTGCGGCTGGACGGCTTTGTCTCCATCCACGCGCCCATGAGCGGTGGCGAACTGATCACCAAACCGATCACCTTTAAAGGCAAGGCACTCACGCTAAACTTCGCCAGCTCCGCCGCCGGCGGCATTCAGGTAGAGATCCAGGATGCAGACGGCAAGCCTGTCCCCGGCTTCACACTCGCCGACTCCCAGCCCGTCTTCGGCGATTCCCTTGACCGAACCGTCACCTGGAAAACCGGCCCCGATGTGAGCGCCCTCTCCGGCAAACCCGTGCGCCTCCGCTTTGTGCTGAACGACGCGGATTTGTACGCGCTGAAGTTTGAGTGAAGCAGTCCTGTTCCGGTTGGAACAGGGATTAGCTCGAACGGAGAAAAGAAGCGGGAGATCCCGCGAGCGTCCCCATGTTGCACAGCAACAACGCTACTTTGATGCGCCGGCGATGGTCAGACCGAAACGATAACGTGTCAGCGCCTTGTCACCTGTGCGTGTTAGCACGTCCTTGGATGCAGCTTCGCGCAAATCGCGGCTGGCACTGGCGGAAGAGAGTCCGGTAAAGTGCTGGAGGTAGTCTTTGCGTGAGAAGATGCGTTTGCCAAAATGCCTGCGTGCCTCGGTCATGCGCTCCTCGCTGCTCATGCGAGTGCGCTGAGATGTGCCCGCCTGCTGCAGGACGTGGAGTGTCAGCTCAAGCGCGAACTCGATGAAGGCGGTGGATTTGCCCGCCTTATCGCAACGATCCAGAACGGCGTAATAGTCCGCCTGCCGGTCACGAATGGCGGACTCCACCGGAGCCTGGGCAAAAAGAGGGTGGTGCTGCTGAAGAATGAGACTGTGCCACAAGCGGCCCATGCGTCCGTTTCCATCTTCAAACGGATGAATGAACTCCATCTCATAGTGACACACTGCGGCACGAATGAGCGCGGGAGTTTCGTCGTCAGCATCCACCCAGTCGAGCAGGTCCTGCATCAAGCCGGGCACGCGTGCCGCGGGTGGCGCCACGTGCGCGATGACATTTCCTTTCGCAATGCCGACTCCCTTGCTGCGCCAGGCTCCCGCGCGTGGCACGAGCCCTGCCATCATGACCTTGTGCGCCGCCAGCAGGTGCTTCGCCGAGCCCGGCCGCCACTTCGGCAGCTTCTCATAGCAGGCGATGGCGTTTTTCACCTCCAGCAGATCGCGTGCAGGAGCCAGCACCCGCCGGCCCTCCAGCAGCGCAGTGACCTGTTCTTCAGACAAAGTGTTGCCTTCGATCTGCAGGCTCGCCTGAATCGTTCGCACCCGCATGGAGCGCCGCAGCATCGGACTGGCAGGGGCCATCTGCGCCCCTTCATGCCGGCCCAACAGTCGCTCGATTTCCGCGAGCAGCCGTGCCGAGCGTGGGGTGACTTCAAAAGGCGGGCGCATAAAATGATAGTATCAAATGATACTATCGCCTCAAGGGCTTGGAAACGGGTTCTTTAAAAATCGCATGCAACACGCCGCAGGCTGTGGCATCCTACCCGCGTTATTATTCTATGAGCTACATAATGGTTGATGTGGAGTCGGATGGTCCGATTCCGGGAGATTACTCGATGATTTGTTTTGGTGCGGTGGTGGTGGAGCCGGGGCTGAGCCGCACGTTTTATGGGCAGTTGCGTCCGATTTCGGAGCGCTTCATTCCGCAGGCGCTGGCCGTCAGCGGATTCACGCGAGAGCAGACGCTGCAGTTTCTGGAGCCTGTGGAAGTGATGCGAAACTTTGCTGAATGGCTGCGCGGCGTCTCCAAAGACCGTCTCATCTTCATCGCCGACAACAACGGTTTCGACTGGCAGTTCATCAACTGGTACTTCCACCACTTCACCGGCAGCAATCCCTTCGGCTTCTCGTCCACCAATCTAGGCAGCTTGTACAAGGGAATGGTGAAGGACACGTTTCAGACCTTCAAGCACCTGCGCCGCACGAAGCACACGCACCACCCGGTGGATGATGCGATTGGGAACGCGGAGGCGCTGCTGACGATGAAGGATGAGATGGGGCTGAAGATTAAATTGTGATATTCCACCTTCATGAGTTCACTGCCCACACATCTACTTGATCAGCTCGAGAGCTTTCTGAGAACATGTGAATTTTCGGAGCGCGATTGTCAGATTATACGAGAAGCGGCATCTGAGTGCTGGTACCTACATATCAGGAAGGAAGATTGTCACATGCTCGGCGGCAGCAGAATGTGCGGCATACCTGATTTGCCTCTAGGAATGAAATGGCCGCAAAGCCACCGCGGCCCGCTTGATTTTGTCATGCAGGTCCGGCTTGATGAGGTTTCCGGGACCTTGCCCTTTGGTATGCCAGGTCTCGGCATGCTATACTTTTTCGTGGAGGACGATGAGCTGGCCAGAAATGTGAAGCACAAGCTTATCTGGGTCGAGGATGTTTCAGAGATCGAGGTCTCAAAGAATCTGGCCCAACCGGAAACGTATCCAGGCAGCCTTTCGGAAGGCACCCCGATCCCTCATAAGATAGAGATCGTGCATGGAGTCGATGTGCCGATTTGGTGCTTGTCTAACTTGGATTGTAACGAAAGAGAGGATTCTACCGATCTAAAAGCCAAGTTCGAGTCGCTTTTGAAAGGCACTACAGATCAGGAGGGCACGGTAGGAAAGCTCTTTGGACATCAACCACGGAGCAATAATGGTGCCCTCCAATGCATCGCTTTGCTTTCCTTGAGCTCGAGCGAGTTCAAACCACTATCAGCGGTGGATCATGATGTTTGGGGGCGTTTGGAGGCAGCAAGAGAAGCTTATGCAGACTCACCAGAACAGATTGAAAAGGAGATGAATGAGTGGTGTCAGCTTTTGCAGGTCGATTCCAACTTCGAAGTAGGTTACAACATCTGGGATGCGGGTTCTTACCAAGTGATGGCGCGCTGCTCGGATATCGCAAAGCGAGATTTTTCAAAATCACATGCCATGCTTGAGACTTGCTGAGAAGTTCCGTAAGCGCGTAGCGCTGATACAACCGTAGCCGTGGGTGCCAACCCACGGTCAGCGTGCACCTCATCGTGATCAATCTCGTGGAACTCGTGGAACCGCGTAGCGGTGATACCAACCTCCGCTGCTCCATCTGCTCCATCGCTCCGCATGTCATCCCGTTACGCGAGGTATTTGTCGTCATATTTGATCCGCGCCGCGCTCAGCATGCGGCGATATTCAGCCAGGTAATCGGTTTGCTGGTGATGAATCTGTTGGTCTTTGATGTAGCGGATAACGGCGTCCTGTTCGCCGGCGGAAACCGTGAAGGCACCGTAGCCGTCCTGCCAGCCGTCGAAGGCGGGAAAGATGCCTTCTTCTTTGATCCAGCGGCTGGTGCCGGTTTTGAGTTCACGCATGTAGTCGGCCAATGCGAGCGATGGGTGCAGGCTGGTGAGGATGTGGACGTGGTCGTCCATGGCATTGATGCGGTAGAGGTGGCAGTGGAGTTGTTGATGGATGCCCCAGACGTAGCGGAAGAAGTCTTCGCGCCGGGCTTCACGCAGGACCGTGGCACGATCCTTGGTGGAGAACACGATGTGATACAGGATCTGCGTGTAGGTGTTGGCCATGGCGGGAGGAGGCGATGGGGGTGGCGGAGGTTTGTGTCACCGCTACGCGGTTCCACCGGATGGGCAATGGTGGTTTGCGGGCGTACCGTGGGTTGGCACCCACGGCTACGGTTGTGTCAGCGCTACGCGCTTATGGGTTGAGGGGGCCAATAGGAGAGTGCGGAGGTTGGGAGATCGTGTGCGCTCGAGTGAGCGCGACATGCCAGCACAGCAGGCGCAAAAAAATGAGCCTGTGTTTCCACAGGCTCATTCACATCTTATCTCGTCAATGCCTACAACAGGCGTTGGCGCTGTTTACAGTCCCGCCAGCACCGCATTAAACGTCGCGCTCGGGCGCAGCGCCGCATCGGCCTTCGCGGTATCCGGCTTGTAGTAGCCGCCGACGTCCACCGGATTGCCTTGCACTGCGAGCAGCTCGGAGACGATCTTCGTCTCATTCGCCGTCAGCGCTTCGGCGATGGGCTTGAACTTGGCCTGCAGTTCGGCATCACCAGTCTGGGCGGCGAGGGCCTGGGCCCAGTAGAGGGCGAGGTAGAAGTGGCTGCCGCGGTTGTCGATGGTGCCAAGTTTGCGGCCGGGGCTGCGGTCGTTTTCGAGGAACTTGCCGGTGGCGGCGTCGAGAGTATCAGCGAGGACCTTGGCCTTCGGCAGGCTGAAGTTTTCGGCGATGTGCTCGAAGCTCGGAGCCAGCGCGAAGAACTCGCCGAGGCTGTCCCAGCGGAGGTAGTTTTCTTCGAGGAACTGCTGCACGTGCTTCGGCGCGGAGCCGCCGGCGCCGGTTTCAAAGAGGCCGCCGCCGTTCATGAGCGGGACGATGGAGAGCATCTTGGCGGAGGTGCCGACTTCGAGGATGGGGAAGAGGTCGGTGTTGTAGTCGCGCAGGACGTTGCCGGTGACGGAGATGGTGTCTTCGCCTTTGACGATGCGCTCCAGGGAGAAGGTGCAGGCATCGGCCGGGGCGAGGATGCGGATGTCGAGGCCGGTGGTGTCGTGGTTTTTGAGGTACTTCTCCACCTTGGCGATGATCTGCGCGTCGTGGGCGCGGTTTTTGTCCAGCCAGAAGACGGCGGGGGTCTTGGAGGCGCGGGCGCGGTTCACGGCGAGCTTCACCCAGTCCTGGATGGGAGCGTCCTTGGTCTGGCAGGCGCGCCAGATGTCGCCCTCCTCCACGTCGTGGGAGAGGAGCACCTTGCCGCTCTTGTCGGTGACTTTGACGGTGCCTTTGCCGGGGATTTCGAAGGTCTTGTTGTGGCTGCCGTACTCTTCGGCGGCCTGGGCCATGAGGCCCACGTTTGGCACGCTGCCCATGGTCTTCGGATCGAGAGCGCCGTTCTTTTTGCAGAAGTCGATCACGGCCTGGTACACACCGGCGTAGCTGCTGTCTGGGATGACGGCGAGGGTGTCGCCGGTCTGGCCCTTGGCGTCCCACACTTTGCCGCCGGCGCGGATCATGGCTGGCATGGAGGCATCAACGATGACGTCGCTTGGCACGTGGAGATTGGTGATGCCCTTGTCACTGTTCACCATGGAAAGGGCGGGACCGTTTTCATAAGCGGCTTTGATGTCGGCCTCGATCTCCGCCTTTTTGTCGGCAGGAAGTTTTTCCATCTTGGCGACGAGGTCGCCGAAGCCGTTGCGGAAGTCCACGCCGAGCTCCTTGAGGGTGGCGGCGTGCTTGGCGATGAGGTCCTTGAAGAAGACCTCCACGGCGCGGCCAAAGATGATGGGGTCGCTGACCTTCATCATGGTGGCCTTCATGTGCAGGGAGAAAAGGACGCCGTCTTTCTTGGCCTGGGCGATCTGCTCGGCGAGGAAGCTGACGAGGGCGGCTTTGCTCATGAAGGTGCCGTCGAGGATTTCGCCTGCTTTCAGCGGGGTGCTTTCCTTGAGCACCTTGGTGCTGCCGTCTGCGCCGGTGAACTCGATCTTCACGTCCGTGGCTTCATCCACGCAGACTGATTTTTCATTGGAGAAGAAGTCGCCCTTGCCGCCCATGGTGCCCACGCTGGTCTTGGAGTCGGCGCTCCACTTGCCCATCGAGTGGGGGTGGGCTTTGGCGTAATCTTTGACGGCCTTCGGCGCGCGGCGGTCGCTGTTGCCCTCGCGCAGCACGGGGTTCACGGCGCTGCCCATGACCTTGGCGTAGCGGGCCTTGATGTCCTTCTCGGCGTCGGTCTGCGGATTCTCGGGGAGATTTGGAACGTTGTAGCCTTTGCCCTGAAGCTCGGCGATGGCGGCCTTCAGCTGCGGCACGGAGGCGGAGATGTTCGGCAGCTTGATGATGTTCGTGGTCGGCTCCAGGCAGAGCTTGCCGAGGTAGGCGAGGTCATCGGACTGCTTCTGCGCGTCGGTGAGGAAATCGGGGAAATTCGCCAGGATGCGCCCTGCGAGGGAGATGTCGCGCGTTTCGATCGTGATGCCAGCGGGCTTGGTGAAGGCCTGAACGATGGGCAGGAAGGAAAAGGTGGCCAGCAGGGGAGCTTCGTCGGTCAGGGTGTAGATGATCTTCGCGGACATGATTTTGGAATGGGGAATTTTGAGAGCGGCAGAGCTAAGCGAGCCGCCGCGCCTGCGCAATGCCGAGGTGCGGCGCTTCTGCGGCTGTGGGCGGGAAAATCTGCGCCTGGCTTGCCATGGGCCAGCCGCCTACCGGAGGGTGTCGCGGATGGCGGGCACAAGCAGCTCAGCCACGAGCTGCTGGCCGAGGTCATTGGGGTGCATGCCGTCGAGCAGCATCCCTTCAATGGTGGTCTGGTGCTGCGCGGCAAACTGAGGATAGGCGGCACGGACATCCACCAGGGGCACTTTCAGCTCGGTGGCAAGCTGGCGCAGGGCCTCGTTGTACCCGGCCAGGGTGGCGGCATCAAAGCCGTCTGCCGCTGCTGGATTGTAAGGCGGTTTGCCATACATTTCCTTGAGCTTCGGCGTCCAGCGCAAGGGGTTGGTGGTCATGAGGATGACCCTGGCCTTGGCCTCCTGCGCGGCGGCGACCATGCGGCGCAGGTTGTCGAGGTATTCGGCCAACGGCACGCGTGGCGTGGTGGCAGGCGGGTTTTTCCACACATCCATGGCGGAGTCATTGATGCCGAACTGCATGACGACGAGGCGCGGCTTATGCTGCAGCACATCGGTTTGCAGACGCTTCAGGGCATCGCGGGTGGTGTTGCCGGGGATGCCTGCATTGAAAACACCCGTCGTGCCGCCCGCACCCTGCAGCGCTGCCTCCACGCGTGTGGCATACACCTTCAGGCTGCCGCGCGGCGCGGTGGTGGAGTCTCCAAACATGATGATGGCGCCGGGCTTTGGCACCGGTTTGGGCGGGGGGACAAACACGGGGATCTCGCCCGCGCCGAGATCGGACGCATTCACCTTCATGCGCAGGCCACCCTGCATGGTGGTGATCCACAGCTCGCCGGGCTTGCGTTCGTAAAGGTAGGGATACGAAACCCGCGCGCCCTGCGCATAGTTTGCAGCCACAATGACGGGCTTTGACCACGTGGCGGCTTCATCACTGGAAAAGGCGAGCGAAAGCTCCGCGCGGCTGGAGCCATTGGTAGGGGCGTGGCGCGGCGGCGCATTCCACAGCAGCGCGATACGTCCGTCGCTCAAGCGGTTCAACTGCGGGCAGCAGGTGACGGAGGCGATCTTCGTCTGCTTCAGACCTTCCCATTTCAAACCATCGCGTGAAGTGGCCTCCCACAGAAATCCCGACTCCGTGCGCAGCAGCAGATAGAGCGAGCCGTCCTTCCGCTCCACCACACTGCCTTCGATGGAGCCGGCGTGATCATGTGCGCCCACGCCATAGTCCAGCACATCGCCACGCTGCCAGGTCTTGCCCAGGTCATCCGAGGCCCACATGACCGTGGCATGCCGCCATTGCGGGATGATCTCCTGCCCCACCAGCACGATGCGCCCGGACTTCATCTGGATCATGGAATGAATGCAGCCGCACCACGGGGTGCTGAGCTGCACGGGTGTCTCCCAGGTTTTGCCGTCGTCGGTGCTGCGGCAGGAGTAGGTGGGCAGCACAAAGGCCTTCCAGTCCACATCCTTGTCCCCCCAGTGCCAGCCTTTGGGCTCGCTGCGCTCGGCGCTGTTCATCCACGCGGAGATGATCACTCCCTCGCGCGTGCGCAGCAGCGCGCGTTCGCTGCTCACAGTGAACTTCTTCTCCTCGGCAAACAGCGGCGAACTGCTCCAGGTGCGGCCTTCATCCGTGCTGCGCAGCGCGTTCTTGGCGTCGATGCATAGCACGCCGCCGTCCGCCGTGGAGACAAACGGCCCCTGATGCGTGAAGGGCAGTGCGGTGGCCTTCGGATGCAGTGTGGGCGCATCCGCCGCAAAGGCGGCGGTGGTGAGGAGGAGCAGCAGGCTGAACAATGAGCGTTGCATGGGAGGAAAAAGTGAAAGGCTGCGAGGTTTTACTTGGCTTCGCGGGATCTATTCGAAAACGATGTCTCCCATGATTTCCGGATCATCCATGCTCAGGCTGCTGAGGGAGGAGGACCAGATGGCGTGGTCGATCTGCTCACGCGGCAGCGCATGGTTGCGGCCGAAGTTGGCGCGCCAGGACGTGCCCTTGGCGGGTGCCTCGACACCGAGAACACGGTAGGGAATGACCAGGTGCACATACCATCGTTTGTCAGCGGCATCCACGCGCGTGCTGCTGCTCCATTCCCCATTCCAGGTGGGATCGTCCTTGCCGTGACGCGGGTCCATGACGTCGGAGATGCGGCCGTTGAGCGCATCGTATTTGCTCGCGGCGTTCGCCCCCTGGGTGATGCGGTAGTACAGCGGCTGCGCAGGCTGCGGTGCCAGATACACATCGAAGGCCTCCTGATTCGTCAGCAGCCGGTCGCGATTGTACGCGGCAAACTTCGCGTCCTCGCCGATCTCGGCCTCGGCCCGGATGTGGAGAGCCTCATCATCATGGAGCAGGCGGATGGTCGTCTTGCGCGGCAGCGTGCGCAGAGGTGGCAGCAGCGTGAGCTCATGCGCGGCGGCGCTCTGCCACTCGGGCGAATCAAGCGTGAGCTTCGCGTTGGCCCTGGCCACGTTCAGCTGCTTCCGTCCGGGAGGCGGCATGTTGCGCATGGTTTTCGTGTCCCAGTTGAAGCAGCTGCTGGCATACGGCTCCTGATAGCCGTCATGGGCCAGGCGGAGATGATTGATGTCATGGCCGTTGAAGGGAAAGAGCACGTGGCTCCATTCCTTCTGGTGCCCCTTGGCATACAGCGTGGTCAGAAAGGCGTTCCGCGCATCGATGGCATCGAGCAGACGGTTCATCGAGCCCGCGTCCGGCATCATTTGGTAAGCCTGATGCAGATGCACCACGCGGGCGAAATGCTTCAGGTAGTCAAACTCGCAGCGCACCAGCGCGAGGCGTGTCTTCACCTTCGGAGTGGTGGCCAGCTTCTCAGACTGGCTGAGACTTGCCTCCAGAGAAGCGAGCAGCTTCGGCGGATAAAGAAAGGCGATGAGCTGGAAGGGATCGCTGACCGTCTTGCGCCCGCGTGCATCCGTAGGCAGCGGTTTGAAAGTCCACACATCTGTGCGGGTGCCGATGTGGTCCGAATAAAGCGCGATGCCATTGTACAGGTCCTCGTAAAAAGCACGCATGTAAAAGGCGATGCTCTTGCTTCCAAAAGCCGCCTCGCAGTACTCCACGATGAGGTCACGAGCGTGCAGGTTCGTGGGGTCATCAAACATGCGGCCCATGGTGTAATACACCGGCCCCTCCAGACCAAAGAGCTGTCCCGGGCCGTCGCGGTAGAGGGACTGGATGCGGTTCTGCGCGAGGCGCTGCGCCTGCAGCTCGATGTAGCCCGGCGTGCGCATGGGCGTGTAGCGTGTGCCGAGGTTTGGGCACCAGTTGTAAACATAGCCGGTGAACCCGCGCGGCACCTCGATGCCACGCCAGGGGACGATGTCCTCCTCGTTTGTGCCGGTGAGCATGATGCAGGTGTTGGCAGGAAACTGCGTGAAGGACTTAGGCGGCGCGGCTGTGAGGATGTAGCTCATCATCGTGACCTGCCTGCCGGGGTGGGATTTCTCCAGACGCTCGGCGGTTTTGCGGTTGAAGATCCAGATCTTCTCAGACCAGTCCTTGCCCGTGCCGTAGAGTGCCTCGCATTTCTCGCACTGGCATTCACGAAAGCCGTCCGGCTGGCCGAGATCCACGCTGAGATAGCCTTTGTCGAGCCACTTGGTGAGATCGCGGTAGATCAGGTCCTGCACATCGGGATTGGAGAGGCAGTACTGCGCCCTGCCGCCCTCCGGTTTCGACCGCGACCCGCTGATCAGCGCAAAGTACTCGGGATGTTTTTCAAAGTTCTCCGCGGGGATGGCACGCTCCCAGGTATGGCCGCCAAACATCTCGTCCACGCGTGGAAAGCGGTTGTGCGCGAGATCATAAAACGACGCGCCTGCCGGGTGCGAGGTGTTCACACGCAGCAGCGGAGTTTTCGTCACGTTCAGCGTGTCAGGCAGAGTGACGGTCTTCTGCGGCACAAACTCGATGGCCGGCGAGTTCATGAGATCGATCTTCGCCGCGCCGCTCACGGGTGTGTAGCCGGGCAGGTCAGGGTAGAGAAATCGCACCCCGAGGTACTGCCGCGCGAAATCCACCGCCGCCTTGGCCGTGCCCACGCGGTCCCAGTTTGGCCGTCGCGAATTGTCACTCGGAGTTTTGGAGGCCTGATCGTTTCCCGCGATGATGACGTCTTTGCCAATGACGCGATGCACATAGCTCCAGTCACGCAGCTGCGCCGCGGCAAAGCCATGCTCCTGCGCAAAGCGGGTGTTGCCCAGCAGCAGCGCGGGTTTGGAGGCATCCCGCTCCGCTTCACTCACCACGCTGACTTCTGCGCCGCCAGCTTTGAAGGCGGTCTGAAGCAGGCGTGCTGTCTGCGCCAGGCACTCGGCCTGCGCGGGAGTTTCATGCTTTGACGGAAGGACGATTTGATAGTCCGACCGGCCGGCATCGAGCAGGGTCAGGTCAGCCGCAGGCAGGGCACCCGCCAGCAGGGCGGTGAAGAGAGTGAGTTTCATGCGCGAAAGGTTGGGCACTCTCATACGCCGCGAATGCGCCCATTTCCCATCGTTCCCAGTCACTTTTCTCCCTGCATAAACTTTAGGATCGCCTCACGGGCCGGGTCTCCTTCATTCGCGATGTTGTTGCCCACGCTGCCATGATTGCGATTGGCGATGACCTGCAGGGTCACGCGCTTGTTTCCGGCGCCTTTCATCAGGGCCACGAGATAGACGTTTTCCTCCGCGCGCGCTGGCATGTCCGTGTCGGCACAAAGCACGAGCATGGGGGGAAGGTTTTTGACATCGGCGTAACGCACCGGTGCGGCCTCATCAGCGGTGACGCTGAATTTCGAAATGCCGCGCTCCTCCCGCACGGTGTAGTGCGTCATGACCTGTCCGCTCACGGGGATGAACCCTGCGATGTTTTGCGGCTTCAAGCCAAAAGCGGCGAGGTAGTGCGCGTCCATGCCAAGCATGAGAGTCAGGTACCCGCCGGCTGAATGCCCGCCCACAAAGACACGCTTCGTGTCGCCGCCATGTTTGGCGATGTTTTGCAGCGTCCACGCCACTGCCGCCGTGGCGTCCTCGATGTAGGCCGGATACTTCGCCTGCGGGCTGAGGCGATAGTTTGGCACCACCACCGCCACGCCTTCCTGGGCCAGTCCGCGCGCCACTTTTTTGGTGCTGTCCGCGTCCTTGTTCCCACCCGTCAGGCCGCCGCCGTGAAACCACACCAGCGTGGCAAACTCTTTGCCTTCTTTGGGCAGGTACACATCCAGCAGGCAGCGCTGCTTTTCATAGCTGCTGAGGGAGTCGCCGCTCTTGTAGGGCAGATTGAGCAGATCAGACTTGTCCGCGGCAGCAGCGAAGCTGGCAGAGAAAAACACAAGGGTGCAAAAGCGAAGCAGCGGGGTCATCATGGGAGGGTCATGTTATTGGGGCTTGAGCTCAGATGCCAGTGAACGTGCGTCTGCCTCCCAAGTTTCCGGGCTGCTGCTGCCAAAGGCCGTGACCATGCGCCAGGTGCCGGTGAAGCCTGCGGGCACGGTCTTTCCCTCAAAGCACTTCAGGTAATACTTCCGGTACGTGGGCGGCACGTTCCAGATCGTGGAGATGTGCCCTCCGTCCTCCGGGGCCTGCAGCAGCCGGCATACGGCAAACTGTCCGCTCTGCGGCTCATGCACGGCCATCCAGTCCACGCGTTCGTTGATGTAAAACTTCCGCAGCACCTCCGCGTCATCGCGCAGCGCACCGGCGATGACCTTGTCAGGCGCGGCATCCTGCCCCGCGAGGAAGCCGGACACCGTGGGCCGCCACGCGTGCATGAAATGATACACCAGCTTCAGCGGCACGGCCTCCGCCGTGTGCACGGTGGTCGTTTCATAGAGGCGGTTGTCCCGGACCTCGATGACGTTGGTCAGATCAAAGGCGCGGATGCGCGACTTCCGCTCCAGTCGAAAGCTGCCGCCTGCGAGCTCCGCCGTGGGTTCCGCGATGCGTATTCCATCGAGAAAAAATTTGAGCGACTGCAGCTTCTCCGGTTCGTTTTCCAGATGCGCGGTGCCGATGAACCCGACATCCGGGAATGAAAACACAGTTCCGTAGGCGCTGCTTTCGGTCGTCATGGCCTTGCCGCGGAAATCGATGCGGCCGGGCGTCCACTGCGTGGCTTGGCGCAGCAGCAGAGTCACATCTCCGCAGGTCACGGTGATCCGTGGCAGCTCGGGGCCTAGATTGGGCTTGAAGGGTTCTTTGGCAAAAGCCGGCGCTATGAGAGCGAAGGCCACTGCCACCGCGAGAATGCGTGAGGAGGCAAACATGTCCCACACACTACGCGCTCGCAGCGCGTCCTTTCGGCCCAATCGTCCGAAACGCCCCTCGCCGGCTACTTTCGAAACGACTTCAGCAGATTGAAGATCAGCCAGATCTGCGCAAAGCCCACGGCAATGAGCAGGAGGCCGAGCTCGAAGGCGTTGTCCTCCCTGGGCACAGCCAGGCGCAGGATGAAGGCCAGCAGCACCACTCCGAGGAGGGACAGCACTGCGCCAAACGAGGAGCTGCTGCCTGAGTTCTGGTCAGGCGTGGGGATGTGCGTTGGCAGCTCCTCTCTCCTGAAATCATCGGGATGTTCGCTCATGATGGTGAGACGTGAATGGTTGGGAAATGGGATGCATGAGCCTGGCATGGCTCCCGCGGGCTGGGAATCGGCGCTGAAACGACGGGTCTTAAACGTCCCCAGTTTCTACAACCTTCCGAAATATAAGGAATTCCTTCAAATCTTCAGGCGGCACAGGGGGCGGCAGCGGGATATGAGCGCCTGCTACTTTGCTGGCGCCACGGCCTTCCATTCGCGAGCGAGGCGCACGCCTTCGTGAATCTGCTCACGCGTCATGGAGGCCTCCAGCGTGGCCTGATGTGCCTCCGCAATCTCATGGCCCTGCGCCACGGCCAGGCGGCACCACTTCAGGGCCTCGGTCAGGTTCTGGGCCACTCCCTCTCCTCTTTCATACTGGAGGCTCAGGGCGAACTGACCGCTGGGATCTCCGATATCTGCCGCGCGCTGAAACAGCCTGACTGCCTCCGCCAGATCCTGGGTGACACCATCTCCCATGATGTAGCAGCCGCCGAGAGCGACGAGGGCTGGGCCGAAATTTTGGTCCACCGCTTTGCGAAACCACAGGACGGCTTCCGCAGCGTTCTTTCCCACGCCCGTGCCGGTGAGGAAGGCCGAGCCGAGCTTCATCTGCGCAGCGGGGTCTCCTTTGTCCGCCGCTTTGCGGAACCACTCGACCGCCTTCGCGGCATCCATGGGCACGCTGAAGCCCGCCATGTAGTTCACCCCCATCTCCACCATCGCGGGAGCGTACTCCTGCTCCACGGCTTTGTTAAGCCAGCGGAGTGAAAGCTTCGCGTCCTGGGGTACGCCGGTGGCCAGCGAGTAGGCCACGCCCAGCTTCAGCTGCGCCTCCGGATCTCCCTGTTCCGCCGCCTTGTGGAACCATATCATGGCTGTCTTGAGATCCTGCGGCACGCGCTCTCCCTGGGCGTAGCTGGTGGCCAGAACTTTCTGTGCATTGAGGTCTCCCTTTTCCGCTGCCTTGGTAAACCACTTCATGGCTTCTGCCGCATTTTGCGTGACGCCCTCACCGTCAAGGTAGGCCAGCCCCACCTCCATCTGGGAGTCGATATCTCCCTGCTCCGCCGCCTGACGAAACCACTTCACGCCTTCGACGGTGTCCTTGGCGACATCGGAGCCCAGGCTGTAGCAGGCGCCGAGCTGTTTGATCGCGGCGAGATTCTTCTGCTCCGCCGCCTTGCGCAGCCACCGGAGGGCAGCGGAGGCATCCTTCGTCACGCCTTTCCCCCGCAGCAGGCACATGCCGGCTTTTGTCTGGGCATCCGCATGGCCCTGCTCTGCGGCCCTGAGAAACCACTTCAGCGCCTCCTCGGAGTTCTCGGGCACGCCGTCTCCTTTGGCGTTGCGCAGCGCCAGATCATACTGCGCCGCGGCGTCTCCCTCCTCCGCCTCCGCCCGTGTGTCCTGCAGGCTCCGGACCGCCGGCGGCTCAGCGTGCAAAGACGAAGCAGCAAACAGCACAAACAAGTGGATCTTCATAAACCCGATGAACAAAACACGTAAAGGCATCACTTTGAAGCAGCGTGCTCCTTTAGAGGGATCGCGAAGTTCCTCCACTCAAATTTTTGCCGCCAAATCAAAAGGCGGCATGCGTGGCGCAACATAGGACCAAAGCAGAAGGTGCCAGCTGCCTGGCAGGCCTGTCTGCTGCTCAGGGACGGCGGTGCATGCGGCTCTTTCTACACAGCCCCGCTGCGCAGCCGCACCTGCTTGTGCCGCAGATCATGCAGCGTGCGCATGTAGCGCACGGTGCGGCTGCTGGCGCGCAGCAGGATGGAGGTGGTGACGACCTTGCCATTTTCGACCTTGATGCCCGGCAGCAGCGGGCTGTCGCTGATCCCAGTGGCGCAAAAAATGGCGCTCGTGCCGCAGACCAGATCATCGATGCCAAAGACGCGTCTCAGTTCCCGCTCGCCGCACTCTTGCAGCAGAACGGCTTTTTCCGCTTCATCGCGCGGCCACGTGCGCACCAGCATGCCACCGCCGAGTGTTTTGAGCGCGGCAGCCGTCAGCACGGCCTCGGTGGCACCGCCGATGCCGAGATAGAGATCGATGCCTGAACCGGGCATGGAAGGTGCAAGCGCGGCGGTGATGTCGCCATCCGTGATCAGCCGCAGCGCCGCACCACACTGACGGATGCGCCGGATCAGCTCATCATGCCGTGAGCGCTTCAGCACGCACACCACGAGTTGCGAGACAGGAAGATTTAAAGCCGAGGCGACGGCTGCCAGCGTCTGCTCCACCGGCAGATCGAGCGTGAGCGGCGGCAGGCCCTGCGCCAGCGCCGCCGTCACACCGGGACCCCAGGCCAGCTTTTCCACATAAAACGAAGGCAGGTGTCGCATGTGGTGCGTCCTGCCATCCGTGGCGCTCGCGGCGATGACCGAGAGGGAATTGGGCAGGCCGTAGGCGATGTTGGTGGTGCCGTCGATGGGATCGACCGCGATGTCGAAGTGCGGGCTGCCGCGTGTCCAGCGGCCCAGGCGCTCGCCCACGAAGATGCCGGGGGCGGCGTCCTTGATGCCTTCGCCGATGATGACGGTGCCGCAGCAGTGCGTGTGATCGAGCACGCCGTAGATCGCATCGCACGCCGCCTGGTCGGCTCTGTTTTTGTCTCCGCGTCCGAGCCAGGGCAGGGAATTGAGAGCGGCGTTTTCGGTGGCGCGGACAAAGTCAAACTCGAGCGTGCGCTCCAGATCGTCAGCACGAAGTGGGGAGGATTTTTTGGGAGATGTGCGGCTCATGGAAGTGCCGCACAGATAGGATTGCAGAAGCGTCCAAGACGAGCTAATACAGGTGGTATCATTCGGTAACCACGATGAAGTCTGAAGCACCTCCGCCTCCCAAGCTTCCGAAGCGCCGTTTCCTCGTTGTGCAGACGGTGGAAAGCCTGTGCGAAGGCATTCAAAACGGCTTCTGGCAAAACCACCTGCCGAGCGAGCGCGACCTCTGCGAGCACCTGCAGGTGAGCCGGCGCACCATGCGCTCCGCTCTGGAAGAGCTGGAGCGCAAAGGCTGGATCGTGACAGCGGGCCAGCAGAAGCGGCGCATCAAGCCAAGCCGCAGCCGCGCGCGTGATGCGGGCGCGATGAAGAAACGCATCGGTGTGCTCATGCCGTCGTCATTGCTCACCGTGCCCTCGCGGCTGGCCTTTGTGCTGGACAGCCTGCGCAACCGCCTGGCCGCGGATGGCTACGCGGTGCACTTTCATTTCAATGCGGCGTGCTATCACGCCAGGGCACCCGGCAAGGCGCTCACGGCCTTTCTCGCCGACCATCCGGCCACGGGGTGGATCCTCCTGCGGTCGCGTGAGCCGATGCAGCGCTGGTTTCGCGACAAGCGCATTCCCTGCCTCATCCTCGGCTCCTGTGCGGCGGGCATTGATCTCCCTTCGGTGGACACGGATTACTACGCCACCAGCCATCACGCCGGCGGCATGCTCATGCGCAAAGGCCACCGCCGCATCGCCTTTGTGGTGCTGGACCGCAACTACCCCGGAGATGTGGCCAGCGAGCAGGGGCTGATGGATGCCATCGCTCCACGCAAGGAGATGGTGACTCTGATTCCCCTGCGGCATGACGGCAGCACGGAAAACGTCTGCGCAGTCATCGACAAAGCCCTGCGCAGCCCCGCGCCACCGACCGCCTACGTCGTCTGCAACGCAGCCCAGGTGCTCACCGTGATGATGCACCTTCTCCGCCGTGGCCGCCGCATTCCAGAAGACGTCTCCGTCGTCTCGCGGGACAACGATCCCATCCTCGAAACCATCGTGCCGCCCGTGGCGCGCTACGACATCCAGGCAGACAAACTCGCCGGCGCCATCTGCGCCTCCTTCCGCCAGATCGTGGACACCGGCACCGCCTCCCCCAAGACCCTGCGCCTGACCCCCACGTATGCGCCCTGGGAGTCCGTGGGCGTGTGCCGGTGAGGAGCGTCGCCTTCCGCTGCAAACTGGACAACTTCCTCTGCGTGTACTTCTAACGTTGAAATCCGTCGTTGTAGCGCGGTATTCCGATACCGCGACGGCAACGAATCGGTATCGGAATACCGATCTACATAAGTCCGAACAGCGCTCATTCCGAAAATGAGTTTTGCTAGCTATCTCCTCCGACGCAGCATCAGGCAGGCAAGGGCGATGCCCATAAAACCCGCCCGCCCCGGCTCCGGCGCTGCGATGAGGCTGATGTTTCCCAGCGTGTAGAGATCAGCCGTGTTCAGCGTGAGATTTGCAGGCAGGTTTAAGTCGGAAGCGTCAATCGTGAAAGTGCCGCTGCGGGTGGTGAGACCACTCCAGTCGAAGAGCTTGAAGGTGTCTCCATCCGCCCAGGCACCGCTGCTGATGCCGTTGGGATTTTCCAACTTCAAGATGGCTCCCAGCGTAAGGGTCAGACTGCCGGACAAGTCCAGAACGTCCGCCGCAAAGGCATTGCCGGTGCTGTCGCCGAGTCCGGCACCGCTGAAGATGCCGAGGTGCAGCGTGCTGCTGCCGCCGAGGATCGTGCTGCCAGTGCCGCTCGTGGTGAGTGCGAGCGCGGAGCCGGTGGTATCGCCCAGATTGCCAACCGCGAGAGCGCCATTCACGGTGACGGATTTGTTCGCGCTGAGAATCACCGATCCGCTGCCACCGAGCGAAGCGCTTGCGCTGACGGTCACATCGCCCGTGCCCAGGCCGGAGCCGGTGGTGTTATTCGCGTAAACCGTGCCGCCGGTGATGGTGCTGCCGCCGCTGTAAGTATTGGCGGCGGTAAAAATCAGGGCACCCACGCCGCTTTTTTCCAAGACATCAGTGCTCGAACCCGCGACCACGCCATTCACCGTGAGCGTGGTTCCGGCATCCACATTCATACCGCCGCCGCCATTGCTCAGCAGCACCCCGCGCGTAGCGCTGAGTGAAAGTGATGACGTGGTCTCCAGCACGCCGCCGCGAATGCGCAGGCTGTTGCTGACGACCGTGCCAGGAGTCGCACCCAGGTTGCCCTCGCTCGAAATTTTAACCTTCCCTGAGGCGATGGTGGTGCTGCCGGTGTAGGTGTTGCCTGCATTGCTAAGCGTGAGCGTGCCGCCACCGACGCTCGATTTGAACAGCGCCAGCGGCCCGGAGATGACGCCGCTAACTTCAAGGTCGCCATTGCCGCCGATGTTGAAATTGCCGCTACCGCTGGTGCTGATATCACCCGTGATCAGGAGGCTGCCAGCATCCGCATTGATACGGGTCGCTCCTGCCGCGATGGAGATGCCGCCGGTCCATGTGTTGGCGCCGGAGACGTTGCGCAGCGCGCCAACATTCGTCGCGGTGCCATCGCCATTGAGCGAGAGGAATTCGCCCGTCACAGTGATGTCGCCGGAGAGAGCCAGCGTGGCGCCGCTGGCCACAGTGACGCCCCCTGCGCCGGTTCCGAGAGCGCTGCCGTTGGAAATGCCAAGCGTTCCTGCGTTCACGGCGGTCGCTCCACTGTAAGTGCTGGCCGCGGTGAAGTTCAGTGTGCCAGTGCTCGTCTTGGTCAACCCACCCGTGCCCGCCACGCTGCCGCCGTAGGTGACGGTGGTCCCAGTGGCGACATCGACAGTGCCGCCCGAAGCACCGAGAGAGAGACCACGATTTGAGTTCAAAGTCAGATCCGCCGTAGTGGCCAGCGTGCCGCCATTGAGCGTGAGCTGCGCAGGCGTGGCCGTCGCTGGTGCAGTGCCAAGAGCTGAGTCCGCCGCGATGCTCAAAGTGCCGCCGCTGACGAGCGTCGCTCCGCTGTAAGTGTTCACGCCGGAAAGAGCGAGCGTGCCTGCGCCCGCCTTTTGCAGCCCCGCCGTTCCCGTGATGACGCCGCCATAGCTGAGAGTGCCCGTGGTGGCATTGATCTGCCCGCCAGTGGTGCCAAGATCGATGCCGCGATTCGCATTCAAAGTGAAGCCCGCAGTCGTGGTGAGCGTGCCACCATTGATGACAAGCTGGCCCGCCGTGGCCGTGGCAGGCGCGGTGCCCAGCGCCGAATCCGCGGCGATGGAAATGCTGCCCGCATTGATCACCGTCGCGCCGGTGTAGCTGTTGCCGGTGTTGGCCAGGGTTAGCACGTTGGTTCCGATTTTCGTCAGCGCATGGGAGCCGCCGCTTTCAGAAACGATGCCATTGACGGTGATGTCACCGCTGCCGCCAATGCTGCTGTCTCCTTCGAGAATGATGCCCGCCACTTTGGCCGTGGCCGCAAAGGTGCCGCTGCTGAAGGCAATGGTGGGCGTGCTGGTGAAGCCGCTGCCGGTGGCGGAGATGGTGTAGCCCACGGTCGTGTAGTTGCTGGCATTGCCGGTGCCGGTGGGATTGGTGCCCGCCGTGGTGACCGTGCCGCCGCTGAAGGCGATGGTGGGAGCCGTGGTGAAGCCCGAGCCGATGTTGGTCAGCGTGATGCTGGTGACGATGCCGTTGGTGAGATTGGCCGTGGCCGTGGCGCTGACCGTGCCGCCGGTGATTGTCACCGTGGGTGCAACCGAATACACCGTGGTGCCGCCGTTGATCGTGAACGAGGCAGTGGTCACGCCCATGGACAGCGTGGCCGTTGCGCCCGTGCCACCGCCGCCGGAGAGAGTCAGATTCGTGGCCACCGTGCCGCTCGCAGTCTGCACGATATCGGCGATGCCGTTGCTGATGCTGGCGGCGGTGCCGGAGGAATTGATCAGCGCGCCACTGCCGCCGAAGCCGGTGCCATTGAGGCGGATGACTTCGGTGACGCCGGTCTGCCCGCCAAGATCGAGTGTGCCGGTGCCGGAGACGCGCGTGCCATTGTCCGCATTGGTGGCCACGATCCCGGCGCGACCGCCGAGTGCGTTGGCGTTGCCGATCTTGAGCGTGCCATTGGTCACGGAAGTCAGGCCGGTGTAAGTGTTCGCCGCAGTGAGTGTCTGCGTGCCGGTGCCAGCCTTGGTCAGCAGCAAAGTCACGCCCAGCGTGGTGGCCGTGCCGTCGCGCAGCAAGGTGGCAGAGCTGTAATCAGCGGTATTGGTGATGGCGAGCGTGGACGCATTGCCATTGTGCCCGCCGACACCTGCCGTGGTCGCCGTGGTCTGCACCGCTCCGCCAGTGCCGTTGAGGCCGGTCACATTGCCGATGGAGTCCGCCCGGCCGCCGGGTGCATTGTTCAAGCTGACCAGGCCGGTGCTGCTGACAGTGAGCAACCCGAGAGAGAAGCTGTTCGTGGCATTGGAAATGTTCACGCGCAGCTCTCCGCCGGTCACCGTCGTCGTGCCGCTGACGGTCAGGCCGTGAATGACATTCACAGCGCCGGTCGCATTCAGACCAAACTGCGTGGAACCTCCCGTGACGGTCAGATTCGTGGTGTTCACATTCAGCCCGCCGCCGTTGGTGCCGTCGTAAAAATTCATGTTCAACTGGCTGCCGGTGATGAGGCTGGCGTTCAGCGTGCTCAGGCTTGAGGAATTGCCGACGATGTTCCAGCGGTTGGTTACGGTCTTGGCGATGTTGTTGACCGTGCGCGTGGTGCCGCTGAGCGCCAGCGTCGCGCCGCTGCTGCCGATCAGCGTGGCGTCGATGTTATCCCCAGCGCCAGGCGTGCCGTTTGGTGTCCAGACCGTCGTGGTGGACCACGACACCGTGCCGCTCGTCGGATTGAAAATGTAGTCCGTGCCGAAGGCCTGGATGCCGGCGAGCAAAAGGACGCATACCGCGGCGCGGCGCGTGAAGGGTGCGAGGAAAGTGGGCATGAAGTCGTGCAGGTGAAAATTTTCGAGTGTCGAATGACTGCGAAACAACACTGCACTTTGCGCACCAGAATCCCGCGCCGCCCTGTCCATGTCGTGGTAACATTACGGGACCACTGAGAGGTGTTTTTTGCTGAAGCTTGGACCCGCAAGGTCAGGTGCCAGGCATGCGCGCCAGCGTCGTGGCGTGCGGTGGCAGAGATGCAGGCGCAAGCCTGCATCGACGACACCGCTTTCGCGAGGTGTGGCGCGTTCTGCGGCCTCAGCGCCGTCCGGCCTGCGAAAAGCGGTGTCGCGCCCAGGCTTGCCACCGCACTCCACGACGCTGCCGCGCCCGCGTGCGCCTTCAGTCCATCCGCCCAATCTGCACCGTCGTCAGCCCACCATCGACGACGATGACCTCACCGGTAATATAACTCGCTGCTGGCGAGCACAGGAACGCTACGGCTCCGGCGCAGTCTTCTGGCTGGCCGAGTTTTCCAAGCAAAATTTTGTTTTCGTACTGCCGCACCGCCGGGCTGGCACCGGTGGCGGTCCAGGCGGTGTTCAGCGGCGTGCGGATCAAGCCTGGAGCGATGGCATTCACACGAATGCCATGCGGCGCGAGCGACACGGCCAGCGACTTCATCATCATGAGCACGCCGCCTTTGCTGGTGTCATACGCCACACTGTCCATCTCGGCCTGAAAGCCGTTCGTGGAGGCCACCATCACCACACTGCCACCGCCGCCCTGCGCCACACGATGCTTCGCAAAAGCCTGCACAAGGAAAAAAGCGGCGCGCAGATTGAGCTGCACGGTCTTGTCCCATTGCGCCTCCGTCATGGTGAGAAAAGGCGTGTCAAAAAAGCTGCCTGCATTGCAGACGAGAGTGTCGAGCGCGGGCTGCAGTTCACAGGCCCGTTGAATCAGCTGCGCGGGCGCGGATGGGGCGCACAGATCACATGGCACATAAGATTCCCATGCTGTCTCAGATTGCAGTCCATGCCGCACCACGGCAGCGCCACATGCCTCCAGGCCCTGCGCGATCGCAGCGCCAATGCCCTGGGATGAACCCGTCACCAAGGCGGAGCGGCCCTCAAGCGAGAATGCTTTCATCGGGCAGCTTCAGGTACTTCAGCGTGTTGGTGGCGGCGATGCGGCGCACCACTTCGACGGGGCTGGCATGGAGGGCGGCCATCTCGCGTTCATAGGTGCTGATGAGCTTCACCACCTTCCCTCCGAGCTGCGCGGCGTAGCTGTAAAAGGGCGAGTCGCTGCCCCACATGAACTTGTCCGGATACGCAGCGGCGAGATCGGCGATCACACGCGCTGGATCGCTGTAGTCGCTGTCAAAACGGCGGGCCGGTGGCGCGATGTTGGGCATCTCTTTGAGCACGCAGTCGCAGTGGATGCAGTGCGCGGAATTGTCGAACCACGCATTGGGCAGCGCCTGTACGCGGTCGAGACATTCCTTGTCGAAACGGCAGGAATGCGCGGCGCAGAATCGGATGTCGGGATTGGCCTCGGCAATGTCGAGGATGTCATGCGCCTGCGCCCAGAGATCGTCCGGCGCGACGCTGCTGTGGATGAGGAATGGCACGTCCCACTCGCGGGCGAGATCGAGAAACACGCGGCCCTCGTGCATGAGGCGTTTGATGTCGGCCTGCAGGATGGTGCTTTGAATTTTGATGCCGTGAAAGCGGAACTCGGAGCGCAGCTTCAGCAGCTCCGCGGCCTGCGCATCGGTATGGCGCATGGGGTCCACCATGACGAAGGGCAGCGTCTTTTCGCCCACTTCAGGAAAGAGCCGCTGGCACTCCTCCAGCAGACGGCGGTTTTCAAAAGCATAGGGCACGCTTTCCAGTCCGGGGCCGTCGGCGATCTCGCCCTTCCGAAACTTGGTCACGTCCATGGCCGCGTAGGAGACGAAGGGAAACACCACCCAGTGCGTGATGCCGAGCGCGCCTCCCATGTGCGTCATGTCCACGAGCTGCTGCGCATAGGGGAAATCGCCGTGAAGGTAGAACAACAGGTCGGCGCCGATGTGGTTGTGGCAATCGATGAGCATAGAGTTTTCTGGTTTCAAAGGGTGATGTGACGACGGCGTGCGGTGACTTCCCAGCGTTCCGAGGCACGGCCTTCGCGCACGGCCCACACATCGTGATGCAGGGCCATGGTGGGGCAGATGTGACGCGGGATGGCATAGAATACGTGGCCCACGGCGAACTCTTCGGCGCGGGGTGTTTCGATGACGAGATGCTCCTCGCTGTGCATCACGAAGACGGCATCCTCCAGCCCGAGCAGACGTAAGCGTGGGTGCGGCATTTCCGAAGCGACGGCCTTGTGCCCAAGATCAAGGCAGAGGCGGCCCGGTGCGGGTTTGCTCACCACACGCGTGAGCAGCAGCGCGGCATTCAGAAAATCGAGATCGGGAGAAATCTGCGCCTGGCCAAAGTCCCACAGCACCGTGGTGCCGCAGCCCACCTCCACCTCCGGATGCTGCGCATATAGGGGAAACGTCGGCGTGCCGCTGGCGATGATGCGCGGCACCGTGTGGCCTTTAGCGCGCAGCTTCTCCGCGAGATCGAGTACCGTCTGAAACGTGCGCTGTGCAGCGCTGACGAGCGCGGCGTGGTCCACATCATGAAGATGCCCGTCATACGCATGCAGCCCGCCTGCTCGCAGTCCGGGCGCGGTGGCGAGGGCACGATAAACAACCGCCGCTGCATCTCCAGGCTCGATGCCGGTGCGGCCCATGCCGACATTGAGATCGAGATAAACTTCGAGCGTGACCTGCGCCGCCACTGCTGCGCGGCTGAGTTCACCGACGGTGCTCAGGTTGTCCGCCAGCGTGGCGAAGCGTGTTTGTGGATACGTTTGCACCAGTGTGATGAAGCGATCCACATTCGGCCCCACGGGCTGATAGGAAAGCAGCACATCTTGGCCACCTGCCGCCGCTGTCATCTCCGCTTCGGCGATGGTCGCGGCTTTGAAGCGGGTGATGCCAGCCTTCAGCTTCATCGCGATGATTTGCGGCAGCTTGTGCGTCTTCACATGCGGGCGCAGGCGGTGCGCGCCTCCGGCCTGCTGAATCATGCGCCGCAGGTTTTCCTCCACCCGGTCCGGGTACAGCAGCATGGCCGGTGAAGGCACCGCGCTTTCATTGGAAATGGAAAACCAGTCGGGCATGAGGTGGGGCAAACATCATTTCGCACGACGCACGGCCACGGCTTCGATCTCGTAGCGCAGCGATGCGGGCAGGCAGTTTGTGATCGTGGTGCGGGCGGGGAAGGGGGCGCTGAAGTACTCGCGGTAGAGCGCATTGAAGGCCGGGACGTCCACGTCATCGCGCACGTAATTGCGCGTTTGCACCACGTGCGCGAGATCGCTGCCGGCGGCTTCCAGCACCTTGCGCAGGTTTTCCACCGAGCGGCGGAATTCGCCCTCAAAGCTGTCTCCCACGATCTTGCCCGTGGCATCCACGGAGGCCTGGCCGGAGACGAAGATGAGATCCCCCACCACGACGGAAGGGCTGAAGGGCAGATGCGAGACAGGCGTGTCGGGATCTTGCGGATAGGAGACGAGCGGATGAGTCATGAGTCGAGCGGGTAGATGGGGCGGCTGACCTTGCGAAAGGGCAGGGATTTCAGATTGCTGCTGCATGGCCCGGGTGTGTCCACCCAGAGCATGCGTGCTGCGATGGGATCATACGCACGGCGATGCGCAACCGCAGCCTTCACCACGATGAAATCAAAACTTGCGGGGTCAAAGCCCTGGCTGCGCCATTGGGCCAGGTCAAAGGGCGGCGTGCTCTGCGTGGTGAGCAGGATGGTGATGCCACGGTGCCGGACCACCGCGCATGGCCCCATGCTATAATGATCGCCAAACATGGAGGCGAGGTGGCTCTGCTTGTCCTCCAGCTCAAAGCGGCCGCCGCTGAGCCTGAGCAGCTCCACTTTGAGAGGCAGCGGCCCTTCATCCAGCGCACTCCGCCTGCCACCGATGGGCAGCGTGAGCATGGCACCCTGGGAGTGGGACCAGAGCTTCTGCACGGCGCTGGCGTCATTGATGCAGATGGCCGCGCGGCGCACCTGGTGCTTCACCAGCGCACGCAGCATGCCGGTGCCGTCTCCGGGCGCGCCGCCGCCGATGTTGTCGGAGGCTTCCACCAGCACCGTGAGTCCTGGAGCAGCGGAGTCCAGCGTGGCAAAGACTTCGTCCACGGAAGGCTCGGTGACATTGCCCTCCGCCTTCTTTTCCAGCGCGAGAGAGGACAGGGACTGCAACGCGGTGCGCGCCTCGCTTTCCCGCCCGGTGGTGGCGATGACGAAGCTCACACCTGCATCCGCCATATCCGCAAACGCAAAGCCCGCGCACACATTCACCACCCAGAAGGAAGTGGAGGCCGCCTCCAGCGCACGGGCGCGCTGCTCCAGGGAGAGCATCGGCTCCACGGCGGTGGCGGTGCCCGTGGGTGGCCACATCACGGGCGGGTGCTGCCAGTACATTTTGGGCAGGCGCTGCGTGGTGAGGCAGCGCTGAAGAAGACGCGCCGCACGCTGCGCGGACTGCCGCGCATCCGTGTGCGGATTCTCGCGGTAGGCGACGAGGCAGTTCGCATGATCCGCCATGCGCTGCGTGAAATTGGCATGCAGATCAAACACGCCAAAGATGGGGACGTGGGAGCCGACCACACGGCGCAGACGCTCCAGCACCTCGCCTTCCACATCGTCAAAAGATTGGGAAACCATGGCACCGTGCAGCACCAGGAAAACACCATCGAGTCCAGCGCCCGCCGCACAGCGGGTCAGTTCTTGGCAGAAGGACTCAACAATGGTATCTTCTACCAGTGCTCCCGGAGAGGCGCGGAAATCCGCCGCAGGCAGCACCTGCCAGCCAAACTCGCGGGCGATCTCCAGAGCGCCGCCCATGGGCGAGCTGTCTCCCAGCGCGGCGAGCATGTCCTCCCCGAGGATCCGGGTGAACTCACGCGTGCCGCTGGTGCCGTCGAGAAACGTGTGCGTCTCGTGAAACAGGCCTGCGAATAGAATGCGCTTGGGCATGATCAATCAGGGGGCGGTCCACTCACTCGCATGTTTTGCAAAAGCGCGCGCGGCTCCCACCAGTGCGGCCTCGATGTCCGCCTCACGATGCGCGAGACTGATGAACCAAAGGCCGCGCTCGATGGCGCGCACACCTTCGTCCAGCAGGCAGCGGCGCAGGTGCGTCCAGCGTGGTGCATCCTGACGCCGCGCGTAGTCGCGATAGTCGCGCACAGGGCCTTCGGCGGCGCCGGGCTTGAGCATCACGGTATGAAATACCAGACCGGGACCCTGCGGACGCAGCGGGATGCCGTGCTGATCCGCGAGAATGCGCAGGCCATCCATCAGCTTGCGGCCGAGTTCGGTGATGGCGGCAGGGTGGCTGTCTCCCAGAGACTGCACCTCATCCAGGCACCACTTGCTGGCGGCCAGGCAGAGCGGATTGCCATTGAGCGTGCCTGCGTGCACCACGGTGCCGTCGATAATCTTCTGCATCGCCGAGACCTTGCCCGCCAGCGCCGCAAAGGGCAGACCACCACCGATCGCTTTGCCGAGGATCGTCAGGTCCGGTACAAAGCCGAGATACTTCTGCGCACCACCGGCACCGAATCGAAAACCGGTGATGGTTTCGTCCGCAATCATGAGCATGCCTTCCTGGTCGCAGAGTTCGCGGATGGTTTCGATCATGCCGGGCACCGGCTCCATGCAGCAGGTGTTGCAGATGATGGGTTCAAAGATGATTGCTGCGATCTCTCCCGCGTGTTTGGCCACCATGCGTCGGAGATGGTCGGGATCATTCCAGCGCGCGACGACGAAGGTGTCGAGCACCTCAGGAATCACGCCCTGGCTCGGGTGCAGCTTCGCAGGAGCTTCGTCATCGCCCCAGACATCCGGCGGCGGACCGTAGCCGACGAGGCCCTCATCCGACCATCCGTGATACGCACCTTCGAATTTCAAAATCTTGCGGCGTCCCGTGTGCGCACGTGCCAGACGAAACGCATGCAGCACCACTTCGGTGGCGGAGTTGTTGAAGCGCACGAGTTCCGCCGAAGGGATCATGGCCTGCAGACGCTCGGCCACTTCGATCTCCAGCTCGCTCTGTGCGGCCCAGTGCGTGCCAAACCGCGCCTGCATGCCGATGGCGTTTGCCATGCCTTCCGGCGCATGGCCGTAAAGAAGTGCACCCTGGCCGATCTGGAAGTCGATGTACTCATTGCCATCCACATCCCACAGGCGCGGGCCGCGGCCGTATTGAAAGTAGAGCGGCACGGGCTGCTCCAGCTTGCGGATGCCGCTGTTCACTCCGGCGGCGATGCTGCGGGCGGCGCGTTGGAAAAGCTGGCGGGATTGCGTGTAGTTGTCAGTCATGGGTTTGAGATGCGAGTTGAAGGCTGAAAAGTTTCGGCGCAGGCCACCTGGCGCTGACCGCCGAGGCCGGTGATGCCGAGTTCCACGACATCGCCTGCTTTGAGATAACGCGGCGGCTTCATGCCCAGCCCCACGCCCGGCGGCGTGCCGGTGCTGACCACGTCTCCGGGCAGCAACGTCATAAAGCGGCTGATGTAGCTGAGCAGCGTGGCCACGCCGAAGGCCATCTGGCGTGTGCTGCTGTTTTGCAGCAGGCCGCCGTTCACCTTCAGCCACAGGTCGAGATTTTGCGGATCGGCGATCTCATCCGGCGTCACCAGCCAGGGGCCGAGCGGTGCGAAGCTGTCCGCGCTCTTGCCCTTCACCCACTGGCCGCAGCGCTCGAGCTGCCACTCGCGCTCGCTGTAGTCATTGTGCAGCACATAGCCCGCCACATGCTGCATGGCATCCGCCTCCGGCACGCGGCGCGCCACCTTGCCGATGACAAACGCCAGCTCCACCTCCCAGTCTGTTTTCAAAGAATCCTGCGGGATGATGACGGGATCATTCGCACCGCAGAGCGCGGAGGTGGATTTGAAAAACAGCACCGGCTCCTCCGGCAGGCTCACGCCGGACTCCTTCGCGTGGTCCGCGTAGTTCAGTCCCACGCAGATGATCTTCGAAGGTCGTGCAATGGGCGGGCCATAGCGCAGCATGCCGGGAAAGCGTGGCAGTTTGCCCTGCGTGGCGAGCCACTCGCGCAGACGTGCGGGTCCGTCCGTGGCGAAGAAGGTTTCGTTGTAGTCTTCGCCAAAAGCGCTGACATCAAGGGGGCCGTCGCGGTCGCTGAGAACACCGGGAATTTCCTGCCCCGGAGGGCCAATGCGGATGAGTTTCATGGAGTGCGCCCATTGAAGCGCAGCGCGGGAGTGGCTCAATCAGCGTCCACTTGTCTGCTGTGCGGACAAGCAGGTCCGGAGTCTGTTCTGGGATGTAAACCGAACTTCCAAGTTCGGCCGGAGGGAACGAACTTGGAAGTTCGTTCTACCAGCGAGGACGAGTCAAAGCCCTCACCTCTTCGCCAGCGTCTCTCCCGCCACCAGCGTGGGCATGATCAGGTGGCTCTTCGCGACCACACTCTCACCACGCGCCATCTTGAGCACCACCTGGGAAAGTTTTTGCGCAAGCACCAGCGGAGGGATGTGGTAGTGCGTGGGCCGGGGCACCATGAACTCCAGGAAGGATTCGCTGTCTCGCGAGATGACGGACACATCCGCCGGAATGCGCAGGCCGCGGCTGGTGAGGCTGGACATCACGGTGAGCACATGGCGCGCATGGGCGATGAAGAGGCCTGTGGCCGGTGACTCCTTGAGCATGGAGTTGATGCAGCGCTGAATGCCCGCAGGCGTGCCATCGTGCTCCAGCAGTTGCAGCGTGGCGCCGGGCGCTTTGGCGCAGGCTGCGCGAAAGGCGGCCACGGTGTAGGCATCTCCCGCCCGCACGCTTTTGGGAATGACGACCGCGAGCCGCCGGTGGCCACGGCTGAGAAGCTGATTGGCCGCGTGCTGGCCCATTGCATCGTAGTCCGCATCCAGAGACGGCAGCGCGATGCCGGGATGCAGCGAACCCACGAGCACGCAGGGCAGGCCCTGTTTCATGAACCAGCGCTGCGCGGCGGCAGGCGCGCTGAAGAGCACCCACAGCGCCATGGTGGAACCCTGAACCATGGCCGCGAGTGCCTTCTCCGGCTTGCGCGTGAAGCACGCGGGACTCACCTGCACCTGCAGCTCCAGATGGTGCTTCGCGAGTTGCCCACGCAGGCCGTCGATGAGCAAAATCGAAGCACCGTCCATCTGCTCCAGTCGCACAGAGGTGAGCAGGATCACGCCGCGCCGCCTGGGTGTTTTGTTCTGCGTGGCGGGCGTCAGAATGCGCCGCCGCTGGCCCTGGCTGGAGGAGATGAGCTTTTCCTGGCCGAGAATGCCCAGCGCACCACGCAACGTCTCGCGGCTGACCTGAAAGGATTCGCACAGGCTCAGCTCTCCGGGCAGAAACTCGGCCCACACGCCGTCGCGGATGCTCTTCCTCAAGATGGTGGCCACTTGATGAATCAGCGATTCGCGTCTCGGCAGCGGGTGCATGCCCGCAGAGGTAGCAGCGGGCGCGGGAATGTCCATGAGTGGTGGTTGTTGTGAATGGGGCGGATAAGGCGCGGCAGCGCTTTCGCGGGCCGAAGAACTCGCTGGGGCGTCTAAACTTGGAGCCGTACGAAATCCGCATGCTCAAGGCTGGGGCACATAGTGGTCCGCACCTGCGCAGCCCCGAAGGGAATCCTCTGTGCGGCCAGCCAAGCGTCTCGTGACGGCGATACCCGCACAGAGGACTGTGCGGACCACTATGTTGGCGCACTCGATTATCTCTTCTGCTTACGCCGTCGTCTTGTCATCCGGCTCCGTCGCACGCTGGTAGGTGTCCATCGGCGCATCCCGCAGCCAGCCGGGGCGGAGGCGGACGTCTTCAGCGCCGCTGAGTTCTCCGGGGGCGCTCGGAGGCGCGGGGTCTTCCTTGCGACGCATCTCCCACCAGCACTGGCCGCAGTGGTTGTGCTGATGGTCGATCACAAATCCAGCCTGCTTCATCATCGGCCCGATCCAGCCCATGCAGTGGTCGCAGTAGTCGGCGTATTGATCCAGTCCATTGCGCAGGAGAAAGCCTTTGGAAGGGCACTCGTGCATGTCGATGCGAAAGGCCGTGTCCGTCACGGTGCGGTGAGAAACAGCGCCCTCATCCGCCAGCGTCGGCCCCCAGTATTCCTTCATGCCTTCAAAGCCCTTGGAGGTGATGAGTTCGTTCGCGTGGATCTGCGCATCGCGATTGATCGCCTCATCCCAATACGCCGTCACCAGCTCATGCCCGCCAACCTGGCGCAGCCATTCAAAGGTCCACTCGTAGTGGCCGCAAAAGTCATAGCATCCGATCATGCGGCCTCCTTGATGTGATCGAGCTGCTGCCCGGGTTCATTGGCTGACTGTTTCACAAAGCGCTGCGTGCAGGACCCATTGCCGCCGCTGAGGCGCACGGTCAGTCCGGCAGGTGCCGCTGTGGCCTCGCTCACGTAGTAGCAGTGCTGGCAGAGGCAGGGAACGATCTCGCGACCATGCTCGCGCAGGTGCCTGATCATGGGGCAGGTGCGCACTTCCAGACGAACTTCGTCCGGGGTGGTTATCACCTCCACTTCCGCGCCGGGTTCCGCCTCGAAAAACGCGCGCCAGTGCGCGGCCACCGCAGGCAGACCGCCAGACCGCCAGCGCTCGCTCACGGGCTTGTGATAGTTCGTTCCCATGTCCGACCAATAACGGCGCAGAGTGTCGAGACCGAAGCGCTTCAAGATGAAGCGGAAGGTCGCATTGATAGCGAAATAAAAATCGGCATGCCCGTGCGGCTTGGTGTCCGTGTAGGGCAGCGGTGAAAGGGTGGATGACATGCGTGGGATCAGTAAGCCTTCGTGGTGGGCAGCTCGGAGGGCACGCCAGCGGTTTCATTCAGCAATGCATCAAACTGCGCGGAGCATTCGGCCAGGTGCTTGTACAAGCCGCCAAATTCGCTGCCATAGGCCACGAGCTGCGCGCCGAGATCGACGATGACCTTTGCGTCCTCAATGCTGCCCACGGGGCGGCCCCAGGCCTTGCCATGCTTCTTGGCGGCCGCAGCCACCTGCTTCTGCACCTCGAGCATTTTGGGATCGCTCACCGCAGCGGTGCAGCCGAGCCGCAGGGACATGTCTCCTGGGCCGAGAAACATCAGGTCCACTCCGGGCACGGCGGCGATGGCATCCACATTCGCCAGCGCCTCCGGTGTCTCGATCTGCACCATGAGAAAGGTCTCGTTGTTCGCCTGCGTGGTGTAGTCGTCCGTCTTGCCGATCCAGAAACCGGCATCGCGCCCGCCACCGCAGAAGCCGCGATCTCCCAGCGGCGGAAACTTCATCGCCTGCACCAGCGCGCGCGCTTCATCCGCACTGCCCACATGCGGGATCATGAGGCCTGCGGCACCGTCTTCCAGCAGGCGGTACAAAGAATTCTTTTCCTTCGAGCAGGCGCGGTACAGGCAGTCGATGTCCGCCGCATGGTGCCGCCCGATCATCGCGTCCGCCTCACGCGGCTCCCACACGCGGTGCTCCGCATCCAGCCAGATGCCGTCATAGTGAAAGTGCGCCGCGAGCGCGGGAAACATGGCGATCGGCGAGCCGAAGCAGGCCACGCGAGCGACTTTGCCGGCACGGATTTTGGCGAGGATTTTGGATTTACGAAACATGGTATTTTCGAGCGTAGGTGAGGGTGGGGTGTGTTGGGAAGGATGAAGTGATGCGGGAGAAAAAAGGCGCACCGAGTGAGCTAGCCGCGGCGCGAGGGATTCACAAAAGCCAGCAGGCATGCCGTCACGAGCACGAGGCCCGCAGCGGCGGTGATGAGCCAGCTCAGCTCCAGCCTGGACTGCTGCAGCCAGCCGCCGAGATAGGCCGAGCCGCCGCCGACGAGGCAGCCCATGAGGTTTAAGAGGCCATAGCCCGTGGCGCGATGCTGCGGCTGCGCCACCTGGCAGAGGATGGGCATCATGTTCGCATCCAGGCAGCCGCGGCCAAAGCCGAAGGCGATGAGGCCCACGACCGCCACCCAAAGGAGATCGGTGTGCGCGGTGAGGAAAACGAGCGGCGCGGCCAGCAGCAGCGCCGTCATCGGCACCCAGGCGCGCGCGCGCAATTGCGTGCGGCTCCAGCGGTCCGCCCAGGCTCCGCCGACCAGCACGCCTGCAAAAGCCGCGACCTGCATGTAGATCGTGGCGGTGAAGCCCGCGTAGGTTTGCGTGAGGTGAAAGTGATCTTTGAGAAAGGTCGGCATCCACGTCACAAACGCCCAGCTCGCGAAGCTCAGCGCCCCCCATTGAAACGCGATGATCCACATGGCCGGTGTGGCGCACAGAGCCTTCACCGTGGCAGGCAGCGCGTCTCGCTTCTGCACGGTCTCCGCGCTGGGCCGCATCGATGGCGCATCCTGCAGAAATTTGAAAAGCACCAGCCCATAGCCCACGCCGATGCAGCCAAAGATGAAGAAGCTGGCCGACCAGCCATGATGCTCCGCCACCCAGCCGCCCATGCCGCCGAGCGCCATGCCCGCATACAGCCCGCTCATGTGAATGCCCGTGGCAAACGAGCGCGAGCGTTCCTGGTGATAATCCGCGATCATCGCCAGCGCCGCCGGGATGTAGCAGGCCTCGCTCACGCCCATCAGCACACGCGTGGCGAGCAGTTGCTGAAACGTCTGCGCGTAGGACGTGGCCCATGTGACGAGGGACCACACGACCAGGCTCAGCAAAATGACACGCCTGCGGCTGAAGCGGTCCGCAAACCATCCGCCCACCGGACTGAGCAGCCCATACACCACGAGAAACGCCGTGGTCAGCATGCCAAAGTCGTCATCGCCCATCGGCACCGCCGCCTTGATGGAATCCCGCATCGTGTTCAGCATCACGCGGTCCAGGTAGTTCAGGCAGCCCACGCCCCACAGCAGCCCCACCACCAGCCACGCGCCTTTTACCGGGCTGCTGGCCACGGGGCTTTCGGCAAAGGATGAGCTGGCACGCATGGTCTGCCCCCAAAAGGGCCAGAGTTGCCCCTTCTATCAATCGCCCTCATCTTGTCTGGCGATCGGACAAGTGGGCGCGCGGAAGGCTGGGGTGGCGGATTTTCAAAGATACGTTGCTCTGAGCGCGGCAGCGTCGTGGCGTGCGCCGGTCCTCCGGAGCTTTCGAACGTCCCACCGCCTGCGCAGAGCTCCAGAGGACTGGAGCATTGATTCGCTGCGCCCACCCTCCCGGCAACCCCTGGTTGTCTATTTGCCTTCGCCGGTCTTTGACCCGCTGCGCTCCGGTTCCAAAACGCTGTCGCGGGTTATGCCATCTTGCGGCCTGACAACACGCTGAGGGTTTCAAATACTTTGCAGGCGCCCTGTCCCCGCCGGTCATCCACACCAGCCCGCGCTTTTCAAACCTCACCTCGCGAGGCTGATATGCCATTCCTCCACATGCTGAATGATGGAGCAGTTCATGCGTGGTGGCGGGAGGCGGCCTGTGCCTACTCGTGATAGCGAAAGCTGCGGGTAAACTTGACCACACCTTCCAGCTTCGCCTTGTTCTTCAGTCCTATTTGATCCAGCTCCAGGGAGTACTTGCCTTCATAGGTGATGCCGTCCTTGGAGGTGGCGATGATCCGCAGGGTAAGATCGTCCCCATACACCTTGTCATACTGAAATGAGCTTTCGTCGTGAAAGAGCAGCCGCAGCTCTGTCTTGTCATGCCATACCTGATAGAGGTTTTCCTTCGTCAGCTCAAATTTCAGCGTCTGCTTCTGTCCGTGGAGCATGAAGTTGATTTCGCCGCTGCCGAAGAGGGGGTGGAACTTGTCGGGCGAAAAATCGAAGCCGAGGGCAGTTGCGGCATCGATGGCAAACTTGTGCGTCTCCTGGTTCACCTGGATCTCGTAAACATCCGCGCAGTGCGCCCGTGGTATGGCAAGAAGAAGCCCCAGCGCGATGATGGATTTGAGGGTCATGACCACGAATGATTGCCGCCCGATGCTCTGCCACAGCGGCGGGCGATGCAAGATGAATCGCGCACGGGCGCGGCGCATTTCATGGAGGGCGTCTGGCTGCAGCACGGACGGCACCTTGGCGCGCTCTCGCGCCACCAGCTGGGCTGCGCCGTTGCCGCCGGGAACCACCCGCCTCCTTAGACGCCCAGGGTAAAGTCTGCCTCGACCACGACCTTCATGCGTGCTTTGGAGCCGTCGTAGAAATTGGCGTCTGTGGCGAGTGCGGTGATGCGGGCGCGCACCTGCAGCCCGGATCTCTCGAGCACGACGATTTCGTTTTCGTCCATCGGTTCGTGGTCACAGTAGTACAGGTTGGTGAGGTATTCTCCGGTCGTTTCGTCGTAGCCCTGCGGGATGGCGAAACGGGCGCCCGTGCGGAGCACCACGGCGGGGATCTTTGGCTGCGTCAGCGTCCACTCGGCGGAAGGCTGGGCGTGCAGGGACTCGGTGTCCGGCAGGGTTTGAATGGGAGGCCCACATGTCTCTGCCCGGAAGGTGATGGCATAGGCGCCGTCCTCGTCTTTATGGTGGCGGATGGTGGCGGACACGACCGGGTAGATCTCGTCTCCATTGAAGCGGTGCAGGGTGAGGGTGCCAGTGCTCATGGGGCGGCGGTGGATGCACGTTTTTTTTTCAGGACGCAAGGGAATCAGAGCCGCAGAAAGATCTTTCGCCGGTACATCCAGTACACGACGAGGGTGATCAAGATTAGGCTGGGCACGCCGGTCATGATGGACTGCATCTCCGGGCCGAGCAGCATCACGTAGCGGGTGCCGAAGTGCCGGTGCACGGCCTCGGCCATCCACACTTCCAGCGTGTGCCGCATGAGGTAAAAGGCCAGCGGATTCATGCCGATGACGATGAACAGAAAGGCCCAGCGGCGGTGCTGCCGCACGTCCACCAGCTGGTGCAGGCCGGCCAGGATGAGCATGCAGAGGCCGCCGCTCAGGCAGACCCACGCAGGCGTCCACAGATGCTTCACGATGGGGCAGATGCCGCCGTAGTGCAGCCCGAGGCCGAGAAGGATGCCGCCCACCCCGGTGATGACCAGGCGCCGCCCGGGGATGTCGTTGTTTTGGATCCAAGTGCCGGCGATGAGCCCGAGGATCATCGAGGAGATGGTGGGGATGAAGTTCAGCGTGGTGTAGCCGCCGAGCCAGCCCACGTAGGGTGCGGTGCGCGGGAAGTGGTTCAGCAACCAGACATCCAGCGCCCAGCCGGCATTGCGGTTATGGTTCCAGTGGGCAAAGAAGCCCTCGAAGTCGTGCGGCCAGCCGGCAGGCGTGTTCCAGGCGGTGGGGTCCGCGTGCGGAGGTATGACGGGGTGCAGAGCGTAGACGAGCCAGTGCAGCACCAGGCAGGAGGCAAAGGCCAGGACACGCCCGCGCGTGCCGCAGAAGGCCAGGGCAAAGACGGGCAGGTAGGCCAGGCCCATCTGTGTGAGCGTCTCGTCAAAGGTCCAGAGCGTCATCTGGCGGGAGAGGCTGCGGATGAAGATGCCCAGGAAAATGAGGCCCACGGCGCGCGTCACCGCATGCCGCGTCATCTGGCGGCGGGTCTCACCGCGGGCAGTGCGGGCGGAGATGCTGAAGACCATGGACACGCCCATGAGAAAAACAAAGGAAGGCATGAGCATGTCGTGCAGGGAGCAGCCGGACCAGGGGACGTGGGAGGTGTGGAAGCGGATGAACTGCCAGACGGGGCTGTCGGGGTAGCGGGCGGCCACTTCGTCCAGCAGCAGGAGCTCGTGGAGGCCGATGAGGAAGAGGGCGATGCCGCGATAAACATCGAAAGAGGCGAGGCGTGGTGGCATGCTGGCGGGCGGTCCGCCTAGCTGGTTGGCTGGCTGGCGGAAGAAGAGACCTACGCAGCCAGAAGGGGGGCTTTCGCCGCCGGAGGTGAGAAACTGGGCCGTTTTTGGGTTTTAAGGTGATGAGGATGAGGGGCTTGCGGGGGTAGGCAGAGGGAGACGGGAATGAGGAAATGGGGAGGGCAGGTGGTTGAGGGCCCATGGGGGTCGTGGGACTGTGTTGAAACGGAAGCTGCGAGGTGGAAGGGAGTGGAGGCTATTTTTTCTGCGGGGACCAGGGGCGGGGAGGGGGGGACGAGGTCAAGGATCGTCATGGCAATTGAAGGGGACGGCGGCGGGGAGTTGTGTGTCGGATTCGGCAATTTTGCAGGTTGTTTGCGTTTGCGGAGGGGGAGGAGGGGATTGCTGTTGGACTTGTTCGCTGTTCGATTTTGAAAGGGGGTGGTCTTCCGACTTGGCCTCGGGGAGGGGCGGGGGGGTTGGCGAGGGAGGGCGATGAGGGGTTGGATGGATTGTGCTTCAGATGTTGATTTATTCAGCGTTTCCCTCATTGCTTCCTTGTGACTCATATGATCACCCCATGTTCGCCAGGCCCGGAGGGTGCTGTGTTCCGGGCTTTTCCGGTGTTTGCTTTGATCTGGGGTGTGACGACGCTGGTGCATCAGCTGGCGTTTACGTTCTGGGCGGAGACGTGGCAGGGATGGCTGCTGACGGCGGCGGCGGTGCAGGTGATCTTCCAGCCGGCGTGTGTGCTGCGCTTTGCGCTGCTGGTGGGGACGGCTTTGCTGCATCTATGGGACAAGCTGCCGTTTGTGCCGAATCACATCCTGTTTGAGGGCATGCTGCACGTGACGATGGGGGTGGCGCTGGTCGAGTGGCTGGTGCGGGGCAAGGGGTTTAGGGGCCTGCTGGATGCGAGGTGGGGGCCGACGTGGGGGTGGCTGCTTTTGGCGGGGGCTGCGGTGGTGAAGGGGCTGTATGTTTATGTGCCGGGAATGCCGCGGGGGTTGGTGCTGGATTATGGCACGACGCTGCTGGTGCCGGGTGCTTTTACGCTGTGGCTGCGGGGGCTGCCTGTGGTGGAGGCGGGGGGCGAGGAGTGGTTTTCACGGTTCGCACCGGTGATGCGGGCGGCGGTGGTGATCATGTATGGGTGGGCGGGGATCCAAAAGCTGAACTGGGATTATCTGAATCCGGAGACGTCCTGCGCGGCGGTGTTTCACCGTGAGATCGCGGCGTGCCTGGGGTGGTTGATTCCGACGGGGTCGTGGACGCTGCGGGGGGCGATCTGGGGTTCGTATGCTTTTGAGTTTGGCATTCCGGTGCTGCTGATGTTTGGGCGTACGCGACGCGTGGGTTTTGCGGCGGCGGTGGTGTTTCATTTGTGGCTTTCGATCCATCCTGCGGCGGGGATCTTCAGCTACAGCTCTCTGATGTTTGCGCTGCTGGCGGTGTTTCTGCCGGTGGAGTGGGGTGCGCGCCTGCTGGGGCTGTGGAGAAGGCAGCTGGCGTGGCTGGGGCGGGGTGATGAGGCGTGCGGGCGGCGGCTGGCGCGGTGGGCCTTCGTGGTGCTGTTTTTTGCGGCCCTGCTGTGCCAGGTGGCGCTGTATCTGTTTGTGCAGCGGGACCAGACGGTCTTCAAGACGGCGAACCGGATCGGGTTTGCGGTGTTCTGGGTGTGGGGCTGCTGGCTGGGCGGGTGCTATCTGCTGGCGAGCCGGGGGGCTGGAGAGAGGCGTGCGGCGCTGCCGCTGCCGTTCGGGTGGCGCTGGACTGCGGCCTGGGTGGGGCTCTTGCCGGTGCTGGTGAACGGGCTGATGCCGTGGATCGGGAGCCGGACGGAGACTTCGTACTCGATGTTCAGCAACCTGCGGTCGGAGGGGGCGGGGAACCATCTGTTCCTGAGGCGGGCGGATGTGTTCGCGCTGCAGACGGATCTGGTGCAGGTGGTGGCGAGTGAGCCGGATGTGTTTGCGCCGGGGGTGCGCCCGCGGAGCATTCAGCACTTTGGGAGTGCGGGGCACTTCATCCTGCCGTGGTTTGAGTTTCGGCGTCTGATCAGCGAGGTGAAGGGGGATTTCCGGGTGAGGTATCGCCGTGGTGAGGCGAAGGAGGTGCTGCAGCTGGGCCGATCCCATGGTGAAGTGTTCGGGGATGTGAGGGCGTTTGAGCCGCTGCCGTATCTGGAGGGAAAGTTGCTGTGGTCGCGGCGGCTGAAATCTCTCGAGGAGCCGATGTGCTGCACGCATTGATCAAGCAGGTGAGAGGAATGGGTGGCGTGAATGGGGCTTGGTTGGAGGGAGTTTTTTGTTTTCGGCGGTCGGGAGAAAGGGCAGAAAGATTAGGGGCAGAAAAATTTTCCCAGATTTCTGAGGTGGGATTTTGGACCTTGAGGCGACGAAGTTGATGTCGCAGTCGCGATAGACTTCGAAAGGGAGTGCTCTTTTTGGCAAGGGAATGGCCGGAGAGTTGCACCGCAGGGCTAATCGGAACTGGGGTCTCTCTCTGGGGCAGGTGAGGGGATAAAGGTAGAAAGATTAGGGGTAGAAAAATTTCAGAGGCTGAGGATCAGGTTTGATTTGGCAGGGGAATGAGGGAGCAAGGGAATGACCGGAGATTGGCACCGCAAAGTTTTGGAGAACGCAGAGGTTTCAGATTTGATGGAGGTGAATGCCGAAGAGTTCGCGGAGGCCGAAGGGGAGTTCTTGTTCGGTGGCGTCTGGGAAGTGGCAGGTTAGCTTGGAGCCTTTGGGGGCGCCGCGGTGCTCGAGGAACTGGATGATGGAAGGTATGAGGGACGCGGATGAGGGCTTCAGATCGAGGGTCACGTCGCACCAGGCGATCTCGCCGGTTTTTTCCTGCAGGGTGCCGCCGCCATCGCAAGTGGAAGGCGACCCGGAGGGCACAAGCTACTACAAAAGTAATGGTCTGTTTCGGCTAGGCGAATAAAGGGCCCGGACATCTTTTTGGGATTGCTATCTGACGCCTTGCGGTAAACGATTGATTAGCAGTGACCTTAGGATAACTAACAATCTCGTGCGTATGCAAAAACGTTTTGATCGGCCGCTTGTATTTATTTGCTATAGTGAAAAGGATGATGCTTGCCGCAAGCGTGTGGTGGTGGCGTTGAAGCCGAAGGAACTAAAACAGCAAGCGGTCATTTGGAGCGACAAAAGCATCGAAGCAGGCCAAAAATGGCCCGAGGAAATTCATGAAGCCTTAGCCGTTGCGCGTATCGCTATTCTCTTGGTGAGTCCTGATTTTCTGGCATCAGACTTTATACATAGCAGAGAATTGCCTGAAATACTATCTGCCGCAGAACACCGCGGATTGACCGTATTAAACCTTTTCGTCTCAAGTGTTTTGGAGGAAGAATGTCGAGATTTTCTCCCGTTCCAAGGTGTCAACCGGCCCAATCGGCCATGGGATCGGATGAAGGGGGCCGACCGGAACAAAATTTTGACAAACTTATGCCAGGCCGTTAATAAGTCGCTTGATAACTTGTCTCAAACCGAGAAAATAAGAGGCGCTAAATCTGCCGAGTCATCTTCGACCACTAATAGTTCGCAGGTAACGGATTGTCTAGGTCTTGTTGGTGTATGGGAAGGTTTTATGGTGCAAAATTGCGGAAAATTTAAAGACCAAAAACTAAATCTTGAGTTTGATTTTTCAACGATTGAACGTGCCTCGATCAGCACAACAATTGTCAAAGGCGAAGCCATTCATCCGCCCCTTTTCCGCAAAACTCCAGATGACCGCTTTTTACGCTCAGTGAGGTTTTCGTTAACCGCGCATTTTACTCATGGCTCTTATCGCAGAATTGAGTATCACCAAATTAAGCCAAAAGAACCTTTATCATACGGCGTGTGTTTGGTTGAACTTGTAGGGGATAGCTATCTCAAGGGCCTGTTTGTTGGTTTTGGAGGGCAATCAAAGGAGATAGTTTTTGGCACTGTTGAAGCAGAACGAGTACCAGAATAAATTACCATTCTGTAATTAAATTTAACTATGACAGACTTGCGCATTCCAGTCTATACTGCTTCGCTTGAAGAAGCGTTTACAAAAGAAATGGAGGCTTTCAGACGCGAGCAATCTAATGCTTTTAGGGATCGAGATACTTCGCTAGATGTATTCGACGAAAAGGCATTTCATATCTCCATGCGTCGCGACGGGGTTTTAGTGGGGTTAGTGCGTGCCAACTGGGGGGCACCATTTCTGAAATCTTGGGCAAGAGCCCTGGACTTTTGGGTGCCGCCCGCGCAAATGATCGAGATCTCTCGATTAGTATGCCATCGTAGCGCAAGGCTGCGATTAGCAAGCCCCCACTTGATTGTTTGCGAAGCCCTACTTTACGCAGCGTCCCTTCAAGCGAAGTGGATTGTGGCTGCGAAAGATTCGACGGATCGAATGCTTCCGTTTTTATTTTCACTTGGAGCTACGACTCTAGGCAGCCCTTTTGAAGGAAAGGTTCCTCCGCGAGCGGAAGTTGTATCAAATCAATCAATCCAGCTTTGTTTAGACAATTCGCTCAAGCGTATTTTATGCGCGTATCATTACTGCATTTCTGTATCCAATCGCTATGGCGTCCGATACGAATCCACAATATCACATCCACATGTAGAGCGTCCTTCAGAACAAGAGATAGCCCGCTGGAAGTGTGAACGCAGCGTAGAGCAGCGAAACTTCAGATATAGTTAAGGAAGCCTTGATTAAAACGACTCGGAAGAAGATGCGCCCTCCTGGATTTTGGGTCTTTTTCGACGATTCAACAGAAAATACTTTCCATTTTTGCTTGAGGCCATTCGCCGGGTATATGGTGAAGCTTGGAGCCTTTGGGGGTGCCGCAGTGCTCGAGGAACTGGATGATGGAGGGTATGAGGGACGCGGATGAGGGCTTCAGATCGAGGGTCACGTCGCACCAGGCGATTTAGACCAACTCTCAAAAATCTTGTCACATTGCCCGGGCGGCGGAGCGGCCCCATTGGCTGCGTTGGTCGCTTGCCTGTTATTTTCAAATAGCAGACGGCGCTCCCGCCTTGCCACTGGGACCGCTGCGCTCGCCGGTCAAAATGACAATCTTTTCGAGAACTGGTCTAGCCGGTGGTTTCCTGCTGGGTGCCGCCGCCATCGATTTCTCCGGCGTTGTTGTGATGCTCGAGAAAGTCGATGAGGGGATTCTTCGTAAACGTCGCCACGCTGAAGTGGGCCGATCTTGTGGTTGAACTGGGCGTTGGCGGTGATGACTCCCTCGGAGTTGGGGTGCGATAAGCGGTTGGTGATCCTACGGGCGATGGCGGAGAGGAAGCGCATGATGGGGGGAGGGAGTCAGGCCGGGAGGTAATACAAAAGGTGTCTGGCGTGAATGGCACTTACTTAAGGCCATTTTCCGAACGGCGATGATGAATCCAGTTCTTCAGCCCTCCTCAGATCCGTCCTCTGTGGACTCTGTGGTCAAAAAGGAGGGGATTTTTTAACCACCGAGTCCAAATCGAGGGGCACAGAGATGGATCCCTGAAGCGAAGCCTCCGCTTAAAGGTGAATATTGTCTTCGTTAAGTAAGTGCCATTCGTGGCTGGCGTCTTTTATGTACGTGCCGAGATGAGGACGACGTAGTGAATTCAAATCAATGAAAATCAATGTTTTGAGTGCGCATTAGAAACAAAACGCCTAGCTTCTTATTCGGTTAAAACTTGTAGTTTTAATTATTTCGCCTAGACTAGCAATGTTTGAAGTCCAAGTTATAAGCCTGAGACCGCGGACCGAAATGGACCCAGTGAGCGATGCCACCCCTAACCCGGAAGCCCTGAACAAGGAAACGCTCGACAGCTTTATAGAAGCGTCCAGCGCTAGGTTTCATTCTATGATTGGGAGTTTGGACTCAACTAACTTAATCACACCACCTGCCGAGGTTCGATTTCACTACTTCAAGTTTGATGATGACAGTCGTCCACGAGTTTCTGCTCTGGCTGAAACACTGGTGGACCATTTGATTCAATTCTGCCTCTCTGAGCGCCGGTTCCAAAGGCATAGACCTGACCTTTCACTTGTAGACCTGCAGGCCGCAAATCGCGAAGCGCGCACATTACTAAGAAGAGCAACAAGTGCAGGAGAAGCGGGAGAGATGCTGCTTTATTTTTTTATGGAGGTGATTTTGAGAGCTCCTCAAGTTGTGTGCAAAATGGAAATTAAGGGCAGATCAGAGATGGAGGTGTTGGGCTCCGACGGAGTTCATCTTCGGTGGTCAGAGCAAGATCAGTTGTTCGATATCTTTTTTGGTGAATCGAAGCTAGAACAAACTCCCTCTGCAGCCATTAGGAACGCTGCCAGAAGCATCGGAAATTTTCACACAAATAAGGGGCGTGAAAGAGAAATTAAACTCGTCACCTCTCAATTCAAATATTTGGATGACAAGGGTAAATCGGTGGCAAGCCAGATTGCCAAATCCTATGATACAGGTCGAGGTTTACGAACAAATCATGCATGCTTACTAGGATTCACTTTAAGAGACTATGAAATAGCTTTGAAATCAAAGTTCCGCGAAGCTGAATTGGATTTCAAAAATTGTTATCTTTCCAAAGTAAATGCGTTTGGAAAACAGATAAGAAAACACTTTTCTTTATTGGAGTGGACCAAAGCGCGCTTCGAAATTTTCGTTCTTCCTTTTCCGTGCGTAGAGGCTTTCAGGCAAGAATTCGACAAAGTCCTAAGCGGAAAATGAGTTTTTGCATAAATGATTCTTGATCAAGAAAGCCAACTACTAATCAGGAGACTGATAGTGGCGCATGCACAAAGCATATTGCCAGGTGAACCGTTAAGCGCACCTGAACAGTTTCTCGATGAAAACATCAGATCAGTGATCTCGATAGCTTCTTGTTTGGCCTTCTCGAAAGAGAATGAATGTCGCCGCTTGGCCTACGAGATTGCAATCCGTTCTGTATACACCGCTACGGAAAAACAGCTGGCAATAGCTAAAGCGGCATCTGTTATTCTTTCTCGGCTGGGAAACTTTCCAGGGCTTACGTTGATGCGCAGCCTCTTCATCAAGGAAGGGCAGGAGGGAAGATTGCCGTGGCAGTTTTCTCTCGAAGAAGAGGTGCGCAGAGATGGCAATACTATCGATGCTATTTCGAAGACGCTGACGGACTTTCAAACTAAGCTGTATTATACTTTGCAGCAAACTTTCGCGGCCAGCGTATCGGCCCCTACATCAGCGGGAAAATCATATATATTCGCTGTAGATATTGTTCAGAAGGTAAAGTCGTCCGTTAATCCCATGACAATAGTCTACGTGGTACCGACTCGTGCGTTAATACGTCAGGTTGCAGCCGATGTGCGCAAGCATCTGAAGGACGCGGGAATCGATAATACCCCTGTCCGATGTGTGCCGCTTCATGTGTCGAAAGAGGAGGGATCTCAGAGCATGATCTACGTTCTTACCCAGGAGCGACTTTTGACCTTACTTAACCAGGATACGGAACCAGCGATACAGATAGATATGCTTTTGGTGGATGAAGCTCATGGCATCGGAGACGGGGCAAGAGGCATTCAACTACACGCAGCTATTGACCAGGTGGTTCGTCGTTTTCGTAAAGCTCGAATTTATTTTGCGAGCCCTTGCACTCGCAATCCTGAACATTTGCTAGACTTATTTTCACTAACCTCAAAAGGGTACACTTTTATCGAAGAGCTTTCGCCAGTTGGACAAAACCTGATTTTGGTTCAACAAGAGCAAGATGCTAAAATGGTGCGATTTGAATTGATCGTCAATGACGATGTTATTTCTCTAGGGCAAAGAAATTTGGATTTTGAGTTCGGAACGTTAAAAACTTCCGAGAGGCGAGCCGCTTTCGCTCGCGCCGTGGCAGTCGGAAAAAGGCTCTCTCGTTGTTGCTGTATTGTCTACGCAAATAGTCCCAATGATTCAGCTGAAGTTGCGATTGAGCTGGCTAAGCGTGAACCTACACTCCGTGAAACACCGTTGGTGATCCAAGAGTTTATCGATTTTTTACACGAGCATGTTCACCCTGAATACTTGTTAATTCAGCTCTTAAAAAAACGTATTGCCTTTCACCACAGTAAAATGCCCGGGCCAGTGCGCGCCGGGGTGGAGGATTTATTCGCCGCAGGTCATTTAAGATACATCTGCTGCACCACGACTTTATTACAAGGGGTGAACTTACCGGCAAGCGATATCGTCATCGAGCGGCCAATGCAAGGGGGCGATGGAATGGACCGAGGGTCGTTTCTTAACTTGATCGGAAGAGCTGGACGCCTCGGCAAAGAGTTTCATGGAAATGTTTGGTGTTTGCGGCCGATCTTTTGGAAGGAACCTCTTTATAAGGGGGAAAAGCTACAGACAATTCGGTCTGCTCTTGAAGATGCCGTGGAAGATGGGGGCATGATTATTCGGCGTGTGCTGGAGAATCAATCCATGCGAGAAGACGATTTTGATATGGGAAGTGCGGCTCTGGGCAAGACGATTCAAGATTTTGTCTTGGATGGAGATTCGTCAAAAAAGGCAACTTATACACTGAACGTCGATGAGGAGAAATGGGGTGAAACACTTCGCCAGATAACCCCTCTTGGGACAGTTTTGCCTGGGGATATTCTTCGACGAAACTTCACCGTTCCTCCAGACAGATTATCTAAGCTATATCAGTTTTTACTGTCGGTTTCTGATATTGATGCCTATATCCCGATCGACCTTTGGAAAAAAGGAACTTATCAGCGCCTTTTAACCGTGATGGAAACTGCAAGAACCTATCTCAATCCGCCTATTCGTCCTTATAAGCGGTCCGATGTATGGTTGGCATTTTGGTGGATGCAGGGTAAAAGCTTAAGGTGGCTTATTGACGAAAGAATTAAAAGCCGGCAAGAGTTTGATGCCCAGAGTGAATCTTTGGTTCCGGCGTCGGCAAACAGTGTGATACAAAAGGTGATTGCGGATATTGAGAAGTTGTTACGCTTCCAATATGCTAAAGATCTTAAGGCCTATTTAGATGTTCTTGCGCTGGTTCTTCGCAAACGCAGACCCGAGCAGCTTGAGGTTTCACTTCCGCCTTTACCCCTCTATCTGGAATGCGGCAGTTCCAATGCAGGTGTAATCCGATTAATGGCACTAGGCCTAACTCGAATGACATCTTTGATGATCCGACAAAAGATTGTCGGAATGCGGGCCGACGCTTCTCCTGAAAGCTGGATGGCTGCTATCGCTGTTCAACGTCTTGACACATTTCCTTTGCCCAAAATTTGCCTCCAGGAAATCAAACATTTGATCCTCGGAAAATAGTGAGTCCAAGAAGCCAGTGATGGCTCTAAGATGAATTTTCCAAGGACGGTTGCTTCAGGAAATGGAAGTTAGGGCGGGGATTTGAAACGCGCACTGGTTTTGCTGGCATAGCCTTTATGCCAATTCGATCAAGAATGCTGACGTGAAACAATATAAAACAGTATAATATACCGGTTTCGATGCTTGGTTAAAGCATAACCTGTCAAATTAGGATGGAATAGATATTGTCAATATGACAAATTTATTGAAAAGGCAATAAACACAGAAAAACATGAATTCAATAGTTCGGCCGCGAATAACGCTGGTTTTCTACTGGTTGCGCCCTTGGAAAAGTGTATAATGTATCCGGCCATGAAGACGACATATCGCTCTTGGTCAGCCCACGAATGGGAAGTTATCATCAACGCGCTAGGCCCATGCATAGCGCGAGTTACAAGGGCTGTGGCGCTTTTAATTTTGTCGACCTGCACTGGCGCAGCTTTAATCATCCAAGCTATGGATGGCGATAGAGCTTTGGTGGCACGATCCTGTATTCAACACCTCGTAACGGTTTTGCGTACATTCCCGGTGCTTTGAACAAAACAAAGAACGTGAGGAATTGTCGATATCGAACTGTCGGTGAGGCTTGATATAAACTTGTTTCCGACAGAAGAGGCACATGAGATGGAAGGGGATTAGTCCCTGATGCTTCTGTGGATGGTTGAGCATCTGGAAGGTTAAAGACAACCCGCATGCATCGAAAACTCGGCCCACCGTGCAGCGCCCAGCTATATTCCAGCTTCACGCCTTTCGGCCAGAATGGGACGCAAACTTCCCGGGAAATTAATGGAGGCGAGGGCGGGAATTGAACCCGCACATAGCGGTTTTGCAGACCCGTGCATGACCCCTTTGGTACCTCGCTGTTCTCGAAATGAGAAGACGGGAAAAAGATGTCAGGGATTTGGTCTGAAATCATGCCGGGAAGAGACTGGCGAAGTCCCATGCAGAAGAGAATGACAACCGATGGATGCCCTGAAGGCCGACGGTGGTGGTGAGGCGGCTTTCAGCGACGCCACTGACGGGCCAGTCGGCTTTGTTGAAACGGAAGGTCAGCCGCGTGAGGATTTCGGGCGGCAGGACGGTGTCGAGGCTGAACGGTGTGGATCTCTCTGCCAGCAGGACATGATCTGACCCGGTCCAGTTTAAGGCGCGCAGCCAAGGGTGCAGCTCGACACCTTTTTCGAGGGTCTCGAAAGCGCGTGGGGCATGAGTCTCGGGAGGATAGAGATGGGGATGAGCGGCGATGAAGTCGTCCACCGTCATCAGCGCCCTGATCCGTACCTGCGAGAGAATGTGAAGGGCACCGTCTCGAACGGAAACGGGATAGACGATTTCTCCGGCCTTCACGCCGGCTTTGATGAAACTGGGCTGCGTGGTGTGTGGGCCGCCAAAGAGAAAGTCAATGCTCCTGCCGATGAGGCCGTGCTTTTTGGCGATCCGGACCCGGTCACTGTTCCAAAGCACTGTGTAGGCATTGCTCACCAGAGGGAATCGAGTTGAGGTTCACGATGCGACTGCCCGGGTTAGAGGGGGTGAATGAAGTGAAGTGGAGGCGAGGGCGGGAATTGAACCCGCGCATACCGGTTTTGCAGACCAGTGCATTACCACTTTGCTACCTCGCCGTTCTCTGGATAGAGAGCCGGGGATGGTAGGGTGGTTTGGGGGGATGTCAACTGTGGGAGGGGCGGGGGCGCGGAGTTTGCAGTGGTTGGCGATTGTTTGCCGTGGTCTGCAGTTGTTGCCGGAACCGGAGGCCGGAGGGGAGTTGACGGTGGTTTACAGTTGTTGACGATGGTTGACTGTGGTTTTTCCGGAGCTCCCGGAGGCTTCCGGACGGGCTACTGCGTAGCCGCGAAGCGAACTCCGAACTACGTACGTGCGCTGGGTGGGGAGGCGATTGAGATGCGTCTGCGATTGTTGGCGGTGGGTCGCTGTGGCTTGCGGTTGTTGCCGGAGGCCGGAGTTTCCGGAGGCCAGAAAGCGGCGTAGCCGTGGGTTCGGGACAACCATTGCAAACAATCGCCAACTACGGCAAACCATTGCCAACGGCTTGGCCGTCGGCTTCCGCTCGCGCGCGAATCTCTGCGATAGCCCATGCGGCATGCTCGGCGATCAACGGGTGTTCGTCCTGAGAGGCGAGTTCTAGGGCGTGGAGGTCTTGGGGGGTGCCGGTGTTGCCGAGGGCGATGCAGACGTTGCGGAGGAAGGCGGGGCGTTTGATGCGCTTGATGGGGGATTTGGCGAAGAGGGCGCGGAAGGTTTCGTCGGTGAGGGAGAGGAAGTCGCGGAGGGTGTGCGCAAATATGGTCTGGCGGGCCTGGAAGGTGGCTTCGTGGGAGGCCTGGGCGTGGCGGTTCCAGGGGCAGGCGTCGAGGCAGGTGTCGCAGCCGTAGATGCGGTCGCCGATGGCGCGGCGGAATTCGTGGGGGATGGGGCCTTTGGACTCGATGGTGAGGTAGGAGATGCAGCGGCGGGCATCGAGGCGACGGGGGGCGGTGATGGCCTGGGTGGGGCAGGCGACGATGCAGCGGGTGCAGGTGCCGCAGCGGTCGGGGCCGGGGGCGTCGGGGGGGAGTTCGAGGGTGGTGAGGATGTCTGCAAGGAAGAACCAGGTGCCGAGGTGGCGGTGGATCTGCATGGTGCTTTTGCCGCCCCAGCCGAGGCCGGAGAGGGTGGCGAAGTCGCGCTCGAGGACGGGGCCGGTATCGACGTAGGGACGCTGGGTGCCGCCGTGGGCGGTGAGGAAGTCGGTGAGGAGGCGGAGTTTGGTGTCGATGAGGTCGTGGTAGTCGTTGTTCCAGGCGTAGCGGGCGACTCGATACGGAGTTTGCGGTTGTTGGCGGTTGTTGGCGGTTGTTGGCGGTGGTTGGGGAGTTGAGGGGGCGATGCTGGAGGCTGGAGGCTGGATGCTGGATTCCGGAGGGGGACGCGGAGGGTGGGGTGGGGCGCTGGGTTGAGGGGCTGAAAACTGAGAACTGAAAACTGGGAATTGTAAATTGCCGGAGGGGATGGGGAGCTGGAGGGACGATGCTGGGGGCTGGATGCTGGATGCGGGATCGTGAGCGTCGGAGGCTGGGTGCTGAGAAGTGGGGAATGGGGGGATTCGGAGGGTGGGGGTGTGGCGGGGGGGGTTTCTGAACCGGAGCCGGCAGGATGCCGGCGCTCCCAATACGGGGTGGGGGCGCTGGGGGATGGCGGGGGCGGATTGATCGAGGACGAGTTCGAGTAGGAGGACGAGGACGATGGGGAGGAGGGGACGCTCGGCGGAGGCTGGGGGACCAGCCTCCCTACCTGAGGGGAGGTGGAGTCGGAGGAAGATTGGCAGGAGGCTGGGGGACTTGCGGGGGTGAGGGGGCTGGCGGGGGTGGATTGATCGAGGACGAGTTCGAGTAGGAGGACGAGGACGAGGACGATGGGGAGGGGGGACGCTCGGCGGAGGCTGGGGGACCAGCCTCCCTACAGGGGAGGAGGAGTCGGAGGAAGATTGGCAGGAGGCTGGGGGACTTGCGGGGGTGAGGGGGGCTGGCGGGGGTGGATTGATCGAGGACGAGTTCGAGTAGGAGGACGAGGACGATGGGGAGGATTTGGGGGCGAGGGGGGATGGCGGAGGCAGAGCGGCATCGGAGTGCCGCGGTCCCAGGGGGGAGGGCGGGGCGCTGGGGGTGAGGGAGGAAGAGGAGGATTCCTGAGGGTAAGCGCTGCCGCCTTGGTAGTAGTTGAGGGCGAGGATGATGATGCTTTTGGCGCCGGGGAGGACTTGGGTGGGGTCGGTGCGGCGCTCGGGATTGCGGGCGAGCCAGGCCATGTCGCCGTGCTTGCCTTCGGCGAGCCATTGCTCAAACAGGGCGCGGTGGGCGGCGGGCTGGGCGGGCGCGATGCGGCAGTCGTCGAAGCCGAGGGCGCGGGCTTGGGCGATGAGGGCGGCTTTGAGCTCCGAGGGGGTCATGGGACGAAGAGGGGCCGGAGTTTACAATGGTTGACGGTTGTTGACGGTGGCTGAACGGTTGTTGGCCGGAGGGGGAGAGCCGGAGTTTGCAGTGGCTGGCGATGGTTTGCGGTTGTTTGCAGTGGTTGGGCGGAGTTTCCGGAGGGGGGGGCGAAAGAGGGGAAAGAGGGGAAAAAAGTTTGGGGGACGGGAAGCTGAGGGGGGACAATCAGGCAATGAGACTGTCAGAGGGGGAGATGGCCGGAGAGGAGTGGGGGGTGCTGGGAGGTGAAGGGGGAAGTTTGCGCTGGGGTACTGAAAACTGAGAACTGAAAACTGGGAATTGGAAATTGGCCGGAGGGGAAATGGCGAGGTGTACAGGCCCTGTGGGACTGTTGGAAGGGTGCGTGGAGTTTACGGCTGTGCTGGTTCTCTGGCGAATGATTCACTGAGCACTGAAGCGTGGGCTTCTGCCGAAGGCTTTGGCTTTGGAAACGACGGCAAACCACTGCCAACAACGGCAAACGATTGCCAACTTCTCCCCCTTATTTCCCGGCGGGGGTGAGGACGCGGATCTGGTGGTCGAGGACGTCGAAGGAGTCGGAGAGCTGGCGGAGGCGCTCGACTTGGGCGGACTGCTCGCGCTCGATGTGGGCGGCGTTGGCCTGGGCGGGGTTGAGGGTGTCGAGGAATTTGGTGAAGGCGGCGGTGACGTCTTCGGTGACTTGCTTGGAGAGCATCTCGCGGAGCTTGACGGAGGATTCCTCCAACTTGTCGAGGATGGCGTTGCGGGCGTTGGCGAGGCGGACCTGGGTGAGGAGGTACACGACGGCAAGGAGGAGGAGGCCGGCACCGAGGGCGATGGCGGCGCTGGTCATGCCATCGAACCAGCCGCAGAGGGCGGTGATGATGAGGACGGGGGCCACGAGGCGGGGGAGCCAGCGGGCGGTGACGCGGGCGTTTTCGAGGCCGGGCTCGATGTCTTCGTCGAGCTTGAGGCCGATGACGAAGCGGCGGAGTGAGGAGTCGACGTGGGTGCCGAAGCGGCGGCGGAGCTCGCTGTCTTCTTCGCCGTAGTCGTGGGAGGGGAGGGTGACGTCTGTGGGGAAGAGGATGCCGCGGCCCTGGGCGTAGAGGAAGCGCTCGAACTGGTGGACGTCTTCTTCGAGGACGAGGGAGACCTGGCGCCAGCGGTCGCCGGTGCGGTGCTGGAGCTCCTGGAAGAGGCGGTGGTCGAGGCTCTGGGGGCGGGGGGCGGTCTCGCTGGTGTCCTCGGCGTCTTTGCGCTGAAAGGCTTTGCGGGTGGCGAGGGCGTCATTGGCGAGGCCGGCGACCCGGAGGGTGGACTCGTGGTAGTCGCGCTCGGTGGCATCGAGGGCGGGGAGGATTTTTTTGAGGGTGCGGTCCACCTGGAGCTCGCGCTCGGTCTGGAGGTCCTGGAGGACGACCATCTTGCGCTTGGCGAGCTGCATGCCGGCGATGAAGCGCTCCTTCATGCCTTCGAGGATCTGGCGCGCGAGGCGCATGGTGCTGGCGAGCTTGTTGAGGCGTGCGGCATTGTGCCGGACGATGGAGGAGATGTGGGCCTCGAGGGCGTGAAAGCCGGAGTCTTGGAGGAGGCGCTCGCGCTCGATGCCGGCATTGCGTGCGAGGAAGGCTTTTTTGGCGGAGACGGCGAAGAGGGGGAAGTCGCGGCCGAAGCGCTGGCGGGTGAGCTGGCCCATGTAGTCGGTGATGACCTGGATTTCTTCGGGGGAGCGGAGGTCGCTTTGCTGGAGGACGAAGATGACGTGGCGCATCCACTCGCGGTGGACTTTTTCGAGGAACTGCCAGGCGGAGGCGCCCCAGGGGTTCATGGCGGAGAAGACGAAGATGACGAGATCGGCGATGGGTACGAAGCGCTCGGTGATGAGCTGGTGCTCGTTTTCGACGGAGTTGGTGCCGGGGGTGTCGACGATGTGGAAGTCGCGGAGGAAGTCGACGGGGGCGTAGACTTCATCGAGCGTGGGAGTCACGGGGACGACGCTGTGCTCGGCGCCGTGGCGGAAGAAGAGGATCTTGCCGGTGGTGGGGACGACGCCGGTGGAGGAGAAGTCCTGGCCGAAGAGGGCATTGAGGAAGGTGGACTTGCCGACATTGACCTCGCCGACGACGACGAAGACGAAGGGCTCCTTGAGGGAGGCGATGAGATTGTCGAGGATGGTGGCGGACTCGGGATCGCCTCCGGCTTCACGCTGCGCCGCGGCGAGAGCCAGGAGGTCGGTGCCAATGCGTGAGCGTAGTTCGAAATAGTCGTCGCCAATCATGAGGGGGGTGGGGCAGTGTGCCGCGAGAGATTCGCATCGCAACATTCCTTCGAATGCCGAGGAGAGTTTAAGGGAAAAAGTTGGGGGCGGTGTTTTTGGTTCCTAGTTCTTGGTTCTTGGTTTTCGGGGGTGCGCTGCTGGGGGTTGTGTTTTGGGGGGAGAGGGAGCGGATTTTGTGATGAGTGTTTTCTTTTTCTCCGCGGCAGACTAAGGAGGGAGTCTTGACTGCCGAGAGTCCAGACAGCGAATGTGTGCCTGCTGCGAAATCCACGCCGTGGTGGCTGTGGCCGCATGTGCTGAGCCTGGAGGCGCCGCTGGTGGCGGTGCTGTGGCAGGCGGCGCTGGCGCATGCGCATGGGGTGCGGCTGATGCCGATGCTGAGCGTGGGACTGGGGCTGGTGTGCTGGGCGGTGTATCTGCTGGACCGGACGCTGGACACGTTTGCGGTGAAGCATGTGGCGGAGCTGGATGTGAGGCATGCGTTTTACCACCGCCACCGGCGGGTGCTGCTGTGGGGTGTCATTCCAGCGGTGCTGCTGGTGCTGGGGTGGCTGGCGCTGTGGGAGATCCCGGAGGGGGTGCTATGGCAGGCGCTGGGGCTGGCGCTGCTGGTGGCGCTGTACCTGGCGTCGTGGGCGGCGCAGGGGAGCCGGGTGGTGCGGGATGTGTTTATCTGCTGCGCGGGGCTGGGGGGCATCATGCTGGTGTCGCGGATGCCGCTGCCCAGCGGATCGCGGCTGGTGCTGAGTTTGTTTGTGCTGGGGGTGATGGTGCTGTCGTTTCTGCGGCAGCTGGATGTGCGGATGGGGCATGTGCTGCCGAAGGAGCTGACGGCGGCGCTGCTGTTTGCGATGGGGTGCACGACGAGCACGCGTTTTTTTGCGATGCCGGAGACGATCAAGGAGCCGGTGCTGGAGTGCCTGCTGCTGGCCCTGCTGTTTGCGTGCAACCTGCAGATGATCTCGCGGCGTGAAGCGGAGAAGGAGAAGGCGGCGGGTGATGTGAGTGGCACGGGCTCGCAAACCGACAAGGCAGGCCGCTCGATGGGCGATGCCGGGGGCATGCCGCTGGTGTTGCAAGGCACCGCGGGCTTTTGCATCGTGGTGGCGATCTTGGTCGGCTCCGGTGAGCTGGGGCAGGTTCTGTTTCGCATGGCCGAAGCAGGCATGATCGTGACAGGGCTGAACTACAGCCTGCACCTCTCACGGCGGAGTCTGTCTGTTGAGGCCTATCGCGTGCTGGCAGATCTTGCGCTGATCGTGCCTTTGCCGTTGTTCTGGCGCTGATGAATGCGCAAAGTCGTCTGAAGCCCACGTTTTGAACCTGCGATGAAACGATTTCTTCTCCTCCTGCTGCTGGTGCCTGCTTGGCTGTTTCAACTGAGCGCGCAGGAGGGGAAGCCTGCGGCGAACACGCTGTTTGAGAAAGGGGTGAGCCTGTTCTTTGCGGCGAAGCCGAAGGAGTCGGTGGCGGCGTTTGATCAACTGATCGCGCTGGTGCCGGATGCCAAGCCGCAGCTGTGGCAGCGGGGTCTGGCGCTGTATTACGCGGGTGATTTCAAGGGAGGGCGGGAGCAGTTTGAAGTGCACCAGACGGTGAACGGGAACGATGTGGAGAACGCGGCGTGGCATTTCCTGTGCATCGCGAAAGGGGAGGGCGTGGAGGCGGCGCGGAAGGTCTTTATTCCGATCGAGGGAGACAGCCGCATCCCGATGAAGGAGGTGCATGAGCTGTTTGCGGGCAAGGGGAGCGAGGAGGCGGTGCTGAAGGCGGCGGAGGAAGGGGAGGGAGAGCGGCTGCGCAATCACCGCTGCTACGCGCATCTGTATCTGGGGCTGTATTTTGAAGCGACGGGTGATGATGTGAAGGCGAAGGCGCACATGCTGAAGGCGGCGAAGGATTACTCGATGGACCACTACATGGGGCGTGTGGCGCAGGTGCATGTGAAGCTGCGCGGGTGGGAGTAGCGGCGCCGGGATTTAGCGGAAGGGATTGAAGGAAAGGCGCACGAAGCGGATGCGGGCGTCTTTGGCGCCGGGCTTGGAGGGGCCGAGGTTTTCCATGAGGCCGAAGTGGGTGCGGGTGGCGAAGGCGAGGAGGGCGGGTGATTGCTCGCGTATGAGCGTGGAGCCACCTTCGGCGGGGATGGAGGCGTAGGCTTTGACGAGTGCCTTGGCGAATTCGCGGTCGGAGAGCTGGAGCCAGTCGGCGTTCGCCGGGAGGGTGTGAGGCACGGGGACGGCGCTGCCGCCGAAGAGGCGCAGGGCCATGGTGCCATCTTCATTTGCCTGCACCATGAGGTCTGCGTGGCGCTGGCGCAGCCAGGTGGTGTCTTCGGCGGTCAGGGTGTCGGGGTGGTTTTGGAGGTGCTCCTGCAGGTCTGCGGAAGACTCGATGACATAAGCGCCGAACAGGCTGCCGAGGCAGCGGGTGCCTGCCTGGGGAATGGGAATCACCATTTCTTTGGGCAGAGCTTCTTCGGTCCGCTGGGAGACGGTGAAGCGCATCTCTGGCATGGCTTTTTCGCTCATGACGAGGAGTGACTCTTCATTGCGGGAGAGGAGCAGGGAGCCATTGAGCGTGTGGCGGCCTTCGTCGTCTCTGAGGTCGGGGAGCTTCAGGGTCATCATGCGGCGGTCGGGGGGCAGCTTGAGGGAGCCCTGGGGCAACGTGTGGCTATAGCCGTGGATGAAGAGTCGGAGGTTTAGCTGGCGCTCCACATGACGGGCAAAGCGGGGCTCGTAGGGGGGCAGCGGGGTGTTGGGCTGAGGCTTGCTGGAGGAGTCTCCGGATGGCAGCACAGGAGCCTGAGCCGGGGACATGGCGGGGCTGGAGGGTTCGGCGATTTTAGGCGGCGGCGCGGGTATGCGCGTGGTGAGCGAGTACATGGCCACGAGCAGGGTGGCGAAGGCGAGGCCGCCGGCGAAGGAAAAGGCGGTGCGCGGGAGGAGCGGGGCGCCTGGCACCGGGCGGGGCAGGGCGCGGAGTTTTTTCCAGACCCACAGCCAGCACGCGAGGCAGGCGGCCACCGCAAAGGCAACGGCAGTGGCCAGCATGGTGGGATGCCGTGACAGATCCTCGACTACGCTGCCGTCTGGGAGAGTGATGAAGGAGAGGGAGAGATTCGTCGCCGTCCGGTAAACGAGGAAGACGAGGACGGCGAAACCGAGGTAGAGCGGCAGGGCGAGCGCGACGGCGCATGCGAGTCCGAGGCCGAAGAGACGACCGGCTGAGCCGCGGATGAGATTCACCGCCGCCCAGCCCAGAGTGCTGGCCATGGCGGTGACGCAGGCCCAGAAGGCCAGTGTTTGCAGCAGGCCGACGGTCAAATCCATGCCTGCCTCATAACCGACCCTGCGGTGAAGCAGTTTCAGGAAGACGGAGATCAACACCAGCAGATAGGCCATCAGCAGGGCGCCGACCAAGGCGTGACCGGAGATGTGGCGTCTGCGCGGGGTGTCGGCATAGGGCAGGGGCCTCCAGGAAGGGATGGCGTAGGCCATGGGAGCCAGAGCATGCTCAAAGCGAAAGAATGCAAGGCTGAAGCAGAGCAGCAGCAATCCCAAAATGAGGCTGCCCGGGTCGCTCTGAAGCCAGAAAACTCTCAGCATGGCCAGCGCCTGTCCTATCCCCCAGAGGCCTGCGAGGCGGAGCACCAGGCCGGCAATTTCTGTGTGCACGCGTGGCGGCATGAGGAGCTGCCGGTAGCTGATGCGCGTGAGCCAGCGGGCAAGGACGATGAGCACCCACGCGGCGATGAAGAACAGCAGCGACAGGTTCAGCCAGAGAGGAATGACCACCGGCCTGCGCATGACTTCGGTCTTGGACAGCCAGGTCACGCCGTAACAGGCGCACACGACGCCCGCTGCGCGCAGCAGCCAGCAGAACCAGCGCTGGTAGGTCTCGCGTGGATGCACCGGCATCTCCACCGTGGGGTTTGAAAGTGTGGCGAGGTGCTGCTGCAGCTCGGCGACGGTCTGGTAGCGCTCGGCGGGATCCTGCTGCAGGGCGCGGCGCACGATCTCATCGAGCAGGGTTTTGGGGCCGGCTTCGTGGAGGGGGAGTTCGAGCGGGCTGGGCGGGCGCTTGCCGGTGAGGAGTTCATACAAGACGACACCGAGGGAGTAGATGTCCGCGCGGTGATCCGCGGTGGCCGAGGCAGTGCGCTGCTCGGGCGCCATGTACTCGGGCGTGCCTGCCACCACGGTGCTGTGCGGAGCGGCGCTGGTGTGTGCTGATTCAGCCACGGCTTTTCCACCACGCAGCATTTTGGCGATGCCGAAGTCGGCGATCTTCACACGGCCAGCTTTGTCGAGCAGGAGGTTTTCGGGCTTGATGTCGCGATGCACGATGCCGTGCTCGTGGGCGTATTGCAGCGCCTCACAGATGGGTGGCACGATGGCGAGCGCCTGCTCTGCGCTGAGGTGGGAGCCGCGCATGGCCTGGCGGAGGTTCACGCCGTCCACGTATTCCATGAGAAGGTAGAAGAAGCCGCCGGACTCGCCGAAGTCGTGCACGGTGACGATGCTGGGGTGATTCAGCGCGGCGAGTGCGCGTGCCTCATGGGCGAAGCGTTCGGCGAAAGCGGCGTCCTTTTTCTGCTCGGGTGCCAGAAGCTTCAGCGCCACGAGGCGGTCGAGTGTTTTCTGCCGCGCCTTGTACACCACGCCCATGCCGCCGCGGCCGATGCATTCCATGATTTCGAGCTGCGGGAAGTGTGGGGCAAGCTCCTCGGGTGAGAGCGGCTTTTGCGGCGGGGCCACGGGCAGTGTGACATCGTGCGTGGGGCGCATGGCCAGATCCATCAGGCACACGGGGCAGAGACCGGGCTGGTAGCCGGGGGGCAGTGCGTCCCCGCAACGGGTGCACAGAGAACTGGGGGTGGGGGAAGTCTGGCTCATGCGGGGTGCCTGACGTGTGCGGAGGAAACGGTTGTGGAAAAAAACATTTTTCTTCAGCGGTTTCTCAGCGCGGCAAAGAGCACCTGCATTTCTTCATCCAGGGCAGACTCGTCTTCCAGCGTGGCGGCGATCTCTTCCCGAACCAAAGTGCGGAAGCGCTGCCGCAGGCGGTGCGTGGCGGCCTTGAGCGTGTTTACATTCATGCCGAGGGAGGCCGCGAGCGCGGCCTGGTCGCCATGCGCGGCCTCGCCGCTGAGCCAGGGCTGGAGGCGCGCAAATTCTTCGCCGCGGCCTTCGGCAGCCTGCTCCAGGCGCAGGGCTTCCATCGAGCGACTGAGCACGGTGAGAGCCCACTCGCGGTCGAAGGCTGCGTCCGGAGAGAGCTGGCTGGAATCTGCGACGGCGATGGGTGCTTCGTCGTCATTGATGGATAGAGGCACCTCTCCACCGCCGCGGCGAAGGCGCAGCGCCGCCTCGCGCCGATGAGAAAGAAAATGCTTCACCGCGCCCAGAAGGTACGAGCGGAAGCGTCCGCGCGACTGCTCCGCCTGCGCGATGGAGCCGCCTGCCAGCACGGTGGCGAAGAAGTCATGCGCGAGCTCACGGGCCATTTCCTCCGTCCGCCCCTCACGACGTAGGAAAGCGATGACCGGCGCATAATACGTGGCGCAGAGCTGCTGCAGCGCCTCACGCCCTTCGGTGGAAGGATCCCGCGCCAGCACCACGCGGCTCCAACGCGTGGTGTTAAAGTGCGAGGTGGCAGGGGTGGACGGAGGCATGGCGGAAAGCATAACCGCTTCCCTGACGGATCGGAAGGCAATCGTTGCGGGGGGAAGTGGCGGGTGGGTCTCCTGGCTCTTGGCGCGAAAGAGCAGCCGTGTCACGCAGGCGAGAAAAGCCTGATTCAGACCAGCTCTTAAAATCTTGCCACCTTGCCCGGACGGCGGCGCGGCCCATGGTCTCATGCCTGTTATTTTCAAATAACATGCGGTACTCCCGCCTTGCCAATGGGGCCGCTGCGCTCGCAGTCGGAATGAGAATCTTTTCGAGGGCTGGTCTAGGTCTTTGCCGGCACAATTCGGTCCTGGCTGCGGACGATGCGATCACCCATCAGTTTCTCCCGCTCGCGGAGATAATCTCCGATTTTTTTTTGATCGTGGCCGAAGTCCGAAGTGATTTTACGACGAATCTCACGAAGCCATTCGAGGTCGTCTGAATCTCGTTGAGATGTGGAAGAAGTGTTCATGGTTCAACTCCTAGCAGTTCGTACGGTGTGATGAGTTTGGGAGTATCATAGCCCAGCCTGGCATTGACCTGCCGGATGTGGTCGGTCTTGTTGGCATTGGCGATGTGTTTGCAGTTCCACGAAGCAAGAATATCACATTTCCAGAAAGTGGCGACGGCCAAGTGTCTGGCATCACCGTCTGCATCGGAGGGCATGATTTTATTTTCGATATATTGATCCACCAAGACGTCAATTTCGGGCGCGGACTGCAGCAGTCGAATATCTTCAAGCAGAGTGAGACACTCTGTCCGCTTGGGTTCGGGTGTGTCCTCCAGCTCGCGAATGACCCAGAGTGATGAAACAAGCTCATCCTGCCACTTTGCCAGATTCCACCACTCACGGGTCCATTCCCGTCGTGCTTGCATGGCTGCTCCAGGCCGGGTCTCGAAATAGAAACTTGGAATGCTGGTCTCAACAAAGATGAGCTGATTCATCGCCGCAGGCTAGGTCTCGACATCGCAAAGTCGAGCTTTGAATTCAAGGCTGCATGGGAGGTGAACTTACCTCCTCCTGCGCCTCGCTTGCGCATCATTGCGCTGGTCTTGGCATAGTGGGGTGTGAGCGCAACATGGGTGATGGTTGCATGGTAGGTTTTGGTGAAATTCACTAAAACAGCACCATGAAAATGCATCGTCTCTGCACCGGCAATCATAGCAATCTCTTCACCACCGCCCAGGGCCGGCGTGACTTTTTGCAGGTGGGGGCGATGGCTGGCTTGGGACTGACGCTGCCGAACCTGCTGAAGCTGCAGGCGGCGGAGCAGACGCTGGCGATGCCGGCGGTGGAAAGCTACCGGCCGATCGCGACGTCGATCATCCACATCTATCTGCCGGGCGGGATGGCGCAGCATGAGTCGTGGGATCCGAAGCCGTTTGCCTCGCCGGACTATCGCGGGCCGTTCTCTCCGGTGAAGGGTGTGACAGGCGAGTATGTGGGCGGGCAGTTTGTGAACATCGCCAAGATTCTGGACAAGATCACGCTCATCCGCTCGGTGACGCACGGGGAGGCGGCGCATGAGCGTGGTACGCACAACATGTTTACGGGGTACCGCCCCAGCCCGGCGATCAAGTTCCCGAGCTTCGGATCCATCATCTCGCACGAGCAGGGGCCGCGGAACAATCTGCCGCCGTACGTGGCAGTGCCCAGCATGATCGCACCTGAGCAGGGCAGCGGGTACATGAGCAGCGCATACGGCCCCTTTGCGCTCGGCAGCGACCCCGCGGACAAAGGATTCACCGTGCGCGACCTGGCCTCGCCGAAGGACATTGATCCGAAGCGCTTTGACCGCCGGCGCAATCTGCTCTCCGCCGTGGACGAGCACTTCCGCACGACGGAAAAATCCGACGGCCTCAGTGCGATGGACAACTTCTATCAGGCCGCATACAAGCTCATCAGTTCTGACAAGGCGCGCGAAGCTTTCAATCTCAACGCGGAGCCGGACAAGCTGCGCGATGAATACGGCCGCAATGCCGCCGGTCAGCGCTTCCTGCTTTCCCGTCGTCTGGTCGAAGCCGGAGTGCGCATGGTGTCGGTGAACTACGGCGGCTGGGACCACCATTCCAACATCAAGGGCGCTTTTGAAAGCCAGGCACCGCAGTTTGACATCGCCTTCTCGCGTTTGATCAAGGACCTGGATGAACGTGGCATGCTGGACACGACGCTGGTGCTGGTCAGTTCTGAATTTGGCCGCACACCGCGCATCAACAGCACGAACGGCCGTGACCATTACCCACGTGTCTTCTCCGTGGCCATGGCAGGTGGCGGCATGAAGAAAGGCTTTGTCTACGGCAAGTCAGACGCCCTGGGAGGTGAGCCGGATGAGAATCCTGTGGGACCCGAAGATCTTGCGCGCACGATGTACCGCCTGCTGGGCATCAATGCCAGCAAGCGCATTGTGGTGGAGAACGTGCGTCCGGTGGACATCGTGAACGGCGGACGACTGATCCAGGAAGTGATCGCGTAAGGCGATCTTGGCAGGTTTCAGGGAGGCGCTGATTTAGCAAAGCAGAGCTTGGAAGATCGCAGAGAATACCTCTGAACAGGTTCTCTGTGTGCTATTCAGCAGCCTCCTCCTCAGAATGTTTGACCGCGATAACTCGTACCGACCCGGATCCCCTCAGGCTGAAACTTTCCGATGACTTCAAACAAGCGAGGCGGTCCTGACTCGTGGCCAAAGGCTTTTGGGGCAGGGGAACTGCCACGTCACAAACTGAACCCATTCTTCTGAAACATCGCCCTGATTTCCTGCTCGATCTGGTCAAGGGAGCGGTCGTTGAGGAGGATGTTGAGGTGTTTGGCGCAGACGGCGTCGGGATCGGTGCCCTCGGGGGGCTCGGGTTCCTTGGGCGGATCGGGAGGCGGGGCGGGCGGGGTGAGGTTTTTGGGGTAGGAGAAGCGGCCGCCACCGAGGTCTTTGACGCCGGGCTCCTGCATGAACTGGTTCATGGCTTTGCGATAGGCGTCGTAGGCCGGGCGCAGCTTGTCCACGGCGGCGTCGTAGGCCTTCACCTGCTCCCAGAAGACGGGCCATTTTTTCTTTTCCTCATGCAGGGCGTCAAAGTACTGCATGAGGTGCCTGCCGCCGTTTTCGTGGACGAAGAAATACGCGAGGATGTGGGAGGAGTGGTAGCGGTTGCCAAGGTCTTCCATGGAGGGCGGAGGACCGGCGGCGCGGACATTCCGGCGCTGGCCGTTATCACGGTCGGACATCTTGAAGCCTTTGATTTCGTTGCGGGTGCTGATGTCCGTGGTGTAGCCCCACGTCTCCTTGACGCCGATCCACTGGGGCTTGTAGCGCATGGCGTTCATGAGGCCGCGATTGCGTGAGCCGGGCTGCTTGGCGAGGAAGGAGACGCCGTCTCCGCTCACGGAGAAGACGCCCCCTTTGTAGGCGAGATTGGAGGTGTACTCCGCGAGGCCTTCGATGAGCCACACGGGCATGTAGGGCAGATATTCATGCATCATTTGATGCGTGATCTCATGCGTGATGGTGTCGTTGTTGATCTCGCCTTTGCGGTAATAGGCGCCATTGGCTCCGACGGTGTTGGAGATGCCGAGTTCGTTGAAGGGCATGCGGAAGACCTTGTCCGGGCGCACATAGACGCCGCCAGACCAGGGCGGGGCACCGGTGGCGAGGTACTGCTCACGCGAGGCATAAAGCTCAGCCTGAAACTTGGTGCGTCCCTCCTCGGGCCTGGGGATGATGCCCCAGGGCATCAGGCGCACCAGCTCGTAGGTGCTTTCAAAGGCGCGGCAGACGTCCTTCATGAGGATGACGCCGAGCTTGGCGCTGGTCTTGAACTGGAAATGGCCGGACTCGTAGATGCAGGAGCCGGGCTCTTCCTTCACCACCTTGATGTTCATGTAGAGCATGGGCTCCTTCACGTCAGTGGGCATGCGGCGTTTGTCCCAGGGGATGCGCTGCGCGTCCGCGGGATCTGCGGAGGGAGTGCCGGGCGGGGGCTTTGCGGTGTTGTTTTGCCTTATCCAGGCCTGGTCTTCGGCAGAGAGACTGGCAAGCGCCACGGTGGCAGTTTGGCCGCCGGCCATAATGAGGGTGACGCTGCCGTCCTTGAGGCCGCCAAACTCTGCCTGCACCTGCTTGCCCTGTGCATTGGTCCAAGGGCGCGGCTCACCCTGTGCGAAAGAACCAGCCAGCAGGCTCAGGAAAGCCAGGGTGTGTGGGCGCAGGGACATGGCGCCAGACCATGAAGGAGGAATGCGGGGAGTGACAAGAGCAAAAATGCGGGGTCTTCTTAAAAGCACCCGCAACGCTTAGGGATTGCGCCGACTCCGGCGCTCAATAGCCGCTCCAGCCGTGCCCAGGCATGCCGGGCTGCACCCCATCCCCGGCGCGGTGGTACCGCGGCACATTGAAAAAAGCACCGTAGAACAGCGGCCCCACCAGAGGAACGAGGGCCACGAAGGACCAAAGCACCTTCCGGAGCCGCGACACCGTGCCAAATTTTGGCAGCAGCCACAGTCCAAACACCAGCCGCAGGGAAACCACCCACGACGCAAGCATTACGCCAGTTGCAAACGAATGCTGCCGGATGAACTCGCTCATGCTCCCATCGTACCGGGGTTTGCCTGACTTTGTCAACGCACGACGAATCCTCTTTTCACGGCATCAAAAGTGCGCATTCTCAAACGGCTCAGATTTGAGCCGCCATGGAAGCAGTCAACATTCAGTTCGCCCCCGCGACAGGCACCGAGGAAGAGTGGAACGAGGCGTATGCGCGCCTCGCGGACTACTTTCGTTCGTACCAGCTGCACAACCGCATCCGCCGCACGCAGCTCATTCTTGAGACATTGCGCAATGCGGCCAAGGCGCATGCGAAGGACCCCACCCGCACGCCGACGGCGCACTCCATCGAGCAGGCGCGCGTCATGCTGCGGGAGTGGCTGGGCTCCATTTACAGCGACCTCAACCTTAGCGAAGCACAACTGGAGGCCACGGGGCGCCTGGGCTTCCATCTGGCCGGCGGGCCCTCGCGCTGGCCGCAGTTCTTTCTGGATGAGCAGAACATGCCGGATGACATGGCCGAGGCGATGCGCTCCGCCATCCGTACCTCCGGCCCGGGCATGCAGGTGAGCAAGATGACCCCGCGAGACATCGACCTGGGCATGTTTACCGATGTGGCGGACGACACGTTTGACCGCCTCGGCCGCCACCCCATCCTGCGTTATTCGGTGCTGGTGATCATCATCGGCAGCGTGCTGGGCTACCTTTACTCCCTCTTCGGATGAGCGCACCCGTTGGCAGCCAGACCGCGAACATCGCGATGACCGCAGGGATGCCGCCCAAGCAGATCTCCCGCACGCGGCGCGCCACGTTTTTCTCCCTCGTGGGCCTGGGCACCATTGTGGGTGCATGGCTGTCCTACATCTTCCTTTCGGAAAACGGCATGCGTCTTTCAGAATGGGGGCTGCTGCTGGTGTTCATCCCGCTGTATTACCAGCTGAATGTGGGATTCTGGACCGCGCTCTTCGGCGTGTGGCTGATGAACCGTCCGCAGCCCGACTCCCTGAGCCTGTGGCTTTCCCTGAACAAGGAGGACTTCGAGCAGCCCATTACCGCCAGCACCGCCATCATCATGCCGGTGTTCAATGAGGATGTGACGCGCGTCTATGAAGGCCTGCGCTCCATCTACCTTTCCCTGGAGGCCACGGGGCGGTCCAAGCACTTCGACTTTTTCATCCTGAGCGACTCGGACAAAGCCAGCCAGTGGATCGAGGAAGAAACCGCGTGGCTGGAGCTGTGCCGGCAGCTCAAGGCCTTTGGCCGCATCTTCTACCGCCGCCGGCGCAAGCAGATCAACCGCAAGAGCGGGAACGTCTCCGACTTCTGCCGCCGCTGGGGCAAGCGCTACCGCTACATGGTGGTGCTGGACGCGGACAGCCTCATGTCCGGCGCGCTGCTCACGAGCATGGTGCGCATCATGGAAAAAAATCCGGGCATCGGCATTTTGCAGACGTTTCCAAAGCAGATCGCCGCGGACACGCTGCTGGGGCGTGTGATGCAGTTTGCGCAGGCGCTGTACGGCCCGCCCTTCATGGCGGGGCTGGACTACTGGCAGTGTGGCGAGGCAAACTTCTGGGGGCACAACGCCATCCTGCGACTGGCGCCGTTCATTGAGCACTGCGCGCTGCCGCCGCTGCCGGCCAATGCGCCCTTCGGCGGGCACATCCTGAGCCATGACTTTGTGGAGGCCGCACTGATGCGGAAAGCGGGCTACGCTGTGCGACTGCTGCCCACGACGCGAGGCAGCTACGAAGAAGGCCCGCCCACGCTGGTGGACATGCTGAAACGGGACCGCCGCTGGTGCCAGGGGAACATGCAGCACCTCTGGCTGCTGTTTGCCAAAGGCTGGCACCCGATGAGCCGCATCAATTTCCTGCATGGGATCCTGAGCTATGTCAGCTCCCTGCTGTGGTTCCTCTTCCTGGTGCTGGCCACCTACCTGGCGGCCACCCCCACGGCGCACTCGCAGCCGCAGGCCATCCTGGCGGAAAAGATCCTGCTCGGCGTCACCGCCATGCTCATCTTCCTGCCCAAGACGGTGATCCTGCTGGATGAGGTGATCACCGGACGCATGTTCAAGCCGCTGCGGCTGCGCTTCCTGACGTTTTTCAGCAGCCTGCTCGACACCGTGGTGTTTACGCTGATGGCACCGGTGCTCATGGTCTTCCACGCGCGCTTTGTGGTTTACACGCTCATTGGCAAGAGCGTGAGCTGGGTGACGCAGCGCCGCAAGATCGACGGCGGCCTAAACTGGAGCGAGATCATTTTCACCTTTCTCAGCGTCACTCTGCTGGGTGTCGCGTGGGCGGTGCTGGGCTGGTATGTCTCGGCGGAGTTCTTCACCTGGATCAGCCCCATTTTGTTCTCCTTGATCGTTTCCATCCTGGTGGCGGCGCTGGTTTCCAGCGGTCGCAGCGGACGCCGGCTCGGACTGTTCCTCACGACGGAAGAATATGAGCCGCCGACGGTGCTCAAGACGATGCAGCAGAACCTGAAGGAGATCAAAGACCGCATCCAGCTCCCGCCGGAACTGGAGCGTCACTTCGGGCTCATGCAGGTGTGCCTGGACCCGTATGTAAACGGCCTGCACGTGAGCCTGCTGCGCCGCCGGCGCACCATTGAGGTGTCCTCGGCGTATCTGAAGGAGATCAGCCACCGGCTGATCACCCAAGGACCGCAGACGCTGAATGCGCAGGAGCTGAAAGCGCTCATGCACGACACCGACACGGTGACCAATCTGCACTACCGCATCTGGAGTGCCGCGGACCACGAACTTGCGCCGTTCTGGGCCACCGCGATCCGGCAGTACAATCTGGCTTCCACCAGCCCGTTCGCACATACACTGGCGCGGCAGGACGTGGAGTTGGGGTAAACGCTCGCCCTGAGTTTTCGGCGGGTGAAAGTTGCGGTGGGCTGGAAGACTTCAGAACGCCTTCGCGCTCTTGATTAGCGCGGAGCGTATTCAGCGTGTCTCTTCTCTTTACCGGGTGAAGCCACCGAAGCTGCCGCCGAAGCCACCTCCGGAGCCGCCGCCGCGGTAACCGCCAAGGCTGCCGGGATTGCTTCGGTAGCCGCGATAGTAGCCAGGATGGTGGTGATGAGGATAGTAGGGACGACGATAGGCATAGCCGCCGCCATAACCGACGCAGGAAGTCAAGGGGCCTGCAACGAGACTGATGGAGCAGAGGAGGAGAAGTTTTGTTTTCATACGATGGGCGAGTTGGGACGCCGCGGGCGGAAAAGGTGTGCGGTTCCGCGAGGGACGGGTTTGAGGAGGCAGCAAGTTTTCAGCCAGTTCATCATCACGACATAAAAGCAGCGCCCAGAGGAATGCTTTGGGCGCTGCGTGAAGAAGACGGTTTGAAAGTCAGAGCAGGCTGAGGGCAGCCGCCGAGAGCTTGTTCTTTTTAGTGGTGGTGGCCACCAAAGCCGCCTCCATGGAAGCCGCCGCCCGAGTGGCTAAAACCACCCGTGTGGCCGAAGCCGCCGGCATGGGTGTAGCCACCATGATAGCCGCCGAAGCCGCCGGGACGATAACCACCGTAGCTGGGGCGATAGCTGGAAAAGCCAGTGCGACCATAGTAGGGGCTGCGGTAGCCGCCATAAACATAGCCGGGGCGGTTGTAGTAATAGTTGTTGTAGAGGCCGAAGCCGCCCAAGCCACCGTAGTAGCCCGGGTAGTAGTTGTTGTAGCCGTAACCGTACCCGTAACCAGTACCGTAGGGCGCAACGCATGAGCTAAGCGATCCGAGAGTGATCACCGCCGCGAGAAGGAGCATGAATTTCTTTTTCATAGTCACAGAGGGTTTGTTCATTGAATTCGACGCTCCCTGCCGGGCTGTATTCAAAAAAACGCGCCCTGATTGTCCCGCAGGGGATTTGGATTCCTTCTTCCCATCGGCGCGCGACCGTGCCAGCATCAGGGCCACCATGAAGCTGCTGCTCCCTTTCGCCCTTGTTTTTGCCTGCGTCTGCACCGCCCCCGCCCAGCAGAAAAGCGGGCCGGTCCTTTCACCGGAGGTCCAGGATGACCACAGCGTCGTCTTCCGCCTGCGTGCACCCAAGTCCCAAAGCGTGGCGGTGCGCGGCCAGTGGGACAGAAAAACGACCGCCATGACGAAGGATGCCGAAGGCCTGTGGACGCTGAGCGTGCCCAGCGTGCCCGCAGGAGTGTGGGAATACAGCTTTGTGGTGGATGAACTCAGCATGATCGACCCTGCGAACACGGCGCAGAAGCCGCAGCGCAGCCCTACTTCGAGCATTCTGCACATCCCCGCGAATCCGCCTGCGCCGTGGGATTTTCAGGATGTGCCGCATGGGACGGTGCACCAGCACACGTACCTTTCCAAGGCGCTGAACAAGCAGCGCGGTGCGTGGGTGTACACACCGCCGGGGTATGAAGCGGGCACGCAGAAGGAATACCCGCTCTTTGTGCTGCAGCACGGCTCCGGCGACCGCCACGAGACGTGGGTGCAGCATGGGAAGGCGCACTGGATTCTCGACAACCTCATCGCCGCCGGCAAAGCGCAGCCGATGATCGTGCTCATGATTGACGGCCATCCGCTGGGCCAGGTGCCGCGAGACATGGCGGACCGCCGCGCGCTGTCGCTGGCTGCTTTCAAAAACGAACTTTTCACGGATGCGATCCCGCTGGTGGAAAGCCACTATCGCGTGTCCAAAGATCCTGCGCAGCGCGCTCTGGCCGGGCTCAGCATGGGCGGCTGGCAGGCGCTGAGCATCGGCATGACGAACCTCGACCGGTTTGCGTGGATCGGCTCTTTCAGCGGTGCGGTGGATGAGAATGAGATCAAGCCCGCACTGGACGATGCGGCAGGAACGAATGCGAAGGTGAAGCTGCTGTGGATCGCCTGCGGAGAGAAAGATTTTCTGCTGGAGCGCAACCACCAGCTCATTGAGAATCTCAAGAGCAGCGGCGTGAAGCATGAGTGGCACGAGACGGCGGGAGATCATTCGTGGCCGGTGTGGCGGAATTATCTGACGGAGTTTGCGCCGAAGCTGTTTCGGTGAGGAGTGTCAGTCCAAGCTTTCGGATCGAGGATACCACTGATGTTCAATCCACCCATCGAACCTGCTGTTCCGTTTACCGAAATGCAACTGGCCTCGATCGAACAGGCCCTTGGGCGACCGCTGCCCAGGGAGTATCGAGATTTCGCCTCTGTGTATGGAGGCGCATTCGTGGGTGGATCTGTCGATGGAAAGGCGGAGTTTCCGATTCTGACCTTTTTCGGTGTCAAAGCGGTGCTGCTCAGACTGGACATACACGATGATCTGAAGGCGGACGGAGTGCTGCCTGTCGCCGACTGCGAGATGGGCAATCTCTATGTGATTGACCGTCAGAACGTGGTTCACTACATCAACTATTACGGCGGACAAACCATTGCGCGACGAGTGGCGGATTCGTTCGACGACATGCTCAAGCGCATTGTTGTGTCAGAAGAATAAAGATTCACGCGCTCATCCTGCATGCCTCAGCCCCACTTGCGCATTGCCATTGTTGGTTCCGGAACGGCAGGACCTGCGGCGGCGATTTATCTGGCGAGGGCGGGGCATGGGGTGACGTTGTTTGAGCAGGCGCCGAAGAAGCTGCCGGTGGGGGCGGGATTCATGCTGCAACCCACGGGCATGGCAGTGCTGCATGAGCTTGGGCTCGCGGATGCGCTGCTGCCTCACATCGCGAAGATTTCCAAACTCCATTGCCGCACGCGATCCGGCCGGGTGCTGCTGCATCTGCCTTATGCGGAGCTGGGCCGTGAGCTTTTTGGTGCAGGGACTCATCGCGCGACGCTGCTGGATCTGCTGCTGGATGCCGCCGAGGCGGCGGGTGCGGAGATTCTCTGGAACACGCACATCGCGAAACTGACGCGGGATGGTGCGCAGCGTCCGAGTTTGCACGACTCGAACGGCGCGGCGCACGGACCCTATGATCTGCTGCTCATCTGCGATGGTGCGCACTCCACGCTGCGGGATCAGAGCGGGGTGCCGGCGCGTGTGAGCCGCTATCCGTGGGGAGCGCTGTGGTTCATCGGCCAACGCACGCCGGAGTTTGATCCGCAGGTGCTATGGCAATGCGTGGGCTCCACGCGCGAGCTCACGGGCTTTCTGCCCACTGGCACGCGGCACGATCTGCTCAGTTTGTTCTGGAGCATCCGGCTCGATCAGATCGAACGCTGGAGGAACACGCCGCTGGCGGAATGGAAGCGGGATGTCCTCGCGCTGGCACCGCAGGCGGAGGGTTTTCTTTCGCAGATCGAGTCGCACGCCCAGGTTGCCACGGCGGCGTATCACGACGTGCGGATGAAGCGGTGGCACGGAGAGCGAGTGGCCATTCTTGGCGATGCCGCGCATGCGCTGAGTCCGCAGCTTGGACAAGGGGTGAATCTGGCGCTGATGGATGCGGCGGAGCTGGCCCATGCACTGGCCGCGCATTCTTTGCCTGAAGCGCTGGCGCAATACTCGCGCATCCGGCGCAAGCACCTCCGCTTCTACCAGTTTGCCACACGATGGACGACGCCGTTTTTTCAGTCGGATTTTCTGCCGCTTGGCTGGCTGCGCGATCTCGCCTTTCCCATCATCCAGCGCGTCCCACCTCTGCGGCGGCAAATGACGGCAACGATGGCAGGCGGGAAGACGGGACCGTTTTCGAGTTTGAAGGCGGGTGTCGATTATTCCTGAGTGGACCCGAAACGCGAGTGCATGCGCCTACAACAACCGTATGTCTGGCGCCTTTTCCCCTTGAATGACCAGATCCTTCTAGGCTAGAACAAAGGAGCATGCTTTCCCATTCATGAGCGCCCTGGTACCGGCAATCTCTGACGAGACTGAGGCGTCAACCACGCATGAGACCTTCTTTGCCACGCTTCTAGACCAGGCGCCCGGGGGCATGTACGTTGTGGACGACGAGTTCCGGCTTATCCGTGTGAATGAACTGGCGCGGCATGTGTTTGAGCCGGTGGAGCCGGTGATCGGGCGTGATTTCAGTGAAATCGTGCGTGAGCTGCGCGGGCAGCAGCGCAGCGAGCATCTTACGCGCCTGTTCCGCCACACGCTGGAAACTGGTGAGCGCTACCGGAGCCCTGGCGCGGAGGAAAGCCAGGGCCGAAACTACGAATGGGAGCTTCAGCGCACGATGCTGCCGAATGGCAGGCACGGCGTGGTCTGCTACTTTTCAGACACCACGGTGCGAGAGCAGGCGCGTGTGGAGGCGCTGCATGAACTCTCCGCCCTGCGCCTGCTGCAGGAGTTCAGCGTGCGTCTGATCCAGCAGGACAACTCGTCGGAGCTGCACCAGCACATTCTCGACACCGCCATCGCCATCATGCGCGCGGACATGGCCAGCATTCAGATGTACGACGAGGGGGAAAAAACGCTCCGGCTGCTGGGCTGGCGCGGGTTTCATCCACTTTCCGCTGCATACTGGTCCACCGTGGGTCTCGATTGTTTCACCAGCTGCGGCCAGGCGTTGCTTCAGCGCAAGCGCACCTTCATCAACGATGTGGAAGCCAGTGCCAAACTGGCAGGCACCGCGGATCTGGAGGAGTTTCGTCGTTCGGGCATCCGTGCCTGCCAGACGACGCCGCTGCTTTCCCGATCTGGCCGGCTGATCGGCATGGTCTCCACGCAGTGGCGTCAGCCGCACCTGCCCACGGAGGATGACCTGCGTCTGTTTGACCTGCTGGCGCGGCAGGCGGCGGACATCATTGAGCGTGCGCAGGCCGAGGAGGCGCTGCGGGCGAGCGAGAACTTCAACCGCAGCATTGTGGAGGGAAGCCGTGACTGCATCAAGGTGCTCGATCTCGACGGCAAGCTGATCTCCATGTCCCAGCGCGGGCAGGAACTGCTGGGAATCGAGGATTTTCGACCCTTCGTCGGGCAGTCCTGGGTGGAGATGTGGGAGGGTGCGGAGCGTGAGGCTGCGCGTGCGGCGGTGCAGGTCGCTGCGGCGGGAGGCAGCGGCCGCATGGTGGGGCGTGCGCGCACCCTGCGGGGTGAGTACAAGTGGTTTGACGTGGCGCTTTCTCCCATCCCGGAGGCGAACGGAGCGGTGCTGCGGCTGCTGGCCAGTTCACGGGACATCACGGAGCGGCGGCAGGCGGAGCTGGACGCCCAGCTGCTGGCGGAGGTCAGCCAGGAACTGACCACGCTGGACAGTGTGGAGGAAATCGTGCGCGTGGTGGGCGCCAGACTGGGCCCGCACATGGGGCTCTCCCTTTTCAACTATGTGGACATCGACGACGCCACAGGCGAATGCGAAGTCATGCACGCCTGGCATCGGCCGGATGTGCCCAGCTCCCTGGGAAGATACAAGCTGGCGGAGTATCTCTCCCCGGAATACCAGGAAACCCTTCGCAAAGGCGAGCCTTTTGTGATTTGCGACACCGGCAACGATCCGCGCACGGATGCGCAGGCCTACGAGCCGCTGCGGATGAAGGCTTTTGTCTGCATGCCGCTGGTGCGGGAGGGAGTCTGGCGCTTCACCCTGAACATCCACCATTCCGAGCCGCATGTGTGGCGGGCTGAGGAGATCGAGCTGCTGCGGGAGCTGACCACGCGAATCTGGACGCGCCTGGAGCGCATGCGGATGGAAAGCGCGCTGCATGAAAGCGAGGCGCGCTTCCGCACCATGGCCAATGCCATCACCCATCTGGCGTGGATGTCCCGTCCGGACGGCCATGTCTTCTGGTACAACCAGCGCTGGTATGACTACACCGGGAAGACGCCGGAAGAGATGGAAGGCTGGGGCTGGCAGAACGTGCATGACCCCGAAATACTGCCCGAAGTGATCGCGCGCTGGAGTGCAAGCGTAACCAGTGGAGAGCCTTTTGACATGACCTTTCCCGTGCGTGGCGCGGACGGCGTCTTCCGCGCCTTCCTTACGCGGGCCATTCCGCAGAAGGACGCCGAGGGCCGGGTGACGCTGTGGTTTGGCACCCTGACGGACATCAGCGAGCTCAAGCGCATCGAAGCCACGCTCGCAGACCGCGTGGCGGATCTGGCGCGTGCTGACCGCAGCAAGGATGAGTTTCTGGCCATGCTGGCGCATGAGCTGCGCAACCCGCTGGCACCGCTGCGCAATGCCACGGAGCTGCTGCAGACCGCCGGCGCCAGTGCTGAGGATCAAGCCCAGGCGCTGGACACCATCAGCCGCCAGATCGGCAACATGACACGCATGATTGACGACCTGCTGGATGTGGCGCGCATCACGGAAGGGCGCATCGAGCTGCGCCGCCAGCCCCTGCGCCTGGAGGCAGTGCTGACCGCCGCCACCACGCTGCAGCGCTCCAGCTGTGCCGCACAGCAGCAGGAGCTGACGCTGCACCTGCCAGAGGAGCCCTTGTTTGTGGACGGGGATGCCACAAGGCTGGAGCAGGTGTTTGGCAATCTCCTGAGCAATGCCTGCAAATACAGCGGGGAAGGCTCGCGCATTTCCGTGACGGCAGAAACAAGCACCTGCGCCAGCACGGGACAGCCGGAGGTGATCGTGAGCGTGCGTGATGATGGCCACGGCATCTCCCCGGAACTTCTGCCGCATGTTTTTGACCTGTTTGTGCAGGCCAGCCGAGCGCTGGACCGCTCGCATGGCGGGCTGGGCATCGGCCTCAGCCTGGTGCAGCGGCTGGTGCGGCTGCACGGCGGCACTGTGGAGGCGCGCAGCGCGGGGCTGGGCCATGGCAGCGAATTCATTGTGCGCCTGCCCATGCTCACTGCCACACCCTCGGCACCTGCACCGGCCCCTTCTCCGCCCGCCAGGCGGGAAACTCCGCGGCGCATGCTCATCGTGGATGACAACACAGACTCCGCCTGCAGCCTGGCCATGTTGCAAAAACGCCGCGGGCACGAGACGCGCGCCGTTTTCACCGGCCCGGACGCCCTGGCCGCCGCTGCCGAATTCGCCCCGGAGGTCGTGCTGCTGGACATCGGACTGCCAGGCATGGACGGCTTTGAAGTGGCCCGGCAGCTGCGCAGCATGCCCTCCATGTGCGGGAGCCTCCTCGTGGCCATGAGCGGCTACGGCAGCCATGAAGACCGCGCCACTGCGGCGCAGGCCGGATTTGATGAATACCTGGTGAAACCGCTCGACCTCGGTCTTTTGCGCCAGCGGCTGGAGCAGCATGGCTCCGGCAGCGGTGCTGGCGCGGCTCAGGGGTGAGCGGCTTTTGTTTTGGCGGCAGCGGCTGGAGCGAGTGCAGCTACGGGGACGACGGCGAGTTCGTTGGCGGCATGGCTTTTATGCGTGTAGCCGATGTAGAGGCGGCCTTCGTGCTCGATGGCGTAGGGATAGCTGAAGTCGGCCTTGGGATCCGAGACTCCTGGAGTGCCGGTGAAGACGGAAGGGCGGATGAGAAAGACTTTGCTGAAGACGTTTTCTCCCGGTCGAGTGACAGCGATGGTGAGCGGAGAGCGGCGGCCTCCGGTGTCTGCCGTGGTGGTGCATACGAGGTAGCGCTGGCCGGTGCTGAGGGTGCCTGCGTAGGGCTTGCTGGTGGCCATGGGAAGATTGGAAGGTACGGCGGGCTTCCAGGTGCGGCCGTAGTCCTCACTGGCGCTGACCAGCGCCTGCGCTTTCTGGCCGTAGCGGGAGATATTGATGATGCGAGTGCCATCCACGATCACGGTGCATTCGCCCCAGACATTGCCGAGACCGCGCACGACTGGGATGACGACGAGATCCCAGCGGGTGAAGTCATCTCCATGGCTGATGGCCACGGCAGGGAGGTCACCTTTGAAATCGTAGCCTTTGGAGACACGTGCGCCGGCCATGATCCAGTTGCCGTCTGCCATTTTCTGCGGCTCCTGCATGGGCCAGAATCCGGAGTCAACGACCACGCCGTGTGGCTCCCATGCGCCGGTGGTTTCATTCAGCGTGTAGGCGCGTGTGTGCGTGCGCTGGAAGCGGTCATAAAAGGCTCCCATGAAGGCCCACAGTTTGTCTTTGTGGGAGAGAAAGACGCCGTGGCTCACGCCGAGGCTGCCCTCTCCGGAGTCCATCACGACTGGTGGGCTCCACGTGTGGCCGGCGTCGTCGCTGATGCGGACATGAGCTTCTTCGGTAGGAGTGTTTTCGCTGCCTTTGTTGAAGCCGTAGGAGGCATAGAGCTTGCCTTTGTGCCAGGCGAGACCGACGCCGAGCGTCCAGCGGGCGCCGTCTGCATCCGGGGCACGCTTTTTGATGACGTGGAACTCGGTTCCCTGCAGCAGTGGCAGATCTGCAGCGGCGGGGAGCTTCTGCGTGGCGTCCCACAGAGGGAAGTCGGCGGTGAGAGACTTCGGGAGATCATGTGTGGCCTCGATGGGATGATAGGCTGCGGCAATGTCTGCGGCTGACATGGCGTGTGACTCGATGCGTGCCTCATCCAACGCTCCGATGAACTGCTGGCGGGGTCTGCCTTCATCGAAGATGCCACCGAGTGTGACCGGCGCGGCGGTGGCGGGGATGGGCTGAGTGAGCTTGATGTCTCCAGCGGGCTGTCCATTCAGATACAGAGCGGCGCGTTCGGGAGTGACCACCAGTGTGGCGAGGTGCCAGCGGCCTGGCTGCAAGGGCTGCGCGCCGGTGATCTCGCTCCAGCGCTTCTGCTGCTGCAGGTGCGCGCGCAGTCTGCCGTCCGGCTCCACGGTGATGCCCCACTGGCGCTCGCCGAGCGAGTAGCGGTTTTTGCCGATGAGCATCTGCTGGCCACCGTGGAGGGAGTAGGGATTGAACCAGACGGAGGCGGTGAAAGTGGAGCCGCTGACGAGGGCGCTGCTGTTCTTCAGTTCGATCACGGATGCGCCATCGAGCACCAAGCTCTGCGCCACCGCACCGGGCGCGGAAGCGGCCTCTCCATGCAGCAGGAGCGCGCTGTCCACGGTGTCCAGCGGCCAGACTTCGGCGAGGCAGGCCAGTGGCAGAAGAGTGCAGAGAAAGAGTAGGGGTTTCATGGGAAGGGCTGAAAAAGATTCGCTGCTGCTGGTATGCCGATGGGTGGATTTGGCACAGGCGGGGGCGGTGGTGGAATGATCAATCGCGCTCGCGGCTGCGTTTTCAATGCAGGGAAAACGGCGCGCCTCCTTTTGATCTTTGCCGCATAGACTGAAGCCTGATTTCGCATATCCACCGACGCATGAATTTCACCGATGTACGCAAGCTTTCCGAACTGCGCTCTGTGCTGGAGGGCTTTGCCGCGAGGCATGCCGCCATGAACGCAGGCTCCGCACCGGCGGCGCTCAAGCAGCTGCGCGCGCTTCTGAAACGTGTGACGCACGCGGTGCGGCAGCGCGACTATGCGGCCTTTCGGAGTGCGGACCGCGAGCTGCACGAGTGCATCATCCAGCTGGCGGATCTGCCGCTGCTGCGAGAGACGTGGCGGCGTGTGTGGGACAGTTTGCTCACGTTTCATCAGCAGGGCTTTGAGGATTACTTTCCTGACAATCGTGTGCTGGCGGATGAGCATGAGCATCTGGTGGAAACCATCGCGCTGGGAGATCCCGCAGCGGCTGAAGATGCGGCGCGCAGCCATGTGGAGGCGGTGTGGTTTCGGATCGCCGAGGCCATGCCGCATGCGTCCGAGCCTGCGGGCGATCCGCTGCAGCGTGCTGCCGCGCATCTGGCCTTTCGCCTGCACTGCCCGCTGAAGCTCACGGAGGTGGCGCGCGAAGTCGCCTTCACCAGCCCCGGGAATTTGAGCCGACTGTTTCGCCGCCGTCACGGCCTGAGCTTTCAGGCGTACCTGCAAAAGCTGCGCCTGGAAAAAGCGGCGGAACTTCTGAGCCTCACCCGCCTGTCCGTGGCCCGCATCGCGCGTCGCGTGGGGTATCGGGATGTGTCGAGATTTGGCCAGCATTTCAAACGCGCCTTTGACGCGACACCCGTGGAGTATCGTGTTTCGCGGCGGTGATGCTGAGTGCTTACGGTTTCGTTTCCTGGGTGCGGAGCTTGCCAAGCACTTCCAGTGATTGCTTTTCGATGATGTCCGCCGCTTTCGTGGTGAGGTAGGAGTGTTCGCCGAACCAGGTCTCGTAGCTGCCGCCTTCAAAGGCTTTGGCGCTGGGGACGTAGCCGTGGGCGCCGTTCGTTTGCTCCACGGTCATGGTGTGCTTGAAGGGAGACTTCTTTTTGATGTCCATGGCGATGCTGCAGAAGAGCTCGTCCGCATTGGTCACGATGGCGAAGTCTGAGCCGATGCGGATGCCGGTGAGGGAGTAGAGGTAGCTCGGCTTCTCGCGCTCCTTCATGCTGGTGTAGGCTTTGCGATAGTGCTCGAGCTGGCCGGGCCAGTTGCGTGCGACTTCGGCTTCTTTGAATTCGGGGTGTTCGCGGCCTGGCATCTGGAATTCGCGAGCGTCGATGGCGAGCGTGGGTTTTGCCATGGGCTCCAGGCGCTCGAGGCAGTGGAGGATTTCGCCGCCGAGGCGTTCCTGGAAGAGATCGCGCCGAACGCTGTAGATGGGGTTCACGTCGCCGCAGGCACCGGTGAGGAAGAGGGTGGGCACCGGGTAGCCAAGCGCTTTCTGCACGTGCAGCTCCACATCGCCGGGATAGTCGGCGGAGATGAGGGGTGCGCGGTTGTTGGCGGCGTGGCAGGCGAAGTTGTAGAGGATGGCTTTGTATTTTCCGTCTGCGCTGCGCACTGCGAGGAGATCGAAGTCGGGATCGGCAGGAGCTTCGGCGGGATACTTGTCTGACTCGTCCGGTTTGAGCTGCCAGCGGTTCCAAGCGTGGCCGTCTTTGATGACGCGGCGGCACTCGGCCACGCCTTCCGCGCGGCCGCGCGCCATGCCGAGCGTGCAGGGTGTGAGATCCTGCGCGGCTTTGCTCACAGCTTCCGTGATGGGCGTGACGAGCTTGTCTGGATAATAGGGCCAGAGCGGGCCGGAGTGCGTGTGCGAGGAGCAGATGATGACGTTTGCTGCCGGAATGCCGGTGGCCTGCTCGATGCTGGCGCGTGCCTTCACGGTGAGCTCCACGGGATACTTCAGTGTGTCCAACGTGACGATGGCCACCTTGGTGTCGTTGGCTGAAAGCACGAGGGCGCGCACGTAGAGGCGTGTCTTTACCTCGGAAGTCTTTTTGGGGGAAGGCGATCCTGCGAGTGTGACCTCACCTGTGGGCGTGATGTCCACGAGGCCTGCGCCGGCGTTGATCTCATTTTGGGGCCGTTCTGTTTTTGCAATCGTGACAAGGAAGCCAAGCGACAAGACGATCAGCAGGGATTGTTTCATGGAAGGCGGCGCGTGTGTTTGTGTTTAACTGCAGGCGCTTATTTGGATGCTGGCTGCGGCTTCTCCGGAGCTTTTTTCCATAGCTCTTCCAGCATCTCCACGGCGGTGTCTGTGAGAGTCTGGATGCCTTCCAGGGCTACGAAGTTGGCTCCGGCCAGGGTCTCGTAGCCTTCGTGCTTGAAGGCGGCTTCGGTGGGTTCGTAGCCGACCCAGTGGTTGGTGAGTTCGCTGAGGACGGTGTGTGGGAAGGGGGAGCGCTTCTTCACGGAGATGCCCCACTCCACGAAAAGCTCTCCCGCATTGGTGGCGATGGCAAAGGGGCCGATGCGTGCGGCGCTCACGGGCACGTTCAGGAGGCGCGGCATGGATTCGGCGGTTTTCTTTGCGCCTTCAAACGACTCTGGCCGCCAGCCCAGCCGGGAGATCGCCTCGGGGCGCTGGGCTTCGGCGTTGCAGCGTGGCACGTCGATGTCGCGCCGCATGTAATCGACGACGGGAGATTCCACCGGAAGAGCGGTCTTGGCGGCCTCGACTGCGGCATTGGCAAAGACGGCAGCGCGTTCCTTCCAGTCGGGAGCCCAGCACACGGGCGGCTGGATGTTGCCGGAAGCGCCCTGCATGAAGACGCCGATGGCCTGCGGGCCGAATTCTTTTGCCAGAGTGTCTGCGATGACGCCGGGATAATCGGCAGACCAGGTGTGTGTTTTGATGCGGTCATGCAGGCAGGGGTGGCAGGTGAAGTTCATCAGCGTGCCGAGCATCTTTCCTTCTGGCGAATCGAAGCGGACCAGCCACAGCTCGGGGTCGATGACGCTTTCGCTGCCAAGAACTTGAGGCACTTCCTTGAGGTCGTTGAGTTTTTTCAGCCAGGTGTTGAGCACGAGGCCGTCGGACTTGGAGATGAGGCGGCGATTGATGTGGCCTTCGAGCACGATGGAGCGGCCGACGGACATGCGTGCGGGCTGCAGTGCTTTGTTGGCCTGCAGGATGCTGTCTGAGATGAGCTTGGGGAGGGTGTCGATGTAGGTCTTGTTAGCCGTGGCTTTGTCGCCATCTGCCGGAATGAGGGGGCCGCTGTGGTTGTGACTGGGGCAGATGAGGATGCCTTCGCGCGTGATGTCCGTCTGCTGCATCACCAGCTCGATCGCCTTGTCCGAGAGATCGCGGCGGATCTTCACGAGGTCCACGCCCACGATGACGAGCTTTTTGCCACCGCTGGCGACGACCATGGCGCGTGCTTTGAGGGGATCGTCCGTGGCGGTGCTGAGCGGCCCCATGGGCCCCGTGATGATGCCACCGATGGGCGGTGTGATGTCCACCTGAGCAAAGCCAGCCTGCAGCTCGGCTGCAGAAGCGGCAGCCCCCAGGAAAGGCCAGGCTGAGAGGAGGAAGAGGCAGGCAGCTTCGCAGAGGAGATGGGAGGTGGTTTGGCTTTTCATCGGAGGGGGATCGCAAGCGACATGTCTGTACGACAGAAGATCCCGCGTTGCTTCCGTGATTGTCTTGCAACATCATCGTCTGGACAATTTCTAAAACACGCCATGCCTCGCGACAAACCTAAGCCTCAGCCCCGCATCTCCCTGCGGGAGCGACAGATTTCCGGCGGCGAGACCGGCTGGTCAGCGCTGCAGTCCATCACCGCCTCGGAGGGCTTTCTGGCGGAACGGGTCGACTGGCACAGCCATGAGGGCGTGGAGGTGCTGATGTTTTTGCGCGGAGCGGCGGAGTATGAATTTCGGGGCGGCAGGCGGCTCGTGCTGACTGGAGATCACATCCTCATTGTCCCCCCTGGGCTGCGGCACCGCGCGGCGCGGGACGTGCGCAGCCCCACGGTGCATAGCTCCATCACCATTGATCTAGACGGTGCCGCACGCAGCGGCTGCCCTTTTACCCGCGCCGAGCTGGACTGGCTGCGGACGCGGCTGTGGGGCACCCGGCCTGAGGTGCGTGCCATGACGCCTCTGCTGCGCCGCCGCGCCAGAGTGCTGCACCGCATGATCCATCAGCACCCGCAGCATGCGCCCGCGCCTGATGAAGCCGCCGTACTGCGCCTGCAGATCGCCGGGATTTTGATCGAGGCGGCGAAGGCCGGAGAAGGACTCAGCTCCGGGCGGGAGGCGGGCCTCGTCACTGCCGCGATCGCGCATCTGGAGCTGCATTTTGACAAGCCGCTGCAGATGGATGCCGTGGCAGAGACCATCGGCTGCAGCCGCTCGCGCTTCTACGCCGCCTTCCGCCGGGAAACTGGCATGAGCCCCAATGACTGGCTGCTGCGTCTGCGGGTGGACAAAGCTCTGGCGCTGCTGGCCGGAGACGCCACCCCCAGCGTGAGGGAGATCGCGCACGCCACGGGTTTTTCCTCCCACGCCTACTTCTGCCAGGTCATCCGCAAATACACCGGCCGCAGCCCTGGCGAACATCGGACAGGGTGAGGCAAACGGGTGCCTGCATGCTGCTACACGTGCTTGAGCTGCTTCGGGATGAGCACATACGCCGGGATGCGGAACCACGGCGTGGTGGAGATCATCACGCGCTCGCGCCAGTACTCACCGCAGTCCACCCGCGCCACCACTTCCGGCTGGAAGTCCACGGACGAAGGCTCGTAGCTCAAGACCTCTGCGCGGGGAACTCATGGCGGGCGAGTGTGGAGGATGCTGTGCTTTGCTGCCCACTGGAGCAGACCTGATGCGCGGACGGTTCCGCAGACGGGTTGGGTGACATGTTGAGACGGCAAGTGTATGATCCATCTCAGGATGGGCACAAGCGCGAACGTGTCTCAGCACTCCGCAACATTCACCGCCAGACCACCGCGGGAGGTTTCTTTGTACTTGGTGCTCATGTCCGCGCCGGTCTGGCGCATGGTGGCGATGACTTTGTCCAGCGACACACGGTGCGTACCGTCTCCGCGCAGGGCCAGGCGGGCAGCGTGGATGGCTTTCACGGAGCCCATGGCGTTGCGCTCGATGCATGGGACTTGCACGAGGCCGCCGATGGGGTCGCAGGTGAGGCCGAGATTGTGCTCCATGGCGATCTCGGCGGCGTTTTCCACCTGCGGCACGCTGCCGCCGAGGGCCTCGCACAAAGCGCCCGCGGCCATGGAGCAGGCGACGCCCACTTCTCCCTGGCAGCCAACCTCCGCGCCGGAGATGGAGGCATTGCGTTTGTAGATGAGGCCGATGGCGGCGGCGGTGAGCAGAAAGCGCACGATCTTGTCGTCGTCTGCCACGCGCTGCACACGCACGAGGTAATGCAGCACGGCGGGAAGGATGCCCGCGGCGCCGTTCGTGGGTGCGGTGACGACGCGGCCGCCTGCGGCGTTTTCTTCATTCACGGCCATGGCCCAGAGGCTTACCCAGTCGAGGATGCAGAGGGGATCATTCAGCGCGGCTTCGGGGCGGGCGGAAAGTTCATGGAACAAGGCGGGAGCGCGACGCTGCACACGCAGGCCGCCGGGCAGAATGCCGGGGCTGGTGCAGCCGCGCTGCACACAGCGCTGCATGGCCTCCCACACGCGGAGCAGCGCGGCGCGGGTTTCAGATTCGGGGCGCCGAGTGTTTTCATTGCGCAGCGCCATCTCGCTCACGCTGAGGCCGGACGCGGCGGCGAGGCGCAGCAGGGCATCGCCTGTGTGCAATGCGAAGGGTGGCGGTGTGCTGTCTTCCTGCGGGGCTTTGATTTCATCCACCACGAAGCCGCCGCCGATGGAGTAGCAGGTGTGGGCCAGAAGCTCCGAGCCTTGCGCATCATAAGCGATGAAGCGCATGCCGTTTGGGTGTGCGGGGAGGGGCTTGGTGCGGTGAAATACCAGATCCTGCTTTTCCTCAAAGGCGATCTGGCGCGTGCCGCCGAGGCGCAGCCGCGCGCTGCTGCGGATGGCGGCGACTCGTGCGTCGGCTGTGTCCACGTCCACGCTTTCCGGCAGTTCACCTTCGAGGCCGAGCAGGATGGCTTTGTCGGTGCCGTGGCCTTTGCCTGTGAGAGCGAGGGAGCCGTAGAGATGGGACTCCACGCGTGCCGTTTGCTCCAAGACTCCCGTGCTTGCCAGTTTGACGGCAAACTTTTGCGCCGCACGCATGGGCCCCACAGTGTGCGAACTGCTGGGGCCGACGCCGATGGTGTAGAGGTCCAGGGCGGAGAGGCTCATGGTGGAATGATAGGCGGAGATGGCGGATTGTCACAGCCGCAAAAGCGGTGCCCATGCGGCGTCATCTTGCTGCGGTGCGGAGGAGGCGAGTGGCGGGGTAGCCGACCTTTTGCAGCTTTACCTGACGGAACTGCACCTTGCCGCTGCACAGGCTTCCGGGGCCGCCCATTTGGAGCCGCAGTGTGGTGGTGCTCTGGTCGGGCTTGGTGGTGAAGGGCAGCACCACGGGGGTCCAGTCCGTGGCTTCGAGAAGGTCTTTGGAAGTGTGTGAACCATTGGCCTCCAGCAGCACGGTGAATTTTCCTCCGGCCTGCTCGATCTTCACGCGTGTGGTCTTCACCTCGGCAGTGAGGATGTAATTGGTGGAGGGCTGCACTGCTGCCTCCTGCAGGAGTGAGGCGTGGTCTCCGCGCTCGCATTCCAGAGTGAGGATGCCGCCATCGTTTTCCGCATAGCGCGCCGTGGTGCTGGCCGCCTTGGCCCAGCTTTCGAGGGACCAAGGCTTTTGACCGGCTGTGATGGCACCCGGTTTTACAGCGGCGGCGGTTTCCACCGGGAAGAGAGATGCTTTGGAAATGTCTCCCTTCATCAGTGCATAGACCCACTCCGGGTATTCGCTGACAGGCAGATCCACGATGGGAAATTTGGGTCCGCGTTTGCGGCCTTCTTCGCGCATGGGGCCGTGCTTCCATGCTTTGCTGCCGTGGCCGGAGAAGCCTTCGCTCTCAGGCACCTCGGCGTTCAGGATGTCCTTGTACCATGCCATATAGCCTTTGAAGGTGTCCTGCGGACGCCAGACTTTGGCGATGCCGTAGTGCGCATCGTAATTGATGCCGCCATGCAGCGCGCCCTTTGGCAGGCGCACGTCCTTGAACCCGCCGTAGTAGCCGTCCAAGCCGTGAATCCATTCGTGCACAAAGATCTCGTCCCGAGGATTCATGTGCCCCGCGCTGCTGATGGCAAACATGCCGATGCCAGCGCTGCCATTGTACCCACCGACGCCATAGCCCGCACGTGGTGCGAGGTAGCCGGAGGCGCTGTCATAGTGCAGGAAGTAGTAGCCCACGCTGTCGTACTCGCCGGGCTTGCTTACGGCAGCGAGTTCGTTGATCATTTCTTCGCCCAGGTACTCCGCGCTGTCCCGGCGCGAGGGATTGAAGCAGCGCAGCGGTTTGTCAGAGACAATGACGGTGGGGATGAAGCGCACTTTTCCATGAGTGGCCTCATGCACCATGTCCGGCGTCTGAATTTCAAAACAGTGGCGTGCGGCCTGCACGTCTTCCTCCGTCATCTCAGCACGCACGGGCAGGAGCAGCGGGTGCGTGGTGTCGCTGATGCGTTTGATGATGAGCAGCACCTTGAACTCGATCTCCGGCTTGGCCGCGTAGGTATCGATCACTTTGGCCACCTCGTCCGCCAGCTTCAGGGGCCAGCTTTTGTCCGTGAGGTATTTGGAATCTTCGGCGGAGTGAATTTTGAGCCGGCGCAGGAACTCGACATTGAAGGGAGAGCCTACTTTTCCCAGTTCCGGATGCCGGGCGATGGCCTGCGCAGAGGCCTCCTTGGAAGGCGCCTGCGCCATGGTCGGCTGGCAAAGCAGCAGCGCAGACAGGCCGAGAGAAAGCGTGGCAAAACGAATCATAAGTGCTGCACCATGCTCCCGCGAAGACGTGAGCAGCAAATTGACTTCACCGCGCTGCTGGCCGAAAAAGTCGGCCGGTTACCGCCGACTGAATCATGCAAGCGCTCACCCGCCCCACTCTGGCCGAACACACCGCCCGGCACCTGCGGGAGGGCTTTCGCAGCGGGCGCTGGCAGGGGCTGCTGCCCGGTGTGCGGCAGTTTGCGACGGAGTTCGGGGTATCGCGGGATGTGGTGCTGGAGGCGCTGCGTCTTTTGGAGGCGGAGGGGCTTGTCATTCATGAGGGCGCGGGCAGAAGCCGCAGCGTGGCCACGACGAGACGCGGTGCGGTGCGGAAAACGCTGCGCGTCGGCATTCTGCTGCCCAGTCCCCTGGAGGAGGACAATGCACACACGCATGAACTGATCACAGGCATCCGCCAGACCATCGAATCACTCGGGCACGCGGGCTTCATCGCGCCAAAGTGTTCGTTGCAGCTTGGCGGCAAGATCTCCCGCATTCGCCGCCACTTGGAGGAATGCAAAGCGGATGCGTGGATCATTTACTCCGCGGATCGTGATGTGCTGGAAATGGCCGTGGAGCTGGATATGCCGGTGTTTGCGCTCGGCGGCATCTCGGAAGGACTGCCTCTTGCGGGATCGCGCACGGACCTCACCGCACCGATGGAGACCGCCGTGGATCATCTTGTCAAACAAGGCCACCGCCAGATCGTGCTCATCTGCCCGCCGAAGTGGCGCAGCCCGCGGCTGAACCACGCCGCCGCAGCCTTCGTGAACCGGCTGCACACGCACAGCATCCGCGCGGACACAGCCTACCATGTGCCGGAGTGGGAGCACACGCCAGCCGGGCTGCACGCGCTGCTGCGTGCGCTCTTCTTTGCCACGCCGCCCACGGCCCTGCTCATCATGGAGCCCGAGTGTGTGGGGCCGGGGCTTGTGTTTCTGGCAGAGCATGGCCTCGCTGTGCCGCGGCATGTCTCCCTCATCAATCTGCTGCCGGATCCCATGCAGGCCTTTTACCGCATCGGCCTGGCGCATTTCGAATGGCCGGTGCAGCCGCACATCGCCAATGTCGTGCGCTGGGTGCGTGCCGTGGCCCGGGGCCGCGCGGATCTGCGCTTCTCCACCATCGCCCCCGCCTTTGTGCAGGGAGAATCCACCGCACGGGCATGCCGTGTGCCGTAGGCGGTTCCCAAGCCTCTGGAAAACTTTTTCAGAAATCTTGTCCTGCCCTGTCCTCGGTGGGCGGGTTCGTTTGTCGTGTCATTGAACGGGACGCTGCGGCAGACCGGGAAGAAGGCAGAAACGAATTCTCATCAACACCCTACACCCCACCACCATTGACCATGAAAACGAAACACAGGATTGCAACGCAGGCCGAGTGGCTTGAAGCCCGGAAGGCGCTCCTCGCGGAAGAAAAACAGCTCACCCGGCAGATGGACGCGATCAGCGCCAAGCGCCGCGCCCTGCCGTGGGTGAAGATCGACAAGGACTATCAGTTTGAAAGCAGCGGCGGCCGCGTTTCGCTGGCGGATCTTTTCTGCGGAAAGAGCCAGCTGGTGATCCAGCATTTCATGCTCGGGCCGGGATGGGAGGAAGGCTGCCCTAGCTGCTCCTACATGGCGGACCACACGGACTGCATGCTGCCGCACCTGGCGGCGCGGGATGTGACGATGCTGGCGGTGTCCCGCGCGCCGTTGGCGGAGATCGAGGTTTTCAAAAAGCGCATGGGCTGGAGCTTTGGCTGGGTGTCCTCCCATGGCAGCGACTTCAACCACGACTTCCACGTGTCGTTTACTGAAAAGGAAGTGGAGAGCGGCAAGGTGGACTACAACTACACCGAGCAGCCCTTTGGCAGCACGGAGGCGCCTGGCATCAGCGTTTTCCAAAAAGAGGCCGATGGCACCGTCTACCACACCTACTCCGTGTATGGCCGTGGTGTGGAGCTGATGATGGGCACGTACCGCATTCTCGACCTAGTGCCGAAAGGCCGTGACGAAGACAGCCTGGAATGGACGATGCAGTGGGTGCGCCACCACGACCGCTATGATTCCGGCTCAACTTCCAAATGCGGATGCCGCTCCGAGGAGGCCAAGGCATGAGCACGCGACGCTGCTGCCAAAGCACGAGACCTGCAGGGCGCGTGAGAAGAGTTGCTGGCTGGCTGGTCCCGGGCACGGTGCTGGCCCTGATGCCGAAGTGTCCCATGTGCCTGGCGGCGTATGTGGCGCTGGGCACAGGCGTCACGATGTCCTACACATCTGCCCACATCCTCATGCGCTGCCTCACCTTGCTTTGCATCAGCGCCTTGATCCTTTGCGCAGCGAGGCGTCTGCTGAGACATCTGCGTCACAAATCTTCACCCACACTCAAACTTCACCCCACTCATTCAAATCCATGAAAACCGAACCCACCTCTCAATACATGTTTCTCGTCCGCGGCGGCTCCTGCAGCGCCGGACACTCACCCGAAGAAATGCAGGCCCACATGAAGGAGGTCTATGACTGGATCGACGGCCTCACGAAGAAGGGCATCTTCAGCGCGGCACAGCCGCTGACGCCGGAAGGAAAAGTCGTGTCTGGCCCGGGCCTGGTGTCTGATGGCATCGCCGCTGAATCCAAGGAGGCTGTGGGCGGGTTTTTCATCCTCAATGTGGCGTCGATGGAGGAGGCTGTGAAGATTGCGGAATCGTCCCCCATGTTTGGCAACGGTGGCAGGCTGGAGGTCCGCCGCATCGCCGCGCTCACTGCTTGTGACTGATCATGAGCCAGCAGGGCACCAGTGCAGGTGAGGTGGCCGATCACTTCTTCCGCCATGAAGGCGCGAAGGTGGTGGCCACGCTCACGGCGCATCTCGGCACGCACCGCCTGCAGCTGGCGGAGGATGTGGTGCAGGAGGCGCTGCTGCGCGCGCTGCAGACATGGTCCTACCGGGGAGTGCCTGACAATCCCGCCGCGTGGCTCACGCAGGTGGCGAAGAATCTCGCGCTGAATGCGCTGCAGCGGGAGCAGCGCTGGAACGAAAAACAGGACGGCATCGCCGCGGAGCAGGAGCGGTGGCTTTCCACACCGGCTGAAGACATGAAGCACGAAACCTTTGCCGACGACACGCTGCGCCTGATGTTTGTCTGCTTTCATCCCGAGCTGGCCACGGATGCGCAGACGGCGCTGGCGCTGCGCACGCTGTGCGGCTTCAGCCCCGGGGAGATCGCCGCCGCATTTCTCACGAGCGAGGCTGCGGTGGCGAAGCGACTGGTGCGCGCGAGGCAGCGCATCCGCGAGCTGGCGCTGCCCTTTGTGGTGCCAGAGCCGGCGGAGCTCTCCGCACGGCTCAGCGGCGTGCTGCACACGCTCTACCTGCTTTTTAATGAAGGCTACAAAGCCTCCACCGGCGACCGGCTGGTGCGCGATGATCTGTGCCACGAGGCCATCCGGCTTCTCACGCTGGTCACCGAACATCCTGCCACGCAGGAGCCGCGCGCGCTGGCCCTGCTGGCGCTGATGCTGCTCAACGCTGCGCGCCTGCACACGCGCACGGATGATGCGGGGCATCTGCTGCGGCTGCATGAGCAGGACCGCCGGGCGTGGGATCAGGCGATGATCCGGCGCGGCATCGTGTGCCTGCATCAGGCCTCCCAAGGCGGGGTGCTCAGCGTGTATCACATCGAGGCGAGCATCGCCGCCACGCATTGTCTAGCGGCGGATGCGTCATCCACGGACTGGCGGCGCATTCTGCATCTATATGATCAGCTGCTGGCCATCACTGGCTCGCCTGTCACGGCGATGAACCGCTCCGTGGCGGTGGCGCGTGTGCATGGGCCGCAGGCGGGGCTCGATGCACTGCACAGCATCCAGCAGCGCAGCGTGCTGGAGATCTCCCATCTCTACCATGCCATCGGCGGCACCTTCGCCGCCGAGTTGGGCCAGACAGAGGACGCGCTGGCTCATTTCAAACAGGCGCTCAAACTGGCCACGCTGCCCGTGGAGCGCGAGTTCATCTCGCGGCGGATTCAAGAATGCGAAGGCTGAGGGCTGCCTCAACGATGGTGGCCGCCATGATGGCTGCCGCCAAAGCCACCGTGGTGGTACCCGCTGTAGCCTCCGAAGTGGTGGCCGCCGTAACCGTAGGAAGGAGAGCGATAGCCTGGGCTGTAACGGTTGTAACTGTAGCGGTTGTACCCGAAGCTGCTGTAGTAAGGGCGATAGTAGGACCTGCCGTAGCCGTAGCCATAACCGCCGCCGTAGTATGGGCCCACGCAGGAACTCAGGGAACCCAGAGTGAGGATGGCGGCGAAGAGAAGAACCAGTTTTGATTTCATAGGTGCAATGTCGGACGCAGCGCCTGCGGAACTATTCAGCGAATCACGGCGGATTATAAATAAGGGAGCGGATTGCACACCTTGGCTAGTAGTTCCAAAGCACCACGGGGATGCTGTCGGAGACTTTTTCGCCGGGTTTGGCGCGGAGCATTTTCTCCAGCTGTGCGGCCCATTCCTTGATGGCGAAGTGCGCCTGACCGGAAGGGAAGAAGTCCTGGAGGGGAAGGATGACCACGATCTTTCCCACTTCCTTGTCGGCGAACTCAAACACGGGCTGCTGTGAGCACGGCTCGATCAGCCTGCCTTCCAGGGCGATGAATCCGCGCGTGCTTTTCATGGCCACCTCCCCCACGAAGTCGAAGGTAAGCATGTCCACGGCCTCTCGCACGATGATGCCGGTGTAGGTGTTGGGGCCCCACTCAAGGAGGGACAACTCGAGCGTCAGCGCATCTCGCGCCGCGGCATCCACCACGGTGTAGCGCGGCTCCTTGGCTTTCTGGAAAGACTCGACGAATTTTTTCTGGGTGTATTTCGCGAGCGAAGGGAGCTTGAGCTTACGCCGCCAGTTCGGGTGCTCCAGATAAGCGAATACATTTTTGTTCGGACGGATGTGTTCAAACGTGACAGGTGCGATGTAGATCTTGTGGCATTTCTCCGCGGCAGCCAGCAGCTTCTTGTCTGGTGTCCACCAGTTGCTGATGAAGGGGGAGCGCTTGCGGTCTTCCTTGAGCTCTTTCGCGTGGGTCAGAAAGGCTGAAGGTCTCACATCCACAGCCACGATGACACTTTTGGCCGTCCGGCATGAGCAGAGGCAGGCTGCGACGGCGCACAGCAGCAGAAGCTGTAGAGACGATCTCCTTTCATATGAAGCGATCATGGTGGAGGCACCAGCCTGCAAACGAACGAGGTCTTGGAAAATGAAAGCCCGTACATGCGCAAAGTGCTGCATCCGGATGACATATTTTTCACGATCGAAATGCTCTGCCGGTTTTGGCTTGCTGATCTGCCCGGCTTTTATTTAAAACGCGGAGATGATTTACAAATATTTACTCATGATTCTTCCTTGTCTGCTGCTCACCACGAAGGGGCTGGCCCAGGCAGCGGCGCCGGTGCGTCCTTTGGGGGAGTTCTTCAACGGCATCACCGGCAAGCAGATGCGCAAACTGGCCGACAGTCGTGACGAAAAGGAAAAGTTCCAGACGGCCAAGGAACTTTCCGCGCTGCTGGAAGCCAAGGAAAAAGGCAAAAAGTGGACTTTGAAATTCACCAGCAGTGGCAAGGCCATGGTCGTCATGGACAATCAGATCTCACTTTCAGGCGACCCCGAGAAAAGCGTGGTCCGAGCCAATGGCGAGCAAATCCATGTGAAAGTCATCGCCGAGGTTCCGCCGACCCTTAAGGACAAGGTCCTGAAATGCCGTGAAGGCAGGAAGGTTTTTGTGACCGGCACGATCAAGTCAATCGGCATCAGCTATGGCGCGTCCCTTGTGGGCACGAGCAATGGACGAGGCGTCTATGGACCGAACCAGTTCACCGCGGGGATCACCGTCACGGGGGAAGATGTGGGGCTGGACAAGTAAAGGGGGACCCAGAGCTAGAGCATGCCGGCCAGATCTTTTGCGAGCTGAGCGGCCTCAGCCACGGGGCGGCTGGCCTCGCGCTCGACGGGAGGCAGGGCGAGATCGGCTTCGTTGAAGACGCGCACGCTCATGTGCAACTGGCCGTCGGTGATCCAGCTGTGTGCGCCAACGGGGGTCTGGCAGCCGGCGCCGAGGATCTTCAGGAATTCGCGCTCGGCGGTGATGCGGGCTTCGGTTTCGGTGTCGTTGAGGGCGCGGATGGCGGCGATGGTGGACTGGTCATCGGCGCGGCATTCGATGGCGATGGCACCCTGACCGGCGGCGGGGAGGAATTTCACGGGATCGAGCACGAGTCCGTACAGGGTGTGGGTGTCGATGTGGATGCGGCTGAGATTTGCATTCAGCAGGCCGAGGCGCAGCAGGCCGGCGGCGGCGAGCAGGACGGCATCGAGGGCGTTTTCGCCGAGCACTTTCTTCACGCGGGTGGGGACGTTGCCGCGGATCTCCACGATCTGCACATCTGGGCGCAGAAACTTGAGCTGCGCGGCGCGGCGAACGCTGCTGGTGCCGACGCGGGCACCCTGCGGGAGGGTTTCCAGCGTGTAGGGATGCGCGGAGACGAGCACGTCCTCGATGGCGGCGCGGGGCAGGACGGCGGCGATGGTGAATCCGGCGGCGAGGTCGCTGGGCACGTCCTTGAGGCTGTGCACGGCGGCGTCGATCTGCTTGTCAGCGAGAGCGATTTCGAGCTCCTTGATGAAGATGCCTTTGTCCACCTGGGCGACGTCGCTGAATTCGGAGAAGCGGAGGTCCTGGCGTTTGTCTCCGCTGGTCTGGATGATCTGGCGCTCGATGCTGAGCTGCGGATGGGCGGACTGCAGCGCGGCGGTGACCATGGTGGTCTGAGTGAGGGCCAGTTCGCTGCCGCGGGTGCCGAGGATGATTTTTGCGGGGGTCATGGTGGGGTGTGCAGCTTTTCACGGACCGGGGCGGGACGCAAGGGATGCTCTCTCAGCTTTGCGCCCGGACTTGCGTCATGCTGCGCTCGACTTTCTCCCGGTCTGGAGCTGGAGGCGTCGAAACCCCGGAGCAGATAGTGATACGGCCTGAATTACGCGGGCACGAGGCCGCCGCCGGGTTTGAGATAGCCGTATTTTGCGAGCTGCTCCTCGATGATGTGCTCGCAGGAGGCGAGCTGGCGCTCGCGCTCGCGGCGGTTGCCATCAGCAATGGCCTGGAGGCCGTCGATGTCGTAGAGGTAGACGCCTTCGATTTCGTTCACCGCAGGGTCCACATCGCGGGGGACGGCGATGTCGATGATGAGGAGGGGCTCCCAGCGGCGCTTGCGCATCGCCTGCTCGATCTGCTCCGGCTTGATGACGAAATGCGGGGCGCTGGTGCTGGAGATGATGACGTCCACCTCATGCAGGGCGTGCTCCCATTCGTCAAATTTCATCGCGGTGCCCTTCATCTCGGTGGCCAGCTCCACGGCTTTGTCATAGCTGCGGTTGGAGACGATGATGCTCTTGGCGCCGCGGGAGAGCAGGCTCTGCGCGCAGGTGCGGCTCATCTCGCCGGCGCCCACGAGCATGACGCGGCACTGCTTGAGATCGTGCACATTTTCCGCCAGGTCCACGGCGACGCTGCCCACGCTGGTGGAGCCGCGCTGGATGGTGGTCTCATTGCGCACTTTTTTGCCGACGGTGAAGGCCTGCTGAAAGAGTTTGTTGAGCGCGCGGCTGGTGGTGCCGGTGTCCAGAGCGAGTTTGTACGCTGCCTTGACTTGGCCGAAGATTTCCGTTTCTCCCAGCACCATGGAGTCCAGCCCGCTGACGACGCGGAAGAGGTGCCGGGCGGCTTCGGCGGAGTCCAGATTGTAGAGCACCAGCGCCTCGGCGTGTTCGGGGTGCAGTTCAAAACGGCGCACGAGGTAGTCCCGCAGGGCGGCGTGGCCGGCCTGGCCGCTGGGCAGGGCGTGGGTGGCGTAGAGCTCCACGCGGTTGCAGGTGCTCAGGACCACACATTCCTCAAAGCCCGGCAGCCCGCTCACCTGCTGCACGGCCTCCGGCACTCTGGCCTCGGGAAAGGCCAGGCGCTCGCGCACCTCCACCGGCGTGGTCTTGTAGTTCAGTCCCACACAAAGGAGGTCGCTGCTGGGGCGGTTGTCGGTCGGCTCAGGCATGCGTCACGATCCACAGAGAAATGAACGGCAGAATGAAGCCGATGACCGCCAGCCACGCGGTTCTGCGCGGGGAGGTGAAGTGTTTCCACATCAAGAAAGCGCACACGGCATACAGACCCCATACGATCCAGGCAAAGACGACGTGGCCGGTCTTGGTCATGGGCAGGTGCAGGGCCAGGGAGATGCCCAGAGCGATGCTCAGCAGCAGCAGGCCCAGGTGCACGAGGCGCTGGATGGCCTGCGCCAGTCCGTGAATGGGCGGCAGCTGGTAAAACAGGCCGCCAATGTGGTGGCGCTTCAGCATGCGCTCCTGCACGAGGTACATCACCCCCGTGATGCAGGCGAGAGCAAAGGCCGCATAGGAGATGAGAGCCAGGGCGATGTGCAGCTCCACCAGTGCATTGATGGGCCCTTTCGGGGGATAGGGTGCGAAGCCGTTTATAAATGCCATTCCCTGCATGAGGGTGACGAGCGGCGCGGTGAAGACTCCCAGCAGCGAGAGGCGGAATCCGGAGCCGACGAGGAAGTAGAGCAGCACAATGCTCCAGGCGATGAAGACCAGGATGTCCGGCAGGCTGCGCAGGGGGCACTGCCGCACCTCCTCGCCACGCAGGAAGATGAACCCGGTCTGCAGCACAAATCCCAGGGCGATCAGCACAAACTGAGCCCTGGCCTGCTTCCACGCGCCCGCTCTCAGCGCCAGCAGCGCCTGCACGATTGCGGCCACAAAGACGATTGTGGCGGCGAGTAGCAGTTGCTGGGAGGTTGGCATTTGGGCGGGGGGCGAATACTCGCGGCCCTGCGCCGTTTCTGCAAGGATGAAGACGCTGGGCTCAGCGGGTCGCTCTGGTGCAGTTGTGCTCGTATTTTGTCATGCGTGCCAGGGAGGCGGTCCGAGGAGCACCGCTTATCTCGCCTGCTTCACCGCCTCAAGGCCGGCCGAAAGGATCGTCATCATCCCTTTGACGATTTCGGGCGTCGCATACTTCGTGTCCACCGCAGCCAGAGTGTCGTGCACGATGTTTTCGGCAAAACGCTCGCCGGCGGACTTCCCCGAAATGGGCTGGAGCACCTTGTCCAGGACGATCCGCATTTTCGCGGCGTAGTCACTGGGCTCCGGCTGAAAAAAGACGACTTCCAGGCAGAAGTTGATGGTCTGGTCAAACCGGGCCTGCTGTTTCAGACCCTCCCGCAGGATGGCAAACGAGACGATCGACCCTACCAGATCGCCGTTTTTGGCAGATTTGTAGAGGTAGTCTGCGCTCATGCCATTGATGGCCTTGGCCCCTTCATGAATGGCCACGTACTGAGCCAGGAGCTTGCTTGAGCGGTTGCGTTCCACCTCCCGCTCCACTTCGGAGAGTTTTTTCATGCGCACCCAGGCGTAAGACAGCGCCGGCTCAAACTCCAGGCTCACGTTCTGGCGTTCCGCCACGGAAAACAGGCTGGAAGCCAGCGAGATGGCGATGTCCTGCCGCCCCATCCGCAGGTACGCGGCAGCCAGGCTGTTGGTCGTTGCCAGGTGCCCGGCCAGCCTGCCGGCACCGAGTTTGATTTCCTCCAGAGCGTGCTCGGCGGCGACGGCCTTGTCATGCGCCTGCTGCATGTACAAGCTTTTGTGCCCGATGTCCACCGCCCCGCCCACTCTGCGGGGTGGGTTTTTCTCCAGCCGCTCCAGGCTTTTGCGTGCTTCAGTCAGAGAGGCCTGGTGCTGCGGGCCGCTGCGCACCAAGCTCTGGTATTCAAATTCAGCGACAAAGGGCTGCTTGATCTGGTTGATGAGATCGTTCACAGCCTGGCGCTCGGGCTCCGGGCTGGCGGCCGCCACCTGGGTCAGCGCCAGAATGGTCTGCCGCGCATCTTCCATGCTTGGCGTGGGCTTTTCATTCAGCGGACGCAGCTCCGCAGTCAAAGCGGGCAGTCTGATTTCAGCCTCACATGGCAGAGTTGCTGATGCAGCCATGGTTGCATAGATTAGGAAGATGCGTCTCATGCGGTAAGTTTTTCAAGGTGTTTAGCGCCAAACGCACGTCAATGAATTAACTCGCAAATCAGCCGCCGTGGACGGGAGCGCTTGCGCATCCCCGCATCTCCTCCATGATCGGCGGTCATGGCCCCCGACATTCTCGACACCATCCGCCGCACGATCCGTGACGTGCCGGATTTCCCCAACCCCGGCATCCTTTTCAAGGACATCACCCCGGTGCTGGCCAATCCGACGCTGCTGGCGCAGACGATTGATGGCATGATCGAGGCCACCGGCCTGACGGAAGTGGACAAGGTCGTCGGCATCGACGCACGGGGTTTCATTTTCGGAGCATTGATTGCGGAGCGTCTTGGAGCGGGTTTCGTGCCCGTTCGCAAAAAAGGCAAGCTGCCCTGGCAGACGCGCGGCATTGATTACGCTCTGGAGTATGGCACGAACTCGGTGGAGATGCACCTGGACGCCATTGCCCCGGGGGAAACGGTGCTGCTGGCGGACGATCTGCTGGCCACCGGAGGCACGGCCGGGGCGGCGCTGCACCTCATTGAGCAGGCTGGCGGCAAGGTGCTGGGCAGCACTTTTTTCATTGAACTGGCCTTCCTCGGCGGCAGGGAAAAGGTGGCTGCCGCCGGCCCGGTGCACGCCCTCATCACCTACTGACCGCTCCTTCTGCGATGACCGAACGCGAATACCTGCGGCACCTGAACAAGAGCGCGCAAAAATTCTTTCCCCCAGAAGACAAGCTGCCGCGCGGACGCACCGAGACGCTGCGTCAGGCCAAACGCTTCCTGAAGATCAAGGAGCAGCGCATCAAGCAGCGGCACCGCTCGGGCAGCTTCACAGGGGCGGAAATCTGCCGCATGCGTTCAGACGTGATGGACCTTCTGGTGCGTACGCTGTGGGAGGAAAGTCTCGCCGCCCTGGACCCGGCGGTGCGTGCGAAGCTGAATGTGAGCGTGATCGCCCATGGCGGCTATGGCCGGCGGGTCATGAGCCCGGGGAGCGATGTGGACCTAACCTTCATGTTTCCGGGGAACAGCGGCAGGGTTTCCAATGAAGTCGTCCAGCTCATCCGCGACTACCTGCTCTATTTTTACGACCTGAAGCTCAAGGTCGGCCATGGCTCCCGCTGCGTTGGCGAGTGCATCAAGCTGGCCAATGAGAGCATGGAAACGAAGACCGCGCTCATGGAGGCGCGCTTTATCACCGGCCAGAAGGCGGCCTTTGAAGAGTTCCGCGCCCGCTTTGACAAGGAATGCATGGACGGGCAGGAGGCGGATTTCCTGAAACTGCGGCAGATGGACCTGAACGCGCGCCACACGAAGTACGAAAACACCCCCTTTGTGCAGGAGCCGAACGTGAAGAACGGCTGCGGAGGGCTGCGCGACTACCAGAACCTCATCTGGATGACCTATGCGCGCCACCGCACGCTGAACCCGAAGGATCTGGTGAACCTGGGCCTGATCTCCAAGAAAGGCTGGAAGGAGGTCGAGCAGGGCTACGACTTCATCCTGCGCGTGCGCAATGAGATGCACTACACGGAAAAGCGCGCCGAAGATCTGCTGACGCTGCGCCTGCAGGGCCCCGTGGCCACCAATCTGGGCTACCGGCCGAAGCGCATCCTGCGCCGGATCGAGGCGCTGATGCACGAATACTACACGGCCACACGGGACATTTTGCAGCGCAGCAACGAGGTCATGGACCGCTTCCACCTCCAGGCGCTGGAGACACGCACGCAGAACAAGCTCATGGGCTTCATCGCGCGGCGGAAGGCGGAGAAGGAGCAGGAAAGTTTTGATGGCTTCCAGCGCCGGCACGAGCGCGTGTATGCGGACGGCCCGACGATTTTCAAGGACGACCCGGAGCGCCTCATGCGCCTCTTCCTGCACACGCAGAAGCGCCATCTGCGCCTCAGCCCCGATCTGTTTCAGCTCATTCAGGACAACTTCCGTCTGGTGGACACGAGCTTCCGCTACAGCAAGACCAACCGCGAAACGTTCGAGACCATCCTTTCCAGCAAAGGAGACGCCGCGCGCACCCTGCGGCAGATGCACCGTGTGGGCTTCCTGGGCCGCTACATGCCGGAGTTTGGCGCGCTGACCAACCTGGTGCAGCATGAGTTTTTCCACCTCTATACGGCGGACGAGCATACCCTGCGCACCATCGACAAGCTCGATGAACTGAGCGATCCCACCCTGAAAGGTGTGGAGCTTTTCCAGCAGCTCTTTCACGACCTGCAGCAGCCCTACGTGCTGTATCTCGCCCTGCTGCTGCACGATGCCGGCCGCGCGGCCAACAAGAAGACGCACAGCGACGAAAGCACCACGCTGGCCGCGGCCGTCTCCCGCCGCCTGCAGGTCAAGGGAGAGCGACGCCGCCTGCTGCTCTTCCTGGTGGACAACCATCTGCTGATGTACCGCACCGCCACGACGAAGAGCCTGGACGATCCGCAGGTCATCGAGGAGTTCGTGGGCATCGTGCGCACGAAGGAGAATCTGGACACGCTCCTGCTCATGACTTACGCGGACTCCAAGGGCACCAGCGACAAAAGCTGGTCCGGCTACAAGGAGGCCTCCATCCGCCAGCTTTACCACAGCGCGCTGCGGTTCATGAACGCACCGGCGGATTTCATGCGCAATGTGCAGATGCCGCTGGCGGACCTGAAGAAGGAAGTGTCACGGCGGCTTGGCTCCGGCTACGAGGCCGAGGTGGAGGCGCACTTCCGCCACATGCCGCCTTCGTACTTCAATTTCCGCGAGGCAGAGCTCATCGCCGCGCACCTGCGGCAGTTCCGTCTCTTCTTTGAGCAGCTCATCCGCGAGGAAGCCGCCGCGGGGCTGCTGCCCGTGATGGTGTGGGAGGACCATGTGGACCAGGGCTACAGCGAACTCACGGTTGTGTGCTGGGACCGGCACCTCCTGCTCGCACGCATTTCCGGAGCGCTGGCTGCGGAGAGCATCAGCATTCTCAGCGCAGATCTCTACCAGCGTGCCGACCACCTCGTGCTGGACACCTTCCGTGTCTGCAACACCAACTTCGCCGCCGTCTCCACCAAGAGCGCCCGGAACCGCGTGGAGGAGTCCGTGCGCAAAGCTTTCAGCGGGCAGACCTTTGACTTTGGGGAGGCCATCCTTCAGAAGCTCGGCAAGTCCATCACCATGCTGGATGAGATCGGTGCGGAAATCCCGCAGCGCATCTACGTGAACAACAACCTCTCGCCGGATCAGACCGTGCTGGAGCTTCAGCTCGTGGACCGTCTCGGCCTGCTGTATGACATCTTCATGGCCATCGGCCGCCTCGGACACAACGTCACCCATGCGCGCATCAGCACGGAGAAGGGCGTGGCCATCGACGCTATTTATGTGCAGGATGAGCAGAGCCGGAAAATCACCGATCGCGAACAGCTCGATGAGCTGGCCGCCGCCGTGACCACCGCCGCGCATCTGCGCCTGCGGGCCGCCAGGTAAACCGTCCAGAGCACGCTCGTTTGCCATCTGGGCTGATACATTTGCCCCTTCGCATCGTTCGGAGAGCGACATGAAGCTCTTCGCATTCCTGCTCTGCCTTGCCACCTCCCTCCAGACCTCCGCACTTGCGGCGGATGCAGCCAGACCCAACATCCTCATCTTTTACATGGATGACATGGGCTGGGCACAGCCCGGGGCCTATGGCGGGAAAATGGCTCCCACGCCGAACATGGATGCACTGGCTGCAGGCGGCGTGCGGTTCACCCAGGGCTACTCCTCTGGCTGCATTTGCTCGCCGGGGCGTGTCGGGCTCATGACGGGGCGCTATCAGGCACGCACCGGCCATGATGCCAATCCTGGACGTGCGGGACGCGAACTCCTGCTGAGCGAAACCACGATGGCGCAGCACCTCAAAACGGCGGGCTACACGACTGGAATCGTCGGCAAATGGCACCTCGGAGACAGCAGTCCGGAATACATGCCCATGGCGCGCGGGTTTGACTTCGCCGTGGGCACGGTGGGCAATCTCGGCGAGGGCAAAGGCCCGGCGTTTTATCGCAACAAGGAACTGATTGAAGACCTTCCCGGAGCGCCGGTCACCTCCCCTGTGTATGCGAAAGAGTCCGTAGGCTTCCTGGAAGCGAACCGTGAAAAGCCCTGGTTCCTCTTCATGTCCTTCAATGCCGTACACGCCCCGCACGTCGCCTCAGAGAAGTGGCTGGAGAAGTTCAAGGACCTGCCGAAGCACGATGCCGCCTATGCCGCGCTCGCCGCAGAGGCCGATGAAGCGATCGGCACGGTGATGGCCAAGCTGCGCGAACTCAAGCAGGAGGAGAACACCCTCATCTTTCTCCTCAGCGACAACGGCGGCGCGTATCAAAACGCCGAGATGGGCGGCCTGCGCGGTCATAAGTGGTTCGTGTGGGAGGGCGGCATCCGGGTTTCATGGATCGCGGCGTGGAAGGGGCACATTCCGGCGGGGCGGGTGAGTGACGAGCCGGTGATCCAGCTCGATGTGCTGCCGACGGTGCTGGCGGCTGCGGGCACGACAGCATTTGCATCTAAAGGCGGGGCCTTGGAACCTGTGGTGGACGGAGCCCACTCGATCGATGGCGTCAATCTCCTCCCTCTTCTCGAAGGCAAAACCAACAAGCTTGCCCCGCGCGAGCTTTACTTTCGCTTCGGCGTCCAGCACGCCGTGCGGCAGGGAGACTGGAAGCTTGTGAAGGCCGGCAAGGACATGGCCCCCATGCTGGTGAACCTCGCCACGGATCCCGGAGAGCAAACCGATCTCACCGCCAAGGAGCCTGAGAAAGCGCAGGCGCTGCAAAAACTCTTCGACCAGTGGAACGCCACCATGCAGCCGCCGCGCTGGGAGGACCAGCGCTGGAATGGTGAGGAGGACCGCAAGGGAGGGAAGAAGGAGAAGCGGAAGAAAAAGTAGCGGTCTCGCTTCATCCAGCAGAGCGCAGCGCGCCTGCACTCCCACAAGATTGAAATCCTAAAGCGTTAAAAATTTCACGTTTCGTCTTGCCATTCCGGATTTGATTCGTTAAAAATATAACGAAATGTCCGACTCCATCCAGCTTTCCCGGCGCGAGCGCCAGATCATGAACGTCCTGCATGCGGAGGGCAGCGCCACGGTGGCAGCCGTGCAGGCGAAGCTGCCGGACCCGCCTACTGACATGGCCGTGCGGCGGCTCATGCACATCCTGGAGGAGAAGGGGCATGTGAAGCGTCTGCGCAAGGAGGGGCGCGAGGTCATCTATGCGCCCGCGCAGTCCAAGGCGCGCGCAGGCTTGCAAGCGCTGAAGCAGGTGCTGGACACGTTCTTCGGCGGTGCGGTGGACGAGGCGCTGGCGGCACACCTCACGCGCAAAGATGCCGCGCTCACGGATGGACAGGCGGAGCGCATCCAGAAACTCATCGACGAAGCGAAACGCGAAGGCCGCTGAGATGGAAACAAGTTCACAAAGCCGCGACAGCGTCCTGGAGTGCTCCAGTCCTCTGGAGCTTTCCGCGGCCATTGGAGGTTCGAAAGCGCCGGAGGCCCGGCGCCCTCCAAAACGCCGCCGCACTTCAGCCCACCCTGATCTCTCATGAACACCGTTCCTCTGCTCGACCTGCTCTCCCACACTGCGCTGAAGGGTTCGGCGGTGCTGCTTGTGGCGCTCCTCCTCGGTCTGCTGCTGCGCACGCTTGCCGCCTCACGGCGCTACGCGCTGTGGATCACTGCCGTCATCGCGCTCGCGGTGCTGCCCTTTGCCATGGGAGTTCTGCCTGCATGGCGTGTGCTCCCGAAAGCTGCGGCAAATTTGCCGCGGTTTGGGCTTGATCCGGCACCGGCACAGGAAAATGAAAACCCGAAGGCGATGAGTCTGCCTGCCGGCACCAAAATATCGTTTTCGGCTCCAGCATACCACATTGGGCCATCGGAGTCCGCGCAGGCCGAAGTCCGATCCTCCACCTCGTGGAATAATTCATGGCAGGAAGTGGTATCCGTGCTGCCCGTGGCATGGATGTTTGTTGCGGGCATGCTGCTGCTGCGCCTGGGCGTCAGTGCATGGCGTCTGCGACGGCTGGAGCGCACTCTGCGCCCAGGAAAGTCAGAAGCTCTGGAAGACGCGGCGCGTGAGCTTGGATTGAAACGCCTGCCGCGCCTGGTCGTCGGTCCTGCGGACTCGGTGCCCATGGTGTGGGGCGTCTTCAGCCCGCGTCTGCTGCTGCCGGAAGGATTTGAAAACTGGAGCGCTGAAACGCAGCGCGGCGTCCTGCTGCATGAACTTGCGCATTTGAAGCGCGGAGATCCCCTGGCGCTGTGGGCGGCGCAATGGGTGAAGGCGCTGCATTGGTTCAATCCGCTGGCCTGGCTGACGCTGCGCCAGCTGAGAGCCGATCAGGAACGCGCGTGCGACGATGCCGTGCTGCGCAACGGCGTGCGAGCCAGCGAGTATGCGCAGTCTTTGCTCGATCTCAGCAGGCACAACCGAATCGCACCAGGGTTGTCTTTGTGCGCGCTTACCATCACGCGCTGCGCGCCCGTGGAGGCCAGGGTCAAGGCCATTCTGGATCCCACGCGGCATCGTGAAACAGTCACACTGCGCTGGCTGGCAGGCATGGCGGCATGTGCGCTGCTGATCACACTCCCGGTGGCGATGCTGCACGCCATCGAGGGCACCGGGCTGCGTGGTCGCATACTGGACCGCCATGGGATGGTGCTGGCGGAGAGCACGAAGGAAAAGGTGCGCAGCTATCCCTACAAAACATTGGCGGCGCATGTGCTCGGATACACCGGGAGAGCGAGCAAGGACGACGAGACGCCAACGGGGCGTGATGCCATGGAACGACAGCAGGAGGATGTCCTCCGGCAGGGCAGGGATGTCTCCCTCACGCTGGACATGCGAGTGCAGGCCCTGACCACGCGCGCCATGATGGAAGGCGGCTTCTCCAGAGGTGCCGCCGTGGTGCTGGACCCTCTCACTGGAGAGATTCTCGCCGCGGTCTCGCTTCCTTCCTTCGATCCCAACTGCTTCATACCGCGCATTTCGGCGGAGGATTTTCAGGCGTACTCCAGCCACAGAGATCTGCCCCTTTTCTCACGGTGTCTTAGAGGAAGCTACCCTCCTGCAGCGGCGTTCACGCCTCTGACCGCCCTGGCCGGATTCTCCGCCGGGCTGCGGGATGAGCATTACACTTGCAAAGGCTCGATCACCTATGGCACCCGCATCTTCCGCTGCTGGAAGGGAGGCGGTGATGAGGGCGGTCATGGCATGCTGGATCTGAAGGGCGCCATGGTTAGTTCCTGCAACTGCTACTGGTATCAGTTTGGCAATGCCACTGGCTTGGACGCTTTTGGCAGGCTGTTCACAGCGCTGGGCTTTGACAAGGACTACGATCTTTTGCCGGGAGAGGCAGAGGCAACTCTGCCGCCTCTGTCCGATGGAAAAAAAGGCAGTGGGTCCCCGAGCCAGGCGGAGATGGCCTCCCTGTCCATCGGCCAGGGGCGCATTTTGCTCAGCCCGCTTCATATGGGCATGCTTGCGGCCACGGTGGCCAACGGCGGCAAAGTGTCTCAGCCCGTTCTGGTGAAAGGCCAGGCCGGCACTGCGTGGCGTGCGGATCTGGCTGAGCAAGGAATCACCTCTGAAAGCATTGCTTTGCTGCGGCAGAGCATGCGTGCGGTGGTCAATGATCCCGCAGGAACCGGGCATGCCGCAAAGAGTGACAAGGTCGTGATCGCCGCCAAGACGGGCACCGCACAATGGAAGCTGTCCTCCAATCAAATGCTGGGCCTGATGATCGGCTTTGCTCCTTACGACGAGCCACGGATCGCCTTCGCACTGGTCTACGAGGGCAGCCGGGATGAAGTCGTGAGCGGAGGCAAGAATTGCGGGCCGGTGGTGAAGCGTATCGTCGAAGAGACCCTAGCGCTGCCGGTGGATGGCAGCGGCGAGGTGAAGCCGGTGGAGGATGAGATCGGAAGAGAGCATGAGAAACTGCTTCAGGCGCAGGCGCGATTTGATGCTCAATCCGTGCAGATCACTCAAGAGGTGGTTCTCAGCTTGAAACCCCTGGAAGATCGACTTGAGGTGAAGAAAGTCACTGTCGCCCGCGGACGCCTGACCATTGCTGGCGAGGCGGCGGATATTCCCACGGCATTGCAGGTTTTGCACCTCCTGCCCAAGATCGGGAAGCAGTGGGTCATTGGATGGAACTTCCCTGTTCCGCGGCCGCTGCCCGATGGAAAGCGTGTGGAATTCAGGGCGGAAGGTGTGTGCACCGCCGCGGCCGAAAAGGACGCAGCCGTGCAGCCCAAGGGCAAGGTGACCAACGCGATGGACGCCGACATCGTTCTGGACCCGGAGCTAGCGGAGCGCTGGAGGCTGCTGAAAAAAAGGGGGCATCTGGCTGACCTCCCGGTGAAGGCCGTGATACCGCCGAAACCCGAAGGCTGGATGAACGGCACCTCCCCGTTTCAATTCACTGCAGCCCGCGAGGCAGTGAAGGCCTGGCTTGCCGGTTCTTTGGGAGAAGCGGCGCGCCAGCATTATGAAAAGCAGCAGCCCTGGCCTGAAAAGCCCGGCGCGTTTGAATACACGTACGAGGGTTCCGGCGACTGCGTGATCCACCTCAAAACGCTCGATGCGGAGACGATCGAAGTGCGGCTGTGGTTGCAGAGCAAGGGGCCCAAACGCATTCTCATCGCGCCGGATGAGGCCCCACCTCCCGCACCCAAAACAGCCGTTCCCCAGGAGCTTCCTGGGGTGGTTGAGAGCGTTGAAACGTTGGATGGTCTCAGCGCGACGAAGCTGCGTGGAGAGATCCCACGCGAGGTCAAACATCTGGCCGCAAAGACGGGCGTCGCTCTATCAGGATTCAAGAATGAAGCTGGCAAAGTGACCCTCTTCGGTTCGGCAGCCGAACCCGAAGATGCGCATATGTTTGGCGAACTGCTCAAACAGAGCGGGCAGCAGGGAGGAGTGGCATGGCAGATGACCACCCCCCGCCACATGCCGGGTGAGTCGGGCTTGAAGTTCATGGTGCTGGGTTTCGACAGGACAGATGAGCCCCTGGCAGCGTCTTCTGTCAGAACTCCTGCCGCTCCCGCAGTTCTACCGCCGATGAGCAACTGGGAGACACTGCAGCGTTTTGGGAAACTGGCCGATCTGCCTGGGGGATTCAAGATCGACAAAGTCATTCCTGAGGAGAGCGCTTTTAGACTCCAGACCAATCTCGTGTTTGCGTTCACCGCGCCTCGCGGTGCGGTCCGTGAATGGCTCTCTGCCTCGCTGCCTCCCACCAAGCGCGCGGCGCAGGCGGAGCACCTGCGGGCCCTGGGCAGCACCGAACCGTTTCAGCATGCTTTTTGGGCATTGGATCGCTGCACCTTCCGGGTGAAATGTACCGGGGAAGAAGCCCGCGTGCTAATTTCCCGATCGTCATCCATTTTTCAGATCGCGCCTGATGAGTTTCAACAGCCGCGACCGGCAGGCAGGCTGGCACCGGATTATCAGCAGGAGAATCTCACGCAGCTGGCGCCTCCGCCGCCTACGTGGAATACCTCACTGCACCATTTGCGTTCTCAAGTTTATCCGGATGAGGAAAAGCCGCTGCCGTGGTTCATTTTTTCGCCGGTCCAGTTCAGTTTTGAGGCTTCAGATCCGCCCGCCCGCGACTTTTCGGACGACAATCTGCTGCTCAGCGTCACCCAAATAGGAAAGCGTGCGGATCAGAGCCTTCTTGTGCGGCTGCCGTTGCCGCGGTGATGATCACCGTGGGTGGATGCCTTCACAAATCTCCTCGATCACCTTCGCATTGAAGGCGGGGATGTCTGCGGGCTTGCGGCTGGTGACGATGCCGTTGTCCACGACGACTTCTTCGTCCACCCAAATGCCGCCGGCGTTTTTCACGTCGGTTTGGATGGCGGGCCAGGAGGTCATGTGGAGATTGTCCGCCAGACCTGCTTCGATGAGGAGCCAGGGGCCGTGGCAGATGGCGCCGATGGGTTTGCCGGACCGGCCAAACTGGCGCACCCATTCCACCGCTTCCGGGGTGGAGCGCAGTTCATCGGGATTCATCAGTCCGCCGGGCAATACGAGAGCGTCGAAGTCGCCCTGCCGGGCGTTGCGCAGCGGGATGTCCACGTCGAATTCATCGCCCTTTTCGGCATGGCGCATGCCCTGGATTTTGCCCTTCTTGGGGGAGACGATGCTGACGGTCGCCCCTGCTTCCTGAAGAGCCCGCATGGGTTCTTCGAGTTCAGACTGTTCGAAGCCATCCGTGGCAAGAATGGCAACGCGTTTTTCGGTGAGTGGTGTGTCGGAAAGTATTTTCATGGTACCCATCGGTTCGCGCGTCACACGCCCACGGGTTATCAGGACCTGCCCCCATCCGCCGGTGAGGCGGTCTCCAACGTCCCGGATGAACGTCTTGTCAGAGCGGCCCCAGGCCCAGATGGGCAAGCACCCGCGTGCCCATGTTCTCGATGGAGAAATGCTCCGCCACTTTCCGCGATCCACGCGCCAGTTCTTCGTGCAAGGTGTTGTCTGTCACCAGATTCTCCAGCTTCGTGGCCAGCGAGCCCGTATCCCAGCAGGCAAAGGTCAGGCCGCCCCTGTGGCCGCCAGCCTCGATCAGTTTGGAGATCCCGCCGAGATTCGGCACGATCACCGGAGTGCCCTGCGCCATGGCCTCCACCGGCACCATGCCAAAGGGCTCCTGGTGGATGGAGGGATAAACCACGGTGCGGCTCACACGAAACAAGGCCGACCGGATTTCGTCAGACACATAGTCCGACAGCAGCGGCTTGATGCGCAGATGCTCTGCAATCTGTCCGCAGGCATGCACATAGTTTTTGCCGAAGGCGGTGGGACCGCACAGGGCCAGCTGCACGCTGATGCCGCGCTCCTCCAGCAGGCGCACAGCATACAGCAGCAGATCAAGACCCTTCTCGGCATCGCGGCGCCCCAGATAGGTCACCAGCGGCAGGGCAGGGTTGTAGCTGGGAAACTGCCGTGCTACGAGCTCGCGTGCGCGATCAAGCGGGAGCGGTTCGCCGACCGGTACGCCCGGTGGAATGCTGGCCACCTGGGAGGGTTTCAGGCCGATCTCCCGCTGAATGCGTTCGGAATACGCGTCGCTGACCGCCACCGCCGGCCAGCCGGAGTGCGCCACGGCCTCGGCAAGCTTTTGGTAGAGCCTCGCCTCCAGTCCGATCGGGCGGGCAAAGTTGGCGTAGATTTCGTAGCCTTGGAAGGTGACCACATAGCGTGGTTTTCCAGAAGCGAGGTCTCGCGCCTCCTTGGCAAACAACGCCAGCATCTCGAGATTCGGCAGCAGATGAGTGACTCCGGTCTGCTCCAGCTCCCTGGCGAAGCTGGTGATCAAGCCGCGGTCGCGCTCCACCCCGCGGCACACGTGCCGCAGCACGGAGGTCATCTGCCGCTCCATAAAGCCCGGGCAGGTCTGCGCCACCCAGTCTCGAAACTTGGCGGGAAAGAGCCGGTGCGAGAGCCTGCCCACCGCATCCTCCACACCATACCATCCCAAGCCCGCATAGCGCGACCAGCTGAAGAGCCAGTGCTGAGTGATCCGGCGGTCCAGCACCGCGTTATTCGGTCGGTCAAAGGCCCACCACGCATGCACCTCATACCCTCGGCGCACTAGTTCGTTTGCCAGCCGGACATCGCGGACCTGGGCTCCCACTACCGCGCCACCTACGAGGATGAAGCCGAAGACCGGTTTTGCTTTTGAGGATGGAGAGGAGGGATCAGGCGAGGTGGGAATCACGTTCACAAGCAAAGGATACAGAGCGGGCAGAAAAAGAAAATCCGGAGCAAAAGACTACGGTTTCAGCAGTCCGCTGTCCGTGAGCCACTCCGTGAAGCGCGTGGGCCAGCGGGATGCCGCCGTGGGTTTGGCGTCCGGCTTGTAGCCGAAGCCGTGACCGGCATTCGCAAAAATGTGCATTTCTGCCTTCACACCGGCGGCCTTGTATTTCAGGTAGAGGGTGGCCATGCCTTCGGAGATATCCGGGCGGTCGCTGTAACCGGCGGCGATGAAGAGCGGAGGCATGCCCTTTTTGGCATCGAAGAGACCGGAGGTGCCGGGATAAATGAGGCCCTGAAAGTCCGGGCGGCTGCTCTGCTGCTCGATGGGGTCGGCGGATTCTTTGCTGCCGGGGTCGTTGGTAATGGCGGCAAACGCGGCCAGTTCGCCGCCGGCGGAGAAGCCGAGGATGCCGATGCGGTCCGGCTGGATGTGCCACTCGGCGGCGCGGCTGCGCACGGTGCGGATGGCGCGGCGGGCGTCCGCCATGGCATGATCCTGAATGGTGTAGGTGCTGCCGGGCTCGCGGGCGAGGCGGTACTTCAGCACAAAGGCGGCGATGCCATGGTCCCGGAACCATTCTCCCAGCGCGTAGCCTTCGTGGCCGAGGCAGAGCTTGGAGTGGCCGCCGCCGGGACAGATGATGACGGCGGTGCCGCTGGCCTTGTCCGCCGCAGGGACGAAAGGGGTGATGCTGGGATTGTGGACGTTGCACACATTGCTCCCTTCCGTTTTCTCCGCCTCAGCGGTGCGAGCCTCGGAGCCGGGGGCACCTTTGGGCCAGAGGGGCATGGCGGCCGGGGTGTCGGCGGCATGGAGGGAAAGAGGGAGAAACAGGGTGGCAAAGAGAAGGCGGCGCATGGGCGGAATGTAACGCTGAGAAAGCCGAAGTTTACGCGAAATGATCGACTGATTGACAAATCGCAGAGTCCCGCTAGTTTCGCGCCCCCTTTTCTGGGGAGGCCGTGATTTGTCCGGTCTGAGCCCTTTTTTCTGACTTTCACCACCCCACACGCCCATGCCAAAGACATTCAGGACCTACCAGCCTTCCAAGCGCACGCGCAAGCAGCAGTTTGGTTTCCGCGCACGCACGAAGACCGCGAATGGACGCGACATCCTGCGCCGCCGCCGCCGTGCCGGACGCAAGCGTCTCCTGCCGAAGGGCGTGGAACTCCACTTCAAGCGCCACACCCAGCAGCACTCCTAATCCTGCTGCGGCGCGCTCCTGCCCATGCGCCTTTCCTCAAACCTGCGGATGAAACTCGCGAGCGACTTTGCTCGCGTGAAGTCCCAGGGCAGCAGCCAGGCCGGAAAATATCTGGTGCTGGGTGCTTTGCGCGTGGAAGCGCTGGCGGAGTTCCAGTTTGGCCTCATCACCGGGGGTAAACTGGGCAATGCCGTGGTGCGGAACCGCATCCGCCGCCTGCTGCGCGAGATCGTGCGGGCGCACCGTGCGGAGATTGCTCCAGGCTGGCAGATGGTGATCATCGCCCGCTGGCGTGCCCCTCAGGCCACGCTGGCAGACCTGGAAAATGACTGGCTGCGGCTCGCGCGGCGTATGAATCTGCTCAAACAGAAGCATTCCGCCCCGCCCGCACCATGAAATGGCTCATTCGAATCCTCATCCGCGGCTACCAAGTGTTCCTTTCCCCCGTCATTCACGCCATTGGCGGTCCAGGCTCCGGATGCCGCTACACGCCGACCTGCTCGCGCTACTTCCTTGAGGCGGTGGAAACTCATGGCGTTCTGCGCGGCTGCTGGCTGGGCTTCTGCCGCATCGGCCGCTGCCACCCCTGGGGCGGCCATGGGCATGATCCTGTGCCGCAGAAGAAATGACGAAACTCGAATGACGAATGACGAATTTCTTCAGACAGTGTAATCGCATGGGCGGGGATCGTTCGTCATTCTGGTTCCCGCACCTCTCATCGTTTGGCCGGCAGGTGCCCGGGCCGTTTTCACGGGCAGTCTGCCTTTCCTTTCTCTCTTCAAACCCCTTTTAATTTTTCATGGACCGCAAAAGTTGGATCGTCGTGACGCTGTGCGTCCTCCTCATGGGAGTCAATTTCTACTACATGCAGGAAAACCAGAAGCTGGAGCAGGCCGAGGCTGCCCGGAAAAAGCAGGAAGAACTGGCCAAAAAGCCTGCTCCGTCTGCCACCGAACCAGCCCCTGGTGCTGTCACCGCCCCTGCCACAGCCGCCGCCGCCAACACCCCTCCTGCTGCTCCTGCGGCACCCGTGCTGCCTGAGGAAACCCACTCGCTGAAAGTCGGCACCGTTACGTATGAACTGACCTCCAAAGGCGGCGGCATTGCCCGTGCGGCGCTGGCTGGTACCGACCGCGTGGTGCTGAACAAGGACGCTCTGGAACCCATCGGCGCCCTGCGTCGTGAGCCGTCCGGACTGGATACCATCGCCTACAAACTGACGGCCAAGAGCGACAAGAGCGCCACCTTTGAAGGCACGACGGCCGAAGGCATCGTCGTCACCAAGACCTACTCCCTGACCGAAGGAGAAAAGAGCGACGAGCACCTGCTTGAGCTGCAGATCACCCTGAAAAACACCGGCACCGCCCAGCATCGCTCCGAGGAGTATTATCTCTACGCCGGCGCCGCCACTGCCATGAAGCATGACGAAGGGCGCTACGACGGCTTCTTCTGGAACAACTCCGGCGATGCAGACCACCATCTGTCGAAGTATTTTTCCAAGGGCTTTTTCAGCGATGCACCCGTCGACTTTAAAAACACCTACAACGCCCTGCGCTACGGAGGCGTGATGACCCGCTTCTACACCCACATCCTCACCCGTGTGGCCAAGAAGGATGCGCCCGGCAAGTTTTGGGCCGGCCGCCGCAAACTCGCGCAGCCGATCGATGCCGCCAACGTGGGCAAGTCCGGCATCGACGATTACACCTATGACGCCGCCATGGGCCTGCCGACGGTGGATCTCGCTCCCGGCGCTTCGGTCACGGAAACCTATGAAATCTACCTCGGGCCGAAGGAGTACGACCGCCTCAGCAAGATCGACCAGCAGCGCAGCAAGGCGATGTTTTACGGCTACTTCGGGTGGGTCAGCATCGCACTCTCCAAGGTCATGCGCTGGATGCACGACCTCAGCGGCAGCTGGGGCCTCGCGGTCATCCTGCTGACCATCTTTGTGCGCTGCTGTCTGTGGCCCATCCATGCCAAGTCCACCATGACCATGAAGCGCATGGGACTGCTGGGTCCGAAAATGAAAGAGCTGCAGGAAAAGTACAAGGACAACCCGCAGCAGCAGCAGATGGAAGTGATGAAGCTGTACAAGGACTATGGCGTGAACCCTCTGGGCGGCTGCCTGCCGCTGCTTCTGCAGTTTCCCATTTTCATCGGTCTTTACAGCGTGCTGGAAGTGGCCGCCGAACTGCGCGGCCAGTCCTTCTGGTGGGTGCGCGACCTCGCGGCTGCGGACACCCAGGGCCAGTTCCTTGGCTTCAACATCAATCCTCTTCCGCTCATCATGGGCCTGACGATGGTGGCGCAGATGAAGCTCACCCCGCAGCCTGCCACGGTGGACAAGACCCAGCAGCGCATCTTCATGATGATGCCGCTGTTCTTCCTGTGGATCAGCTACGACTTCGCCGCCGCGCTGGCCCTCTACTGGTCCACCCAGAACATCTTCAGCATCTTCCAGACCCGCATCATGAAGCTCTACATGCCTGAGCCAAAGCTGGAGAAGGTGTCGCAGAAGCCCGCTGCCAAAGCCGCGCCATCTCAGAGCGCCTTTTTCAATCCGGGCACGCCTGCGTCCGAGAAGAAAAAAGGCCCGAAACCACCCCGTTTGGGAGGCTAGAGACCCATGACTCCCCTCGAACATTCCCGCCACATTCTCGACTCCATGCTTGGCTATCTGGGCTTCGTGGTCCAGATCGAGGAGGACAACGGTCCCGACGGACCCACCCTGCAGGTGCTTACCGATGAGTCGGACGCCCTTATCGGCCGCCGCGGCGAGACGCTGGAAGACATCCAATACCTCGTCAACCGCGTGCTGCAGCGCCACATCAAGGACGCCCCGCGCATCCGCGTGGACGTGGAGTTCTACCGCTCCATGCGGGAGGACAAGATGGTCGCCCGCGCGAAGGAACTGGGAGACCGCGTGCGCGCCACCGGCCAGAGCGCGGACCTGCCGCCAATGAACAGCTACTACCGCCGGCTTGTTCACAACGTCTTCGTCAACGACCCCGAAGTCATGAGCGTGAGCCAGGAGGGAAATGCGCGTTTCAAGCGGATCGTCCTCCAGCGTCGCAGCCAGTAGCTCCACCGCTGCCAGCGGAGGAAAATCAGCTTCGTTCTTTACTCGTGGTGTGGTTTTGAGTTATTTCTCGAAACCCGCGCAAATTGCCGCGTCGTCGTCAACCCTGCCTCATCTTTATTCCACCCTGTATTCCCCATGAAATTGAGCCGTTACCAATCTGCCGTCCTTGCCCTGGCTTGCAGCGCCGGATTTACACACGCCGACGTCGTGACCCTGAAGGACGGTAAAAAGCTGGAAGGCAACATCACTTCAGAGACGCCCACGCACATTCACATGCGGTACCGTCTGACGCCCAAGATCTGGGACGACAAGGACATCCCGCGCTCCGAGATCGCCGAAGGCGGCATCGTCAAACAAAAGCCGGAAGAGGTGGAGATTCTCGAGCTGCGCAAATACGTGCCCACTCCGGATCTGCTGAGCGCGGAGAAGTACGAGCAGCTCATTCAGGACCGCCTGCGCCCCTTCCTGAACCGCTACCCCGGCACCAAGGAGGCTGCGGAAGTGGAAAAGATGATGGCGGACGTTTTGGAGGAGAAGGAGAAAGTCGTGGCCGGCGGCGCCAAGCTCGAAGGCAAGTGGCTCAGCCGTGAAGACGCCAAGGCGGAAAGCCTCAACATCAAGGCCTTCAGCGCACGCGCTGCCATGCTGGAAAAGATTGAGGCCAAGGATTACTCCGGCGCCCTGCAGGAGTTCGACAAATTCCTCGATCCCAAGACCGGCTTTGCAGCCTCCGTCTATTATCCCAAGGCTGTCGAGGAGATCCTGGTGGTGCTGGACAAGTACGAGAAGCAGATCGAGCAGATGATCCGGGAGCAGCCCACCCTGCAGAAGATGCGTGAAGAGAGCACGAAGAAGCTCATCGAACCCGAACTCACACGTTCCAAGGACGCCATCGCACGCGAGAGGGACAACTGGAAGAGCACCTATGATCAGGAGCGCAAGACCACGAAGTGGTTCACCCCTTACAAGTACGATCTGGACAGCCTCAAGACGCTTTCCAAGTCCCTCTCCACAGAGAAGGAAGCCCTGAAGGGACTTGATCTCGCCGTCATTGGCAAAGTCAACGAGGCCATCGCACGCATGGTGCGGGCAGATGCCAAGGCCGGCAAGGACAAGGCGGAGCTCGCCAAGATGGGAGAAGCCATCGTGGAGGGTGAAACCGCGGCGGCCAACGCCGATGCCACGAGCAAGCAGTTCTATCGCACGGTCTTCACCATGTACCGCGAGCGCCACGCCTATTTTACCCAGGTGCTGGCCACGGCCGTGCCCACAGATGCGCAGCCAGCCACCACCGGCGCTGCGGGTGGTTCCTCGGCCATCGCCGGCACCGCCACTCCTGGCATGGACTCCAAAGTCGCAGCCGCCCTCGCCGCCGCTTCTGGCGGCGCTCCTGCCCCTGCCGGCACCCCGGGTGCTGTCGGGACCGTGCCTGGCGCTCAGCCCGGCGTGGTTCCCGGAGCCGTGGCCCCCGGTGTCCAGCCTGGTGTGGCTCCCGGCGTCGTCCCTGGCGCTCAGCCCGGCATGGCGGCACCCGGCGTCCAGCCGGGCGTGGCCCCCGGAGCCTACCCGCAGCCGCCAGCCATGCCGGCCCCTGCCCCCGCAGCAGAAGAGGAAGAAGGCATGAGCACCACCACCATGATCCTCATTGGCGCAGGCGTAGTCGTCCTCGTGATCCTGCTCACCCTGCTGGGTGGCGGCAAAAAGAAGAAGTAATCATCCTTTCCCCGGCAGGGAGTGCGGAGAGCCTCAGGCTGGCCGCACTCCCCCGGCCCAAGGGCGCTCAAAATGCGCCCTCATCATACCCTGGATGTCAGAGTGTGGATCCAGGATTCAGGTGCCCGAGCGCTGCAGGTGCCGTTTACTGGCAGGCAGCGGGTTGATTCTGCTTTCAGGCAACGCGCGCTCCACAGCCAAGGGCGAACCCGTTTCAAAAGATCACGGAACCTATTTACCAACCATGCCGCGAGACTTTGGCAGGTGGCTCTGAAGCCTGTCCATGTCCTCAGGCTGGAGAAAGCTGAGGTACAGCATCAGCATCGCCAGGAAAAACAGCTCGAGGTTGTAGGCCATGAGGCTGATGCCCGCATGCAGGAAGATGCCAGCGGCGACGCCCCACCAGCGCCAGCGGCGGATCAGGAGCAGCACGGGAATGGCCAGCTCCAGCAGCAGCACGAGGTAGGTGACGCCTTTCAGGAGGAATCCGTAGTCGAGCACCCAGAGGCCGGGCCAGCGGGAGTTGTGGGAGAGGAGGAAGAAGCTCATGAAATCTCCACTCATCCAATAGTCGTCGCTCAGGCGTGCCAGCACCGCATGTACGTAAATGGCCACGAGCTGGGCCTGCATAAGCGTGAGGCCGTAACGGAGCGGCGGCGGACGGAAGGCGGTCTTTTTGCGCGCTCTGCGGGACTGCAGCGCCCAGCACGCAGGCATGGGGGAGATGAGCACGAGAAAAGAGGTGCAGCGCAGGACTTCATCCCACCCCACGAGAACCAGTGGCGCGCGCATGGCGTAGGACACATGCCAGACATAAACCACGGCGGCCGCCAGCCGGGGCCACACGCCCAGCAGGAGCAGCACCATGGCAGCGCCGCTGCAAAGCAGGTAGGCGCTGACGGCACTGAGATCGGAGCAAAGATCCAACGCAGACCAGTAAACTCCCACCGTGTACTTCTGCACCGTGTCGTGGTCCACCATGCCGGCGGCAGTGAAGAAGACTTCGCGGTCCGGCCAGATCTGCATGAGGTTCAGCAGGGAGACGAAGGCGAAAGCGATGCGCACGCAGGCGTACAGGCGGGGATCCGCCACGTCCAAAAACAGGCCGGTGAAACGGGAGAAAAGACTCTTCGCGTCAGCAGTCATCATGGTGCGAAGGCATTTTTGGGCGCAAGCGTTTCGAGCCGATACGGCCCCAGCACCGAAGGACGCTCCACGGCGATCTCCTTGAGCGAGCGCACGCCCAGCAGGCTGCGGGTATAGGACGGCAGCACCTCCAGAGTCATTTCCGCCTGGGGCGTGTAGCGTCCGGAGCGCATGAGCGCAGCGGCTGCGCTGCGCATGTAGGCCTCCCGGAAGACACCGCGTGTGGGATTGAAGATCACATTCACCATCCAGTTGTTGAGCCGGACATGGTCATGCTGGGAAAACCGTCGCAGCCCCGGCAGCACCACGCCTTCCTCACGCGGCTTTTTCCCCTTTTCCTGCACCACCAGCCGTGCCTCCAGGCGGTTCATGTTGGGGATGGTCTCAAACATGTTCCAGACCTGGGCGCAGCGAGTGAGGCGCTCATAAAAGCGATACACGGGGGACACCACCGTCTTGTCCCGCCATGGCGCGGGCAACATTCCGAACAGCAGGTACGCCAGGTGAACCGTGGCAAATGCCACGATCACTTTTTCTCGGTTGGACAGGGAACGCACGCGCATGGGCAGTGCGGCCAAGAAAGAACCGTGATGCGCCATTCATCAAACGAATAGAAAGGGAAATAGAGCGGCGCTTGAAGAACTTGCCGGGGCTGCCGCATGGAGGAGACAGGCCGATGGATGCATGGTGTGGCCGACCGTTTTCTCAAAATCGCGGTGCCCAGCCCCTTTGCGGGAAGTTTCTTGAAGGTGGGGGCAGCAGGCACGACCTGTGACCCCATGGAACTGCCCGATGTCATCGACCTCTGCCTGAGCCTCCCGGGCGCGGAGGAAACCCAGCCTTTCGGTCCCGAGGCGCTGGTGTACAAAGTCGGCGGCAAAATGTTTGCCGTCACCTCCCCGGACGATTTTCCCGCCAGCATCAATTTGAAATGCGATCCCCAGCGCGCCATCGAGCTGAGGGATGAGCACAAGGGCATCAAGCCCGGCTGGCACATGAACAAGAAGCACTGGAACACCGTCATGCTGGACGGCACCGTGCCGCCTAAGCTGGTGCGGGAGCTGGTGAAGCACTCGTATCAGCTGGTGGTGGATGCGCTGCCGAAGAAGGTGCGGGAGGGGCTGGGGAAGTAGAAAACCTGTGCGGCTTTTTTAAGCGCGACCGGACAACCGATGCTGCGCGATCTCCAGGCGTTTGAGCGAGGAAGCATTTAGCAGATGGCGATGAGGTCCAAGAAGCGACACAACAGCAGAGTAGTTGTGAAGACGAAACGCTTCTTGTGAGCGTGCCTCAGCACGCAGGAAATTCTGGCTCGCTTCGTGCCTGTCTCCTTCGATTCTGGCTTTCGCAATGGCTGCGAGAACTTGCGGAACGACAGACAAATCTCCCCGAAGCATGTCGGAGGCGACCTCTTTGAGCTCACGGGCAAGTTTTGGTAGTTGCCGCAACTGGCCGCGTTTGTCAGGAAATTCCGGCGCAAGCAAATCAGGGCGGCGGATTTCGGTCAACCATCCGAGATCAAAGGAGTCTTGTTGCCTGCGCAGCCAACCTCTTTTGACGTGGAACTCGATTGCTGTTCCCGATCCATAGCTGTGACCCTCAACTAGAATTTCTAGCCGGTCCTTGCTATACAAAACCGAATAGGGATTCGAGTAGGGTTCAAGCCGCTTGTCCACCTCTGCGAAACCGTAGTCATCCACCAAGAATTGAAATTCGGTGCGAATCGCAGCCACCAACTCCTGCTGATTCGGATACTGGAACTCCACATTCATGGCTTCATGTGATGACTCACCCCACCACCAGCTCCACTGGACAATGATCGCTCCCATGCACATCGGAACGGATAGTGCATGACTTGATCGCAGGCCTCAGCCTTTCCGATGCGAGCCAGTAGTCGAGACGCCACCCGATGTTCTTCGCCCGGGCGTCGGGGGTGCGCTGGGTCCACCATGTGTAGCGGCTGGGGCTGGGATCGAACTGGCGGAAGACGTCGAGGAAGCCGGCGTCGAGGTGCTTGGTAAAGCTGGCGCGCTCTTCATCGCTGAAGCCGGGATTCATGCGGTTGGATTTCGGATTGGCGAGATCGATTTCCTGGTGCGCGCAGTTGAGGTCACCGCAGGCGAGCACGGGCTTCTTTTTTTCGAGCTTCTTCAGATAGGCGCGGTAGGCGTCGTCCCAGGATAGGCGGTAGCTCAGACGGGCGAGCTCGGCCTGCGAATTGGGTGTGTACACATTGACGACGTAGAAGTCCGGGAACTCGACGGTGATGAGCCGGCCTTCGCGGTCGTGCTCATCAATGCCCAGGCCGTGCGTTGAGGTATGAAAAGGAACACGGCTGAGAATAAGCGTGCCGGAATAGCCCTTCTTCTGCGCGCTGTTCCACACGGCGCTGTAGCCGGGAAACCACGCCAGATCCACCTGCTCCTGCTGGGCCTTGGTTTCCTGCAGGCAGATCACATCGGCATCGCCGTGGAGCATGTATTCGCGGAGGCCTTTGCCGAGGGAGGCACGGATGCCGTTGACGTTCCAGGAGGTGAGTTTCATGAGCGGGAAAAAAAGGGTCGGAGGAGGAATGTGACAGGACGAATTAGGCCGGAAATGGAGATCGTGAAAGTGAGGAATCGGTGATGTTGCGAATGAGCTGTACGGTGCTTTGACTGGGGCATGAGCTTCGACCTGCTGGCACCGCATTACCGCTGGATGGAGGCGCTGTGTGCGGGCGGGCAGCTTCAGCGCTGCCGCACGGCTCTGCTGGGGGCGATTCATGCGCCGCGGCGAGCCCTGGTGTATGGCGAGGGAAACGGACGCTTTCTGGTGAAATTGCTGCGCCACTTTCCCCAAGTGCAAGTGACGGTGGTGGAGGCAAGCGCGGTCATGATTGACCTCGCACGAAAGCGGCTGGTGCGCGAGGGACTGGAGGGCGCACAGGTGGAATTTGTTCACGCGGATGCGCTGACGTGGCAGGCGCCGGCAGCGGCGTTTGATCTCATCGTGTCCTGCTTTTTTCTCGATTGTTTTCGTGAGGATCAATTGAAGACGCTGATTCCCGTCATCGCTGCTGCGGCCACAGCGGAGGCACAATGGCTGATCGCAGATTTTCAAATCGCCCACGCTGGAATGTGGCGGGCGTGCAGCCGGCTGATCGTGGGGGTTTTGTATGCGTTCTTTCGCTGGACGACGGGAATTTCGGCGCGGGAGCTGGTGCGTGTGGAGGCTTATTTGAGCGGGGAAAATTTCACTCGCGGGGAGCGTCGGGAGTTTCTTTGGGGACTGCTGTTTTGCGAGTGCTGGAGGCGTTGAGAGATTGCGTCTCATGTTCGACGCATAACTTGATTAATAGATGCCAATCCACGCGGATCATTGAGGACGAGTCCGTGCTTTATCTACGCATGGTCAATAAACCACACTCCCCAAATCGGTGGCTGCTTACGCTGGGTGTCAGCGCCATGGCAGCCGTGTCATTTTCCACTGCAAACGCAGGCACCACCACTCCGGCGAAAGCGCCGGTGGCGGACATCTTCGACTGGAAGGAGAACACCATCTCCCCGGTGACAAACCCGATCTACTTTGAAGATCCGGTGATCCGCTCTGAAATCCGCCCGATCTTCATCTACCACCGGTTCGACAACAGCTTTGTGACAGGTCGTGGCACCGCGCGTGCCGGAGCCATCCAGCTCCGTTACGCGATCACGGACCGCCTCGCATTCATTGCGACACAGGACGGCTACCTCAACATCAACGGCACCGCAGTGAAGGGCAACGGCTGGATGGATCTGGCCGCAGGCTTCAAGTATGCGCTGATCAATGATGTGCAGAACCAGTTCATCCTGACTCCGGGCTTCACCTTTCAGCTGCCCACCGGTGACAAGAAGATCTTCAATGGTCGCGGCTCAGGCCAGTTCAATCCCTTCGTCTCATTCGCCAAGGGATTCGGCGACCTGCACTTCACGGGCAACGTGGGCGTGCTGATCCCGATGCTGAGGGCCGAGCAGAACACCATGGCGCACTACAGCCTGATGGTGGACTACCACGTCAGCGACTGGTTCATCCCCTTCGCCACGGCGAACTTCTGGACCACGCTGAACAACGCCTCCAACATTCCGGGGCTGCGCAGCAACGGCTATGACGTGATCAACTTCGGCGCAGGCAATGCGAGCGGCGTGACTCAGGGCATGCTGGGCATCGGCTTCCGCTCGAACATTCAGAAGAATCTGTCACTCGGATTTGCCTATGAAATGGCGGTGGTGAAGCCCTACGGCCTCTCGAACAACCGCTTCACCATGGACATGTGCATCCGCTTCTAAGTCTGGAACAAGTGTTAGGTTGAGTCAGAGGTGTCATCGAGGCGCACGGGGACGGAGGTCCCCGTGCGTTTTTTTTGCGTTCCTTCGGGTGATTTGGAATTGGTGGGAAAGGGAGAAATGATCTAAGGTGGGGATCGGGATCGACGTTCCATCGTGATCCCCCAACCACCATGACACGCCACCCCCTTTCCCATGCCGCAGGTGCCTTAGCCCTGCTCCTCGCTCTGAACTCCTGTGGCAAGCAAGAGCAGCCCGCTGCAAGCGCGCCGCCTGCAGCACCAGCACCCGTGGCAGAGAAGCCGGCCGCAGCGGTGGCTGCTCCGGCGCCAGCACCAGCCCCTGCGCCCGCTCCCGCGGAGCCGGTGTTTGCCGCCTCACCGGTGGATTTGAACGGCTTTGGCAGTGATGAACCTGTGCAACGCGCAGATGAGCCGAACCGGGGGGTGATCGTGATCCAGCCGAAGGACATCAAGCACAGCTCTCAGCAGCACTGGGACCAGTACGACTGCGACAGCTTCAATCCCAAACGCTGGGGCCGGTACGAGGTGCGCCTGACCTACACGCTGCGGAACGCCACCATGGGCACGCAGTTTCGCTTTGCGCAGCAGCCTATGAAGAAGACTCTGATGGCCAGCAGCCAGCCGAAGCGCGTGGTGTACGGGACCGTGTATGTGGAAAAGCCGATGGTGTATCCTTTCTCGCTGTATGCAGCCGCGACGGGCACAGAGCCCGGCTTTGAAATCCACGAGGTGGCTTTTGTGCCGGCGCCCGAAGGTCCAGCCCCAGTGCAGGCCGCAGATGGCAGCATCGTGCTGGAAGCCAGCAGCGCGACCACATGGTCTGAAAACATGCGCTTTGAGCCGAAGGCCGAGAAGAATTGCCTGGGATTCTGGACCAGCGAAGACGACTTCGCGGAATGGGACTTTGAAGTGACGAAACCAGGCCGCTTTAAAGTGACGGTGGTGCATGGCTGCGGTACGGGCAACGAGGGCAGCGAGGTGGCGGTGAAGCTGGGGGATCAGCAGCTGAAGTTTAACGTGAAAGACACGGGCGGCTTCCAGAAGTGGTCCGAAGAAAAAGTCGGTGAAGTGGAAATCAAAGCGCCGGGCAAGGTGCGGCTGGTAATCGATCCTGTATCGAAAGCGAAGAGCGCCGTGCTGGATGTCAGCAAAGTGGTGCTCACGCCTGTGAGCTGAGTTTGCTCAAGCATGGACGTCGCGAGACCGATCACCCGAGATCCTGAAACCTGGCTCGATTTTGCGCCAGAGTTTTCGCAGGCCATGGCGCGGCAGGTGCGCGGGTGGATCCAGCGCTGGGAGCCGGACCTGACGGAGGCCATCAAGTGGAACATGCTGTGCTTCAGCGGGCGGAAAAACATCTGCGGCATCAGCGCCTGCAAGAAACACCTCGGCATCGCATTCTTTCGCGGCACGGAGCTGCGGGAGATCACGGACTTGTTTGAGGGTGGTGAAGAGAACACCAGCATCCTGACCGTCCGAGTGACCAAGCTGGAGAAGCTGAACGCGAAGGCCTTTCAGCGCCTGCTGCAAGCCGCCGTGGCGCTGGATGCGGATGAGTCTGCCAAGCCGCCGCCCGTGAAGAAGCGCGCCGAATGGCCCATGCCGCCCGCGCTGGAGAAAGCGCTGAAACAAAACGCGAAGGCGGCGGCGGGCTTCAAGGCGATGAGCATTTCCTGCCAGCGCGAGTATAAGGTGTGGATCAGCAGCGCGAAGCAGGAGGAAACGATTCAGCGGCGGCTTAAAGAGACGCTGCGTGCGCTGGCCACTGGCAGAAAGTGGGCGCAGCGCAAGGAGGCGTAAAGTGGTCCGCACAGTCCCCTGTGCGGCGCTCCGCCGCCACCCAACGTTTCTAAGTTATCCCAACATCATCCTCCGCCGCGATCACGGTGCATATTCGAGACGATCCGGCACGCCGTTGTTGTTGCTATCGAAGGGCAGGGGATCATCGAGATCTTTGCGGCCGTCTTCATCATGATCGTGGTCAGGCTGCAGCCATGAGTCATCATCGTTGAGCCATTCGCCCTGCTGCTGCAGAGCATGCCAGAGCTGCACGGCGGCATCGGCATGGGTGAGGGGGCGCCGAGCCACATCTTTGCTGAAAAGCCCCGGGTCCACCTTCAGCTTTAAAGCCGTGCACCAGCGGTAGAGCGTCGACCAGTCGGCCTTGTCCTCCGGATGGAAATCTTTGTCGGTGGTGGTGATGCCCCAGGTACAGATTGACTCGATGGCGGCGCGATCTGCATCATCCGGGCCGACATCCGCAAAACGCGGACCTGCCGCGACTTTCCATTCGGGTGGACCGGGTCTGGCCCGGAGGATTCGTGCCAGCTGGCGGGCGAGCTGGCGGCGAGTCATGACGTGCTCCGCATCAAAGAAGACCTTGTCTGAGTTCACGGGCCAGAGACCACGAACAGCGAGCATGTTTGCCGCTTCGAAATGCGCGGAGTCGAGCGCGAGATCCTGCCAGGGAAAAAGCAGCACACCTGGTCCGCCGGTGCCGCGCGCGAGTCGTAGCTGGATCTCTCGCCAGTGTTTTTGCGAAGCAGCTGCGGCGCGTGGCTGAATACCATCGCGCAGGCAAAGCCATGCGAACGTGGCGCTGGCTTGACCGACGTGCATCATCTGGCCGTGCAGACGCAGCGCGCTCTGCACCACGCTGCTGACGCCGATGTTTTTTGAGCAGCCGAGGAGGCCGTCCATCTGCACCGGCACGAGCCCGCGCAGGGGGAACATCGCGCGATCCGTGTCCGTGTGCCAGCCGCGGGAGGGAGTCTGCACATATTGCCAGGGGCCGTTGCGGTCCTCGCTGAGAAAACGCCGGCGCGTAGGGTGGAAGTCGATGTTGAACTGGAAGCCGAACACGCCATCCGGCACCATGACTTTGGCCCATTTGGGTTCGCGGGACTCAGCACGGATGTCCTGCTCGCGCAGCATGTAGAGAGCTTCGAGGCGCAGTCCTTCGCGCACGTAGGGCTTGGGCGGCAGCTGATCTGAAGTGCCGAATTCCTTTGTGAGCTGCATGTAGCGGAAGCTTTGCGGGAAGTCGCCCACGCGATCATGCACCGCCGTCTGCAGATGATGGAGCATTCCCAGCGTGTGCTGTCTGGCATCAGCGAAAATGATCTGCCGCTGCACCGGCGCGAGATCGACGATGTTTTTCTTTGAAGCGCCTGCCTCGGTTTTTTCCAGCGCCTCCACCACTCGCTGTGGGAGCTGGCAAAGCGGGTAGTCCTGCACCGGCCAGTTCAGAAACGTCGCCTCGGTGCCGGCGGCCAGGCCATTGTGCCAGCGATCCACAAGCCTGCGGTGAGTGTAAACGCTCCAGCCTGACTGGCTGTAAGGACCGGTGCTCATGTCGCTGTCCACCCACGGCGGTGTTTTATCGAGCGCTGCAAACGAACGCGGATCGTAGGTGGCCGGTTTGGGAATCGTGCTGTTCTTTCCAGCCTCACGCAGCACCACGCACCAGGAGAGCGGGTTCATTTCCTGGGCGCCTGCATCATCGAAGGCTGCGGGGGCACTGGCTTCGCCGAAACGAGATTTCAGATCGGGACCTGCCGCGTATTTTGCGCCGCTGAGGCGGATGACATCGCCCCAGTCCGAAGAGTCGAGCGTGAGCCTGGCGCGGACGGTGAGGGGGGAAGAATGGGATGAATGAAATGTGACGGCGGTGACCGCGCCTTTCTCAGTTTGGACTGCTTCTGGCTGCCAGCCGCGCTCGATGCGCAGCACACCCGCATCCACGTAGGGCCTGAGCAGCTCTTCGAAAATCTTCGCCGCCGCCGCAGGTTCGATGGTCTCGGTGCCACAGTAGGAGTTCCCAGGGGAGGGGATGCCGTAGGTCTGCGAGTTGTGGGCGCGGATGCGGCTGATGACCTCGCTGTAAATGCCGCTGCGGGGGAAGTTGATGCGGCGTCCGTTCACGCCGGTCCATTCGTCCGGGCATCCAACACCTTCAGCACTGAACTGACCACCGAGCCAGTCGATGTCATTGACGAGGACGATCTTCTTCACGCCTAGCCTCGCAGCTTGAACCGCTGCAGCACAGGCGGATTCGTTGCCGCCGACGATGAGGAGATCGGCTTCGAGGGGGGCGGCGTGGGCATGCGCCGCGACGAGGGCGATCATGCAAACAAGTGTGGAGAAAAATTTCATGCAGGGGGAGCGAAAGATCATCGGACACCAAGACAGAACCGGCTTGCCATTCGATGACGTGACCAAGTAAGCTACGCAGCGTGAGTGTGAATCTTATACTTTGGTCCGCTGTGCTTGGCATCCTGCTGCTGACTCCCAGCGCATTCAGTGAGGAGAAATCTCTTGTGAGCAAGATCGAAACTCCGAGGAGAATGGATGAGCTCGACAATTCGCGGCGGCTCAAACCAGGAGACGGCATAAGCATTCAAATCCTGGAGGACAAACGTGATGCGGTGCAGCAGGTCATTGCCGCAACAGGTGAAATCCAGGTGCCGTATCTCGGACTCATCAAGGCGGGGGGACTCACTTGTCAGGAACTGGCTTTCAAAATCAAACCCGAGCTGGAGAAGTTCGAAATAAGTTGTCCTGCAAGTTTCAGAACTCCACCGCCGGTTGAAAAACGCTTCTTTGAAGATGCAACGGTGCTTGTGACGTTCTATGACGGGAGTCTTGACGGACCTTGCCGTATCCGAGAAGTGTCTTTTGTTGTCGCTTCGGGAGCCATTGCCAAACAGGGTAAGTATGATCTTGAAGGCATTGCAGATCAAAAGCTCTCCAGCTTTCTCAAACGTGCCGGAGGACTTACTTCCACAAAGGCTGCTCCCAAAATCAAAATCGTCCGCAAAACACCTCAGGGAAACAAAACCATTCTCGTGAACAGCCGGGCGGTTTTGAGCGGAATGCACCCAGAGTTTGATCTGATTCTTCGCCCTTATGATGTTGTGATCGTGGAGTGATTTTCTGTCTATCAGTGGCTTGAGATCACGTTGACAGCTTCCATCTCAGCAATTTCTTTTTCGGCCTGTTCTTTGCGCCACTGAGCACCCAGTGCGTCAATTTCTATCATCAGTTCGTTTCCATCGAACATGCCCACTGTGCTCTGCCATGCATCACCATCTGGCTGCGGCGGAGTGCCGAAAGGAGTCTTCCCGTCGAGCATCACAAACATGGACTTACCAGTTCTCTTGGTTTGCCTGCTTCCGCCACTTGGCTCCCAATCGCATGGCTTCGGAGAAATGATTGTCCTCCTTGGCTGCGCCGGCGATTTTCTTCCAGCCAGCACGACGTGTGCTCATGCTGGCTTCGATCTTGGCAACACGACGTTTGAGGTCGCTGATCGTCTTCTCGAGAACCTTGCTGCTCATAAATTAAGATGCCATGCTTGGACGCCTGCGCAAGCGTGCCTCACACTCCAGCCGCCCGCACAGTCGCGTAGCTTTTCTTTCCTTTGCGGAGGATGCAGAGCTTGCCGCCGAGGAAATTTTCGGAGGTGAGCACGGGGACTTCGCCGGCGGGGACCTGGACGTTGTTGATGTAGAAGCCGCCACCTTTCATGAGGCGGCCGGCATCGCCTTTGGACGTGGCGAGGCTGAGGGTGACGAGGAGGTCGGCGATCTGCGGGATGGCGCTCAACTCCACGCTGGTGCTCGGGGCGGAAGCGGTGGCTTCGATGAGTGTGTCCACATCGGCTGTGGCGAGATCGGCACCGCCAAAGAGGGCCTGAGAGGCGAGGATGACTTTCTGCAGCTCTGCTTCGCCATGCACCATTTGGGTGACTTCGGCGGCGAGGCGCTTGTGGCCGCTGCGCTGTCCGGGATTGGCATTGTGTTCGGCCTCGATGGCTTCGATCTCTTCGTGCGAGAGCAGTGTGAACTGGCGCAGGAAGCGCGGCACGTCGGGGTCCTCGGAATTCACCCAGAACTGGTAGAAGGCATAGGGGCTGGTCTTCTTCGCGTCCATCCAGATGGCGCCGGCTTCGGACTTGCCGAATTTTTTGCCTGAGCTGGTGGTGATGAGCGGGAAGGTGACGACAAACGTGCGCTGCTCGGGCAGGCTGCGCTGATCGCGCATCTTGCGAACGAGGTCGATGCCCGCGGTCATGTTGCCCCACTGGTCGCTGCCGCCGATCTGCACGGTGCAGCCATGGCGCTCATTGAGGACCACGAAGTCGTAGGCCTGCAGGATCATGTAGGTGAACTCGGTGAAGGAGATGCCGCTTTCCAGGCGGGCGCTGACGGACTCCTTCGCCAGCATCCAGGCGATGGTGAAGTTTTTGCCCACATCGCGGAGTAGTTCCACCGCGCTCATTTTGCAGATCCAGTCCGCGTTGTTTTCCACAATGGTTTGTTCGGGGACGAGGATGCTGCGGATCTGTGCCTCGATGCGCTTCACAAATTCCGCGACGGTCTCGGGGGTGTTGAGGGTGCGCTCGTTGGCCTTGCCGCTGGGATCGCCGATCAGGCCGGTGCCGCCGCCGACGATGGCGATGGCCTTGTGCCCATGCTCCTGTACGCGGCGCAGGGCCATGAGAGGGAGCAGGTTGCCGATGTGGAGGCTGTCTGCGGTGGGGTCAAAGCCGCAGTAGAAGGTCTGCTGGGTTTTGAGGGCTTCCTTGAGGGCTTCGAGGTCGCTGCACTGCTTGAGCAGGCCGCGCCATTCGAGGTCGGCGATCAGGTCGGTCGTGGGCATGAGAAGAGGGAAAATGACGAATGCAGAATGACGAATTCCCGAATGGGAAGATCGTGCGAGTTCAATGGGGGACGTCGCTTTTTAGGGCGTGGAGCCCGGCTCAGCACGGAGAAGCTGGGAGCCGTTGAATTTTTCGTTCGGCCTGAAGAGCCAGCCGGGAGATTCATTGCGGACTTCCCAGCGGCGCAGCTCGAACTCGGGGAGGACGAGGTTGCTGTTGGGGTCGAAGACCTTGCGGCCGGTGTAGCGGCCCCACATGGTGTATTCGGCGTTGTGGTCGTCACCGTAGGCATAGCCGCCGTCGGTCGGCTGCTCTGGCAGGCGGTAGGGGATCTTCTGGTAGCGCTCGTTCATGATGACGAGCTTGGAGTTTGCCCAGGGTTCGCCCGGGCGGCGGAGGTAGCCCCAGAGATGGGTGTGATTGATGTAGAAACGGCGGCCGATGTAATAATCTCCACGCGGCTCCATGGCGATCTGACGATTGCGAGCCTCGACGGCGGAGGCCTGCTGCGGAGAGAGGCCGGTGGTCTCACAGCCGGTGATGAAGAGGCTGAGAAGGCAGAGGGCGATGGAGATGTGAGCGCGGCGTGACATGACGACTGACACTGTGAAGCGTGCGCGGGCCGTCGCAATGGGAAAGGCGCAATGATCAGCGCCCGTAATGCGCATTCCCAGAGGAATTGGCGGTGCCTCCCGTTTCCTGAATCCAATGCTCGAGGAAAAACATCTTTTTCTCCGGCAGGAGGGTCGTGGCGGTGCCGATGAGCGGCCGGAGGGCGGTGGACATCTGCAGGGTGACGACAAGGAAGATGCCCATCCAAATCGTGAGGTAGAGGCCTCCGGTCATGCCAAAAGTCCCGGCGGCCGACACCAGCAACCGGAAGCCGAAGAGGAGCGCGATAACCCAGAAGGCGAGGACCAGGAAGCCCATGAAACCCACCGATTCGGTTGATTGGGAAAAGATCCACACCACGGGGGTAAAACCCAGCAGCAGCAGGGCGGTCAGCGCCATCATGGAAAGCAGCATGCCCACGACCTGCGGAAGGCGTGCCTCGATGCCGCCGAGGGCGCTGAAGATATACAGGCTGGGCAGGCAGATGATCAGGGAGGCGAGCACCCCGCCGACGACTTTGACGGGAGAGGCCCAGTATTGGGTACCGCCGGAGAAGGTGCCGAGCAGGGCGCCGAAGACGGCGAGACCCAGCACCGCAGCCACGAGGAGGATGAGGGGGACCTTGCTGCTACGCTGTTTGCACTCATTCAGGATGCGTCCGGGATGCCTCAGAAGGGCCTCGATCACCACCACGAAAGAGGCGGGTGCGCCGAGGGGCTGAAGCTCCAGTTTGGCGGAGTTATGTGTCGGATTCGGCAATGGGGGCGGCGGGGTGGGTGTGATTTCAGGGTTCATGGCGTGAGGTGGAGTATGGGTTGGGACGGGATGCGGAGGTGCGGTTGACGGCACGAATGAAAAGCCAGGCGACGAGAGCCATGAGCGCGAAGAGGTGCAACAGGACCCCCGCCATGCCGTCCGGCAGGCTTGCCTGGATCATGGTCCAGACTGCCTCATAGAAGTTGCCGTGAAACGGGTCAGGGCGCAGGAACTCGACTTCCAGAGACGGATTGCCGAAGAAGGGGCGCAGGATGTAGGAGAGCTGGGCACCGACGAAGAGATTGCCCGCCAGCCATGCCACCAAGGTGCGCCGGGCGGCGGCGGCACTGCCGGAAAAGGCCTCGATGAGGCGCAGCAGCTTGTGATTGGCGATGATGCCGGCGAAGGCGATGACGGCGGTGTTGCTGAGCAGGAACACGCGGTACCAGCCTTCCAGATCCCTTGTGCCATCTGCAGGACGGTCCAGCGCCATGGCGATAATGATGGGTGCAAGGGAGCCGACGATCAGAGCAAAGAGGGCAAAGCTCATCAGGCAGGCCTGCATGGTCTGGCGGAAGGACATGCCGCTGCCGAGGAGGGAGCCAAACATGCCATTGATGAGACCATTCACGCCCAGCGTGAGGAAGATGAGCAGCGGCATTTTCACCGCGACAAAGCAGGCCATCAGCGGCGCCCGTCCCAGACCGATGGCGAAGCCGTAGGCGCCACATCCCACGATGATGCCCACGACCAGCGGCAGCATGGCACGGACGGATTTTTCTCCCAGCCAGTTCACGAGGCCGACGGTCTCGCCACGGGCCAGTGACATGAGCCGGGAGGTGAGCGGGGTGGGCATTTGGAGGAGCGCGGTGAGGTTCGCCTGCGGGGGCACTCTGTGACGCGGGGAGGACGAGGTCAATGCGCCGGACCTCAGTTCACGGCGAATTCACGAAAGGTCGAATGTGAATTCTTCGTGAAGGGGCGATGCGTTCTCTGCTCCTTTGTGCCCTCTTCGTTTCATCCGCTTTCGCCGCTGATACTCCGAACATCGTCATCATTCTGGCGGACGATTACGGCTATGGCAGCGCGGGCTGCTACGGTGCGGATGGCAAGCTGGTGCAGACGCCGAACATTGACCGGCTGGCGAAAGAAGGGCGGCGCTTTACGGATGCGAACACGACTTCGTCGGTGTGCTCCCCGACGCGTTATTCGGTGATGACGGGACGGTACTGCTGGCGGACCTCGCTTACGCATGAGGTGCTCGGCACCTTTTCTCCGCTGCATATCGAGACCACGCGGCTGAACATGGCCTCCCTGCTGAAAAAGCATGGCTATCAAACGGCTGCGATCGGCAAATGGCATCTGGGCTATGGCACGGATGATGGCTCGCTGAAATGGCGCACGGACTACACGGCGGAGCTTTCGCCAGGACCGCTGGACCTCGGCTTTGATTATCACTTCGGTGTCCCGAGCAATCATGGCGATCTCACGGGAGTGTATGTGGAAAACCGTTTTGTGTACGGGCTGCGCAGCGGCAAGATCCCCGCGGGCATGAAGCTGAAGGGGCCTGATTCCGATGATCCGAATTTCAAAGCCACCTATGGCGCTGAAGACACGGAAAACGGGAAGGCCACGATTCTGGATCTTGATGCGCCGCGCCGGGTGAATGACCGCGTGATGCCGCTGCTGACCACCAAGGCGGCGGAGTGGATCGCGCAGCAGAAGAAGGACGCTCCGTTCTTTTTGTACTACACGCCGGTGGCGGTGCACAATCCCGTCACGCCGGAGAAGGACCTGGCCGGAAAGAGCAAGGCCGGGCCGTATGGTGACTGGATTCTCGAACTCGACCGCAGCGTGGGCGGTGTCTTGAAAGCGCTGGATGACAAGGGCATCGCGAAAGACACGCTGGTGATTCTGAGCAGCGACAATGGCGGGGTGTTCACGCCCACGCGCGAAACGGTGCAGACGCAGGCTTTCAAAGCGGGACTCAAGGTGAACGGCGATCTCAAGGGGGGCAAACACGACGTGTGGGAGGGCGGCTTCAAGGTGCCCTTCATCACCCGCTGGCCGGCGAAGATCCCGGCGGGGACGGTGTGCGATGACATGATCAGCCTCGCCGACATTCTGGCCACCACAGCGGCCATCGTGGGTGAAAAGCTGCCTGCGGCTGCCACCGGTGCGGAAGACAGCTTCAATGCGCTGCCGGCTTTTCTTGGCACGAAAGACGCCGCGCCCACGCGCGACCACATGTTTGTCCACAGTTCCGATGGTGTGTTCGCGATCCGCAAGGGGCCGTGGAAATGGATCGAGGGCGTGCCGGTGAGCGACATCAAGGTCGGAGCCCGCAAGGCGCATGCGACGCAGTTCAAACCGCAGCTTTACAACCTGAAGGATGATCCCGCTGAGGCGACGGACGTCAGCGCACAGCATCCTGAAGTGGTGAAGGAGCTGAGTGCGCTGGTGAACCGTTATCGCGATGGTGGTTACAGCCGCGAGATGCCGCCCATCGTTGAGAAGAAGGCGCAGGCGGAGATCGCCCCGCTGGCGGGAGAGAGTGTGATGACGCAGGATTTCAAAGCGCTGCCGGCCAAACCATGGACCATGACGCGCGGCACCTGGCAGGTGCATGATGAGGCGATCTGGAATCCCGCGCCAAAAACGGAGGAGCAGGGAGCCACGCTGACCTGCCCTGTGGCGATCGCTGACGGCACGCTGCAATACGAGATGAAGCTGCACACGGCGGGACGCCATTCGCTGCGCATTCACACGGCGGGCAAGCATTCCTTCCGCATCGTGGTGAGCAGCACGGTGCTTGAGATCACGAAGAATCCCGATCAGGGACAGGACAAGAGCCAGACGGAACCGCTGGCCCGGCAGAAGATCAAACTCAACGCGAAGGACTGGCAGACGTTGCGGGTCAGCTTCAAGGGAGATCAGATCACCGCGCAGATCGCTGGAGTGACGGCGACCGGGAAGCATGCGGTGATCGCGGAAGAGAAAACGCAGATCAATCTGATCGTGTTTGATGGCGAAGCAGGCTTCAAGAATCTGCGCGTGGTGAAGTAGGTGATCCGCGCGCCAGAGCGACCGTCAAAGGCAGCCAGAAGAGGAGTCCTTCGAAGCGTGGCGCTGTGGCCAGCGAGGTGAGGGACTCGCCATCAAACAGCAGGCCGCCGCAGCCGAAAGCGAGAAGGGCGATCCAGGTAGCATCTCCACGAACGGCGAGGCTGCATGCGCGGCGAATGCCGATGACGAGAGACATCAGCAGCAAGACGGTGCCAATGATGCCGCCATGCACAAAGGTGGCAAAGAACGCGCTGTGCAGGTGCGACATCATGCAGATGTTGGTTTTGGCCTGGAGCTCGCATTGCCAGAGGTCACGTGCGCCCCATTGGCCGGTGCCGGTCCAGACATTGGACACCGCATGCCATCCGGCGCGATAGATTTCGAGGCGCGAGTTGTCTCCACGTTCGACCACTTTTTGAAGGTGATCCGTGATGCCGCCCGGGCTGACGGCTGCGGCGGATTCAGCGCGCCATTGGGCCATGTGAGCGAACAGCGGTGCGCTGCTGAAGTAGAGCATGCCCGAGAGGACGAACACGCAGGCCGCCGCTGCGCCGCGCCGCCAGCCGCGAGCGAGTAGAAGCGCTGCATGACCGCAGACCAGGGCCAGCATTGCACCACGGCTGCCTGAAAGAAACGCTGCGAAATGCAGCAGTGCGATGGCCGCCCATGCGAGCCACCGTGGCATGGGCGTGAATGCATACTCCATCAGTGTCGCGAGCCACAGTGCTGCGAAGCCAAAAATCAATCCTGTGCAGACCGGATTGAGTCCGCCATGCACGAGAAGATTCATGAGCCGCTCCCCCGCCTGATGATTTGGCAGAATGAAATAGGACAGTACGATGCTGAGCAGCGCGGCAAGAGCGCTCGTGATGCCCAGCGTCCAACCAGTAGCTGGCAGAGATTCCCGTTTGTCTGACTGCTGCCAGACAAGGGCGCAGAACAGCACCAGCAGCCCGAGGCCGAGCAGGCCGCACCTCATTTCATCCAGCGAGTGGACGGACAGGCATGAGCGCAGGGTCATCCAGAAAAGGAAAGCGGCCACCGCCAGCGCTCCGGGATCCGTGCACCAGCGCAGGAGCTGCGGTCTCCAGTCCGTCCAAGCACAGGCCACCAGTCCTGCCACCAACAGCCAACCAAGATGCAGCCACCCATTGGGGAGGCAGGAATGACCGGCCACAAAGCCCATGACTGCGGCGGGCGCCGCCCATGATCCGAGGAGCGAAGGTCGCGACGCGGGCGTTGCGAACTCGGTGGTGAGAACAAGCGACAGAGCTTTCACGCGAGGCTGAATCCGGCGGCCAGCAGGACAAGCAGCAGCGCGCAGGTGAGCGCCGCCATCGCCGGACCTTGTCCCACCGCGATCATGCGGCCCTGAGTGCGGCTCCAGCCACGCATGGGCCCGGCGATGCTGAAGCGGCGGAGAAAGTGAATGAAGGCAGACAGTGCGATCACCGCAAAGAGAAGGAGGATGCAAGTCATGACGCCTGAACATGCGACCGCTTTAGCGAACTGCACGAAACAGTTCCGCCACAGTTAGACCCACTTCAAAAATCTTGTCACATTGCCCGGGCGGCGGAGCGGCCCCATTGGCTGCGTTGGTCGCTTGCCTGTTATTTTCAAATAGCAGACGGCGCTCCCGCTTTGCCACTGGGGGCCGCTGCGCTCGCCGGTCAAAATGACAATTTTTTCGAGAACTGCTCTATGCCTGCTTGCGACCGAGGAAGATGCCGTAGTCCCAGATGCCGCCGTAGGCGGAGAAGCGTTCGTCCAGAAGGGGGATGAACGTGCGGTTTAGATGGGGCCAGAGATGTCCCTCCATGCGCACATGATTCAGACCCATCCAGCGGCGAAACCAGGAGAAACGGGAGTGGGAAAAGTCCACCACGGCGATGCAGCCGCCTTCGGCGAGGTCCTCGCAGGCAGCATCGATGGCCTGCTCCCAGCCGGGATTGAACATGGACAATGCGTACGAAAACAGCACGAGATCGAAACGCGTGCCGTCCTGGTGCACCGGTGCGGAGTAGGAGCGCTGGAGCAGGGTGGTTTTGTCATCGCGCACCTTTTTCGCGGCGATGGCGAGCATCTGCGCTGAGAGATCCACACCGGTGATGTGGGCCTGAGGGAAGCGCCGGCGGAGGCCCGGCAGATTGCGCCCGGTGCCGCAACCGACTTCGAGGATGCGCCGGGGAGTCGCCACGCATGCCGCACGCAGAAGTGCATCCTCGCGACCAAACAAAAAGCTCCAGCGTGTGGCATCGTAGATGCGTGAATGGAACTGGTAGTAGCGCTGCAGAGCGGCGCCTGCGGCAGGAGATGGGGCGGTGGTGGCATCCATCACAGGACCTCCGCAAAGTGCAGGCTGCCGTAGGTGCCGACGCGATCGAGCTGATGCAGTGCCTCGGTGCGATCGGGGAAAAAGCGCACGCGTGCGCGGATGGCTTCGGGGATGAAATCGAGATTCACACCTGCGGAACGCATGAGGATTTTGGCACCGGGGGCGCTGTTGCTGAGGATGAGCTCCCATTCATCGCGCAGGGCCTCGACGTCATGCGCGGCCAGCCAGTCTTGGTGGTCCAGCAGCACGAAGTGTGTGTAGCGGCCGGGGTATTCGCGGAGGAAGCCGGAGAGCGTGGTGGTGTAGCTTTTCAGGCGGTCCACGCGGGATTTCAGTGCGGACAGATTGTCCTGCTTCAAATAATTGGGGCAGCAGCCCAGCGTGTAGGAGCCGGTCATGTAAACGCGCCAGAAGTAATTGTCAGAGATGGGGAGCTCGGTGAAAACGTGGCGCAGCTTGTCCTTCACATAGTCGGTGAGGCCGCCGGGGTAGGAGTCCTGGATGAGTTTGATCTGCGGACGAGGCACGCCGAGCAGTGTCATGAGCGTGGGCTGGCGCAGCAGCCAGTTGCTGAAGGGGCCCCAGATCTCGCGCTCGAAGAGTTCATACGCGCTGCGCTGCTCTTCCAATGAACGGGCATCGAGCAGGCAGGTGGCGAAGTTTTTCACGTTTGGGCGCAGCTTGAAAAGAGCATTGCCCATGACATACGCGGCGATGCCGGAGGTGCCGTGGTAGTAGAAAGACTTCTTCAGGCTGGTGGGATTGAAGAAGCTGATGCGTCTGTCCCAGAACTTCCGCGCGGGCTCGGAAAGCGTGCTGCGCACCCCGGCATATACGGAGACGTATTCAGCATGGGAACCGAAGCCGAACATCTCAAACAGTTCTTCAAAGCTGCCCTGACGGATGAGCGCCTGTTTGAGCTCCAGCAGGGCGTTCTGGCGATAGTTCATGTCCACGGCGTGGATCTCAGCGGGACTGTCGAGCAGGTAGTCGAGGGCGTTGCAGCCGGCGCTGGTGATCATGACCACGCGGCTGCTGGCATCGAGCTGCATCAGCCGCCGGTCGAGCCGCGGATCCTCCCAGGCGGTGTTGTAGATGAGATTGGAATTGTGAACATGGCGGAAAACCATGTCGTGAGCCGATTTCAACAACGGAACCGAACGGAGGGGTGGGGACTCTTTGAGCATGATCGCGAGGGAGTGATCATGTGATCACGCGAAACTCAAAAATGAGCCAGCAGGGGAGTGTGTTTGTTTCGTCACACAGAACTGACCGCATCTGAACAACCTGCCTGCCTGCTATTTTTAATAGAGCAGGAAACCGATCTCGCTGTCTGAGAGCTGGGAGGTATCGTCCACCGCCAGGAGAGCCTGGGTGTCGAAAGTGGCCTCCCAAGGAGCCTCTGCCGCCACGGCAGAGAGAAGGGGCAGGTCCGCAGGAGCTGTGATGGCAGGTGCGGTGTGCTGCGCCAGACGGGTGTCAGCCGCAGGCTGAGTCTGGAAAATAACGAGCGCCAGAGCGAGGGCGGCCACGGTGACCGTGGCGAAAGCCCACTTGGCAGCCGGGGCTGCAAAGGTGACATCCTCCCACCAAAGGCGCAGAGCCGCGAGCCAGCCACGATCCTGCGGCGTCTGACGAGCAGCACGGACGACGTTCTGGGCGAAATTGGAACGCACCTCTACCTTGCGGGCCTGGGCCAGCAGTTTGGCGATGGGGTCTTGGGGCGAGAGGGGGTCCATGACGGGCGGGATTCAGTCTTTCAAACCACTAACATAAGCCAAAGTTGCACCCAAGGCGGGATTTTTTTGTCCGGGGCGGCTAGAAATACATGCGAAGGGCGGTGGACCAGCTCACGCCATTGTAGCCGCCACCGTGGCCGCCGCCGCTCAGGTTGACGAATTCGACTCCGGTCATCAGCTTCAGCTTGTGGCCATAAAAGTAGTAATTTGCCCCCAGGTACAGGGCCTGATACTGGCCACCACGACCTTTGTCCGTGATGTAGGGTGCCAGGCGGTCATAGCGGCTGGACAAGCGCAGGCCATCGTTATCCCCCACTGCAAACTGATAGCGCCCCACGAACTGCAGCTTCTGGGTGACGAAAAACGTGGGCATGAGGATGATGCCAGACACATTTCCCTGAGAGCCACGACCGTGACCGTGGAGGATGTCCGTGTAGAAACCCCAGGGGCCCTTTTCCCAGCTGCTGTTCAGAGACATGGCGCTCTCAAACAGGTAGGGGGCAGGCGCTCCTTCAAAGGTGGCACCCTTGACGGAAGTGTCCGCCGTGGCCTTCTGGTAGTCGAAGAAAATCGTGGCGCGATCCAGTCCCGTCGCCTCCTTGAGATCATAGCCGAGACCTGCCTGGAGAAGCGCGCCGCCGTGGAAAGTCGTGAACTCCCGCTCATCATCGCCGGCGTACGCAGCCAGCTTCCATTGATACTTCCCGGCCTTGCCATTGGCCCAGATGCCCGTGTACCAGCTCGTCCACAGCACGTCGGTGAGCAGAGCGCGCTCGATGGTCAGGATCTCGCGCGAAGAAGTCGTGCGCTCCAAGGCGAAGTACGCCTGATGTTTGCCGATGCCCATCGTCAGCGCGTCGGAAAAGGCATACTCAAAAAACAGGATGTTCAGGCGACCGTAGAACTGATTGAAATCGGCGTTGATATCGATCAGCCCGTCCAGCCGGCCCTTGCCATCCAGCCATTTGGATTTGAAGCCCAGGCGCAGGCGGCGCACCTCCAAGTCCCCCCAGCGTGAATCTTGCTCGCGGTCGCGGCTGCCGTAATTGCCCCGGTTTGACCAGCCTTGATCATCTTGAACCTGCAGGATGCCATAAAGCTGAAAGCGCGTCAGAAAGCCGGTCTTTGCATCATAGAGCACCGGCAGGGCCCAGAGCTGGTCATAGATGGAGCCCGGGGGCTTTTTGGTGACGGCGCTGGCCAGAGCGGCATTCGCCAGGCTGCCATTCACCGTTTGCGCAGAGACGAGGGAACTGAGTGCGGACAGGGCCAGGCCGGCAAGCAGAAAGGCGAGAGGGAGCTTGGGCGGGGAAAAGCGGGCGCGGGGGATTCGAACTACGGGGGGAGGCACGAAGGTGCAACGAATGCCATTCAATCATTGTTACGATTTCGTCACAATGTAGGCCGCAGCACGACAGGGTCTCTAAAACACGACCTGAAGAGGGGGGGAACCCGGGGTCAGCCTGGAGGCCAGTCCAGGCTGCGACCTGCCAGCAGGTGCACGTGCATGTGGGGCACGGATTCGCCTGCGTCCTTGCCGTGATTGATCACCAGACGGAAGCCTTTGCTGCGGTCTTTGATGCCGAGCTTGTCGGCGATTTTTCCCGCCGCCAGCAGCAGCGCGCCGAGCGTGGCCTGATCCTCCGGCACGGCTTCGCCGACGCGGGGGATGAGTTTCTTTGGCACGATCAGTACGTGGATCGGGGCCTGGGCATTGATGTCGTTGAAGGCGGCCACCAGATCGTCCTCATAGACGAGCGGGGCGGGGATTTCGCGGTCGATGATCTTCTGGAAAATGGTCTTCTCGCTCATGGGGGAAATTAACGGAAAAGTTCCGGCTGGCGGCCATCGCGGGGACGGCGCTCGCCGAGGCTCTTGATCTCATCGATGAACTCGCCCACGTCCTCAAACTGGCGGTACACGGAGGCGTAGCGAACGTAGGCCACGTGGTCGAGGCTCTCCAGGCGGCGCATGACTTTGGCGCCGATGACGGTGCTGGGGATCTCGCGGTAGCCTTCCTCTTCGAGTTCATTGGCGATGTCGTCCACCAACTGCTCGAGCTGCTCCATTTTGACGGGGCGCTTTTCGCAAGATTTGCGGACGCCGCCGAGGAGCTTGTCGCGATTGAAGTTTTCGCGGGCGCCGTTGCGTTTGACGACGCGGAGTTCTTCGCGCTCCACGATCTCGTAGGTGGTGAAGCGGAAGTCGCACTTCATGCATTCGCGGCGGCGGCGGATGGCATGGCCTTCCCGCGCCTCGCGGGAGTCGATCACTTTATCCTGGGAGCTTCCGCATTTGGGGCAGCGCATCTGGGGGTGGTTGGGTGGGGAATGTGCTTTCTCGGGGGCCGGATGGCAAGCAGCTTCGTAGTTCGGGCTTTGCGGGCTGATTTTCGCGTTTATCGTCCAATCATGTCCCGCATCATCCTAGGCGTCACCGGTTCCATCGCAGCTTACAAGGCGGCGGATCTCGCCAGCCAGCTTACCAAGGCCGGCCACAACGTGACCTGCGTGCTGACGAAATCGGCGTTGGAATTTGTTACGCCCCTCACGCTGGGAACGCTTTCTAAAAATCCGGTCATCAGCGATTTGTTTGCCGAAAAGGAGGGCTGGCAGCCGGGGCACATCCACCTCGCGGATGAGGCTGAGCTGCTGCTGGTCGCGCCTGCCACGGCAAATATTCTGGCCTGCATGGCGAATGGTTTTGCGAATGATGCGCTCACAGCGATCGCGCTGGCCACGCGAGCGCCCATTTTGATTGCGCCTGCCATGAACGGCAAGATGTGGCAGCACCCTGCCACGCAGAAGAATGTGGAGACGCTGCGGGGTTTTGGCGCGCAGTTTGTCGAGCCTGCGTCTGGCATGCTGGCGTGCGGGTATGAGGGCGTGGGCAGGCTGGCGGAGGTGGAGGTGATCTTGCAGGCGGTTGAAACGGTGCTGAGCGCGAAGCGGTAACCGACAACGATCCTCATGTGAGAGGAGCAATCTTGCAGGCAATGACAGCAACTCTTGTAGAGATAGGCTAAAAAATTTGCAGACTGGTGCCGGTTTTCGTTGACGCTTTTTCGCTTCTTTTCCAAACTCGGCGTACGTGGCAAATTCGAGCGATCAACGGGGCATGCATCTGCTGGCTGAGGAACAACTCAGTGCAGGGGTGGATGCTTTTCTGGAGACGATTCGGGGCATGAAGGAACCGAAGGCGCTGGCGGGTCTGGCGGACAAATGGAAGAACGATCCGCGGCCCTGGGCACGGGCGATGATGCAGCGCTACTTTGAGCTGCCGTTCGACAAACCGGGACATCAGGTGGTGGTGAAGCGGCTCTTCAAGGCGGCAGAGGCGCGGGGGGATGATGCGGTGATGGCGCGCTGCCTGATGGCGTTTGACCGGCTGGTGCGGCGTGTGCGCGCCAAAGAATTTCAGTATGACCGGGTGGCACGGGTGATGATCGAGTCCGAGATCCTGCGGACTCCGCGCAATGTGTTTACGAAAGGGATGTCGAAGTATCTGACGCCGAAGAAGCTGGAGAAGTTTCGTCTGTTTAAATTTCGGACGCGGTATTATCTGCAGCGGCGGGTGTGGCGCTACTTTCGCAAGCTGGGGTTCAAAGATGGTGCGCAATACCTCGCGGCCGTGGCACCGGGGCTGGCCGCTTTTCAAGACGCGGATCTGGCTGCGGGAGAAAACTTGCTGGACAGTTGGAGCCTGATGCATGCGCTGCATGGCGAGAGCGAGGCGGTGGAGTTTAGCAGCCTGCGTGCGGTGCTGAAGGAAGGCCGGACGCTGGGGGTATTGAAGCCGGAGCCGGCGTTTTCAAGGCACTGGCGGACGCCGGGCGGTGTGGTGGCGGCGCTGGAACTGATCGTGGCGGCGCAGTCGCGGCTGGTGCGCGTGTGGGCGCTGGCCTGGCATCAGGAGCTGGTCAAAACCATGCCGGCAGCACCTTCGGCGGACCTTTTGACACGCATGCTGGCGCATGACGATGAGGAGGTGCAGAGCTACGGCGCGCGTCTGTTGGCCGAGTGCACGGAGGCTGCCAACTGGCCGCTGGAGACATGGCTGAAGCTGCTGAAGTGCGAGAACCCGCGCGTGGCTCAGCTTCTTTGTGATGCGATGCTGAAGCATGTGCGCGATGAGCGCGTGACGCTGGCGCAGCGAGTGGAGATCGCGCTGGCAAAGGCCACACCGATCGCGCGGCTGGGGCTGCGTTTGCTGGAGAAGACACCGCCGCGTGATGCTGCCGAGCGTGAGGTGATCGCGGGCCTGTGGCGGGCGCAATGTCTCGGCATCGGCGGAGAGATCGTGCGCTGGGCGCTGGCGCAGCTCGGCACAGCGGAAGTCTATCAGATGCCGGTGGTGTGCCGCTTTTTTGACAGTGCCAATGCGGGCATCCGCGAGGGCGCGTGGGCCTGGATGGAGCAGGAAACTTCACCCGGCTGGCCGGATGCCGCGTTGTGGAGCCGGCTGGCTGAGACGCCGTATGCGGATATGCGCGGTCGCATGATCGACGCACTGACGATGCGTGCCGGCAAGCCGCCGGTCGGTGCCGATGATCTGGCACCGGTGTGGACGAGTGTGCTGCTGGACGTGCATCGCGGTGGCAGGCAGAAGCTGAAGGCGCTGCGGCAGATCGCGGAGGCTCTGGCGGCCACGCCGAATGAAAAATTGCTGCCAGTGCTGGTGGCGACGGTGCGCTCCATCCGTGGACCTGAGGCACGCGCGGCGCTGGCGGCGGTGATGACGCTGCTGGTGAAACGTCCCGAACTGGAAAGCGCGATCACTGCGGCGCTGCCCGAGCTGGTGCTGAATCCGGCAGGAGCAGGAAACCCACTCAAGGCTGCCGCATGAACATCACCTTTGCTTATCGCGGTCGAAGTCATGTCGCTGAAACGGGCGGCGGGCAGATCGTGTCGCTGGCGCCGAATTTGAAACGGGACGTGGTGGCCTTTGACGCGGCGCTGAAAAATCCGCTGACCTTTCGCGAGGCCATCTCCGCGCTGCATGATGTGGTGATCAATGATCTGCGCTTCAAGCCGCGCGACAAAACGGCCTACGAGGAATGGAAAAAAGGCGAGCAGCAGCGCGAGCGTGCGATCCGCACCGAGGCTGCGCGCGATGCACGGCTGGAGGTGGAATCCAAACTCAAGCAGCCTTTGACGCGTGATTTTGAAAAGCAATTTGACCAAGCCCGCAAGCGCTACTGGAACGCGCGGCTGAAGTACTCCGATCATCTGCGCCGCCATGATCAGGAGCTGTGGCGGCTGCTCATGCCCTGCGATCCGGTGATCACCGTGGCGCCGGATGTGGTCTTCTTTGAGTGCTTCAGCGCGGATGAGTCGAGCTACGGCTGCCTCAGTGTGGAGCGCGATGAATGTTTCAGCGCTGCTGGCGGCGTGCAGTGCGGGACGACGAATGTGGATTACTCCTGGGATCTGTTTCACCATTTCCAGACGCTGCGTACTTATCAGCCCGCGCGCTTCAGTGTGGATCCCTCTGGCTTTGAGGTGAAGGTGCAGGGCGGAGAGGATTATCGTGAGGAAAAGATCGACCTGCCGAATGGCTGGCTGCGTGGCTTCATGCAGCTTCAGGGCGCGATGACGCTGCCGATGCGGCGTGTGACGCTGTCGCGACAGGGCGTGTATTCCTTGCTCGCCTGGCTGCGTCGGCATAAGGCGCAGCGCAGCCCGAGGGCGTTGCGGTTTGAGATGGTGGAAGGGCGTGCGCCGGAGCTGGTGCTGGAGCCCTGGGAGCAGCGCATCATTGATCGTGGCGCGCCGCTGTGTGCGCAGTCGATGGAACCGATTCGTGTGTGGGGCGTGCGCCGTTTGCTGACGCTGGCACGGCTGCTGCCGCTGATTGATCGTGTGGAGGTGTGTCTGCTTGGCACCGGTTTGCCGTCCATGTGGATCGCGCACATGGGGCCGATGAAGCTCACGCTGGGACTTTCCGGCTGGACCACGAATGACTGGACGCGTGGCAGTGCTCTGGATCTGCTGCTGCCGCCGCAGGAGCCGGGGAAAGATTTGATCGACAAGGTCGCCGCAACATTGAGGCAGCAGCAGTCGGCTTCTCTGGCGACGCTCGTCAGTGCTGGCGGTGCTGCGGAACCTCTGACGACTGCGGCGCTGAAGCATCTGGCGCATTCGGGGCAGGTGATCTTTGATCTGCCGCATCAGGTGTATCGCTGGCGGCAGATCATGCCGCAGGTGCTGGGAGAGGAACAGCTTGGCCCGGAAAACGTCGAGGCTCGCGCTGCGCATGAGATCAAGGACCGCGAGATCCGTGTGCTGAGCAGCACCGATGCGCCCAACGACACCAAGCTGCACACCGGCACCGTGCAAAAGCGCGAGGTCGAGCTGCTGCTGGATCGCGATGGCATGATGCGCCGCGCGAAGTGCGACTGCTCCCACCATTTCAAAGGAGGGCTGAGGAAAGGGCCATGCCGCCACCTCATCGCTTTCCGCCGCAAACTTTTGAACCCCGTTGACCCAGGCACGCCTTCTCTGTATGAGAGGCTCTGGTCGGGGCTTCGCACGAACCCTTAACCACGGAGGCCGCCACAACCGAAACCAGATCTTTCCACATTTCCCGAGAGGGGACGCATGCTCACTGAGACCATCCTTGCGGTGTTCCGCCGCGAATGAAGCTGCCCGTCCATGCATCCCCAAGCCCGTTGTTCGGATGGCCCATGTGGGCACCCGACGCTTGGCCAAGGCAACCCGAACGTTCACACGCGTCGGGTGCCCACATGGGCCTGAGTGAACGGACTTGGTCCTGAGCAAGTAGTCAGTGACGCATGCGCCCCTCCCGGAAAATTTACGAAACATCTCCTTCGGTCCGCACACAACCATGGGACTTCTCAGCCTCATCAGACGACTCCTCGGCCGCGACCAGCCCAGCCAGCCCCCGCCGCTTCCAAGGACGGTGCCGATTCTCCGGCACAACACCGTGCCACAGGTCATAGCGACGCCTCCGCGGCCCATCCAACGTTCGCTGGCGCAGCTCGACTCCGATGTCTTCGCGGGCATTTCGGGCGCTGAGACGAAGCAGCAGGCCAAGGCCATGGGGCGACCTCTGTGGAGCAATCTGTTCGCCTTTGGCCGTCAGAGCGTCATCCCGCCGGTTACAGATGCGCGCACGCTCATGATTGATCGCGCGATGGTGGGCGAAGGACTCATCACGCCGGAGGAACTCACGCAGATCCACGAGATCGGGCAGAAGATGGATGAACTGCGGCCGAGTTACGACTGGGCACAGCACCAGGGCACTGCGGCGGTCATGGCCGACAAAGCTGCAAAGGCTGAGCTGAAGCGCCAAAAGAAAGCTGAAGCCGCCAAACGTAAAGAGGAGCGCGAGGCGGGCATCGCGCATCGCAAAGCCACAGACATCATCTTCCTCGGCCGTGGCGTTTCCGGCGGACTCGCAGACCGCAGATCTCATGTGGAAAAATTGCGGGAGGCCAAGCTGCCTGTGCTCTCCACTCCGGCGGAACTCGCTGCTGCATTGGAGTTTCCGGTGAAGCGCCTGCGCTGGCTGGCCTTTCATGCGGAGGTGGCGGTGGTCACGCACTACATCCGCTTTCAAATTCCGAAGAAAAGCGGTGGCATGCGCGAGATCTCCACACCGCATACCGATCTCGCCCGTGCCCAGCGCTGGATTTTGCAGAACATTCTGGAGCGCGTGCCTGTGAGCGGTGTGGCGCATGGCTTCGTGCGTGAGCGTGGCACGCTGACCAATGCGCGCTCTCACACGGGCAAGGATGTGGTCTTGAATGCGGATTTGAAGGATTTCTTTCCCAGCATCACCTTTCCGCGTGTGCGGGGCATCTTTCAGCAGCTTGGGTATTCACCTGCGGTGGCTACGGTGCTGGCTCTGCTATGCACGGAGTGCCCGCGACGAACGGTGAGCTATGATGGGCAGACCTTTCATGTGGCCAATGGACCGAGGGCATTGCCACAAGGCGCCTGCACCAGCCCGGCGCTGAGCAATCTCTGCGCCCGCAAGCTGGACCTGCGCTTCGCAGCACTGGCCGCGAAGCATGGCTGGACCTATACGCGCTATGCGGATGACCTGACCTTCTCCGCCCATGGCGAATCCGCCAAGGCCACCGCGCTGATTCTTAGCCGCCTGCACAACATCGTGAAGGACGAGCATTTTGAGGTCAATGAGGCGAAGACGCGCATCCAGCGCCGCAATGCGCAGCAGAGCGTCACCGGTGTGGTGGTGAATGACCGCTGCAATGTAGATCGCAAAACCCGCCGCCGTTTGCGGGCGATCCTGCATCAGGCCAAGCAGACGGGCATCCCGGCGCAGAACCGCATCGGCCATGACAACTTTGCCGGCTGGGTCAGCGGCATGCTGGGCTACGTGAAGATGATCAACCCGCAGCAGGGCGAAAAACTCTTCAAGGCTTGGGACCTGCTGGGCGGCCAGAAGTAACGCGCTGCAGCCACTCGCGTGCTTTGTCTCGCGCAGGGCTGGGGCGAAGGGTCCATGCATCGTTGTGGTTGAGGAATCCGGTGCTCATGAACGTGAGGTCGGCATCCGGAAGCAGGGGACGCAGATAAGCTTCCGAGGTCTGCGCATTGGAGCCTTCTCCACAGATGAACTCCGCGCGGGCGCCGAGGCGCTTCAGGCGCACGAGCGCTGATTCGCGATCAGAGCCGGGGTAGGGCCATGTTTTCACGCCGTCGAAATGACTGTAAGCAAAGAAGCCGCACCAGAGTTTGGCGGTTTCTTCATCATGAAGGCCGAGGTAGTTGCAGGCCAGCGCGCCACGGGAGAAGCCGCAGAGCAGGATTTTGGATTCATCGCCACCGAATTCGTGGCAGACGGATTTCACCGCCTCACGCAGATGCTTCAGAGTGGGCTGGGGATCATAGGTGGGCGGTGTGCCCCACCAGGTGATGGCGATCTCATCGCCCTTTCCATTTACATATGGCACGCAGAGCCAGATGAAGCCTTTGCCGGCGGAGAGGCCGTAGCCGAGATTGCTGCCTTCAGGCACGCCGGTGCTTACATCTCCCTGCTTGCTCTTGAAGTTGCCGTTGCCGGCGAGTTCGACGATCACCGGCATTTTGACGCCGGGTTTCCAGTCGGTGGGAAGGTAGAGCACATTGTACAGCGCCGTGTTCTTCCAGCCTTCGAGTTTGTGCTTCACGCGCTTGCCAGGTGCTGGAGCTTCTTCGCTTAGCGCGGGCACTTGGAGATCCGCTGGCACGCTGCGGATGTCTGGGAGTTCGTCCGCGAGCAAGCTCAGGGATGCGAGGCAGAAGAGCAGAGCGGTTTTCATAGTGGCTTGAGTTCCACGCGGGCTTTTTTCAGGGCTGCTTCGAGGGCCTCGCGGTTGGTCTTGGCGGGATCGATCAACACGGTGAGGAGCGCGTGCTCATTCACGGTGGCGTGCTCGACGCCGTCGAGCTTTGCCACGGCGATGTAAGCGCCGTAGCGGCAGCCTTTGCAGTCGAGCAGGCCGCACTGGATCTCCAGCTTTTGCAGCTTGTCGGCAGGCAGCGTGGTGAGAGGTGCGAGGATGAAGGCGCCGTTGGAAGCGGCACGCAGCAGGTCTTCGAGGCGTTTGGTGATGGCCTCCGGTGACGGAGGCTTCTTCGCGTTATAGTTCGTGATCAGCTTTGCCACGTCGTAGCGGAAGGTGACTTCGGCGGTGTCGAAGTTGAAAGCGGCGAGTTCGACCTCGGGCATGGTTTTGACCTGCTCGCGCAGATCTGCTTCGCGAGAAGGTTCGCTGAGGCCGATGATGCGGTGCTTGGATTCATCGGCGTGCAGGTGCAGCGCGATGAGACTGAAGATGAGGAGCAGGTGTTTCATCAGCGGGTTTGGAAAAGAGGGCTGAGGACGACTTCGTGGATCAAGGTGCGGATGCCGCCGCCTTGTTTTTCGGCGCGCGCCACGATGTCATTCAGCGCGGCGCGATCGCCGAAGGCCACGTCGCGACCGGTGGCATAGATGACGAGCTGCTGGGCGAGGTTGTGCAGCAGCGTGTGTTTGTCGGCAGCGAGCATGGTTTTAAAATCGGTGATGCCGCTGAACTTGCGTTCGTCGGCGAACTGGCCGCTCGCATCCACCTTGGGGCCGAGCTTGAAGCTGATGGGTATTTTGGGATCGATGCTGCCGCGCGGTGCGGGATCGCTCTTCTCATTGAGGGAGCGGTAGCGATCGCGCAAGCCGCCGATGACATCGAAAGATTCCAGCGCGAAGCCGGGCGGATCGATCTTGGCGTGGCAGGAGGCGCAGGTGGCGTCGGCGCGGTGTTTGTCCAGCAGTTCGCGGATGGTGGTGGCGCCCTGCACGTCTGGCTCGACGGCGGGTACATTCGGCGGCGGGGGTTCAGGTGGCTTGCCGAGGAGGCGGGCCATCACAAAGGCGCCGCGTACCACGGGAGAGGTGGTGGTGCCATTGGCGGTGACCTTTAGCAGAGCGGCCTGCGTGAGGAAGCCGCCACGTGCGCAATCTTTCGGCAAGGCGACACGACGGATTGCGGGACCGCTGACACCGGAGATGCCGTAGTGAACGGCCAGCTTTTCATTGAGCATGGCGAAGTCTGACTGCACGAGATAACCGGTGTGGAGATTCTTTTCGATCAGCTCGCGGAAGTAGGCGCGTGTTTCAGCGACCATGCTGTCCTGCAAGTAAGGGCTGAACTCGGGGTAGAGTTTTTTGTCGGGATCGTTTGCGGCGATGGAACGCAGTTTAAGCCACTGGCCGAGGAAGTCTTCGATGAAGCGCTGGGATTTCGGATCTTTGAGGAGGCGTTCGACCTGCGCATTGAAGTTGCGCGGATGCTGCAGCAGCTCGGCATCGGGCGCGGAATTCCAGAGGAAGTAGGAGAGGCGTGCGGCGAGTGCGGCGTCATCCAGCTTTTTCTGTGGCTCGATGTGGTAGAGGAAATCGGGAGAGCACAGTGCGGCACGGTACACCCAGCGCATGGCCGTTTCAAAGCTGTCGCCTGCTTTGAGGCGCGCATCTGCCTGGGCGACGTATTGCTGGCGCACTTCATCACTCACAGGCCGGCGAAAGGCCTTTGGCAGAAAGTCAGCGAGTAGGTGGTCTGCGGCGGCGAGGGGTTCTTTGGGCTCCACGGTCCAGATGCCGGGTTCAGGCTCGGGTTTGTTTCTGGTGCCGATCACTTCCTGCTTGAGGGTTTTACGCGCAGGCGGGTGTGGGCCTTTGAATTCGGTGAGCGGCAGATCGCCAAAGAGAAGCTGGTGCGCGCGGGGCGGCCACACCTCATGCAGCGGGCCTTCGATCTCTACCCAATCATTGGCGATGCAGGGGCCGGTGTAGCCCATGGTGCGGTCCTTCTGCCCCCAGGTGCCCACGCGATAGAGGACCACGGGTGCGAGCGAGGCGACATTGAAGCCGAGGGTTTCCTTGGAGTTCAGCCAGACATCGAGGTTGTGAATCTTCGACTCCAGCGAAGGTGCATCATAATACCCGAGCACGTAGCTCGGGTGCTGACCGCCACGGCCGTTTTCATTGAACTGCACCACGGAGAGGCGCGCGGCTTCGGTGCCGCGCGAGGGCAGGATTTTTCCCTGGTCCCACTGAAAACTGTAGAATGAAGCGCGCACCTTGTAGCGGCCTGGATAGAGCGCGGCGAAGTGGCGGAAGTAGGCGTTCCAGGATTCGTCCTCATGGCGGAAGACGCCCACGCTGCTCATGCGGTCAAAGATGCCGAGCTGCTCGTGAGCGCCCTGATTGACATGGCCGTATTCGCCGGCGGGCGGAAAGGCGGGATCGATTTTCTTGTCGCGCAGCAGCATGGCATCGCCCTGCATGAGCATGATGTCGGGCTCGTAATTGCGTGCGAGCGAGAGCCGCACGATCTCGGACTTTGGCGCTGTGGGGCGCGTGGCGATGGCCATGTCGAGTGTCTTGTCCGCGGCCTCGATGTAGCGCGCCAGATTGACGTGGGAGATGTCCAGGGCTTCGCTGTTGTTGTCAAAGCCATGCGCGGAGCCGTCGGCGGGCAGGCCTGCCTGCAAGGCGATGCCCGGCATGTCGAAGAGATCGCGCACGGTGTTTTCATATTCGCTGCGCGTGAGGCGGCGCACGCCGGTGCGGCCGGCGGTATCGAGCTTCTCGGCTTTGATCAGAGTGTCATTGAGCCATGTGGTCACGGCTTTCACGTCTGCGGCAGGCGGGCGCGCTTTTTTCTTGGGCGGCATTTCACCGGACTCGATGCGGTCATGGATCTTCACCCATGCGGCAAAGTTCTCCGCGTTGCCGAAATCCTGCTTCAGGGCGGTGAGGTCGAGATTGCCTTTGTGCGTGTCCGCATCGTGGCAGCCGACGCAGTGGGTGTCGAGAAAAGCGGCGGGTTCGGCGGCATGCAGAGCACCGGCGAGCAGGGCGAAGGCGAGTGGTTTCATCATGCCAGCTCCAGTCCCTTCATCGTGCCTTTGGCGGTGGAGAATTCATTCGTCTCGATGCCGAGGCGGTGCAGCATGGAGAGGTAGAGATTGCTCAGGGGATAGTTGTTCTGCGTGTCGAAGGCGAGATGCTGGCCGTGCTTGAAGCCGCCACCGGCCAGCAGCACGGGCAGGTTCACATTGCTGTGGGAATTCGCGCTGCCCATCGGCGTGCCATAGAGCACCTGCGTGCGGTCCAGCAGGGTCTGGCCTTCCTCCTTCGTGCCGTCGAGTGCGGTGAGGAAGCCATTGAGTGCGCCAAACTGCGCCTCTTCTTTTTCGCGCAACTCGGCGAGGGCTTCGGGGCGGTTGCCGTGATGGGTGATGTTGTGAATGACACCGGTGTCGATGAAGAGGGTGATGATGCGGGTGGAGTCGGTCTCCAGCGCGAGCTTCATCACGTCGTACATTAGCTTCGATTTCGCCACGAATTCGCGAGCATCGTCGATGTCTGCCGGCGCAGTGCTTTTGACGACGGGCTTGGGTTTGTACTCCCATTCCTCGGCGGCATGCAGGCGCTTTTCCAACTCGCGCACGGAGGTGAAGTATTCATCCATGCGCTGCTTGTCGGCATGCGTGAGCGTTTGATTGAGGCGCTTGGACTGGCTGCCCACGAAGTCGAGCATGCTGCGGCCCTGGCGCAGGGCCTCCACATTGGCCTCCACTTCGCTGGCCTTGCCCTGCACGAAGAGTTTCTGGAAGAGCTTGCTCGGGCTTTTCTCGGCGGGGATCGGCGCGCCGCTGCGGGTGTAGCTGAGCGTGGGCGAGCCATCGCTGACCATCGCCAAGGAGAGCGAAGGATGGCGCGTGGCCACGCCGATGTGCTCGGCGGCAAATTGATCGAGCGAGACCCAGTTGCGGAAGCCGCCGCGATCCGGATGCGGTGTGCCGGTGAGAAAGCATCGCTCCGCTGCATGGCCGCCGGTGACGCCGGGCAGGCTCACGCCGGAGAAGACGGTCATCTTTTCACGATGCTGCGCGAGCTTTTGCAGATAAGGCGAGAGCGCATAGTCGCGCCCGCTTTTCTCGGGAAAGAAGAACTGGGGAATGATGCCCATGTTTGTCTCGATGGCGACCATGCGGCGCGGCACCTTGGCGGTTTCGCCGGCACGCAGCATCGTTTCGAGGAACGGCAGCGCGAGCGTGATGCCGGTGCCCTGCAGCAGCGTGCGGCGTGAGATGGGGCGGTGCAGATTGAGGTTCATGAGGGGAAGAAATAAAACGCGGGCAAACGAAAAACACTGTCACGCAGGGCGCGTGGTGAAAGGGGGGATAGCAGGCATTTTAGCCTTTTGGTTGCGATGGGTCCAGAATCTACGGGGGCGCGATGCGTTTTGGAGTGCGGTGGGAAGCGCAGCGCCACACCGCTTTTCGCAGGCTGGATGGCAGGGTGAGGCCGAAGAATACACTTCACCCTGCGAAAGCGGTGTCGTCGATGCAGGCTTGCGCCTTGCATCTGTGCCACCGCACTCCACGACGCTGTCGCGTTAATCGAGAGTTCCATGACTCAGCGCAGAGGCACACTCCAGAGATGGCCGCCGGAGGTGATGAAAAGCGTCTTGCCATCTTTGCCACCGAAGGCGCAGTTGCAGCATTCGTCCGGGGCGGTGGGGATGAAGTCGAGGAGGCGGCCGGAGGGAGAGAGGATGTAGCAGCCGGCTTTGAAGCGGGTGGTTTCAAATTCGGTGGGTTTGTTGGTGCCAGCGGCGACGTAGATGCGGCCTGCGCTGTCCATTTTTATGCCGTCGGGGCCGCGGCCGTCTTTCCAGTCGAAGAGGACTTTGCGGGAACCGGGTTTGACGTCGCCGTTTTTATCGAGCGTGTAGCGCAGGAGTTTGCGTGAGCCGCCGTGGTTGTTGTTATTGTTATCGGCGATGTAGAGGTAGTGGTCGTCTGGAGAGATGAGGATGCCGTTGGGGCGTTCGGCGCCGTCGCAATGGATGCGTGTGACGTTAGGGATGTCATAGGCGAAGGAGCAAAGACCATCCGGTAACCTGGCCTGACGATCGATGCGATAAACGCCTTCGATGGAGGGACGAAATCGTTCTTTATTATTCTTATTCGCGACCTGTAACATATCCCCGGGTGTCCTTGCGCTAAACAACTGGCGACTCAATCTTAGATGGAACTGATTAATTTCCGTGATGACTCGACTGTTCAAAGGAAATGGGCCGTAAGTTCCTGGAATACCGTATAAATTTGAAGCGGTGATTTTTTCAAAAAGCTCCATCCCATCCCTCGACCCATACCTTGGGTCCGTAAAATAAATCCGTCCCCTTGAGTCCATGCACAGATCATTCGGCGAGTTAAACCGCTTCCCTTCAAATCGGTCTGCCAGCACCGTGATGCTCCCATCCTTCTCCGTCCGCGTCACGCGCCGCAAACCGGACTCACATGCCACGAGTCTTCCCTCCTTGTCAAACAGCAGGCCGTTCGATGCATTGTGGCGGAAGACCGTTGTCTTACCGTCCGGTCCCATGCGGTTGATGTGCTTGCCATCGGTGAAGTAGAGAGAACCATCGTGCCACACGGGTCCCTCCGTCGCGCCGATGGCTCCATGGTCCTTCGGCTTGGCGCCGGGGACGATGGGCGAGCGCAAGGACGAGCAGGAGGCCAAAGTAAGCGCAAAGGTTAGGCAGGATAAGGAACGAAAAAACATGCGGGACATCATTACGGCATAGATGAGAAAAATTCAGCGACACATCGCGTGTGAAGCGTTTTCTTGGGAGACATGTTTTCGAGATTTTTGCTGCCCTTTTCCCTGCTCCTCGCCGGCGCCGTCACGCTGCAAGCCCAGACGAGCGTGCCGCCACCGGCGCGCGAGCTGCGGGGATCATGGATCGCGACGGTGCATTGCATCAACTGGCCCAGCGAGCCGGGGCTGCCTGTGGCCAGACAGCAGGAGCAGCTGCGGAAACTGATCGACTCCGCGGCGGATGTGGGGCTGAACGTCCTTATATTCCAAGTGCGACCGGCGGGAGATGCGGTCTATGATTCGAAGCTCGAACCGTGGTCGCCTTTCCTCACGGGCAAGATGGGCACGCCGCCCTCGCCTTTGTGGGACCCCCTGACGTTTGCGATCGATGAGGCGCACAAGCGCGGGATGGAGCTGCATGCGTGGTTCAATCCCTTTCGTGCTCTGGCGGGTGAAAAGCGGGCGCCGAGCGCGGACCACATCGTGCGCAAGCACCCGGAGTGGACGATGAAATACGGCCCCGACACGTGGATGGACCCAGGCGTGCCGGAGGTGCGCGCGCAGGCCCTCGCGGTGATCATGGATGTGACACGGCGCTATGATGTGGATGGCATCCACATCGACGATTATTTCTACCCTTATCCCATCATGGATGCGGCGAAAAAGAAGATCCCTTTTCCGGATGACCGGAGCTACGGCCGCTACAAGGCCGCAGGTGGGACGCTGGAGCTCACCGCCTGGCGGCGGCAGAATGTGGATGACACCGTGCGCGCCATCTATGAGGGCATCAAGGCCGAGAAGCAGTATGTGAAGTTTGGCATCAGTCCTTTCGGCCTGTGGCGGCCCAATTTTCCTGAAGGAACCGGCGGCGGGCTGGACCCCTATGAGGATCTTGGCGCGGACTCGCGCAAATGGCTGCAGGAGGGCTGGGTGGACTACTTCACGCCGCAGCTGTACTGGACGATCGACCGGCCCAAGCTCGGCTTTGCGACCTACTACGACTGGTGGCTGGAGCAGAACACTCAGGGCCGCCACATCTGGCCGGGCATGGATTCTTCGAAAGTCGGGAACGATCGCAACGCCGGCGAGATCCTCCATCAGATGAGCGTGCTGCGGGAGCGCGGCAGTAAAATGACGCCGGGCCACTTTCACTGGCACTTCGGGGCGCTGCACAAAGACCTCGGCAAGCTGGGCACTTACACGAAGGAGCGCGCCTACGTGACCCATGCGCTGCAGCCCGCCTCTCCATGGATCAGCCAGGCGCAGCTGCCCGCGCCGATCGTTGGCAAGACAGTGCCCGGCGGCAGGCTCACGGTCGACTGGCAGCACAGCGATCCGCAATGGATGAACGCCACGCGCTGGTGGGTCATGCAGGCGCAGATCAATGGCAAATGGATCACCTGGGAAACGTACTTCAAAGACCAGCTCAGCGCCCCCTGGCCGGACAAGGCCACCGCCGTGGCCATCCGCGCCGCAGGGCGCGGATGGGAGGTGGGAGAGGCCGGGGTGACAAGCAAATGAGACCGCCGCCATAAGCCGGCAGGAGGTGGGGCTTCTTAAAAGTGGGCGGCAGCGTCTCTGCATTCAACGGCGCAGCGGTCGTGCGTGTCTTTATGTAAAAGGCGCTTCATCAGGAGCGATAAATAGTTCCCCCCTTTATGTTTTTGAATACCCTCGAACCCGCCAGGCTGGCTCTCAAAGCGGTCAACCAGATCTCTGCCATGGTGGCGTATTGGGATGCTGGACAGCGCTGCTGCTTATCCAACGAGGCTTATCGGGAGTGGTTTGGCCGAAGCCCGGAGGAAATGGTGGGCATGCACATGAGGGACCTGCTTGGGCCGCTGTATGAACTGAACCTGCCCTACATTCTCGGGGCGCTGCGCGGGGAGCTGCAGCAGTTTGAGCGGCACATTCCGCTGCCTCAAGGAGGAGCGAAGGACAGCATCGCCACCTACACGCCGGACATCGAAGAAGGCCGGGTGCACGGCTTCTGGGCGCATGTGGCGGATGTGACACCGCTGCGGCTGCGTGAGGCCGCCCTGCGGCGTGCGATCACGGAAAGGGACGAGGCACTGGCGGAGGTGCGGACCCTGCGCGGCCTGCTGCCCATTTGCGCGGCCTGCAAAAACATCCGCGATGAGCAGGGAGAATGGCACGGCCTGGAAATCTACGTCTCGGCGCACACTGAAGCAAACTTCACCCACTCCCTGTGCCCGAGCTGCATGCCCATTTATTTTCCAGAAGCTGACCGGCGGTGACTACAAAGTAGCCTGGGTTCTGCAACCGCTGAGGGTGCGATAGGGGTTGTCATCGCAGGGACAGGCCGCATCTTCTTCACATGAGACCGAAAACCTTCGAAATCCGCGGACTGCCCGCCATGCTGATGCTCGGCGTCATCGCAGTCGTAGGCGTGGGACTCGTCGCGCTGGTGCTCATGGTCGGTGCTGCGGTGGCTGTGGCCGGGCTGGCGGTTTCCGCTGTCGCAGCGCTGTACTACACGCTGCGGCGCAAGCTTTTCTCCGGCACCCGGCAGGCCGCCTGGCTGGAGCCGGAGAAGCCGGTGAAGACGAGTTCGTCACTCGTCGTGCGGGACATCGAAGTGGAAGTGCTGCCACAGAGGGAACGATGACTTGAAACAAGTGGATCGGGCGCCGTGCTGTTTGAAGGGATGAACTCGCAGACGCGTGGCGATGCGGTTTGAGAGAGCGCTCGCGAGTTTTGCGATCGCTTTGGATGAGCGGCGCTTTCCAGAGCGAGCTAAAGCTCGTGAGTACTTTGCGGGTCACCGGCAGTATTCGTGGAACAGGCCGCCCATCATGCAGCCGAGCTCATTGCGCGGGGCGAAGTTGCCCCGGGTGTAGAGCACGATGGCGTAGGGCGTGTTGCGGTGGTAGAAGAAGAGGGATTCGTGGTCCCACTCGCCGTAGTTGCCTGTCTTGCCGCCGATGTAGGTGATGCTCGCGGGCATGACCCAGCGGCCCAGGCCATACTGATCCCGCCGCATGGCCTCCAGCAGAAGCTCGCAGCCGTAGTCCAGGCGGTAGTTCACGCAGCGTTCGTAGAACTCCGCATAGAAGCGCGGTGACTGGAGGTTGTTGATGATCTGCACATTGGGCAGATGGTACTTCTGCTCAAAGTACTGCTCGTCCGCCGGTGTGATGCGGGCCATCAGGTAGAACCAGGAGGCATTGATGCTCTGGTCGCAGGCATACACGATGTGCTGAAATTCGTCGCGCGTCAGACTGCCACGGCGTTTCTCCAGCAGCACGGCTGCCACGGCGGGCTTGGGCATGGAGCCTCCCACGAAAAGTTTGTCCGCCTGAAATTCCGCCAGATAGTGCCCGGTGGCGAGATTTTTAACCGCGTAGCCGATGCGGGGGTCACGCTTGTGAGCGCGGTAAAAAGCCTCCATGCCCGCAGTGAAGGGGCGGCCATGCGCGCTGTGAGAGCGGAAGCGCAGACGCGCGCCCGAGGCGAGAAAGCGGTTGTGGTATTCCCACTGCGCGCGGCTTTTTCGGGCGGAGAAGCCGAGCATCGAAGAAGAAGACGGTGCCACGCATCCGGCCAGCGCCGCGGGCAATGCCAGCAGGCCGCGCTGCAGCCAGTGGCGGCGCGTTTCTAAAGGAGATGAATCAGCGTGCTGGGACATCTCCGTAAACTGGCGTCCCCCGCAGGGAATCGCCAGAGGGAAAGTGTCAGAAGATTGTGCGTGCCGCAGGGCTGACACCGCCCGTCGCACCACCTCCGAGATTTCCACCTATCGCTTCGCGCATTCCACGTCTCCCATTCGTTTGAGAGCAAGTGCAGGGGGCGGGGAGGGGAAAGAGTGAATGCAGAACGAGCCGAAACATTTTTTTGCATAAATCCTCGGCGGGCGGTGGCATCATGAATGTGCGGCGGCTTTGAACGGCTGCCATACCCCGCATGGAAACCGATCTTCATCTTCTCTCCCTCTACCATCGCCGCGGCGATGCGGCGGCATTTCATTCCCTGATGAAGGTGCATGCAGGCATGGTGTTTGCCGTGGCGCGCCGCATCACTCAAAACGCCGCGCTGGCGGAGGAGGTGGTGCAGGACACCTTTCTGGCGCTGGCCAGGCGGGGAGCATCCATTCAGGAATCCGTGGCGGCATGGCTGCACCACGTCGCACGGCAGAAGGCATGCAACGCCATCCGCGGGGAGCAGCGGCGCCAGCGGTATGAGCAGGCCGCCGTGGAGGTGCTGCATGAGGACAAGGACGGCTCCTGGGCGGAGATCGAACCCGTGGTGGATGAAGTTCTCGACGCCCTGCCCGAGGAACGCCGCGTGCTGCTGATCGAACATTTTTTGGAGCAGCGCACACAGGAGGAAATGGCCCGGCGTCTTCGTCTGAGTCAGTCCACGGTCTCCCGCCAGATCGACGCTGCACTGCAGATGCTGCGTGAGGGACTGCGAAAGAAGGGCGTGGTGTGTGGCCTTGGGCTGGCAGGCCTGCTGAACGCGAACAGCGTGCAGGCTGCACCAGCCACACTCCATTCTGCCCTCGGCAAGATCGCCGTCAGCGGCGTGCGCTCCAGCGCGGCAGGCACGGGTTCTGCATCGACATCGGCATCGTCTCTTCTCATCACCATGACCACCACGACCAAGGCGATTCTCGCCACCGGCACCCTTGCCGCCCTCAGCCTGCCATTCTTGCTGCCACCACGGACAGCGCCTGCACCCGCATCCGTGGTTGCTCAATCCCACTCCAAATCCGGCGCGGCGCCCGAAGCTCAGGAGGCTGCACACAAAGCCATGCCTGCGAACCTGCCACCGCCTGACCCAGACCCCGACTCAGGACCGACGGCTGCTGCACCTGCGGTCCTGGACGATCAGCAGCTGATCCTGGCGGAATTCAAACGCATGGGAGGAACGATCACGCAGATCGGTGAGAAGGCCATCAACGATGAAATCGCCGCCCGGGTGGCGAAGGATTTCGGCAATGATCCCGCTGCCTTTGAGCGCGATCTGGAGCGGCAGGGCATGAGCCTTGAGCAGTTCAAGACCGGACGACTCGACGCCATGACGGTCTCCATCATGAAGGCGAGGATCACCCAGGGCATCAGCGACCCCGAGGAGAAAAAGCGCGTCTTCGACGAATGGCTCACCGATTTGCGCATGGCCGCGGTCACCGGCGTTCGGCCGGCACGCACTGGCAAATGATGCCCGGCGCGGGTTTCGCAGATCATCATGACTGCCGGCAATGAACAGGCCGCCTGTGCATGGCGGTTGGTCATGCCATGATCTGTTGAAGACGGGTCTGGATCAAGAGGGTTTGTTTTTACCGCGGAGGCACGATGCTCAAGGCCTCACCACCTTCACCCGCATGAACCGGCGCGGGCCTCCTGTTCCTATCGGCAGGCTGTCGCGCACTTGCAGCGTGGTGCTGGTGTTCACTTCCACGGTCGTTCCCACCGTGGTCCAGCCGGCGGGATTGCTCAGGTCGGTGGAAATTTCCACGGCATAGGTCACATCCGTGGCGGCGGGATTGCGGGTGACGGTGAGGCGCAGGTTGCCGCTGCTGGTGTCAGTGCTGATCGGGTGTCGCGAAGGGGTAAAGGGCTCCAAATTCAGCGCATACTTCATGAGGTTGGGGATGCCGTCATGCGCAGGCATGGCCATGTCCGCACCGCTGCCGCTGTTGGCGCTGCTGCCAAACTTCGCCAGACGCCAGGTTTCGATGGGTGAGAGCGACGGAGCGGTGATCTCGATGGTGGAGACGCTGAGCGCGGGAAGGGTGACGACCCAGCTGGACAGATCCGCGGGCACCTCGCCCACAAAGACGGGCGTGGTGGAGGCACCCTGCAGGCGGTACACCCGCGCCGTGCCGGAGATGTTCATACCATTGAATGCCACATCCTGGCTTGCCTGGGAGCGGTTGATGGCGACGATGACATGCCGGTTTACATTCGTGCTGTCCTTGCTGATGTAGGTGGAGACTTTCGAGGTGTCGCTGGAGGTCGTAGGCACGCAGATGTCGCCGAAGGAGCCGAGATTGCCGTCGTAATCGCGGTACATCTTGAAGCCTGCCAGCAGGAAAGGATAGCTCGGGCTCATGGGCCAGAAATTCGCGGCGTAGATCCCCTTCTGGCCGAAGATGCCAAGGTAGTCGCACTGGGCGATGGTGCCTGCGATGTGGTTGTCTCCCGAGGTGTTGTATTCTGTGACCGCGAGCTTGGTGCCGGGCCAGTCTGCGTCGATTTTCGCCTGGATGCGGTTCAGGATGGCGATGGGTCCGCCGAGCACGTCTCGGGTGATCCATGAGCTCTCCTGATAGGAACTGTCCCACAGGCTGCGCGGATTTTGCACGATGGCGTCGATCTCCGCCGCGCTGAGCGTGGGGCCGCGCAGGCTGCCGATGCCCGTGCTGGTGCCAGGCACCACGGCATCCACATACCAGTGCATGTCATACACGTCCACCAGCCTATGCCCCGCTGACTGCGAGGCGGCCTTCAGCGCGAGCAGGAACTTGTCGGTGAACCATGAGGTGCTGGAAAATCCACCCTCCGTCTGCCAGTTGTACATGCCCAGAAAGCCGTAGTTCACCGGGCCGAAGATCACGGCAGTGGGCGCGGCGTCCTTGATGGCGCTGCTGAGATCGATGGTCTTCTGGATGAAGGTGTCTGAATTCACCGCCGTGTGCGTGATCTCCGCATGCGTGCTGGGCCAGAGGTCGGGCTCGTTGTCCAGGCTGATGAAGGTGGGTGCCTGGGCATCGCCGTAGATGTCGGCGGAGAACTGATTGCGCAGCGCCCATACAAACTCGTCTGCATACACAAAGGCGTCCGTGGTGGAAGGAGTGGCGGTAAAAGCGGAGCCCTTGCGGTAAACGAGCTGCTTGAAGCGCGTGGCGAGGTGATTGGGATCATTCAGATCCACGGGGCCGCTCTTGTCTCCCGCCACATAGCCGAGCATGGGCACGGTGATGAGCGTGGCCATGCCGTGCGTGCGCAGGTCTGCCACCGGATCGCGCACGGCCTCTGCGGGAACGCTGCCGCCGCCGAGGAAATCATCGCTTTGGTAGAAGTAATCGAAGCCCGCATTGGAGGCGTTGTTCTCCCAGTTGTAGGCCGTCCAGCGGTTCCCGCCGTAGCGGCCGAGGGTGAGATTTCGCGGCGCGATGGAGCGCTGCAGCAGGCGGTTCCAAGTGCCCTGGGCATCATAGCCCAGCACGTCATTGATGCCGTAGATCCATTTGGAAATCGACAGCGTGTGTGCGGGATCAGCCGTGATCGTTACCGTGGGCGCCGCTGCCGCTGTGGTGGTAAAACTGGTGCCGCCCGTGCTGGTAAAATGGAAGGAATCCGTAACCGCGACCGTGACGGTGTAGGCGGTGAGCGGCTCGATGAGATCCAGCACGATGCTCTGGCTGCTCTGAAAGCTGCTCAAGGTGCGCGTGACCACCTGGCCGTCTGCTTTTTGATACGTGACCACCGCCGTGGACGGCCGCTCAACGGTCCAGGAAAGTGTGGCGCGATTTCCCGTGATGTCCGTGACCGTGATGGGCGAGAGTGTGGGTGGCGTGGTGGGCGCTGGCGGCACGGTGAAGCTGCCAGTGTACACGCCCTGGTTCGGCGTGGCGTTCACATCCGTGCGGTGATCTTTCGCCACAATGCGGTACTGGTAGGTCGTGTTTGGCGTGAGCCCCGTGAGCACGGCGCCATGGCTGGTGTAAGGACTCGTGGCGGGAGAAAAGCCCGCCCAGCCATTCGCCTCCACCTGCACGGTATTGGCGTAGCTGCCAATGCCGTAGTCCACTTGCGTGACGGCGGACTCGTCCGTGGTGAAGTTCAGCGTGTACTGCTGGTAGTCAAAGCTGAGCGAGTTGGTGGTGAGCGTGATGCCAGGCGGCGTGGTATCCGTGGCCCAGCCCGCCTTGATGTCCTCGAGGCGGAAGTGCGTGGTCACGGCGCCCGCATTATTGTACAGCAGGAAGCCCGAAAACGCCGGCCACTTCGGCTTCATCTGCTGCAGATCCACCGTGATGTGGATCCACTGCCCAAACTTCTGCGCGGGCGTCATCTCCAGCCAGCCGGGGATCAAGTCGGTGAGGTAGGGCGCATTGTCCGCCAGCCCTGCGTCATCCATGTACACCATGAAGCTTTCGTGCCCTGCGGAGTCTGGCTCAAAGTAAACATCAAACTCCAGGGTGCGGAATTCATTGAAGAACTTCCACTGATTGTCCCAGCCATCGCGCCGCTCTCCCACACCCACGGCTTCATACAGATTGGTGGGATCAAAGCGCACCTCGATGGCCTTGCCGCTGCGTCCGGGCGCGGCCGCATTGAAGTCGGTGTAGAGCGGGCCGTTCTGCTCCCAGGCGGAGCGCACCCAGTAGCCCAGCAGCGCATTCTGGTAGGCCCACACATAGGTCAGCGCGGGCGGCGTCGGCGGTGTGTAGGGCGGCCCGGGCACGGTGTAGCTGCCTGTGGAAGTTGCGCGATTCGGCACGGCGGTGGCATCGGTGCGATGATCCATGGCGATGATGCGGTACTGATACGTCGCGCCTGGAATGAGGAACGGCAGCACCGCGCTGTGCGTGAGGTTTTGATGATCGCCAGCATCAAAGGTGTCCCAATTGCGCGAGTCGTCGGACCAGACGCGGGTGTTGTAATTGCCGACGCCGTACTCGATGGCGCAGACGGTGGGCTCGTCCGTGGTGAAGTTCAGCGTCAGGCTGTGCGCCGTGCTGTCATAGGAAGTCGTCCCCGTGGTCAGCACGGGAGCGGTGGCATCATCCGCCCAGCCCAGCTTCACATCCGCCACACGGTAGTGCGGCGCGCCATTGCCCCAGCTGGCGATCAAAATACCGGCGAAAGCCTTCAAGCCCGGCTGCCACTGCGTCATGTCCAGGGTAATGTGAAACCACTGACCGTAGCGCTGCGCATTCGTCATCGTCGCCCAGCCGGGGATGAGATCGATCAGATGCGGCGAGCTGGGCACGTTGTAGTTCCCCGTGGGCCAGAGCAGGATGTCCTCCACGCCCGTGGACCCCGGCTCGAAGTAGATGTCGAACTCGACCGTGCGCATCTCGTTCATGTACTTCCACTGCTGGTCATTTCCCGGCTTCACATCCTGCAGGCCAAAGGCCCAGTAGGCATTGCCCGGCGCCGGTGTCACCTCAATGGCATTCCCCGTGCGCCCCGGCGCGGAGGCCGCCAGATTCACATTCACCGGCCCGCCCAGATCCCACACAAAATACGACCACGTGCCCTGCAAAGCCCCGTCATACGCTTGCAGATAATGCGGCTGCGCAGCGAAGCTGGATCCAGCACCACAAAACAACAACGGCAGCACCATGCCCAGCGCCAGGCGCACTGCGGCACGAGCTCTTGTGGAAAACATCAGCATAAAGGCAAAAAGGAAAGGCCTAACAGGCAGACCCCTTCAAGATGATGGCACCCCGCCCCCGAAGCAACCGCCGTCGCACCGCTGCATCACTCCTGCCTTGGCCGAGGCTGTGCTTTTTTTGGGTATCTCAGGCCGTCATGATGACCCCTTGCCCACCATTTATTGAAAGCGCCCATTTCCTGTCCCCGCAAAATGATTGACACTTTTTGCGTCGGTCCGCTATAACCCCGTGCATGGACAGCAGTCTCCGCCTTCCAGCCCCGGGCACCCCCGGTCGTGCCACGGACATGCAGGCGGCGTTTGGCGCGGGCTTCAGCATGGCCCTCGTCGTGTGCCTGTGCGGAGTCTTGATCGCCTGCTTTGAAATGGTCAGCGCGCAGATGCAATCCGCCGCGCAAGCACGGGCCGAAGCGCGTGCCGCCGAGGCTCTGGCCGCCGCATGCAGGAAGGCTGCCGAGCAGGAGTTTAACAAGCGGTACTATCCGCTGATCGATTGTCCGCTGTTTCGAATGCCCAAATTGCAGCGGTTTGTCTGGATGCCCTACCAGGTCCGGCTTCCAGAGCCACCGGACAGCGGCTACATTCCCGTGGAAGACTGCTGCCCCCAAATCCCGCTCTACCCGGTCTCCTTTCCCACTGAGTCCTACGCGCCCACGGCTGCCGCCGCCGCGCCAGCGCCGCAACAGGAAAGGTGAAGCCGCTGCCATCCTACCTGGCATATCGTCTCATCATCTCCAACGGAAGCCCCAAGAATCCGCCTCCGCTGCCTCAACGGAAATCCATGCGCCGCCTTTTTTCCAGCCGAGTCTTGCTGTGCTCTGGCTCGTGCTGAATTGCCTGCCTCGCTTCGACAGAAGATTTCCCCATGAAAGGGCGGCTGAAGCATCGTTTGTAGCTGGCGGTTCCGGCGGCATCTGCACCTGCTTTGCGCCTTTCCTTCCATCTTTCTCCCATGCGCCTCATCACCACACTCGCCCTTCTGCTGCTGGCCTCCGTCCACGCTGCCGAGTCCCCACCGCAGGTCACCGTCAGCAACATCCGTCGCATCTTCCACAATGGCGAGCACAATGCCTTCACGGATCTCGTGCGCTTTCGCGGCCAGCTCTACCTCTGCTTCCGCAGCTGCCCGGACGGCCACATGGTTTTCAACACCGCCTCCGCCATCGTCATGCGCAGCGCGGATGAAGGTGCCACGTGGACGCAGGTGCAGCGCTTTTCCATCAAGGACCGCGACACGCGGGATCCTCACTTCCTCGTCTTCAAAGACCGGCTGTTTGTTTACACCGGCACCTGGTGGAGCGGCCCCGGCAGCATCCAGCCCAAGGACTACGACATGAACAAGATGCTCGGTTTCGCCACCTGGAGCGCAGATGGCACGCAGTGGAGCGAGCCCGAGCTGCTGGAGGGCACCTTCGGCCTCTACATCTGGCGCGCCGCCACCACCGGTGGCAAGGCCTACCTCTGCGGCCGGCGGAAGCCCGGCTACGACATCGGCCCCAAAGGTGAAGGCGAAAAAGTGCAGTCCCTCATGCTGGAAAGCGATGACGGCCTGATCTGGAAAAAGCGCGCCTACTTCGCCGAGGCCGCCGGAGACGAAACCGCGTTTCTTTTTGAAAAAGACGGCGGCCTGCTCGCCATCGGGCGTCATGGTGGTGGCAAGAACGCCCTCGTCATCCGCTCCCAGCCACCCTACGCGGAGTGGAGCCGCCACAGCCTGGACCGGCCGGTGGGCGGCCCGCTCGTGGTGAAATGGGGAGAGCACACCCTCGTTGGCGGCCGCAAAACCACCAAGGAGCACGGCCCCAAGACCTCGCTCTGCTGGCTCGTCGGCGATGCCCTGCAGGAGTTCGCCGAACTCCCCAGCGGCGGCGACAATTCCTATCCCGGCTTCGTCCCTCTGTCAGACAAACGCGCCCTAGTCTCCTACTACTCCAGCCACGAAAAAGACGCCGCCGGCAAGATCATCACTGCGATCTATCTCGCGGAGCTCACGCTGCAGTGACTGGCACGGAATGACGTCCGGCATTTCCATTGCGGCGGCCTTGTTGAGTTCTTAAAATCACGCATGATTCGAGAACCCCGGTACCTTCCTGAGACGCGCGACCTCTGCCGCCGGAAAGTCTATGTCATCCGAGCCAGGCCGGAACTCATCGCTCACCTGAATGCGAAGGGTGCAGAGCTCGATGCGCATGAAATCAGGTCGATGCAATCTCCCATCGTCGTCATGACCGAAGAGGTCCCATCTGAGCGCGATCTCAATGGATGGGAGCCTGCGATCAAAAACAAATGCAAAGAGGCCTTTTTCCGCATGAACTTGGAGTATGGTCCTCTGTTAATGCTGGAGATGCCTGAAGGATTGCTCACCGACATGGACATCCTGACGGCTTTCTTTGACCGCTGGTGGGATGCTGAAGAGGCGCATGACATCGAAATCGTCGCTGGCTGCTGGAAGACCCGGGGGTGCTCCGAACTTCCGCCCCAAACAGACAAACGTTCGTTTACGAGCTACACAAACTATTCGCCCCGGAGTGGCAGCGTTCTGGACTGTGGCACCATCTACATTCCGGCCAATGGCTATTCCGAACGCTCCGGCTTTTGGGATGGTGCCATCCAGGTACCGCTGGACGACCCGGACTATTTGTTCTGGCAGTGGCTGCTCAAGCGCTGGCCTTACCGCACCCCGGTTTGCGAGGAGGATATTCCGCTGCTCAAAGAGGAATATCTCAAGGCATAGGACGCAGCCCGGCAGCACCCGAAATGGCTGCTTTCGCTGATCCGTGGGGGGTTAAGGGCAGAGTCTGCGCAGTTTGGGGCCCTCCAGCCCCGGTTTTCTCCCACATTTCCCCCTTGCCAAACACCGATCCTCCCCGACACTCCCGGCCCTCTTGTCCGGGAGCCTTGTGGCTTTGCGGGACGAAAGCCCGCCGGGTGCCTCAGGAGTGGAGGTGCGCGTGCGGTTTACCACCTAAACACTCGCAACCCGTAAAAAACAGATAATGAGCGCAACAGCGACACTCGCAGACCTGATCGCAGGTTCTTTTCGCGAGCTTTCCGAAGGATCCATCGTCAAAGGCAAGATCCTCGAAATCAAACCCCAGGTCATCCTCGTCGATATCGGCTACAAGTCC
>NZ_JBGAGS010000008.1:0-362160 GCF_044226605.1 Prosthecobacter sp. | reverse complement strand
GGCAATCTCTTCATGGCCGGCCGCACCATCTCCGTCGAGCGCCACGCCCTCGGCTCCACCCGCGTCATGCGCACCTGCGGCATGATGGGAGAGGTCGTCGGCAAAGCCGCCTGGATCTGCGTCCGCCACCACACCACCCCCCGCGGCGTCTATGAGCAGTACCTCGACATCCTCAAAGACCTCATGTCCCAGCCCGGCGCCATGCGTCGCGACACCCTCGAGGGTGCCCTCTACCTCCCCGCCAACGCAAAAAAACTCCCCGACCTCCCCCCTCCCGGCACCTCCGCAGACAGCATCGACCCCAAGAAGCTCGAAGGCCTCGTCATCGACGACACCGAAGCCGAGCTCACCGGCAAATGGGCCCACGGCGAAGGCCTGCGGCCCTACGTCGGCAAGCACTACAGCTACAGCTCCGACAAAGCCGCCAGCGCCCGCTTCCCCTTCAGCGTCAAACAAACGGGTAACTACGAAGTCCGCATCTACTTCCAGCCCCACGAAAACCGCGCCAAAACCGCCCCCGTCACCCTCCTCACCGCCGACGGCGAAAAGACGGTGACTGTCGATCAAACCAAAGCCCCCAAAGACCCCCAGGGCGCCTACTCCCTCGGCACCTACAAATTCACCGCCGGCGAAGAATCCGCCGTCATCTTCCGCACCGCCAGCGCAGGCGGAAACGTCCACCTCGACGCCGTCCAAATCCTCCCCGCCAAGTAACCCCTCGCGCCGAGCAAGCGTCAGCAAAGTAGATATGGTGTTGGCAAGAGGAAAAAAGAGAAGGGTTATGAAGATGGGAGGCGTGCGAAATTTTCGACAAAAGGAGTCTGATGTTTGAGCACGCCGAAGGCGATGCGCAGCAGCCTGCTCATCAGGGCGCCGAGGGCGCAGGCCCTGGCCATGCCCCTGGCGACCATGGCGTCGTAAAATGAGCGCAGGGTGTTTTTGCGCGCCACGACGGTCATGGCGGCCATGTAGAGCACGTGCCGCAGCAAGGGGCAGCCCTCCTTGCTGAGACGTCCGCGCCTGCGCACGCTGGAGCCTGAAGTGGCGGTGGTGGGAGCCATGCCGGCAAAGGCGACGAGATCCCTGGCGCGGGAGAAGTCCTCCATGCGGGGGACTTCGGCAAGGATGGTTGCGCTGACGACCTTGCCGAAGCCCGGGATGGACTGCAGCAGGCGTGCATCGCGCTGCAGGCTGAAGTGGGCCAGAGTATGGCGCTCGATTTTGCCATCGATGTCCTTGAGCAGCTTGCGCAGATGTTTGAGCAGCAGGCGCAGGGATGTGATGATGGTGTGGCAGTGAACGGTTTTGAGGCGGTTGTCATTGGCGGTGATCTGGGCAACGAGGTCGCGCCGATGGCGCACCAGCGCCTGCAGCTCGCAGCGTTCAGCAGGCGGAGGCACCCAGGAGGAGGGACGCAAACGCTGGACCATCAGAGCGATGTCGTGGGCGTCGACGGGGTCGGTCTTGGCCTTGCGGCCAAGGCAGCGGGTGAAGTCCTTGACGCGGCGGGGGTTGAGATAGCTCACGATGTGTGCCCGGGCGTGGAGGTGCATGAGCAAAGGCAGGGCATAGTTGCCGGTGGCCTCAACACCGGCATGCAGCCGGAGGCGAGTGCGGCCACTGCTGCCAAGAAGCTGGCGCAGCCATTGGTCGAGGGCGTGGAAGCCCTCGGGGGTGTTGGCAAACTCACGGCCTTGACCGCCGCCATGGGAGGGCAGCAGATGCGCGTTGAACTTGGTCTTGCTCATGTCGATGCCCAGCACGTCGGCGGGCGCGGGAGAGATGGAGGTGTTCATGATGGATGGGGTGGTTGATGGGGGCAGGTTGCAGCCCTGGGAGGAGGTTGAAGGAGTCGGCAAGTTCCAGCTTGTCTTCGTGCTGCCAGAGGTGAGGCTGGGCACAGGATATGGTTCGGCTTTGTCCGACTCATCCGGGGCATGGACGCCAATCTACTTTCGTGCTGAACTCAAGAGCGGCACGAGCCCTGTTACGGTCTGTCCATGCCCCTTCAAAGTCCGTTGGGGGCAGATGGCCGGCGCTTGCGCGCCGACTCAATCTATCCAAAAGGGCGAGAAAAGCATACAGACAAGCCCTGTTGCGCCGCAACTGGGTTTTCATTCTGGATAATTCGCGGACCTTCGTGTCCATTCGCGTTGAAACGAAATCCGACTCCGCCGTCATCTTCTGCACCGCCGGTGCAGGTGGCAATGTGCATCTGGATGCGGTGCAAGTGCTGCCCGCAAAGTAGTTCTTAAGCCCCAAAGGGGCGACATAGCGTAGCCCAGGGTGAACCGAGCCTCAGCGAGGTAACCCTGGGTAAAGCCACATCACAATCCGGGCAGCAAATCCAGCGCCTACTTCTCAGACCGCGCTCACCAGTAGCGTTTGCAACGGGCCTCCGCCACAAATGGGCTCGCTCCTCCGAGCTCTCGTAGAGTATCACCCATCGCCGCATCAGCAGTCGTGCTAGGCTGCTCAATACACAACGCCCAGGTGATCCACAGCGCAGGACTGGCAAACCCTCTCGCTATGCATCCAACCCTTGGGTTGGCGTTCGCGGCACATCCGGCACACACCAAAGAAGCGGGGCAACTTCAGCAGGTGAAGCCGGGCAGCAAGGATCTCCTCCTCCGGAGTGGTAGCAGCCAGTGTCTCGACTTTCACCCAGCGCGAACGAGGCATGTGAGGATGCGGCCAGGAAATGACCTGACATTCCACGTGCAGGCCGTCGGGCCTTGCCTTCACGCGCGTGAACTGTTGAATCAGCCGGTCATTGTTCATGATCTTGCGTCATCAATGGTGCTCCGCAATTTCCGCCCCTCCACATAAAACTACTTTCTCGTTCCCCCGATCCCGGAGGGATCGCAGCCGGTAGCCAGGGGTAAGCTCGCGTAGCGAGCGCCACCCCTGGAAAGCCGCCCCCAATCCGGGAAGCAAAGCCAGCGCTTTCTAAACACACCGCGCTCACCAGCAGCGTCTTTACCGTAACGCCGATTCAGCGCGTGTGTCCCAGCGCTCCCCCAAACTCACAATCACACGCTTAACCGGGTTTCATTCATCCTCGACACCTGTGACGCCAGACTCAAAGGGAATCTCCCGGGCCACTTGGATCACCCGCAACAACACACGGTTCAGCCTGCCATCACTGCAGGTGTTATGATCTTCCACCAAATCCTTCACCTCATGACTGCGCGCTGCCTGCATGATCTCCCAGTCCGATGTACCGGCTGGAAACGTTTTATCCTCCATCACCGTGCGGTTTTCCCAGCCAAAGTCTGGATCACAATAGGCCACACGGTCTTCTCGATAAATGAACAGCCAGTGTTTCATGATTTCACGTTGAAGCGCTCACAGCCTTTTCCAAAACGGATTTCGCTAAAAAGAGGGCGGGCTGCAACTCAAAATACGACGCCCAGACGGCTCGACGCACATGCCTGACAAACGTCATTTCCATACATCCATCCCTTGGGATTGCGTTCATGGCACATCTTGCAAACTTCACTGCATGCGTAGCCTTACTGGGGTGTGACACTTGCAATAAAATCTTTCACTCGTGCGGTGAGCACAGCATTTTGTTCGACATGGCTCGCATAATACAGATAGGACTGCGCAGCGATTCGTTGTTTCATGGGGTCCCAAAGGGCCACCACATCTGACATTTCATCACGCGACAGTGCAATAAGGCCTTTGTCTTTGAGACTGCTTCTTGCCGCATCTTCCAAGCTGTCTGCCACAACTAGGCCAATTGCTTTTCGACGTGCGATCTCATTTGCAAAACCCTCTAGGTCGGCCACGTCAGCAGCACGAAAACAAAGATGCTTTGCCTCAGCGCTGAGGATCAGTCTGTCACCGTCCCAGGCGTCAATATCTCCGATCCCTCCCACTCGTTTGGATCCTGTCCGCACTTTCCGAACCTCAACTTGCAGATGGGGTGCATCAGCACGTAAGTAGGCGAATACAGCTCCCTGAAACGCCGCGCCAGTCGGCTCCCCTCTTCTCGCGCAAAAATCAAACTGGCGAAGCAAAAGAAGAAATACCGGCGCTTCTTTCGTCATTGCGGACTCATCAAGTTCGTGACTTGGAAGTGACTCCAACACGAATGCCAGGATTCGGTCTCTCAGTGCGATCACATCTGCGACCTCGGCGGATACCATGCCGCCAATCCACCTAGTGTAATCTGGCCAAGCCTGAGTTGCATGAGGAGCCGCACTTGGAAAATCAAGCCGATGATGTGTTGCTCGAATCAACTGCTCAATACCGTTGTAGAATGGGCGGATGCTTTTGGTTGTCCCATCAGGGAGTTGAACTATCAAGGTGTTGGCAAGTGCGCCACTACGTGTTTTTGCTTCGCGCGGGAACGCCGTCAAGAATCTCTCATAACTTGTGAAGCCTTGTCCGAGCGCGTTGAGCGACGTCAGAAAGTCGATGAATGCCATAGCAAGCCCTGCGGCGAACTTGCGGCGGCTGAATTCAGAGCGAACCTCATTTAGGATTTCATCAACGGTCATCCAGCAATCCTATGCCGGAACCGGAAGGCTTTTCAATGTCACAAATGCACGTTTGGCCATCTCGATATAGCCAAGGTCACGTTCAATTCCTATGGACTCATAACCAATTGCACTGGCTGCGGCCAGCGTGGAGCCGCTGCCTGCAAATGGATCGAGCACCACCCCTTTTCCCATGGGTAAACTCGCCCGGACCAGCATCCGCAATAGTTTCTGTGGCTTAATCGAAGGGTGAGGTGCCGCCTCTCTCTCGGCTCCTCTAGCGGGAGAGCATTCCAGAACGTCTTTGAATGGTTCATCCCGTGAGGGGCGTCGCAAGGCACCAGTACCCCAGCGTTCCAAGTTGAGTTTAACCGTGCGTTCACTCAGGGGTTTCCGAAATAGCCCCCAGGGTTCCCAGCAGCTTCGTGGCATCACCGACACCTCAGGGAAAGCGTCTTCAGCGCCTTTGGGCCGGTCCCCACCCCGTAGTGTCGAGACCAGTCGGATAATTTCTCCACGCTTTTCCATGCCTGCCTCGGCAATGGAAGAAAATGCAGAAGTCGAGAGCAATGGATTCGATGCGATAATCAAATGGCCACCCGGTACCAGGACACGCAACGCAAGTTCCCCTAAACTATGAAAGAATTTCACCAAGCGGTCTCTGTCAGCCGGACCTAGCACCGTAAATCGAGGTAGTGGCGATCTTTCAACTCCATTGAGCTTGGGTGGGATTCGCCATACTCCTCCACGGCCCTCACGCAGTTTTGCATGATTGCCAGCATCGTATTCGATGAGTCCATACGGGGGATCAGTCACGATCGCATGAACGCTTTGTTCCTCCATATCTCGCATCGCTTGCAATGAGTCTGCATGGATGAGCTTCGCAAGCCTGTCGAGTGAAATGGCCTGTTCGATAGGGTTTTGTGCAAGAGGAGGTTTCACATCGCGCTTTTCGGTGCGCTGGGCGGAAATCGGCAGAAGCATCTGATCAACATATTCCTCCATCAATCGATTCGTATGATTGAGAGCGGCGCTTTCTTTGCGTCTTTCTCGATTTGCACCCAGAAGAAAGACAATGCTGCGCGCTTTGCCTATTGATCGCTTGATAAAGCCCTTTTGTTCGAGCGCGCGCAAATGACTTGCCACCGCGTTTGAACTCGAAAAACCAAAGTGTTTCTGTATCTCTCGCACAGACGCAATCATTCCTGTCTCTTCGTGATGAACTACAAGAAACGACATTATCTCGCGTTGACGGTCGGTGATAGCATAGCTGATCATTTGTTCAGTATGAATTCGACGTGTTCTTAGGCAACGATTTTTTTGAGAAAAGCGTTTCTGTTTGAGGCGCACTCCTAAACTCAAATATCTGAGCAGCACCCCTCACCTCCTGCTAAACAGCCCATACTTCGGACTGAACACATACGCCGCCACAAAGAACACCCCCAGCACCACGATGATCGTCGCGCTCACGCTCCACCCCAGCGGATACGACAGAAAGAACGCCGCCACCGACCCCACCGCACCGATCACCCCGCCGCCCCAGAACAGCGCACGCGCGTTGTTCGTCAGCAGATACACCGTCGCCGCCGGCGCCACCATCAGCCCCACGCTCAGGATACAGCCCACCGCCTGCAGCGATGAGATTAAAACCAGGATCGTCACTGCAAACGTCGCATAATTAAGCAGCCTCACCGGCACCCCCAGGCTCGCCGCAATGTTCGGCTCAAACAGATAGATGAGCAGCGGCCGTTGCAGCGCCGTTAGCGTGATCACCGCAATCGCGCTGATCCCAAACGCGATCCACAAATCCGAATCCGCCATGCCCACGATGCTCCCAAACAGCCACTCATCCAGCTTCTGCCGCATGTCCAGATTCTTCAAAATCAGCACCCCCCCTGCAAACGCCGTCGTGTACAGCACCCCCATTGCCGTGTCCTGATCCAGCCGCGACGTCCGCGAAAGAAAGATCGACCCCAGCCCCACCAGCAGCGCCGCAAAGATCGCCCCCCCCAGCGCGCTCCACTGCGTCAGCCCCGCGATCAGCACCGCCAGCGCAATCCCCGGCAGCAGCGAATGCGACAGCGTCCCGATTTTGAGCGCATCCTTCCGCAGCACCACAAACGCACTCACAAACCCATTCGCAAACCCAATCATCAAACACGCCATCAGCGTCCGCTTGGCAATCGGTTCAGCAAGAAAGTCAGCAAAGGTCGACACGGCGAAAAGGTTCTCCAATTTTCAGATTTCAGTTTTCAGTTCTCAATTTTCAGTAAGTGCCTGAGCTCTCCAATCTCTCACAAGGCAACGTCTTCAGTTTCATAAATTCAGATCTCTGCGGTCTTCTAATCTCTGCGTTGTAAAATTCTGGAAGATCGAAAGAGTGGTTAAGATTTCTGCGCTTGGCTCCCCGCCGGTTCCAGGTTGTCATACGCCGCCGCCACATGCTCTGGCGTAAACGCCTCCTTCACCGGCCCAAACACCACCTGATGCCTCCGGATCAAGAGCACATCATCAAAGATGTCCGTCACCGTCTGCAGATCATGATGACTCGCAATAAGCAGCCGCCCCTCCGCCGTCAGCTCCTTAAACAGCCGGCTCAGATTCTCCTGCGCTGGCTTGTCCAGCCCCGTAAACGGCTCATCCAGCAGCAGCACATGTGCCTCCTGCGCCAGCGCCCGAGCGATAAACGCCCGCTGCTGCTGCCCGCCCGAAAGCGCGCTGATCTGCCGGTCCTGCAAATCGCACAGATTCATGCTGACCAGCGCCCGCTCCACAATCTCCGCATCATGCCGCGAATACTGCCGCCACCACCCCAGGTTCGGATACCGCCCCATCTCCACCAGCCCGCGAACCGTAATCGGAAAATTCCAATCCACATCCCCGCGCTGCGGCAGATACGCGATCTCATGGCTGCTCCGAGTCAGCGGCTTCCCCCGCCACAAAATCTTCCCCTTATCTCCGGGTATGATCCCCGCCAGCGATTTCAAGAGCGTACTCTTGCCCGCCCCATTCGGCCCAATGAGCGCCATACTCCGACCACACTCCGTCGCAAAGTTAATATGCTCCAGCGCCCGCACCTCCTGGTACTGCACACTCAGATCCACCACCTCCAGCCGGTGATGCGCCGTATGCACACACCCACCGCCCCAGCAGACATGCTCCTTGGTTTTGTCATGGGAATGGCTCGTTGCGGCACTCATTTCATTTCCAAATAAACGTGATCACTTCATCCATGGTTCCCCCGGAAGACCAGCGCGTCTCACTCCGCGAAGCCAGCCCGTCCGGCTCAACTTCCAGCGTTAGAGCCGTGTCGGGCGTGCCTTCTGGCCACGTCGCCTGAACAAAAACGTCCGCTCCGTCTCTTGGAGAGGGCAGGGAAGTCCGCCATTCAAGAGGAGTGTCTTCAATGACGGTGATCTGCTCTTTATCCCCGATCTTCACGCTCAGCTTCGCCGGCCTGTGCGCATACCTTACCCTCACCAACGCTTTCACACTCTTCTCCTCCACCACCTTCGCTGGCGCAGCCGCCTTCGCCACACTCACCGTCCCCGTCAAATGACTCAACGGCACCGCCAGCACCACAAACATGAGGCACAGCAAAAAAATCTGAATCGGCGGGAAACCACGCATCACTTTAAAAACGGTTATACAACATTCCGAGTGCAACGCTCACTCCTCTAAACACTGAGCCACCGTCGGGCTGTTCAGGAATCAGCATCCCAAAGCCTTTCTCTCTGACATCTTTTACCATCAATCTTTTACCAGCCCGCTGAAATTCAGCACCACCCAACGGCAAAAAAGTGGAAATGATTCGAGAGCACGCGGCGAACATCGATTCTGACCTCTGATATGAGTGTTTTATTAGTGTCCGATTAGTGGTTTCAAACTCCGGCTCTCCCTCACAACGCCCTACTTCGCAGGCTCCGCCGGCGCCAACGCCGCCACAATCGACCGTACGTTATGCGCCAGCATCGTCTCAAACGTATGCGCCACCTTCGCGGTCCCATCCGCAATCAGCGGCTCCCCAATCTTCACCCCCGTGCTCCGCGCGATCTCCGCCAGCACCTTCGGGTTCGCCTGATCCTCCGGGAAGATCGCCTTGATCCCATGCTCGCGGATCTCCTCAATCGTCTCCGCCACATGCTTCGACGAAGCATCATCACTGCGCCCGATGCCCAGCAGCGAGATCGGCTCAAACCCATACTCCTTGCAGAAATACCCAAAGGCCCCGTGCGCCGTCACCAGCAGCCGATCCTTCTTCCCCACCTTCGAAATCTCTTTCTGCGCCCAGCTCTTCAGTTCGCCAAAGCGCTTGCTCGCCGCCTTCGCACCCGCCGCATACGCACTCGCATTCGCCGGATCAATCGCGCTCAACTCATCCGCCACCACACGCGCCGCCCGCTTCATGTTCTCCGCGCTGTGCCACCAATGCGGATCCTCCGCCCCATGGTGATGATGATCATGCTCATCACCACCCTTCTCACCATGCTCATGATGATGCTCCTCAAACGGGATCGACGGAATCTTCGCCCCCACCTCCACCAGCTTCACATCCGCACCCAGGCTGTCGCGCAGCTTATCCAGAAAGCTCTCCAGCCCCTTGCCTGAAGCCAGCAACACCTTCGCCCCCTTCATTGCAGCCAGATCCTTCGGCGCCGGTTCAAAGTGATGAATGTCCGCCCCCGGCTTCAAGATCTCCACCACCTCCACATTCGCCCCACCCACTTGCTGCGCCAGGTCAGCCAGGATCGGATGCAGCGTCGCCACCTTGGTGGCGGCAAGAGTCGGAAGAGCAGCGGCCAGAAGGCAAAGAGGTAGGATGAGGTGCTTCATAAACGGAACTAGGACATGAAAAATTGAAAATACAAATGATTTGCAATTGCAAACGAGTTGCATATAAACCGCGCTCATGCAACTCACTTGCACTTTTCTACGCGCCGCAGTCCTGCTCGGGTTCCTCACCGTCTGGACCCCACTTTTTGCCGAATCCGACACACAACTCGCCCCTCGAAACACCATAACTCCCGCCCAAGAGGCCGAAATCCCTCTGGAAGAAATGGTTATTACAGCTCCTACAGCACCAGCCGCCCCCCCTCTTTCCCCCGTTATCACCGGCCAGACCCTCAATCTCGCCATCGAACCCAGCCTCGGCCAGACCCTTTCCCGCATCCCCGGCGTCAGCGCCACCTACTTTGGCCCCGCCGCCAGCCGCCCCATTCTCCGCGGTCTCGATGGCGACCGTGTCCGAATCTTACAAAACGGACTCAACACCATCGACGCCTCCGCCACCAGCGCCGACCACGCCGGCAGCTTCGACACTTCCAACCTCAAATCCATCGAAGTCGTCCGCGGTCCCGCCAGCTTGATGTATGGCTCCAACGCCATCGGCGGTGTCGTCAATGCCACCGATGGCCGCATCGTCGATGAAAAACTCGACGGCACCATCCGTGGCGCACTCACCGACCGCTACACCTCCGTGGATAATGGCTACCTCACCAGCGCCATGATCGAAGGCGGCTACAAAGGCCTCGCCTTCCACGTCGAAGCCTTCACCCGCGCCGCCGAAGACTTCCGCATCCCCGGCAACGCCCGCACGGCCAACGAGCAAGCCGCCAATCCGCTGCCACCAGGCCAGAGCGAAGTCAGCAAAATCATGCCCAACAGCAACCTCCGCTCCGAAGGCGTCACCGGCGGCCTCAGCTACATCTGGGACAAAGGCTTCTTCGGCTTCGCCTGGACCGAATTCCACACCAACTACGGCTCCCCCGCCGAACCCAATGTCGTCATCGACATGCACCAGCAGCGCCTCGATGTGCGCGGCGCCTTCTACAAACCGCTGCCCCTCATCAAAGAGATCAGCTACAAGCTCGCCACCTCCCGCTACCAGCACACCGAATACGACAGCGGCATGCCCTCCACCCTCTTCAAGAACAACGGCTACGATGGCCGCGTGGAAGTGAAGCACGAAAAAATCGCCGGCATGGAAGGCGTCGTAGGCTTCCAGTCCGGCCGCAGCGAGTTCAGCACCGCAGGCAGCGAAGCCTTCCTTCCCCCCACGATTACCCAGGCAAACTCGTTCTTTCTCTTCGAAGACATCGCTCGTGGCCCTATCAGCTATCAGTTCAGCGGGCGCTACGATCACACCGGTGTCGAGTCCCTCGCGAGCGCCGCCTTCGGCCCCGCCCTCGCCCGGACCTTTGACACCTTCAGCGGCTCCCTCGGCCTCGTCTTCACCCCTAACAACGACTACGCCGTCACCTTCACGATTAACCACGCCGAGCGCGCCCCCACCTACCAGGAACTCTTCGCCAATGGCGCCCATTCCGCCACCGGCGCCTTTGAAATCGGCAATCCCGGTCTCAACCCCGAAAAATCACTCGGCTTTGATCTCAACCTGAACAAGCGCACCGGCTGGGTCACCGGCAGTATCAGCGGCTACTACAATCGCTACACCAACTTCATCGGCCAGTTTCCCACCGGCATCGTCCACGTCGTCGGCGGAGAGAATTACAACGAACTCATCTACCAGTCCACCAGCGCCGAGTTCATCGGCTCCGAACTCGAGACCACCTTTCACCTCCTCCATCCCATCACCTCAGGTCCGGCCGCAAACCCCAACAATCTCCACCTTCAGTTCCGCGCCGACGTTGTGCGCGCCCGCGACAAACAAACCGGCATGTCTCTCCCCCGCATCCCGCCCTTCCATCTCACCAGCGCCCTGATGTTTGAGCGCGGCCCCTTCGGTGCCCGCCTCGAAGGCATCTACGCCGCACCCCAGGCCCAGCTCGCCATGAACGAAGCCCGCACCAACAGCTACTTCCTCGTCAATCTCTCCCTCACCTACCGCCTCAAACAAGGCCCCACCACGACCGATTTCTACATTAAAGGAGTGAACCTCACCAACGAAGACGCCCGCGAACACGCCTCCGTCCTCAAAGACCGCGTCCCCCTCCCAGGCCGCGGCCTAGCCGTGGGAATGAAGCTCACCTTCTGAGGGAGCCGCAGCCCCTCGAAGATAAGGCGGTACAAATAGCTCCAGCTCAAAGAAATACATCGACGTTCGTCGCTCAATTCTCAAAAATGGTACGCTAATCCGATTATAATTCCAAAAAAGAGAGAATTTCCATAGGTTGGGCTTGCGCCTAAATTTATACTGAGTATAATTTAGGTATTCAATAGGACCAGCCATGGCGACTACTCATCCCAATTCCAATATTTTAGGCTCTGGCCCAGCCTACCAGGCCCTGGAGGCCCGGCGTGCTTGGCGCGAGAAGGAACAGCTCTCTCCCCACTTCTGGGTACTAGTCAGCATCTTGGGAGATTTGGTGATGGCCCTGCTGGCCGCCTATTCAGCCTACTGGCTGCGCTTCCATACAATCATTCGTGAATTTGGTAACTTCGATGAGATGACCTTTCGTCAGTATGGTGGCCACACAGCTCTGGGCAGCCTCTCCCTCATTCTGGTGCTGGGCTGGCAGGAGATTTACCATAAAAACGTGCTGCTGCGCAGTCGCTGGGTGTCTTCGAAAATTGCCAAAGGCGTCCTGGTGTGGACCGCCGGGTTCCTTGCCATCACGCTGGCGCTGAAGCTGGAGCCGAGCATCTCGCGCGTTTATGTCATGCTCAATGGGGCCACCGCATTGCTGCTTCTGCTGGGCTGGCGCGTTTTGTTCATCTCCTGCCTGCGTGCTCCAGGGCGCATTGAGGCGCTGCAGCAGCGTACTCTGTTCGTTGGGTGGAATGCCGAGGCGGTGGCACTTTGGAAAACCATGAAGCGCGACCAGACGGGAAGCTTTGACATTATGGGCTGGGTCCGGACCGGCAGTCCTGAAGATGGCTGCCCCAAGGATGAGGTGGTGCCTTGCCTGGGAGACCTGAGCGAAGTGGAACATCTCGTCAGCGCTCATGCGGTGGACATGGTGGTCGTGGCGGACCTGCACGGCCCACGCGAGCAGATGATCACCATTGCGAACCTCTGCGAACGGGAAATGATTCAGTTCAAGGTCATCCCATCTTGTTTCCGAGTGTTTGTTTCGGGGCTGACGCTCGAGACCATCGCCGGGACACCGGTGCTGGGGGTGACTCGTCTGCCTCTGGACGACACGCTCAATGTGATGACCAAACGCATGGTCGATATCGTGGGCGCCACCATCGGGCTGGTGCTGAGCGCGCCGATCATTGCCTTGTTCAGTGCCATTGTTTGGGTGGAGTCACGTGGTTCAGTGTTCTACCGCCAGCGGCGCTGGGGCTGCAACGGGGTGTCGTTCGATATCATCAAAATCCGCTCGATGAAGATGAATGCGGAGGCCGCCAAAGGGGCTCAATGGTGCGTCAAAGACGATCCACGTCGTCTCAAGGTGGGGGCCTTCATGCGCAAATGGAACATCGATGAGCTGCCCCAGTTCTGGAATGTGCTGAAAGGGGAGATGAGCCTGGTCGGGCCGCGTCCGGAGCGTCCGGAACTCATCGAAGGCTTCAAACATCAGATCCCGCATTACAATGCCCGCCACCACTCCAAGCCTGGCATGACGGGCTGGGCCCAGGTCAATGGCCTGCGAGGTGATACGGATCTCGGCGAGCGCATTCAGTGCGATCTCTGGTATCTTGAAAATTGGAGCCTGTGGCTCGATTTCCAAATTATGCTGCTGACCTTTTTCAAGCGGGACAACGCTTACTGAGATTTAAGCAACATACGGGTAGAATATAGCGAGATCTTCAGGCACTCCTTGAACCACCCATGCCGCTGTTCACGGTTTACACGCCCACCTTCAATCGAGCACACACGCTGCATCGAGTGTTTGAAAGTTTGCAGGCGCAGACCTTACGAGATTTTGAGTGGCTGGTGGTCGATGACGGTTCAACCGATGATACCGCTGACTTGATGGCCCGATATCAAAGCGAGGCGAATTTTCCTCTGCGCTATCTGCGGGAGCCGCATCGGGGGGCGCACTACGCTCACAATCTCGCGCTGCGGGAGGCGCAGGGGCAGTTCATGATCAAGCTCGATTCCGACGACGGCTGCGTGCCGAACTCTCTCGAGCGCCTGCGTTACCACTGGGAGAACATTCCCGCGGCACAACGCGACTCATTCTCCGGCGCCACCGCGCTCTGCCGTGATCAAAACGGGCAGCTGGTTGGCTCACGGTTTCCTGTGGATCCGCTCGACTGCTCCGCTGCCGAACTCGAGTACCGGCACAAGGTGCGCGGAGAGAAATGGGGCTTTCTGCGTCTGGATGTGCTGCGCCAGTTCTCCTACCCCGAGAACGTGTCGGGGAACTTCATTCCCGAGTCGTATATCTGGTGTCAGGTGTCCAAGCGCTACAAGACGCGGCACATCAATGAAGAGCTGCGCATTTACTGGACGGACGCGCCCTCGCTGGTCCATGGGCCGGGCAATCCGCGCACGAATGCGGAAGGGCACCGCCTCATGTTCAAGATGGTGCTCGATTGTGAAAGCGGCTGGTTCTTCACGGCACCGCTGAGGTTGCTGCGTGCGGGGGTGCAGTACAGCCGTTTTGCGTTCCTGAGCGGTGTGGGTTTCGCGGCACAGTTTCGTGAATTGAAAACTTTCGGTGGGCGGCTGCTGTGGCTGGCCGGTGCGCCTTTGGGTTTCATGCTGTGGAAGCGTGACTGCTCGAGGTTTCCTCAGGCTTGAGGAGTTCAATCTTAGCAACGCTTCCAGGGACTGCGCATTGGCGCTCAGACATTTTTCACTGAATGAGGATTCGTTCGAGATTCCGCAGTTCAGTGTGCGTTTCTGTCCGCAGCACTGATGGCTGGATGTGCTCTCCATTTTAGCTCATGAATCTTTATTCTCTCATTCTCCGCAAGTGGCTGCTGCTGCCGCTGGTCATTTCTTCTTTGGCTGGAGTCCTGGTCTCGGCGGAGGGGGCGGACGATGCTGTTGCCATTGGTTCCCGACGTGAGCTGTTTGTGGATCGCCTGCTGGTGGGTGAGCTGAAAAACACGGTGCTCAAGCTGCATGAGCCGCAGCTCATGCCACCGGTGGCGCAGCCTCGCCCGCACGGGAATTATGCCACAGTGCTGCGGGCGCCGGACAAGTTTCAATTTTACTATCGTGGGGACAAAGATCCCAAGGTGACTTGGAAAAATCAGGGCATCGAGGCTTATCACGATGGCGAAGTGACCCTCTATGCGGAGAGTGCCGACGGCATCCACTGGACTCTGCCCAAGCTGGGGCTTCACGAGCATCCCGCCTTTCCCGAAGGGAACATCATCCTCATGAACGAGTTCATGGTGAATCACAATTTCACGCCGTTTGTCGACACCCGGCCCGGTGTGCCCGCCGAGGAGAAATACAAGGCGCTGGGCGGTCTGGCCTACCAGTCGCATCAGCAGGCGGTGCGTGAGAAGCGTGGGCCCGGCGGCCTGAAAGCCTTTGTTTCACCCGATGGCATCCACTGGAAAAAACTGCGTGATGAAGCTGTGATTCCCGAGGACTGGGGGAAATACTTTGATTCGCAGAATTACGCTTTCTGGAGCGAAACTGAGCAGTGCTACGTCTGCTACTTCCGCCGCTTCATTGGCGGATTGCGCGGCATCGCCCGCACAACCTCGAAGGATTTCATACACTGGACGCCGTTCGTCGAGATGAAGGCGAATCTGCCGGGTGAGCATCTCTACACGGCATGCACGCAGCCCTACTTCAGGGCGCCCCATCTTTATCTGGCCCTGCCCACGCGATTCATGGAGAAGCGTGGGGCGGCGACGGACATCCTCTTCATGAGCACACGCGGTGGGGAGACCTATGACCGCCTCTTCACGCAGAGCTTGATCCGCCCTGGGCTGAGCAAAGAGGGCTGGGCGAACCGCGCGAATTATGCGGCGATCGGTATTCATCAGACGGGAGACACGGAGCTGTCGCTATTTCTCACCAACGGCAGGCGCTATACGCTGCGCCTGGATGGCTTTGTCTCAGTGAACGCCCCGCTGGAAGGCGGAGAATTCATCACCAAGCCGCTGACTTTCGACGGCAACGAACTGAGGATCAATTATGCAACGAGTGCCGCAGGACAGATGCAGGTGGAAATTCAGGATGCGCAGGGTCGGCCTGTTCCTGGCTTCTCGCTGGATGCGTGTGATCCCATCTACGGAGACCATATCGACCGTGTGGTGACCTGGAAGAAGGAGCGCGATGTGGCGAGGCTGAAAGGCACGGTGATCAAGCTCAGATTTGTCATGTCCGATGCCGACCTCTTCGCCGTGAAGTTCCAGGACACCCCGGCTGAATCAAACCCTGCTCTCAAAGCTGACAGGCAATAGACTTTTATGCCCGCCCAATACGCCCGTTACCCTTCGCTCATCGATCGCACTGTTTTCATCACGGGAGGTGCTGATGGCATCGGCAGTGCACTGGTGGAGCAGTTTGCCCGGCAGGGCAGCCGTGTGGCCTTTGTGGACAAGAACGTGGCGTATGCCAATGCCACGATCCAGCGCTGCCTCAACGCAGGCGTGGCTCACGCGCCGTTGTTTTATGAGGTCGATCTGCTCGACATCGAGGCTCTGAAGGCTGCCTGTGAGGCGGCGGTGCGCGATCTGGGCAGTGTGACGGTGCTGGTCAACAACGCGGCCAACGATGACCGCCACGAATGGCAGGACGTGACACCGGAGTATTTTGACAACCGGATCAACACCAATCTGCGCCACTACTTCTTTGCCATCCAGGCGCTGGCGCCGCAGATGATTGCCGCCGCGCATGGCTCGGTGATCAACATCGGCTCCAGCAGCTACATGATGCAGGAGGATTTCTTTCCCGGCTACGCCATCGCCAAGTCGGCGGTGGAGGGGATCACACGCACGATGGCGCGGACCTTTGGCCCCCATGGTGTGCGCGTGAATACGGTGCTGCCGGGCTGGGTGCCGACGGAGCGACAGCTCACGAAATGGTGGTCTCCCGAAGGCGAGGCCGGCACGATGGGCGATCAGGCCCTCAAGCGCCGCATCCCGCCCGAGGAGTTTGCGCAGATGGTGTTGTTCCTGGCGGCGGATGATGGCGCGGCGTGCACCGCGCAGCAGTTCATGGTGGATGGCGGGCGGTTCTAAGGAGCAGGGAAAGCGATGGTGAGGGGCTGACGACCGTGGCACGGATAACAGTGTTATTGTGAGTGAACATGTGGTACCAAGTGCAGTGTCAAACGACCGACAACTTTTTCCTCCGTAGCCAGATTGACCTGCTCCCCAAAAGCTGAGCCATGTGTTATGAGAGTCTGAGGTGCGCGAAGCGCATCATCAGACGACATGAAACGCAAGAGACAACAGCAGAGGAAATCATCAAGAAGCTGCGCGATGCCGCAGGGCTTATCGCCGGAGGCAAGACCGCCGAGGAGGCGGCGCGGCAGATTGGAGTGAGCGTGCCGACCTACCACCGGTGGAAGGAGCAGTATGGAGGCGCTGATCGAAGCACCGTCAAACGGCTCAAGGAACTTGAGCAGGAGAACAGCAGGCTCAAGAAGCTTGTGGCCGACCAGGCGCTGGACAACGCGATGCTCAAGGAACTGGTGGAGGGAAAGTGGTGAGCCCGGCGCGCAAACGCGAGGCAGTCGCGCACCTGGAGCGCAAGCTCCAGGTGTCGCAGCGCCGGGCCTGCCAGGTCATTGGCCAGCCACGTTCGACCCAGCGTTACGCATGCACGCGCCCGGCGAGGGATGCGAAGCTCGTGGCGGAGCTGCGCCGCTATGCCACGGCGCATCCGCGACGTGGTTATCGCATGGCCGCAGCACACCTGCGCAGGCAGGGCATGAAGGTCAACGGTAAGCGCGTGGCCCGCCTCTGGAGGCAGGAGGGGCTGCGAGTGCCGCAACGCCAGCACAAGCGCCGCAGGCTGGGCCACGGCGGCAACAGCACGCAACGACGCAGCGCCACGCGCATCAACGAAGTGTGGAGTTATGACTTCGTGTTTGACCAGACCGTGGATGGCAAAAGGCTCAAATGGCTGCCGATCTGCGACGAGTTCACGCGAGAGAGCGTGGCGTTGGAAGTGGAGCGGCGGATGGATGCCAGAGATGTGGTGCGGGTGCTGGAAGCCGCCATCGCCCAGCGCGGCCGTGCGCCGCAGTTCATCCGCAGCGACAACGGTCCGGAGTTCATCGCCAAAGCCGTGAGGGAGTGGATAGCGCAGCAGGGCTTCCAGACGCTCTACATCGAGCCGGGCAGCCCATGGCAGAACGCTTACAGCGAGAGCTTCAACAGCCGCCTCAGAGATGAACTGCTCAACCGCGAGGTCTTTGCCACATTGGCAGAAGCAAAAGTGCTGGGCAAAGAATATCGGCGCAGCTACAATGAACAGCGGCTGCATTCAGCTCTGGGGTATGAGCCCCCGGCGGAGTTCGCGCTGCGTTGGCGTTCGGCCCACACCGCTACGCTGCGTCAACCGAAAGGCAACGCAGTTCCCGCAACAACCAAGAACAAAGACAACACCCAAACCAAGCCGTTAGCCACCGTCAGACTCTCATAGAAACTGGCTCAAGCTCCGGGGGCAGATCAAGATCGTGCACAGCAGAGAGGTTTAAGAAAGCAGTGAGAAGGCGTTAAATATCAGAAAATAGTCTGCCAATGATTCCAAATATGCCCGGCATGAACGGCCGCATGAATGGCATTTTATATTGTGGTTAGGAGATCAAGCGATGCACGCCATCGCACAATTTCCCGAAGCTCGGAGAGAGATTTCGATGCGGATCCATCAGCGGCCCAATTTTTTCCGCCCATTCGCTCTTTATCTGCCCTGGGAGGGGCCATCCAGTTTTCTTGATAGCTTCGGCTCCACCGGGGTACAGTGCATCCGCCAACATTTCCCAAGTGCCACACACACTGTCCTGTTGGTAGCGGTCCAAAATGTCTCTCTTAGCGCGTGGATATGCTTGTAGAAGTGCCGTTCGATCCCCAAAGTACCACGCTTCCATTTCTTCAATGGCAATACGAAACAAGGTGTTGGGTGCGGGATCGCATTCACTACACAGAGCTTGCAACTCAGAGAGAAATGTCCGGCAGTTGCGCTGATCCGAATCAAGGATGACGACCACTGCATCGATACCTGCCGTTTGCCCATATCCACGCAACAGTCGAGGAAGCTGATCAAGCAATATCCTTTTTGATGGATCTCCTGTTGTTTTTAGGCCCTTGGGCACACGGCCAATACCCTTGTAACCATGAATTCTCCAAGAATGTGGATCACCCTGGCTGCCCAGCAGCTTAGGCAACAACGTCTGGAGCAGTTTTTCTCCAGAGCTATCCTCGATAAGAAATTCAAGGTGCATGGTCTTATCGAGCATCAAGATAGTCACTGTACCACAAGCCGCCTAAAGGAAGGCCCTCATTCACGAGGTTCTGAACGATTTGGATATCTGCCGCCCGGCGCAGTGACGAGAATCCATCGCTGCCTTTCTCAAGTATCCAAACTTCCTTCGGTGTCAGTGCATCTACGAAATAAGGCTGGTGGGTAGTCACAAAGATCTGAGGTGCTCCTTTTTTGCCCGTTGCATGGGAACGAAACTCCCTTGCAAGGGCATCAAGTAACTTATGATAAAGACCATTTTCAGGCTCTTCAATGCAGATAAAAGGCGGGGGATCAGGGTCTTCCATCATTAGCAAATAAGCGAACACCTTCAGCGTCCCATCTGACATCTGCTGCGCGAAGAAAGGATCGCCGAACGATCCGTCATTAAACCTCAACAACACCCGTTTATCGTCTGTTATTTTAGTGTCGATCTTTTGAACTCCTGGAATCTTTGCAGCAATTCGGTTCAGGATTGCCTTGAAGCGGTCTTTGTATTCACGCTCGAGGAACTGGACCACGTTGCCAATGTTATCGCCGTGAATATTCAGGTGCTTTTGCGGGCCTGCACTTGGCAAACTGCGTGCCGCATCCGGATGGAAATACGAGAGATACCATCCTTTTAGGAAGTCTCGAAATCTTTTGATGCGCGGGTGCTCTTTGAGAGTTCCCAAGGTCGCAATGCCCAGTTGCCGTAGATCAGTCAACTCCACATTTTGTTGTGTCCGATCTTCTTCCCCTTCGAGCTCAACTGCTTCCTCCCCAGCCCATACTGTTCCCTTGCCATGACTCAATCGTAGAAAAGGAAATGGCCGGCCATGCTTCTGGCCTTTGCGGCGTTGCTTCAAGGTTTCGTATTCAACGAATGGACGCCCCGACTCGTCTCTAGCGATTGAAAGCTCATATGTAATCGGTCGCTCCTGCTTCTCTTCTCTATAGTAAATCTCAAAACGTATTGATTCTGAACTTCCTCGTGAGAGCATTCGTTCGAAGCCTCCTCTCTGTTTCATATCACACGCGATCTCTACGTCGGAAGAAAGGCAATCGGCCACAAAACCGAAAGCATCAAACAGCGTGCTCTTGCCAACACCATTCTTGCCGATGACAACTGTGAGGGGGGTTAGAGGATCACCTTTTTGCTGCGCGGAGAGCTTGCCAAGCGTCACATCCCTCAATGATCGATAGTTTTGGACCCGGAATCCTTCAATAAGTGCCATGGTTTTTCTCCTTCAAACAGGGGCTATAGACGATGAACCGACGTATTCAAGTTTAGCCAGACTTAAAGCTCCTTACCTCCGCACCAACGCAGGCTCCGGATACTCAAAGGTTTTGCCTTCGTAGTTGCGGATGACGACGCGTTGTTCGTCGCGGACGAGGACGTAGTCGGGGTTGAGGGGGACTTTGCCGCCGCCGCCGGGGGCGTCGATGACGAACTGGGGGACGGCGTAGCCGGTGGTGTGGCCGCGGAGCTGCTCGATGATGTCGATGCCGTCAGCGACGCTGGTGCGCAGGTGGGAACTGCCCTGGATCAGATCGCACTGATAGAGGTAGTAGGGGCGGACGCGGCACATGAGGAGCTTTTGCACGAGGCTCTTCATGACTTCGGCGTTGTCGTTCACGCCGCGGAGGAGGACGCTTTGATTGCCGAGGGGCACGCCGTGGTTGGCCAGCAGGGCGAGGGCGTCGCGGACTTCGGTGGTGAGTTCGCGGGGGTGATTGGTGTGGATGCTGAGCCAGAGCGGGTGGTGCTTTTGCAGCATTTTGCAAAGCTCCGGCGTGATGCGCTGCGGCACGAAGATGGGCACGCGGCTGCCGATGCGGACGAACTCGATGTGCTTGATGGAGCGCAGGCGGGTGAGCAGGGCGTCGAGCTTGGCGTCGGAGAAGAGCAGGGGATCGCCGCCGGAGAGGAGGACGTCGCGGACTTCGGTGTGGCGCTCGAGGTAGCGGAAGGCGGCTTCAAATTCGGTGTGCAGTTCCTGCTCGCCCACGCCGGACACGACGCGGCTGCGGGTGCAGTAGCGGCAGTAGCTGGCGCAGCGGTCGGTGACGAGGAAGAGCACGCGGTCCGGGTAGCGGTGGACGAGGCCGGGGACGGGCATGTGGCTGTCTTCGCCACAGGGATCGGACATTTCATCCGGGTCTTCCCAGGTCTCTTCGATGCGGGGGATGACCTGGCGGCGGATGGGGCAGCCGGGGTCTTCGGGATCGATGAGATTGAAGTAATGCGGCGTGATGGCCATGGCCAGCTTGTTGCCGGAGAGGATGACGCCTGCGCGTTCCTCCTCAGTGAGCGTCAGGTGCTCTTCGAGCTGCTTGAGCGTGGTGATCCGGTTTTTGAGCTGCCAGGTGGCGCTGTTCCAGTCGGAAGGGGCGACGTTTTTGTCGGACCAAAAGCCATGACCGAAGGAGCGGAACTCCTTCTCAGGCTGCGGGAGGGTGTCTTGCATGTACTGCGGGATCGGTGGGCGCGGAGGTTAGGCGCGGGAGTGTTGCAATGTCAAACGTCCCCTGCGGTCGTTTGGGTGCATTCCTGATCGCCCGGCGCGACCGTGGACGAGGGGGGCAGCCTGAAAGAGGCCTCGTGCCAGAAATCGGCCAATCCTAACGGGAAGTGGAAAGGCCTTCGTCTGTGGCCTTGGTATTTGATCTCCTAGCCATGTCCTAATCGAGGTGAGCGGCCACGATGTAGATGCACAGGAGCAGGGCGGTGAAGAGAAAGAAGTGACTGGGATGCAGTTGTTTCATGAATGACGAGATTCATCCAGCAGGGGGTGTGCCATTTTCGGGGGGTAATCCAGTGCCCGGGACTGCGGAAATAGGGGCTGCAGGCTACTTGGCGGGGTGCTGCAAAGGCGTTTGCCGCGCGGGCACACATCCGCCACACTGGGGGAGATGCCCGAAATCGTCCTCGCCACGCTCAACGCCAAATACATCCACAGCTCCTTCGGGCTGCGCTACCTGATGGCGAATTTGGGACCGCTGCGGGAGCGGGCGTGCATGATGGAGTTTCAGATCAATCAGGCACCGCTGGAGATCGTGGAGGCGGTGCTGGCGCAGGAGCCGAGCATCGTGGGCTTTGGCATTTACATCTGGAATGTGGTGGAGACGACGGAGGTGCTGGGGATGCTGCGGAAATTGAGGCCGGAGATCCGCATCGTGCTCGGCGGGCCGGAGGTGTCCTATGAATGGGACGGGCAGCCGATCGTGGCGCTGGCGGATCATGTGATCACCGGCGAGGCGGACCTGAAATTTGCCGAGGTGTGCGGCGTGCTGCTTGGGGAGGATGAGGCGGCAAAGGTGGCGCTGCCGAAGGTGATGGCGGCCGGACTGCCGACGCTGGAGAAAGTGGCACTGCCGTATGAGCTCTACACGAAAGACGATCTGGCAAACCGCATCCTGTATGTGGAGGCTTCGCGCGGCTGCCCTTTCACCTGCGAGTTCTGTTTGTCCTCGCTGGATGTGCCGGTGCGGGCGTTTGCGCTGGAGGCGTTTTTGCAAGCGATGCAGGGGCTTCTGGATCGCGGGGCGCTGACGTTTAAATTTGTGGATCGCACGTTTAATCTGCATCTGCCGACGAGCATGGCGATCCTGCGCTTCTTTCTGGATCGCTGGCGGGATGGAATGTTCCTGCACTTTGAGATGGTGCCGGACCGGCTGCCGGAGCAGCTACGCGGCATCATCCGCGAGTTTCCCGCAGGCGCGGTGCAGTTTGAGGTGGGGATTCAGACGTTTGATGAAGCGACTTCCAAGAACATCAGCCGGCGGCAGAATCTGACGCGGCTGGAGGACAACCTGCACTTTCTGCGCGAGCAGACGGGCATTCATGTGCATGCGGATCTCATCGTGGGACTGCCGGGCGAGGATGTGGCGAGCTTTGGGCGTGGCTTTGACCGGCTGGTGAAGATGGGGCCGCAGGAGATTCAGGTGGGCATTCTCAAACGACTGCGCGGCACGCCGATCGTGCGGCATGATGCGGAGTATGAGATGAAGTACTCGCCGGTGCCGCCCTATGAGATGCTGGAGAATCGCGACATCCCGTTCGTGGAGATGCAGCGCATGCGGCGCTTTGCGAGGTATTGGGACATGGTGGCGAACAGTGGCAACTTCACCGCTGTGCTGGATCTGCTGTGGCAGCAGAATGAGTCGCCGTTTGTTGCTTTCATGGCCTTTGCGGAGAGCTTGTATAAGAAGCTGAAACGCACGCACCAGATCGCGCTGCCGGTGCTGGCGCAGTCGCTGTTTGATTATCTGGTGCAGGAGTGTGCGGTGCCGGTTGAACTCGCGGCTTCAACGATGATGCAGGACTGGAATCGTGTGCCGGGGCGTGAAGGGCTGCGGCTGAGCGGGACGAAAGCAGGGGAGCGTGAAGGGCCGAAGAAGAGCACGGCGGGGAGCCGGCAGGCGCGGCATGTGGGGGTGGGGTAGGGCGTTTAAATTGTTTATGTTCGCATGAAAGTGCGCTGAGTTCGAAGGTGGAAGGCTGGCGCACATAGTGGTCCGCACAGTCCTCTGTGCGGCTTCCAGCGTGGTCGAAAGCCCAGACATCGCTCAGAGGACTGAGCGAACCACTTTGCTGGCGCACTCGCGACACTCTGTGAGTTTTCCCCTGCATCTATTGGCTGCACATCATTAGAATGCTCCAGCAAAGCCGGATGAATCACTTCTTCATCGCAGCCAGTGCTGCGAGGGTGGCGGCCTGCCAGTCGTGGCTGTGGGAAATGATTTTTCCGGTGCGGTCAATCACGACGTAGGTGGGGATGCCGCGGATGTCGTAGTCGCGCCAGGTGGAAGAGTCTTCGACGCCGATGGAGATGGGAAAGGTGTAGTCGGAATGTTTGGCGAGGAACTCGCGGACTTCATCGGCGGGATAGCCGCAGTGGGCGATGATCTCCAGATCTTCGCGCTGATGCGCCTGCCAGAATTCTGCGACCTTGGGCAGCTTGGCCAGGCAGGGGCCGCACTGGAGACCCCAGAAGTCGATGATGCGAACCTTGGGGCCGGCTTTGGCCGCGAGAGCTGGCGAGTTGATCCAGGTGGCGACCTCCAATGGAGGCGCGACCTGACCGATCATATTGAGCGGCTGCTCGGGCCGGGAAGGGGCTTCGCGAGGATGCTCTGGCAGGCGCAGTTCCAGCGTGGTGGTGCCGGTTTTGACGCGTGTGCCGCGCTCAATTTTTTTGGACTGGGCATTGCGAGCGGAAGCGGTGATGTGAAACCAGCCTTTGACCAAGCCGGTGAGCTGGAAACGGCCCTGAGCATCGGTGTGGGTTTTGCGGGAGAGCAGGTCTGCGGTGATATCGGCATCGGCCACGGGCTTGCCGGTGTGGTCCAGGACGGTGCCGCTGACCGTTCCCTCGGCATCGGGCAGCACCAGACGCACTTCATTGGAGGGGACGGTGATGAACTGGTCGATTTCGCGACTGAAGTCTGGCGTGATCTGCGTGGCGCTGATATAGAGCTGGCCTGCAATCAGCGGTCCGATTTGGAACGCTCCCTTCGCGTCGGTCTTGGTGTTGTTGTAAAGACCAGGCTGGTTGTCGCCCTGAAAACGAATCTCCGCTCCCTCGATGGGATGGCCAGAGCCGTCCACCACGATGCCTGTGACTTTGTGCCCTGGCTGGGTGAGCTTGAACGAAAGCTGCTTCGTCTTGTTTGGCAGCAGTTTGACCTCACGCAGCGCTTCCCGATTGTAGCCTTCCGCACTGCAAACGATGAACGGGTCCAGGGTCGTCCACAGACGGGGAATGACGTAGCGGCCATCGGCATCGGTTTCGATGGTCTCCGGCACGAGGTCGGGGATGTGATCGAAATTTTCCATCAGGCTGACCCGCAGCTTGGAGGCTGACCACTTCACCTTGGCGCCTTTGATGGGAAAGCCGCTGTCGTCGGTGACACGGCCTTCGACGCGAGCGAAGCCGTCGTTTTTAAGCTGGACCGTGACCGAGTGGCCTCGCTCGGCGGCGGTGATGTCCGACATCGATCTGGCACCATCCCAAGCGATGGCGGCGACACCCTTGGCCTCGGCGGGCACCATGATGGTAAAGGTGCCATCGTCTTTGGTTTTGACTCGCTCGGCTGCTGCCCAGGAATGCTCGGTGGTGAGCATGACGGAGACATTGGGGGCTGGCTTGCCATCCAGGCCCAGGACGGTGCCGGTGACCATGTCCGAGGGCTTCACCGGCCGCAGCTTGAACTGGATGGTCTTTCGTTCGCCGTTCTGCACATTCACGGTGACTTCCAGGTGATCGCCACTGACGTGGTAGCCTTTGGGAGGGAAGCGTTCCATGCGGTACCGCAGCAGGTGCCTGCCTGCGGGAAGCTGGAAGGTGATGGGCTCGTCCACTTTCTTGCCCGTGTCCTCATCCACGACTTCCGCGGTCACGACAGCGGCCTGTTCGAGATGGATGTCTCCCACGTCCGTGGTCTCGCCTTCGCGCACCGCGCTTGGCTTCAGTTCCGGGCTGACCCACACATCGCTCAGCGGCGGGTAAAGCGTGAGCCGCAGCCTGTAGGTCGAAGGCGGGATTTGGGTCAGGGTGAAGGTGCCGTCCTCCTGCGTGCGGACGTCATCTCCATAGGCCGTTTTGTAGGGCATGGTTTCGATGGTAGTGACCAGCACTCCCGCGGCGGGAGCGTTGTTGCCATCCACGATGCGACCGCGCAACGCGCCCGGCTTTGTCAGGGTGATCTTGTGCACGGCGCCGTCGTTTTTTGCGGATGACCCGGTGTATGAAGTGTATTTGCCGTATGGCTGGGCAAAACGGCTGTCGGCATGGCGGAAATAGATGCCGATGTCTTTTGGCAGACGGGTGATCGTGCAGCGCCCTTCCTGATCGGTGGTGGCTTTCCACAAATCACCGGGGAGTTTGGAAATGCTGCCCATTTTGGGAATTCGTTCGGTGCGCAGTTGCTTGCCGGTGAAACTGGTGACCCAGACTTCGAGGTTGGCCGCGGGCTGGCCGTCTGACTGCAGCACCTGCACTTGTGCATCGGCTGAAGGGCCAAGGGTGATTTTGACGGCGTTGGGTTCGCCGGAGTGACCGACTAGGCCAACCAGTTCCGTGCCGACCTGGCCGTCCGGAGCGACTGCCAGCACCTGAGCGCCTAAGATGCCGGAAGGGTTTGGATGCTGGCACTGGCTGAGGAATCTGCCCTTCGCATCTGTGTGGCCGGTGGCGAGGATGGGATTTTCGAGGGCGCGGGGATTGGTGCAGCTAACATAAACCGCCACGTCTGCTGCGGGTGTGCCGTCCGCACGCATCACTTCGATGTCGATGGGAACGGTCTTCGCGGGTGGGGTGGCGGCAAAGAGCGCCGTGGTGATGAGGCAAAGTGTGAAGCCTGCATAAAAAGTTATTTTATTCACGATGCGGAATTGGATCAGACGTTAGGGGTAAATGCAATGCCGCAGGTGGTGAGAATGCCGAAGAATTCATGGTCCGGGCGGCGAACTGACGCTATGGAGCCATGGTGTTTTCATCCATGACTTCGTTCTCTGAGCTTCTCGACTCTCTCCAAGACTACCCGCGCGTCAAAATCGTGGGCAGCTTTGAGGAGCTGGTGGAGACGCCAATGCGTGATGGCATCAATGCCTTGTGCTGGCCGCGCAGGCTGGAGGGAGATTTTGGCGAGATCGTGGAGAAACTGGCGGTGGGGAAGGGGATCACGAGCATTGATGAAGCGCGTCTGCGTGCGCTGGACCTGAGCGCTGAGGGCTGTGTGGCGCGGGAGATTTTGCTGCAGGATCAGGAACTGCTGCGTGGGCGCGAACTTCAGCCCAGCCTGGACTGCATCCATGGCTATCTGAACGAGATCGAGCCTGAACTGCTGCGCACGGACGTGCAAAGCTGGCATGTGGACAGCGCAACGGTGGAGGCGGACACATATTTATGCACTTACTTTGGCGCCTGCTCTGAAGGACTGCGCAATGAAGATGCGGTGCGGCGGGTGGATGTGCCGGAGTTCCGTGCAGAACTGCGGACAATCTACGGCGAGGGCGATGACGAGGGTTTTCGGGAGTTTCTGCATGAGCATTATCTGGACCTGCACTACATCCCGCTGCGGCACGCGGAGCCGTTTTCCTTTGGCCGGGGCCCGCTGTGGCGCATCGCCACGGAGTTTCCGGGCAGCCCGGTACCGCCGTGCGTCCACCGTGCTCCCGCCACGCTGCCCGGGGAGCCGCCACGCATGCTGTTGATCAGTTGAGGGAGGCGGAGCATTGCGCGGGGCAGTCAGCGGCGCTAGTCTCGCGGCAAACCAACCATGCTGAACCTGCTTCGAGAAATGCTGCACTCGCCAGCGCTGGACATCGTCCAGCGGCTGAAGCATTCCACCGGACTGACGGTGACGGAGCTGTGCACGGCCATGAAGATGAGCTACATGGGAGTGAAGCAGCACTGTGTGGAGCTGGAGAAGGCGGGGTTTCTGGACACCTGGCGCCGGCCGAAGGCGGCCGGGCGGCCTGAGAAGCTGTACCGCCTCACGCCCAAGGCGGATGTGCTTTTCACGAATTGCGGGCCGACGCTCACTCTGGACCTGCTGACCACGGCGGAGAAGGTCTATGGCGAAAGCGCACCGCCGAAGCTGCTGTATTCCTATTTTCTGGCCAAGACGGAAGCCTGGAGCGCCAAGCTGGCCAAAGCCACCACGCTGGAGGAGCGGGCCAGGCAGCTGGCACGGCTGCGCAGTGGTGACGGCTGCCTGAGCGCGTGCGAAACCGATGCGCAGGGCCGGCTTGTACTGGTGGAGCACCACCGGCCGCTGCGGGAGCTGGCAGCGCGGTATGACATGGTGGATGAACTGGAATGCGAAATGATCGAGAAGCTCCTGGGCTGCGAGGTGCGTCGTTCGGTGGAAGAAGTGTCGGGCTTGGTGCGTGTTACTTTTCTAATCAAGACAACAGCGCATTCAGCATGACATCAGGGAAAGCAGGCAGGACATCGGCATGGATCAAAACAGTGGCAATGGCGGGCACCGGCCTGCTGACATCCTGCGGCAGCAGCATTGCCCCCCTGCGGCCGGCCTGGCAGCAGGACTCAAACCTCTTTCAGCAAGGATTTCCCGCCCGGGAGGCGCAGACGACAACGACCCCGCACATGGTCGCGCGGGTGGTGTATGGCACGCCTGAACAGGTCGCGGCCATGATCGAGCGGCAGGGGGATGTGCCTGACAGGCAGGGTGGATTGGCGCGCATGGGGGACGGCACGCTGGACCTCGCGGTGCAGGATGTGGCGACGGGGAAATGGATCGAGTCGTATCTCTGCGGCGGCATTCTTTTTGTCACCGGGCTGCCGAACCAAGCGTACCGCGTTGTGTTGAAAAACCGCTCGCCAATGGCCCTGGAGCTGAACGTGGGAGTCGATGGCAAAAACATGGAGACGGGCGGAACGGCCTCACTTGGGCGTGGTACTCTGAGGGTGGAGCCGAAGGGCTCGCTGACTCTGGACCATGGCGCGCGGGGGCCATTCTTGTTCAAGCCAGTGCGAAGCGATGCGGTGCTGTTTGACAGCAGTCCGCAGGGTCGCGTGGGGCTGATCCAGCTGGCGGTGTTTCTGGCCGCCGATGCACCGAGCGTGGGGCCGGAAAGACTGCGGGCCAGCCAGATCGCGCCTTTGGGACTGTTCCCGATCGGCAGGCCGGAGCAGTACCGGTAGGAAAGTTTACATTGGTTGACGGTTGTTGACGATGGTTGACGGTTGTTTATCCGGAGGCTGTGGGTAGGTTTCCGCGTTCATGCTCCGCTTTCTGCGCCGACTTTTGCTGTTTTCGGCCGCCAGTTTTTTGCTGGCGGGCAGCGTTTATTTGACCACGGCATCGTTTCATGAACGCTGGCACGGGTTTGTGACGGGAGAGCTGGCGCAGCACGGGGTGCATTTGAATTTTGAGCACCTGACGATCAACCCGTTTGGCGGGCTGGTGGCGGAAGGCGTGAAGGTGTTTGACGATGCCAGGAAACAGCATGTGGTGGCGGCGGTGGACCGGCTGAACTTGGACGTGGATTTTGCCAGTTTGGTGGAAGGAAGAGTCAAAATCGACGGCATGGAGCTGCTGCATGCCAGCGTGGCGCTGCCGGTGGATCCAGACAATCCTGAACGGACGGTGATCAAGTTGAAGGACCTCAGCGCGAGGGCCATGCTGGAAGGGCGGCGGCTGGACATCCGCCATGCGGAGGGACTGCTGTCCGACGGGCTGCAAATCATCGTCAGCGGCGTGGTGGAACTGCCAAGGCCGGATGAAAGCCAGCAGAGCATGAGCGCCCAGGACCGTCTCAACGCCATGCGCGAGCACCGCGTGAAGATCCAGCAGGGGCTGGACTGGCTGGCGCGGTTTCGTGCGCCGCATGTGCCCACGCTGAATGTGAAAGTCTCCGGCGCGCTGGAACGCCTGGATGAACTGAAGGCGGAGCTGCTGTTTCAGGCGGACGGCCTGGTGTTTGAAGACTATGTGTGGAAGGAGCTGGTAGCAGAGGCGGAGTATGACGGCGGGTTCATTGACCTCAAGCGCCTGCACCTGCGGGACCATCTGGGCACGATGGATGCGACCGCCACCTGGCGGTTTGGCGCGGAACACCTGCGCTTCCGGCTGACTTCGAGCGCAGACCTGCCGGGGCTGGCAAGGGCGTTCTTCAGCAGCGAGCAGCTGCGCGAGGTGGTGTTTTATGAGGCGCCGCATCTGGCGCTGGAAGGCAGCATCTTTCTGAACAAGCCGGCGGCCGAGGATTTTCTGCCTGCGGAGGTGACCGGCAGGCTGGACTGCGGACGGTTTGGCAGCCGGGGCGAGGTTTTCAACTCGCTGAGCCTGACCCTGGGCGCCACGCGTGAAGGCCTGTTTGTGCGTGATGCGCTGCTGAAGCATAAGACGGGCACGCTGGGAGCGGACGTGATGAAGCACCGCACGCAGGGCTTTAAATGCAACCTGGCGCTGCGCATGGACCCGAATGTTTTTCTGCCGTTCATCGCCGGGCCGAAGACGCGCGAGATCATCCAGCGCTTCCGTTTTGACGATACGTCACAGATTGACGTTCATCTGGCGTGTGCCGGACCGTCCACCAATCTGCGTGAATGCCCCAGCTCCGGGCATGGTGTGCTGCGTCGTTTTCGTTACAAGGATGTGGCGTTTGAGTCCGCCGAGATGGATCTGGCGCTGTTTGGGGACATCCAAAACTACGCCAATGTGCGGGTGCAGCGCCCGGATGGCCCGGTGCGGGCGGACCTGGTGTTTGTGAACGATGACGACGACGAAAAGTGGCTGCGGCTGGTGAATGTGCACGCCAGCGCGGATGCATCGGGAGTCGTGCGGGCCTTCGCTCCGAAGGTGGCGGACCAGATCGCGCAGTATCGCTTTTCCGCCGGGACCGATGTGGTGGCCAATGGCACGATCGGCTTTAAAAACAATCCCCAGCGCAACGATTACAGGGTCACTTTTAAAAATCCGGTGGGCGGCGCGCATTACGTGCTGTGGAACGAGGACTATCCGATCAACGCGCCGAACGGTGAGGTTCACATTGTCGGCAGCATGCTGAACTTTGATTTCAGCGGGCGTCTGTTTGGCGACACCTTGAACGCAAAGGGGGCGGTCAACCTCACGCCGGGGGTGAGGGGGTACGATGTGGAGGTGCGTGCGGGGCGTTTCCCATACAGCGTGTTTGGCCGCAAGCTGCCGTTTGAGGATGTCCGGGCGGAGGTGCGAAACCGTGAGGGGATTGCGAGGATCGACGTCGCAGCGGATGTGCTCGGCGGAGACATGACATTGAGAGGCAATCTGAATGACAACCGTGAGCCTAGCACCTATGACGGCGAACTGCGCATGAATGCGCTGAGCTTCCAGCGGTTTGCACAGGTGTATTCACCGGGGAATGAGAGCGTGGGAGACATCAGCGGTCATTTCAAATTCACCGGACGGATGAACGACTGGAAGGCGCTGAAGGGCGGCGGTGCGCTGATCATCGTGAATGGAAACCTTCTTGCCCTGCCCGTGCTCGGGCCGCTGACCCCGATCATCGGGGCGTTTCTTCCCACCAAGATCAAGGGCTACAATGTGGCAAAGAGGGCAGACTGCACCTTTGAAGTGGCGGACGGTTTCATCGTCTCTGAAAATGTCGAGGCAGAGTCCAGCGCCTTCCGCATCTTCAGCCGGGGAAATGTGGACTTCATCCGCGATGACATTGACTTCAATGCGGAGGTGCGCCTGCGCGGGCTGGGCATTCTGCTGTTTCCCGTAACGCAGCTGCTGGCCTACAAAGGATCAGGCACCATTGGGGACACCAAGTGGTCGCCGCGCATCTTTGGCGGTGGCAACAAGGACGAACGAAAACCACCCACTGAAAAAGAACTGCAGGAAGCGCAGCGCATCCGGGGCAGTCCCGCCAGTCCGAAAGCCACCACTCCTGCTCCGCAGCCGAGACAGAGGGCTTTGTTTGGAAATTGAGTGCACCGGCTGCGTGACTGTGGCAGGGAGGCGCACATGAAAGTGGAACGACTCAAATACGTCATCTGGGCGACGGACATGAACCGCGCGGTGCAATTCTATGTCTCCGTCTTTGGGGGCAAGATCCTCAAGCAGAACGAGATCATCAGCGAAGTGTCCATCTGCGACGGCATCATTGGCATCCATGGCGGAGGCGAAGGCTCACGCACCTGGACGGGGCTGAGCTTTCAGGTGCCCGATGTCATCGAAGGCGCGCGTGAAATCGTGGCCGCAGGCGGGCAGCTCACGCGGGAGCCGCAGCCTGAAAATGGCGAGCCGCCGCACCTGGCCATGTGCGTGGACACGGAGGGCAATGAGATCATGCTGACGCGCAAGCGCGTTCATTGATTCATGCGATGGTCAGCGGACCATCGAACATCGTCAGGCTGATGACCTCCGTCTTTGCCACGTGTGGACCGTGCTGCTCGCCCTTGGGAGCATGGAACAGTGTGCCTGCGGTGTAGGTCACACCGCTTTCCTCCCATTCGCCGGAGAGAATCCAGGCCCATTCGTTCGCCACGGGGTGCGTGTGCGCGGGAATGGTTTTGCCTGCGTGAAATTTTCGCAGCACCACCACTCCGCCGGTGGCTTCGTTTTTGTGAAGGATCTTCAGCTCGACGCCCTCATAGGGGCCGGGCTGCCAGGGCTTGTCTTCGGCTTGGGCGATGTATTGGAACATGCGGGGAGTGTGCTGTGATTTTGAAAATGGTCAAAGTTCAGTGCTGAGCGGCTTCCGTTCTTCCTGTTTCCGCAGCTTGTGCAAAGCGGATGACAACTTGTACGGTTTGTGAATCATAGGGTTCGAAGCACACGTATAAAATCATGCCTCCCATCGAGCTAGCACCAGAAGTGACCTTGGAGACGGATTTTCTTCCAGGGGCGGTGGCGACTGAGCTGGTGGACACATTGATCAAACAAATTTCGTGGGACACGCGTATGAAGGCGCGCGATTGATCATGTTTAAACGCGCTTATTTGGAACAGAAGGAACCGGGGAAATTTCGCCATGAGGAGGCACTCGTGCGCCGGGAGTGCGAACGCCTGGGAATAGAGGTCGTGCCTTGTTTCCTCAAGCAGGTGCAAAGGAGGCAGCTCCCGCTGGACGGGGAAAGTTTCATCTGCGGGAGCATCGACCTCATGCATGGCGCCATGAAGCAGCTCGGGATCGAGGTGCCTGCGCCGAATGACTTTCCGCAGCCGTTGGAACCGTTCTTCCACCGCAAGATCTGGAAAAGCTCCGTGAAAGCGCTGGCTGCGGCGGTCGAATTGGGGCGGGAAATGTTTGCGAAGCCGGCGGGGCGTCAAAAGTTCTTCAACGGGCGTGTGTTCGATTCGCACGCAGACCTGGGATTCCTCTACGGGGTGAGCCGGCAGGAGCCAGTGTGGTGCTCCGACATCGTGAACTGGAGGTCGGAGTTTCGGACATACGTCATAGGGACGGAGATTGTGGCCCTGAGGCACTATGGGGGAGATCCGGCGGTGGTGCCGTCATTGACGGTGATTGCAGACGCCATCGGCCTCTTTTCGGCGTCTGGCGAAGCTCCGGCGGCCTACGGCATCGATTTTGGCGTGCTGGAAACGGGGGAGACCGCCCTGGTGGAGGCCAATGACGGTTATGCTCTGGGAGCCTACTCAGTGGATGCAGAAATATACACCCGGCTGCTTTTTGTCCGCTGGCAGGAGCTTCTTCAGGGCCGGAAATCGCCGTGAAGAGGGCAGGGGGACGAAAACGGGCGCCGGGAGCACTGACTTGAGCCTCGGAGGTCCAAACGCGTTGCAATCCCCCCTTTTTTGGGCCATGCATCCCCCCGCCAATGACCCCAAAAATCGACCCCGCCCTGCACCGTGACAAGAAACCGGACTGGATTCGTGTGACGCTGCCACGTGACCCGAAGTTCTGGAGCACGAAGGGGCTGATCACGGACCTGAAGCTGCACACGGTGTGTGAAGAGGCGCAGTGCCCAAACCGCTGGGAGTGCTGGAGCCAGGGCTCGGCCACCTTCATGATCGCCGGGGACCGCTGCACCCGTGCCTGCGGCTTCTGTGCGGTCAAAACGGCCAAACCTTTCGCTTTGGAAGCAGACGAACCCCAGCGCGTGGCCGAAGCGACAAAGCGCATGGGGCTGAACCACATCGTGATCACCGCCGTGGCGCGTGACGATGTGAAGGACGGCGGCGCGGACCATTTCGCCCGCACCATCGAGGCCGTGCGCGAAGCCGTGCCGACGATCACGATCGAGATTTTGGTGCCGGATTTCAACGGCAAAGACGACGCGCTCGAAGTCGTGATGAAGGCGAAGCCGCACATCTTCAATCACAACCTGGAAACCGTGGAGCGTCTGACGCCGCTGGTGCGCAGTCGCGCGATGTATCACCGCAGCCTGCATGTGCTGAAGCGCGCGAAATCCATGGCGGCGGAGCTTGGCACCCAGTGTGCCACCAAGAGCGGCCTCATGCTCGGCCTCGGCGAGACGGAGACAGAGCTTTTTCAGGCGATGGACGATCTGCGCGAGCACGACGTGACCGTGCTGACGCTGGGCCAGTATCTGCGCCCCTCGCCTCAGCATCTGCCGGTGATCGAGTACATCCACCCGGACACATTTGAAAACTACAAGCAGATCGCGCTGAAGAAGGGCTTCCGCCATGTGGCGAGTGCTCCGCTGGTGCGCAGTTCGTATCACGCGTCCGACTTCAAGCCGGAGCTGGATCTGGAGTAGACGGTTAGCTCGATCGAAGGAAAGTGGTACTTTGGTGCTGGGGACGCGTACGATCACGCGTCCCATTAGGCAGGGCACAACGGAAAGCGGGTTGCGTGTGAGGCAATCCGAGTTCTGTTCGTAGCATCCCCAACCTACTGCCATGTCCATTCGTCCTCCTGCCGAAGCTTACGAGAAAGTCCCAACCGTTATTTTCCCTGATTCCGCCAAGGCCGCCAAGACGCTGGCGCAGGAGGTGAAGCAGCTCATCGAGACCAAGAACAAGGCCGGAAAGCCGGCGGTGCTTGGCATGGCCACCGGTTCAACGCCGGTGCCGTTTTACCGTGAGCTGATTCGTCTGCACAAGGAAGAGGGGTTGAGCTTCAAGAATGTCATCACCTTCAATCTCGACGAGTACTACGGCCTCAGCTCGGACCATCCTGAAAGCTACTCGATGTTCATGGCGGAGCAGCTGTTTGACCACATCGACATCCCGAAGGCGAACATCAATCTGCCCAGCGGCACCGTGCCGGGGGATCAGGTCTTCAATCACTGCCGGCAGTATGAGGAGAAGATCGAAGCCTCGGGCGGCATTGACCTGCAGATCCTCGGCATTGGCCGAACCGGTCACATCGGCTTCAACGAACCCGGCTCCAGCCGCGACTCGCTGACACGCCGCATCACCCTGGACCGCGTGACGCGTCAGGACGCGGCGAGTGATTTCCGCGGGGAGCAGAACGTGCCGCACTTCGCGATCACGATGGGGGTGGGCACGATTCTTCGGGCCAAGAAACTGGTGCTGATGGCCTGGGGAGAAAACAAGGCCGTGATGGTGGCCAAGGCCGTGGAAGGGCCCATGACGGAAGTCATCTCAGCCTCCTTCCTGCAGGATCACCCGGATGCGCGTTTCTTCATCGACACTGGTGCCTCCCGCGAACTCACCCGCATCAAGCTGCCATGGCTGGTCGGCCCGGCCTCCTGGACGCCGCGTGAAACCCGCCGTGCGATGGTGTGGCAGGCCTTCAAGATCAAGCGCCCGATCCTGAAGCTGGTGGACGAACACTATAATGAGAACGGTTTATCCGACCTGCTCTCCGAGCAGGGACCGGCCTACCAGCTCAACATCCGCATTTTCAATCAGCTCCAGCACACCATCACGGGCTGGCCTGGCGGCAAGCCCGATGAAGACGACACCTACCGCCCCGAACGTGCGCGGCCTTACCCCAAGCGCTGCCTGGTTTTCAGCCCGGAGCCGCAGGATGCCATCACCGGCATGGGGGGAACGATCGACCGAATGGTGGAGCAGGGGCACGACGTGCGCCTGATCGCCCTGACCTCTGGCAGCCTGCGTGTGCCGGACAGCGAGGCAGACAAGTTTGCCGAAACTTTGCTGGAGCTGGCCTCCAATGCGGCCAATCCCGGCACATGGGCGCCGCAGGTGGCTTATGCCCGGGAGGCGCTGGGCCTGCTGGAGGCCAAGGGCGAATTTGGCGAGGACCCGCCGCTGCTGCGTCAGCTCAAGGGCCTGATCCTGCGCGGAGAGCTGCGCGATGCGGCCCACACGGTCGGCCTGGCCAATGACCGCGTGACCTTTCTCGATCTGCCTTTCTACGAGCATGGCCGTTACCGCCGCTTCAAGAGCACCGAAGACGACCACAAGGCGCTGGTGCGCCTGCTGCAGGAGCACAAGCCCCACCAGATCTACGTCACGGGCGATGCGGCCGACCCTTCGAGCGTGGCGGGCATCTGCTTCCGCCTGCTGGTGGCTGCGCTGCAGTCCTGCGGCGGGGAAGAGTTCGCGGGTTCCTGCAGCGTGTGGCTGTATCGCGGCAAGGAACGTCCGCTGGAGCCGCATGAAATCGACATGGCCATCCCGATGAGCCCGCTGCAGATCGAGCGCAAGGCGAATGCCATTTCCCGTTACGGAGCGCTCTCCTCCCTGGAAAAAGAGGCGCCGGAGACGAATCGAGAAAATGCGCGTCTTTACGACTCACTCGGTCTGGCCGAGTACGAGGCGATCGAAACCTTCCAGCGCTGGCGCCGGGTCTAATCCTCTTCTTTAGCCTGCTGCCGCGAGCTTGGCATCGCGGTAGCTGCATTTGCCCAGGCGCTGGAGCTGCTCGCAGTGGGCCTCGATGCGCATGCTCTTCAGGCTCGGCTGGAAACCCAGCCGGCGCGTGATGCAGTCATGCAGCAGGGCGGTGTGGTCGTCCTCAAACTCCACCACGCGATCACAATCGAGGCAGATCAAATGATTGTGCTGGGGCTTGTCGAGGAAATTGGGATCGTAGTAAGTCTGATCGCGGCCGAGATCCACCTCCCGCAGCAGGCCGCATTCCACCAGAAGTGTCAGGGTGCGGTAAACCGTGGCTCGTGACACCGTGCTGTCGAGCTTGCGCGCCTTTTCCAGCAGTTCCTCCGCTTTGAAGTGGTCATCGGTGGCAAAGGCGGCCTCGACGATGACATCCCGCTGCTTGGTGCGGCGCAGCCCCTGGCTGGCCAGATGTTTTTCCAAGCGTTGAGTGATACGTTCGTCCATGTTTCAGAGAGGGTAGCCACTGCGGATCATCGTGCAAGGAAGCGCTTTTTTTGAAGAAGACAGGTGATCCTTGGACATTTTAGGAGGTGACTCTGGGATAAAGTCGCAAAAAGCAATCGCGGATTTTGGTGCAAATGATTGAAAAAGAATGAATTGCGTGGAATCGCGATTTCAAGGGAAGGGCACGAGTCTAAGGGGAAATTTACAAGATAAACAAGCACCGTGTTCGATTTAGTTTAAAATAATTATGGATTTTATTGTTAATATTGATAGAATTACTCGGACTGCCTGATTCCAAGCATGCCTTTACCATTCTCATTCTCTACACAACGCCAAAGTTCTGAGGCCGAAAGCGCCGCAGATACTCAAGGGCCCCCTGTTTCTGAGAAGGTCATGAACCATGCTCCGGGAATAGTCAGCACGGAGCCGCTGCCCGGTGCTCTGGGAAGTCCGTTTTCGCCGATCGCACTGGAAATCGTGCCGCGTGCCATCTCTGGAAGCCCCCGTCACGCCCCGGTTTCCCCGCCAAATCCGTATTTCTCCAGCGAGCAGGAAGCGGCACTCCCCGCTGAGTTGCAGGCCACGGTGCTGCACCCTGCTCCTTCTCCGTTGCAACCCGCCGCCAAAGCGGCAGCCACGGGGCTGGACCTGCCGGCTCAGATCGAGCAGCTGAGGAACGACATTTTCGGGATCGCCATGAATGTGAGCGCTTTAAACGACCGGCTGGACCGTCTGGAACAACGGGTTCCTCCGGCCGGACAGTCCGCGCAGGCAGGTATCGCCACACTGCGTGGCGAGATCGAAGTCTGGCTGGAAAAACACCTCAATGCCGCTGTCGAGCACTGCATGCATCAGATCATCAGCCGCCAGAATACCGCCCTCTCCCAAACCGCCAACTGACCTTCGCTTTACCACCCACTCGATCTCACTCCCATGAACTCACTGAGACTCCGCATCTTGTTCCCGCTTTGGTTGTTTGGCTTTTTGCCAGCCATGGGAGCCACCCGAATGATGGGGCAGCCGTTGGAATGGTTTTTCGGCATTACAGGAGTGCTTCTCGGCGGCGGTGTTTTCCTGGCTGCTTATCTGATTTCCGGCTGGCTGCTCAAGCCCACGACGGCGGTCATGAAGGGCACCACGGCGGTGCTGCGCGGCGTGCCGCCTGATGCCCAGTCCGCCGAATGGCTGCCCGCTGACTTCTGGAAGCTGCGCTGCGACATCAACATGATCTTTGCCAAGCAGCGCCAGGCGCTCAATGCGGCCGAGCAGCATGCCTGCCAGACGGCCCAGCGCCTGCTGAATGCGGAGCGCCTGCTGCGCGAGGCCTTCACGGCTTTGCAGGGCCTCTTTGCCGCCAGTGATGAAGGCGTGCTGGTGGTGGACGCCCAGGGCTCCATCATTGCCTCAAACGTGAAGCTGGACGACTTCCTCGGGAAGCCCGTCGAAGAAATCGCCGGACGCGATGCCTCCCGCATTCTGAACGCACTCGTCGAACGCTTCCAGGAGAAGGCCGTGATTTCGGCGTGGATCGAGAAGAGCGCCTCCTCCCTTGAAGGTCAGAATGAGACGCCGCCGCTGGTCTCCAATGACAACCGCGTCTTCTCCCTGCGCTCAAGCCCCATGCGCACGGATGCCGGCGAGGTGATCGGCCGCATCTGGATCGTCAAAGACCGCTCCGAAATGCGGGTGCTGGAAAATCAGCTGCGCGAGTCGCAGAAAATGGGCACGATCGGCCAGCTGGCAGGGGGCATCGCCCACGACTTCAACAACCTCCTCACGGCCATCCGCGGCAACCTGACCCTCGCTGAACTGACTCCTGCGTCCAACCAGGCGGGCGTGCGCGACAAGCTGCAGAATGCGAACCACGCCACCACGCGTGCGGCGGAGCTGGTCAAGTCCCTCCTCGGCTACTCACGCCGCAGCGGCGGCATCACCGTGCGCAAGGCCACGAATCTCAAGCGCCTCCTCGCGGATGTACAGAACCTTCTGAAGCACAGCGTGGACCCGCGTGTGACCATTCAGATGCGCGGCGGCATGGATGCCTCCTACGCCACGGGAGACGCCACGCAGATCGAGCAGGTCATGCTGAATCTCTGCCTGAACGCCCGCGATGCGCTGCCTGCTGACAAAGGCGTGATCGAGATCGCCGTCGAAAACGTCACCCATCGCATGCCCGGGAAATCGGGCGATGCTGACGCGGGAGACTTCGTCATGCTGGTGGTGCGTGACAATGGTCACGGCATTTCCGAGGAGCATCGTCACCGCATCTTTGAACCCTTCTTCACCACCAAGGCGGGCAGCAAAGGCACGGGGCTTGGCCTTTCCACCGCGCAGGACATCGTGCGTGAGCACGGGGGCTGGATCGAGTTTGACAGCGAAGTCGGACGCGGAAGCGAGTTCCGTGTGTTCCTGCCGCGGCTGCACAACCCTGAGCAGATCGAAGAGGAGACTCCGATCGACAACGGCCCGGCCATCAATGCGCCTGTGGGAGCGCAGACCACCATCCTGGTGGTGGATGACGAAGCACCGGTGCGCTCCATCGCCACAAACATGCTCGGTTTCCTGGGCTATCGTGTGATTGAGGCCTGCGATGGTCAGCAGGCGCTCGACATCCTGCTCCGCACCAAGGAGAAGGTGGATGCCGTCCTGCTGGACATCTACATGCCCAAGCTTTCCGGTCGTGACACCTTCAAGGAACTGCGCGCCGTGGGCAATGACGTGCCCGTGGTGGTCTGCAGCGGCTTTGTGATCGATCCGGACGAATTTACCATCCTCAGCCAGGGCCGCACGCCGCCGGTGGACATCATGCTCAAGCCCTATTCCCTGGACGGATTGAGCAAGGCGCTGGCCAAGGCCGTGCAAAAGCCCAAGGGCGAAGAGCGCAGCTTTGACCTGACCTCCAGCCGCGCAACCCAGCAGGCGCCGATGCTCGTTTCTTGAGAGCAAGTGGAATCTGAGGCTCTTGCAGTCTTTCATCACCCATCTTTCTCCTTTCCGCAGGCCGTAAAGGCGTTAAACTGTGCGCCCCCATGATCAAAGTCGGCCTCGTCTCCCTCGGTTGCGCGAAGAATCTCATCGACTCGGAAATCATGATCGGCCACCTGCAGCAGGCTGGCATGGTCATGACGCCCGAGGCGGAGCTCGCGGATGTTCTCATCGTGAACACCTGCTCGTTCATCGACATGGCCAAAAAGGAGAGCGTCGGAGCGGTGCATGACGCCGTGGACGGCCGCGCCGGATCGAAGAAGCGCGCGAAGCAGAAGATCATCGTCGCGGGCTGCCTCTCTCAGCGCTTTTCCCAGGACCTGCCCGGCCTCATGCCCGAGGTGGACGCCTTCATCGGACTGGACCAGATCACGCAGGTGGCTCCCATCATTCAGAAGCTCGTCGGCACCAAGGAGCACGAGCAGGAAAATCTGGTGACGCGCCAGCCGCAGTACATTCCAGACTACGACACGCCGCGCTTCCGCCTCACGCCGCAGCACATGGCGTACATCAAGATCGCCGAAGGCTGCAATCATCCCTGCTCCTTCTGCATCATCCCGCGCATCCGTGGCCGCCACCGCAGCCGCACGCAGGAGAGCATCGTCAAAGAGGCGCGGGATCTCATCGCCAGCGGCGTGAAGGAGATCAATCTCATCTCCCAGGACACGACCTACTTCGGCATGGACAAGTGGACGGAAGAGCGTCCGAAGCCCCGCAGCGGCGTGGACTCCACCAAGGGCGAATCCCTTTCCTCCCTCATTCGTGAGCTGAACAAAATCGAGGGCGACTTCTGGATCCGCCTTCTCTACACGCATCCCGCGCATTGGAGCGACGACCTCATCCAGGCCATTGCCGAAAGCCCCAAGGTGGCCCGCTACATCGACATGCCGCTGCAGCACATCAGCGACCGCATGCTCGGCCTCATGAAGCGCGAGACGGACGGCGCCTACATTCGTGACCTGATCAAACGCATCCGCACCGGCATCCCTGGCATCGCCATCCGCACCACCTTCATCGTCGGCTTCCCTGGCGAAACGGAAGCGGACTTCAACGAGCTGCTGCAGTTCATCCAGGACACCAAGTTTGAGCGTGCCGGCGTCTTCAACTACTCCCGTGAGGAAGACACGCGTGCCGCGAAGATGGAAGACCAGATCCATCACATGACCCGCAAGGCCCGCTGGAACGAGGCCATGCGCGCCATCCAGCGCAGCATCGAAGGCTTCAACACCACGCAGGTCGGCCGCAAGATGCGCGTGCTCGTGGAAGAACCTGGCGTGGCCCGCAGTGAGATGGACGCGCCAGACATCGACACCACTGTCTTCGTGAACAAAAAGCTGCCCGTGGGCAGCTTTGCGGACGTGACGGTGAAGGAGTGGCGCGGGTATGACTTGGTGGCAGCGTGATAATCGGATGACGGTCAAGTGATCGTCAAGGAGGGGGCAAGAGGTCAAGGATCGAGTCCTGGCCATCTTGCCCAACTGCCGGTCATGCCTACTTCGAGTCGGACTTTCGCATCCTCTCAGAAACTTTCTCATTCTTACGGTCCGGCAGCTTGGCCCGCAGTGCGCGCATGCGATCCACCATGTGCTGAGTGATGACTCCCTCCCCACGTAATTTGCGGTCCAGCAAGAAGGCTTTCGATTCATCATCGTAGTTAAGCGCCTTCGCTCCCATATAGGAGCTCATAAATTTGGTGTCTTTGATGTCGCCTTGGGCATCAAGGCGCAGTTGTGCACGTCGTTTGCGCTCATCGTCCGTGGCTTCTCGTTCACGCAAACCCAGGTAGGTAAAGGCTCCGAGCAGGTCGCCGTTCTTTTTGTCGTCGTGGCAGCGGCGACAACTCTCCTGCATGCGGATGGCCCCCAAGGCGCGGAACACTTCGCCCTCTTGTTTCACCACCATGGCATGTCCCGCCTGCAGCAGGCGAAATGCCGCGGTTTCAAATTCATTGAGAGCTCGTGGGCCAATCACACCTCTGCCGTCTTTGAGTGCGGGCTCATACTCCTTGCGTTCAGATTCGCTAAGGCGGCTCACATACAACTTCCCGGCCTGAAGAAAGGATTCGTCACGTTGCTTGAAGGCCTCCAGTGCCTTCATCCGCTGGATTGCCGGCCAGTAGGAGACGTATCTTTCATCGTAACTTTCGAGGCTGCTCAGATGATGGACTTCAGGGGCATCTAGTGAGCCCACCAGATCAACCAAGGGAACTTCGTATTTGCCGTCGTCGTCTGTCCATGACATTCCAAAGCCCGCTGGGATCATCATTGCACCGTGAATATATCTCATCGCTCGAAAGCGACCAAAATCCTCTTCGCCCAGCATGCCATTCACCTGCCGCTCGTGGTGGAACAGCACGGGATTCATCGGATCATCGATGATGCGGATCGACGGGTCTTCCGCGGGCGGCACTTCCGGGACACCGGCGTGCATTGATAAAACAGATGCCCCTGACACTATGGCAAGCAGGGAAACGCGAAGGATGCCTGGTGCGATCATGCGCAAAGGCTATTCAATCGGGAGATTGAAGTCGAGCGTGAAATGGGATGATGGTCAAAGGAGCATCAAGGCTCGAAACTAGGACGTTGACCTCACTCCGCCGCCTTTGGTCTGAACTTCTCAGCCACACGGTCCACGCCACCGCGCGGGCCATTCACGGCCTTAAAGGCGCCGCCTTCCCAGACCGTTTTTTCTGGATAAGGATACAGCGGGAAGTCGAGTTCGGTTTTGCCATCCACCACGCGTTTGGCTTTGAGGGTGTGGGGAGCTTCGCCTTTTTCACGCCAGGTCATCACGAGGCCGAGCATGTCGGGCAGATTGTTGATGCCGGGGCCGGGGCCGTGGCTCAAGCCGGGGACGACGTAGAATTTGCAGAACGATGCGGCTTTCTCCAAGGAGCCGAAATGCTGGATGACGCGCTCGTAGTAGTCGAGCGTGGCGTGGTAAGGCACGCAGGAGTCGGCGGAGCCGGAGACCATGATCAGTCTGCCGCCGCGCTTTTCGAAAGCGCTGAGGTCCGCGTTTTCGGCGTTGAGATACGGGCCGAGCTTTTCGGTGTAGGTGTCGATGTCCTTGCCGAAGTCGAGGCTCATGAGGTCCTTGTCCTTGCCGAACACCCATTGGAAGAGATAGAGATGGCCGTGGGCGATTTTGAAGCTGCTGCCAAAGGGGATGCCATCAAAAATCCGCTCGCCAGTGATGGCGTGTTTCGGGCCTTCGAAGAGTTTTTGCAGAGCTGCGGCGTGTTTGTCCGTGAGCGTGGGATCTTTTTTGCGGGCCAGCGCGATCACGGCCGCGATGTCTTTTTCATTGCAGCGAGGATCCGAGACGAGCTTGCCGGCGGTCTGCGGCATTTCGCGTGAGGCCATGTATTCGTTGCCGGCGGCGATGATGTTTGCTTCCTGCTCGGGGGTGAACGGGCAGTGGTGAAAGATCTGCTCGTTCCAAAGAAAGTAAGCATGCAGCGGCGTGCGGCAGTGAGCGGGCACGTTGGCGATGATGCCGTCGTAATCTTCCGGATAGCGCTGCGCTTCCTGCAGCGCCTGCTGTCCTCCAGTTGATCCGCCGTTGAAATAGGAGTACTCGGGGGCCTGGCCGTAACAGGCCTGAATGACCTGCTTGGAAACAGTGGTCATGAGGTGGGTGGCGCGGTAGCCGAAGTCTTTCCAGACATCCGGTTTGCCGATGCCTGAATCCGAGTTTGGCGCCGTGCCCATGTCTGTGGTGGCCACAGCATAGCCACGAGCCGTGTAGCCGACCAGGCTGCCCGAACTGATGCGACCTGCGGAGCCTCCATTGCCGAGACCGATGAAACGTTTGTTCCATTTTTCCGGCTCAGGCAGAGAGATTTCGACGTTGATGTTGGAATCCTTGCCGGGATTGAGAACGATCTTCACGACCGTTCGCGGCACTTCATTCCTGCCTGCGGCATCCTTGGCGGATGCAGAAAAGGAATTCACCTCCAGGACTTTCCCTGCTTCGATGGGCAGTTGCTTGAGAGCCTCAGGCGTGGCGGCCTGTGCTGTGACCGATGCGACTGCTGCGAGTAAAAAATGCCTGCCAAGCTGCCAGGAAATTCCTGTGAGGTGATGTTTCATAAAGCACTCACTAAACGGACTGCGCACACACGAATTGCAGCGTGTGTGGATGCGACTTTATTCTCCGATCACCGGCGGGTGGTCTTTTTGGTCCGGGATTTGCCCTGCGGCCGTATGGCCTGCTTGATCTCTTCAGCGGAGGGAACGAGCGCATGGCGGATCGTGACGGAATCCGCGGCTTTCGCATCCGCTGGTGGCGAGCTTTGCAAGGTGGGGGCTGCTGTGGAAACCGGGACGGGTGGTTTTTGATGCAGTTCTTCCACTGTCAATGGGATGGGCGCATTGGCAGGATGCAGACGTGAGGACGTCTTGGGCATGGGCAGCCGTTTTGACAATGTTTTTTGCGGCGTCGGAGCGGCAGGACTCGTGGTGGCGATAGCCCGACGGATGACCACGGGCTCGGTGTCTTGCTGGCCACCGTTGCTGGACGGGCTCGCAGATGCAACAAGCCGCGGTTTCGGTGCTTCGACGGGTGGTGCTGTGTCCAGAGGCCGTTTTTCTTTTGAGACCGCGTTTTCAATACCTGCCGAAGCCGGAGCGGCAGGCGGTGGCGCAGCCTGGACAATCACAGGTGCCGGAAGTGGTGCCGTGGCATCAAGGACTGGCGCTGCAGGAGCGGGGGCGGGGGGCGGGACAGGAGTATCTTCCGCCAACACGGTGGGAAGTTGGTGGATGATGGGCTGGGGCGGAGTGGCAGGCAGGGCTTCGGGCTTTGAAGCAGATTCCGCAATTTTTGGCTCGCTGGTGGAATCCCGAGTCCTCGGAGACGGAACCGCAGTGAGTTTCTCGGAATGGGATGCTGGCAGGTCCCCCAGAACCATCCATGCGGTCAAACCCAGGATGGCAAACGTGGCGGCGAGTGCCAGCCACGAAGTGCGGGGCTTGGGTGGCAGCGGCTGATTGAAATCCAGTGTTCTGATGTCGTCGCTGACGGGAGTAAGAAGCTCATCCTTGGAGCGCTCCGCGGAGGCGTCCAAGGTTGCCCAGTCTTCTTCAAAATCAGAGACAAACCCGGCGCTCTCCATCTGGCTCCGGTCGATGGGGGCTGCTTCACCCTCTTCGCTGTCGGCGCTTACGGGAGTCACCAGCAGACTGAGTTTTTCGGTGAAGTCCGCAGGCGAAGGGACTGGGCTGCCGCTCAGCGCCGCGTGCATGCATTCACGCAGGTAGCCTGCCGCAGCTTCGGGCACACAGGCGGGGAATTCTTCGATTCTCTGGATTTGTCCCTCTCCCGTCAGCAGATAGGCCGCCAGTCCGATGAAGGTGCGGTGGCGTTCATCCCGCACGGTGAAACCATCGCTTGCTTCCGGCGGCTGGCATTGCCAGGGGCTGAGATCGATCAGCCGGGCTTTGCACAGGCTGCGCATCGTCTTGTGCAGGCGGAGCTTCACCACAAACTTGGGCCAGGCATCCAGCCGCTTTTGGTGCAGGCGTTCCAGATCTCGCGGCAAAACGGGGCCGTCATAGCCCACGCACAGGTGAATGCTGGCAGGGTCCAGATCCGCCCGCTGCACGCCGGTTTCCAACGCCTGTTCCACTCCAGCCTGGATCTGCCGCAGCAGTGTGATGACTTCTCCTGGATTGAGCGTGCCGCGTCTCGCCATCAGGCCGCTGAGCGTCATGCCCGGTTCCCGCACTTCGGAGACGAACGACCAGTCTGGCCCGTTCCACAGGCTGAGCATGTTCAGAATGTTGGTTTGTCTGGTGGGATCATAGCGCCAGGCCTGGGGCGGGAGGGCCATGAAATCGGGCTGATTGACGATGCGCTCCGGCGGCAAAAGATGCAGGGTCACCGGCTGGTCCGTGGACACAATGACGGCAGGAATGGCAAAGGGGCGGCAGCCTGCTGTCCCCGGATTTTCGATCCGGAAACTTGCTCCAAACAGCGTCTTCAGCGGAATGTCTCCCAGCAGCAGCTTTTGCAGGTGGGAGATGGGCAGCGTGGTGCTGTCCGCTCCCAGGAGCATCTTGGGATTGCGTGCCTGCACCAGATTGACGTTCAGGCAGAGGGCCTCACGCACTTCATCCCGCAGAGTCTTGAGGGAGATGGAGTGAGCTTTCGGGCCGGCAAGGACCGTTTTGATGACGAAACGGAGGTTGGCCGGGAGCTCTGCAATGACGCCGAAGGTGTCAGGATTCCCGCCTGCATAGACCTGGCCGGTCAGCAAAAGGAACAGCAGACGACAGGCTTCCGCCACGAGCCGGCCGCCGTTCTGCCCGGCGGCTGCAGCCCGCCTCTGAGAGAGTCCGTAGTCAAACACACGAAGCTGCAAATGTTCTTCTTCCGGGGAGGCTACCAGCACGCGGTCGAGCCGCATGTGGTGAACCAGAAGCGCCTGTTCCGAGGCCTTCTCCAAGTCTTGGAGCAGCTGCTTGACCAACGCGAGGGCTGTCACCGTGGGCATGGCCCCACGACGGCTCACGTAATCTTGAACGAACTCTCCATCATTGAGGCTCGTGACGTAGTAAGCCATGCCATCATCAATGCCGGTCTCATGGATGGTCATGAGGGACGGGCCCTGCAGGCCTGCGGCTTCTCGCAGGAGTTCACAATTCGCATCCCGCACTGCGTCCTGATCCTCCTCGGTCATCACTTCCGGCTGCACCGGGGGACTCTTCTCCACATAAAACCTCTGAAGGTTGTTTCTCCTTTTCGCTGCGTTTCGGTGGGGCCGGAGACGGTGCGGACTTGGTTTCAGCCGGGAGTTGGTTCTTGAGGAGCCCGATTGGCGACGAGGAAGCAAGCTCGCAGGCTTGACCTTGAAAATGCGCGAGGCCGGTGCGGCAGCCTCCTCAGGCTCGGTCTCTCCGGTGAGAATGTGAAGCTCCACCAGGCGGCTTTCCCGCCGGTCAAAGGCAAGCATCACCACTTCACCCTTGGAGCGGGGCAATTTGATGGGGGAGCCATTGCGATGGCTCGCAAAGGCCAATGCTTCGAAAGGCTGTGAACTCTCTGTCATGACTCAATGGTTCTATATGGAAAATGCAGTGGCCATGTGAATCTAGGCGCGTTTATCGAATATGATCATTGCGACTCACTCATGCAATGGAAATTATGTATGATTCAGGTAAATTTTACTAATTGACTCGATATGGTTAAAGTTGGATTCGAATTAACCTGTGGCTTTTTCTAGGCGCAGCGTTCGGGCCAAGAGGCTCTTGCTGTTCGCCCGCTGCCTCTAAAAACGAGCGTGCGACCGGGTAGGGGATTGCCGCTTGCTCTCTCCAAGGCCCTTTGGCATGCTAAGCCTATGACCCGCACCATTCTGGCCATCGGCGCGCACTATGACGACTGTCCCTTTGGCATCCCTGGGACCCTGTTACGCGCGGTTCAGAAACATCAGCGGGTGGTGATCCTCAGCCTGATCGGTGACTACACGAACTGGCCGCCGGTCAAAGGCCGGGAGCAGGGGTTGCTGGATCTTTCAAAGCAACTTGCCGCCGAGCGGGGCATCGAGATGCGCTTTCTCCCTTACAAAAGCCTGGGATTTGAGCCCACCCTGGAAACCAAACGTGCCGTGGCGGAAGTCGTGGCCGACGTAAAGCCGGACACCGCCTTCATGCTCTGGCCGCGGGACCGCCATCCGGACCACGAGGCCGCCAGCGCCATCTGTCATGCGGCGTTGTATCAGCCCGCACGCCTGCTGGGCCGGGATGAGGTGAAGTCTCCCTCGCGGGTGTATTGGTATGATAATGGCCCGGGCCACACCATCGGCTACGAGCCGGACACTTACGTCGATGTTTCAGCCGAGTGGCCCGCTGCGAGCGAGTGGCTGGGCCGTCTGATGGCCTACGTACGCAAGGAGGACTACGATCCCACCAAGGCAGATGCCGCCATGGAGACAAAAAGCGTGCTCTCGCGCTATCGTGGCCTGGCTTGTGGTGCCAGATATGCGGAAGCTCTCAAAAGCGTGCGCCCGGTGGTCAATGCCGAGTTGTGAAAAACCACTCTTGAGAGTGGTACCCCCGGTAGGATTCGAACCTACGACAAATTGATTAAGAGTCAACTGCTCTACCAACTGAGCTACGGAGGCATGTTTGAAACCAAACAGCGTTGGAGGGAGGGGAGTCTTAATCGGGTCCGGGAACTGTGCAAGTGAGTTTTGGTTTCGATGAGAAACTTTTGGAAATGCCCGCGGTTTTGTGGGTGCCATTTCCCGGGTCTGGTGGTAACACGGCCCCATGCGCCTTCTAGCTTTTACCGTGCTTTTGTCGATGCAGGCTGTTTTGGCGGCAGAGCTGCCTTTGAAAGTGGTTCTGGCTGGCCACGCAGGACCTTACACGGTTAGGCAGTGGAAAACGGACTGGCCAGGCTGTGAATTTGAAGGTGGCATCGCCCAGGGCCGTGTCGCTTTGGTGGAGGACGCCGGGTCGAAATGGCTGCGGGTAAATTTTGCCGTGGGGCAGATTGGTCCGGAGAAGGGCGGAGCCGGGTGGCGCATGCCTTTCGGCAGGCATGAGGCGGCGGAACTGACCTACACCCTGCGCTTCAGCAAAGATTTCGACTTTGTCAAAGGTGGCAAGCTGCCCGGGCTCTGCGGCGGACCGGAGAATGTCAGTGGGGGACGCCGCGCCAATGGCACGAATGGGTTCTCAGCTCGTCTGATGTGGCGGAAAGATGGGCGTGGTGAGGCCTACGTGTACCACAAGAACCAAAAGGGGGACTATGGCGACAGCCTTGCCTTTCCTGCTGACTTCCGCTTTCCCACAGACACGCCGGTCAAAGTCCGCATCGCCGTCACGATGAATACGCTGGGCAAACGCGATGGCACGCTGCGCGTGTGGATCGATCAAAAGGCCGTGGTGGAACGCATGGACATGGAGTGGCGCAGCGTGGACAGCTTCGGCGTGGACGGCCTGTACTTTGAGACTTTCCATGGCGGCGGAGATGCCTCATGGGCGCCCACGCGCGTCTGCTGGGCGGAGTTCGCGGAGATGAAGGTCACGAGTAACTGATCTTTCAAAAGCGGCCAAATTGGGGATTGACCCCATTCCCGGCATTCAGGACACTCTTGGCCAATCCCAACCCGGAGGTCATCATGAATGAACCGCAATCCCGCCGTGCTTTCCTTGCCGATGTGAGCAAGGGAACGCTTCTCGCCACCATCGGTCCCGCGCTCGCAGCTGAGTTCGGCATCTCTTCCGCCTCCGCCGCGGAAACACCCGCCGTCCTGAACTTTGGAGACATGGAGTCTCTCGTCTGCTTCATGCAGGAGACGCCCGTGTCAAAGCTGCAGCCTGCGCTGGCAGCGAAGCTCAAGGAAGGAGTGCCCCTGAAAAAACTCGTGGCCGCAGGCGTGCTGGCAAACGCGCGCACCTTTGGCGGAGAGGATTACATCGGCTTTCACACGTTGATGGCGCTGGGGCCTTCGCTGAAGATGTCTGGCTCCATGCCGGAGAAGCAGCAGGCGCTGCCGGTTTTCAAAGTGCTCTATCGCAACACCAACCGCATGCAGCAAAATGGCGGGCGCAAGGATGAGGTGCTGCATCCCGTGGCTGTGGGCACGGAGCATCCGAACTCACAGCAGCTGCACGAGGCCGTGAAGCGCAAGGACACCGCAGGCGCGGAAGGCATCTTCGCCACGATGATGCAAAACAGCGCGGACGACGGCTTCAATGCGCTGCTCGAATGCGTGCAGGACAATCCAGAAGTGCACCGCACTGTGCTGCCGTATCGCGCCTGGGATCTGCGCGATATCGTGGGGCATGAGCATGCGACGACGCTGCTGCGCATGTCTTTGCGCTACTGCCTGAACTCAGAAAAATATCGCCGCCCTGAGTGGGACGAGAACAGCAAGGCGCTGACAAAGCTGATGGATGAGCACAAGCTCATGGGGCGCGATCCCGGCACACGTTCGATGGAGGATGGTTCGGTCGAAAAGCTCAGCATAACCATCTTCAGCGGCACTCCGGAAGACGCCGCAGGAGCGGTGGCTGCGGCACTGGCGGAGGGATTTGATCCGCATGAAATCGGCGAGGCGATCTCGCTGGCGGCCAATCAGATCGTGCTGAGGGATCATGGTCGTCCGCCAGACTGGGAGTCTCCCGGCAAGCCACCCGGCAGCGTGCATGGAGACTCCGTGGGCGTGCATGCGAGTGACTCCGTGCATGCCTGGCGCAATCTCTCCCAAGTCAGCCGGGGAAGAAATGTTTTCGCCTGCCTCATTCTGGGAGCATGGCAGGTGGCGCACGATCGGGGCACGGCCACGGGTCAGCATTTTCTGGAGTGGGAGCCGATGCCGCTGAATCGGCACATCAGCCAGAGCACCGATCAGACAAAGCTGCTTGCCGAACTGGATGACAACATCCGGCAAAACCTCCAAGGCCATGCCGCAGGTGTGGTGCATCGCTGCGGCATGCAGGGCATCGATCCTGAGGTCGTGTTTAAAACCTTGCTGCGCTATGCGGTCAGCGAGGACGGTGCGCTGCATGCGGAGAAATATTTCCAGACCACCTGGGACGAGTTTCATCGCACCCGTGCTGCATTCCGCTGGCGCCAGCTCACGTCCCTTGCGCGAGTGACCGCAAGTGAGTTTGGACGGCCTGCCCCAGGTCAGGCGGAAGCGCGTGAACTGCTGGGCGTTTGAAAAAAAGACGCCCGTATAAAAAAAGTACGTGGCGGATGATTTCTCATCCGCCACGGCTCCAAGGGGAGCGCTGGAGATTTTTAGAACAGGCCGAGACGTGTGTTGCTATTCACATTCAGCGGCAGCACGCGGGCGTTCACGTTGGCATTGACGCCAGCGGGACGGTAGCCGGGCCTGGAGTAGTAGGACGGACGGTTGTAGTAAGACGGGTGGTTGTGCCCGTAGTAGCCGTTGTGATATCCGTTGTTATAACCTGGGTGATAGTAGGGACGTGGGGCGGGTGCCGGACGGTAATAGCCAGGGCGTGTTCCGGCGTAACCGCCAGCGCCGACGTAGGTGTCGCAGCTGGACAGGGTCATCATGAACAAACCAAGGCCGAGAAGTTGAAGTGTTGTTTTCATAGGATCAGTTAGTTTCACCTAACACTTCGTTTTGATTTTGTTTTGCGGTTGTGCGGTGCGCAAAAAATTCTGCCGGAAAAGGAGCGGCGGCTTGGTCGGACTTCTGCTCTCCGAGACGTCGTGGAAGATCACTTCACTTCGAGCAACTGCACCGCATCGGCGCCCACGATGCCATCCGTGTCCTTGTTGCTGATGACGATCACCGCCGGCTTCTCTGGCGTGAATCTGTAAGTGCCAAGGCTGATGAAGAGCTTGTCAATGGGTGGCGTTTTGCGCTGATCCACGATCACGGTTTGCGTTCCATCGGCATGCTCGATGCTCACTGGCAAAGAGCGCACGCGGTTTGGAGCGGAGGCATACGACATGCGTACTTCGTACCTGCCGGCTGCCGGAATTTTCAGGCGATAGGTGACGCTTTTGGAGCCCTTCTCCGAGTTCGCATCGTGGATGCTCGTGCCATCCACCGGGTTGCCGTAGGAACTGCCGGTCCAGTGCCCCGTCTGTTCGGCTTCCTGCTCGCCCATGACGATGCCCGGCAGCTTTGCGGAGCGGACCATGTTTGCTAGCGAGGGGAGTTCGAGCACCGCCTTTTGTTCGAGCAGTTTTTTGCGCAGCGCCGCTACATCGATGGATTGCACCGGCGTGCCGTCCTTCATGGACATGACAGCGGCGAGGCCTGAAGCCTGGCCCAGTGCCATATACACGGGCTCCATGCGCAGAGAGCAGTAGGCGATGTGGCTGGCGGAGAGGCAGACAGGAACGAGCAGGTTTTCGCATTCCGCACGTTTGGGGATCAGGCTGCGGTATGGGATCTGATAGGGCAGCGCCGGCGTGTCCTGAAAGCTTCCTTCATCCCGCACGGTGCCGTCATCCGCGAGGATGCGCTGCACGATGTGGCAGTCGATGAGGAAGCTGCCCATGCCGACGGAGTCGTCCTTGAAAATGTCTGTCTGCAGATCCTTCTGCACCATGACATACTCGCCGATCATGCGGCGGCCTTCGCGCACATACAGCGCGTAGGGCCAGTGGTTGTTGTCGGCAAACTCGTCTTTGCACAGGCCCCATGAGTTGGTCTGCTCGCGCAGGCTCTGCGGCACGCGCTCGTCGTGACCTAGAAACCACAGCATGCCCTGGATGAAGTCCGTGTGGTCCTGCCAGATGCGTGCGCGCGTGGCGGCATCGCCATCGGGATAGTCGAAGTTGGCACCAGGATAGTCGGTGGAGAAAAGCCCCTGCGCATTGAGGTCGTATTTGTTATGGGCCACATTGCCAAGGTGAAACAAACGGCCAAAGCGGAGGCCGGGGAAAGCTTGGATCAGACGCAGCAGCAGTTCGTATTTGGTGGGGTCGTAGTTCGCGGGCTTGGGGAAGGGGACCTGGTTTTCTTTGCGCTGCGTGACGCAGATGCGGAAGTTGTAGCTCTGAGTACGTTTGTCCGCGCTGCCAGGGGCGAGCTTGGGATCTGGAAAGACGCCGTAGATCGGGCTGCCCCGGGCATCGAGTCCGGAAATGCTGCTTGGCGTGCCGTGGATGTACGCGGGGCCTTTGCCACCGAGGCTGGGGCAGTCGCTCTCCATCACCTCTACCGTGCGCGGCCGGATCGGCATCGGATGGTAGCCCGCCAATGGCTCGCCATACTGCGCGGTGCTCTCCCGGCCGACGATGTAGCTCACCTTGGCTGCGGCCATGAGATCTCCTTCATAAGAGGCGTCGATGAATTGCTTGCCGGCGTAGGTTGTGCCGTCGTCCGTGGTCAGGCTGGTGATGCGCACGCCTTCTTTGGCGACAGATTTAAGCGCCTGCGCCGTCACTACTTTGACGCCTGCTCTCGCGAGCATGTCATTGAAGACGGCCATGTTTGTTTTAGGCGCCTCGTACCACAGGCTGGGTGTCATTGTCTTGCGGGCGGCAGCGAAGAAAAAGTCCCGCGGAAACCCGCCAATGGTCTCCTGCTTTCCCACATCCGTGTGGCAGAGGCCACCGGTGACCATGCCGCCGATCCACTTCGTGGGCTCGATGATCACCACGGATGCACCTTCCCGCGCGGCCACGACGCCGGCGCTCAGTCCGGCCGGAGTGCCGCCATAGACGACCAGATCAAAATCAGCCGCAGCAAGGGAGGAGGAGAGGCCGAAAAGAAGTAAGAAGCGCTGAAAAAACATGGGGCGAAAAAAGAGCAGGCAGTGCCGCCTTGCATCCTTTTTCGCCCCGACGGGTGAACCTTTGACGATGTGTTTTATTCTTTGGCGAAGGCCTCGTAGGCTTCGGCGACCTTGCCTTCCTTCTCATCGCCCTTGTGGAAGTAGAAGAGGTGGCGCAGCAGGGTGTGCTCGCCTTTCTTCAGATCGTAGGTGCCGTCAGGGGCGTTTTTGTCGAGCGCCTTGGTGCCGAAGGGGTTGGCGGTGAAAAGGCCGTAGGTGCGCACGTGCCAGGGAGTTGGGTAGCGGAAGCTGGAGGGGTGGTTCAGCATGGCCACACCGAGCTTCTCACCGCCCACGGTGCCGTAGTAGTCGCACCACTTGGCGCGTTTGCCCCAGGCCTCGGCATCGGTGAGACCTTCGCTGTTGATGATGTGGCCGCTGCCCTTTTTGTTCTTTTCAATTTCCACCGCCATCTCGGTGGGTACGCGGATGCTGAGTCCGGCGTCCTTTTTGTCTTCAAAGGTGGCGGTCCCATCGGTGGCTGTCAGGATCTGCTTCAGCTCGATGCTGCGGGTGCCATCGCCAGCACGGAAGATCATGGTGCGCTCTTCTTCGAGGTATTTTTTGCCGTCGTGGTCGAGGTAGTCGATGATGGAGACGAGAGTGGCGGAGTCTGCTTTGGCTTCCAAAGTTTTGAACTCACGGTGTTTCTCGCTGCCCAGGCTGGCGAGGCGGGCCGCGGATTTGACCGGGTCACCAAAGGTGCTCGCCTCAGCCCATGACTGCACGCCGTTGATGCCTTCAAGGCCGAAGCAGATGCCGCGGTGGTGCGGGTGGTCATGCTGTTCGCCTTCGACGGTTTTCATCGGGTAGTTGCGTGTCATCTGCTTGCCCGTGGGGCCGAAGACGGGAGCAAGGTAGGGCTTGTTCGCCTGATCGACGACGTATTCAGCAAAGACCTGGCCGTCCACCTTCACGATGGCGCCGCCCGTGGCGGTTTTTTCAACAGTGAACTGAGCGGCGCTGGCAAGCGATGCAAGGAGGAGGGAGGCGAGGAAGAGTTTCATGGTGGTGGCAGTGAACGTGGGTGAGATTGGAATGCTTTCGGCGGAGATCAATCCCAGCCGCGGAAGAATTCGAGAGCGGCGCGCGTGGTGTCCGCCGCCACTTTTTCCACCGTCTCCCCGCGCAGGGCGGCGATGGCACGGGCGGTGTCCGCCACGTAGGCGGGTTCGCAGCGCTTGCCACGATTTGGCACCGGGGCGAGGTAAGGGGCGTCTGTTTCGATCATGTAGCTGCCCGCAGGTACAGTGCGTGCGGTTTCAGCGATGAGGCCGGCGTTTTTAAAGCTGACGATGCCGGTGAAGGAAATGAGGTGTCCGCGCTCCAGCAGCGGCTGTGCCTGCTCGAGCGTTCCGGTAAAACAGTGAAACACTCCGCGCAGGCGGTCGCTGTAAGGCAGGACCTGGGCGGTGAGGTCTTCCCAGCTCTCGCGATTGTGCAGGATCACATTCAACTTCAGCTCCACTGCGAGGTCGAGCTGTGCGGCGAGCACCCGGGCCTGGTGGGAGCGCCATTCGGCAGGGGTGAAGCCTTCCGCAGGTGCATGGAAGTAATCGAGCCCGATCTCGCCGATGGCGCACACCTTGGGGTGCAGCGCCAGTTCCCGCAGTTCTTGGATCCAGGCGTCTCCTCTCACTGAGTCGACATCGGTGGGGTGAATGCCCACCGCCACACGCACATCCGGCTCGTGCTCCGCCATGGCCAGAAGCTTGCGGGCGTTTTCAAGATCGGTGGCCGGTGCCACCATGCGCGTGACGCCTGCAGCGCGCGCGCGCGCCAGCACTGCGGGCAGGTCGCCGTCGAACTGCTTGCTGCCGAGATGGGTGTGGGTGTCGAAAAACATTTCCTGCGCCTTCGCATCTGGATTCCGGGTGTCAAGAGCGGTGAATTAGTCGTTTTCTCCTGCGGCGAAGTCATGCTAAAACATCGCCATGCTTTTCTCCCGATTGCTTCTGGCGTTGCTCTGCCTGCCACCGCTTTTGACCGCTGCGCCGGAGGATTATTTTGGCATTCATGTGATCGATGAAAACACGGGCCGCGGAGTGCCTTTGATCACGCTGAAAACCACGAATCACATCGCGCTGACGTCAGACAGCGCGGGCTGGATCGCTTTTAACGAGCCAGGTCTCATGAACCGGCCGGTGTATTTCAACATCGAAGGCCCCGGGTATGCGCTGCCGAAGGATGGCTTCGGCTTTGTGGGCGTGCGCCTGACGCCTGTGGCGGGAAAATCGGTGGAGGTGAAGGTGCTGCGCACCAATGTGGCCGAGCGCATGTGCCGGCTCACGGGGCAGGGGATTTACCGGGACAGCACCCTGCTGGGCCATGAGCCGCCTTTGCCCAGCCCCAATTTGTTTGCGGATGTGATGGGCCAGGACTCGGTGCAGGTGGTGTCGTGGAAAGGACGCTACTTCTGGATCTTTGGCGACACCAATCGCCCGAATTATCCGCTGGGAAATTACCACTCCACAGCCGCCTGGAGCGACGCGCCGGACAAAGGCGGCCTCGATCCCGAGCACGGCATTCACTTTGAATACATCACGGATGAAAACAATGCTGTGGCCAAAATGCTGCCGGTCGAGGAATCCGGCGCGGTCTGGATCTTCGGCATGCACACCGTTATGGATTCGCAAAGCAAGGATCATCTCATGGCGCACTACTCACGCTGGAAAGATGTGGGCACACGCCTGGAGCACGGTCTGGCGGAGCTGGATGAATCGACCGGGCGTTTCCGTCGCATCGCGGTGCTCGGAGATGAATTCACCTGGCAGCATCCGCAGGGCAACGCCGTGCGCACCAAAGGTGAAGGTGGCGACTGGATCTACTTTTCCACCCCCTTCTGCCGCACACGGGTGAAAGCAGATTATGATTCCGTGCAGAACACCTCCTCCTACGAGGCCCTGGCCTGGTCCACGGAGCATGGCGACTACGTCTGGCAGAATGCCACGGGGCCCACGACGCAGAAGGACGAGGAAAAACTCATCGCGGAAAAGAAGATGCCGAAGGAGAAGGCGCGCATGCAGGTGGTGGACGCTCAGACGGGCAAGCCAGTGCATCTGCATGCCGGCAGCGTGCATTGGAACAAACATCGCGAGCGCTGGGTCATGATCGCGGTTCAGGAAAGCGGCGGTGTTTCCTATCTTGGAGAGGTGTGGTATGCCGAGGCAAAGCAGATCGAAGGCCCGTGGCGAAAGGCGGTGAAGATAGCCACTCATCCAAAGTACAGTTTCTACAATCCCAGCCATCACGCCTTTTTTGATCAGCAGGACGGGCGCTTGATTTATTTCCAAGGCACCTACACCGAAACCTTTTCCGGCAATCCCATCGCCACGCCACGTTACGATTACAACCAGCTCATGTACCGCCTCGATCTGGATGACGAGCGGCTCAAGGCAGCGCGTGTGGACTGATCGAACGCGCTCCATCAGGACTGCTCGCTGAGTCTGATCACATTGTGTTCGCTGACGAAGTTGCTCTCCTATTTCTTTCTGACCTTTGCTGTTATTTTGTGTCACCGGTGGCTGATCTACATGCTTGCTCTTTTTCGCGCAGCCCGATAGCCTGCGCTGAAATTCAACCAAAATTCAGCACCGCCATGTCCGCAACTCTCGCAGAACTCTTCGGCACCATGATCCTGGTTCTCCTCGGCGACGGGGTCGTCGCCAATGTGCTTCTCAAGCAAACCAAGGGCAACAATGCCGGCTGGATTGTGATCACTGCGGGCTGGGGGCTTGCCGTGGCCATCGCGGTCTATTGCACCAATGCCATCAGCGGCGCGCATCTGAATCCCGCCGTGACCCTGGGCCTGGCGGCCATCGGTAAATTCGACTGGGCGCTCGTTCCCGGCTACATTGGCGCACAGGTGGCGGGTGGATTTCTCGGCGGCATTCTGGTCTGGCTGGCCTATCTCCCTCATTGGTCGGTGACCACGGACGCAGGTGCCAAACTCGGCGTATTCAGCACCGGCCCCGCGATCCGCCACACCGTGGGAAACCTGATTTGCGAAATCATCGGCACCGCCATGCTGATGTTTGGCCTTCTGGCGATTCTGTCTCCCGCCAACTTGGTGCCCAACTCCGGTTGGGACAAAGGCTTTGCCCCCGCCATCGTCGGCATGCTCGTGGGTTCCATCGGCCTCTCCCTCGGCGGTCCCACCGGCTACTCGCTCAATCCAGCCCGCGACCTTGGCCCGCGCCTCGCCCATTTCGTCCTGCCCATTCCCGGCAAAGGTGGCTCCGACTGGGGCTACTCCTGGATCCCCGTCGTCGGCCCGATCATCGGAGCTGTCGTCGGCGCTATGATTTACAAGGCGGTGTGGTAAGCCCGTGTTAGGGGGCCTCGTCGGCCTGGCTCAATGCAGTCGCAATCACTTTCTCATCCAGCCATATCCCGCGTTGTTGGAGCGCCCGTATGGCGTTGCCGACTGGGAGAACGGCATTCAGATGAATGGCCGGGCTAGTGTTGATGACTGTCATGGAGGCGGCGTGCGCACTGGCGCTGGCCTCACTTCGGCGTATGCGGCACCAGCACGTCTGGTGACTCATTGGCCTGACGCGCGCGCTTGGCCATTTCTCGGGCGAACTGCTCCTGCGAGCGGACCTTTTTCGCTGCGGTCACCTGGGGCAGATGCCAGGTGCCGTCGGATTTCAGGACGCGGCCGCGGGCGGTGTCGGCAAAGTGAATTTCCAAGATGCGCAGCAGGCGTTTGCGCGCCTCCTTGTCTTCCACCGGCGTGAGGAGTTCCACGCGCTTCGAGAGATTACGGTTCATGAAGTCCGCACTGGCGATGAAGACGGCGGGCTTGCCTCCCTGGCGGAACCAGAAGATGCGGGCGTGCTCCAGATAGCGGTCGATGATGCTGACGACGCTGATGTTTTCACTGATGCCCTTGATGCCGGGGCGCAGGCAGCAGATGCCGCGCACGTTGAGGCGGATCTTCACGCCAGCCTGGGAGGCTTCATACAGCGCCTCGATCATCTGGCGGTCTTCGAGGGCGTTCATCTTCAGCATGATTTCCGCGGCTTCGCCCTGGCGCGCACGCGCCGTTTCACTGTGGATCAGGGACACCAGGCGCTCGCGCAGCCCGTAGGGCGCCATGCTGAGCTTGGTGAAATGAACAAAGCGCGAACGTCCCGTGACCGTGTTGAAGAACGCCGATGCATCCGCCCCGAAATCAGCGCGGCATGTCAGGACGCTGATGTCAGTGTAGAGCTTGGAAGTGGCCTCGTTGTAGTTCCCCGTGCCAAAGTGCATGTAGCGCGTCATGTGCCCGGATTCGCGGCGCATCACCAGACAGACTTTGGCATGAGTCTTCAAACCGGCCACGCCGTAAATGATCTGCGCACCTGCATTGATGAGGTCGTTGGCTCGTTCGAGGTTGCGCGCTTCATCGAAGCGGGCCTTCAGCTCGACCAGCACCGTCACGTGCTTGCCGGCCTGCGCGGCGCGGATCAGCGCGGAGATGATGCGGCTGTTCTTTGCCGTGCGGTAGAGGATCTGCTTGATCGCGATGACATTCGGGTCCGCGGCAGCTTCTTCCACCAGCGCGAGAACGGGATCGAAGCTCTCATACGGGTGATGCAAAAGAATGTCGCCGCGTTTGATCGCATCAAAGATGCTTTCACCGGGTGTGATCGCGGTGCTGGCATGGCTGTCCCAGGGGTCAACCTTGAGTTCGTCAAATCCGGAGATGCCGGCGATCTGGAAGAAGGCGCGCAGATCGAGCTCCCCGGGGATGTCGTAGATCTGAGCCGTGCGGGCGCCGCAGACCTCACGGATGATGCGGGTGTGCTCGCGGGAGGCACCTGCCTCGATCTCGATGCGGATGGCCTGGCTCTGCAGGCGCTTTTCCAGCACTTCCTCCATCTCGCTGGCCAGGTCAAAGGCGCTCTCATCATCCACGGTGATGTCCGTGTTGCGGCTGACGCGGAAGCGCGCAGGGGCGGAGACTTTCTCCGCAGGAAAAAATTCGCCGATGAACAGCGCCACCACGTCCTCAAGGTTCACATAGAGATACTGGCCTCCGTCAGGATCAGGCACCAGCACATGCCGCGGCAGATTGGCGGGCAGAGGCAGCAGCACGTGCCGTTTCTCCGTCTGTTCGTCGTCGTTGCTCACAGTGCAGAGCAGCACGATGTTCAGCGCCGGTATGGCGGCGCGTGCTCCTGTGTCATCCACGACCACTGGTGAAAGCACCGGAAAGATGTGCTCGTCAAAATATTCGCGCAGCAGTGTTCGCTGCGCCGGCGTGAGTTCAGAGTTCAGCAGGCGGCGGATGCCCTTTTCATTCATCAGCGGCACAAGCTGCTGCTGCAGAATGTCATACTGCCGTGCCACAAAGACGGCGGCCTGCTGGTGCACCTGCTCCCACTGCTGCGTGGGGGTGAGACCCGCATTGTCGCGCACACGCCGCCCTTGCTCCCGCAGCAGCTGCAGTCCGCCGATGCGCACCATGAAGAACTCGTCCAGATTGGATGCGGTGATGGCGAGAAACTTCACGCGTTCGAGCACCGGCAGGTCCGGGCGGGCTGCTTCATCCAGCACACGCGAGTTGAAGGCCAGCCAGCTCAGCTCACGGTTGATGAAATGCTCCTCCGTCAGGCGCAGCTTTGGCGGTGCGGTTTGTGCTTCAGGATTTGGCGAGGAGGATGTCATAACCGTAAATTTCGCGGAAAAGTCCGCACTTCAGATCAATGGCTATCTGTTCAATCGTGGTGTCGTCCGCGCCCTGCGTCAGAACATTGAGGCGCGAGCCTTCGGGGCGGAGTTGAATGGATTTGATGCGCTGCGCATGGCTGCGGTCCAGCGAATCAGCCAGCCGGAGCAGGGCGGCGAGCTTGAGCACGATCATGCGCTCCTCCCGCGAGAGATCGGAAAAGTAAGGATGATTTGGCTCCGGATCGTAACGGCGGTGGTACCGCGCCAGCAGCGCCACCATCACCCGGTCGTTCGTGCTCAGTCCGAAGATCTCCGTGTGCATCAGGATGTACAGGCTGTGCTTGTGGTGCTCACGCGGACTGATGAACATGCCCACCTCGTGCAGGGTGGCGGCCACGCGCAGGACGAGCTCGTATTTCGCATCCAGCCCGTGCAGATGCTGCAGCTCCCGGAAAAGCTGGCGGGAAAAATTGGCCACGTGCTCCGCGTGCTTGCGGTCCGTCTTGTAGCGCAGGCCGATCTCGCCCGCGGTCTGCATGATCTCCTCCTGAAAGATCGCGGTGCGCGATCCCGAGGTCATCAAATCCAGCATCAGCTCCAGCTGGAAGTCGCCTTCAGGCACCCAGAGTGAATCATCGCCAAACCGGCGCGCGAGAGCGAGATTCGTCTGCAGAGCAGGCACAATGCCCTCGCCGCCGGTGTAGTGCACGTGCAGCTCGCGCACGAGATCGTCCGGGCTCAGTCGCGCCAGCTTGTCGGTCAGCCGTGCGAGATCCTTCTCCAGCACGCGGTGGGCGCCCAGGCGTGCCTTGCCCAGCAGCGGCGCGACGCTTTGAATCTCTGTGCCGATGGCCACATGGTGGTCGATCTTCACATCCGAGTAATCTTGCGCGAGGTGGTCCACCACACCGCGGATGTGCTCCTCCAGGTGCGCCATCTGCTGGTGGGCCTCATCGTCCTGGGTGGCCACGGCTTCACGTGCGCGGAAGATGCCCAGACGGTAGTTGGTATACGCGGCCAGCCGGCCCTCCTTGAAGTAGATCGCACGCGTGTTCCCCGGACCGATGTGGGAGACAATGGTGTTCCCCTTGGCCAGCAGCGGATTCTTCAGAAGCATGCGCTGCGCGATCTGGTAGACGAGGCGTGTCATGTTGCCGTCATCGATCAGGCTTGGCACCACGCCGCTGTGCACCTGAAGGCGGTTCAGGAAGATTTCGTGGTTGACCGCCTCCGCCAGAATGTTGGAGGTGAAGAGGCGCAGCTGCGAAGAAGGAATGCCGTATTCCCGCATGGTCTGCAGGAAATTGCGCAGGATGGCAGCGGCCTGGTCCACGGTGTTGCGTGAGATGCTGCGGGCCCGGAAAATGTCGCGCGCCACGGGCAGGGGCCGGTCCAGGCTTTCAATGCGGCTGAACTGCCCCTTGTCGTCCTTGCGTCCAATCACAAGGCAAAGGGAGGCGGCACCGACATAGATGACCGCATGCTCCGGCGGCGCCTTCATGGCGGCAAGTTCCGCGGAAGGCTTGAACGAGACGGGTGGGGTCACGTCACTCATGAGTTGGATTCGCGCTGGGAGGACATGCAGGATGGGTCATTTCGTTGCGCTCCGCAGCCACGCCACTGCTCCGGCAGCCACGGCCTGGCCGCCGAGCTTGGCCAGCGAGTATCGGATGCCCCGGGTAAGCTCGGGTATGGCATAGCGTTCCACCTCCTCCTTGAGCAGGTTCAAGTAGAGGTCGGGAAGTTCTTCGACCAGCCCGCCGCCGAGTGTGATGCGGTCCGGAGCCAGCAGATTGACGACGGTGGCCACTCCCATGCCAAGATACCGGATGGAGTTGCGGAACATGATCATGGCGGCGTCCTCACCGCTGCGGAAGGCATTGGCCAGCGCCTTGCTGCGGATGTTTCGCAGAGAACCTTCCGTTTTTTTGTCGAGCTCTGGCAGCTGACCTCGATAACACGCCAGTCCCGCCTGGGACGCGAGCGCCAGCCGGCTGGTGAGATCTTCCAGGATCACGCTGCCAAACACCGGGCTGCCAATGTGCGTTCCCGGCAGCAGCAGATTGCCCAGTTCCATGGCGGAAATGGCGCGGCCCATGACAAGCTGGCCGTTGTAGACAAAGCCTGCGCCCACTCCCGTTCCAGGAAACACTCCCAGCAGCGATCTCGCGCCTTTTCCCGCACCCAGCACGTACTCGCCGTACGTTCCCGCATCCACGTCATTCAGCACCATGATGGGGCATTTGAACTGGTTTTGCAGCAGCTTGCGCAGCGCCATGTTCGTCCAGCCCAGGTTCGGGGCAAAAATGAGGATGCCTTTGTCAGGATTCACCAGGCCGGGGCAGCCAATGCCGATGCCCTGAATCCCCTTGGGGTCCACGCCGGCTTCTTCGATCGCCTCCTGGATGGCTTTGATGATCTTGCTCCGGCCTTTGGCAGCGCCATCGGAGCCATTGGTCGATTTACGCGCGGAGCCGAGCACGTTGTAATTCGCGTCCAGCACCGAGGCCAGCATCTTCGTGCCCCCCAGGTCGAAGCCTATCCAAAAGGGCACGTTGCGGAGTTTTTTGGCGGGCTTCTTGGCAGCAGGTTTGGTTTTCGCTTTTTTTGCGGGCATGGCGTGAGAAGATCTCCCGCAAGACACACGGGCTTTCGTATGCGGGCAAGTGACAATGTGAATTGCTGCCTTCTTACTTGGCCCAATGCCGTGCGGCAAAGTTCAGGTACTGCGTCCAGTCAAAATCCGTTACGTCATGCTTCCCGGTGCGGTTGTGGTAGCCGATGAAATTCCCCACGGGCTGGTCGATTGCAGGCGGTTCTTCCACGCCAACACCCTTTTTGCCAAACAGCGCATACACCGGGCTCGCATATTTGCCGGAGAGGAACTCGCCTTTTTGATCGGCCCAGTGGTCTTCCGCCGCGCTGGCGATGTAGGCGGGGCGTGGCGCCATCAGGGCAATGAGCATGTGCGCATCCACCGGGCACGCGGCGGCCTTGCCTGCATAGCTCGCGTATTTTGGAGTGAACCAATGCGGAAAGGCTTTGGTGATGATAGCGGTGGTCTCACCAAAGTCGCGCCGCATCAGCGCTGCGCCGCCTTCGCCGGAGTCATTGGAAATGACAATGCCAAAGCGTGCGTCCTGCGCTCCGGCCCAGAGAGACGTCTTTCCCAGGCGTGAATGCCCGATGACGGCGAGGTGTTTGCCGTCTACCTGCGCATCCGTTTGCAGATAGTCGGCGATGCGACTGAGTCCCCAGGACCATGCGCCGATGGCTCCCCACTCGCCGTCTTTCCAGACGGTGCTCGCACCTTCCGGACTCACGGCGGCGCGCAGGCCCTCCTTCCAGCCGTCGGCGCGGTCTGGTTCAATGTCGCCATAGTAGGCCGTGGCCACGGCAAACCCGCGTTTGAGGATCATTTCCAGCGGCCAGCGGCTGCTCTCCGTGCCACGCGTCGCCTCAGTGGCATGGTGATCGACGACGCCCTTCTCCTTGCTCTCGCGCATCCAGCGGGTGCTCAGCGGCACATCGGCTTCCGTGCTGACGGCATGATTCCCGCCAAAGCTCAGGCCCACAAAGCAGGCCGCGTTCTTGGTGGCGTTCGGTGTGTAGAGCATGACATCCATGCCGGGCCACGCCGGGCGGCTCGGCACCGAGATGTGGATGAATTTTCGCGTGGCAAGGCCGCCGAGCGCGTCCTTCTTCGTCGCCGTCACTTCAAACTTGGCTGCACCCACGTCCGTGGGCGTCCTGCCATAGACGTTTTCTTCGAAGAGTTTGAAAATTTCCGGGCGGCGTTTGTTCGTCCAGTCTTCCGCAGTGGTCAGCTTCAGATCGGGCAGCGGGTCATTGCCGACCTTGGTTTCGTCGTAGTTCACGCCCGGGCGGGGAGTTTGAGCCAGGGCGGAGGCCGCAAAAAGGAGAAAGAGGGAGGTACGCATGGTGGGTGCTGAATGAACGCGGCTGCGGAGCAGAATTGTGCGTGCCTTTGCGGGCAAGGGGATGTTTGATCCCTGCAATCATGAATGACGCCGCCGTTCCTCCGCCACTGCCCTCCTCCCACCCTGCGCCGCCGCGTTTTTCGCGCCTGGGGGCTGCTTTGGCGCTGTGCGTGATCGCTGCATGCGTGGCCTACGCGGCCACCATGCACTCGACCCATCGCGAGGCAGACGAAACCGGCGTGCACCCCAACCGCACCATGGAACTGATGGCACGTTACGTCGTGGGAGTGAAAGAGACGATGACGACCACAGCCCTCTTCGGCGGAGGCCAGGCGGGACTCGAAGGGTTTCCGGTGAACTTTGACGAGATGCTGGTGCAGAACCTCTCCCAGGTTTCTCGCAGTCAGGCGGACAAGCTGCGGCTGCTGATCGCAAAAAGCTGGCTGAGCGGTTCCTGGCCTGCTGTTTCAGAGCTTGAGACTGTGGCCGCTCAAAATGAAGGCCTCCAGGCCGATGTGAAGTCGCTGCAGCAAATGCGCGCGAACCATGGCGCTGTGAACGAGGATGACATGAAGAAATTGCGCGCCCGGCACGGCTGGTTCGCTGACCTGGCCCGTGCGCGGGCTCTGCCAAAAAGTGACGCTGCAAGGCAGGCGGTGGTGCAGCAGAGCACGCAGACGGCCGTGGTTTTGATCTGCTTCAGCATGCTGGGGCTGCTGCTGGCCGTGGGCGGCCTGGTGGCTTTGATTCTGGGCATTGTGCAGTGGCGCAGCGGGAACCTGAAACTGACTCTGGCACTGCGCAGTCGCAGCCAGGCGGGCGTTTTGCTGGAGGGCTTTGCCATCTATCTGGCGCTGTTCATGTTTGTGCCCAGGCTGCTGCGTCACATGTCCGTGCTCCTGCCTCCCTGGGCGGCCTACGGGCCTGCGCTGCTGATCTTGATCCTTGGCATGCTGTGGCCGCTGCTGCGGGGCATTCCGCGTGCGGACTGGCGTCAGGCCCTGGGCCTGCATCGGGGGAAGGGCCTGCTGCGGGAAGTGCGGGCGGGCCTTCTGGGCTGGGTGGCCTCTCTGCCTTTGATGGTCGCGGGCATGATCGCCTCCTCCTGGATCATGAGGCTCACAGGCGATGTGCCCACGCATCCCATCGTCGATTATTTTGCAGGCGGCGGCTGGGAAAAGTTGGGCGCCTTCCTCCTCGCCGTGGTGTGGGCGCCAGTCTCGGAGGAGATCATGTTTCGCGGCCTGTTGTTCCCTGGTTTGTCCGCGTGGCTGCGCTGGCTCGCTGGCATGCTGGTCGGGGCGTTTGTCTTCGCGGCCATTCATCCGCAGGGCTGGGCGGGAGTGCCTCCCATCATGGCGTTGGCAGGGGGCTTTTCCCTCCTTCGCATGTGGCGGCAGAGCCTCATCGCGCCCATGACCGCGCACGCGCTGAACAACGGCATCATGTGCTTGGTGATGATGTTTCTGTGGCGGTAGGATGAAGCCGTCAAAGGCTTGATCACCGGTCAGAATGGCATTTCCATGGATGTGCCTCCCTGCTCGCTGGCTTGTGCACCGGGCAGGGAATAGCACCTGGGGTGAAGCGGCGCAGCATGAACCTGCGGGGCTGGCAAACTGCCATCGCTTCCCGGAAGACGGACGCTGCAAGGAGTCGTTAAAACGGGTCTGCGTCAATGCAGCGGATTGCTGCTTCCATGAGGCTCGAGGCTCGGCGTTGTCCCGCCGGGGCATTCTCTCCCTCGTGTTCACCTTATGTTTCCAGCAGCGTCTTCCACCTGTGCGTCACGCATTGGCTCCGCATTCAAACAGCAGGCCGCCTCCTCCACGCACCCTCCGCCGCTGTCTGGCCAATCCACCTGGCTCTTTCACCGGAAGTCCCCAAATCCGGGCACAAAAAAGCCGGGCTGATTGCTCAGCCCGGCCTTGGAGTTTGCAGGGGGTTTTAGACCCTGATGTGATTAGTGTTCGTAGCCTGCTTCACCGTGGTCGGTGAGGTCAAGACCGATGGACTCTTCTTCCGGTGTCGGACGGAGACCCACGAGAATCTTCACCACCAAGGTGATCACCACCGTGGCCACGATGGAAAGGGCGATCGTGATGCCGCAAGCTTTGAGCTGGGCAGCGAGAATGCCACCCTGGCCACCAGCGTCTGCGACGAGCTTGGCAAGGCCGTTGTCCTTGGCGAAAAGGTTCACGTCGGTAAGGTTGCCGTTCACGGAGCTGTTGCAGTAGATGCCGGTCACGATGGCACCGAGGGTGCCGCCGATGCCGTGCACGCCGAAGGTGTCCAGCGCGTCGTCATACTTCAGCAGAGGCTTGAGGACCATCACGCCGAGGTAGGGAACGATGCCTGCGAGAACGCCGATGATCATGGCGCCCTTCGCAGTGACGAAACCAGCGGCAGGAGTGATGACGACCAGACCGGCCACAGCGCCCGAGCAGAAGCCAAGGATGGATGGCTTGCCTTTGTGGATCTTTTCCACAACTGCCCACACGAAGCTGGCGGTGGCGGCAGCGAGGGTGGTGGTCATGAAAGCCGAAGCGGCGATCCCGTCAGCAGCAAGGGCGGAACCGGCGTTGAAGCCATACCAGCCGACCCAGAGCATTCCCGTGCCCACCATGCAAAGCACCATGCTGTGCGGAGCCATCTTTTCTTTGCCAAAACCGGAGCGCTTGCCCAGGAGAATGCAGAGCACCAGAGCAGACCAGCCCGAGGACATGTGCACCACCGTGCCGCCAGCGAAGTCGATGGCAGGGATCTTGGCGCCGCCGTTCCAGACACCGTTCATGTAACCGTCAAAGCCCCACACCATGTGAGCCAGCGGGAAGTAAACGATGAACATCCACAGGGTGATGAACAGCATGATCGCGGAGAACTTCATGCGCTCGGCGATGGCGCCCACGATAAGGCCGGGGGTGATGATGGCGAACATCAGCTGATACATGCTGAACACCGCGAAGGAAGGCCAGGCGGTGTAGTTGGTGTTTGGCGCGCCGCCGACACCTTCCAGGAAGAAATACTTGAAGCTGCCGAGGTAGGGAGCCCATGTCGGGGCAACCCAGTCTTTTGCGCCTTCAGGAGCAACGTGCTCACCAAAGATCAGCGAGAAGCCGACGAAGTACCACAGGATCGTCACCAAGCCCGCGCAGCCAAGGCACTGGGCCAGGACGGAAAGGACGTTCTTGGAGCGCACCAGACCGCCGTAAAACAGGGCAAGGCCGGGAAGAGTCATGAACAGCACCAGCGCGGCGCAAATCATGAGGAAGGCGTTATGACCGGGACCCGCGAGGCCCTTCAACGATCCTGCGGGCGCCAGATTGTTAAAGTATTGCTTCATATCAGCAACATCCGCTGCCACAGCATCGAGCGACGGGGCTGCGGCGGCCGGAGCAGCGGCAGGTTCCGGAGCGGGCGTCGGAGCAGGGGCCGGAGCCGGGGCAGGCGCAGCAGCCGGGGCCGGAGCGGGAGCAGCGGCAGGTGCTGGTTCTGCAGTCTGGCCTCGGGCGCTGCCGGGGTTGATTGCGATGGTGGTGAGGGCAACTACCGCAGCAATTGCCATGCTGCGCCAGGTTCGTGTGTGGTTGAGTTTCAGCATAAGTCAGGGTGTGGAATTTAACTCCGATCCAACCATAAGCACGCCGCGTGCCAAGTCTGCTTTTGAATTTCTAGACGCCTCTTTTTGAAGCCACTCAAGCCCCCAGCATCGATCTGTTCTGGTTTATACAAAAAAAGCGGGTGGAGAACCACCCGCTTCGCATTTGGCCAGATTATTCTCCCACCCTGCCTATTTGGCAAAAGCGCTCAAAACGATCTTTCTGAAGTCGGCATCCAGTTTGGCAACCGCCTCTTTGGGGCCCGTGAGCTTCACGAAGATGTTCGACTCTCCAGCAGGCACAATGGCCGCCATGAGGGTGTAATTCTCACGTGGTGTCTTGGCTCCCATTGGAGGGCCGTCGTTGTAAGTCCCGGTGGCGGTCACCAGTGTGATCTTGGTGCCGCCAGCGTCGAGTTCTTCACGCTTGGACTCAGGCGTGCCGTTGAACTGACCCAGCCAGCGCTTCACGTTCGCTTCAGTGTCACCGCCGCCACCTGCGCCGGGAAAGCTGTAAAACACGGTTTCCACCGGCTTTTCAGCACCTTCCACTTTCGCAGCCAGAGTTCCGGCACGGAACATGCCGGTGCTTTGAACTTCGGCCCAGGGAGAAGCGAACTTGAAGGTGAGACCGTTGACGGTGAGCTTGCCTTCCTCGCCACGAACGACGGAGGTCAGTGAGATCAGGGCGATGAACGTGGGGATGAGAAGGTATTTCATGAGGTGGGTGGGATGAGTTGGGATGATTACTTGGTCACGTGCATGATGCCCTTCATCAGAATCCAGTGGCCTGGGAAGGTGCACATGTAGGGGTAGTCACCGGCTTCGGCGGGAGCGGTGAACTCAATGGTCTCCGTCTGGTTTGGCATCACCAGCTTGGTGTTGGCGATGATGTCAGGCTTGGCTGCGTCCGGAATGTAGCTCTTGGCCATGCCCTGAGGATCTGCCAGCATGGCGTTGGCAAGCTGGCCCACGGCTTCCAGCTTCCCGGGCTTCAGCAGAAGGAAATTGTGCGGCTGCGGGGCGATGCTGCCTGTGTTGCTCAGCGTCAGCTTCACCTTCTGTCCTGCCTTCACGCTCAGTTCTGTCTTGTCATATCCCAGGGGATTCTTGGCGTCGGGCTTGAGTTCGATGGTGGCGACGCTGGCGTCCTGGGCAAAGCCGGAGAGAGCCAAAGTTGCGAGGGTGGTGAGAACAAGGCGGGTATGCTTCATGTGTGTGATAAGGGTTTTTTGACGGGGAGTCATAATCGGGCCGCTTCCCCCCGGAATTTCAACTACTTTCGTGGCACCCGGTTCTGGAACGGGGCGGCCTGGCACGAAAGTTTCTCCTCGCCCACGGCGTAGTCCTCCCGTATTCCCATTGTATGAACGAGTTTCGCGAAACCTCCCTCGCCGCCCATTCTCTCAGCCGCCGCCACGTCCTGCGTGGGCTGGGCTCCCTCATTTCCCTGCCTTTCCTTGAATCGTTCGGCGTGCGTGCCTTTGCAGCGACGAAGCCCGCACCCAAGCCCATGCGTGCTGCATGGATGTACATTCCCAACGGCGTGAACGTGAACGAGTGGATGTCCACCGGCGAAGGCACCGGTTATCAGCTGTCCAATTCATTGAAGCAGATCGAAAAACACCGCGATGACTTCATGGTGGTCTCGGGCCTGAGGCAGGATTTCGCGTACAGTCATGGCAATGGCGGCGGTGACCATGCCCGTGCCACGGCCACCTTCCTGACCGGCTGCATGCCCAAGAAAACGGCAGGCGCGGACATTCACCTGGGCATTTCCGTGGATCAGATCGCCGCGCAGAAGATTGGCCATCTGACACGGCTGCCCTCCCTGGAGCTGAGCACCGACGGCCAGCGCAGCTCGGGCAAGTGTGACTCCGGCTACTCCTGCGCCTACCAGTTTAATCTGGCCTGGAAAAACGAAACCATGCCCATGGCTCCCGAAATGGATCCGCGCCTGGTCTTCGAGCGCATGTTTGGCATCGGCGCCACGGCGGGCAAAGGGCCGGAGGCAGCCCGCGCCAAGCGCATGCAGAAAAGCATTCTCGACACCGTGCTGGACGAGGCGAAAAGCCTGCAGGGCAAGGTGAACTCGGGTGATCGCCGCAAGCTGGACGAATACTTCTCCTCCGTGCGGGACATCGAACTGCGCATCGAGCGCGCTGAAAAGTTTGCGGCGCAGATTCCGGATGTGAAAATTCCGGACGGCATCCCGGATTCCTACGAGGAGCATATCCGCACCATGTTTGACCTCATGGTGCTCGCCTTCCAGACGGACACGACCCGTCTCTCAACCTTCATGCTCGCCCACGACGGCAGCAACCGCAGCTTCCCTGAGCTCGGCGTGCCGGATGCCCACCATTCTCTCTCCCATCACCAAAACGACCCGCAGAAGCTGGAGAAAATCGCGAAGATTGACCAGTTCTACCTGCGTCAGTTCGGTTACTTCCTGGACAAGATGAAGTCGGTCAAAGAAGGGGACAGCACCCTTCTGGACAATTCGATGATCGTCTTCGGCGGCGGCATTGGCGATGGCAACCGCCACAACCATGACAACCTGCCGATCCTCCTGGCAGGACGTGCGGGCGGTACCTTGACTCCTGGCAAGCGCGTCGTGCTGCCTGGAGAGACCCCCATGACCAATCTCTATCTCTCCATGCTGGATCGTCTCGGCGTTCCTGCGGAGAAGGTGGGAGACAGCACCGGCAAGCTCGAAGTCAGCTAGCCGGGTTCGTTTCGCCCCAGCCTGGCACAGCCGCGTTGTTTCTCAGCGGCCTGCGGGCAGCGGGCGCTTGATGGTGGTCGGCAGATCCGGCGTGGATTTGCGGATGCCAGGAGGCGGCATGCTGTTGCTAGGCTTGCTGCCGGACTTGGCACTCACACCATTCTTGGAGATGCCCGGGGGCATTGCATCTGCCGCAGAGGTGTTCTGGGCCGTGGAGAGCGGCTTTGCCTTGGGAGTCGTCGTTGGCAGAGAATACCAGTGCATCTGCGGAACGGAGCTGAGTTCCACCCACTGCTGGGAGCCGAGCTTCTTCCACTGCAGGCCCACCACCGCCCACACATGCGTCTCCCAGGGCAGCTGCACGCGCAGCTTTTCCGCAAGCTCGGAATTTTTATCCAGGAAAGCGCATTCCTGGAAGGAATTTGGCGGGGCTGGGCTCACCCGGAACACGTCTTTGTGCTCAAGGTTCGGCACATCATCCTTGAAGTAATGATGCCGGATGATGCCGACGTGGAAGAAGCACGGTTCGCCTTCCTGGTAGTTCTTGAAAAACTTCTCCAGCAGGCGGTCTTTGAACTCCACAAAGGCCACCCAGTCCACCTTGAAGCCATCGTCCTTTTCCTCCAGCATGACTGGCACGGAAAACTCCCAGGCTTTGTTTTCCAGGCTGAAGATGCAGTGTTTGCCGGAGCCAAGTTCGGGATTGGGGTCCATGCGCACAAACTGGATGCGATCCACGGCAATAGGGCCGTCCGGGGAAAGCCCGTAGTAGCGTTCCATCAGCGGTTTCATGACGTCTGCTCCCAGAGTGTAAGGCAGGCGCTCCGCGAGAGACTTGGCAAGCAGGAACTTCTTGAGTGCCTCGACTGCGGGCCGGGCGCCCGAGGGCATTTCATCCTCTTCAGGCACGAGCGGCTGATTGAGGCCTGCAGGCGCAGCAGTCGGACCGCCGGCAGATTCCGCAGCCATCGGTGCTTTGGCAGGCACTTCGAGGAGATTGCCCGCAGTAGGAGCCGCAGGCGGTAGAGGTGTGGTCGCAGCCCCGTTGGTGGCTGCGGGTGGGGAGGAAAGACTTGCAAGGCCTGTAGAGCCCGAGTCAGCTGCTGCCGGGGGCTTCGCTTTTGGGGCGACCGTTTCCTGTGGATCAAAACCAACTGCAACGGGGCCTTGCTTGGGTTCGGCAACCATGCCCGCAGGCTTTTCAGTGTTCGGCTCAGTCCCGGGCACGGAGGGTGCCGAAGGTCCCTGCCCAGAGACAAGTCCTGCCGGCGGCTTCCCTCCTGGCTCTTCTTTGGAAATCTCCTCAGCAGCCTCATGTCCTGCCAGGCTGGGGAAGATGCCCGGCAGATAGTCTTTCAAGAGGAAGCCCACCAGTCCCAGGAAGCCGATCAGGAAGATCGCGGCGAAGGCCAGCCTGATAAAATTTGTCCCGCGTGGTGCGCGCAGGCTGGCAATGCTCCTGCCTCCCGGCGTCGCTCCGACATGGGAAGACGAGCCAAGGTCCTGGCCACGTGCAGTTCCCAAGCTCAGGGAAGGCGTGCCGCCGCCCTGCAGCGGCTGAGTCATGGCCGGAATAGGGGAGGGAGACACTTCTCTTCCGAGCAGCGAGGTTCCCGGAAGCGAGTTAGGCATGCCCATCATGCCACCGCCGGCATTTCCACCGGGCATCAGGTTTGGCAGGGTGGGGCCTCCCGGAATGAGGCGAGACTGATTGGGCATCCCAGATCCAGAAAAACCTGCCTGCGGGTCCGCTCCACCCAAGGAAGGCATTCCTGCAGGAGAAGACGGTCCGGAAGCCCAGGGCATCTGGCCGCTCGTCCCCCCGAGCGTGGAGGTAAGTGGTGGCTGCCCTGGGGCGCGCTTCGGCGGCAGGCCTGTGAGGCCGGTACTCTGCTGCAGCACCGGGTTCGGCTGGGGTGCTGGCTGCTGTGGCATCTGCATTCCGCCAGCTCCTGGGAACTCACCCATCATTGGAGAGGGGGGGGCAGGGGGCCATGACGGGGCCGGTGCCTGAGCAACCTGCGGCGCAGGGGGCCATTGCGGCTGCGGAGCCGGGGCGGCCATCGGCGCTGGGGTAGGGGAGGTAACTGTCTGCCCGCAACTGGGGCACGGACCGGTGACACCTGCCATTTGTGCAGGCACCGTCAGTGTCGTGCGGCAGAAACCGCATTGGAACTGGATCGTGTCCGGGTTCATTTCATCAAACAATTATGGACAATTTTATTAATTATCATTCAAGGAATGGTTTTGACAAATTGAAGTTGCAAAAGTCTCCCTATTCCCTTGCGTTTTTTCGCTCAAAATCAGCCATATCGGATCATTCCACCCCCACCGCCGGTAAAAGCTCCCCCCAATCGCGGGATCGTTTCGGGCTCAGGCAGCATCCAGACCCGCCCCTGCTTCCGCAGTCTCAAGGAGTGGCGCAGCCGACGGAAGACCATGCCAGCCACCCAGAGCGCCAGCAAAGTGGCCGCGGTCCAGATGACCCCTGAAACGGCAAAAGTGCCGCTGCGGGCGACCGGCGCTTTCGCCATGGGATTGAATTCGTCAAGAGGCTCGCCCTTGCCCCCTTCGTGGGAATTTTCCGGCCCAAGCGCCTTTTGCAGCCAGAAAAGGCGTGTGGAAAGCTGAACCGTGTAGCTCCGCAGCTGGTCATGCGCATTGCTGCTCTGGAGCGCCTCCCGCAGGCAGGCCTGGATGGTGTCACTCAAAAAACCGGTGGAAATCTGGTTGTGGATGGAACGGCTCACAAAGAGTCTCGTCCGCCAGGGCTCACCCAGCGGGTACACCGCGAGGCAGGCATCCGTCTGCATCAGGCTTCCAGAGGCTATTTTCTCCAGTTGCGCATTGTCAGGCAGCGTCTGGTCATGTCCCAGGATCAGCACGAACAGCTTGATGCGTGCGTCGTGCGCATGAAACTCCAGCAGCCGCATCATGTCATGATTCTGGATTTCCGGGATGAGCTGGTTCGGGTCGATGAGGTATTCCTTTGCCAGACTCTGGTAACAGGCGGCTAAAAACTCAGACGACACCTCCCGCAGCGAAGCCACGGGCGTGGGCAGCTGCACATTGCTGGGTTCAGGATGCACCGGTTGTCCTAGAATGGACTCCGGCAGAAACAGCCGCATGTCCTCCGCCCTCAGCCGCGCAGAAAGCTCCCCTTCCTGGCCATTGAAAAAATGGTCCAGGCGCGGGCTGCTTGGCAGAGGGGTGCGGATGAGTTCGTTAATATCGGCGGTGCTGCCGCCGTTGGCAGGGAGCAGTACCCCGGGACTGTTGATCTGAGGCAGGCTTTCACGAAATGTCTTAAGCTCCTGCTCTGTCCAGCGAGGCAGGGGCAGCCCAGACTCACCCGCTTTCTCCGCCGCCTGTGGCACCTCGGCAGGGCTGGCGGCACACAACAGCAGGCAGAGGATCATCATCCCGGCCGGACCAACGCGGTGACCACCTCTCGCCTGGCTGGAAGACGCTGTGCTCATGTTTTCGCCGAATAGGGTTCGGTGAGGGGGCGTGAAGCCGGGCGGTGGCCGCCCCGCAGAGGCTGCAGTCCCATGTCAGGGACGCTCTCGGCCGTGGCGGTGGTTTCGGGCTTCCACTGTTTGCTTCGCGCGTGCTTTTTCAAAACCTCTCCCGCACGTTTGCATGTGGCCTGGATGGCCATGCCAAAAGCTCCTTTGCGCAGGTGGCCGCCGATGGTTTGCATCATTGGCTGCAGGACTTTCGGCGGGAAGCAATGTTCGATCGCATATCCCAAAGAGATGCAGGCCGTTTTCGCGGCGGGGTCCACCACCAGAATCATTCCGTAGTCATTTCGTCGGCTTACAGAGTGGGTGTTGAAGGCTCCTTGGTTCAGCAACCAAAAACCAAGTTCCGCAACGCTCAAGTTATTGGGGAGTACGCCTAGGTAAACGGCAAAAAACGCTTGGGGTAAGCTGCGCTCGAAATCGTCCAAAACGATTTCGACCAGGCGAGTGTCTTCCAGCCTCAAACAATGCGCTACGTCAGTGATCCTTTCTAATCTAACCCACTGATTTCCAAGGATATGATGCAGCAAAGCAGCAGAAAAGCCACAGGCAGAGCAGGCAACCTGCTCAGGAACAACGCCAGTGTGGCACCGCGGACATTTCATTGTTATAGAATATATGGAAGATACAACAAATCAAGTTCTATTTCCTCACTCCTGACACAGAAAAAATGTTTACACTGCGTGCCGTTTGTGGTGTAACTGTAAGTTGATTCAACAAAATTAAAAACGAACGCTGATTTTACCTGGCTTTCCAACATCGAAATCAACGCTCAATTTTTCACATCTGATCATGAAGCTCGCCCCCACCATCGTCATCCTCGGCAGTCTGCTGACTGCCGGTTCCATTCATGCCAAATGGTCGCGCATTCCCATCATCAAGGAAAAGCCAGTCAACACCATCACGGGGCCTGCCAGCAATGCATCACTCGACAGCTCTTCCGGATTCGGTCATGTTGATTCCATCCTGTCCAGCGACATCACCGCTTCATCCACGGTGTCGGCTGGAAAAAGCTTCGTGCTTGTGAACCTCGGGAAGCCGGTGCTCATCTCCTCCTCCACGTTTGTCAACGACGGCATCGAAGGGAAAGCCACCCTCTCCGCCAGCGCTGACAAAAACGGCTGGGCGGTTCTTGAGGAAAAAGTCTTCTCTGCCGCTGATCGCAATGTGGATTTCAAGTTTGCCGGCATGCAGGCCAAGTATGTGAAGCTTGAACTCGCCCTCTCCAAAGGCGGCATCATTCGTCACCTCCAGTTCTTTGGCGCTGCAACCGACAAGGGCTATGCGGTGAAGCAGTCTGCGGATGGCAAAGGCGGCAAGCCTGCTGACCTTATCAATGGCCTGGGCGGTGCGCGCGTTGTCTATGCCGCTCCTAGGCCCGCCAACGGTATCGACAGTGCCATCACCTACAACAAGTTCGCCTTCCCTGAGTCGGATGAAAAGTATCGCACCATCATTTATGACTTCGGCCAGCTTCGTATTCTGAACGAGTTCGCTTCCGTTCACTCGCCACGTCCGGTCCGTTTCGAAGTGTTCGCCTTCGACAATCTGCCAGAAAAAGAAGACTGGCGTGGACGCATGGCCTTTGACCCCAATGAATTCGGCGCCAAGTCCCCGGTGGCAGTGGCTGAAGACACCCGTGGTCTCGGCTCTCTCAAGGCCAAGCCAGCCAAGCCGGTCAAGACCCGCTACCTCGCTCTGCGCTGGGAGCCTGAATTCAACCCGCCAGACTTCCAGTGCACCGGTTCTGCTGAAGGCAATGTCATCAACATCGTGACCACCAACACGATCACCATCACCAATGCGGATGGTAGCAAGACGGTGGTGACTGTGACCGTTGGCGACGCTCATGGTGCCGGTGCTGCCACCAGCAACATCACCCCGGAAAATGCCGGCCAGATGGTGGCTCAGGGACAGGCTGTCAGCAGCGACACAACCGTGGTCGTCACTGCCAACTACGCTCCGGGCGTTGATCCTTCCGCACCGGGCGCAACACCGGTTTCGTCTACGACAACGACGGGAAGTTCCACAGTGACCGTGACGACTCAGTCCGATGGCACGGTGGTCACCACAAGCACCTCCAGAACCACCGACAGTTCTGGCAACACAATCAACACGACGGTCACCGAAACTAAAACGGCTGACGGCACCACCACAACGTCTGTCAACCAGACCTCCACCACTCCGGACGGCACCACGACTCCTGTGGTGGACGCCAACGTGACCCAGCCCGGCGCGGGCAACAATCCGAATCTTGGCAACTCGCCTTCGCCTTCGGGTAACGGTTCGGTGAACTCCAACACAACGAACACCATCTCCACGGCTGCGACCTCACCCTAACCGTCTGTGATCCACTTCAATCCCGCACGGGTGCAAACCTGTGCGGGATTTTTTTTGGGTCCAAGGTGGCTTCAGTGTGACTGCCCTGCGTTGCGGTTCAGTCCGGCTACCCGCATTGCGGGCAGAGACCATAGAATTCCAGCTCATGGTAGAGCTTGCGAAAACCGGATTCTTTTTCGATCTGCTTCTCAAGGGCTTCCACCGGGCAGGCAATATCCAGGCGCTGGATACGGCCACACTGAGTGCAGATGAGGTAATCGTCATGATGACCTGCCTGGAGCAGGGTGTAGTAAGCGCTGCGGTCGTGCAGTCCCAGGCGGCGGATGAGGCCCAGTTCCTCCAGCTTGACGAGCACCCGGTAGACGGTCGCTTTGTCTGCACCACTGGTCAGGTCTGGCGATTCGGCGATGTCTGCGAGTGAAAGGGGCTGATGGGAATGGACAAGGATGGAAAGGACGTTCTCCAGGGCCTTGGTGCGCCTCAATCCGGCTTCCCGCGCACGGCTCAGCATGGAGGCGGCCAGTTCGCGGGCCGTTTCCTCATCGTGATGCTGGCAGGAGGCGGAATGATGGTGGTGAAGCATGTGTCGGATTTCGCAATTATTTAAGTTTGCCGAAGCTTCAGTTGGCCGACTTGGCGGGTTTTTTCTGCTGGAACAGCCATTCGTGCAAATCGGCACGTGGATATACGAGGCCCGTGATGCCGTGGCCTGCGCCTTCGAGTTCGGTGTACTTCATCAGTTCTCCGCCGGCCTGCTTGACTGCGGCCACAATGGCGCGGGAGCGATCCACGGGGACCATGTCATCTTTGTCCCCATGGAAGACCCAGAAGGGAGTGGCTTTCAGTATTTCGGCGTTTTTGACGTCGCCACCGCCGCAGAGGGGGACGCAGGCGGCAAAGACACCGGGATACTTGGCGGCGATGCTGAAGGTGCCGAAGCCTCCCATGGAGGAACCGGTGAGATAGAGGCGCGTTTCATCGATGGGAAGGTGCTCGGAAAGGTCTGCGATGAGAGCGAGGAGGTTGGCAGCCACCTCGTTTTTCCAGCCGATGTCGGCGGAGGGGCATTGTGGGGCCAGCAGAAAGCACGGGTCTTTGGCCTGGTTGTCCTCAGTGGTCCAGATCTTGGGCGCACCGCCGAGCTGGGATTCGTTGTCGCTGCCGCTCTGGCCGGAGCCGTGCAGCCAGATGACGAGAGGATAACGCTTGGTGCCGTCCAGTTTGGGATTGCCCCAGAGCTGGTAGTTTAGACCCTGCTTGGACACCCCTTTGACAAACTGCCCGGTGATCTTGGCAGCGTGTGCGCCTTCCTTGAGACCTCCGTCACGGCGTTTCTCACGCAGCAGGCCCTGGATGTAGTCCTGGTCTTCTTTTGAGAGCTTGTCCAGCGGCAGGCGGAACTGGTTGAAGTCCGTGGTGCGGCGGATTTTCACCTCCTTGTCGGAAAACTCGATCAAGTTTCCCATGAACTTGGATTTGCCGTCGCTGGAAGTCCACTGGCGGGCAGGATCGGCCGCTTGGGAACTGCTGAGAAGCAGAGCGAAGGCAAGGAGACGGAGGGACGCTTTCATGCCGCATGCTAAGCTGCGGGCGTCCTGGACGGCAAGCACTTTGCGCAGGGGCATTGCCAGCCCGGGCGCCGCATCAGGGCATGATGCGCGCGCCGGCCTTTTTCATTTCGTCCACGTAGGTCTTGGAGGCTTGGTCGATGGGATTGCCTTCGATGAAGATCTGGCAGTAGGGCGCCCACTCGCGAGGTCCGTCGTTATCCTTCTTCCACATGCGATACAGGGGAGCGAGGTCCGCGATCTGGTTGTTTTCCAGGAAGAGAAACTGCAGCTCCGTCAAAGGCTCCAGGGGGGAGATGTCCACCACGCCATTGCCTTTGAGCGAAAGCATGGAGAGCCACTTCATGCTGCCGATGCCCGCGAGGTTCGTCACCTGATTGCCTTCAAGGTAGAGCGTCCATACTTTCGGCAGCTTGTAGAGGGAGGTGGCGTCTTTGATCTGGTTGTTGGCCAGGTAGAGAGACGTAAGAGACTGAATGCCGCTCAGGGGCGCCACGTTGCTTACCTTGTTGCCCGTGAGCTCCACGTATTGCAGTGCTTTGCATTCGGCCAGCGGAGCGATGTCGCTGATCTGGTTGTTGGAGACGTCGAGGAATTGCAGACGTTCGAGGCCCTTGATGGGAGCTAGGTTGGTGATCTGGTTTTCGGGCAGTGTTAGAGAGGCCAGGGCGGTGCATTTTTCCAGGCCGGTGAGGTCTTTGATGCCAGCTTTCTTGGCCTCAATGATCGCAACGGAGGTGACATCTTCTGCGGTGATCACTTCCTGGTTGTCGCGCTTGGCGAAAACCTGTTTCCGCACAGCGGCCTCGAGAGCTTTGTCCGGGAAAATGGCGACCGGTTTGGGAGCAGGCGGCTTGGCGGCGGCAGGAGGAGGCGTGGTGGGCGCTGGCGTGGGGGCCGCAGGTTTGGCGGGAGGTGTGGCTGGTTTTGCCGGGGGCTCTCCAGGCTTGGCTGGTGGTGTCGCCGGTTTCGCGGGTGGTTCTCCCGGTTTGGCAGCCGCAGCCGCAGGCGCGGGTGCGGCTGCGGGCTTGGCAGGAGCAGGCGTGGTGGCCGCAGGAGCGGGAGCAGGGGCAGGCGTTGCGGGTTTGGCTTCGGGCTTCGCCGCTGGTGGGGCAGCGGGTGCGGTTTTGGTTTCTGCCTTGGGTGCCGGTGCTGCGGCTGCAGGCGGCGTGGCCGGTGTCCCGGCTGGTTTGGCGTCTTGGGCGTGAAGACTGAGGGCCAGCAGCGTGGGGAGGGCGAGTCGAAGTTTCATGGCTGGGGGTGATGTTAAGGGCATGATACGTAGAACGCAGGTTGCATGTTAATCAAAAATCGCCTCTCTCTTGCGCTTATGGTCAACGTTATTGTCATCCTCGAGATCGATCCGCAGAAGATCGATGAATTCCTTTCGGTCATTCTCGAAAATGCCGCCGCTTCACGGCTGGAGCCTGGCTGCATCCGTTTTGAAGTCAGCCGCGACAACGAGCAGTCCAATCTCTTCGCGCTGAGCGAGAGTTATGTGGATCAGGCCGCGTTTGATCTTCACTACACCACGCCGCACGTGGCCAAATGGCGCGCCAAGGGGCCGGGCTTTGTGCTCAAGCGCTGGGCGGTCAAAGGACCGGTCATTTAGCTCCCCCAATGGAAGCCTCGTTTTGAAAAGGTGCGCCGCATGCTGATTTGGCGTCACAGATGCGCTGGGAACGGCTAGCAGTGCGGATGAAATGCCGTGTCTTCGTTTTTTGTCTGTGCCTGGGTTTGGCCTTGCTCGCCGCCTGCTCCCAGAAGACGGATCCCACGCATCCGTTCATTGCGATCGCGAACCATGATTATTTTGTGCAGTATGTGAAGCCGGTTCTGCAGGCCCGCTGCCTGGCTTGTCACCGGGGAAGTGAGCCACCGGCCGGGCTTTCGCTCGTGCAGCGCAGCAGCCTGTATGCCCCGCGCAGGTATGGCAGGGCCTTCGTGGTGCCGGGAGATCCGCATGCCAGCAGGCTGCTGACCTCGGTGTCCGTAGGGGGCTATCACCCCGGGCAGTCCCTTGGACCTTTGCTGACAGCTGCGGAAACGGACGTTCTTTACGAATGGATCGAGGACGGCGCCCACTGGCCGGACAATCCGGACGGTTTTCTGCAGCCGTGGGTGTACCTGCCGCGCAAGAAAGGCCTGCTGGAGCGCTGATGCGTGTGGTGATAGCGGGGGACGTGGAGAACGGGTCGGGGTGGATGGGTGCGCGATGGCTGCCGGAGGATCGAGCGGATGCTGGTGCTTTCGAGGCGTCTCCTGCTCTCCTTTAGAGCGCGGCCTTTAGTGGGAATGTAGGCCGATGCAGCACCCAGGGCTTGCGCCCTGGGCTGACTCCTGCGGGCCTTTGGCCCGCGGGGATGGGCGTTCGGGCTACGGTGATAGCATGAGCCGTTGACAGACGGTTCTGGATGTTTAGCCGGATGCTGCGTTGTGGGGTGAATGAAAAAGGCAGACCTTGCGAAAGGGGGGGAGGGACCAGGATGGTCCTACTCCTGGCCGGAGCTTTCGCCATGGGCAGCAGTGGAAGGAGAGGGATCAATCTTGATCCCTCGACGCTGTGTGATTACCCAGCGTTCCTTGTGGGTGGAAGCTGCGGTGGCGCCGAGGAAGCGCATCCTTTTTCAACTGCTGGCGGCCTGAGGTGAATGCCCGTGTTCGCCCGGGACACATGGTCATTCATTCAAGGTGTCACTTGATGCCGATGACCATCGAGTCGGGGCCCACCAGGTGCTCCACGCGGCAGTTTGTGAAGCCGGCCTCCTGCATCCAGCTGATGCAGTCGGCGCCGGTGTAGTCGAAGCCGCCGGGGGTCTCGATGAGCATGTTGAGGCTCATGAGCAGGCCGAAGGCGTTTTCTTTCCGCGCGTCGTCGATGATGGAATCATACACGACGACGGCACCGCCTACGGGGAGCGCTGCGTAGGCTTTGTTCAGCAGCATGAGCTTGGTGTCCTGATTCCAGTCGTGCAGGATGTGGCCAAACAGCAGCACATCTGCCTGCGGCAGTTCTTCGGTAAAGAAACTGCCGCCAGCGAACTTGACGCGGCTGCTCAAACCGTTGGCACTGATGTACTCTTCAAAGATCGGCGCGACCTCCGGCAGATCAAAGCCGATGCCCTGCAGGTGGGGATTTGACAGGGTGATTTGCGTGACCAGATCTCCCTGGGCGGTGCCGATGTCCGCGCAGCTCTGATAATTGGCCCAGGGGAACTTTTGTGCGATTGCCATGTTGGCCCCGCGGCTGACGCCTGACATGGCGCGCAGGAATTCACGCAGCTTGGCGGGGTCTGCATAGAGTGCGGTGAAGGGATCGTGCCCGCCTTTGGATTCGTTCTGCGGCTCGCCGGTGCGAACCGCCTCTGTCAGGCTGCCCCAGAAAGGGTAGAGGCGGTGGTTGGCCATCTCCAGGATGCCGCCGATGTAGGAGGGTTTGGCCTTGTCCAGAAACAGATCGGTCTCCGGAGTGTTGCTGTAGATGCCCGCTTCGTCGCGCTGCAGGAACTTCAGCGCCACCAGGGCGTCGAGGAAATCACGCGCCCCACGCAGATGCAGTCCCATGCGGCCGCGCAGCGTGCCGAGATCGCCCGGATGTTTGGCCAGTTCGGTGAAGATCTCCATCTCCACGGCGCTGAGGAGCGTTTTGGAAGCCCAGAAGGCGAGACCGGTTTGCAGGATGTGATCAGGGGAGGGAGCAGTCATGGGGCGAGTTTGGAGAAAGCGTGCGATGGTGCAACTGGAACGCGGCATCAATCCCGCCGCAATGGGGCTCCTACGTGGAGTGTGGATCAGAGGTCGTCATCCGTGAATGGCGGTGCGCAGGCTGCGAGGGACGCTTTCATTTCCGCCACGAGCGGTGCGATGAGACTGGTCAGGGGTGACAATGCGTCTGCAAGCGCGCTTTCAGAAGTGTCCCAGCCGATGTAGAATGTGGCACCCTGCACCTGGAGCTCGAGGCTGCGGACGTAGTGCATGCTGTCCCATGCGCGCACTTCGGGATTGAGGGGGATTTTCAGGGAGGCGAAGGTGTCTTCAATCTGTGTCGCGAGAGCTTCTGGAAGGTCGTGCTGACGCCAGACGGTGATCGGCAGCTCGGGCATGTCATGGGTGTAAAAAATCACGCGCTGACCGCTGTCTTCGAGCCGGGCAAAGACGTGGAAGCGCCGGCCTTTCTCGCTCTGGGCGAAGGCTTCGCTGTAAATAAAAAGGGCGGTATGAGGGGCGTCAGGAGGAGTCATGGTGATGGCGTGCTGGAATCAGGCACATGTGCCGATTTTGAACGAGGAGACAATCCAGCGTCCTTGTTTCTTAATGAGGAGGTCATTTGAGCGGTGCGGATCGGGCTCCAGGATGGGCGTGCTTCGGAGATTCATCGCGGATAGCACGGACTGACACGGATGCCTGAAGCTGAATACACGATGCCTTGGCTTAAAGCCGTTTCAATGACATCGCCATCTGGTCCGCGCCGCCTCTCGTAGCCCCATTTCACTGCGGATGGAGGAGAAGAATTGGGGAGGGCTGGCCGACAGACAAGAGTGTCTGTCGTACTTCCAGGCAGGCCCTATTTGCCCACTGCGCGCTTCAGCGCATGCTGCGCCTTGTTGAACTCGGTGACGGCGATGACGCGGCTCTGGCGGGCGCGGGTGAGTTCTTCGCGGGCGAGGAGGTATTCCAATACGACACCGACCTGGCTGGCCTGGCGTTCTTTGGCGAGCTTGGTCATTTCTTCGGCGGCTGCGACGGCTTCGTCGTTGATCTTGATGCGGTCGTTGGCGGACTGTGAGCGTGTGGCGGCTTCGACGACTTCGCGGCCGATGGCGGCTTTGACCTGATCGGTCTGCAGCGCGGCGCTTTCTTCGCGGGCGTCCGCCACCTTCTGCCGCTGGCGGTCAAACAAGCCGCCGGGGCCGATTTTCCAGCCAAGGCCGAGGTAGTAGTCCTGCTGGCTGCCGAAGTTCCCCCAGCGGTTGCCGACATTGGGGCCACCGCCCAGTCCGCCGGCGGTGTAACCTGCCTGCACGGATGGGATCATCGGCGCCACACGTGCGCGGTCTTTTTCTGCATCCATGGACTTGTGAATGGCCTGCGCGGCCTGGACTTCGGGCCGGTTCATCTGGGCGAGAGAGATCATGGTGGCGACTCCTTTGCCTGCCATCATTTTGACGGGCACGAGGTCTGACTTCGCGGGACGAAGCGCAGCATCGGGAGTGAGGCGCAGGATTTCGGCAAGACGTGCGGAGGCGAGATCGCGCTGCTCTTCGCCCTGACGAATGGCGAGCTTTGCCCGGCTGATCTGAGATTTCACGCGCAGAAGATCGGCACGAAAGGCGGTGCCTGCGGTGACGGCCCCTTCGAGCTGTTTGCCATAATCCTCCGTGAGCTGCAGATCATCCTCGATGATGATGAGCATGGCCTCGGCGGCGAGGAGGTCGTAATACCGCTCCACCGACTGAGTGATGATGTCGATGCGCGCTTTGGCCGCCAGATGCTCGGCGGCAAGCGCGCGCTGCCTGGCGGCGAGCGCGGCGTAATAAATGTCTCCGGGGGACCAGTCGACCATGACGGTGGAGCCGACGGTGTACTGCTGCTTGTTCACATTGAAAACATTGCCCGCGATGTCCTGCAGGCGGCCTTCATGTCCGCGATAACCTGCTCCGAGGCTCAAGGAGGGCCAGAAGCGCTGCCAGGCCTGCTTGGACTCCGCCAGGGCTTCGTCATGCTTGGCGCGCGCGTTCTGGATCTCGTCATTGTTGGCGCCGGCGAGGCGCATGACGGTGCGGAGATCGACGAAGGCGGGTTCGGCGGCGTGGAGGAGCGATGTGGAGAGGAGAAGCAGCAGTGCCGAATAACGAAACCAGAATGAGGAACGACGAATGCATGACGGAGCGAGCAATCGGAAACAAGGATTATTCATGTGAGGAAGAGGCTGGAGTTGGTGACTGCTGTTGGAGTCGGAAGGTTCGCGCAAGCTGGATGAGTGAGACGAGCAACAAAGGGACTGAGGTTTTAAGTGTCCATTCAGACCTCTCGGTCATCATCGAGAGATAGATGAAAAATCCGGTTAACAGCAGCAGGGCCAACCAGCGAAGAACAGCGGCGGCTCTGAAAGGTAAAAAGGAAGATGCGGGCAGAAGCAGGGCTGCCCATAAAGACAGCCCCCACGGTGAACATAAAGTGTCGGCGAATCTTTCTGTGAGAATTTGCCATAAAAAGCCAGCGCCATGTCCTCCAGCAACGAAGATGCAAAAAGTGCAGGTCGCGATCAAGAGCATCATGATCACATCGGCCCACCACCGGCTTCTTCTGTGATCAGGTCTGTTCATGAGAATGTAAGTGAGCTAGCTGAAAAGTGATCACTTCACTGTGACCGCCTGCTTGTCCGTCAGCAGCGTAGTGCCGGGCAGGAGGATCACTTCATCTGCTTTGAGATCTGGAATCTCCACATTCGTGCCGTCGTTGAAGCCGGTCTTCACGGCAGTCTTCATGGCTTTTCCGTCCACGTGCTTGAACACAAACGCATTGGTCTTTTCCATCACGAGTCCGGCCACAGGGATGAGCGTGGCGCTCTCGTGTTTCTCCACGGCGATCTTGGCCATGGCATACATGCCGGGGCGGAGCTTGAGCTCGGCGTTTTTCAGGTCGGCTTCGGCGAGCATGGTGCGGGTGGCGGGATCCAGCGCGTAAGCAATGCGGGAAATGCTGGCCTCCGCCGGTATGGGGCCGCTGGCGTCGATCTGCGCTTTCACCGGCTTGCCGACGGCGACAAGTGAGCTTTCCATCTCCGTGACGGGGATTTGCAGGCGCAGGGTGCTGGCATCGACGATGTCCACAATCTTGCTGGTGTTCGCATTCACGAGCGCGCCTGCATCCACGTGGCGTGCGGTGACGATGCCATCAAAGGGAGCTTTGATTTCGGCAAAGGCGAGCAGGGTGGTGATGCGGTCCATGCCGGCCCTGGCAATGGCCAGCTTGGCTTCGGCATCTTCGACGGACTGCGGCAGAACAATGTCGGGGGATTTGGCGCGGGCTTCGTGGAGGCGCTTGGATTCAAGGCTGGCGGCGGCGATCTCGGCTTTGGATTTGGCGAGGTCGGCGAGAAGCTCGGGGACTTCGAGCTTGGCGATGACCTGGCCCGCTTTGACGGAGTCTCCTTTATCGACGCTGATGGTGGACACGTAGCCCGTGACCTTGGCGTGAAGCAGGACCTGCTGCCAGGGAGCGAGGGTGGCGGGGAGAGAAACCCAGCGGTGGATGGTGCCGGTGGTGGGCTTGGCCGCGGGGAGATCGAGCGCGGATGCGGTGGAGGCGAGGAGGAGAAAGAAGATGCTGCGCATGGGAGAGGCAGAGGAGTGATTGATAAAAGCGAAAAAGATTCAGATACTGCGATGGGCGATGATGAGCGATTTTTTCACGCCTAGGGGCCGTGATAGGAGGGTGTAGGGGCAAAGGGATTGCAAAACACGGCCACAAACCAGATGCCGAAAGCTGCGATCGCAAGAATGAAACCATAAGCTATCCCGGCCATCGCCCTTGGTCGTCCATGGGCTCGACTCAGGAGACACCCTGCAAATATCGAACTGAGAGAGGCCCAGAGAAGAGCAAAGATGGGAGGTCCTACGACATAGAGAAGGATGCCGCCGCGAAGATGGGGCTCAAACATCGTCATCACTGATTTCGCAATCGCGAGCGAAACAACGATCAGAACCCAGCCGATAGTTTTCCTGTCGATGCTTGGTTGATTTGACTGCTGCTGTTCGTGGTTCGACATATAAGTGTGTCATGCCTACAGCGGGTCCAACGATGCCTCCTTGGCCGTCTTCGACGCCAGCAGCGCGTAAACTGCAGGCAGCACGAGCAGCGTGGCCACGGTAGCGAGCGTGAGGCCGCCAATCGTCGCGATCGCAAGCGGACTCGTCTGTGAACGCGCGAGCGCCATGGGGATCATGCCGGCGATCATGGCGAGAGTGGTCATGAGAATGGGGCGCAGGCGTGTGGTGGCGCTTTCGAGGGCGGCATCGCGTTTGGTCATGCCGCCGAGCTGGGCGCGGTGGGCGAAGGTGACGAGAAGGATGGCATTGGCCACGGCCACACCGACGGACATGATGGCGCCCATGAAGCTCTGCAGATTGAGCGTGGTGCCGGTGAACATGAGGGCGAGCACCACACCGAGCAGTGCAGCGGGAGTGGTGGTAAGGACGATGAGGGAGAGGCGGACACTTTGGAAATTGGCCACAAGCAGGAGGAAGATGGTGACGATGGCGATGAGGAGACCGGTCTGCAGGCCGCTCTGGAGTTCTTTGAGCGGCGGCACCTGGCCACGCAGGGTGACGCTGACGCCAGCAGGCGCGGGATTGTCAGCGATCACTTTCTCCACCTCCTTGGCGATGCTGCCCAGCGGCCGGTCATGCAGATTCGCCGTGATGGAGATGCTGCGGGCCATGTTGTAGCGATCATACTGGCCAATGACATTGCCTTCGGCGATTTTGGCGATGTTGCGCAGCGGGACGGGCGGTTTGCCCTGCGCGGTGACGGGCACATTGCGCAGGTCTTCGAGGCTTTTCATCATCGGCTGCGGCACCTGAACCTGCAGGGAGTAGCTGACGCCAGTTTTGGTATCGGCCCAGAAGATGGGTACTGTGAAGCGGCTGCTGGTGGTGGCGGCGACGAGGCTGCGGGTGGCATCGCTCATTTTCACGCCGAGCAGACCCGCGCGCTCGCGGTCGATCTGAACATCCACGCTGGGGTAGTCGAGGGTCTGGCTGAACTGCACATCGCGCAGGTCTTTGAGTTCGGCGAGTTTGGATTTGAGCACTTCAGCGTGCGCGCGGCTGGCGGCGAAGTCTTTGCCGGAGACGGCGACTTCGACGGGTGTGGGTGAACCGAGGGCCATGACGCGGGAAACGATGTCCGCAGGCTCAAAGGAAAACTGCACCTGCGGAAACTCAGCGGAGAGGCGCGCGCGGAGTTTTTCGCGGAGAGGTGCGATAGCGACGCCGCTGCCGTCTTTGAGCTGGATCTGCAGGATGGCTTCCTCGGGGCCGCTGTTCCACTGGTGGATGAGATTGACGGGATAGTTCGGCGCATGCACGCCGACGAGTCCCATGCTGATGGCGACTTTGCCGGAGCCGCTTTCTTCATCGATGAGCGCGAGAGTGCGCAGGGCGATCTGCTCGGTGGTTTCAAGGCGGGTGGCGGTGGGCGCACGCAGGCGGAGCTGGAGCTGGCCGGCATCGATCTGCGGGAAGATTTCCGTGCCGAGGAAAGGGAGGAGAATGCTGATGGCGAAGATGACGCCGCCGAGGTAGGCGGGAACGAGGATGAAACGGGTGGCGAGGGATGGGAGGAAGAGCCAGCGCAACGCCGAGGCGCGCGCAGGCTTTTCTTCTGCCATCGTGCGCGGAGCCGAGTGCCACCAGATGTTGAGGATGGGGACCAACGTGCTGGAGAGCAGGTAGGAGGCGATCATGCTGAAGCCGACCGCTAGGGAGAGAGGGAGGAAGAGGGCTTTGGCAGCGCCAGTCATGAAGAAGCTGGGGACGAAGACGGCGAGGACGCAGAGCATGGAGAGGGAGCGCGGGCCGATGGTTTCTTCGGAGGCGTCCAAGACCAGGCGGGCGAGGGAGCGGCCGCCGCCCTGTTTCATGTGGCGGTGGATGTTTTCGATTTCCACAGTGGCTTCATCCACAAGGATGCCGACGGCGAGCGCGAGGCCGCCGAGGGTCATGAGATTGATGGTGTAGCCACCGATCCACAGCGCGAGCACGGCGGCGGCGATGGCGATGGGGATGTTTAGAACGACGATGAAGGCGCTGCGGAGATCGCGCAGGAAGATGAGGACCATGAGGCCGGTGAGCGCGGCGCCGAGGATGCCTTCTTTGATGAGATCGCGGATGGCGCGGATGATCCAGGGGCTTTGATCAAACTCAAAAGTGACATTGATATCCTCAGGGCACGCGGCTTTGAACTTGGGAAGGTTCTGTTTCACCAGTTCGACGACGCTGAGGGTGGAGGCATCGCTGCGCTTGGTCACAGGCATGTACACGGTGCGCTTGCCATTCACGATGGCGATGGAGTACATCATGTCGCTGCCATCGCTGACTTCGCCGAGATCGCGCACATAGACGGCGCCTTGATCGGTGACTTTGACCGGGACGGCGGCGAGATCCTGGATGTTCTTCACCACGGCATTGGTGGGAACGATGGGGAAGCTGTGGGGGAGGGAGAGATTGCCGCTGGGGCTGATGGTGTTGGCGGCGGTCATCGCGGCGACGATGTCATCGGGCGAGAGGCCGTAGGCGCGGAGGCGGTCGGGCTTCACATTGATCAAAATGGTGCGTGCGCTGCCACCGAAGGGAGGCGGTGCGGACACACCGGGCAGCGTGGCAAAAAGCGGGCGCACCATGTTGAGCGCGGCATCCTGCATCTGGCCCACGGTGCGCGCGGGGTTCTCGGTGGAGAAGACGAGATTTCCCACGGGGACACTGCCGGCATCAAAGCGGGTGACGAAGGCGCCGGGCGTGCCTGGTGGCATGAAGGAGCGGGCGCGGTTCACATAAGCGATGGTTTCCGAGAGCGCGGCGGACATGTCCGTGCCGGGATGAAACTGCAGCTTCATGATGGAAGCGCCCTGGATGTTCTTCGACTCCACATGCTCGATGCCGGCGATGTAGAGGAAGTGGTACTCGTAGTAGTAGGTCAGGTAGCCCTCCATCTGCAGCGGGTCCATGCCGCCGTAGGGCTGTGCGACGTAGATGGTGGGAATGCCGAGGGTGGGAAAGACATCGCGCGCCATTTTTTCCTTGGCCTGCCATGCGCCGAGAAGGATCGCCACGACGATGACGATGATGGTCCAAGGGTGGCGGAGAGCGAGGCGGGGAAGGGACATGATGGGTCGGAAAATCAAGGCGGGAGCCGATTACGGGCACCGTAAACGAATGGCAGACAAGCTTTTTTCTGCGAAAAATAGAATTGCCTGTGAGGGCAAATTTCGGCGGCGCAGGTCAGGATTTTCCAACTTCGACGCCCAGCTCGCGGAGCTGCTTGCGCACGATCTTGAGGACAGCGCGGCCTTCCCTGGTGATGGTGTAGGCACGGGGCGCCTTGGGGCCGCGGGAGGCGTCCGCCTTGGAAATGAGCCAGCCGTTTTTCTCCATGCGCTTGAGCAGCGGATAGAGCGTGCCCGGGCTGACATCGTAGCCGTGATGGCGGAGCTCCTTCAGCATCCACTGGCCGATGACCTCCCCTTCCGCTGCATGGTGCAGCACATGCACCTTCCAGAAGGAGAGAAGGATTTCGCGGTTGATGAGTTTGAGGTCCACGGCGGTGAGAATTTAGTCCCGCCAAAGCGGCGGGCGGTCAAGCAACGTCTCGTGCAAACTGGCGAAGACAGGAGAATCCGCGGCCCGGCATGAGTGTCCCGCGCCGACATGCTGCCTGCGATTTTTTTCGAAGAACCAGCGCCGGGCGCTGTGAAAGACGGCCAGGGCTCTCAGAGAAGGACGTCGTTTTCGGGTTGCAGCTTTGGCGGCAGCTTGTCTTCGCCGAGGATCTCGCGGACATCGATCTCGATGTTGCGGCAGATGGTGGAGATGGGGGTGTCGTTGACGGCGTTGTCGAACGGGTTTTCGCTAAACTCGCCGGTCTGCTCCATGGTGTAGAAAACCCAGGAGATGAGGACCGAAAAAGGAATGGTGAGCCAGACACCGGGCCCGCCGACGACGGCGCTGAGATCTTTCAGCAGGCCAAACGGGAGCAGCAGGATGAAGATGTGCACGAAGATGTGGCTGGCGATGCTGTACTGGCGGAAGAGCGGGGTGGACTTGATGCGCTCGCAGCCGCCCTGGAGATTGTGGAACTCTGTGACGAGGCGCATGAGCTCGATGTGCTCGAAGGGATCGAGCGCGCCTTCGCGCTTGAGCTGGGCCAGGTGCTCGGCATGGACCTTGAGCAGCATGCAGGCGGGATTGTTGAGGCTTTTGAGGCGGTTGATGTAAAGCAGCTTGCCGTGCTCTGCGAGGATGCGCTCCAAGCCTTTGCCAAACTCCTCCAGCTCATGGCGCTCTCCGGCGAAGGTCTTGTGGAGGTTTTGCTTGCTGGTGGCCCAGGGAATGGTGCGGCGGAGCTGCAGGCGGAGGATGTTGATGAAAGCTAGGTGGCGGTAGGCGGCCTCGCGTACTTCGTCGGAGTCGGGAAGACTGGCCTTCAGGTGGGCGACGAAACTGCGGGAGGCATTGGTGATGCCACCCCAAAGGCGCCGGGCCTCCCACAGGCGGTCAAAGGCCTGGTTGTTCTTGAAGCCGACGAAGAACGCCACTGCTGTGCCGATGGTGCCGACGGGCAGGAAGGGAATGGCGATCCAGCGCATTCCCGCGAAACGGTAGAGGACAACTGCGAGCGTGCTGATGAGAAGGGACTCGATGAAATTTCGACGTGCGAAATGCCAGAGAATGATCAAACGAAATTCTTTGCCGACGTACATGGTGCGCTGATGCGGTTTGAGATTGGAAGCTGAGGGTTTGCAGAACAAAAGCACTCTGCATGCCAGCCAGTGCTTCTGGGAAAAAGGCGGTTTATACGACGGCAGAGGCGCACTGCACGACCAGTTTCGCAATATTCACGCTGCCATGGGGGGGAGCCTTTTCTTTAGAGACGGAGGCTATTCCCCATGTTCGCGCTTCCACGCTTTCAAAATGGAGTCCAGCAGTCCGGGAAAGCGGCTCTCCAGCTCCTTGCGCCGCACCTTGCTTGTCATTTCCACGCCGCGCCGCTCGCTGTAGATGATGCCGGACTCGCGCAAAATGCGGTAGTGCTGGGAGCAGGTGGACTTTGGCATGCTGCACTTCAGGCGGCCCGTGGTCTCCACACAGTTCAGACCCTCCTCCGCTTTGCGCAGTTCGGCGACGATGCCGAGGCGCACGGGATCTGACAGGGCATGGAGGATGCCTGCGACGGTGATGCTGTCGGCTGGAGGATGGTAAAGAGGTCTGATGCGGGAATGATACATTAATTTCACTTGCAGTTCAATCATTCTATTGTTCCGTATTTGTGAACAATAGAACTAAACTCCCATGCCAACTCTCTTTGACTCCCTGCAGCTCGGCCCTCTGACCCTGCCCAATCGCATCTTTCTCGCCCCGCTCACCCGTGCCCGTGCCGGCCAGCAGCGTGTGCCCAATGCCCTCATGGCCGAGTACTACCGCCAGCGTTCAAGCGCCGGTCTCATCCTCACCGAAGCCACCTCGGTGACGCCCATGGGAGTTGGTTATGCCAACACCCCCGGCATCTGGTCGGAGGAGCAGGTGGCTGGCTGGCGGCTCGTCACACAGGCCGTGCACGAGGCCGGCGGCCGCATCTTTCTTCAGCTCTGGCATGTGGGGCGCATTTCAGACCCGCTGTTCCTGGACGGTGCTTTGCCGGTGGCTCCGAGTGCCATCGCCGCCGCAGGCCACGTGAGCCTGGTGGGCCCGGAGAAATCCTTCGTCACTCCCCGTGCTCTGGAGCTCTCCGAGATCCCCGGCATCGTGGAAGCATTCCGCAAAGGTGCGGAAAACGCCAAGCTCGCCGGATTTGACGGCGTGGAAATTCACGGTGCCAACGGTTATTTGCTCGACCAGTTCCTGCAAACCAAGACCAATCAGCGGACTGATGAATACGGCGGCTCCGTGGAAAATCGCGCCCGCCTCATGCTTGAGGTGACCGATGCCGTGATCTCCGTGTGGGGTGCTGATCGCGTGGGCATGCACCTCGCTCCGCGCGGCGATGCGCATGACATGGGCGATGCCAATCCTCTGGAGACCTTTGGCTACGTCGCGCGTGAACTGGGCCGTCGCAATATTGCCTTCATCGCTGCGCGCGAACATCAGGCTCCGAACAGCATCGGCCCTGCGCTGAAGAAGGCTTTCGGTGGCGTGTATGTGGCCAATGAAAAATTCACCCTGGAATCCGGCAATGCCATTCTCGCCGCCGGTGATGCCGATGCCGTCGCCTTCGGGGTGCCGTTCCTGGCCAATCCCGACCTGCCCAAACGTTTTGCTCAAAACGCCGCGCTCAATGCGCCTGACCCGGCCACGTTTTATGCGGACGGCGCCAAGGGCTACACCGATTACCCTGCGTTATGAAGCCGCTCCTCTACTCTGTACTCGACCTGTCGCCGATCTTGCAGGGCGAGACTGCCGCGCAGTCCTTTCAGCATTCGCTGAATCTCGCGCGGCATGCGGAGAAGTGGGGCTACCATCGCTATTGGGTGGCCGAGCACCACAACATCCCCGGCGTGGCCAGCGCGGCCACGTCGGTGGTCATCGGCCACATCGCCGGCGGCACCTCCACCATCCGCGTTGGCTCTGGCGGCATCATGCTGCCCAATCACGCACCGCTCGTCATTGCAGAACAATTCGGCACGCTGGAGTCGCTGTATCCCGGTCGCATTGATCTCGGCCTTGGTCGCGCTCCGGGCGGAGATCAGCTCACCGCGCGCGCATTGCGTCGTGGTCTCGGCAGCAGTGGCGATACCTTTCCGGCAGATGTTCAGGAGTTGCAGAGCTACCTCGGCGCACCCTCGCACGGCCAGCGAGTGCATGCCGTGCCGGGGCAGGGGCTTCACGTCCCCCTCTACCTCCTTGGCAGCAGTACCTTCAGCGCCACTCTGGCGGCAGAGATGGGCCTGCCCTTTGCCTTTGCGTCTCACTTTGCACCCGAGCTGCTGCACCAGGCGCTGGACATTTACCGCACTCAGTTTCGTCCTTCCGCAGTTTTGCAGGAGCCGCATGTGATGATCGGTGTGAATGTGATTGCCGCTGATACCGATGCCGAGGCAACGCGTCTCTTCACTTCCCTGCAGCAGGTCTTTCTCAATCTCATTCGCGGCTCGCCCCGCCAGCTCCCGCCACCTGTGGGCGACATTGACGAAATCTGGAGTCCCGTGGAGGCCGCGCACGTGGCGCGCATGACACGCTGCTCCGCCGTTGGCGGGCCAGACAGTTTCAGGCGGCAAATCGAGGTGCTGCTCAATGACACCGGCGCTGATGAAATCATCGCCACCGCGCACATCCACGATCAGCATGCAAGGCTGCACTCCTTTGAAATCGCTGCGGAGGTTTTTAAAAGCCTGCGGCATTTCAATTCCTAGCTTCATTCACTCTCTCAACAACCCACCTCACAAACTCTTATGGAATACAGACAACTCGGCGGCTCCGGCTTCAAAGTTCCCGCGCTCACACTCGGCACCGGCACCTTCGGCGGCGGCACGGAATTCTTCAAAGAATGGGGCGCGTCCGATGTCGCGGAAGCCTCCCGCCTCATCGACATCTGCCTTGAAAACGGCCTCAACATGTTTGATTCGGCTGACATCTACTCGAACGGCCTCGCGGAAGAAATCCTCGGCCAGGCCATCAAAGGCCGGCGCGATCAGGTCCTCATCTCCACCAAGGGTACTTTCCGCTTTGGCGATGGCCCCAACAACGTCGGATCCTCCCGCTGGCATCTCATTCGCTCCGTGGACGCCAGCCTCAAGCGCCTCGGCACCGACTACATCGATCTCTACCAGCTTCACGGCTTCGATGCCATGACGCCCGTGGAGGAAGTCGTCGGCACTCTGGACGACCTTGTGCGCGCCGGAAAAATCCGCTACCTCGGCGTGTCCAATTTCTCCGGCTGGCACCTCATGAAATCACTCGCCCATGCCGACAAGTTTGGCCTCACCAAATACGTGGCCAATCAGACCTACTACTCACTCGTTGGCCGCGAATACGAGTGGGAGCTCATGCCCCTCGGTGTCGATCAAAAAGTCGGCGCCGTCGTCTGGAGTCCGCTCGGCTGGGGCCGCCTCACCGGAAAGATCCGCCGCAGCCAGCCGAAGCCGGAAAGCGGCCGCCTCTCGCAAAAGCTCAGCTCCTCCGCAGGGCCGCAGGTGGAGGACGAATACCTCTTCAAAGTCGTGGACGCTCTCGATGAAGTCGCTGCTGAAACTGGCAAGACCGTCCCGCAGGTCGCATTGAACTGGCTTCTCCAGCGCCCCACCGTCTCCACCCTCATCATTGGCGCGCGCAATGAAGAGCAGCTTCGTCAAAACCTTGGCGCCGTCGGCTGGAACCTCACCAAGGAGCAGGTGGCCAAACTGGATGCTGCCAGCGACAAGCCGAAGATCTACCCCTACTGGCACCAGGCCGGCTTCGAAGAGCGCAATCCGTTCCCGACGAAGTGAGGGCTATTTCTTGAGTCCGCGCAGATAGACATCAAACCACTCCGCAAACTGGGCGTAGTCCGGCTGGCGATCCGTCCAGCCGTGGGCTGCGCCTGGTTTCACCACCAGTTGCGCGGTCGCACCTGCCTCCTTCGCCTTGGCCACAAAGGTCTCGGACTGCTGGATCGGCACCAGAAAATCCTGGTCGCCGTGAATGATGAAAGTCGGCGGCAGTTTGGCGGTCACGTAGTAAATCGGCGAGACCTCCCTGCCCAGACGCTGGCGGCCCTCCGGAGTGTCGGCTTCCGCACCGAAGGCACCTTTGTAATTTTTCAGGGTGCCCACTCCCACCGCATCCTCGCCCGGCTTGCCGTAGTTGAGAAAATCCGTTGGCGGATACAGGCAGGCCACTGCCTGGATGGCACTGCTCTCGCGGTCGATCGCATCCTTCGCCTGCGGATCTCCCGGCCCGCCATGCACCGCCATCGTCAGCGAGAGGTGACCGCCGGCGCTGCCACCGCTGATGCCGAGTTTGTCCGGGTTCACGTTAAACTTGGCCGCATTGTGCCGGATGAACCTCACAGCGCGGTGGATGTCTTGCGTGATCTCGGGAATGATGAACTTGGGCTGGCAGGCATGGCGGACCGAAAAGACGGTGTAGCCACGCTCCAGAAAGGGAGCATAGAACGGCGGTGTGTTTGCCGAATAGCCTGAAACCCATCCACCGCTCACCATGTACACAATGCCATACCCGTTTGGCTTCTCGGGTGTGATCACATCCAGTGTCAGCGCAAAACCAAACTTGCGGCCATAGACCACATCATTCTGCCGTGTGTGCGTCGGAATGACCACGGCCGGTGCCTTGGTTTCGGCATGGAGGGAGACGCTGGCAAGCAGCAGAAGGCAGGTGAAAAGGCGGAGGGCGGATTTCATGAAGATACCACATACGCCGCCGGACCACGCATGCTGGCAGGGCAGGTGCAGCTTCTGGCTGGTCAGCCGCTTTTACCAGAAACATGCCGCGGCCATTCACGTCATCATCCCGCAACACCATGAAGACTCCCACCGTCATCGCATCGTTGCTCCTGTCTGCCTCTTCTCTCCTGGGTGGCGTGCGCCTGCCCGCCGTCATTTCGGACCACATGGTTTTTCAGGCCGGCAAACCAGCCTCCCTCTGGGGCTGGGCGGATGCAGGTGAAGAAATCTCCATCGGATTCGCAGGCCAGAAAAAAACCACGAAGGCAGACGAAAGAGGCGCCTGGCATCTGCGCCTAGATTCTCTCGCGCCGAGCGCAAGCCCGGCCGATCTGCACATCAACGACAAGATCGTCAAAGACGTGCTCGTTGGCGAAGTGTGGCTGGGGTCCGGCCAGTCAAACATGGAGATGCGCATCAAGGACAAGATGCATGGCCTTGTGGATAATGCGGATGCAGAAATGGCGGCGGCAAAGCATCCTGAGATCCGTGTGTTTGTGCATGATGCACCGTTTGAAATCTACCAGCTGCCAGTGCCCGATGACAAACCCGCCAGCGACCGCCCCGGCTCCTGGCGCGTGTGTTCACCCGAGACCGTCGGCGACTTTTCGGCCATGGGTTATTTCTTCGCACGCGATCTCCTCGCGGAGCTCAAGCAGCCCGTCGGCATTCTCACCTCAGCCGTCGGTGGCACACCCATCGAGGCGTGGACCAGCGTCTCCGCGCAGCAGGCCGTGCCGGAATTTCAGCCGCTTCTCGAAGACTGGAAGAAGCGCTTGGAAGGTTTTGATCCCGCGGGCGCTGAGAAGAAGTTTCTCGAAGACAAAGCCGCCTGGCTGAAGGTTCGTGCCGCCGCTTTGAAAGCCAGGCAGGCAGCACCGAAGGCGCCGCTGCCCTTCAAGAACATCGCCGTGATGAAGCCCGGCGGTTTGTTCAGCAGCATGATCGCACCGCTGGTCCCTTACACCATTCGCGGTGTCATCTGGTATCAGGGCGAGCGCAATGCCGCCGGTCCCTTCAGTCCTTTGTATGGCACTCAGCTCCGCACGCTCATCGCTGACTGGCGTGCGCACTGGCACGATGAATTTCATTTTGCCTATGTGCAGCTTCCTTGTGTCAAAGGCGTGCAGAAACTTCCCACCGAGCCGAAGGGCTGGGGCGTGGCCGTGCGCGATGGCCAGCGCCGCGTGCTCAGCGTGCCGCACACCAGCATGGCCATCACCATGGATCTCGGTGGTGAGGTGAACGGCCACCCCACCAACAAGTCAGACTACGCCGGGCGCCTTTCCACCATCGTGCTGCATGACGTGTATCAAAAAGCGATCGCGCTGCCCACCGGCCCGTTGTTCAAAACGGCAGCCGTCGATGGCGGCAGGATGACTCTCTCCTTCGATTATGCGGATGGCTTGAAAGCAAAAGCAGGCGATCTCGAAGGCTTCGCCATTGCCGGTGCCGATGGTAAATTCGTCTGGGCGAGTGCCAAAATTGCAGACGGCAAGGTCATCGTCTGGAATGACAAAGTCGCCGAACCCAAGGCGGTGCATTACAGCTTTGCCGGAATGCCAAAGGGCAATCTCGTCAATGCCGCCAATCTGCCCGCCTCGCCGTTTCGTACGGACGAATGGCAGTAAAGTGCATCTGCCTGAGCGGTATTTTGTGGCGAGAGAGATGGAGGAACTTCGTTAAAGGGCCGGCCCTTTTTACCCCCTTATGAAATGCCTTTGTTTGATTCTGCTCCTGCTCATGCTGATTCCGGCAAGGAGCGCCCCCCTCGCACGAAAGCCCGACGTCCTCGTCATCCTGGTGGACCAGTGGAGTCCGCGCTACCTGAGCTGGGAAAATCCGCAGGTGCGCACGCCGCATTTGGACAAAATCGCCGCTGAAGGCATGGTCTTCGACCGCTGCTACACCACATCACCTGTGTGCATGCCTGCGCGCGTCTCTTTGCTTACCGGCTTGTATCCGCACAATGGCGGCCACGGCATCTGGGGCAATGCGCTGAATTATTTCACGCCACCGGAAGAGGCCACGATGTTTCGCGACATTCAGTCAGTCGGCTACACCACCGCGCAAATCGGGAAGACCCACTGGACCTCCGGGCCCAGTGTGCGGGAAGGGTTTACGAAGATCGAGGACTACCATCGCGCCCTCGGCCTTGACTATGTCTTTGATGTCTCCGGCCCGGTGGATTCCGTCACCGAGCGCAACCCCTACGCCGAGTATCTGCGCAAGCTCGGCCTGATCGAGCAAGTGGCTGAAGAAATGCACGACCGCTATGTGAAATGGGAGTTTCAGCCGAAGGCCAGCCTCGTGCCTCCGGAGCATTACCACGATGTGTTTGTGAGCCGCGAAGCCGCCGGCTTCGTTAGCAAGCAGCCTGCGGACAAGCCGCTCTGCGTGGTGCTCAGCCTGCATTCGCCCCATCCGCCGCTCGATGCGCCCGGCGAATATGCCACCATGTATGAAGTTGGAAAACTCACGCTGCCCCCGAACGTGCCGGAGAGCTTTCGCCGCGAGATGCGCACCATCGGCCATCCCGAAACACGCGAGATGCTGGCCAACTACCTCGGCAAAATTTCGCTCGCGGACGACTGCATCGGCCGCGTGGTCGAGTCTTTTCAAAAGCGCGGCACCTGGGACCACACGCTGGTCTGCTTCACCGCGGATCACGGCGAAATGATGGGAGCCCATGGCATGATCACGAAAGGCCGCATGTATGAGGAGTCCGCCCGTGTGCCGCTGGTGGTTCGCTGGCCGGGGCAGGTGAAGGCCGGGCATTCCAAGGCACCCGTGCAGATGTTTGATGTTTACCCCACCATCGTCGAAGCCATCGGCGGCACCGTTTCGCCACGCCGGCAGGCCGTCTCCCTGCTGCCCGTGGCCTCAGGTAAAAAAGAAACCGTGCGCAAGCTGGCCATCAGCGAGATCGGCACCCGCGCTCCGCTGAACATTATGGCCACGGATGGCCGCTGGAAATGGTGGGTGGAGGAAAAAGGAGAGTTCCTTTTCGACCTCGACACAGATGCCCATGAGATGACCAACCTCGCTTCCGATCCCGCCCATCTCACCCGGCTGAACCAGATGCGCGAAGGCATGCTGCTGCACCTCCGCTCCACGCAGACCAATCTCTCCGAAGGCTACAAGTCCAAAGTGCAAAGGATGCGCGAAGCCGAAGGGAAACCCGCCAGGGGCAAAAAGAAAGCAGCCGAAAAACTCCCATGAAACCGCTTCTTCAAAGTCTCGTCCTTCTTCTGCTTTCGCTGACCCTGCTCCAGGCAGGCGAGCAGCCGAACTTCATCGTCATCAATATCGACGACCTCGGCTACGCAGACATCGGCCCCTTCGGCTCAAAGCTCAACCGCACTCCCAATCTCGACCGCATGGCCGCCGAGGGGCGGAAGCTCACGTGCTTTTACGCGGCGCCGGTGTGTTCACCATCACGCGCGGCGCTTATGACCGGCTGCTACCCGAAGCGAGCGCTTCCGATCGGCGGCGTGCTGTTTCCGGTTTCTGCCACCGGCCTGAACCCGCAGGAGGTCACCGTGGCGGAAATCCTCAAGGACGCTGGCTATGCCACCGCATGCATCGGCAAATGGCACCTTGGAGATCAGCCCGAGTTTCTGCCAACGCGGCAGGGCTTCGACTACTACCTCGGTATTCCCTATTCCAACGACATGGGGCCTCCCGAAGACGGATCAAAAAGCAGTCTCGGTGACAAACGGCGTGAGCCGAAGACCGGAAACGCCCCAAAGGATGATGAGGTCGGCATTCACGATGGCGCACGCCAGCCGCCCCTTCCGCTGCTGGAGAATGACAAGGTCATCGCGCGAATGAGAGAGGACGAGCAGCAGGGCATCGTGCAGCGCTACACCGAAGCCGCCGTGAAATTCATCCAGGAGAACAAGGCAAAGCCCTTCTTCCTCTACCTGCCCCACACCGCCGTGCATGGCCCGCTCTATCCCGGCAAGGCCTTCGCGGGCAGATCACCTCACGGACATTATCACGACTGGGTGGAAGAGGTGGATTGGGCCGTCGGTCAGGTGCTCGATGCCCTGCGTGAGCTGAAGCTCGAGCAAAAAACATTCGTGCTCTTCACCTCCGACAATGGCGGCACACAGCACTCAGACAATACTCCTCTGCGTGGCTTCAAGACCACCACCTGGGAGGGCGGCATGCGTGTGCCAACCATCGCCTGGTGGCCGGGAAAAATTCCCGCAGGCACGAGCTGCGATGAGATCACCGGCATGTTCGATGTTCTGCCCACTCTGGCGAAACTGGCAGGCGGCAAATTGCCTGCAGATCGAAAGATCGACGGTGCTGATATCTGGCCTCTCTTCGCAGGTACTTCGGGCGCCGAATCCCCGCATGAAGCCTTCTATTACTATCGCGGCATGAAGCTCGAAGGCGTTCGCTCCGGCCCCTGGAAACTCAGGCTGGCCTCCGCTGCTGATGGTGCACCCAAAACAAAGGCGGGTGAAAACCAGCTCTACCATCTGGCATCCGACATCAGCGAATCGAAGAACGTGGCGGCTGCGCATCCCGAAGAGATGAAGCGCCTTCTCGCCCTCGTGGACGCCGCAAAAGATGATCTCGGCCTCAACGAGGCAGGCCCCGGCGTACGCCCTCTCGGCCGCGTTGAAAATCCCCAGCCCATCTTGAACAAAGAGGACCAGGTCCGCGATAGTTTCGTGAATGCGCTTGGCAAGAAAACAGGATCACCCGCAAAGAGCGCTCAGCAGCTCAATGTGCTCTTCATCATGGCGGATGATCTGCGTGCGGAAATTGGCTGCTACGGCGCAAAGCATATCCATTCGCCAAACATCGACAAACTCGCGGCAAGCGGCACCCTCTTTGAGCGTGCCTACTGCCAGGTCTCCGTCTGCAATCCTTCACGCTCCAGCCTGCTTGGCGGTGTGCGCCCGGACACCACCGGCGTTCTCGACAACCAGCACTTCCTCCGCCCGCAGCTGCCGGACATCGTCACACTGCCTCAGCACTTCAAAAACAACGGATGGCAGTCCGTCTCGCTCGGCAAAATATTCCATCACAGCGAGCGCGAGCCTGGCGATGATCCGCTGTCCTGGAGCGAGCCGTCCTGGTACCATGGCGTGCCAGACCCGGGATGGTTTGTGAAAGAGACGCAGGACAAGCTGAAGGCCATCAAAAAACTTCCTCCGGACAAGCGGCCCAAGCTCGTGCGCGGCCCTCCCTTCGAAGCCGCCGATGAACCGGATGAAGTTTACGGCGACGCCATGACGGCGGCCAAGGCCATCGAAACGTTGCAACGGCTGAAAGAAGAGAAAAAACCCTTCTTCCTCGGCGTCGGCTTTCACAAGCCCCATCTGCCCTTCAACTGCCCGCAGAAGTATTGGGACATGTATCCCGCCGACACCATCAAACTGCCGGACAACTACAAGGTGAATGCAGATGTGCCCGCTCAGGCATTGCACAACTGGTATGAACTCCGCTCCTACGGCACTGTGCCGCCCGCAGGCGGCATCCCCGACGAAATGGCGCTCAATCTCATCCGCGGCTACCGTGCCTGCACGACTTTCGTCGATGCACAAATCGGCCGCGTGCTTGGCGAACTCGACCGCCTCGGCCTGCGCGAAAACACCGTAGTCGTGCTTCTCGGTGACCACGGCTACCACCTCGGCGAAAACAACGTCTTCACCAAGATGACCAACTTTGAGCTGTGCACGCGCGCGCCTCTCATTGTCAGCGCGCCTGGGCACAAGCCTGGCCAGCGCACGAAGGCACTGGTGGAGTTTGTGGACATCTATCCCACCCTTTCCGAACTTTGCGGCCTCGGGCAGCCCTCGCACCTCGAAGGCACCAGCTTCGTCCCTCTGCTCGCCGATCCAGCGCAGAAGGGCAAACGCGCCGCTTTCAGCCAGTACCTCCGTCCCGGTAAAGAAAAATTCATGGGCCGCTCTGTCCGCACCGACCGCTGGCGCTACACCGAATGGACCAACGAAAAAGATGAAATCGTCGGCACCGAACTCTACGACGAACGCACCGATCCGCAGGAGAATCACAATCTCGTCAAAGACCCCGCAAACGCCAAAACGCTCGAGGCTATGGCGAAGCAATTGCACGAGGGAGCGAAGCGCAAGGCATCGGCGGTGAAGAAAGCCGAAGCCCCGAAGTCAACGTCGGCAGCACTTGAGCCCAACGGCGATCTGAAGATCGGAAGCTTGGATGGCAGTGGCATCCAGGCCCGCGGAGACGATGCACCTAAAAGCACCGGCACCCTGCAGTCTCCCGCATTCAAACTGGAGCGCTCATACATCAATTACCTGGTCGCTGGCGCACGCGATCTGCCATCACGGCTTGGCGTCGAATTGATCATCGATGGCAAAGTCGTGCGTGCCGCGGGCGCCACTGAGATCAAAGATCCCACAAAGTCCATGCTCTGGCGCACCTGGGACGTGAGCGATCTCAAGGGCAAGACCGCACAGATCCGCGTGAATGATCAATCCATCCAGGGCAGCATCGCCGTGGACAGCTTCGCTCAAAGCGACACCGCCAAAGGCTTGCCCGTGGATGCGAGCATTCTCGGTTACGAATCCTTGCGTCCCCAGTATCATTACACCACGCTCACTGGCTGGCTCAATGATGCCAATGGCCTCGTCTATGACCAGGGCGTGTGGCATCTGTTTCATCAGCACCGTCCTCCGGACCGCAGCGGCATCACCTGGGGCCACGCGAAGAGCAATGATCTCCTCCACTGGCAGCGCCTCCCGGAGGCCATTCAGATCGATGATGGAAATGGTGTCGCCGCCTCAGGCTCCGGCATGGTGGACTGGAAGGATCATTCCGGCCTGCAGCGTGGCGAGCACCCGCCTCTTCTGTTCTTTTATTCCGAGCATTCTCATGCCCCCGCTGAAGACCGCATCAATCAGTGCCTGGCCTTTAGCAATGACGCCGGCAAAACTTTCGAATTCTACGAGGGCAATCCTCTCCTCGTCACACCAGCCACCAAAGACCGCGATCCCAAAGTGTTTTACCACGGGCCGAGCCAGGCCTGGATCATGGCACTGTCTCTCTCTCGCGATAACAAGGACCGCGAGCACGCTACCTATGGCATCTTCCGTTCACCTGATTTAAAATCATGGAAACTCATCCAGGAACTCGGCCCCGGCTCCTGGTTCTGGGAGTGCCCGGACATGTATCCTCTCAATGTGGATGGCGACCCGGCCCGCACGAAGTGGATCTTCCAAAAAGGCAGTGGCGACTACATCGTGGGCACCTTTGACGGCCACAAGTTCACCGCCGAAACTGATCCCATCCGCACCAACTGGGGGGGCAACTTCTACGGCGCGCAAAGTTTCAATGATGCACCCAATGGCCGCCGCGTCCATCTTGGCTGGATGAGCACCGGCAAGGACGGTCCCAAAAGCTGGCCCGGCATGCCCTTCAATCAGCAGATGAGCTTCCCTCGCGAACTCACGCTCCGCACCACACCCGAAGGCCCTCGCCTTTTCAGTGAGCCTGTGGATGAGATTTCCCAGCTTTACAAAAAGACACGCGAGGTGAAGCCGCGTCCTCTAAGTCCCGGCGAAAACGCGCTCGAAGGCATTTCCGGCGACCTGCTGGACATCGAACTCGAAGTCGAACTGCAAAGCGCCCAGCAGATCACCTTCAATCTCCGTGGCGATCCCATCTTCTACGACGTGAAAGAGCAGCGTCTCAGAATCACCGGGCGCGATCGCGAGTTCGCCATGCTTTCGCTCAAGCCCCAGAACGGCAAACTCATCCTGCGCATATTGCTGGATATCACCAGCATCGAACTCTTTGGCAATCACGGCGAAGTCAATCACGCCCGCGACTTCTTCCCCAATCCCTCCAATCACACCCTCTCCCTCACCGTCAAAGGTGGTCCCGCACAGGTGAGCAAGCTCATCGTCCACGAATTGAAATCCATCTGGCCGGCTGCACCCTCAAACAACCCGTGAGCCGCTTCACATTTACCGCCCAATGAATCAGTCAGGAACCACGCGCCGTCACTTCATCAAAACCGCCGCCACTCTGCCATGGCTCGCGCGCGCGGCCGACTCATCGCGCACTCCGCCGCGCGTGCTTTACAGCAACGACACCACCAACATCAGCTCCTGCATCAGCCCCTTCCACAAGGAGCGAGAGCCCTTCCGCAAAGAAATGCTCGAAGCCACTGTGGACGAAGTCGCAGGCCTCGTGGACGCGCACCTTCTGCAGCCCGGGCTTGGCATGGTGCCCATGTGGCCCAGCAAAGTCCTTCCACTTGCAGAGCACTACGCCTGGATCAAGCAGCGCTACGGCCAGAAGCCCGATCCCTTCGGGCAGTTCGTTCTCAATGGCGGCGACATCGTTCAGACCTTCATTGATCGCTGCCATCAGCGCCAGCAGGCCGCCTTCATCTCCTTCCGCATGAACGATGCGCACCACAAGGAGTTCGCCGATCCCAAGCCCGGCGACAAACCCGGCGGCAGCATCGGCATGAGCGTGACAAGACATTACGTCGAGCACCCTGAATACCGCATCATACCAGGATCTCTGCGCGGAGCCGACCTGGTGCAAAACTGGGCCATCCCCGAGGTGCGCGCGCAAAAATTCGCCCTCATCCGCGAACTCTGCGAAAACTACGATCTCGACGGCCTTGAGCTCGATTTCCTCCGCTTCTACAGCTACTTCCGCGTTGAAGAAACACCGCTCGATCAGCGCCGCGCCATCATGACCGGCTTCGTTTCCGAGGTCCGTGCTCTGCTTGATCAAACCGCCCGCAATGGCAAACACCGCTTGCTCTGCGCCCGCGTGCCCTGCCATCTTCCCGCGCTCGATGTCCTCGGCCTCGACCTGAAAGCCCTCGTCGCAGCCGGCCTCGACATGGTCAATGCCTCCGAGCACTACTTCACCACCCAGCAGCACGACCTAGCCGCCATCCGCGCGCAGACACAGGGCGCCACGCTCTATTTTGAGCTCTGCCACACTATCTGGAAAGGCGACAAGCTCCTGAAAGGTTACGATGTCTTCCCCTTCCGCCGCGCCACACGCGAGCACCTGCACACCTCCGCGCACCTCGCCTATGCACGCGGTGCGGATGGCATCAGCCTCTTCAATTTCGCCTACTACCGCCAGCACGGCCAGGGCGAGGGCCGAGGCGTTTTCGGCGAGCCTCCATTCGAGGCGCTCAAAGCTCTGCGCGATCCAAAGACGCTCGCGCAAGAACCGCAGCACTGGTTCATCGCCCAGGGTTGGCGCGCTCCCGGCATGAAGCCCCTGCCGGTACCGCGTAAAATCGAAGCTGGCAAAGCCGCCAAGTTCAATTTCGATCTCGCCGCGCCTTCGGGCGGTTGGAAACAAGGCGCGCGCGTTCGGATCCAGGCAGACAAATCACTCGGCGCAGGAGAATGGACAGCCACTTTCAATGGAGAGGCAATATCTCCGACCAGCGATGTCTCCGAGCCCTTCGCTGTGCCCTATCCTTCCATGCTCGCCAAGCCGGACGAACTCCGCGCCTGGCTCATTCCTGCGAAGCTTTTGCATGAAGGTAAAAACAGCCTCGAAGTCACGCTGAAGTCCGGTGAGCCGCTCGCAGTCATCTTCGTCGATCTCGCCACTGGTCAGGCTTCTTGACCAGCAAGGAGCGCGCCGCTCCTGCGTCTGGTTTCAGACAACCCATGAAGCCTTTCCTCTTAGCTCTTGCTCTTTGCTCATCTCTGGCCACCGCCGCCGTGGTGGAGTCAGACGTCTGCGTGTATGGCGGCACCAGCGGCGGCGTGGCTGCCGCCGTGCAGGCCGCTCGCATGGGCAAAACAGTGGTCATTGCCGAGCCTGGCAAACACCTCGGCGGCATGACCAGCGGCGGTCTCAGCGCCGTGGACATTGGCGATCCCCGCTCCGTCGGCGGCATCGCACGTGAATACTTCACGAAGCTCGCCGCCACCGTGGGCGTCACCCTCGCCTGGGACAAAGCTTTTGAAAGCAAAGGCGGCGGTCCCGCCACGGGTGGTGCTTATGCCATCGAGCCGCACAAGGCCGAGCAGGTCTTTAATGACATGGCCCGCGCTGCTGATGTGAAGGTGCATCTCAAAGCTCGTCTCGCCTCCGTCAAAAAAGACGGCGCTCACATCACCGAGTTCACCACCGAGGACGGCACCTCCTTCCGCGCCAAAGTCTTCATCGACACCACCTACGAAGGCGATCTCATGGCCAAGGCCGGCGTGTCCTACACCCTCATGCGCGAGGGGAATGCCAGGTATGGCGAGACCTACAATGGCATCCATTACGTGGAAAGATTCATGCCGCACACTCATTACGAGCAGCCTGGAGAAACAGGGCGTCTCAAAGGCGGCCAGGGCGTGTGGGATCGCGATTTCCCGCTCGATCCCTACGTGGTGAAGGGCGACCCAAAGAGCGGACTTCTTCCCCTCATCCAGGCCGGCGATCCAGGCACCCCTGGCGAGCCCGCCCCCGGCGTGCAGGCCTACTGCTACCGCCTCTGCCTCACCACCAATCCGGCCAACATGATTCCCATCACGCCGCCGTCTGACTACGATCCGAAGCGCTACGAGATTGTCGTTCGCTTCATCGAGGCATGCATTGCCAATGGCGATGCCATGGACCTCCGCTGGTTCTCCAAGCACGATGCCCTGCCCAATGACAAGTGGGACTTCAACACCGCCACCTTCGGCGGCAATCTCCCCGGTGCCTCCCACGCATGGCCCGAGGCCTCCTATGCCCAGCGCGAGAAGATCGGAAAAGAGCATGAAAACTACCATCGCGGCCTCCTCCACTTCCTCGCCACCGATCCACGCGTGCCGGAGCGTGTGCGCAAAGACATGCAGCGCTTCGGCCTGCCCAAGGATGAATTCACCGACAACGGCGGCTGGCCCCACCAGATCTACGTCCGCGAGGCCCGCCGCATGGTCAGCGACCTCGTTCTGACCGAGCACCACACCTTCGGACGCACCATCGCACCGCACCCCATGAGCCTTGGCAGTTATGGCACAGACACGCATGAAATCCGCCGCATTGTCAAAGACGGCGTCGTCACCCGCGAAGGCAAAACCGCAGGGGGCCGCGATGGCGCACCACCCTACGGCATCGGCTACGCATCCATCGTCCCAAAGCAAACCGAGTGCGACAATCTCCTCGTCACCTTCGCCCTCAGCGCCAGCCACACCGCCTTCAGCAGCATCCGCATGGAGCCCGTCCTCATGTGCACCAGCCAAAGCGCCGCCACCGCCGCCTCCCTCGCCATCGACGACAAACTCCCCGTTCAGCAGGTCGATTACACCAAGCTCAAAACTCGCCTCGAACTAGACGGCCAGATCCTCGAGTGGAAACATTCCGCCCCCAAGAAGAAAGCCGCTCACTGATGTCCTGAAGTACGACAGACACTCCTTGTCTGTCGTTCAGCACTCCCCAACTCCCCACAGGCCCGCGCATCAGCCAAGCTTTGGCTGAATAATCTTCTCAAGCTCCAAAGACATCGACCAATCCAGTGCCGTATTGTAGTACCGGCTTTAGCCGGAATCCGGCTCTGTAAACCAAGCCGTCCAATCACCAAAACCTCTTGCCGTCCCACCCCCGGCGCGGATGTATCACGCCACGAATGGAACGCGAAAACCTCCCTCTCGACCGCCGCCTGCGCCAGGAAATCCTCTTTGCCCGCGAGCGCGTGTACCGCTTCGGCCAGCCCACGCCCATCGAGCGCCTCATCCTCCCCGGCTCCGAGCCCGCTCCTGAAATCTGGGTCAAACGCGAAGACCTCTCCCCGGTGAAATGCTACAAATGGCGCGGCGCCTGCAATGCCATGACCGAGCTCACCCCGCAGCAGCGCGCGCAGGGCGTCGTCACTGCCTCCGCTGGCAATCACGCTCAGGGCGTCGCCCTCGCCGCAAAAACCCTCGGCATCCAGGCCCGCATCTACATGCCGCGCTCCACGCCCAAAGTGAAGCAAAATGCCGTGCTCCACCACGGCGGCGAATTCGTCCGCATCATGCTCGCAGGCGACAGCTACGATGAAGCCGTCACCGCCGCTCGCGAAGACGAACGCAGCAGCGGCGCGACTTACGTGCACGCTTACGATGATCTCAAAGTCATGGCAGGGCAGGGGACCCTTGCCGACGAAGTCGTGCTCTCCGGCCACGGCCCCTTCGATGCCGCCTATCTCCAAATCGGCGGCGGCGGCATGGCCTCCGCCGTCTCCTGCTGGCTTAAAACCTACTGGCCAAACATGGAAGCCGTCGGCGTCGAAGGCACCGGCCAAGCCTCCATGAAAGCCGCACTCGCTGCCGAAAAGCCAGTCGAACTCCACGACCTCGACATCTTCTGCGACGGCACCGCCGTTCGCAAAGCCGGCACGCTTCCCTTCGGCATCTGCCAGCAGAGCATCGATCGCGTGGAGACCATCACCAATGCCGAAGTCAGCGCCGCCATTCGCGTTCTGTGGGAGACCCTGCGCTGCGTCTCCGAGCCATCAGGTGCCATGGGCCTTGCCGCCGTGTTGAAAAACCGCGCCGCACTCGCCGGCAAAAAAGTACTCATCGTCATCACCGGCGCCAACATCGACTTCCTCCAGCTCGGCCTCATCGCCCAGTCCGAAGGCTCCGGCAATACCGCCTCACGCGCCCTCCGCGTCTGCATCCCCGAGCGCCCCGGTGCCATGCTCGCCCTGCTGGATTCCTGCTTCGAAGGTCTCAACATCGCCGACTTCCAGTACGGCCTGCATCGCGCCGACGAAGCCTGGCCCGTCTTCACCGTCACTGCCGAAAACGCCGAAAAGCTCGCCGCTCTCCCCGCACGACTCGAAGCCGGCGGCTATCGCTGGGAAGACCTCACCGGCGCAGTCGATGTCGCCTTCCGCGCCATCCCGCTCCGCGGCGATCTCCTCACCCATCCCCTCTTCCTGCGCCTCGATTTCTACGAGCGCTCCGGCGCTCTGCACGACTTCCTCTCCCGCCTCATCCGCGATCGCGCCAGCCTCTGCTACTTCAACTACCGCCAGTCCGGCGAACGCATCGGCCGTGCCCTCATCGGCCTCGATTTCCACACCGCCGAATCCCGCGCCACCTTCCTCACCGATCTCCCCGAACACGGCGAAGGCTACCGCTCCTGCAAACCCGTCGACGATGCCGTCATGGGCCGCATGACCGCATAATGCCTTTAATAAGGAGGCAATAAATCGATGGCGGCAAACGCGATTCTCCCTCTCCCCGCCCCTAGCTCACCAACAAGGGGCAAAATTATCTCCGGGGAACCTTAGCGCATCGGAGATAGACGAAGTCAAAGGTGTAGGGTGAGTGGTAAGCCATTCGCCCTCGCCAGCATGCGCCGCCCCCAGCGCGTCCCCCCATGGTCCACTAAATTGACCAGCAACAACCAAATCCGTCCATCGTCTTCAACGCATGCGCCTCCCGACCACCGCCGCACTCGCACTGCTCGCCTTTTCATCTCTCCACGCCGCTGCCCAACCACCCATACTCGACCTCTCCCAAGACACCGCACGCCAAGTCATCATCGCCCAAGGCACCGCAGAAGAGTACCAAGGCCACCCCACCACTCTCCTCCTGCCAGACGGCAAGACCATGCTCTGTGTCTGGACCCACGGCCACGGCGGTGGTTGCGGCCCCATGAAGCGCAGCGAAGACGGCGGCAAAACTTGGAGCGCTCTTCAGCCCATCCCAGAAAACTGGCAGCAGGTCAAAAACTGCCCCGCCCTCTACCGCCTTACCGATCCCCAGGGCACCGCGCGCCTCTTCGTCTTCGCCGGCCAGGGCACCGATGGCACTATGCAGCAATCCGTCTCCACCGATGACGGCCGCACATGGTCCCCCATGCAAAGCAATGGCCTCGTCACCGTCATGCCCTTCTGCACCATCATGCCAGTGGACGGCGGCAAAAAACTCATCGGCCTCTCCAACATCCGCCGCCCCGGCGAAGCCAAAGACAAAAAATCCAACGTCGTCACCCAAAGCGAATCCACCGACGGCGGCCTCACCTGGAGTCCCTGGCGAATCCTCGTCGATCTCGGCGACCTCAAGCCCTGCGAGCCCGAAGTCGTCCGCTCACCCGATGGCAAACAACTCCTCTGCCTCATCCGCGAAAACATCCGCACTGAGCCCGCCCACTTCATCACCAGCGACGACGAAGGCAAAACTTGGTCCGCAGTAAAATCTCTGCCACCCGGCCTGCATGGCGATCGCCACAAAGCCGTCTATGCCCCCGATGGCCGCCTCGTCATCTGCTTCCGCGACACCGGCTCCAAGAGCCCCACCAAAAATCATTTCGTCGCCTGGGTCGGGCATTACGAAGACATCACCAGCGGTCGCGATGGCGAATACAAAATCAAACTCCTGCACAGCCACAAAGGCAGCGACTGCGGCTACCCTGGCCTTGAACTCTTGCCCGATGGAACCATCGTCGCCACCACCTACATCAAATATCGCCCCGGCCCGGAACAGAACTCCGTCATCAGCACCCGCTTCACTCTCGCCGAGACCGACAAACTCGAAAAATCCACCGCTGCACCCGCTGCTGCCAGCAAAGCCGCCGGCCTCGTGCTCGATGACACAGAAGCCACCTTCACCGGCAAGTGGGCCACTAGCGACAAGCTCCCCTCACTCATCGGCTCAACCTATCGCACCGCTGAGCGCAAAGCTCCCGCCACAGCCACCTTCACGCCCCTCATCCCAGAAACAGGCCGCTACGAAGTCCGCCTGCTCTACACCGCCGCCAGCAATCGCGCACGCAATGCTCACATCACCATCGGCTCCAAATCGCTCACCTTAAATCAGCGCGAACCCTGCATGGAAGACGGCATTCCACGCGCACTCGGCATCTTCGACCTCGAAAAAGGATCCACCACCATCACCATCTCAAACACGGACGCCGATGGCTTCGTCGCCGTCGATGGCCTGCAACTCCTCCCCGAAGCCGAAGCCACCGCCGAGCGCAACACCCGCACATTCACCGGATTCCCAGCCCAGGAAAAAACATCCTCAGCTCCGGTGAAAATCCCCCCGCCAATGCTCCTCAAGAGCGCCGCACAACCTCAGGACATAAACGGCAAATCCTACGATCTCGTTGTTATCGGCGGCACCCCCGGCGGCATCACCTGCGCCGTGCGTGCCGCGCGCGAAGGCCTCAGCGTGCTCCTCGTCAATCACACCCAGCACCTCGGCGGCTTCAGCACCAGCGGCGCAGGCGGGTGGGAGGCCCCGTATGATGGCCTGCGGTCGCCGCTCTATGACGAAATCCTGCGCGGTGCCAGCGACTACTACCGCAAAACCTACGGCGAGAATTCTCCCCAGCACATCCTCTCCATGCCCAGCGCCACCAGCCGCGCTCACATCGACCGCCCCAAGATCGAACCCCGCATCGCCGAGCTTCTCTTCAATCAGATGGTCGAGCGTGAAAAATCACTCACCGTCCTCCTAGGCCACGTCGTCACAAAGACCACTCGCGAAGGCCGCCTCCTAAAATCCGCTACCCTTCAGCCCATCCACGGCGGCAGCGAAATCACCGTCAGCGCCAGCATCTTCGCCGACGGCATGTATGAAGGCGATCTCCTCGCCGCCGTAGGCGTGAAAACTCAGATCGGCCGCGAGTCACGCACCCAATACAACGAACCCCACGCAGGCGTCATCTATTCCGAAGAGCGCCACAAAGACCCCGGCCAGCGCGGCTTCCCCAAAGCGGCAGACGAAGGCACTCTCAACATCCGCTACAACAGCCACGCCACCGCCGGCATCGTCGAAGGCCCAAACAGCGGCGAGGCCGACGCCTCCGTCATGGCCTACAACTACCGCCTCATCCTCACTCGCGATCCGGCCAACCGCATCCTGCTTCCCAAGCCCGCGAACTACGATCCCGCCATCGCCAAAGCCGCAGGCGGCGGTGGCTTTGTCCCCAATCTCCCCAATCAAAAAGTCGCCTGGAACGGCGGTCGCCTCATCGGCCCGCAAAACGAATATCCCGCCGCCGACTGGCCCACTCGCGAGGCCATTTCAAAACGCTACCTCGAAGGCATGCTCATGCGCCTTTGGTGGGCACAAAACGATCCCGCCGCATCAGACGCAGACCGCAAACAGTTCACCGGCTACGGCCTCGCCGCCGATGAGTTCCCCGACAACGACCACGTCCCCTACGAGATCTACGTCCGCGAAGCCCGCCGCCTCGTGGGCCGCTATGTTTTCAAAGAGCAGGACAACGTCATCGCCTCCGGCATCTCCCGCACCCCCATTCACAGTGACAGCATCGCCATCACCGACTGGCCGGTCGATTCCGTTGCCTGCCTCCCGCGCAAAACACCCGGCGGCAACATGGACGGCATCTTGTTCCTCGGCGAAGAATCACGTCCCGCCCAGGTGCCCTATCGCAGCCTGCTCCCGCAGGAACTCGACAACGTCCTCGTCCCCGTGCCCCTCTCCGCATCCCACGTCGGCTGGGGTTCCATCCGTCTCGAACCCGTCTGGATGCAAACCGGCGAATCCGCCGCCTTCGCCGCTGCCCTTGCCATCAAAAACAAAACCACACCCGCTGCCCTCGATCCCGACCAGCTCATCCGCAAGCTCGCCTCCAGCCACGTCATGATCACCTTCTTCAGCGACGTCGATGTCACCTCCGACGATCCCCGCATCGTCGCCGCTCAATACTTCGGCACCAAAGGCTTCTTCGACAGCTACAATGCGCGCCTCGATGCTCCTCTTACCACCGCCGTGCGCACTGCCTGGGAGCACCCCAGCGATCCCGCACAGACCGCCATTGCAGTCCACGCCGCCGAGACACAAAACTCTCCCGCCACCGATCAAACTCGCGGCACCTTCTTGCTCAAACTCTGGCAGCAGCTCAAACCATGAAGCCCCTCCTTCTCATCCTTTCGTTATTGGTCTCGCTCGTCCACGCGGATGACGGCCGCTTGCTGAACCTGATAGTCCCACCTTCCGGCACTGATCGCTTCCAGCACGCCGAATTCTCCTGCTGGCTCCCAGATCCCGCACAGCCAGTCAAAGCCGTCATCATCCACCAGCACGGCTGCACCAATGCCTCTCCCGACAAACACCCCCCCGTCACTCAGGACTTCCACTGGCGCGCCCTCGCCCGCCAGCACAACTGCGCCCTCCTCGCACCCATATATCACGTCGCCGGGGGCTGCGATGAATGGAACGACCCCGATAGCGGCTCCGAACGCGCCCTGCTCTCCGCCTTGGCTGAGTTCGCTCAAACCTCCGCCCGCCCCGAACTCAAAGACGCACCTTGGCTCCTCTGGGGCCACTCCGGCGGTTCCAGTTGGTCCGCGCAGATGATTGTCCGCCATCCCGGTCGCGTCCTCGCAGCCTCCTTCCGCGGCGGCTGTCACAAGCAGTTCGGAGATCCCGCCTTCCGCGCCAAATTCGCCCCCGCCGCACACAAGCTGCCCCTCCTCTTCGTCTGGGGAAAACGCGAGACCGTCCCCACTTCCAGCCACTTCGTTTCCTGGGAACCCATGAACACCATGTTCCGCGAACTGCGCTCCCAGGGCGCCACCGTCGGTCGTCTCATCGACCCACTTTCAGAACACGGCTGCGATGACTCCCGCCTCGTCATCATCCCCTTCTTCGCTGCCGTGCTTCAGTCAAAAATCCCCGGCACTCTTGTGGACACCACCTCCCTCCAGGACCGCGAACTCAACGACTCAAACCTCCACGATCCCACCCTCGCCTGGCTCCCCAATGCAGACCTCGCCAAACTCTGGCGCGAATTTTCCGAGCACGGCACCCTCCATCCATCCCATCCCCAACTCCCCGCTCCCACACTCACCGCCACGCGCGATGCCGCCGGGATCATTCAGCTCACCTGCACCCTCACACCTGCCCTCGATGGCGGCCTGCGCACCCTCCGCATCCATCGCGATGGCATGCCCTGGAAAGAACTCGGCGTCAAACCCGGCGCACGCATCGCCACTTCACGCGACGCCCCACCCGAAGGCCTTCGCGCCATCGCCATCAGCGATGACTCCAAAGAACCACACACTTACACCCTCACCTTCCTCGACGTCGCCGGCAATGAATCCCCACCCAGCGCTCCCGCAACCGCGTCAAAATGATGAAAGCCCTTCTCGCCATCCTCCTGCTGGCCGCGTCATCACTCCACGCTGAGCAAGCCGACCTCTGCATCTACGAAGCCACTCCCGGTGGCATCGCCATGGCCGTTCGCGCCGCCCGCGAAGGCCTCAGCGTCGTCCTCGTAAACCACAATGCCCACCTCGGCGGCATCCTCTCCAGCGGCCTCGGCGTGTGGGACACACTCTGGGAAGGCAAACGCTCGCCCATCTACGATGAGGCACGCCAGGCCATCTTCGATCACTACCGCACCACCTACGGCGAAAAATCTCCCCAGTACCGCGACGCCCTCCCCGGCAAAAGCGGTCACTCGAATGGCAAGTTCGAGCCTCATGTCGCAGAGGCCGTTCTCACCCGCCTCGTCACCCAGGAGAAAAACATCACCGTCATCCGCGGCTACTACCCCACCTCCGTCCAACGCGAAGGCTCCGTTCTAAAATCCATCACCATCCGCGAACTCGAAGGCCCCGGCGAAAAACACATCACCGCAAAAATATTCGCTGACTGCAGCTATGAGGGCGATCTCGCTGCCGTCGCCAAAGTCCCATATCGCCTTGGCCGCGAAGCCCGCGCCGAATTCCACGAGCCTCACGCCGGTATCATTTACATGGCAGGCGTCAAAACCGCCCCCACTCCCGAAATCGAACGCGCCGTCAAACTCCACGCATCTCTGAACCTCCGCAAATTCAGCGGCCTTCAGGCCATCAAGGAACCCGAGAGCACTGGCGAGGCCGACGGCAACGTCCAGGCCTTCAACTACCGCACGCCCCTCAGCTCAGATCCCGCCAACCGCCTTCCCGTCGAAAAGCCCGCCGACTACGATCCTGAAAAGCTCAAACTCCTCGAGCACGGCTCCATCGTCGCCCCCATCCCCAATCTCAAACGCGGCTGGAACCGCCCCCAGCTCGTTGGCATCCACACCTCCTACGTCGAGGCCGACTGGCCCGGTCGCCTCAAAGTCATGGACGCCCATTGGAGCGCCACCATGGCCCTCCTCTACTTCCTGCAAAACGATCCCTCCGTCGATCCCGCACGCCAGAAGTCCTGGCGCGACTACGGCCTCGCCAAGGACGAATTCACCGACAACGCCCATCGCCCCTACGAGTTCTACATCCGCGAAGCCCGCCGCATCACCGGCCGCTACATCTTCACCCAGCACGATGCCATGCTTGCTCCCGGCCTCGATCACGCTCCGCTGCACTCGGACAGCATCGCTACCACAGAATGGTATCTCGACACCCACGCCTGCACCCCACGCCACATCCCCGGCGCTTTGGAAGAAGGCAAGATGATGCTCGATGTCGAAACCTTCCCCGGCCAGGTCCCTTACCGCGCCATCCTTCCCCAGGGCATCGACAATCTCCTCGTCCCCGTCTGCCTCTCCTCCACCCACGTCGCCTGGGGCACCATCCGCCTCGAGCCAACCTGGATGAACATCGCCGAATCCGCCGCCCACGCCGCCGCGCTCTCCATCCAGCAAAACATCCCTCCCGCCCAGCTCTCTCCTGACCTGCTTCTGCGCAAGCTCGTCTCACAGCACATCATGGTCAGCTTCTTCAATGACCTCGATGTCTCTTCAGGCGATCCCCGCATCCCCGCCGCCCAATACTTCGCCACCAAAGGCTTTTTTGCAGACTACAACGCCCGACTCGATGAACCTCTCAAAGTTTCCACCCACGCGGCGTGGCTGCAGAAGTTCGATGCACCCATGCAAAGAGCCGCCGCCGTCGCTGCAGCCGAAAAATCGGACTCGCCCTCTTCGGGAAGGACTCGGGGCGAGGTGCTGGCAGAGCTGTTCAAAAATCTGCCCTAAGGTGTCGCTTCCTTAGACCGGGGCAGGGTGGGGGGGGACGGACCATTCCAGCGGTGCTGCCCTGACTCCTTTACCGTTTGCTGACAATTCAGCGCCTGAGCGCTCATGCAGTGCTGACATGCCACATTCAGCATGCAGGCGTATGAAATTGCCTGTCTCCCAGCTTCTACCGATTGTTCTAGCGCTGCCACTCAGCGGTCTGGCCCATACCCCGGGTACAGCACCAGGGCAGCAGGGGAAAACGATCTACACAGAAGAACTGCGCCAGCATATCTTGGACGATTATCTGCAGTCCGCGGCAAATCTGAAGCCACAGGCCAGCGCATCTGCCCCGTTGCCGGACAGGCTACGCCGTCCAGTCTCGGTAGCTTCCACGGCGGCTCCTTCTTCGTTTTATACGATGCTGATGGCCTCCATCGCGCCGCTGGCCGCGGCACCTGCGGGCAATGGCGCGCTGATGGCGGCATCGTTCGCACCTTTCAAACCCAAGGTGCGCTTCTATTGGGATGGCACCACCTTTTACGAAGAGTCTGACAACATGCCGGACAGCATGCCCAACCGCATGGTGGGCATCAGCTCCTGGCAGCAGCAGATCCCGCTGCCGGTGGCCTACTTTGCCGGTGTGACCAACCCTGAGGGCACCGCAGGCTCTCTCGGCTATGGCCAGCCCAACTACTGGCGCCTGCCGCTGGTGCCCACAGCGGCGGCCTCTCCCACGCTGATTTTCACACCCGGCTCCACCAACAACAACTTCCAGCGTGGCGCGGTGGCGCTGGCCTCCAATGGTATCGCGATCTTCAATCCTGCCAACAACACCGGCCGCGTGTCTTATGAGATCGGAGAGCTGGACTACTACGGCGGCCACTGCGGCATGGCGGACGACTACCACTACCACATCGTGCCCATGCACCTCTCGGCGCGCTTCGGCGGTCCGCTCAGCGATGACAAGCCCATCGCCTGGGCGCTGGATGGCTACCCCATCTATGGCTACGTGGAGCCCGATGGCAGCACACGCCAGACGCTGGACTCCCTGGGCGGCCACGACCACGGCAGCGGCTGGGGCTACCATTACCATGCCGTGGGCACCAACACCGTGGACTCCACCCACCCCTACGGCACGCCGCAGTCGCCTTACATGATGACTTCCTTCCGTGGCACGGTGGTCAACTTCGGCGGCCAGGTAGACGGCCAGCCCGAGATCTCCGCCATCCGTCAGTCGGGCACCGGCGGCTACACCGCGCAGCCGGTCAGTGGCGCGGGATTCAATGCCAACGCCTATAAAAACCCGGTGGCTCTGACCACCGACGGCTCTGGCAATCTCATCGAGGACACCTCCCCAGGTGCGGTGGCTTCTGCGGACAACTACCGCCTGCGTGTGACTATCAACGGCACCGACTACGACGAGTGCTGGAAGATCAACCGCAACGCCAATCCCAAGACGCTCACCATCACCTGGCGGCTGCCCGGCGCGACGACCACGACCGTCTATACCCCGAGTGCGACGAGCAATGGCGGCGCACGCCTCACCACCTACCCCATGTCCGGATGGAGCGAGATCAAGCTGCCCGACACCGGGCAGACGATCACGGTTTCCGGGGCTCCTTTCGGCGAAGATTCAGACTACACGATCAATCCGCCTGCTCTCACGGACGATGGAGACGGCACCATCACGGACAGCGTCACCGGCCTCATGTGGCAGAAGACCGATGCCGGAGAATCCACCTGGGCCAGCGCTGTGACGAATGCCTCCACACAGAGCACCGGCGGCTACACCGACTGGCGACTGCCCACGCCTGCGGAGCTCTTCAGCATTCTCAATCACAATAACAATCCCGCCTTTGACCAGACAAAATTCCCCAACACCAACAGCGCCGACTACTGGTGGACGAGCGACATCTACGGTACCGATGCCACTCACGTGTGGTGTACCAATGCCGGCGGCGGTCTGGGGCCGAAGCCGATCACGGAAACCATCAGCGCAGGGGGAAGCCTGCGCTACAACGCACGCTACGTGCGCGGCAGCAAGCCCGGCAACGGCCACAGCTACGTGAACAACAACGACGGCACCATCACCGACACGGACACCAGCCTGATGTGGACGCAGCTGCCAGCCGCAGGGATGAACTGGCAGTCTGCCATCAGCTATGCAGAGAACCTCTCTCTCGGCGGCTACGGCGACTGGCGCCTGCCTACGGTGAAAGAGCTGCAGACGCTCACGGATTACACGCTGGCCACGGCCTCCAGCGCCACGGGCATCAAGCCCGCGATGAACCGTACGCTGTTTTCCAAAACATTGACCGGCTGCATCACCACCGCAGGTGGCACCACCATCACCTGCGCAGACACCACAGGCATGATTCCCGGCATGGTGCTGGTGGATCCCTACAATCCCGGCGGCACCTACCTGCCGACCAACACGCCTCCCGTGGTGGCCAGCGTCACGAGCGCCACCACCTTCACCGTCACCAGCGGCACGGGCATCCTTGCCAGCACCGGTCAGACCTTCCGGGCGCTGGTGCCGCCCACAGCCTACTGGACCTCCAGCGCAGTGAAGGCGGGCGCAGTCACGCAGGCATGGCTGGTGGAGATGGGCATCAACAACTCAGTGCCCGCGCAGAGCGGTCCCACACGCGGAGCACAGGGCATCATCAGCTACGAGGTGTTTGCCTCCACATATCCGGTCTTTGCGGTGCGCACCACCAGCGTCACCACGCAAATCTCCGTGGCCCAGGGCTCCAGCACGCTCACAGATGGCGTGAGCAGCGTGGGCTTCAGCGGCCTGGGCACCAAGACCTTCACCATCACCAACAACGGCACCACCTCGCTGACGCTGAACGGCGTCACGATCGATGGTGTAAATGCCTCCAACTTCTTCCTTGTCGGTGCGCCGGCCAATCCCACCACGCTGGCCGCCGGAGGCAGCACCACCTTCGGCGTCATGTTTAGCAATGCCAGCCCCGGCGTCTCCTATGCGGCAGCTTTGCACATCGCCTGCAGCGACACCGCCGTGGGCTCGTCGTTTGATGCCACGCTGACAGGCTCCGTGCCTGTGATCGGCACACCTGCCACCAATCCCACCAGCGTGGAGAGCACGGATACTCCGTATGTGACCACTCAGATCTCGCCACCCTCCGGCACCACCATCTCCCAGGTGCAGCTTTCGTACAGCCAGGGCGCGCTGACCTCCAGCCAGGTCTTCAGCGAAACGATGACGCCGGTGTTGTATCCCCAGCCCTGGCAGGGCAATGGCGCGCTGAATCCCTGGACCACGGCTTCGGGCGGCAGCGGGCAGATCAGTCAAAACGGCAGCGGCAGCAATCACAGCACACCGCTTAGCCTCACCGCCTGCACCACCACCAGCGGCAGCACCACCGTCACCTGTGCCAGCACCGCAGGCCTGTGGCCGGGCATGCTCGTGGCTGGCACCAACATCCCCACCGGCACCACGGTCAGCAGCGTGACCAATTCAACAACACTGGTGCTCAGCACCAGCGCCACGGGCAGCGGCAGTGCGCTCACTCTTTACGCCGCAGGCATCACGCTCACCGGTTGCTCCCTCACCAGCGGCAGCACCACCGTCACCTGCCCCAGTACGACAGGCCTGGTGGGTGCCACGACGGTGAGTCTGACAAGCGGAGCCACCACCAGCGGCAGCGCCACCGTCACCTGCGCCAGCACCACCGGCCTGCAGGTGGGCATGACGCTGAGCGGCACAGGCATTCCAGCCAACACCATCGTCAAATCGGTGACCAACAGCACGCAGCTCGTCATGGGCTCCAACGCCACAGCCACGAACACCGGTCTGGCCATCACAGCCACGCTCTCCGGCATGCCGATCACAGGCCCTGGCATCCCGAATAACACCACCATCTCCGCCGTAAACAGCGCCACGCAGTTCACCCTCAGCGGCAATGCTGCTGCCACCAATGCCAGCGCCACGCTCACCTCCGCTGGAACCGGCCTGCAGTTTACCCGAGGCAGCGCGCTCTACACGGACAACAACGTCACCATCACCAATGCCATTCCGGCATCGGGCCTCTCCGGCACACTGCAGTTTTATGTGCAGACGCAGAACATGGTCGCGGGCAATGGCTGGACCATGCAGCTCTCTCCCGATGGCGGCACCACCTGGAACACACGCCTGAGCGAATCCTACGCCGCCAATACGGTAAATCTCAGCGGGTGCAGCCTCACCAGCGGCAGCACCACCATCACCTGCGCCAGCACCTCCGGTCTGACCGCAGGCATGAGCGTGGGCAGCCCCAGCCTCGTGCTCACAGGCTGCTCCACCAGCACGGGAAGCGCCACCGTCACCTGCGCCAGCACCACGGGGCTTACCGCAGGCATGGTGGTGGTGGGCGCGGGCGTGCCCAACAACGCCACCGTCAGCTCCATTACCGATACGACCCATTTTGTCCTCAGCGTGAATGCCACGGCCAACGGCTCCGCGCAGACCTTCAATGCCATCTCAGGTGTCATGCTCACCAGCGTGGCCACCACCAGCGGCAGCACCACTGTCACCTGCGCCAGCACCAGCAGCCTCGTCGTGGGCATGTCTCTGACCGGTGCCAACAGCATTCCGGCCAATGCGTATGTGAGCTCCATCACCAACAGCACCACCTTTGTGCTCAGCACTGCGGCCACCTCCACAGCCACGGGGCAGGGCTTGGTGGCCACGTATCTTGCCGCGGGTGCCACAGTCTCCTCGGTAACCGATGCCACGCACTTTGTGGTCAACACCGCCCCGGCGCTCACCCTTTCCTCCATCGCACTGGCAGGCACCACGCTGAATCACGGCTACCAGTCCTACAGCTACACGCTGCAGCAGAGCGAGCTGGTGAACACCCTTAAGATGCGCTTCCAGTACAGCGGCTACAATCCGCCTACTCCCACCCGGTCTCCGGTCTTCAATGTGGATGACATCACCATCTCCACGGTGCCTGGAGTCACGCTCACGATGTTTGATGATGGCGCGCATGGAGACGGCACGGCGGGAGATGGCGTGTATGGCGTGCAGCTTCCCGCCTTTGCCTCCGGCACACAGATCAGCTACTCCATCCAGGCCAGGGACAGCACCGGCACCACCACCACGCTCGCCAATGCAGGCAGCTACACCATCACCCTGCCGCTGGCCATCACCACCGCACCTGCGCTGCCGAATGCGCTCACCAGCGCCGCCTACACGCAGACTCTGGCCGCCACCGGTGGCTCGGGCAGCGGCTACACCTGGAATGTGACCGGCGGCTCCCTGCCACCCGGTGTCACGCTGGGCACCAATGGCACCTTCAGCGGCACGCCCACGACGGCAGGCGCCTATGCCTTTAGCGTTACCGTGACCGACAGCGCGGCGCACACCGCCTCGCAGCTCTTCACCGTCAGCAGCAGCACGCCGCCCAACGTCCTCATTATCGTAACCGATGACCAGGGCTGGGGAGACATCGGCTACCACACCTATGCAGGCCGTGTGCATGTGGACACTCCGGCGATGGACAGCTTTGCCACCAAAGGCATCCGGCTGGAGCGCTTTTACCCCACCGCCGTCTGCAGCGTCACGCGCTCCACCTTGCTCACCGGACGCTCCGCCATCCGTACCGGCGTGAACAACTCGCGCGGTCTGGATCTCAGCGAGCACATCATGCCCCAGACCTTTGCCGCCTCCGGCTATCAGACCTTCATGGCCGGCAAGTGGCACTGCGGCGGCGCGGACAAAAACATCGCCTACACCACGGTGAATGGCCAGAACACACTCATCATCCAAGAAGGCATCGCCTACGCTCCCACCAACCGAGGCTGGGGCCTGCACTACGGCTCTTATTCCGGGGCCATCGACTGCCTGACCCACCGCTCGGCGGAAACGCTGATCGACAATGTCTATCAGCCCGACTGGTGGCTCAACAATGTGATCGTGGACGGTGCCAGCGAGCACACCGACTCCCAAGGCCACGGCGGCTACTCCGGCGATCTCCTGGCAGACAAGATCATCTCGCAGATCCAAAACCGCGACACCTCCAAGCCCTTCCTCGGCTACCTGGCATTCAACACCATCCATGGCCCTATCTCAGCCCCTGCGGAGGTCGTGGCCAAATATGCCTCACCCTCCGATCCCACGCACTACATCGCCGATATGCCTACGCGAACCCTCGCCGCCTCCGTGGACAACATGGACCGAAACATGGCGCGTGTGCTGGCCGCGCTCGACACTGCGGGCATCAGCAACAACACACTCGTCGTTTTCTTCAGTGACAACGGCGGCGAGAACGCCACCGGCGGCTCGGACCTCCCGCTGCGCGGTGCCAAGACGGATCCGTATGAAGGTGGCATCCGCACCCCTGCGGGCATTCGCTGGCCGGGCCAGCTCGCAGGCGGTCTCACGCTGACCAACTGCGTGACCACCAGCGGCACCACCGTTACCTGCGACAGCACCACCGGACTCTCCAGCGGCATGGCCCTGGCAGGCACCGGACTGGCCTATGGCACCACGGTAGCCTCTGTCACAGACGCCACCCACTTCGTACTGAGCGCAGCACCCGCCACGGCTAGCAGTCCCTCGTCCATCACCATCACCGCAGGCGTCATCAGCAACATGTACCTTTGGGTGGGCGACCTCTTCCCAACGCTCTGTGCTGCCACCGGAGTCACACCGAAGAACACCAAGCCCTTTGACGGCCTCAACATGTGGCCTGCTTTGAAGACCATCTCCGGCAGCACTCCAGATGGCACGCAGACACGCTTCCAGACCAATCCGGACGGATCCAAGAACACCACGACCACCAACATCTCGCCGCTTGTCACCGTGGCCAGCCCGAATGTCGGCTTCAACAATTTCACCGATCCCCTCAGCGGCCAGACCAAGACCTTCAAGCTCATCTACAGCGCCACCGGCGGCGGTCGCGGTGCCACCGCCACGGCCACCGTCTCCGGAGGAGTCATCACAAACTTCACGCTGAACAGCGGCGGCACCGGCTACACCAACACACCCACCGTCAGCTTCAGTGGCGGTGGTGGCACCGGAGCCACTGCCACGGCCACCGTGTCCCAGGGCGCAGTCACCGCCATCAATCTGACCAACGGCGGCAGCGGCTACACTTCGGCACCGAATGTCCTCTTCAGCGGTGCTTTGCTGCTGACCAACAGCACCACCACCGCAGGCTCCACAGCGGTCACATGCACCAGCACGGTGGGGCTTCAGGTCGGTGCCTCGATCTATGGCGTCGGCATCAAAGGCGGCGCCTCCGTGGCCTCCATCACCGATGCCACCCACTTTGTCATGAGCGATCCCCCCAACGTGGCCTACTCGGGCATCACGCTGAATGTGGGCTTCACCACCTACCAGCTCTTCAACATTCAGGACGACCCCTATGAAACGACCGACATCATGCTCGGTGCCAACGCCTCGTCCTATTCCGCGATTGTTGCCTCGCTGCAGTCCGCCATCAGCATCAATCCTGAAGTCTATACGCCTTACATCGGACCTGCGCTGATCACCAACACCGCAGCGCAGGGCAGCACCGTGCAGCTCTACGTGCCCTTCACCTCCTATGCCAAAAATGTGCCCACCGTGCAGTGGCGCAAAAATGGCGTGAATCTCAGCGATGGCGGACGCATCAGTGGCTCCACCACCTACACCACCGCAGTTGCTCCGGATGGCAAAGTGTACGTGTCAGGCTCCAGCTACGCCATGCTGACCATCACCGGCGTGACGACTGCTGACGCAGGCTCCTACGACGTGGTCATCAACAACGTGAACACCTACGTCACTCCGAATGCGACCAACACCGTCACCAGCCCGGCGGGCACTCTCACGGTCGTGGTGGGCAGTCCGGCGCTGAGCACCCTGCCTGCGTACAGCGCAGGCACCTCGCGGACGATCTCCTGGCCCGCCGTGACGAATGCCACCAGCTACACCGTGCAGGCGGCTACAGACGTGAACTTTGCCAGCATCGTCTCCTCACAAACCGTCAGCACCACCAGCGTGACCTTCAGCGGTCTGACCAGCGGCACCCAGTACTGGTACCGCGCCACCGCCACCGACGGCGTCACCACCTCCAGCTACAGCAGCACCGTGACCTCCACACAGGATGCGGTCGCTCCCGCCGTGGCCATCACCTCACCAGCAGACGGCTTCATCTCCAGCCAGACCACCCTCAGCGTGCAGGGCACGGCCTCAGACGCATTCTCCGGCATCGCCTCGGTCATTATCAATGGAGTCTCCGCCACCACCTCGGACAACTACGCGCACTGGACCGCTTCCGTGCCTCTGAGCGTGGGAGCAAACACCATCACCGCCACCGCCACGGACACCGCAGGAAACACGGCAGCCAGCTCCATCGCCGTCAGCCTGTCTCCCATAACGCCGGTCATCTCCGCCGTCTCCACCGCGCCCACATCTCCCACCTACATGGACAATGTTTACGTGGTCGCACGTGTGCAGGCCGGGCAGGCACCCGTGTCCAGCGTCAAGCTCTCCTACAACACCGCCACTCCCGTCAGCACCACCATCTGGCGCGAGGTCTTTGCCAATACCTCATCCAACAACTGGAACGGCACTGGCGCGATCAACTCATGGACCACTGTCGGCGCAGGCAATGTGCGACAGGCCGTGAATAATGCCAACCGCACCACGCCGCTCAGCATCACCGGCGTAGCCACCGCCAGCGGCAGCACCGCCGTCACCTGCGCCAGCACGGCGGGTCTGTGGCCGGGCATGCTCGTCACCGGCACCAACATTCCCGGCAGTACCAGCGGTGCCTCCACGGGAAACACCACCGTCGCCTCCGTCTCCAGCGCCACAGCCTTCACCCTCTCCCAGGCCGCATCAGGCACCGGCAGCGGGCTTACGCTCACAGCTGCGGGTGTTTTGCTGACCAATGCCACCACCACGAGCGGCAGCACCTCTGTCACGTGCGACAGCACCGCCGGCCTCATCAATGGCATGGGTGTCTCCGGCGCTGGAGTACCCAACAACGCCCCCGTTTCCTCCGTGACCAGCAGCACCACCTTCGTGCTGAGCATCGCAGCCACCGCCACCGGTAGCGCGCTCACCCTCACCGCCTCCGGTGCGGCTGCGGAATTCAATGGCGGCACCACCAGCCTCACAGGCTCGATGTTCACCACCACCAATAGCATCAATACCACCGGTACCGCAGGCTACGTGGAGTTTTACCTCCAGACGCTCAGCCTCGCCGGCCCCACCACCACGGTGAATGTCTCCGGCATCCTGACCTCCGGCAGCGCGGTGGTCACCGGCTCCACCACCGCCTCTCTCGGCGTGGGCATGCTCGTGCAGGGCACAGGCATTCCTGCGGGTGCGAGCATCATCAGCATCGACTCCGCCAGCCAGTTCACCATGAGCGCCGCCGCCACCAGCGCCGCCACCGTCAGCATCACGGCCACCAATAACAACCAATGGGCCTTCCAGGTCTCTTCCGATGGCGGCACCACTTGGAACACTCGCCTCAGTGAAGACTGGAACAGCAAGACGCTCGTTCTCACCAATGGGGTGACCAACTCCACCGGCAGCGTCAGCGGCAGCACCACCGTCACCTGTGCAAGCACCAGCGGCCTCGTGGCCGGGCGCGCGCTCTCCGGTCCTACTGTGTACGTCACCGGCAGCACCACCAGCGGCAGTGCGTTGGTTACCACCAGCTCCACCTCCACACTCTCAGTGGGCATGTTTGTCAGCGGTGCCAGCGGCATCACCAATGGCACGCGCATTCTCAGCATTGACTCAGGCACGCAGTTCACCATGAGCGCCAGCGCCACGGCCACCAGCGCCAGCAATGCCATCGCCGCCACCACCTTCGCGCCCAATACCACCGTCAGCTCCATCACCAGCAGCACCTCCTTCGTCATCAACAGCGCCGCGTATGTAAATACCAGCGCCAGTCCCATCAGCATCAGTGCCACCAGCCTCAATCACGGCTTTCAGCTCTACCATTACGACCTCGCTGGTGCAGAAATCGGCACGCAGACAAAGTTCCGCTGGCAGTTTGCCGGCTATGCACCCACCACCCCCACTGCAAAGCCGCGCGTGGACATTGATGACATCGTGGTCGCCACCACCGCGCCTCCGGCCAATGTGCTGCTCACCATGTACGACGACGGCCTGCATGCGGACGGCGCTGCCGGAGACGGAATCTACGGCGTGCAGATCCCGGTGCAAAACGGCGGAACCACGGTAAATTTCACCATCAGTGCCACAGACACCTCCAGCGGTGTCACCGTCGGCCCTGCGTCCGGTTCCTACACTTACACAGTCGCTTCATCGCTCACGGACGCCACGATCAAGGGCGCTGAATTCCTCGGCATGCCATCAGATACCAGCATGACGCTCAATATCGTCGGCACCACGGATCTCTACGCCTTTGTGGAATACGGCACCAGCCCAGGCAGCTACACGCAGGCCACCACGCCCGCGCTGTTCCAGGTGGACCCCGCGCACCCTGAATTTTACAACCCCGTGGAGATCACCCTCAGCGGCCTGCAGGCTGACACCGAGTACTACTACCGCTTCAGGTATCGCGGCACCGGAGCCAGCTTCTACAATGCGCGTGGCGAGCGCAGCTTCCACACCGCACGCGGTCGCGGCACCTCCTTCACCTTCACCCTCACGGCGGATCCGCATCTGGACGTGAACACAGACCTGAGCCTGCTCAACCGCGCCATGTCTAACATAGCCACCGACGCCCCCGACTTCCACATCGACCTCGGCGACATCTTCATGACCGACAAAATGGAGGAGCCTCTCGCCAACGGCATTCCCGCCGTCTGGGGCGGCGAACTCTCCACCGGCCAGCTCAATCAGTCCCTGCTCAACAACCGCGCCATCCTCCTCCGCAACCAGTTTGAGCTCGTCTGCCACAGCGTTCCGTTTTTCTTCACCCTCGGCAATCACGAGGCGGAGTATGGCTACCTTTTCAATTCCGCCCCCGACAAGCTCAACAACATTCCCGCGTGGGATCTGCTGGCGCGCAAAGCCTACTACCCCACCCCGGTGCCCAGCACCTTCTACACTGGCAATCCCACACCTCTGACCTACACCGGCGGCAGCCTCGGCCTGCTGGAGGACTACTACGCCTGGGAGTGGGGAGACGCGCTCTTCATCGTTCTCGATCCATTCTGGAATACCAACAGCAACCCCAACCAGGGGAACGACGCCTGGAACTGGACGCTCGGCCAGACGCAGTACAACTGGCTGCGCGACACGCTGAAAAACAGCAGCGCGCGCTACAAGTTTGTCTTCATGCACCACATCGTGGGCGGCTCCACCACGCTGGCCGATGGCGTCACGCCCAACGTGGCCGCACGCGGAGGCGTGGAGGTGGCGGGCTTCTATGAATGGGGCGGCCTCAATGCCGACGGCACCACCAATGGCTTTGCCACGCGACGCCCCGGCTGGGACATGCCCATTCACAATCTGCTCAAGCAAAACAAGGTCAGCGTCGTCTTCCACGGGCACGACCACCTCTACGGCTACCAGACGCTGGATGGCGTGGTCTATCTCGAATGCCCGCAGCCCGGCACCGCCAACTACACCTCCCTTGGCAGCGCCGGGGACGGCAAATACACCCAGGGCCTCAACAGCCTCCTGCTCACGGACTCAGGCCACATCCGCGTGCGCGTCACCCCTTCCCAGGTCGTGGCCGACTACGTGCGCGCCTACCGCCCGCAGGATGAAAACACCACGCGTCACAATCTGGATGTGAGCAACAGCTTCACCCTCCGCCCCACCGTTTTCCCTCCCATCGAGATGGTCGCGGCAGGGCAGGGGCAGGTCATCCTCCGCTGGAACGCCACACCCAACAAGCCCTGCCAGATTCAGTACAGCACAGATCTCATCACCTGGCAGAACATCACCTCGCCACTGACCTACACCAATACCTACACCAACGCCACCTACACAGACACTCTCCCAGCCCGCATCAATGGCCAGCGCGCCTTCTATCGCGTGAGCTTTACACCTTAGAACAGTTCTCGACACGATCGTCATTTTGATCCGCCGAGCGAAGCCGCCCCCGTGACAAGGCGGGAGCGCCGCCTGCTGTTTGAAGATAACAGGCAAGCGACCAACGCAGCCACTGGCACCGCTCGGTTGTCTTCCGCTGTCTTGGCAAGCCGGCCCGCATTCTGATCCTGGCGAAGGGGTGCCGAGTCTCGGCTAGGCCGCCTTGGTATCCATGTCTTGGACAGTCACCCGAGGACGCAATCTCCAGGCAACCGGTTCATTTGATCAACAAGGGAGCCGTCACTTTTAAGCGTGCAAAAAGCCGGCCGGAGCCTCCGATGGGAATGGTGGCCTTCACCTGCTGCATGGTGGCGTTGGAGGATAGTATCTGCTCCACAACCCCGAGCGAACTCCACGATGAAGACACGTCTGGCGTCTCGCTCCATTCCACCTCGAACGACACACCCGAATTCCGGGCTGATGTGCTGCGTGTGTAGACATACTCATAAACATTTCCATTTCGCATGTGAGTGGCCGGCAATACGCTGGTTTTGGTGGGATCCAGGAGGAGGGCAAATTCCATCAGGTTGGGAATCCCATCCTGGTCAAAATCCAGAGCGTCCGCAGCTTGGCCTGCATTTCCGGTGGTGCGGAAGTGGTTCCACCTCCACTGCTGAAGCAGCGTCAGGGTGGTGAAAGTGCCGGGATGGGACGTTGCTCCACCGGAGTTCGTTGTGGTCAGAAGGTAGTAATACGTCGTGCCCGGGAACAGGTTTTCGAAGAGAATATCTACATCTTGGGCTGTCGTGCTGTTGTTGACGGCGAGGGGGACATTTAGGGTGCTGCCATATTGTGTCGTAACCCCATACAAAACCTGCACCGTTGTTTCGAGACCGTTTGGATTTACCTTGCCTTTGAGCGATCCGCCTGTGCTTGTCACCTCTTCGGCTTGATCAAAAATGACAATTGGCACCTGCATGAGAGTGGTGAAATTGCCGTCAATGGTGGTGCTTGTTCCTCCTGCATTGGTGGCTCTCAGCCGGAAATAATACTGTGTCCCCGGCAGGAGATTCGTGATCAGCGCGCTCACGGTTTGGACGGTCTTGCTGTTATCGGGGGAGAGCACGGCCGGGACCGTGCTGCCATAGCCTGACGTCAGCCCATATTCGAATAGCGCCGTGGTGACAAAGCCTTTTGGATTGACGGTGCCGTTCAGCGTGGCGGTCGTGGCTGTCATGCCGCTGGCGGCTTTGATGGCGGCCTCGGGTTTGGGCACCAGCGTGGTGAAGGTCGCATCGCCCGTGGTTACCTCTCCGCCCGCATACGTCAGTTTCAGCCGGTAGTGGTATAAGGTGCCAGGATCCAGCTCGGAGAGGGTGCTGCTCACTGCCTGCTCAAGGGTGCTTTCCTCAGACGCAAGTGTCGCCGTTGCAGTGTTCCCATAATCGGTCGTCAGCCCATGCTCAAATTGAACGGTGGCGGTGAAGCCGTTGGTGTTTACCCGTCCGTTGAGCGTCACCCCGGAGACGGTGAGATTGCTTATAGGCATGAGGCTGACGACCGGCGTCTCCGGGTTCCACAGCACGCAATACACATCCGAATCTGCGAGGATCGGAACAGGAGGCGGGGATTGACCCACCAGCAGAACGACGGTGGAGTCGGCCAGGGTGGAGTTGACTCGTGTCTGCAAGATTCTCCCGTCTCCCAGATAAACGTACGAGCTTTCTTCACTCCTGGACCGGTTGAATGCTCTCTCGTATCCTTTGATGGCACCCGTGTTGTCTTTCAATGGATTGTCCCAAAGCATGTTCGCGTCCGTGTCGACGGCGAGGTCTTTCAAGACCCCGTAAGATTCCAGCGGGATGAAAAATGAGCCCCAGAGGTCGAAAAGTTCATATCCTGTCGATCCTGCTTTGACGAACTGCACGTTGCCCTCGTTGCCTGCCTCGGGCATGATCCCATTGGCGAAATTGTTTTCCTGCAATCCGGGCTGCGCGGAAGGGTAATACTTCCCATTCCAGGCCGGGTGGCTCGTCAGGGGCTGAACCTGCACCGGCACGGGATCGGCAGTCAGCACCGCAGTTGTCCATTCAAAGCTTGTAAAATGCTGCCTGGGGTCCCCTCCCAGGTAGTTCGCCACTCCATAAACCAGCAGCATGGTGTTTGCGTCGATAACCGTTATTTTAAGCCTCGTGGACTTTTTGATGATCGTTGCACCAGTGCTTTCATCGACCTCGACATCCTTTTTAAAGTAGTTGTATTCGGAGCCGTTGAATTCGAGCGGTTCCGGAATGCTGAATGAAGTTTGTGTCGATGCGAACTGCATTCCTGTGTCCGACATCACCGCGAATCCCTGAAGCTGGCTCACCTGGTTGACCGCGTTATAAGTTCCGCTGGCCGCATGCCCCTGGACATGCCAGAACCCGTCGCTCGCAGTGGCCTTGGCGCCGCAAAGCGTGGTCCAAATAAAGAAGGCGGGCATCCATCGCAGACTTCGGAGTGCGGAAGCAAGTTTCATAGGAGGCGTTTTTTTTGTGCGGGTGTGAGTATGGGGTATTTCGGAGCATGCATCGTCTCTCCCACTCCCCGGGAGGGGCGGGTGTCTGCAATGCCACGCATGGTTTCAGCGGCGTTCTACCCCGGTCGCTGAATCGGATTACATAAAATCTCAGCCCGTGTCTGCGTTCTGCCCCGCCTTAGCAGGAAAGCCGCTTTTTTTGGTCCTTGCGGCACGCCGGACGAGACAGTTTTCTTCCCGGGTGGTGCGGGAATTGGCAGTCGCTTCCTGCTAAGATGCTTCAAACAAGCGGAGCAGGTGGCGGATTTCTTCTTTTGGGTCTTCATCCGCAGAAACAGTGCGCTGCACTTCCCGCATCAGTATTCGTCGAAAGTCACCGCGCAGACGGCTTAGGGAGACACGCAGTGCATTTTCAGTGACACCGAGCCGCATGGCTGTCGCCTGAAATGATTCGGGTTCGGTCTGACTGCTGCTAAGCAGGGGGGCAAGCGCTTCGTGCAGGTCTTCTTTTCCACGCTCCTGATAATCCAGCCGGAGTTGCTGCCGCACGCGCTGCATCAGTTCCAGGGCCCAGCGGCGGTCATAGTAAACCTCCGGAGTTTCGGAGCTGGGACGCTGCTCCATCCGATAGCGGGCTTCATCCGCATCCCACAGGTCTGCCTCTGCCTGAACACGCTCGCTCCGCCGTCTCTCTCCTCGATGAAAATTGGACCTGAAGCGCGAGAGCGCCGTCAGCAGAAAAGTTCTTAGCCTGCCACGATCGCGGTCCGCCCGGATAAAAGCGTCCTGGCGAAGCATCTTCGCAAAAAAACTCTGCAGCACGTCTTCGGCATCTTCATGCTGCATTCCGGCCGTCCGCAAGTAGCCGTAAAGCGGATAGCGGTAGGACTTGTAGATCTCACTCACCGCATTTTCTGCTTCCTGTGCGTCACCGCTTTTCAGCCGCGCGATGAGTGACCAGCGAGTGGTTGGGAACTGGCGTTCGGGGCGCGGGTCATTCATGGATCGTGGGCCGGTGTCTGTCATTGCTCATTCGGCACGAAATATTTGCATTCGTGCTTGGATAGGGTGTATGCCTATTTTTAGCTGCAAACGTCTCATGAATCACGCGCCCAATTCTGAAACAGGAAAAATTGTTCCGCTGCTGCGCATTGGGCTCGAAGATGATGAAGGCAGCTCGGCTCAGACGCAGGATCCCACCATTCGCGTGAATATCCCTTTTCACCCTCGGGAAACCGCTTCACCCAGACGTGGCTGGGATCCGCCGGACGTCACGCAGCTCCAGCAGATGCTGCCACAGTATCATGTGGAGAGCTTCATTGCCCGCGGCGGCATGGGCGCGGTTTATAAAGGATTGCAGGAGGCCCTCCAGCGCCCGGTGGCCATCAAAATCCTTCCGCCCGAAGTTCTCCAAGGCGGCAAAGATCAGCGCTTCTCAGAACGCTTCAAGCATGAGGCACGGGCCATGGCGCGGCTCTCCCACCCAGGCATCGTCGCCGTCTTTGATGCAGGCGAAACAGCGGACGGCCTGCTCTACTTTGTGATGGAATATGTTGAGGGCACCGATTTGGCGCAGCTCATTGCTGGCGAAGGCCCGCTGGAGATCCAGCGCACGATCGAAATCATCGGTGCAGTGTGCGAGGCTTTGCACTTTGCGCATCAGGAAGGCATCGTTCATCGGGATATCAAACCCTCCAACATCATGATCGACAACCGTGGGCGCGTGAAAATCGCGGACTTCGGCCTCGCCAAATCGCTGAACGTGGAAGGCACTCTTCTCACCGGTACAAACGTGGCCATGGGGACCCCGGATTACATCGCGCCCGAGACCATGATTCCTGGCATGGGGGTGGACCATCGTGCCGATCTCTATGCGGTGGGTGTCATGCTTTATCAGATGCTCACGGGCCGCATCCCGCGTGGCCGTTTTTTGCTGCCCAGCGGCATTGTGCCGCACGTGGACCATCGCTTTGACGCCATTGTGGACAAGGCGATGCAGACGGATCGGGAAAAACGGTACGACTCTGCAGTCGAAATGAAGACCGACCTCTCAGCAGTCATTCGTGACAGCGCGCATGCAGGCGGCGCCAGCCCCGGAAGTCCGCATGTTCGACCCGAAAAGTTCCCCCCTGCCCAAGCTCCCAGATCAGGCGGACAGGCGGCGAAGAAGCTGCCGCCTGATCAAGCCGCCGCTACAACACGCTCCGGACTCGGTCGCACACCGTTGCTCTTTGGTGCGGCTGCTCTCGTGGCCACCGGTGCCTTTCTAGCGCTGAAGAAGCCCGCCGTGCAGAATGCGGGTCTGGCTTCTCCGTCAGCTGTCAGCGCCGAAAATGAAAAGTGGGCGCGTATCTGGGACGAGTCTTCAGACATCAAGGAGCAGAGGAAATTTTTCGTGAATGACGGATGGCTCCTCTCGAAGCCAGGAACTTCCCGGGGCATGACCATGTTTTATCCCAAAATTTGGAGGGACTGCGCCATCCGGTGTGAGTGGAAGTGGGCTGAAGGAACTGGCGGCAGTCACATCAGTTTGCGCCAGTGGGAGGCCTCGCGGTATCAGCTCATGCGCAGCAAGTCGGGGATCCGCCTGGCTTACAGCAACGGAAATGGAAATGACAAGATCTTGAAAGAGTATCCTGTCAGCGAGCCAAAAATCGGCGACGTCTTTACTTTGGAGCTGCGGGCCGTGGGCACCACGCTGATCGGCAGGCTCGACGGACGGGAAGTCATACGCTTCGAGGATGATCGATTGTCCGCCGGAGGCCCGGCCATTTACCTTCACGGAAACGCGGAGGCGCGGAACATTGAAGCGCTGAATTTGGATCCCCCAGGATTCTCGCCCGCCACTCCTTCACCTCCCCGGAACAATTAGTCTCGCGGCTGCTCCTGCTCATGCAGACTCTGCTGCGGAGGGAGGGAGAGCGGGTGATGGGAATCGAACCCACGTATCAAGCTTGGGAAGCTCGTGTTCTACCATTGAACTACACCCGCGTTGCTTTTCAGCTGCCGGAGTTTGGCAGGCGGCTCCGCATTGTCAAATGCGCCGCGCTCAGATTGAGGGCGGCATCGGCGGCATCATAAATGCACGGTTCATCCCCCCGCGGCCATAGCTGGCCGAGGGGGAGGCCATGAAGGCGTTGCGCCTTGAGGAGTAGTTCCAGTACAGGCGGCTGTAGGTCTTCGAAAGGCGCTGGCGCAGTGCGGCATTCTCCGGTGTTTTGGGCAGGTTGCGCACCGTGTGCCGCAGGAAAAACATCGCCTGCTCCATGTTCACAAAGCGGATGTCGGGGCCTTCCGCCGGCGGTGTTTTCTTTGTCGTGCCAAATCTTGCCACCACCTGCGTGTCCTTGCCCTTGGGCCCCAGCAGCCGCGAGACGGCGGGCTCCACCCCAAAGTCATCATACACAAACGGCGGCCCGGGAATCGCATTCGTCATGTCTCCGCAGCTGGAAAGGAAAAGGAGGCAGCAGGAGAGAAAAGCGAGGCACAGGGGAGCTTTCATGCCGTCCCCGATACCACATCTCTCCGCGAAAGCGAATGCCTCAGCGCAAAAACGGGCTGCGGATCGTGAATCCGCAGCCCGCCAGCTTTTCACACACATCAGTTCAAGCTCGGCACAGCAGCACTGGAAGAAGCCGCACCAGCCCGCTGCTTCGTCAGCATCGCCATCAGCGCGTCCATGATCCCGCCGCTGTTCGGACCGCTGTTCACCAGCACGTCCGGCACCACGCGCAGGTTTTTGTCCGCAATGATCTGGAAGGCCTGCAGCATCCCATACATGTCAGCGCCCAGCGCATTCACACCCGCCAGATACGCATCCGCCTTGGCCTGGCCGGTGGCGCGGATGGCCTCGGCCTCACCGCTGGCGCGCAGCCGTGTGGAGGCGGCTTCACCTTCGCTTTTCTTCACCGATGCCGTGGCATGCAGTTCCGCGATGTTCACGCCCTGCTCGGCGCTCACCACCTGGTTCTGAATGTCCGCCAGCGAAGTTTGCCGCACCAGCTGCTGCCTCTGTTTTTCCGCAGCTTCCTGCATTTCATACGTCTTGCGGCTTTCCTCCGCCAGCTTGCGGTCCGTCTGCGTTTTCATCAGCGATTCAGGAGGCGTGATGTCTCCAATCAGCGTATCGATGCCCTCCACGTCATACTCGCGCAAGGCCGCCTCAATATGGCTCGCCGCCTCACCCTGACGCTGGCTTCGCGCACTCAGGAAATCCAGCACCGTATAGTCCTGCGCCGAGTTGCGGAAGTAGTTGCCCACAATCGGCTGCAGCACGTGGTCGATCAGATTTTGCAGCGATCCCGCGCGGCTGATCACCTTCGGCGCTTCGTTCGCACCAATATGGATGATCTGTGAGACATCCAGGTTGAAGGCAAATCCGTCACGCGAGCGCACTGTGATGCTGCTCAGCTTCGCATCAAAATGATGCGACTCCGTGCGTGTCGCCCAGTTCAGCACGATGTTCGTCGTCGGCACCAGTTCTACCCGCATGATGCGCGTGTTGATCGGGTGCTTCCCGGGCAGCAACGGCTTGCCCCACACACCCTTGTGGCCCACGTCCACCAGGTCTCCATGCTTGAAGTCAGGCCCGCTGATGTCCAGGTGCGCTTTTCCCACATAGGAAATCACCACGCCCACATGGCCAATGGGAATCTCAAACATCGGCACCTGCTCTATCTGCGCAAACCACGGGTTGATGTTCCACTGCCCGCTCAGCAGCACCTGCTCCTGCAGACCGCGGTGTCCGCCCGCATCCAGAAACGCCTGCGCATTCTGGAAGTTGTCATGTCCTCCCACGATCGCACCCGCGATCTCCGTTTGCTCAATTGGCATGCCATCAAGCGTGGTCACAATGCCCACCAGATCTGGATCCACGTGGCGGATTCTCAGCAGCCGCGGGTCCAGCCCGTTCGGCGCCGCATTCTCGGACGTGATGATCGTAAACAGCGCCGGATTGATGCGATATGAGCCCGCTGTCAGAGTGCCCAGCTGCCGCCCCTTTTCGCCGCCATGCTTCAGGAAAGCACGCGCGTCCTGGAAGTGGTCGCAGTCCACCGTTCGGGCCAGAATGCGCCCCGGCGGAATCGCCGCCCCCGTCTTCGCCACCACCAGCGCCAGCTCTCCTTGCGGCACGCGGATCATGGGCACTTTTTCGATGTGATACTGGATGACCCAGAAGCCAAAGTGCAGCCCGGGTGCCAGTGTATCCGCCTGGTATCCCGCCTCACCATTCAGGGCGATGATTTCGCCAGGCGGCAGGTTTTTAAACGCAAAGCGTTTGATGACGATGCCGACCTTGCTCTCCGGAATGTAAACACAGGAGACAAAATACAGCACCAGAATGCTGATAATAGAAAGCGTGATGAGCCAGTGCTCGCAGGCAAATTGAAAGATGGAGTTCATGGACAAGAAACAAAAACTTCAGAACAGAGGGGTTGGAGTAAGGAGGTTAGGAATGGAGGGAGTGCGTCACAGCGCGGGCGAAGGCCTCCGGATCATCAGGAGAAAGCACCGCCGTCCTGTTCTTCATGTGCACGATGACCGTGCGGTTCAGGTCCGTCACATACGCGCGGAAATGCCCGAGCTGCCTGTTCCAGTAGTATCCCGTGAAGGAGTACAGCCCCCCGTTGCCACAGGTGCGGAAGCTGCTGCTCAGCGCCAGCGGCTCCACCTCTGCAGACTGGATTTCACCAAACGGCAGCACCGTGTTCCACCACAGCCGCTTGATGAGAATGCCGTCCTTCGTGATGACATACCCGCGGATGATGAAGGGCAGGGCACCCAGCGGAATCATGAGCACCAGGAGGATTCCCAGCGTGCGGGATTCAGGCAGGCTCACAAACTCCGGCATCCGCAGGCCCGCGCTCAGCTCAAAGGCCAGGCCCAGCATGAGCAGAGTCGTAAAGAGGGAGATGATCGTCAGGGTACGGCCCCAGGGGGCTTTGAAATGAAAATGTGTCATATAAAATGGTAGATATTGGTATTATTAAGTTCCGAGTTCATGGTGTGTGGGTTGGCATGGGTGTCATCCCGCCGTTCGTGCGTTGTTCGCGGTCGCCGACCGCGCATGCGGTGGTGCGGCGTCCAGATCGTCTTCGCGGTCGGTTTCGTCGTCGCTGTGGTCATAGATCACCTGGATCCATTGCAGCGAGGGTAGGTCCGGCTTGGATGTTTGCCGGACAGTGGGCCTGACCAGGCCTTCAATTGTGAGGCTTTGGCCGTCTTGGTGTTTCATTGGGTTATGGGTCTCGATTGCCCCCGGCTCTGCGGACGGTTTCCCGTCCGCACTCGGGTGCGGTGGTTCTGGGGAGACCGTGATCCCGGCGCACTCGCGTCGGGCATAGGATCGCCCTTCCAATGTCGCCTGCGAGGTTAGCTGTCGGACTGGTCCTTGGAAGTGGACTGGTCGGTGGTTACCCACCTTCCTTCGCCCCGCCCTGCGTCTTTCGACTCAGGGTTTTTGGGTCCCCCGCGCCACCGCTCTGGAAGGAACGGCAGCTTCGGCTGCACCTCCAAATACGCACAAACCGGCCTCTTTGTCAAAAATGCGCCCCCACTTAAACTTAGATCAGTCACTTGACACGACTCATGGTTTTTTTGGTTTCGCAAAAAAATCCGTCGTCTTTGGTCTGACCGTTGCGCTAGGATTAAGCGGATTTATCCGCCCCTATTTATGAGCTCTGATTCATCGCGCATAGGTGCCGCGCCGAGTTCTCCCGGTAGTTGGAAGCCCCCGTCCTTGGAGGACATGCAGGCGTTTCTGCCGCAGTATCAGTTTGAGTCGCTTCTTGGTCGCGGTGGCATGGGCGCCGTTTACAAAGCCGTCCAGATCTCCCTGGACCGACCCGTAGCCATCAAGGTCCTTCCCGGGGATTTGATCGACGACACCGACGCCCAGTTTGCCGAACGCTTCAAAAACGAAGCACGCACCATGGCGAAAATGAATCACCCCAGCATCGTCAATGTGTACGACTTTGGCGAGACCCACTCCGGCCTCCTGTTCATCGTCATGGAGTTCATTGATGGCACCGATGTGTCAAAGATGATCATCTCCCAGGGGAAGCTTCCCGAGGACTACGCGCTCTCCATCACCGCTCATGTGTGCGATGCGTTGAACTACGCCCATCGCAATGGCGTCATCCATCGCGACATCAAGCCCGCAAACATCCTCATCAACATGGAAGGCGCGGTGAAGGTGGCGGACTTCGGCCTCGCCAAGCAGAACGACCCCGGCGCCAGCGGCCTCACCAAGACAAACATGGCCATGGGCACGCCGGACTTCGTCGCTCCGGAGGCGCTCATTCCCGGCGTGCCCCTCGATGGCCGCGCGGACCTGTATGCCATCGGCGTCATGCTCTATCAGATGCTCACCGGCGAAATCCCGCGCGGCATGTGGACCATGCCAGGCCTCAAGCTCGGCACAGATCCGCGTTTCGATGCCATCATCGCCAGGGCCATGCAGACAGATCGTGAGGCTCGTTATCAAAGCGCCGCGGAGATCCGCAAAGACCTCGATACCATTCTGACCACCCCTCGGCTGCTCACCCAGCCCCAGCCCGCCGCGGCACCTCAAGCTTCGCAGTCGGCGCAAAAACCCGTCTCCCATGGGCCGCGCGAGCCTCAGGGAAAAAAGCCCTCCGAAAATCCGCAGCCACAGTCACAGTCCAAATCATCGCCCGCACCGAAGAAAAGCCGCCTCGGTCTCATGATTGGCCTCGCTGCCGCCGCCGCGCTGGCCGTCGGTGCCTATGTGTGGCTCACGCCGCCAGCCACACAAACCAGCAACCCGGTCTCCGCCGAAGCCTTCGCCGCCGAAGTCGCCGCGCTCTCTCCAGAGCAGCAGGTCGAGCACGTGCGCCAGCGCATCATGCAGCTAAACAAAGGCGCGGACATCAAGTTGAAGCCAGTCTTCAAAAACGGCATCGTCGAATCCCTTGAGTTGAACCGCATCGGAGATGTCACGGATCTCGCACCCATCGCTGCGCTGAAAGATCTGAAGGGCTTCACGTCCTACTACATGGGCGTCACGGACTTTCGCTTTTTGACCGGAATGCCGCTGGAGCGCCTCATCATCATGCAGTCAAAAGTCACCGATCTCTCCATGCTCCGCGGCATGCCCTTGCGTCAGGTGCGTCTGGTCAACACCTTTGCCACCGACCTCCACGCGCTCGCTGACTCGCCCATCGATGATCTGACCGTCAATATGTCGCAGCTCAGCGATTTGTCCTTCGTGCGGAAAATGCCCCTCCGCATCTTGAACATCGAGAAGACAAAGGTCCGCAATCTCTCCCCGGTCAAGGGCATGCGCATCGAGTCTCTCACCTGCGAAGCCGAAGTCGCTGCTGATCCTTCGAACCGCGAAACGCTGCGCTCTCTCCCGCAGCTCAAGCGCATCAATGGCACAGCCGTGGCAGACTTTTGGAAAAGCATCGACGCCTCCACCATCCCGCCGCCGGTCAGAGCCGCGATCCAGACCATCGACCTCCTCGCTCTCACGGACCCCGTGAAAGACCGCGTGCCGGCACCAGGCTTGGTCGACAAGAATCAGTGGAAGCGTGAAGGCGCCGCGCTCGTTTTCGTGCCGGATGGCAAATCAGGAAAACTCGCCGCTCCCGTTGCACTCTATTGCAGTGATTACGAGATCGAGTTCGTGGCGAACAAACACAGCGGCAATGACCGCATCCACGTCGATATCCCGCTGAAAAACGGCCGCATCCTCCCGCTCGTCCTCAATTCCCCGGGGCGCAAAGTCGTTCACGAAAAAGAAGGCCTCGAGTGGGGCACGTCCTCCGATGCATCACTTCACGTCATCATTCGCGTGATCGACGGTGCCGGTGCCTCAGACCGCATCATCGTGGAGCGCAAAGCTCCCAATGCGAAAAAGCTCGCCGACTGGACCGGCGACCTCGACAAGCTCGCCAAAGCTGGCGAAGACCATCCTGCGTTTCCAAAGCAGCCCGTCGCTTCCGTCTTTGTCATGAAGGACAAGTATGAGCTGAAAACCTGGACCCTTCGCGTGTTTGAAGGCAGCGCCAGACTCTTGCGTGGGGGCACCACTTCTCCAGCCCAGCCTGCGGCTGTCACACCGCCCGTTGCCGTGGTGGCCCCCGCCCAGCCCGCACCATCCATGCCCGCGCCCGCCACCCCGGCTTCGGCAACACCAGCACCACCCGCTGCTCCTCCCACAGCCCAGCCCGCAGATGCCGTCTCTCTCAAGCTCGCCGATCTCGAAGCTAAATTTCAAACTGCCTTCGACCGCGAGGCCGGCGCCACATACAAAGCTCAGCTCGCCACCTTGAACTCCGGCTACACAGCCGCGCTGGACCGCGCTCTCGCCTCCTCCGCGAAAGCAGGAGTGCTAAAGGAAGTTCTCGCGCTGCGTGAGGAGAAGCAGCGCATCGCCGAAGGCAAAGCCCTGCCTCCGGAAGATCTGGACACGCTCCCGGATGCCTTGAAGAAACTCCGCGCCACCTGGCGCAGCTCCGAGTCCGGTTTTGCACGTGTCAGAGACACCAAAGGTCTGCCCCTGTTTGACACCTATGACAAAGCACTCGAGTCCTTTCAGACCGAGCTCACCAAACAGAACAAAATCGAAGACGCCCTGCGTGTGAAAACCGCGCGTGAGGATCTCGCCGCGCGGCGTGGCACCATCGCTCTTCCCTCGGAGGACCCGTCGGCCCCCGCAAAATCCGCCAAATCGACCCCGTCTTCCGTCGTGGGTGCTGGAGAAGCCAGCAGTTCATGGCGGAAAGCCGCTGAGTGGGTGATTTCCCTCGGTGGTGAAGTCCACATTCGCAGCAGCGAGGGCAGGGAATCCGCCGTCAAAGACATCGGCGGCCTTCCCGGCGGGCGCTTCGACATCCTTGGCATCACCCTGGACATGGCCCCTGCCAAAGGCGCTCTCGTCACAGATGACGATCTCACCCGCCTGAATGGTCTGCGCACCATCGAGTCCGTGCGCTTCTCCCATCTCACCTCGCTCACCGGCAGCGGCTTCGCTGCATTCACCGCCAGTGCGGACTCCATGCGGATGTTCTCCGTCTACGATGCGCCACTGCAGCCTCAGAACATGGGTTTCATCACCCAGTTCAAAAAACTGCGCACCTTGGAGCTGAACCGCGTCACCACATTGCCCGCCGAATCCCTCGTTCAAATCAAAGCGTTCAATGATCTCACTCAGCTCCGCCTTCTTGGTCAGATGAATGTGACGGACAAAGTGCTGCTGGAGCTCTCCGGTCTGGTCAGGCTCACAGACCTCAGCATGCCCGGTGTCATGGTTTCAGATGAGGGGCTGGTGGCCTTGAAAGGCATGAAGTCTCTCGTCTATGTGGACTTCAGCGCTTGCAAAGACGTCACCGGCTCCGGCTTGGCACACCTCGCCGGATCCAAAGACCTCGCGCGCATCCGCCTCGATTTTTCCGGCGTCAATGACGCCGCCCTCATGCATCTTTCCGCCCTCCCCAAGCTGCGTGAGATCAACCTGCATCAGACCGCCATCACGGACGATGGCATCAGGCATCTCGCCCTGCTTAAAGAACTGCAGCTGCTCGAGATCGGTGCAAAGGGCATCACCGGCTCCACTTTGAATCTGCTGAGCCCTTGCAAAAATCTCGTCCGCCTGGACCTGTATGATCGCACCAATCCAAACTTGGCCAGCCTCGATGACGCCGGCTTGCAGTCTCTTGCCTCGGCCGCTCTGCCAAAGCTGAACGATCTCGCCTTTCCCAGGTCCGCCCTCACGGATGCTGGCTTTGCCAGTCTTACCGCCATGAAGCTGACCAAGCTTCGCACCAGTGCACCTCCCGGTCCCGAGGGCCTGCGCCATCTTGCTTCCATTGCTTCTCTTGAATCCCTCGAATTCACCGCCGGCACTCTCACAGATGAGGGCCTCGCCATTCTCGCCACCATGAAGTCCCTGAAGACGCTCAGCATCCTCGCCTCCCAGATCACCGATGCAGGCCTCAAGCCTCTTCACGCCATGAAGAGCTTGAAAACCCTCACCCTGAAAGATTCCAAGATCTCCCAGGCCGGCCGCGATGCCCTGTCCAAGGCCCGCCCCGATTTGAAGGTCGGCTCTTGAATTTTGGACAATGCCATGCCCTCGGAGCGGAGTTTGGCCGCTTGGTGTACGTGCTTCAGAAGAGGGATGTTTTTTGGGACAACCCCGCTCATGGCTGCGGGGGAGGGGACCGGATACCATCTCAGGCATCCGCTTCCCCGGCCCATTCCACCCCTTCAAGCCTCCCGCCTATTTGCGGCCCGTACGAATTTTGATGGTTGAGACGTTCCCTGCCAGACGTAGTTTTACCTCATATGAAGCACGCGCCTCTATTGCCACTCGCCGCCAAAATCATTGCGGCGATTCTGATTTCTTCCTCCCTTCTTCCGGCGCAGCAATCTCAACGCATCGATGAAAAGGAGCTCATGACCTGGGCAGACCGCGGCGATGCCGACGCCCAGTTCGAGATCGGTCTGCGCAAGCTGACCGGCGAAGGAGTGAAGAAAAACGTCGAGGAAGGCATCAAGTTCGTCGAAAAAGCCGCCAAGCAGAAGCACCTCCGCGCCCAGCACGTCATGGGCACCATCTATGAAGACGGTGTCGGCGTGAAGCAGGACCTCGCCAAGGCCGCGGAATGGTACCGCACCTCCGCCGAGCTGGGTTTCGCACTCTCACAGCACAGCCTCGCCTCCCTCTATGAGGAAGGGAAGGGGGTCAAGAAAGACACCGCCAAAGCCGCCGAATGGTTCAAAAAAGCGGCCGACCAGGGCTACATGCAGTCGCAGACGGCCTACGCTGCCAAGCTCGAACGCGGCGAGGGCGTGGCCAAAAGCTCCTCCAAGGCCGCCCTCTGGTACCTCAAGGCCGCTCAGCAGGACTTCGTCCCCGCCATGACCCGTCTGGCCAATCTTTATTACACCGGCCAGGGCGTCCCGGTGGACTACCGCCGCGCCGGGGCCTGGTATCGCCGCGCCGCACAATCCGAAGACCCCTGGGCTTCCAATAATCTCGCCTGGTTCCTCGCCACCTGCCCGGAGGACAGCCTGCACAATGGCGAGAGCGCCGTCCTCCTTGCCCGCCGGGCCTTGAAGCTCCTCGCAGAAGTCGTCCAGAGCGATGAACAGCCCTATGCCATGATCGATACCATGGCCGCCGCCCTCGCCCGCAACGGCGAATTCAAGGAGGCCGAGCTCTGGCAGAAGCGCTGCATCGCCCTCTTCAAGGACGACAAGGAAAAAGATCTGCCCCCGGAGGAACGCAAAAAACTGCAGGAGGAGTTCGATGCCCGCCTCAAGCTCTACCAAAAGTCCACCCCCTTTGCCGAGCCTGAGCCGAAAGGCGAAGAAGGCGCTGAGCCTCTCCCCCAGGACACCATCCTCCAGGACGAGGGCCTGCCCGAGTCCAAACCCAAGAAAACCACTCCTAAAAGCGGTCGCGGCACAGTGGTCTGAGTCGCTTTTCTCCGGTTCCTTCACCTTACCTTCCGCTGCTCCTGTCCAGTTGCGGCGCAAGATTCGCACAGTTTGTCGCAATATCTGCAAGACAAAGCCCCTCTCACACGGTTAAACCGCTCACCTTTCTCCTTCGGCATTCCGCCGCCCGTCCTTTTTCTTCCATGTCCTCCGTCGTCGTTCGTTCTGCCGCTCTGCCTCCGCCCATTCCCGGGCTGAACCGCCGTATCCGCCAGCCGAAAAAGAACATCCCTCAGACCAAGCAGGACCGGGATCAAATCCTCGCCTGGGTGCGTGCCTACGCTGAGGAAAACCGCCTCGTCCCCCCCGTCCCCATTGCGGAACTCCAGGAGCACACGGACAAGATCCTCGCCATCCACGCCATCGACAAGATCCACCGCGACTACGTCGGCGTGCTCCTCGCCAATGAGACCTGGCGCGAGTCCCTTGCCACCGTCCCCTTTGAAAAGCGCCTGCTGCTCATGCCGAAGTGCCTTCGCGTGGAGAGCAAATGCCCCGCCCCCTTTGATGAGTTCGGCCTCCTCTGCAAGCAGTGCGGCCTCTGCTCCATCCAGGATTTCCAAAACGAAGCCGAAAAGCTCGGCTACGCCGTCCTCGTCGCCGAAGGCAGCGCCATCGTCATGTCCCTCATCCAGACCGGCAAGATTGAGGCCATCGTCGGCATCTCCTGCCTGCCCGTCCTTGAGCGCACCTTCCCCTACGTGGAAGCAGCCGCCATCCCAGCCGTCGCCGTGCCTCTCCTGCAGGACGACTGCATCGACACCCTCGTCGATATCGACTGGGTCTGGGACTACATTCACCTCACCAGCGACGACAAAACCCGCCGCCTCAATCTGAACGCCCTTCACGATGAGGTGAAAACCTGGTTCACCGTCGAGTCGCTCAATGCCCTCATGGGCCCCTCCCGCGGCCACAGCGACGACATCGCCCGCGAGTGGCTCGCTCGTGCCGGCAAGCGCTGGCGTCCCTTCCTCACCGTCGCCGCCTATCAGGCCCTGCGCGAAGATCCCGAAGGCCCTATCTCTGACACCGTAAAGAAAGCCGCCATCGCTGTCGAAATCTTCCACAAGGCTTCCCTCGTCCACGATGACATCGAAGACGGCGATGCTGAACGCTATGGTGAAACCACCCTGCACACCGAACACGGTGTCCCCGTCGCCCTGAACATCGGCGACCTTCTGATCGGTGAAGGCTATCGCCTCCTCGCCGACAACGATGCCGCTGCGCACGTTCGCAGCGCCGCCATCCTTGTCGCCGCCGAAGGCCAGCGTGAACTCTGCATCGGTCAGGGCGCTGAACTCCTCTGGACGCGTCACCCTGTCGCTCTCAGCAGCACGCAGGTGCTCGAAATCTTCCGCAGCAAAACCGCCCCCGCCTTCGAAGTCGCCCTCAAGGTCGGTGCCGCCCTTGCCGGGCAGCTCGATGAATGCGCCGACGCGTTGCACACCTACAGCGAAAATCTCGGCATCGCGTACCAGATCCGCGATGACCTCGACGATCTCGGCGAAGACTCCGCCGCCGGCAACGAATGGAACATGCGTCCCAGCATTGTCCTCTCCCTCCTGCGTGAGAAAGGCAAAGGCGAAGTCAAAGACCAGATGGAAGCCCTCTGGAACGGCGCCGCCCAGACCAAGCCCGACAACGCCACCATCCGCGATTGGGCCCTCGACAGCGGCGCTCACGAGAAGGCCATGACCCTCCTCGAAAGCTACAAGGAGGCCGCCATCCGCTCCCTTCAGGAAGTCGAACTCCCCAATTTGAAAGGCCTCCTCCGCCGCGTCATCGGCAAGATTTTCAACGAACTCGAAATCAAAGGCTGGTGCCGCGAGTTCGAACAAAAAAATCTCAACGCCGACCTCCGCGCCGAAGCCGCCAAAGCCGCCGAACACCTCGTGCCGAAGGTCACGGCATGAACATTACGTTAATCATCACAGTCTAGCCGGCTCCGAGTGGGCCGTGAACCGACACTCATGACATGAAACATTTGGCAGTGGCATGTGGCTGGATTTGGATGGCTGGTTCTCTTCTGTGCATGGCCCCGTCGTTGAAGGCGGCGGAAAAAGCAGACGAAGTGAAACTCAAGACCATCTTGAGTAAGACCGAAAATTTCCACCAACCTGGCGAACCCACTGTGGATGGATACTTGGCGTGGCTCCGATCTGATGCAGGAAAATCAGAATCGAAATTTCTGACGGAACACTATTCCGACTTGTCACGGTCCAAACAAAGAAGCCTGGCAGAGGAGCTTGCCTGCACGGGAGCGGAAGCAGCCGCGCCCTTTCTTTGCCGGTCCCTGGCAGACCCGCAAGTGGGTGACGAGGTGATTAGACGGATTGGATATGCTTTCCTGCCAGGACGAAATCTTGAGCCAGCCTTTTGCGAGCAGCTTGCTCCAGCGGTACTGCCTTGGGTGGCACCTGAGAAGGGATACCCTGCGACACCCGAAGCACTGCAGGTGCTGGCAAAACTGTCGCCCGAGCTGGCGATGAAGCATTTTTACAAGGAGGAGTATTTCTCACCTGCTGCCGCGAGGATTGAAGAGGCGCTCAAGGCTTTCAACGCGGCGGGCATCCGCCTGCCCCAGCAAAAGATCGACGAGCTGCTGAATGCCTGGGAAGCGAGGGCGGAGAGAAAAGAAGAAACGGACCGCAGACCCTTCTACTTGTATGTCGAGGCATTGTCGGCGCTAGCAGTGACCGACCCGGAACGTGCGGTGAGACTGACAGATGAATTGCAGCGCGAGAGGCCGCATGATGCCTATTGTCTTGCCCCTGTGATCGAGAAGGCCTACGGATTGGAGAACTTGGTTTGGTGGCTGAGCTCGGCATTGGATGATCCACCCTCCTTTGCGGCAATTCCGCCGGAAGCCAGGCGTTACATCTCGGCGACTTCGATTCTGATGCTTGCGGATGAGGGCATTGAGCAGGCATTCACCACAACGGCCTGCAACGAATGGGACGATGCATTGCAGGCCATGGATGAAGCCGGGGATGTGGAGTATCCAAAGTTTCTGCGCGCGGTCGCCCAACTCTTCGGACCGGATGGGCCGCCTGCAGACTATGCACAGCGTCAGAAAGCCATTGAGGCCATGAACCCGCCTTTTCATGAGCAGGTCGATGCGGTGTATGAAAAATGGGCGGAGGGTCAGAAAGGCAAGACGTATTTGGATACGCGGTACCTCCTTGCCAAGTATGCCGGCAAGCATGCTGAGGTGCTTCGTAAATGGATGAGACCGCTGAAGTAGTACAGACTCAAATTCAGATCCAGATTCCTGCCGAAGCCTTGCTGCAAGGCGGCGCTCGATAGGTCGATGATGCCCATCGTATGACTGGAGATACCCCGCGTCCCCAATTCGCAATCACTAATAGAAGAGCGCAATATCGCGTGAGCTAATAAATGCCAGGCATTTTATTGTTGCATTTGTTCTTTCTACTCCCATTTTCCCACCCGTGAAAACCGCCCAACCCCCTGATTCCCAAGCTCTCCCGCTCGAAGAACAGCTCATCGGCGTCAACGCAAAAACCGGCCTCTACCCAGGCGCGCGGTCCTGGTCAGGAGGCCGGCGCCGCATCCTGGGAAGGGGCCCTCTGGAGTCCTATTGCTATCACGTCATGTCGAGCACGAACGGCGGAGAAGTGTTCTTTGACGATGTCGAGAAAGAGGCACTGCGCCGCATCATCTGGCGCATGGCCGAATTCTCCGGCATCAAAGTGGTCACCTATTGCCTCATGAGCAATCACTTCCACCTGCTCGCGGAAGTGCCGCATCGCGCAACATGGCTGCAACGCTTCGAAGGTCCCGGTGGCGAAGAAAGACTCTTCGACCACCTCAGTACCCTCTACAGCCGCGCCTACCTCGGCCTCCTGCGCGATGAACTGGCCGATCTCCGCTCGCGTGGTCTCACCGCCCTCGTCGAGCAGCGCATCGCAGCGCTCAAAAAGCGCTTCTGCGATCTCTCCCTCTTCGTCAAAGAAATCAAAGAACGCTTCAGCCGTTGGTTCAACAAACGCCGCAGCCGCCGCGGCACCTTGTGGATGGATCGTTTCAAGAGCGTGCTCGTCGAGGGGAAAGGCGAACCCCTCCGCACCATGGCCGCATACATCGATCTCAATCCGGTCCGCGCAGGACTCGTCAAGGATTCAAAAGACTACCGCTGGTGCGGCTATGCCGAAGCCCTCAGCGGCAGCCGTCGCGTTCAGCGCGGCCTCTGCAAAGCCCTCAGCAAACCGGTGGACGGCTGGAAAAGCGCCGGTGCTGCAGAAGCCTACCGCTGCCTCCTTCACGATGAAGGTCGCGAGATCAAAGACGCGCAAAACGAAAAAGTCGTGCGCCGCGGTGTCACTCCAGAGTCAGCACGCGCAGTGCTCGCCCAAAAAGGAAAGCTCAGCATCGCGGAACTGCTGCGGCTGCGCGTGCGTTACTTCAGCGACGGCGTGGTCCTCGGCAGCAAGGAGTTTGTCGAAGGCATCTTCGAGGCACAGCGCGAGCGCTTCAGCCCAAAACGAAAACGCGGAGCAAGACGCATCCTCGAATCCGACACACCTTTCTACACCTTGCGTCAGCTGCGTCGCATCCCTCTCGGCTGAGGCATGATCATCTTCTTTCTCGATTCAAACGATCCGACACGCCCCGGGCAAAAACGTGCACCCCATGCACAAAAGCCGGCGCTATATTGAGCGCCCCGCTTTCGTTAAAACCCGACCATGAAGTTGCTCCGTCTCTGTTCCGCTTTCCTGCTTTCTGCCGCCATCATTCACGTTCACGCCGCCGACTCCCGTCCCAACGTTCTTTTCATCGCCATCGATGACCAGAACGACTGGATCGGTTGCATGGGCGGCCACCCGCAGGTGCAGACACCTGCGATCGACGCCCTCGCCAAACGCGGCACCCTCTTCGCCAGCGCCCACTGCCAGGCCCCTCTCTGCAATCCCTCGCGAAGCTCCCTCCTCACCGGCCTCCGCCCCTCCAGCACCGGCATCTACGGCCTCGCCCCGGGCATTCGCGAAGTCACGCAGACCAAAAACCACGTTACCCTCCCGCAGACCTTCACCCAGGCCGGCTACTTCACCTTCAACAGCGGCAAGATCTACCACGACGGCTCCATGCGCGGTGGCGATCAAAAAGCCGAGTTCAATGAATGGGGCAATCGCGGCCCCATGCCGAAACCCAAAACCCCCATCGCCCATTTTGACGATCCCAATCGACACCCCGCCATGGACTGGGGTGTCTTCCCCGAGAAAGACGAAGACAACGCCGACTGGAAAATCGCCGATTCCGCCATCGATGCCATGAAGCGCGCTCCTGCTGACAAGCCCTTCTTCATCGCCGCCGGTTTCCGCCTCCCCCACGTCCCATGCTTCGCTTCGCAGAAGTGGTTCGATCTCTACCCCGATTCCACATTGCAGATGCCGCCGGTCAAAGAAGACGATCGCGCCGATCTCCCCAAGTTCGCCGACTTCCTTCACTGGAAGCTCCCCGAGCCTCGCCTTTCCACCCTGCGCAAAGCCAACGAGTGGCGCCCCCTCGTCCGCGCCTACCTCGCCTGCGTCAGCTTCATGGACAGCCAGGTCGGCCGTTTGATGCAGCAGCTCGAAGCCACCGGTCGCTTGGACAATACCATCGTCGTCCTCTGGGGCGATCACGGCTGGCATCTCGGCGAAAAACTCATGACGGGCAAAAACACATTGTGGGAGCGCAGCACACGCGTCCCCCTCATCTTCGCCGGCCCCGGCATCAAGCCCGGCCAGGTCTGCACCAGCCCTGTCGAACTCCTCGACATCTTCCCCTCGCTCCTCGCTCTCGCCAAACTGCCCGCGCGCTCCGACCTCGAAGGCCATAGCCTCATGCCCCAGTTCCAGAATGCCGCCGCACCCCGCGAGTGGCCCGCCATCACCACCCACAATCAGGGCAATCACACCATCCGCACCAAAGACTGGCGCTACATCCGCTACGCCGACGGCAGCGAAGAACTCTACGATCTCAAAAACGATCCCAACGAGTGGACCAACCTCGCCAAAAAATCTGAGCATACCGCCAAAAAAGCCGAGCTCGCCAAATGGCTCCCCAAGATCGACAAAGCACCCGTCCCCGGCAGCAAGAGCCGCATCCTCACCTACGACCCCACCACCGGCGAAGCCGTCTGGGAAGACAAGCCCATTGATAAAACCGCTCCGCTGCCGGAACCGTAGGCAGTGTCCGCCTCCCCCCAAAAGCTCCGACTCACCCTCGGCCTCGGCTTCCTCGCTTTCATCATCGCGGGCTCTCTCCTCCTGCTCGCATGGCTGCGCCAGCGCGAGCTTGAGGAGTCAAACCGCCTCTTCATGGCACTGGCAAAAGCAAACGCCGAATCCGTCCGGCACATGAACCTGCCCCGCAGCGAGAAGCTGGCCCGAAGCCTGAAGGAACTCCTCGGCGTCAGCATCACGTTCCTTGATCGTGAAACCATGATGCCAGAGGTGGAATCAATGATTCAGTCCGACATCAAACGCGGCAGCGTGGTGAACCTCAGTGATCATCAGCAGTCCGTGATTGTCGAACTCGATCGGCACCACTACATGCGCTTTTTCAGGGACACGCCCGCATCGTCCCTCTCGCTCCGCGACCCCGCTACTCGGAACGCCTTCATCACCTTCTGGCTCATCTCAGCCTTCGTCGGCTGGCTCCTCGTCCGCGAGCGCCTCAAGCGCGCCCAGTCCGAGCGTCTCGCCATGCTCGGCCGCGTCGCCACCAGCCTCGCGCATGACATCAAAAATCCCCTCGCCTCCATCCAGCTTCACGCCCAGTTGATGACACCTCAAAACGAGGAAGACCGCCAGGCCGTCCAGCTCATCGAAAACGAATCCGCCGTCATTGCCGGTCTCGTCAATCAGTGGCTCCACCTCGCCAACCCACTCCCTCCCAAACTCGTAAAGCTCGATCTCGCCGCTTGCGTTCGCGATGTCGCAAAAAACCTCGAACCCCAGGCCCGCCACGCCAGCGTCGAGCTCATCATCACGCTGCGCTCTCCCATCTGGATCATGGGCGATGCCCAGCGCATCGCCCAGGCCCTGCGCAATATTCTCGTCAATGCCATCCAGGCCATGCCTCGCGGCGGCACATTATCGGTCAGCAGCCAGTCCCTCGAGAATTTCTGCGAACTCCGCTTCACCGACTCCGGCACCGGCTTCTCCGAGTCATCACTCGCTCACGGCACCGAGCTTTTCTTCACCGAAAAAGAAGGCGGCATGGGCGTCGGCTTAAACATCGTCTCCAGCATCGTCACCGCTCACGGTGGCAGCATCAATCTGCAAAATGACCCCAAGGGCGGAGCCGTCGTCATCGTCTCTCTTCCTCTTCTCACCGCATGAATTCCGCCATCCTCATCATCGAAGACGAATACGCTCTCGCCGCCGCCCTTTCCACGCTCGTTCGTCGTCTCGATGCCACCCCCGTCGTCGCTGCCTCGGGGCAGGGGGGCATCGACAAACTCTCCTCCCAGACCTACGCCCTCATCATCCTCGATGTCGGCCTCCCGGACATCAGTGGCCTCAAAGTCCTCGAAAAAATCCAGTCTCTGCCCAATCCTCCGCCCGTGATGATTATCACCGCGCACGGCACCCTGGACACCGCCCTCGAGGCACGCCGCCTCGGCGCACGCGAGTACTTCCTCAAGCCCCTCAATCTCGCCGACATGCAGCGCGCCGTGCGCGAAATCCTCACCCCCGTGAAAGTCGAGCAGCGCACCGAGACCACCATGATCGGCAGCAGCGAGCCCATGCAGCGCGCCTTCGCCGTCATCGCCCAGGCCAGTGGCAATGACGCACCCGTCTTTCTCCAGGGCCCTCCCGGCAGCGGCAAAAGCCTCGCCGCCCAGGTCATTCACCGCCACTCCTCCCGCTCCACTCAGCCCCTCATCGTGTTTCGTGCCGATGAATGGCCGGAAGACCGCGCCGAAGCCGCGCTCGACGAAGCCATCGCCAGAGCAGGGCAGGGGGTCCTGTTTCTCGATGAAATCAGCACTTGGTCCAAGCCCCTGCAGGCCGCCCTTATGCATCGTCTGAATACCGGCACCATGCAGGCCCGACTCTTCACCGCATCCAGCCACGAGGCCGCACCTCATCTGCGCGAAGACCTCTTCTATGCCCTCGCCGTTTTGCAGGTCACTCAGCCACCGCTGCGGGATCGCACCGTGGACATCCCCGCCCTCGCCGCCTCTTTTTTGGGCGAGCGCGTCCTCTCCGCCGAGGCCCTCGCCGCTCTCAAATCCCACGCCTGGTCCGGCAACGTTCGCGAATTAAAAACCGCCATGGCCCACGCTTCCGCCGTCTGCAGCGGCAGCACCATTCTCCCGCACCATCTCCCCCAGAGCATCGTCCAGCCCGACGAATCCAATCATCTCGAAACCACCCTCAAGCGCAGCATCGCCGCCTGGCTCGATCAAAAGACCACCGGCTCCGACGAAAAAATGCCCGCCTACGACGACCTCCTCGAGACCGTCGAATCCATCATGCTCGAATCCCTCCTCCAGCGCTTCGAAGGCAAGCCCACGCGCCTCGCCTCCGCCATGAAAATGAACCGCGCCACCCTCCGCCGCAAACTCCGCGAAGAGTAACCCCGTTGGGACCGCGGCACTCCGATGCCGCTATGGAAAGCTCCCCCACCAGAACACCACGCCCCATCACTTCCCATCTGCCTTCCCCGGCACCCGCGGATCATTCGCCGGATAAAACAGCTTCTTCTCCCCATCAAAATAGATGGCCTGGCACGCCCCAAATCCCTCGGACTCTGCCAGCTTGTGCCCCAGCGCCTTCACTTCGCCCAGCGTTCCCTCGCCAAATTTCTTTTCGATTTTCAGCTCATCAGGATTCCACTGGTGGTGAAATCTCGGCTCCGCCAGTGCCTCCCCCGGCAGCATCCCGTCATCAATCACATGCGTCAGCAGCAGCAGCGCCTGCGTGATGATCGTCGGCCCGCCCGCCGCTCCTGTCACGATCACCGGCTTGCCGTCCTTCAGCACGATCGTCGGGCTCATGCTTGAGAGCGGGCGTTTGCCCGGCGCCACCGCATTCGCCTCCGCCCCCACCAGCTTGAAGGCGTTTGGAATTCCCGGCTGCACCGCGAAGTCGTCCATCTCATCATTCATGAGCACACCAGTTCCTGGTATGACCACCTTGCTGCCAAACGCCGTGTTGATCGTCTGGTTCAGCGCCACCCAGTTCCCCTCCGCATCCGCCGTGCACAGAAAGGTCGTGTGCTTGCCAAAGACGTCCCCCTCCCAGTGCGGCGGCAGGTTGTGCCCCGTCACCGCCGTCGCGTGGTCCAGGTCGATCTTCTTCGCCAGCTCCGCCGCATACGCCGGATCCACCAGCCCCCGCGGCACCTTCGCAAAATCCGGATCCCCCAGCCAGTACGCCCGGTCCGCAAACGCCAGCTTCATCGCCTCCGTAATGACATGCACCCGGCTGCTCGCACGGAAATGCCGGATCGGAAAATGCTCCAGAATGTTCAAAATCTGCGCCACATGCACCCCGCCCGAGCTCGGCGGCGGCATCGTGATCAGGTCATACCCACGATACTTCGAGCGGATCGCCTCACGCTCCGGCGCCTTGTACGCCGCGAAATCCTCCGCCGTCATCAGTCCCCCGTTCTCCTTCATCCACGCCGCCGCCTTTTTTGCAAATTCTCCCTCATAAAACCAGCCGATACCATGTTGTGCCACAGCCCGGTAGGTCCCCGCCAGGTCGGCCTGCACCAGCATCGCGCCCCTCCCCAGCGGCTTGCCATCCTTCAGGAAAATCGCCGCGGATGATGGAAACTTCGCCAGCTTCGCTCCCGTCGCCGCGAGCTTCCGCGCATACACCGTATCAATTGGAAATCCCTTTTCCGCGATCTCCGCCGCCGGCAGCAGCACATCCGCCAGCTTCAGCTTCCCGTGCTTCTTCTGCGCCGCATCGCACGCCTTCAGGTATCCCGGCACTCCGGACGCCAGAGCCCCCGTCTTGCTCGCCTCATCATCCAGCTTGCCGTTGATTACATACATGTCTCGGCTCGCCTTCCCGGGCGCCATCTCACGTCCGTCGATGCAGGTCACCGTCCCGTCCGCCGCATGGATCACAAAAAAGCATCCCCCGCCGATCCCGGAGTTGTGCCCGTCCACCACCCCCAGCGTCAGCCCTGCCGCCACTGCCGCATCGATTGCATTGCCCCCCTTCTCAAAGGCATCCATCGCCGCCTGCGTCGCCAGCGGGTGCACGCTCGCCACCGCGTGCTTCGGGTACGCAGCATCCGCTGCGGAGAGAAAATGAGGAACCAGCAAGACAAGAGCAGCCAAGACTTTCATACCCCGATGCTAGCCGAGTCCCCACACCCCCGTCGAATCAAAACCACTCACCAAAATAGGCGGTCTCCGCGCGCCGAGCCTCGGTTCCAAACCGCTTTTACCAGCATGCGCGACTCAGCACATCCAGCACACAACATCCACTCATACACACAGGTGCCTTCCTCCCATCACAAGCCCGTGGGGCTGTCATTATCGTAGCAGTGGGTGAAACCCACGGTCCCTCATCAACCCACGACTCTCAAGTCTCTTGGCACCGCGTTCCTGTGACAAAAGCTTCCTCCGATGCCCAACCTCTCTCAAGCCCCGTAAGCCACGCTCTTTCAATTCGCACCACCTTCTGCCGTCGCTCCCCCACCTCACTCCTGTGCATTTCTCTTCCAGCTCAGCCACGCGCACCGGTAGGTAAATGCCATCGCCATGATGCCCACGAACAGTAGAAACTCACGCCCGGACTCCGGCACGGCCACCACGCTCCCCAGTCCCGCTTCACCCATCGTGAGGGCGGTCGCCGTATGCATGCTTGGCTCCGCAGCACCCACCGCGATCACCGCGGCGACACTGCACACCAACCAATAGCTAAAAGATCTCAGAAACATTTAATTCGCCAAATCTTTATCAGGGTCGGCGCGGTTAGGACAAGAATTTTTTTGTATCAAAAAAACTTCAAAGGGTTCATTTTCAGTTCTTGATGTAAATCGGCATAAGAATTTGCCTGAACTTTGCAATCTCAGCCCTTGTAGCCTTCTCACTTGCGGGATCCTTTCCCCTCCGCCATGACTACGGCCCCTCAATCCAGGCCACTTTCCCATCATGTCCATCGTCAGTTCTCCGCGTGTTATCAACATAGGCTTGGCAGGTTTAGGCAATGTCGGTGCCGGAGTGTTCAAGAATCTCGAAAAGAATCGCTCCCTCATCAGCCGCCGCATCGGTGCCGATCTTCAGGTCACTAAAATCGCCGTTCGCGATCTCTCCCGCCCGCGGGATGTCGCCGTTCCCGCCTCCCTCCTCACCACCGACTGGAAGGACCTTGTAAACGACCCCTCCATCCCCGTCATCGTTGAGCTCATCGGCGGCACCACCACCGCTTACGACATGGTTTCGGCCGCTCTCCGCGCCAAAAAAATTGTCGTCACCGGAAACAAGGCCCTCCTCGCCGAGCGCGGCAAAGAACTCTTCGCCCTGGCGGAGGAGTGCGGCGTCCCCATCTACTTTGAGGCCGCGGTCGCCGGCGGCATCCCCATCATTCAGGTCCTCCAGGAAGGCCTTGTGGGCAATCACATCCGCTCCATCCACGGCATCATCAATGGTACCTGCAACTACATCCTCACCCGCATGTCGCAGGCCGGCCTCAGCTATCAGGACGCCCTGCAGGAAGCCCAGGACAAAGGCTACGCCGAGGCCGATCCCACCCTCGACGTCAGCGGCTGGGATGCCGCTCACAAGGCCATCATCCTCGCCTCCCTCAGCTACGGTTTCTGGATCCCCCAGGACAAAGTGTACGTCGAAGGCGTGGACCGCGTCAGCATCACCGACTTCCGTTTCGCCGAGCGTCTCGGCTACACCATCAAGCTCCTCTCCGTCATCCGAGCCGATGAAAACGGCCTCGTCGAAGTCCGCACCCAGCCCACCCTCGTGCCCCTCTCGCACGTCCTCGCCAGCGTCAGTGGCGCCTTCAATGCCGTCCTGGTGAATGGGGACGTCGTCGGCGAAACCCTCTTCTACGGTCGCGGCGCAGGCCAGGACCCCACCAGCAGCAGCGTCATCAGCGATCTCTGCGAAGCCGCCGCCGTCCTCATGCATGGCGCCCGCCACAGCGGCTTCGTTCCCCACGGTCTCTACGGCAAATCCAAGCCCATCGACGACACCGTCTCCCACTACTACCTCCGCCTCACCGTCGATGACATCCCCGGCGTGCTCGCACAGGTCGCCACCGCCCTCGGAGAGCGTGGCATCGGCATCTCATCCATGATCCAGCCCGAAGATCTCGAAGACACCAGCGGAGAGACCTCCCTCGTCCTCATGATCCACGACGCCCGCCTTGGCGACATGAAGGCCGCCCTCGCCGCCATCTCCCAGCTCCAGTGCGTCCGCGGCCAGCCTAGCTGGATGCGCGTCGAGACCTTGCAGGGTTAGCAAATATTACCAAAACGAGACGCTGAATCGGGCGCGGAACACGATCTTTGTAAAGATTCCGCCCCCTAATGAAAATCTCCCTCTCCGATCTCGCACTCCTCGTCGGTGGCACGGTACTTTGTGGCGACCCCCTCGCACAGATCACCGGCTTTGCATCCTTGAAGGAGGCCCTCCCCGGAGACCTCAGCTTCTTCCACGACTCTCGCTACGGCGAGCGCCTGGCCCGCACCCGCGCCAGCGCGGTGCTCGTCCCTCTCGGCTGGACGGACCTTCCTCCAAACGCATCCTGCATCTCGGTTTCGGACCCCTCGCGCTCCTTTGAGCAGATCGTGGAGACCTACGGTTTTCAGCCCGCCCCTTTCACCCCAGGCGTGCATCCCTCCGCCGTCATTGCAGACGGCGTCAGCTATGATCCCCAGCGTGTTTCCATCGGCCCCAATGCCGTGATCGAGGCCGGTGTTGAGCTTGCCCCTGAAGTCGAGATCGGCCCCGGCTGTTTCGTCGGGCGCAATGCCGTCATCGGCGCAGGTTCCAGCCTCCGCGCCAATGCCACCGTGCACGCCGAGTGCATTCTCGGAGAGCGCGTCACTTTGCATTCCAGCGTCGTCATTGGCGCCGACGGCTTCGGCTATGAATTCAGCCAGGGCCGCCATCGAAAAGTCCGCCAGGCCGGCATCGTTCAGATCGACAACGACGTCGAAATCGGCGCTGGCAGCACCATCGATCGCGCCCGCTTCGGCCGCACCTGGATCGGTGAAGGCACCAAGATCGACAACCTCGTCCAAATTGGCCACAATGTCGTCGTCGGCAGGCACTGCATCATCGTTGCCTGTGCCGCCATTGCCGGCAGCGTCGTCATAGGTGACTACGTCGTCATCGCTGCCCAGGTCGGCATTGCCGGCCACGTCCATGTCGGTTCCCAGAGCACCCTCGCCGCCCGCTGCGGCGTCACCCGCGATCTCCCCGCCGGCGGCAAATACCTCGGCTTCCCCGCCATCCCCGCCGGCGAAGAAAAACGCCGTCTCGCCAGCATCAATCGCCTCCCCCAGCTCCTCGCCCGCATCAAAGAACTCGAGTCCCGCCTCCCCACCGGCGACAAATAGAGAGAGCAGTCTTCAAAGAAGGCCCCCTTCGCCCCCCGCACTCACTCCGCCTTTCGCCCGCATAGCCTACCACATCCTGGTAGACTTCTTTGCCTCTCCAGCATGGCAAATAAGTTCCTATCGCCGCAACGCCTCTGAGAGACGGTTTTGGGTTCGCAGCCTCCGGAATCCGAAAGCTCTATTCGTGAAAGGGCATTCGAAGACTCCCTCACGCGCGTTCGCGGATGTAGCGCGGTATTCCGATACCGCGACGCGTGCCACTCGGAATATAATTCCGCTCTACATCCCCACCCGCCCACCACGCCGCATCCCCCATAGCTGGTAGAGAACCGCTGCGCCGGGTCCCAAATTTTGGGTCTATCTCATCTCAGACGCCCAAAAACGTTCGCCGTCCTTGTGTCTTGGAAAAACCGAACCCGCAAACCGACCACATCACACAACTCGTGCACAACCCGCTCTCCAGCAATCCATCCCTTCCCACCCCCTCACCAAAACCCCCACTGCTGCGTCTTCATCACATACAAGCCCAGCGCCAGATTCCCCACCGCGTGCATGAACACACACGCCCCCAGGCTCTTCGTCCTCACCGCCACAAAATACACCAGCGCCCCCCACACAAACGCCCCCGCGTAGTCCTCCGGGTTGTGAATGAACATCACCGCCGCCGTCACGATCCAAAACACCTTCCACGTGTGCGTCCCAAACGGCACCCGCTCAAACTGCCCGTCCTCCGTCAGCAGAAAGCGCATCAAAAACCCGCGCCAGAACAGTTCCTCCACAAACGGCACCACCAGCACCATCCGCGCAAATCGCATCCCCACATCCAGGCTGAACCACAGCGCTGAATCCTTCGCGATCATCGGGTCAAACCCATCCGTGCGTTCCGCCAGCCCCAGCCACTTCCACCACGCCGCCGGTTCATGGCCCTGCTGCACGAGAAACTCCCTCAGCAGCGCCGGCGCCACCCACACCGCGATCCCCGCCACCCCCAGTACAAAGGCCAGCCCCAGTCCACGCCAAGGCCTCAGCGTGTAGTGCTTTCGGAACCACAGCAGCACCATTGCACACACCACCGTTTGCATCGGATACACCCAATGTTCCGGCGCCCTCACATACCACGGCAGCTCCGGATTCTTCACCCGAAACAATCCTGCCACCGCCCCCAGCACTTGGAACAGCAGCAGCGGCAGCAAATACGCCGCGGTGGAGGAAGCTCTCAGTCGTGCAAACATCAGTTCATCGAGGTTAATCCATTTCCACTCAAATTCACAGCCTCGTCCGAGACCCCACCAGCCCTGAAGGGGCTGCGTAATTCAGCCCAGGGGTGCCGAGCCTTGGCGAGGCTCTCCTGGGTCAAAACCAACAAGCAACGGAAAAGCAAACCCAGCACTCCGCCGCACCCATCGGGCACCAGCAGCGTCTGCCTGACGCGCCGCCACACCTCTTGCGCACCGCTCCCACACCGCGCTCCGCCTCCACCGCGCCACTTCGCCTCACCACTCACGCGAATCGCCCCCCGAACAGCAAACGCCGCTCTCCCTCTCCCCGCCCCCGATAACGCTAAAAACAACAATGCCTCCGGGGAGAGGGCCGGGGTGAGGGGCCACCATCCGCCCACGTCTTTCTCCCTGCGACGTGCAATACCATGATCCGTGGAAAACAGATCTGTATTCAAACAATGAAATTCATCACCGGCATACAATGTCCCCGGAGGCCCGAATCGAATCCTGTTTGGAAACTCTGTGTTCATCGTGCCTCTGTGGTTAAAAAATAAGCACCTTTCCTCCCCACCGCCCCCCTCACGGCAGCGCCAGATCCTTCGCCCGCTCCCCATTCAGCAGCCACCTCGAGCACCCTTTCAGATACATCCGGTTCCAGAACGACAGCGTCCCCGCACCCGTCGCCATCAGCGCGATCACCCGGTTAGAGATCCACTCCATCATGTTGCTGAACTTCCCCGGATAATCCTTGCTCAGCTGCGTCCCGCGTTCATAAAACGCCACAATCCGCCCGTCATAAAAATACTCGATCAGCTCGTGCCACGCCTCATGCCACGCGCGCTGCCGCTTCTCATACTGCGCCAGTTCCTTCGCCAGTTTCTCCGGCGCATCCAGCAGCTTCTCCCCATGCTTCGCAAACATCGCGCTGAGCGCCTCCGCCGAATCCAGCGCCAGAAACACCCCGGGTGAAAGCATCGGATCCACAAACCCAAACGCATCCCCCGCACTCACCCATCCCGGACCCTGCGCCCGGTCTGAAATGAGCTGATAATTCGTGTACGTAAACACATCCGTCACCCGCTTCCGATTCACCGCCAGCGGGGCCAGCACCGGATCCGTCGCCAGCACCTTGTCCAGCCGCTCCTCGCCGCTCGCGCCAAACTCCGGCAGCGCCTTCGGATTCATCACCATCCCAAAGCTCATCTTGTCCGGCAGCGGAATCCGCCAGCTCCAGCCCCACGGATGATACATGATCGCGATCTGCCCCGGCTCATACGGATGCTCAATGCCGTGGAAGTGCGCAAAGTGCGCCGTATCCCGTCGCGGCCCCGTCGCCGCTTTGATCCCCAGCAGCTTCGCAGACGTGCGCGAGCGCCCGCTACAGTCGATGATCAGGTCCGGCTTCGCGCCATCGCGATACCCCCCTGCCTCCAGCGCCGCAGCATCCAGTTCCAGCTCAGGCTTGCCACCCGGCTTCGCCACCAGCCCGGCACGGTGCTTCACAAACGTCACCCCCAGCTCCTTCGCGTAATCCTTCAGCACATCGTCAAAGCCCGGCCGCGGCACATTGTACGCATACGGCGGCAGCCGACCTTCCACGGACCTGAAATTGAAGTTCATCCGCGTGCCCAAGTGATGAATAAAACTCGCTCCCGGCTTGAACTGCGAGATCTTCGCCACCCGGTCCTCAATTCCCATGCGTTGCAGGATCGCCACGATCGCCGGGATCAGCGACTCTCCCACCAGCAGTGCCGGTCGCTTCTCATCATCATACACCATCGTATGAATGCCTTGTTTGGCTAACATGGCGGCAAGGGCGCTGCCGGCAGGGCCGGCTCCGAGAATGGCGATGCGTGGAAGTGAGCTCATGAATCAATAGCGTCGGAGTTTGCCGCTCGCAGTCAGCGGCAGTTCGGAAACAAAAGTGTAGAACAGGGGCACCTTGTAGGCGGAGAGCCGCTCCTGGCAAAGCTTTCTCAGCTCAATCACCTTCGGCGGGGCATCGGCATCTTGCGGAATGATCTCCGCCGCCGGCATCGCCCCCAGCGCCGGGTGGGCCCGCCCGGAGACACGAGCCGCCTTCACGCCCGCATGGCTGCACAGCACCGCCTCCACCTCTTCCGGAAAGCATTTCAAGCCGCCCACATTGATCACGCTGCGCACCCGCCCTCGCAGGTAAAAGCACCCGTCATCATCCTGTTCGGCGATGTCTCCCGTGGCAAACCACCCGTCCCGCAGCACCGACTCTCGCGGCTGCCACGGCGTCAGGTACGCATCAAACACCCCCGGCCCCCGCAGCATTAGCTCCCCATCCTCAAGCTTCACCTCAAACGCCGGCAGCGGCTGACCAATGGAAGTCGGCTTCTCCTTCGCATGCTTTAAATTCAGAATCGGCAGCCCCGCCTCGATAATGCCCATGCCCTGCGTCAAGTGAAGCCCCGTCTTGCTCGCAAACAGCTCCGCCACCTCGTTCGTCAGCGCAAACGCCGTCGAAACCGCCAGCCTCAGCCCTCCCAGCTCCGCCGCATTCGGCTGCCCCGAGAGCATCGTGTAATGATACGGCGAGCCATACATCACCGTCGCCCCATGCGCCTGCATCATCTCCAGCATCACCTTCGGATCACTCGCCGGCGCCAGGATCGTCGTCGCTCCATGATAGAGATACAGCACAATCGAAACCGCAAAGTGATGCGCCATCGGCAGCACCCACAGCACCCGATCCTCCGGCCCAATTTTGAGTCCCTCATTCGCCGCCGTGATCCGTCCCAGCAGCGTCTCATGCGAAATCACAATCCCCTTCGAAGCCCCCGTCGTCCCGCTGCTGAACCGAATGAACGCCGGATTCAGCGCATTCAGCGCCGCCTCATCAAACGCCGCCGCTCCATCCTTTACTACCGCCTCCACTCGCAGCTCCGGCCCATGCACGATCGCATCCAGCGCCGTCGCCTTCGCCAACTGCACCCGCTCGCTCGCCGTCAGCTCATTCGGGATCGGCACAAAGCACGCGTCCTGCTGCAAAATCGCCAGCGCCACCACAATGTAGTCCGCTCCGCTCGGCGCATCCAGCCCGATGCGCGGCCTCTCCTTCTTCGGCCAGTTCGCATCCTCCTTCAGCCTCCGCCCGCACTCCCTCATGCGCGCCTCCAGCTCACCAAACGTCAGCTGCAGTTCCGGACTCACCACCGCGGAATGCGTGGCCGTGCTTCGTTCAAAGATCAGATCAACAATGTTCACTTCGCTTGTTCAAGTTGGTTCAAAACCTCACACACTCGCGGCGCGAGAGTCGCGGTATCCTGCTCATCAAACGTGGCCGCAATCCCCACCGCCTGTCCAGTCGCCAGCGCCGTCCCCATCACCCGCGTACTCGCCTGCGCCCGATGCGTCGCCGAGATGCACCGCCCCGCCACAAACACATTCTTCAAATCACGCGCCCGCAGCGCCCCCAGCGAAATCCCGCACGCCTTCGCCTCCTTCGGATACAGCAGCCTCGGCCCACGCGCCGTCTCCCGCAGCTCCATCGGCCATGTCGCATTCGCCACCGCATGCACATCCCTCCGGCTCTCCAGAATGTCCTCCTCCGTCACCGTCATCTCTCCCACCCACCTCCGGCTCTCACGCACCCCAGCTCTCACCGGCAGCGTCGTGATCCTCGCCTTTCCAAAACCCTCCAGGCTCTCCCTCAAATAATCCACAATCGCATACGTCACCTCACGTCCCTGCATCTCAGTCAGCGTCAGCCCCTCCACATCCATCGCATCCCTCGGCAGATCCAGCGTCAGGAAAACTTCGTTCAAACCCACCCCTCCACGAAAGTGCGCCCCCGCCGCTTCCCCCGGCAACTTCCTCTCCTTGATCGCCCTCGCCAGACATCCCGCAATCTTCAGCGGCCCATCCCCCGTCAGCGCCTCGCCATCCACATCCCCGATCCCCACAATGTAAGCCGGACGTTGCAGCTCATGCGTCGGCGTCTGCTCCCATGGGTGCCCCGTCAGTGCCGCCACCACCGCATCCCCGCTCGCATCCACCATCATCCGCGGTCTCACTTTCCACACCGCCCCCCGGCATTGCAGCGTCACTTCCAAAATCCGGTCCCCCGCCACCTCACATCCGGTCACCTCAGTATGTAAACAAACCTTAAGTTTTTGCTGAATCCGACACACAACATCGAGAAACAGCGCGAGCTTTTGCGGCTGATGCATCAGCACATCCACCCGCCCCATCCTCATCGGACCATGCCCAATCCCCCGCGCCAGCAGCTCCCGTTCAAACTCCACCGGCAGCCCCGGGTTCGCCACCCTCGGCGCCGCATCCGCCGTCACCGGCAGGTCATACAGTCCGCAGAACGAATGCACCAGCGAAGCCGTTCCCGCACCGCCCAGCATTCCATGCCGTTCCACCAGCAGCGTCTCCTTGCCACCACGTGCAGCCGCCAGCGCCGCCGCCACGCCTGCGCTGCCTCCACCGATGATGAGCACGTCCGGATTCATCGTCGCATCATTCACCTAGAAGATCAGAACGCCAGCGCTCCCTCACGAGTTCCGTCTCAGCTTCGCTCAGGCACGTATCCAGGTAGCTCAAGGTCACCGTAAGCTGCTCCCGGCACTCACTCACAAACACCCCGCTCCCCGGCGGCGCATTCACCGTCGGCATGTGGATCGCATTCACAATCTCCCCTCCGCAGAAAGTCGTCATGCCCTCCCCAAAATTCCCCGTATAGGCATGGTAGCAGGACGCTATTTCCCCCCGTTGCGCCAGTCTGACCATATCCAGCATGGTTTTCCCCGGCATGCGCCGCGTCAGCAGTTGCAGCGAGTTGAAGGACAAGTGCCTCTTCAGCTTCAGATGTTCCATGTGCTGCTTCATCAAGACCCTGCTTGCCATTCCAAGATCCTTCAGGTCGTCATCCTTCAGAATGAAAAAGAACATCGACATGTGATTCTGAAAAATCGCCGTCTTTCCCGCCCCATCCTTCGGCCGCTGCTGCACCGGCATCGTCACCGCATAGGACAGATTGCTGCATCCGCGCGCATGAAACACCGCCTGATGGCATCTCGCGGCAAGTCCCGCATAAAAAAACGTCCTCATCATGTCCCCGCCGATCTTCCCCAGCGAGGCTCTTACCCGGGCCGTCTCCTCCTTGGAAAACGTCTCCCACAGGCAGCAGCGCCTTCCGCTCACCACCTTGCCACGGCTTGCCGAAACAAACGGTTCCACTCCCAGTGCCATGAGGTGCCTTCCGCAGCTCTCACTTTCCTGAAACAGCTTCCACCACGGCTTGTCATTCTTCACCACCGGCTGCTTTGGCGAGGCCGCCTGCGGATTCTGCCACAGCTCATCCATGTGTTTGAACAGCAGTTCCACTCCCGTGCCATCCAGCAGCAGGTGGGACCAGTTCATCAGGATCGACCACGTCTCATCACTCGTCCGCACCACATCCAGCCGCACATGAGGTGGTCCCAGGGAGCTTCGTGCATGTCCCTGCATTCTCTTGCCACGCAGTTCAGAGATCGACTCAATCACCGACTCTTTCCCTTCCACACCCCGCACCCGATGAAACTCAATCGGAATGCCCACCGCCTCTCCTGAGCACTCCCAATACGGCACCCCAAACAACCCGTCCTTGCACAGAGTGGCATGAAGCAGCGGCATCCGCTTCGGCAGTTCCGCCGCCAGCCAGCGCAGGCGTTCTTCATCCGGCCGTCCGCTCACCTGAATCTCGCTCAAAGCATCCAGCCCACGTCCGTCCGCGGACCGTGCCAGGTAGTCCAAGGCTACGACGAAGCCGTCGGTGCCCGAAATGGGAAACTGGGGGATCACCGGGGTGCTCATGCCGCCACCGCTTGTCCCATCACCAGCGCCGTCATCGCCTGCCCGCTGCGGAAATTCGCGCGACTCAGTTCCGTCGGTTCCACTTTCTTTCCATAGCGTTCCTCCAGATACATCACCAGCTGCATCACCCCCATCGAGTCCAGCCCAGCCTCAAAGAAGTCAGACTCAGCACCAAAATCCTCCGGCAGATCCGGCAGGACCGTTTCACGTACAAGTTCAATCATGGCGCCCGGGGTGGTGTCAGGTGGAGACATGCAGCTCTATGACCTTAAGCGAACGAGAATGCAAATTCCCGCTTAAGGATACTCATGCCCCAGATTATCATCCGTGATGATCTTCGCCTCTCCCCAGGCGGCCTCCATGGCCGGTCGGCGGCACCAGTGCCACATGTCGCCGGGCACAGGCAGAGCCTCGCCGTTGAGGAATTCCAGCACGCCCTCAATCTGATCCGCCGCAACAACGGGTTTCCCGTCGATGCGATATTCTGCCAGGATTTTCTGCCATCGGTCACGGTCTGGTTCCAGAGGCGCATTGCTGGCCAGGCAGTGGTTCATGACCATCATTGTCTCTGGAAACACTTCCATGCCTGTCCTTGCAGCGCGTGGCGACTCCGTGCAGTTCCAGAAGGCGATGCCATCCGGCGTGAGGTGCGCTTTGACCTCCGTCAAAAACTCCCGCGAAAGCAGCGCCGAAGCAAACTCGCGCCAATGATGCGTGGTATTCATCACAATAGCGTCAAAACGCGCCTCAGGGTGTTGCCGCAACCATCGCCGACCGTCATCGATTACCAGTTCCAGCTTCGGATTGCTCAGCAGACTGGCCACCTCCGGCCGTGCGCGAATAAGATCCAGATACCCATGGCTCAGCTCAATGGCCGTGACCTTCTTCACCTGCGGATGACTGACTAAAATCTGCGTCCACGATCCACTGGCCACTCCGATAACCAGCACATTCTCAATGCGCTCCCGCACCGCCGAAAGAAAATACGGACGCACCAGCCACGCCTTCGGCTCCAGCCGCGTGCCGATCATTCCGTCATACGCCCCATTCCCATAGACCGCATTGCTCGTGTCCACCGTGATGACCCCATGGCGTGACTCAATCGTCTGCGCAAAGCGCATGCCTCCTTTGAATTCATGCTTGTACTGCAGATGCTCGTAAAGCCATACGAACGAACCCACGAAAAGCCCGGTGGCAGCGAAGACTTTGGCGGCCAGTACGCGAAATTCTCCACGCGGCGCGATGTTTCTGATCCATAGCAAGGAAACGAAAAGAAGCGCATAGCTGAGCAAATGGAGGCTCATCCACTCCATGAATAGAAACCCCGTGAGCAGACTGCCCGCGCCCGAGCCGATGATATTGGCCAGGTACAACCAGGAAAGCTGCCTGCCGGTGTCGTTGCCCGGAGGAATAGCCGCATGACAGAGCAGGGGAAAGGTGAGGCCGATCAATGCCCCGGCAATGACGACGAAGAGATACCCCAGCTCCCACGAAAGGTAACATGCCGCCTCCGCCGTCAGCGGAGCCACCAGGAAACCTCCCACGCTCGAAACTGCCACCCAGCGCGCCAGTTTTCCACGCAGTTCACCCGCTTGCCTCAGCACGCGCGGACTGAGCAGCGAGCCAAGCGCCAGTCCCAGCAGGTAACTACCTAACATGTAGCCAAACACGGGGGCCTTGGAAGCACTGGCGAAATTGAACACACGCGACCAGATGATCTCCCACGACAGCGCCAAAAATCCAGAAAGTGCCGACCATTGCAAAGCCGTGCGAAAAGGAATCTCGCATGCCGTCGTAACCTCTGCTACCACCGCAGCCGGAGCCTCGGCAGCAGGCTTTCTCAAGATCAGCAGCACAACCAGCGCCGCCGTGGCATTCAAACAGGCCGCGATGCGGGTGGTGCCGCTCATGCCAAAGCTGCCGAGCAGCCAGTGTGCCGCGATGTAGGCGCCGAGCGCTGCGCCGAGCGTGTTCACAAAATACAGCCTGCTCACACTTTCTCCCACATGCGCCGTATCGCGCACTTGATGGGCTACGAGTAGTGGCAGGGTTGCCCCCATGAGCAGTGTGGGCAGAAACACCAGGAGGAAAACGAGCGCACCGGTGGTCAAACCGTGCGATTGCGCGGAAGTCAGCGCGCCCACGGCATCAAACAGCTTCAGGGATATAAGGCCGTAGGCCCCCACGCCAAGCTCCGCGAGGCCAAACAGCAGCACCAGCGGTGCACGGGCAAATTTTGAAATCCACCCGCCTGCGATGCTGCCGATGCCAAGCCCCGCTAAAAACGCCGCCACCACCATCGCCACGGATTCGACGTTGCTTCCATAGATCGTCAGCAGCGCACGCTGCCACACGAGCTGGTAAATCAGCGCCGAAATGCCAGAAAGGATGAAAACGCCATGCAGAACCATGGCGTGAAGGCGGCGGGACATGAGAGTGAGATCACTCGAAGCCGTTGGCGCGCAGGAACTTCAGGCTCTGTGGAATCTGCTCCATTGAGGTAGAGGATTCGTCTTCGATGAAGTAGTGCTTGATGCCATTCTTGCGCGCAGCAGCGAAGATCGCAGCCCAGTCCATCTGGCCGCTGCCGAGAACGACATCGTTTTCCACGTCGGTCTTGCCCGTCAGGAAGCCGGTGGCCACGCCTTTTTTGAGGTCCTTGAGGTGCATGAGCTTCCAGCGGCCGCTGTATTTTTCCAAAAGCTTCACCGGATCCTGGCCGGGGAAGACGATCCACAGAATGTCCATCTGCATGGAGACGAATTCAGGCTTGGTCTCCTTCAGGAAGAGGTCCAGCAGTGTGCCGTCGCCATAAGGCTCAAATTCGAACCCGTGCGCATGGTAAAACATCGTGATGCCTTCCTTGGCGAGGGCTTCACCCGCTTTGTTGAAGACGGCGATGGCATCCCGGCACTCCGCTTCGTCAAAGCTGTCCTTGTGGTCGATCCAAGCGCAACCCGCATATTTGAGGCCCAGCGTCTTCGCTTCCTTCACCACGTTGTCGAGATCGTTCTTGTAACGTGCGTAAGGGAAGTGGCTGCTCACCGCCTTCAGCTCGCGCTTCTCCAGCTCGGCTTTAAACTGTTCGGCGGTCAGATCGTAGGTGCCGGCAAGCTCCACTTCCTTGATGCCGAACTGCTTCACCTGATCCAGCGTCCAGGCCACCCCACGCAGCTTGAACTGGCTGCGCAGACTGTAGAGCTGCAAACCGGCGGCGTTAGGGGCATCAGCGGCGAAGATAGGAGTCGCGAGCGTGAGGGCGAGAAGGAGGGAGGTGAATTTCATGAGTGAAGGGGCGGATTGTTGAAGAAAGGCAGGGTGGATGTCACGCAAGAAGTTCACACCCGGCGGATCGCAGCGGCGAAGGCGCCGTCCATTTGATCTTCGGGAGGGAAGCTGTGGCGGGTGGTGAGGAGTTCGTAGCCTGGGGTTGATTCGAGGACTGCGGCGACAAGCTGTTCGTTTTCGGCGGGTTCGATGCTGCAGGTGCTGTAAACGAGGATGCCGCCGGGCTTGAGGACGCGGAGGCAGTTTTTGAGCAGGAGCGTCTGGGTTTCCACCTGGGCGGTGATGTCGGCGGGTTCCAGGCGCCAGCGGACGTCCACGCGGCGGCGCATGACGCCGGTGTTGGAGCAGGGGACATCGAGGAGGATGCGGTCGAAGCCGGCTTTGGCGAAGGCGGGGATTTCTGGATCGGCCCAGTCGTGCTGCTCGATGTGGGTGTTTGCCACGTGAAGGCGGTGGAGATTTCCTTCCAGGCGGCGCAGGCGGCCGGGGGCGACATCGCAGGCGATGATCTCACCGGTGTTTTCCATGAGCTGCGCCAGCAGAGCGGTCTTGCCACCGGGGGCGGCGCAGGCATCGAGCACACGCTGGCCGGGCTGCGGGGCCAGCAGACGAGGGGCCACGGCGGTGCTGGGGTCCTGCATGTAAACTTTTCCGACGCTCAAATCTTCCCGCGGCAGGCTCTCGCAGACGATGAAGTCGTCCGTCGTTTCGGTGAGCTGCGGGTAGAGGTGATTGACGCGGGCGCAAATGGGAGCTGGGATTTGATTCCACTCGCAAAGGGCGGTGGTTTTGGCTTCGCCGTAGAGGCTGAGCCAGTGCTCGATGAGCCATTTCGGGTGCGAGGTGCGGGTCTCCAGCGGAAGCGTGGGCACCATGGCCAGCAACTCTTCGGATTCCCGGCAGGCGCGACGGAGCACGGCATTGATGAGGCTGCGCGCACGGCCTGTGGCGGCCACGGTTTCATTCACGGCGGCGTATTCTGAAACCTTGAGAATCAACACCTGGCAGAGGCCGATGCGCAGGCCCCAGCGACTGCGGTGGTCGAGGTGCTTGCCGTCGGTGATGAGGTCGATCCAGTGGTCCAGCAGGGAGAGATTGCGCAGGGTGGTGAGGACGATGTCGCGCAAAAAGGCGGTGTCCGGCGTGCTGAGCTGGTTCTCACGCTGGATGTAGTCCATGAGGTCCGCGGCAAAGCGTTCGCCTTTGGCCCACTCGCCCAAAACATCCAGCGCCATGCCTCTGATGGGGACGGCGGGAGGGCGGGAAGGGGAGGACTGGCGTGGGTGGCTCATGAGTGTGCACGACTAAGGCGGCACGGCGCGGGACACAAGCCGCCCTTTCTCTGCGGTGGGAGGAATGATTGACAAACTTCCCGCCCCCGCCTTTATAGTTGGCCCCCCGCCATTTTCACCCGCCCAACCACCCCAGACCATGGATTTTATCGCCAAGAACATCGCCGAAGTAGCTCCTTCAATGACCCTGTCCATCACCGCCCAGGCGAAGGCGCTCAAGAAGCAGGGCGTGGACGTGCTGAGCTTCGGAGCCGGCGAACCCGACTTTGACACTCCGGCTCCCATCATTGAGGCCGCCACCAAGGCACTGACCAGCGGCAAAACCCGCTACACCGAAAGCGCCGGCATCCTGGAACTCCGCGAGGCCATCGCCGCCAAGCTGATGGTGGACAACAACGTCCAGTATGAGCCCTCCCAGATTAGCGTGAACTGCGGTGCCAAGCACTCCTGCTACAACGCCATCCTCGCCTGCGTGAATCCTGGCGACGAAGTCATCATCCCTGCTCCTTACTGGACCAGCTATCCTGAGATGGTGCGCATCGTCGGCGGCATCCCGGTGATCGTGGAAACGAAGCGCGAAAACGGCTGGAAGCTCACTCCAGATGAATTTGAGGACGCCATGTCCCCGATGACGAAGATGATCATCCTGAACACTCCCGGCAATCCGACCGGCTCCATCTACTCCAAGGATGAGCTGAAGGCTCTGGCCGAGATCGCCGTGGGCGAGGGCATCGTGATCCTTTCCGACGAAATCTATGAAAAGCTGGTCTATGGCGGCCACGAGCACGTGAGCATCGCCTCCCTGAGCAAGGAGATCTACGACCACACCATCACCATCAACGGCTTCTCCAAGGCATACGCCATGACCGGCTGGCGCCTGGGCTACACCGCAGCTCCGAAGAAGATCGCCGACGCGATCGACACGATCCAGAGCCACACCACCAGCAATCCGACCAGCTTCGCCCAATACGGCGCCCTGGCCGCCCTGCAGATGGACCAGCAGATCGTGAGCGACATGCGCGATGAGTTCGACGTGCGCCGCCAGTACATGCTGGGCCGCCTGAACAACATCAAGAACATCCGTGTGGTGGAGCCGATGGGTGCCTTCTACTTCCTGGTGGACATCGAGCCTACCCAGATCAAGAGCGTGAACTTCTGCGAGAAGCTGCTGAGCAAGCAGAAGGTAGCGATCGTCCCCGGCGTGGCCTTCGGTGCGGAGCACACCGTGCGCTTCAGCTACGCCACCGGTCTGGACGTGATCAATGCCGGCATGGACCGCTTCGAAGAGTTCTGCAATCAGCACTAATTTAGGCCAACTACGGCAACCCTCCGCAAATTAACCGCAAACCGAACACGATCATGGGCATCTACAACAACATCGTCGAAACCGTGGGCAAAACACCGCTGGTGAAGCTCAACAAAGTCACTGCCGGCCTCAATGCCACCGTCGCTTTGAAGTGCGAGTTCTTCAATCCGCTGGGCAGCGTGAAGGATCGTATCGGTGCTGCCATGATCGAAGACGCGGAGAAGCGCGGCATTTTGACCAAGGACACCGTCATTGTGGAGCCTACCAGCGGCAACACCGGCATCGCGCTCGCGTTTGTGGCTGCAGCGAAGGGCTACAAGCTCATCCTGACGATGCCTGAGACGATGTCTCTGGAACGCCGCACGCTGCTCGCGCTGCTCGGCGCTGAACTCGTGCTCACCCCAGGTGCTCAGGGCATGAAGGGTGCGATCGCCAAGGCCACGGAGATCGTCTCCACCACGCCGAATGCCTGGATGCCGCAGCAGTTTGAAAATCCTGCGAATCCTGCCATCCACTCGAAGACCACTGCTGAAGAACTTTGGGCAGACACGGACGGCAAGATCGACATTCTCGTGGCCGCTGTGGGCACGGGTGGCACCATCACTGGCGTGACGGAAGTGCTCAAGCCACGCAAGCCAAGCTTCACCGCCATCGCTGTGGAACCCGAGGCGTCCCCAGTCATCAGCCAGACCCTGGCCGGACAGCCCGTGCAACCCGGACCGCACAAGATTCAAGGCACTGGTGCTGGATTCGTCCCCACCAACCTGCATCTCAAGGACAGCGCTGGCAATCCGCAGATCACCGAGTGCATCAAGATCAGCAACGACGCCGCCTTTGCCATGGCACGCCGCCTGGCCAAGGAAGAAGGCATTCTCGTCGGGATCAGCACCGGAGCCAACGTCCTTGCCGCCATTGAAGTGGCCAAGCGTCCTGAAAACGCCGGCAAGCTGATCGTCACCGTCGCCTGCTCCACGGGCGAGCGCTATCTCTCCACTGCGCTGGCCGATGAAGCCCGCGCCCAGGTGGGAGCGTAAGCCAAGCTTCGCCATGACGGGCTAAGAACTGACGAAGGAAGCCAGCAAACACCCAAACCAGAGCGTGTAGCCGGCTTCCTTTTCCGTTATTTTCCAGACCTGCCGACCCTTTCGATTTCAATCCTCCCTCTTTTATGTCTCAATTTGATTCCGCATCCCAAGAGCTTCCATCCACAGGCATGGAAAAGTTCATTGAGGACAACTTCCGCAAGCTCGTCTGGGTCTTCATTCTCGTGGTGGTCGCACTGATAGCGGGTGCCTTTATCCATCTTCAAAACAAGGCCAAGGCCAATGAGGCTTCCGAAGCCTTCACAAGCGCCAAGACTGTGGATGACTGCGATCTGGTGATCTCGCGTTATCCTGGCACCAATGCCGCGGCCAATGCACTGCTGCTCAAGGCTGACCTGCTGTGGGACCAAAACAAGAAGTCCTCCGCCGTGGAAGCCCTCAGAGAATTTACCACCAAGGATTCCGGCAACCCGCTGGCTGTCTATGCTCTGCTGGGCCTGGGTACCAAGCTGGATGCCATGGGGGAAAGCAAGGAGGCGAAGACCGTTTTTGAACGTGTGGTCAATGAATTTGCCTCCAGTGAAGCCGCTCCCCTGGCGCAGGTGCGTCTGGGAGACTTGCTCTGGGCTCAGGGCAAGTCCGAAGAGGCCAAGAAGGCGTATGAGGACGTTGCTGTGAAGTTCCCGGACCTTCCGGAGTTCCAGACCATCAGTCAGAGCCGCCTCGGGTGGATCGCGGCGGCCCTGCCGACCAAAGAAGTTGATCCTCCACCGGCTCCCAAAGTGGAGCCCAAGCCTGCAGCGCCAGCCGTCCCGGGCGTGCCGAATCTGAAGCTGAATTCTCCCGGTGGCGGCATTGGTGCCACGATCAATCCTCCTGGTGCGCCTCCCATCCCAGCCATGATCACTCCTCCTGGTGCTCCCGCTCCTGCGGTGACCACACCTGCAGTGCCTGCTCCTGCGCCGACGCCTCCGCCTGTGCCAGCACCCGGAGCGAGCACCCCGGCGCCGGCTCCCGCCCCTCCCACACCGCCGCTTGTGCCGGCCCCGCTGCCGCTGACCCCAGCCCCTGCTCCGGCCCCGGCTTCGAATCCCCCAGCGGCAGCACCTGCTCCCGCTCCGACTCCTGTGCCTGCCGTGCCGACTTCGCCGTCAGCGCCAAGTGCTGAAACCCCGGCTCCTGCAGCGCCTACGCCAGCACCGGTGAAGCCCTGATCGTCCCGTTTGTGAACGGGGACTGTGAGGGACCATTCTTGTGGTCCCTTTCATTTTCATCTCGCCACAGCCTTTCTGAAGCGGGGATCGCGATGATCCCTTCGGGTATGATGCTCGCTGCCGCGATCTTATGATGTCGCAAGAACCCACTCGCGGATCGCGTCGATGACCTCTTCGCGCTGCGCTTCGGTGAGTTCTCCATAGATCGGAATGCTGAGCACCTCGCTGGCGACGCGGTGTGAGACCTCGCAGCCGGAGAGAGAGGTGGTGGGCAGATCCGCAAAACAGGTCTGCTGATCGAGTGTGACGGGGTAATAGATGTCACAGCCAATTTTTTTGGCGACGAGATGATCGCGCAGGGAGTCGCGCTGACTGGAGAGCACACGGATGGTGAACTGGTTCCAGATATGCTCGTTGTGCTCGTAACTGACGGGCAGGATGATTTTGGCGTGCTGGGTGGTCAGCCAGGTGTCCTGGGTGCTGACGCATTTGCAGTGTTCCGGATTGGCCTGAACCACGCCGGGGATCTTGGACAGGGCCTCGATGTAATGGGCGGCATTGCGCTGGCGGTCTGCGGTGTATTGGGCGTAGCGTTTCACTTTCACGCTCAGCAGGGCACACTGCAGCGTGTCCATGCGGAAATTGCCACCGACGTAGTGGTGGTAGTATTTGGGCTTGCCACCGTGCACGCGCAGCACGCGGGCGTATTCGGCCAGTGCGTCATCATTGGTGACGAGCATGCCGCCGTCGCCAAAACCGCCGAGGTTTTTGCTGGGGAAGAAGCTGTAAGTGCCGAAGTCGCCCAAGGTACCGCTGCTGGTGCCGCGGTATTTGGCGCCGATGGATTGCGCGGCGTCTTCGATGACTTTGAGGCCGTGTTCCTTGGCCAGGGCCAGGATGGGGATCATGTCCGCGCACTGGCCGAAGAGATGCACGGGAATGATGGCGCGCGTTTTCGCGGTGATCTTTTTCCGTGCGTCGTTCACGTCCATGTTGAAGCAGACGGGGCAGACGTCGGTGAAGACCGGGATGGCGCCGAGGCGTGAGACGGCGCCTGCGGTGGCGAAGAAGGTGAAGGCGGGGCAGAGGACCTCATCACCAGCTTTGATGTCGAGCGCCATGAGCGCCAGCAGCAGGGCATCCGTGCCGGAGGAGACTGACAGCGCGTGCTTTACACCGACCATCGCGGCGATCTCGGCTTCGAACGTCTCCATCTCCGGCCCCATGATGAACCTTCCGTGATGCAGCACCTGGGTGAAGGCGGCCTGGAGTTCGGATTCGAGGGGGTGGTTCTGGGCGTTGACGTCGAGGAGTGGGACGGGCATGGCGGCTGGAAATAACGAAGGCGGAATGATGAATGACGAATGGCCGCCGTGCCAGCGATTCCTTATTCGCCGAGCTTTGGCCAGCCGCCGACGTCGTTTTGGGAGCGGACGACGGGGAGGAATGTTTTTTCCCGCACGCTGGTGATGACGCGCTGATCCACTGCGTCCCGCTTGTGGGAGCAGCCGGCGCTTTCCAGGACGCCGCGCAGGACTTCGTCGGCGCTTTGCGGTGGGATGGGGGTGGGGGAGGTGAAGACGGGGTGCTCCTGGATCTGCTGCAAGGCGGCGTCTTTGAGCTTTTCGCGGCCTTTGGTGTCGCTGAGCTGAATTTGAGCGCGGTCGCTGGCAAAGGCGCGCACATTTTCATGCACCTCGTGTTTCATCACGGCTTCGATGGCGGGCTTTTTCGGGTCGCCGAGATAGACGTTGCCGATGAACTGGAAGGCGTAGCCTTTGGGTGTGGCTTCGTCCTTGTGGTTCTCGATGCCTGTGGTGTAGCGTGAGCCGGAGCGCTCGTAGTTGAACATCACGTTATTGATGGCTTCCATCTGCACGGCGTAGTCATCGCCCTTGCGCATGTCATTGGCTTCAAACTGGGGGCCGCGCATGACATAGCGGGCGAAGAGGCAGTGATGCACGCTCATGGTGTCCGCGCTGGAATTGAAGCAGAAGGCGTGGTTGTCGCCGTAGGGGTGCAGCTCGGGATTGCTCAGCGGTTCGGCCAGGATGCACCACTGCACGGTGACATTCTGGCAATGCACGACGCTGAAAAGTTCATCGCAGCTCCAGGAGGTGGAGACGTGATCGATGATGGCGTCATGGCAACGTGAGAGGCCGATGCAGTCGAGTGCGTTTGAGTGCTCGGGGCGCTTGAGGTTGTGATCGCGGTTCTTGCGCTTCGTCGTTTCATCTCCCAGACGCACGCGGATGTAACGCACGATGATGTCGTGAGTGCGGTTGAACTCCAGGGAACCGCCACGCAGGCAGACGCCCATGCCGGGGGCATCGCTACCATCGATGGTGATGAACGGCTCGCTGATTTCGACTTCGTCTTGAAGCAGGATGGTTCCTGCCACTTTGAACTTCACGATGCGCGGCCCTTTCTGCAGCACAGCCCAGCGGAAGGAACCTTCGGGTGGATTTTTGAGGTCGTCGTCGAGACGGGTGACTTCGATGACCTTGCCGCCTTTGCCTCCTTTGGAGAAGGCGCCGAAGCCGGCGGCTTCAGGGAAGGCGAGTTCTGCGGCAGTGGCTGCGGAGAGAGTTAGGCCGATGAGGAGAGTGAAGAGGAGGCGCTGCATATTTTTGGATGAAGGGCTATTGATCCTAGGCCTTCCTGTTTTTCCAGTAATCGGGATGGCGGCGCTCGTGAGCAACGGCATTAACCCAGACATGGCCTGGCAGCTCTTCATAGATGATCAGATAAGGAAACCGAGCCAGGCGGAATGCTCGCTTGCTGGTGCCGCAGAAAAAGGCATGGCGGCTTGCGTTTTGTGCGATGGAATTTACTCCGATTTCGATGGCTGCTTCAAAGGCCGAGGCAGCCTTGAAGGAGCGTTCGGCATAGTATGCCACTGCGTCGTCCAGCTCCTGAATTGCTTCGGGGTGAAATACGACAGGCTTCATTCATCACAAATATTTCCGACGGATCTCGGCAAAAACTTCTGCTGAGGGGATTCCAATCACGGCTCCAGAATGAATCTCCTGCGATCTTCTCTCGATCTCTTGCACCCACGCTTGTTCATAAGCGGCATCAGGCTCCGCCAGCGTGTCATCAATCGAGTCAAACAGCCAGGTGGCCAGTTCGGCGCGGTCAGAAGCTTCCAGCGGTTCGAGAAGCGGGATGAGTTTGGCAGCCACAGCCGTCATAAGACTGTAAGGATGATGGATTCCGTGGAATCGTCAAGGTCTCACATCCGCTCCGTCGTCTGAATGCCCAGGAGGCCGAGGCCGGTTTTGAGGACGCGGCTGGTGGCTTCGCAGAGGGTGAGGCGGGTGTTGCGGACGGTGCCTTCGGAACGCAGCACGTTGCAGGCTTCGTAGAAGCTGTGGTAGGTGTTTGCGAGTTCGTAGAGGTAGTTCGCCAGCAGGTTCGGACGATGGTCGTCGAGGATGTCGTGGGAGTTTTCGGCGAACTGGGCGAGCTTCATTGCGAGGGCGCGTTCGGCGGGTTCGGTGATGGCGAGGTCGTCGGTGAGTGTGACTGCGCCGTCGAGCTTGCGGAAGATGGCGCGGGTGCGGACGTAGGCGTTGATGAGGTAGGGGGCCGTGTTGCCCTGGAGGCTCAGCATTTTGTCCCAGCTGAACTTGTAGTCGGTGAGGCGGTTCTGGCTGAGTTCGGCGTATTTGACGGAGCCGCCGCCGATGATGCGGGCGATCTCGTCTTTTTCGGCGTCGGTGAGGCCTTGCTCTTTTTCATCGGCTGCGGCGCGTGAGCGCTCGATAGCTTCGTCGATGACTTCGAGGAGGCCGACGGTTTCGCCGCTGCGGGTTTTGAACATTTTGCCGTCCGGGCCGAGGATGCTGCCGAAGGCGATGTGGATCATCTTGGTAGTGATGCCGCGACGCTGGGCGGCGGCGAAGACCTGGCGGAAGTGAAGCTGCTGCGGTGCGCCAACGACGTACCAGATTTCATCGGCCTTCCACTCCTTGACGCGGTAGTCGATGGTGGCGAGATCGGTGGTGGCGTAGAGGAAGCCGCCGTCGCCTTTGCGGATGATGCAGGGGGCGGCCTTCCATTCGTCTTTTTCGCGAATGAGGAAGGGGTCGTTTTCGGGCTTCACGCTGCCATCGCTGAAGACGACGGTGGCGCCTTCGCTGATGGTGGCGATGCCCTGATTGAGCATGTCTGCCACGAGTGGAGCGAGAGCGTCATTGTAGAAGCTTTCGCCGAGGTAGTGGTCGAACTTGATGTCGAGAGCGCCGTAGACTTTTTCGAGCTGTTCGAGGGTGAGGCGCACACATTCCTTCCAGATGTCGAGGTTTTGAGTATCGCCTTGCTGCAGTTTCACGAGTTCGCCTTTGCAGGTCTCAAGGATAGATTCGTTTGCTTTGGCTTCGGCGTTCACGGCTTTGTAAACGCTGACCAACTCATGGATGGGGTCGGCTTTTAGCTTTTCATGATCGAGCTTGTTCTTCCAGCCATAAATGATCATGCCGAACTGGGTGCCCCAGTCGCCGACGTGGTTGTCGGTGATGACCTTGTGGCCGATGAAGCGGGCCATGCGGGCAAGAGAGTCGCCGATGAAGGTGCTCCTAATATGGCCCACGTGCATGGGCTTGGCGATGTTGGGCGCGGAGAAATCGACGACGATGGTTTTGGCTTTCTCCACCTGCGGGACGCCGACGTGGTCGTCTTTGACGATGACGGAGAGGCGCTGCGCGAGCGCGGGGGCGCTGAGGGTGAAATTGAGGAAGCCGGGGCCGTCCACGGTGGTCTTCTCGCACAGGTCTTCGACTTGAAGAGCGGTCTTGATCTGCTCGGCGAGGGCGCGGGGATTGGTCTTGAGCTGCTTGGCCAGGATCATCGCGGCATTGCTCTGGTAGTCGCCATAGCGGGTGTCTGAGGCGATGACCACACCGGGGGTGAAACCTTCGGGCAGGGCGATGCCTGCGGCAGTGAAGGCGGCTTGAAGACGGGACGTGAGAATGGCGCGAAACATGGGGGCGCGCATTTTGAATGCCGAATGGCGAAAGTCGAATGCGGAATTACACCCGGCGGACCTCGTCGGCGCTGGTCAGCGTGTGGCTGCTGCCATCGGGAAACTGGAGAATGAGGTGGCCTTCCTCATTTAGGTCGAGTACGCGGCCAAAGACTTCGCCCTGCGGAGCGCGGGCGCGGATCTGTCGGCCGATAAGCCAGCTACGCTCGCGGACTTCGGCGATGGCGGCGCTGAAATCGTCGTCGAGGCGTTGGAATTCGGTGTGAAGAGCAGCCAGCAGGCGGCTGGCGAGCGGGTTGCGGTCGATCTCGTGGAGCGAAGCCGGGGGCAGCTGTTTCAGCAGGGAGGCAGCGGACAGATCAGGCGGGAAGTCGAGGGTGTTGACGTTCAAGCCGATGCCCAGGACAAGCCGCATGCCTCCGGGGGCGGAGACCGTCTCTGCCAGCAGGCCGCTGACTTTGAGATCGCTGAGGTAGATGTCGTTGGGCCATTTGATGCGGGGCTGCAAGGGCAGCTCGGCTTCAATGGCTTTGCAGATGGCGAGGGCTGCGAGGGTGGTGATGCGCGGCCATTTCTCCATCGAGGCCGCGGGCTGCAGCAGCAGCGAGAACATCAAGTCTTTGCCGCGGGGGGCGAGCCAGCGGTTCTCGCGGCGGCCTCGGCCTGCGGTTTGGGATTCGGTGAAGACCACGGTGCCGACGGGGAGGGATGCTGCGTTTTGTTTGAGCCAGTCGCTGGTGGAGCCGACTTCATCCAATACGGTGATGTGCCATGGCAGGGCATCATCCTGCAAGGCGCTGGCATCGAGCGGGATCATGCGCGGATGCGGTGGGGATCGCTGGCTTCGCCGTGCTGATGGAGCTCGTCATGATCTCCCTGGCATTCGAGGTGAGTAGTGATGAGCACCGGATTTTCCACGCTGGCCTGCACGGCGGTTTCGATTTCCGTGGCGATGCGGTGGGCGTCCCGCAGCATGATGTCGTCAGGGAAGAGGAGATGGACTTCCACGTAGTGCATCTCTCCAGCATCGCGGTGGCGCAGGGCATGAAATTTGAGGCCGTGCTTCTCGGTCTCGCGGGTCAGCGCGGCATCGAGGATGGCATTGAGCCTGGCATCGGCCGTGTCCATGAGGCCGCCGACGCTCTGGCGCATGAGGCCGTAGCCGGTCCAGATGATATTGGCCGCCATGATGAGGCCGCAGATGGAGTCCCAGCTGTGCCAGCCCGTCAAAGCGACGAGGCCAAGGCCGATGATGGCGCCGAGACTGGTCCACACGTCCGTGAGCACATGCTTGCCATTGGACTCGAGGATCAGGGAGCCTTGTCTTTTCCCGGTGCGGACGAGATACACGCCGAGGGCGGCATTGATGGCGATGGTGAGCGCGGTGAGGGCGAGGCCTGCGTCCAGATTGGCAGGCGGCAGGTGCAGCAGGAGGCGGCGCACCGACTCGTAGATGATAAACAGCGCCGCGAGGATGATCAGCCCGCCCTCGAGGCCGGCGGAGAAGAAGGCGATCTTGCTGTGGCCGTAGGGGTGGTCGTCATCGGCGGGCTTGTGCAGAAGGCCGAGGCTGAAGCTGGCGAACATCACGGCGGCGACGTGAACGACGGACTCGGCGGCATCGCCGAGGATGGCCGCTGAGCCTGTGAGCACATACGCGCCCACTTTGAGCACGAGCATGAGAAACCCAATGGCGAGCGAGAGCCGCATGGCACGCGTGGCATCGGAGGTGGCGCTCATGAAAATCAGTGACGCAGCAGCATCTCGATGATCGCAGGCACATCGGCAAACGATTCGACGCAGCGCCAGGGATTGAGCGCGCTCAGCTCGGCATGGCTGTACTGACCCGTGGCGACGGCGAGGCATTTGGCGCCGAAGGCAGCGGCGCAGCGGATGTCCTTGGGCGTGTCTCCAATGACGATGACGTCGTCAATGTGGTAGGTGGTGCCGGTGGCCTCCTGCATGCGGCGCAAAGCCACGGGGCCGAGTTCGTTGCGGTCATGGTGATCGCTGCCGAAGCCGCCTTCGAGGAAGTGCTCGTAAATGCCGTGGCGGGAAAGCTTGATCACCGCGCCGCGGCGGACGTTGCCGGTGAGCAGGCCGATGTGAGCCTCGCTTTCACCGCGCAGGGCTTGCAGCAGTTCTTTCACGCCGGGGAGGGTGTAGCCGCTGAAGTCATCCGCCTGGAGGCGGCGCTGGAGGTGGGAAAGATAGCGCTCAAGGAAGGCGGTGACGTCCGCCGGAGTGTGAACCACGTTCATGTGGCCAAACACATCCATGGCGATGGCGGGATCGGTGGCACCTGCGAGATGGAGCGTGGGCAGCTGCTCGCGCTTGATGCCGAAGTGCTCTTCGGCGGCGTCAAGAATGGCTGCACCGCCAGCGCCATTGCTGTCAATGAGCGTGCCGTCGATGTCGAAAAGAAGCAGGCGTGCCATCTCAGTGTGGCTTGGGGGCTTCTGCAGGAGATGCGGGGGCGTGGGCGGCGGTGCCGGGATTGTTGGAGGGGGCGTATTTGGCCACCAGGACCGTGCCTACGATGGCCAACACGCAGCCGATGATGAACTGCGGCGGGAGCGATTTTTCCGGACGATGCAGGAGCATGGCCGTGACGGTGTTGACCAAGGGGGCACCGCCGAAAACGATGGGCATGACTGCTGCGGCAGCCGCGACGCCAAAGCCGCCGCCGCCTTTGATGATGGGAGTGGCCGCCGCACCGAGGGCGAGCACGAGGGTGAGAGCACCGAGCGCCCCGGCCATGCCTGCGATGAGGCTGAGCGGAATGCCGCTGCCCGTGTCGCCGGTGAAGCTCCAGTTGGTGCCGCGAGCCTTCAGCACCAGCGCCGTGACGATGCCGATGAGGGCGTAGGCAATGCAGACAAACAGGAAGGCCTTGAGGCTGGCATTCGGAGTCTCCGCGCCCATGGGCATCTTGGAGCGTGCAGCATGAAGAATGACGCCATAAACGCCCCAGGAGAGCACGGTGAGGAGGGCGTACATGAGCCAGGTCTGCATGATTTTAGATTTGGGTTGGGCGTTCACGATAAGGGTGGAGTGAGGAACAATGAATTGCCTGTGAAAAACGCCTGTCACAACGGCTTTGTTCACTTTTTGTATAGGCTCAGGCCCTGTCTCGGCCCTCGTGGCGCCGGGCGCTTTTACTTTCGATCCGGGCGCTTCAGCAGCTCCGGCGGCGCGGCTTCAATTTTGTCACGGAAGCGCTGAGGAATGACCACGGCCTTCATCTGGCCGGTGGTCTTGTCTTTGCGCACGCACGCGGCGGTGATGCGGCCTTCGGCGCACAGAGTGCCGTCCAGCTTCCAAAAGCGGATGAAATGGCGGATGACCTTGCTGCGAACTTCTTCCACCAGGAGTTCGCATTCAAACTCCTCCTCCACACGCAGCGGAGCCATGTAGTCGCAGGAAGCGTGGACGCGGGGCCAGCCGACGCGTTCTTCGCCTTCCACGGGCTTGTCGACAATGGAGAAGCCGAGGCTGCGGAAGAAGGCATGCTCCACGCGCTCCATGTAGCGGAAGAAATTGGAGAAATGGACGATGCCGGCCATGTCGGTGTCGGAGAACTGGACGCGTTCGATGCAGGTGAAGCGATGGGCCATGCTGGATAGTTGGATGCTAGATGCTGGATACTCAAACGAGTATCGGGGAGGATTAGATCTCTGGAGGTGGAAGGGCGGGGAGCATGAGGCGGCGGTTCATGCCGCCGAAGGGCTGGGTGGAGGCGGAGATGAGGGCGAGATTGTAACGGCGGAGCTGCAGCGGGTAGAGGCGGGCGTAGGTGGCGCGCAGACGCTGGCGAAGGGGTTCATTGGCAGCGGTGGGGGGAAGGGCGCGGACTTCGGCGCGGAGGAAATTCAGGCTTTGCAGGACATTGACATAACGAACGTCCTCGGGGCCTGAGGGGGTGATGTCGCTGAAGCCGTAATGGGCGATGACGAAGGTGTGGGCACCGCGCGGTCCTAGGAAGCGGGAGGCGCTGCGCTCGGGGCCGAAATCATCGTAGCTTAGTGTGAGCGACTGGCCGGGAAAAGCCCGGCTCAATCCGCCTGCCGCGCAGCCGGAGAGAAGCAGAAGCGGGAGCAGCAAGCACAGGAGTGTGGAGGGTTTCATGGCGATGGCCGGGTGGGAGGTCAATGAGCGAGGACGGCAAGATCGCAGCCCTGAGCCTCGCGCATTTTATGGGCGGCCTCGATGACGGCGTGCGCGGCGGCCTCGGCATCGGCCTTGGTGTTGAAGCGGCTGAAGGAAAAGCGCAAGGTGCAGGCGGCATCACGCGCACTGACGCCCATGGCTTCCAGGGCAGGGGAGGCGTGCAGCGCCCCGGTGTGGCAGGCGGAACCGGCAGAGCAGGCGATGCCAGCCTGATCCAGCAGGATGAGCATGCCAGCGGCGTCGATGTCAGGCAGGCAGAAGGAACTCGTCGTACTCAGGCGGTGCGCGGGACTGCCGTGGATGTGCATGCCCGGCAGCGCCGCATGGACCAAATGCTCAAAGCGATCGCGCAGGGCTTTGATCTTGGATTTGGTGCCATCTTCAAGATGCTGGCGGGCGAGTTCAGCGGCTTTGCCGAGAGCGACGATGCCTGGAACGTTTTCTGTGCCGCTGCGGCGTTCGCTTTCCTGACCTCCGCCGACGAGAAGCGGCGCGAAGCGCGCGCGCTGGCTGATGTAGAGCGCACCGATGCCTTTGGGCGCGTGCATTTTGTGCCCGCTCATGCTGAGGAAATCGACGGGCGTGGCTTTGACATCGAGGTGGATTTTTCCTGCCGCCTGAACGGCATCTGTATGCACCAGCGCACCGGCTGCGTGGGCCAGCGCGACAATCTCATGCATGGGGGCAAGCACACCGGTTTCGTTGTTGGCCCACATGATGGAGATCAGTGCGGTAACGCCGGGGCGCAGGAGCGAGCGCAGCGCCGTTAGATCGACACGCCCGTTTGGGTGCACCGGAGCGGTCACGACCTCGCCGCCTTGGGCCTGCCAGCGACGTGCGGATTCGAGTACGGCGGCGTGCTCCGTACCGGTGATGATGAGCACGGGTTTCTCCGGCCAGAGGGCGCGGACGGAGGCGTGCACGGCATTGATGGCTTCGGTGCCGCCGCTGGTAAAAGTGATCTCGCCGGCACGTGCGCCCAGGAGGGCGGCGACCTGGGCGCGGGCCTGCTCGATGGCACGGCGCACCCTGCGCCCGGCGGCATAGCTGGCGGCGGGGTTTGCATACTGCTCGCGCAGGAACGGCAGCATGGCCTCCAGCACGGCTGGATCGACCGGCGAGGTGGCGTTGGCGTCGAGGTAGATCACGCCCGGAAGGTCGGACTACGTTTTCACCTGTCAATGATCCTTCGGGCTCTCGAGGGCGTCAGGGCGGCTGCTTTCGGCAGGCCGTTTTTGGCGCTCTCAATGTCCCTTCCGGCACTCGACAAGCCGCGCAGTCCCGCTAACCTCCCCTCCCCTATGCTCGACATCCGCCTCATTCGTGACAATCCAGATCAGGTCAAACAACGCCTCGCCAACCGCCATGGCGACTTCGCGTCCGTGGTGGATGAGGTGCTGTCTATTGACACCCAGCGCCGTGCCGCCGAGACGGAACGCCAGAAGCTGCAGGGTGACCGCAACCGCATCAGCAAGGAGATCGGCATTGCCAAAAAGAACGGCCAGGACACCAGCGCCATTGAGGCGGAGGTGCGGGGCATCGGCAGCCGCATTGAAGAGATCGGCCGTGAAGCCGATGCGGCAGATGTCCGCCAGCGGGACCTTCTCCTGAGCCTGCCCAATCTGCCGCATGAGGCCTGCCCCGTGGGCAGCACGGCGGAGGAAAACCCTGAAGTGCGTGTGTGGGGCACCAAGCCCGAATACGCTTTCCAGCCAAAGGACCATACCGTGCTCGGCGCGGCGCTCGGCATGATCGATTTTGAAGCGGGTGCCAAGATCTCCGGCAGCGCCTTTGTGGTGTATCGCGGCGCAGGCGCACGGCTTGAGCGCGCCTTGATCAGCTTCCTGCTGGACCTGCACACGACGCAGCATGGCTATGAGGAAATCAGCCCGCCGCTGCTGGTGAAGTCCGAGTGTCTGGTAGGCACGGGCCAGCTGCCGAAATTTGGCGATCAGGTCTACCACAGCGCCACGGATGATTTGTACCTCATTCCAACTGCGGAGGTGCCGGTGACGAATTTGCATCGCGATGAAATCCTGCCGCTGGAAAAGCTGCCGGTGAACTACGCTGCCTACACGCCCTGCTTCCGCCGTGAGGCCGGCAGCGCGGGCCTCGGCACACGCGGCCTGATCCGCATGCACCAGTTTGACAAGGTGGAGCTGGTCAAAATCACCACGCCGGAGACGAGCATGGCCGAGCTGGAAAGCCTGACCGCGAACGCGGAGAAGGTGCTGCAGCTTCTGGGCCTGCACTACCGCGTGATCGAGTTGTGCACGGGAGACATCGGCTTCGGCTCGGCCAAGACCTATGACATCGAAGTCTGGGCGCCGGGGCAGGGGACCTACCTTGAAGTGTCCAGCTGCTCCAATTTTGGCGACTACCAGGCGCGCCGCATGAACCTGCGCTACAAGGATGAAAACGGCAAAAACCGCATCCCGCACACGCTGAACGGCTCCGGCACGGCGCTGGCGCGTTTGTTTGTGGCCCTCGTCGAAACGTACCAGCAGGCAGATGGAAGCATTCGGATTCCAGAAGCGCTGAGGGGCCACTTCGCGGCTGAGAAAATCGGCTGACGCTCATGAAACCCATCTGCATCTTTTTCCTTTTGCTCGCAGGGGCTGCCGCCGCCCATGCGCAGGCTCCAGGAGTGCCGGTGTACGCGGAAGGGCGTGGGGCCAAGCCGAATGCGGCACTGACAGAGCAGGCAAAGAAACTGCAGGGAGCCTCCGAACTGCTCTCGATGACGAAAGCCATGGAGCAGGCGCAGCGGACGCAGTGCGAGATCGTCCTGCCTGCGGCGGATTCAAAGCCTCTCACGGCGCGCGAGCGCTGGCAGCGTGCGCGCACGGCGCACCTTCGTGTGGGGCAGCTGTATCTGTGCTCCAAGTGCGACCGCTGGCATCTGGACCTGGCCGGTGGCTATGCCATCACCGCCGATGGCGCGGTGGCGACCTGCGCACATGTGATCGCGCCGCCGCCGAACATGAAGGAAGGCTGGCTCGTGGTGGCCACGGAGGATGACGTGCTGCTGCCGGTGACGGAGGTGCTGGCCTGCAACATCGGCACGGACTGCGCCATTCTACGCGTGAAGTCCGCGCAGCCGCTCACAGCGCTGCCGCTCAGCATGGACGTGAGCCCGGGGGACCCGGTGTGGTGTTTCAGCGATCCCGCAGGCAAGCGAGGGTACTACAGCGAAGGCATTGTCAGCCGGTTTGTGAGACGGGCTTTCATGCGCAAGAAGGAGGCGGACAAGCTGCCTGAAGGCACCGCCGTGGCGAAACCGGTATGGCTGGAAACCACCACTGACTGGGCGCCGGGATCGAGCGGTTCGGCGCTGATCGACCAGTTTGGCAACGGCGTGGGCCATGTGTCCGAGATCCAGACGGTGCTCGAAGACCCGCTGCCGGTGCGGAAAAAGAAAGGCAAAGAGGACATCTCCTCCAGCCAGCAGCTTGGCACGCAGATCGTGTTTCACCATGCCATCGGTGCGGCGGAGGTGAGAGCGCTGGTGAAAAACCCCTGAGTTATTTTTGCAACTCCTTCACGGGGACAGGGTTCGATGCTTCACCCCTGAAGTATTATGCCTGCAAGCACCCGACAAAAACGCACCAACGGCTCGTGCACCACAAAAGCCGCCGCTGCAGCTTCACCGCTGGATGACCTGCCGGCGCTGATAGCACGGACGAACATCCACTTTCAGGCACTGGTGGAGCGCACACTGGCGGAGCTGAAGCTGGACCGCCTGCTGCGGCCCGGCATGGCCCCGGTGCTCTTTGCGCTGTATGAGAAGGACGGCTGCATCATCAAGGATCTCGCGGGACGCACGCAGCGTTCGGCGGCGGCGCTGAACTCCCTGCTGGGCCGGCTTGAAAAATCAGGCGTGGTAAACCTGCGCACCTGCGCGCAGGACGGCCGCGCGGTGCGTGTGCGTCTCACCGCCAAAGGGCGTGAGATGGAGCCGCGCGTGCGTGAACTGCACCGCCGTGTGGTGGCGGCGGTGGAGCAGGGCCTCACGGCCGAAGAGGCGGCCCAAGCTGCCACCCTGCTGCAGCGCATCATCGCTGGAATAACCCAGGAAGAGCAGCGCCAGAATTCCCTCCCTGCCACCCAACCCACACGCTGAACCCAAATCATGAAACCCATCCTCTGCATCCTCCTGTTCGCCGCATCGTTCACCAGTGTCCTGGCGCAGCAGCTTCGCGCTCCGGCTGGTGTCAAAGAACTGCGCGATCTCGCCTACGTCGAAGGAGGGCATGAGCGGCACAAGCTGGACCTTTATCTGCCGGAGAAGGCCGCGGGTCCGCTGCCGCTCATCATCTGGGTGCATGGCGGTGGCTGGCAGAATGGCAGCAAGGATGGCTGCCCGCCTTTGCGCGGTGGGTACGTAGAGAAGGGCTATGCCGTGGCCAGCATCAACTACCGCCTGAGCGGGCACGCGGTGTTTCCGGCGCAGATTGAGGATTGCAAAGCAGCCGTCCGCTGGCTGCGGGCGAATGCGGGCAAGTATTCGCTCGATCCCAAGCGCTTCGGTGTATGGGGAGCTTCCGCGGGCGGGCACCTGGTCGCATTGCTCGGCACCAGCGGAGATGTGAAGGAGTTCGATGTCGGGACGAATCTGGACCAGTCGAGCCGCGTGCAGGCAGTGTGCGATTACTTTGGCCCGACGGACTTCACCGTGTTCGTCACCACACCGGGTTATGAGAGCCATGCGACGGATGCCTCACCGGAGGCAAAGCTGATCGGAGGCGCGGTGATGCAAAACAAGGACAAGGCCGCGCGGGTGGACCCGATCACTTATGTGACCAAGGATGATCCGCCATTTCTCATCGTGCATGGCGACAAAGATCCCACCGTTCCGATCAACCAAAGCCAGCTTCTGTTTGGGGCGCTCAAAAAGAGCGAGGTTAGCGCGCACTTTCACACGATTCATGGCGCAGGCCATGGCGGGCCCGGATTCGCGGGCAAGAACATCGATGACATGGTCAGCACCTTCTTTGAGGAGAGGCTCAAACACGGCAGTGTCAAAGTCGACGCGCTGGCCACGGAAAGCACGGCGGATGCGGCGGCCATGGAGCGCGATCCGCGCAAAGGAATGCCGCAGGGAGGCGCACGACGTGGCATCCCCTGGGAAGTGATCTCCGGGCGTGACGACAAGAACAAGGATGGCAAGGTCACGCGTGAGGAGTTCAGCGGTCCGCCGCCGCTCTTCAAGCTGCTGGACAAAAACAACGATGGCAGCATCACGCGTGAGGAAAATGAAAGCGCTCCGCCGCAGCCAGCGGCTCCTGCGCAAAGTCCGTCCGCCACTGTTCCCGCACCTCAGAGCGGCGCGGGCGCTGCGATGAAGGGCTTTCAGCTTGATGGCGAACGCTGGACCTATCGGGACGGAGATTTCACAATGGACGGCATTTTCATGAAGCCCGCGGGGAAGGGGCCCTTTCCGGCAGTGCTGATCAGCCACGGCATGGGCGGCAATGCGCAGGCCTTTGGTGGAATGAAAGCCCGCGAGATGGTGCAGTGGGGCATGGTGTGCATAGCGCCGAACTACACGCATGCAGGGACCGGGGGTGGAGACCGTGCGAAGTTTGGCGCGAGCGCTGAAAACATCCGCCGTGCGCAGACCTGCCTGGCCATTCTGCGCAGCATGCCGGAGGTGGATGCCAGGAGGCTGGCGGCTTACGGCCACAGCATGGGAGGGTTCGTCACCATCGGTCTCGCGGCGACGGCACCCGAGGGGCTGAGAGCTGCGGCGATCACCGGCAGCGGCATCTCGCCGCAGGAGGGCTATGCCGCGCCTTCCAATGCGGCGGCTGAAAAGGTCCGCGTGCCCTTCCTCATGCTGCATGGCGGCAATGACAGCACCGTGCGTCCGGAACAGTCCGCTGCGCTCAAGCAGGTGCTGGACAAAAACAAGGTACCAAACGACCGCCTCGTGGCCGATGGCCAGGGGCACCCCATCGACCAGACGATGCGGGAGGAGGTGTTTCGCCTGGTGCGGGAGTGGTTCCAGAAACAGAATCTTTGGAATCCTTAGGATGTTTTAGAAGAATGGGATGGCAAAATATCGCTTCCCAAGCGATTTTTGAACCCTTAACATCGGCCAAACTCCAAAAGGCCATGTATCAGCACCGAATCACCCTATTCACGGCTGCTCTTGTGAGCACGGTATTTAGCGCGAAACTGCATGCCGCAGACGACTGGAGTGTGAAAAGCGCGGAGAAGCCGAAGGTCGCGATCTATGCCGAGGATGTGACCGTGGACGGCACGCGCCGCCCTGATCTGGGCCGGGCGCTGGCGGACAGCATCAGCACCCATCTGCTGCGCCGCGGCCAGATGCGTGTGTTTAACCTGAGCACGGAGGAGACCAAAAACGGCACGCAGACACTGGCCCTGCCCAAGGATGTGCAAGGCAGGACCTCCATGCTCGAGAAGGACATCGACTACCTGCTGAGCTTTAATCTTTTCTCCACCGCGAACGAGCATCGGCTGACGATGAAAAAGACGCGTGTGGACACTTCGGAGCTGATCGACTCCCACCAGTTTTTCACCTATGGCCGGGCCAGCGACGTGTTTTCTCTGGTGAACAAAATCGTGGATCGTGTTGATCCGCTGCCGGTGCAACACCCTTTCCCATTGACGCAGTCGCCTGCCGAGATCCGGGCGAACCAGCCAGATCCCATTCCCTACCAGGCCATGTGGGCGGGCGATTACTCGAACCCGGGCAGCCTGGCCTATGACCCGTGGCGCACCAACAATGCGGCGCAGTATGATCTTAAAAATGTGCCGAAGGCGCTGATCTACCGGGAGCTGGGTTCCATCCAGCACATCGACACCACCTGGAGGTTCACCGTCGTCAAGCCGGTCAAAGGCGTCCAGCTCAGCCCGCGTGATCCGCTGCACGTCCTGTATGACGAAGGGGATGTGTATGCGAACCTGCGCGTCGGCACCGTGGAGCCGGGGGGAGTCATTGCCGACTACGGCGGCATGACGCCGGAGCACCACAAGCTTTTCAATGGAGACAAGGTCTTCGGCTGGCACACGCCTCCGGTGGAGAAGCCGGCAAACACGAAGTAGGGTTGATATGGCGTTGGCGCGGGCTATTGGCACTGCCGCCCATCACCGCCCGCCATGCTACAGCTCTCCCAGGTTCTCCTCCCCGTCGATCATCAGGATGAAGACCTGCGCCGTGCGGTGGTGAAACTGCTGGGGGCGCGCGATGAGGATGTGATCAGCCTCAAGGTGAAGCAGCGGGCCATCGATGCACGGCGTGGGCATGTGGAGTTCAGTTTTACCCTGCTGGTGGAGGTGAAGGACGAGGCGCGGGTGCTCAAGCGCATCGGCAAAAATCCTCGCATCGGCCCGGCGCCGGAAGAAGACTATCGCGAAGTAGCACAAAACGTGGCGCGTGCGGCATCGGCGCGTCCGGTGATCGTCGGCACGGGGCCGTGCGGTTTGTTTTGCGGACTGTTGCTGGCGCGTGCCGGACTCAAGCCTCTGCTGCTGGAGCGTGGCAAGGCTGCCGGAGATCGTGCGCGTGACGTCACCGGCTTCTGGCGGCGCGGATGGGATTTCAATGCGGAGTCCAACGTGCAGTACGGTGAAGGCGGCGCGGGCACCTTCTCCGACGGCAAGCTCTACACGCAGATTCGTGACCGAGAGCACCGCATCCCCTGGCTGCTGCGCGAGATGGTGGCCGCAGGCGCTCCGGAGGATATTTTGGTCAAAAGCAGGCCGCACATCGGCACGGACCGCCTCATCAAAGTCGTGCGGCATGTGCGTGAGGAAATTATCGCGCTGGGTGGCGAGGTGCGGTTCAACGCCCGCGTGGCGGATGTGGTGATCGAGGATGGGGTGATGCGCGCGGTCACGCTGGCGGATGGTGAAACGATCGAAGGCTCGCGCTTTGTTTTCGGCATCGGTCACAGCTCTCGGGACACCTTTTCCATGCTGCACCGGCATGGGGTGCCCTTTGAGGCCAAGCCGTTTTCCATCGGCGTGCGCATCGAGCATCCGCAGTCGCTGATCGACCGCAGTTTGTATGGCAAATGGGCGGGGCATGCGCGGCTGGGGTCGGCACCGTACAAGTTTGTGGCGCATTGCGGCACGGGTCGTGCGGCCTACAGCTTCTGCATGTGCCCCGGCGGACTCGTCGTCGCGGCCACGTCTGAGCCTGGCATGGTGGTGACGAATGGCATGAGCAGCTATGCGCGTGCGGAATCCAACGCCAACAGCGGCTTCATGGTGGATGTGCGGCCGGAGGACATGCCTGCGGGAGATGTGCTCAGCGGCATCGAATTTCAGCGCGACCTGGAGCGCAGGGCCTTTGCGCTGGGGGGCAGCAACTACCACGCGCCGGCGCAGCTCCTGGGTGATTTCCTGGCTGGACGCGCCTCCACGGGCCCCGGCAAGGTCAAGCCCTCCTACGAGCCGGGCGTGGTGTGGTCCAACCTGACCGAATGCCTGCCCGAATACACGATTGAGACGATTCAGGAGGCGATCCCGCGCATCGACAAAAACCTGCCGGGCTTTGCGCTGGAGGATGCGGTGCTCACCGGGGTGGAGACGCGCAGTTCCTCGCCCGTGCGCATCCCGCGCGATGTGCAGACGCTGGAGTGCATCCGCGTGAAGCAATTTTATCCGGCGGGAGAAGGCGCTGGCTACGCCGGCGGGATCATTTCCGCCGCAGCGGATGGCATGCGCGTGGCGGAGGCTATTTTACGGGAGGGCTGAGCGAATGTGCGCCAGCACACCGCGGCAGCCGTCCTCCAGCAGGTCCAGCACCAGCTCAAAGCCCTGTTCGCCGCCGTAGTAGGGATCAGGCACCTCCCGGTCACTGTGGGCAGTGCAGAATTCGCAGAACAGCCGGATTTTGGAGCTGAACTGGGAGGCGACATCGTAGGTTCGCACATCGCGCAGGTTTTGATTGTCCATGACGAGCACGAGGTCGTAGTCCCGCAAATCGTTTTGGGTCACCTGCCGGGCGCGGCTGCTGAGATCATAGCCCCTGTTTTGCGCTGCATTGCGCATCCTTTGGTCGGGGAGCTTGCCTGCGTGCCAGCCGCCGGTTCCTGCCGAGCGGATGGCCACCCGGTCCGCCAGCCCCTCGCTCTCGATCAGCGCCCGCATGACGCCCTCCGCCGCAGGGGAGCGGCAGATATTGCCCAAGCAGACGAAAAGAAGGCGGAAGGGGGCGGACATCCGTTCAGCTAGGCCAGTGCCGGGCCAGGCACAAACAAAAACCGCCTCCTGTCCGCAGGGGATGCCGACCATCCCCGATGGAAGATTTCTTTTCGTGTGAACGAGTCTTTGGTTGAGCCGTAGTTTGAGCACGCTATTTGCTATCCAACTCAAAACCCCCACGCCCACCCCCATGTCTGTTGTATCCAAAGGTCTCGAAGGAATCGTTGCTGCTGAAACCCGTCTTGGGGAGGTGAAAGGAGCGGAGGGCGTGCTGTTCTACTGTGGTTACGACATCAATGAACTCGTCAAAGTCAGCTACGAGGAAGTGGTGTACCTGCTCTACTACAACAAGCTTCCGAACAAGGGCGAACTTGAGAAGCTGACCACGGCGCTGCGTGCCGAGCGTGAACTTCCCCAGGGGGTGATCGATTTCCTGAAGGCGGCGCCAAAAACCGCCAAGCCCATCGACATCATGCGCACCGCCGTCTCCATGCTGGGCTGCTATGACCAGAAGCGCTTCGACATTGAAGTCAGTGAGAATCTCGCCAACGCCATCCGCCTCACCTCGCAGATCGGCGTCATCGCCGCTTACTTCCATCGTGCACGCCAGGGGCTGGAACTCCCGCCGGTGCGCAAGGACCTCAGCGAAGCCGCGCATTTCCTTTACCTGATGAATGGCGAGGTGCCGAGCAAGGAAGCTGAGAAGACCCTCGACATCGCCTACATCCTCCACGCCGAGCACGGCTTCAATGCCTCCACTTTCACCGCCCGCGTGGTGGCCTCCACCTTGAGCGACATGTTCTCCGCCATCAGCGCCGCCATCGGCGCGCTCAAAGGCCCGCTGCATGGCGGTGCCAATGAAGGCGTGATCCACATGCTGGAAGAAATCGGCTCCCCTGACAAGGTGGACGCCTGGGTGGCGGACGCTCTGGCGCAGAAGAAGAAGATCATGGGCATCGGCCATCGTGTTTACAAGGTGCTCGACCCCCGTGCTCCCCACCTGCGCGAGATGGCCATTCAGCTTACCAGCCAGCTCGGCGAGTCGAAGTGGATCCAGATGTCCGAACGCATCGCCGAAATCATGCGCGAGCAGAAGGGCCTCAATGCCAACGTGGACTTCTACAGCGCCACGGTTTACTACAGCCTCGGCATCCCGACCGACCTCTTCACCCCGATCTTCGCGATCGCCCGCATGAGCGGCTGGACTGCCCACGTGCTGGAGCAGTGGAGCGAAAACCGCCTGTTCCGCCCTCTCAGCGCCTACGTCGGCAAGCCGTACGGCCAGAAGGTGGTGCCGATCGAGGAGCGCTGATCGTCCGCTAAGGTAAAGTTTAAGGTTGGAAAGGTGGCAAAACCTTGTGTTCGCCACTATCGTAGAAGCTTTTATGCGACTCTTTCCAACCATTGGAGCCGCCGCTGCGATGTTGTGCACGCATGCGGTGGCGCAGCCGGCCACACGTCTCGTGTGGCAGCCGGTGCAGGAGTATTTCATTCATCGGGATGAAAAGCAGCAGGTGCTCGCGGGCACCAAGCGGCTGAATTCATTCACCGCCTACACCCACATCGGCACGGACTTTGGCTTCCACGGGCCGGCGGAGCATGAGATGGAGTGGCTGACGGATGAAGTCGTGGTGCATCTCGGCCAGCAGCCGGAGGCCTGGGCCGGCATGTGGCACAGCCTGGCAGGGCAGGCGCGCAATGCGAACCGCGTGATGAATTTCACGCAGGCCTATCCCGCACCCATCGCTCCGAGGTATCAGCCGCGGGTGACTGCGGTGATGATCGAGGCCGCCGGACGCGGGAAGATCAAGCTGGAAATCAAATCGCCTGCCAATGAGGAGCGCTGGTCGCAGATCATTGAGCTTTCGGACCCGCAGTACCAGATGTCTGTGCATGCCGTGGCTCCGGAGGCGGTAAAGGACGGCAAGACCATCATCTGGACGGCGGAACCCGGGGCCGAGGTCAAGGTCTCCGGGCTGTTCCTTGGCATTGAAATGCCGCAGATGCCCTGGGACGTTTACACCTTCCTCGCTTCGTATGCGAAGATCGCCCGCAGTTATTCCATCGACACCGGCTTTGTTCGTGACCGTGCCCACATCGAGGAAGGCGCCTTTGAATCCGTTTCCGCCACGGGCATGTACGTCCTCGCCTCCGCGGCGGCTTCGCAGGAAGATCTGGGCATTGTGAGCCCGGACTACGCGCGCTGGGTGCTGGCCCGCACGCATGAGGCCATGAAGAAACTCAAAACCGGGCGCGGCCTGCTGCCGCATTTTGTGCACAAGCACGAGAACAAATACTGCATCCACCCGGGCACGGAGTACAGCACCGTGGACACGGCCATCTATGCGCAGTCCATGCTTCTGGCCGCCATCATGCTGGATGTGCCCCTCGTCGCCGGGGAGCTGGTGGAGCAGATGCAGGCCATCGATTTCGAACACCTGCACCTGCCGGACGGGCAGCTCTCCCACGGCCTGGCCGATGATGCGAGCACGCTGCTCCCTCATGGCTGGCTGGACTGGGGCGGAGAAACAGCGCTGGTTACGCTCATGGAGGGCATCGCACGTCCGGAGCATCGTCCGCCGCCCATGCGCGCCCCGGGCAAGGCCTGGCAGGGCACCGGATTCATCACCGAACTGCAAAGCTTGTTTTATCCCGACTTCGACAGCGATGTGCCCGACGCCCACGATGGCGTGCGCTGGCTCAGCGTGCGCCGCGCCATGCTGGGGGCGCAGCGCGCCTACATCCCCAAACGCTGGCCCCAGTCCCACGCCGCGCGCAATGGCATCTACGGCCTCTCCGCCGGGGAAAACGAGGCGGGCAACGGCTACTACGTCGGCGGCGTCGATCTGCCGGACCAGAAGCTTATCCACCCGCACTACATCCTGATGTCCGGCGCCCTGCATTCGGAGACGTCCGAAACGTATGAACTGCTGGAACGCATGGAGAAGGCCAGCTACTTCCCGCCGTGGGGCATGGTCGAAAACCTCGAAGTCGATGGCCGCAGCTACCTGCCGATGGAAGGAGCGCTCAATGCCGGCTTTGAAGCCCTTGGAGCCTACCATCTGTACGCCAAACACCGCAAAACCTCGGACGCCATCTATGCGGCCAGCTTGAAAAGCCCGCAGATCCGGCGGGCGATGCAGTTGTTCTACCCCTCTGAGACCAAGGAGGCCGCCGGGCAGTAGCCTGCAGCCCGCAGAAGCTGGCCCTTGCTCCAAGGCCCAACCCCGGCTAACTGAACAACCCATGTTTGTCGATCAAATCAAAGTCCAAGCGCGCGCCGGAAAAGGCGGCGATGGCAGCACGCACTTTCACCGCGGAAAATTTCGTCCCAAAGGCGGCCCTGACGGCGGCGACGGCGGAAACGGTGGCAGCCTCATCCTGCTGGTGGATCCCAGCACGGACAGCCTGCGCAACTACGTCTTCAACAACCGCCTCTTTGCCGAAGACGGGGCGAAGGGCGGCGCCACGCAGTGCACCGGGCGCAGCGGCAAGGATGCCATTTACAAAGTGCCGCCCGGGACGCTCGTCAGCCGCGTCATTCATGAATATGACAACGAGACGAATGAACTCGTGACCCGTTACGAGCCCGTGGCCGACCTGACTGAGAGCAATTCCCGCTACGTGCTTTGCAAAGGCGGCAAGGGAGGGAAGGGGAATGTGCATTTCAAAACGTCCACCCATCAGGCCCCACGTGAGTTCACCCCAGGCACTCCCGGAGAGGAAGGAGAGTTCCACTTTGAACTCCGCAGCATTGCGGATGCCGGATTCGTCGGCGTGCCGAACGCGGGCAAGTCCACCCTGCTTTCCAAGCTTAGCGCCGCCAAGCCGAAGATCGCCAACTACCCCTTCACCACGCTGCAGCCGATGGTGGGCGTGATCGAGTTTGGCCCCAACCGCCGCGGCAGTCTGGCAGACATTCCCGGCCTCATCGAAGGCGCGCACGAAAACATCGGCCTCGGCCATGACTTCCTGCGCCACATCATGCGCTGCCGCGTGCTGCTGTTCGTCGTGGACACGGCCGGCACCGAAGGCCGCGACCCGGTTTCCGATCTGGAAATCGTGCGCAAGGAGGTCTCGCTGTATTCCAAGGAACTGAGCAAGCGCCCCTGGTGCATCATCGCCAACAAGGTGGACCTGCCGGAAAGCCAGGAGCACCTCGCCAACCTCAAGGAGCGCTTCAAGCGCATCAAGATCCATCCCGTATCCGCCGAAACCGGCGAAGGCCTCGACAAGCTGCGCAAGTGGCTTGATGAGAAGATTGGGCAGGACGTGGACTGGTAAACTCGCATGTCCCTGAACCGCTCCAATCTCTGCTGGCTGGCTCTGGCGTTGATCACAGCGGGGTATCTCGTCTTCTGGGGGCTTCTGCTCGGAGCCACGGCGATGTACAGCACGCCGGATTCCTGGCTGCAGGTGCTGAAGTCGCCCAACATCCGGCATGCGACGTTTTTGAGTCTGCTGACGTGTTCCGTGGCAGCGGGTTTTGCGCTGCTTGTGGCGGTGCCGGTCGGGTATCTGATGACGCGGCTGGAGTTTCGCGGCAAATCGTGGCTGGATGCGGCGCTGGACATTCCCATCATCCTGCCGCCGCTGGTGGTGGGGTTGTGCCTGCTGATCTTTTTTCAGACGAAGATTGGCAAGGTCATTGAGATGGCGATTCCCTTCACCTACCAGGTCAGCGGCGTGGTGCTGGCGCAGTTTGTGGTGGCGGCGGCGTTCGCGATTCGCACGATGCGCGGCACGTTTCAGCATCTTTCGCCCCGGCCTGAGGAGGTGGCGCTGACGCTGGGCTGCACGCGGTTTCAGGCGCTGTGGCATGTGGCGCTGCCGGCGGCGCGGCGTGGCATGGTGGGTGCGTTTTGCGTGGCCTGGGCGCGCAGTCTGGGAGAGTTTGGGCCGATCCTTGTCTTTGCCGGGGCCACGCGCATGAAGACGGAGGTGCTGCCCACCACGGTCTGGCTGGAACTCAGCGTGGGAAATCTCGATGCCGCCGTGGCGGTGAGTTTGTTCATGGTGCTGCTGGCCGTGCTGGTGCTGGTGGCAGTGCGTGCAACGGGGGAAAAAGTATGATCCAGCTCGAACAACTCACCTGGAAAGTCCCTGGCCGCACGATCCTGGAGAACGTGAGCGTGGCCATTCCCTCCGGCACCTATGCGATGCTGATGGGCGCGACCGGCTGCGGCAAGACTTCGCTGCTGGAGATCATCTGCGGCCTGCGAAAGCCCACCTCGGGGCGTGTGCTGCTGGACGGCAAAGACGTCACTGCATTGGAGCCGCGCGAACGTGGCATCGGCTACGTGCCGCAGGATCTGGCGCTCTTTCCTGGGCTGCGGGTGCGCGGGCAGATTGGCTTCGCGCCCAGGCTGCGCGGCATGCAGCCTGCGGAAGTGGAGAAATGCGTGACCCGCCTCGCCGAACAGTTTGGCATTTTGCCGCTGCTGGACCGCTTGCCGGACATGCTTTCCGGTGGTGAAAAGCAGCGCGTGGCGCTGGCCCGTGCACTGGCCGCGCAGCCCAGGCTGCTGCTGCTGGACGAGCCCCTGTCCGCGCTGGATGAAAGCATGCGTGCCGAAGCCGTTGCGCTGCTCCAGCGCGTGCAGGCCGAGCATTCACTGACCGTTCTTCACGTCACCCACTCCAGGGGTGAAGCCGCGGCGCTGGGCGCCCTGCACTTGCGCATGTCCGCCGGAAAGCTGGAAGTCGAACCGCCTCAGGGCGCAAAGTGAACGCGGTAGTATTTCCGAGCGGGTGATGCGGGATTAAAGGTGCCGCTGGACAGGCCCGTGGTGGTGGTCGGCACGACGGGATTGCCAAAGCGTGTCCATGTGGTGAAATCGGTGGAGGATTCGATGTAGTAGAGCAGGTAGGGAGTGGCGGACCATTGCAATGACGCGCCGTCCAGGGCTGTGGTCTTCAGCCGCGAGTTGGCATCCACAGGACTGGTGCCCAGCAGAAATTCCGTGAGATTGCTCAGGCCGTCCTTGTCCTTGTCATCCGTGGCCCGGCTGAGATTGGCGGCGCTGGGAGTGGTTGAGCCAAAGTAGGTGGTCATCCAGCTGTCCGGAAGTCCGTCGGCCGCGCCAGAAGGTTTGGAGTCTCCATAGATGGAAGTGATGCGGACACGCGTCCAGGGGGAGGCATTGACACCGTCGGAAAAGCGCACCCATTTGAGCACATAGAAAGAGGTGCTGGCAGGATCGACACTGCCATCGCTGTAGTAGCCTCCCTGCGTCACTTTGACGGTGCTGCCTGTGAAGCTCAGCGTGCCGCCGCCGCCAGATACAGGACCCGTGGTCACAAGTGTCAGCGATGCCGAGGCCGTCTGCAGATCGCAGCCGAAAAGCTGAAGCTCATTGATGCCTGCGACCGTGGTGATGGCTGACGGGGCGGTGACCATGGACATGATGCGGTCATACGAATATGGCGGCGTGTCCGTCGGCGGATGCACTTTCTGAATCACCGGCCCGTCGTAGCTGCCGAGAGTGGCGCCGCGGCCGTCGGCATGCGCCTGGAAAAACATGACGGCTTGTTTCAGAGTGGTGTCCGTCTCCGCCGAGTTTTCGCTGGAGTGCGCCATGCCCAGGGAGTGGCCCACCTCATGGCAGAGCACCTCTGCAAAGGTGCTCAAGGTCTGCATGGAAGTGGCGGTGTGTTTCAGCACCACGTAGCCTCGCGTCGTCTTGTGAAATTCCAGGCCGCTGACCTGCCCGCCACCACCGCCGGTGGCGGTGAAATCATTGCTCACATTTGTCGTGGCACGGCCGCCCACGCCCAGCGTTGTGGTGCCGGAGATTTCTCCATACAAATCATGCAGCTGTATGCGGAGGCGTTCATCATCAATGCTGACCGCCGCGGCGGACTGGCCGAAATTTTGCAGTCCGTCAAAGCGGAAGCTCAGCCCCGTGACGGCGCTCCATGCCGCGAGCGCCTGGGTCACCGCATTGAGCGCCTGCACCTGGGAGATGCCGGATGGCAGGGCCTGCACGTCCACCAGATAGCCGATCTGCTCTCCCCGGTCCGGAGCGAGGAGGCGTGCGGGGATGTTGTTGCCGTCCACCAGGAGACCGACCGCACTGGAGGGCGTGCCGGAGTTTGCCTGTTGCACGCCCGTCTGGCTGCTGAAGTCACCACCTGAGACCGGCGCCGTCTGCGCTGTACCCGCCGCTGCAGCCAGCTGACGCACCCGGCGCAATTTGAGCAGATTCGCAAATCCGCGTCCCGGCAGCGCGGTGCTGACACTTTCAGCTCCGGCAAATCCGCGCAGCAGCTCCAGCGATCCATCGGCCCGCTTCGTCACGTAAAACAACCGCTCATCACCCACGGCAAACGCTCCCGCCAGACCGGTGGACTCGCTCTCTCCATCCAGTGTGCCGCCGCGCTGAACGAGGGTGATCGAGGCCGGAAAGCGCCCCTTGATCGACTCCAGCACAGAGATTTTTACCCGGGTGAAAATGCCACCCCGCAGCGGGTGCCGGAAGCTTTCCAGCCCCGTGATCCTCCCCGTGCAGATGCCCAGGGCGGCTTGGACGTCCTCCTGCTCGCTGGTCGGAGCGAGAGAGGATGCTGGCAGCCAGCTTATGGAGACCTGCAGCAGGGCCATGACGCCAAACACACACCGGGCCAGGAAAAGTCGATGGTAAACCATGCGCGGAGGATGCCACACAAGCCGCTTCTATGAAAGATCCCTGTCGGGAAAATGCACGGAGTCGTTGGAATCTGCTGGAAGCTGCGTTTAGTTTCCCGCAAACACCCCCCTTGGAATGGATTGGAATGACTGGCAGCGCGTGCTGAAATGGCGCGCACTCGAAGAAGGCGATGCCGATGGCGTTCTCGTCAACGCGGAGCGTCGGCGTGAGGCCACGGCGCACACGCGCGCCGGGCTGGGCTCCGAAGAGATCGCCGGGGACATGCTGGACGAGCGCTCCGAGTCCTTTCTGGACAAGCGGGCGGAGTGGCTGGAGCGCGAGGCGGTGGGCTGGCGCGGGGATTTGATCCGCGTGCTTGACCTTCTGTGTGTGCCGCACGGGCGCTGGTCCTGGGCGCTGGCCGGCTGGATCCTGGCGCTGGTCACAGGCTATTGGGTGACCGACCTGGGGCAGGAGGCGGAGTTCAATCTGCTGGCTCTGCCGCTGGTGGGGCTGCTGGCGTGGAATGCGGTGGTGATCGTTCTGGGACTGCTGTGCGAGCTGATCCCGGCCAACGCCGTGGCCGGGCGCGGAGGCTGGGTGGCTGAGTTCCTCGCGCATGGCATTTCGCGGATGGGCAAAGCCTCCAAGGAAGTAACCAGCGGCGTCGCTGAAACGGTGCAGAAGCGCTTTGAAGAGCTGGCGTGGCCTCTCGCCTGGAAGCGGCTGCAAATGCGGCTGCGCATGTGGCTGCACGTGGCGGCAGCATTGCTGGCCATCGGCGGTGCCGTGGCCCTGTATGCACGCGGGTGGTCGCGCGAGTACCGTGCCGTGTGGGAAAGCACGCTGCTCAGCGAGAATGGCGCAAAGGCGTTCTTTGAGGCCTTGTTCACACCGGCTTCCAGGGTGCTGCGTTTACCCGTGCCCACGGACCAGATCGATGGCATGCATCGCACAGGGGGCAAGGTGGAGACGCCTGCGCCCGCTCTGCCGTGGATTGATTTGTATGCTGGAACGCTGATGGTGCTGGTCGTAGTGCCGCGTCTTCTGCTGGCAGGCATCGGGGCGGCACGCTGCTGCCGCACGATGGCGAGGCCGGCGCGTGCGTTGCAGTGGGGCAATTACCTGCGGACGCTGCTGCGTGCCGTGGAGGGCGGGAGCGAGCGCATCCAGGTGCTGGTGCATGCCATCGAGCCCACGCCTGCTCACCGTGAGGTGTGGGATCGTGGAGTGCGGGAGCGCTTTGGTGGCATGGCGCGTGCGGAGTATGTGCGCATCCCCGCAGGGGAGGAGGATGAATTTGCCGCCGCCTGGCAGCCTGTGTGTGCCAATCTGGTCATGCTCTTCAACATGGCCACCACGCCTGAGGCGGAGGTGCAGCGCCGCCTTGTTTCCGACGTGCGCCAGCGTCTGCTGACCAAGCATGCCGATCCGGAGCTCGTCGTGCTGCTGGACGGCACGAGCCTCGCAGGCCGCTGGTCGCCGGAAAAGATCGCCGGCCGTGAGCAGCTTTGGTCAGAGATGGTTGAGGGGATCGCCTCTGACGTGATTGTGGCCGTGCGTAAAGAATCCGCACGCGCAAAGCCCCTGGCATCGTAATGTTCATGAAGTTTCCCTCCCTAGTGCCCGCACTTTTCTCCAGAAACAAATCCACCAGCACGCCTGACAAACAGGCGGGGGAGCTGAACGTGCGCGATGCCTCGGATGTCGTGACGCTGAGCCTCATTTCGCACACGAATGCCGGCAAGACGACGCTGGCCCGCACCCTGCTGCGCAGCGATGTGGGGGAAGTGCGGGATGCGCCGCATGTCACGCTGTTCAATGAGTCGCACAACCTGCTCGAAACGGGCGGCTTCATGCTGCGCCTGTGGGATACGCCGGGCTTTGGCGACAGCGCGCGGCTGATGAAGCGCCTGAAGCGCGAGCGCAGCCCCATCCTGTGGTTTCTTTCCCAGACGTGGGACCGCATCACCGACCGTCCTCTGTGGTGCAGCCAGCAGGCGCTGAAAAACGTGCGCGATGAAGCGGACGTGGTGCTCTACCTCGTCAATGCCGCCGAGCCGCCCGAGGCCGCCAGCTACATCGGCCCCGAGATGGAGATTCTCAGCTGGGTGGAGAAGCCCGTGGTGGTGCTTCTGAATCAAACCGGGCTGCCCGGCAGCTCTTTGCTCGAGGCCACGGAGCTGGAGTCATGGCGCACGCATCTGCAGCAGTTTGAGATTGTCCGTGAAGTGCTGACGCTGGATGCCTTTGCCCGCTGCTGGGTGCAGGAGGACATCCTCATGGATTCGCTGGCACCGCTGATGCAGGGCTCAAAGATCCCGACCTTTCAGCAGATCAAACGTGCCTGGGCGCAGCGCAATGTGGGTGTCTTCCAGGCCTCCGTACGCCTGATTTCCGAGCAGCTTACCGCCGCCTTGTTTGACGGCGTGGAGGTGCGCTCGGAAACGCTGCTGGAGCGTGTGGGCTGGCAGCGCGATGACTTGAACCGTGAATACAATGAAGCGCGGCAGAAACTGGCCACGCAGCTTGCGGATCGCATCGAGCGGACCACGAACAATCTCATCGAGGCTCATGGCTTGAAAGGTCAGGCGGGCCACGAGCTCAGCCAGGTGGCGCGTGAGCATTTTCATATGCCGCAGGCCGTTTCTGAAAACATCTGGGGTGTGCTCGGCAGCTTTGCTGGCGGAGCCATGGGCGGTCTCATCGCTGATCTCAAACTCGGCGGCATGACTTTTGGCGGCGGCGCGCTTCTTGGCGGGATCGCCTCGGGCATCGGTGCCTACGCGTTGATCCGCAGCTACAACCTTGTGCGTGGCAGTGACCAGCGGCTGCGCTGGTCGCGTGAGCATTTCCGCGAGCAGGTGAAGCTCTCCTTCCTCACCTATCTGGCCATCTGCCACTTTGGCCGTGGACGTGGCGAATGGAAGGAAAGCGAGCAGCCCCAGCTCTGGCGCGAAGCCGTGGATGCCGTGACCGATCTGCACTCAGACGCCATTGATCTTCTTTGGAAGGCTGGCGTGCAAAAAGACACGCAGCCCGCGACGCTTTCACGCCAGGCCCGTCAGCTCACGGGCGACTGCATGGTGGCGCTGCTGGAGCGGCTGTATCCTGGAGTGGATGCGGCGGCGTGGCGGGCGTGACTTCGCTTCCGCCGTCCTCACATCAGGTTCATGGAAGGGGTGCTTGTGGCGGCCTCCATGGCAGCTTTTCTAAGACGCGATCTTGGAGCAAAACAGATGGCAGGTGGCTGCGGATCTCGGCAGCGGCTCAACTCTCTTTTTGTGCCTTAACAGACCCTTTTTGAGGCGTTGTCGGTGGCTGGCACTTATTGGGCACATGCCATGCTAAGCAATGGAGGCGCTCCCCCAAGCCCCCAAAAACATGAAGCACCCCATGCGTCTTGACGCAGCGATCTGCCACACCGCGCTTTCTTTTTTCAGTCTCATCATTGCCTTTCTGACTGCATCATCAGCGGATGCCGCCACGGTTATCTATGACGGGGGCACGACAGGCACTGGCACGACTTTTGACACCGCCGTCAACTGGTCTGGAGATGCCATCCCTGTCACGACGTCCGAGGCGTTGTTTAACACGTCCATCGTGCTGCCTGCCCAACTCACCACCTCGACGACCACGAACACCTGGGGAGATCTCATCTGGAACACCAATGTCTCCTCCGCGCTTACGCTCAACTCCACCGCAGCCACAAATCGAAACCTCGTCCTCAGTGGCGGTGGTGGCAGCACCGAGGCCATTGCGCAAGGCGGTGCCACGGGTGACTTGATTCTTCTGGGGACAAACGCCGTGAGCAACACTCTTGCCATCGGCGGCAACGCGGGCACTGGCACGGGCGTGCTGAACATGGCCTTGGGAGCGAGCGGCAACTTCGATGTGGTCAACAGCGGTGCCACGCTCAGCATCTCTTCCCTCATTTCGGGCAATTTTAATCTCACCAAGACGGGCGCGGGAACCCTGACGCTCTCCGGTGCCAACTCTTTTGGCAGCGCCACGACCAGCTTCACGCTGAATGCCGGAACGGTGAACGTCAACAGCGCCACTGCGCTTGGAGCCTCCACCAACACCTTTGTCATCAATGGCGGCACCTTCGACAACACCAGTGGCGCCGCCATCACCACCAGCAGCTACAAGCAGACGTGGAATAGCAGCTTCACCTTCACCGGTACGAACAACCTGACTTTGGGCAGTGGAGCCATTAGCCTCGGCACCACGGCTGGCACCAGCCGCACGGTGACCGTTGGTGCGGGCATGCTTTCCATGAGTGGCGTCATTTCCAATGGCACCACGGCCACGAGCATTGTCAAAGATGGCGCTGGCACGCTGTCTCTTTCCGGAGCCAGCACCTTCACGGGCGGAGTGGTCGTCAAAAATGGAACTCTGTATGGCGGCAGTTCCACCGCCTTTGGCACGGCGGCAGGCACGATCACACTCGGGAACACCAGCGGATCCCTCAGCGCCAGTCTCATGGGCAGTGGCGCTGCCAGCCCCACCTTTGCCAATCCAATTGTGGTGGTCTCCGGCAGCAGCGGCAACACGCTGACCATGGGCACCGGGCCACTGGGCACGCTTTCCACGATTTTCAGCGGGACGGTGTCGCTGGGACATGACCTCGTCCTTTCCAACGCCAGCACCGGCATGACAACTCTCTCGGGCGTGATCAGCGAGACGGGAGGAGCCAGGTCCATTGCCGTCGTTGCAGGCACCGGCACTGTCAGCCTGACGAACACCAACACCTTCAGCGGCGGCGTGACCCTCAACAATGGAAGGCTGATCCTGGGCGTGACCAATGCCACGGGCACAGGACCGCTCACGATCACGGGAGGCGTTTTGGACACCACCTCCACGTCCAGCGGGACCGCGGCGACGCTGAACAACTCCGCGTATTTTTGGAACGGCGATTTCTCCACGGGCGGCACCACGGCGATCACGCTGGCAGGTGGAAATGTGACGCTGGGGGGCAGTCGTGTGGTCACCACCGATGTCATCAACAGCGCGATCTTCACGATCAACGGCGGCATTGGGGACGGCGGCAATGGCTACAGCCTGACCAAGGCAGGCGGGGCTGTGCTGAACACGCTTGGCGTCCTGAATCTGAATGGTGCCAGCACCTACTCGGGCGCCACGATCGTCATGGGTGGGGTCTTGAATCTGATCCAGTCCGGCAGCACATTGACGAACACATCCGGAGTGGTAGTCACGGCAGGCACGCTGAATCTAGGCGTGACCAGCGGCACTGGCGTGGCGAATCGCATCAATCCCGCTGCCAACCTTGCCTTGGGCGGCAGCGGCATCTTCACTTTGAATGCGGGCGCCACCGGGCCGGTGAACAGCCAGAGCTTTGCGGCGCTGAACGTGAATGCGGGCAGCAGCCAGCTTGGCACTTCGTCTGCCACGAATGCCGGCACCTTCTCATTTACCGGAGCGGCCGGTTCAGTGTACTCGCGCTCCACCGGAGGTGTGGTGCGGATTTTGGTGGGAACGAACACGAGCTTTGTCAACGCTCCCACGGGCAGCAGCGTCACTGGCACAGGCACGAGCGCCATCCTGATCGGCGCTGTCAGCGGCACGACGGTGACGGCCACATCAATGACGGATTTTGTCAAAGCCGCCGCCGGAGTGATCTCCGCGCCCGACTATGGAACCAACCTCTGGAGCAGCGGTGTGAACACCACTCTGACGAACTCGTTGAGCGTGAGTGGAAACACCCAGAGCCTGCGCTTCAATACCTCAGGCGCTATGACGGTGACCCTGGGCGGCACGTCCACCCTTGAATCCGGAGGCATTTTGGTCACCAGCGCGGCCCTGGGAGGAGGCGCCATCACCGGCGGGCAGATCCAGGCGGCCGGCGGCAAGGATTTGTGGGCTTATATCTCCACGCTGGCAACCAGCACGCAGGGATTGAAAATCGCATCCCTCATCGCTGACAACGGCGGCTCAAGCCTGACCAAGGGGGGCGGTGGCGTTCTTTATCTGACCAACGCTGGCAATACATACACCGGGGGCACCTATCTCGGAGAAGGCACGCTCAACATCACCTCGGGCGGTGCGCTTGGCACGGGTGCGCTGAACTTCACTGGCAATGCCACGCTGCAGGCGGGGGGCGCGACTGTGGATCTGGGAACGCGCGCCATCACCATCGCGGCCGGGCAGGTCGCGTTTATTAACAGCAATGGCAGTGGTAATACCATCACAGTCTCGGGCGTCATCAGTGGCGATGGCGGCCTGACCAAGAATGGTGCGGGAACGCTGGTGCTCTCCGGCGCGAACACTTACACAGGAGACACCACCTTTGAAAACGGAACGCTGAAACTGGACTTCAGTGCCGCTGGTGCACCGGTCAGCAACATCCTTCCTGCGGGCAGCCTCTTCAGTCCTGGCGGAGGCAGCTTCAGCACGCTGGGCGCCTTCAGCCAGACCTTCATCATTCAGGGGAAGGACGGCACCGCCAACTCGCAGATCCTGAGCGGCGGCCTTTACACCAATGTCTCCAACTACAACACGGCCGGCATCTACCTCAACAAGGGCATGTCCCACCTGAACTTCGTCGCGGGTGGCAATGGTGGTACGCTGGTGGTGGATGTGGGCTTTGTTTCGCGCGGCTACAGCACTGACCCCAACAACGCCGTGGATTTCTCCATTGGCTCCGGGGTCACGGTTCTGTCCACGGGCATCAGCGCCTCCAACTTTGCCACGGTCAATGGGAATACCTGGGCGACGGTTTCCGGCGGCCAGCTCATCGGTCTGCCCACCGCCTCCTACAGCACCAGTTACAGCACGGTCAATGCGGTGCTGGACGTGGGCACCGGCGGCACGCTCAGCGCCAATCCGGGCTCGCTGCGCTTCAACAACAACTCCGCGGCCACTGTGGCACCCGGCACCGGTGTGGTGCGCGATATTGTGACCGGGGGCATTCTCGTCACGCCGAATGTGGGAGCCAACACTTCCACCATCTCCGCCGGATTGCTGGCCGGATATGGCGCGCGCGACCTCATCATCCATCAGAACAACACGGCCGGTTCGCTGCAGATTGATGCCGGAATCGTGGACTTCGCCGGGCGCACCACGACGATCTCAAAGAACGGACTTGGCACGGTCCTTTTCACCGCAGCCAACACCAACACCGGGGTCTCCTTTGTCAATGAAGGCACCCTCGTGGTGATGGGGGACGCAGTGTCCAGCTTCACCAGGACAGCCACCGACACCAGCGGCAGCCCGGTGCTGACGATGAGCGATACTTCCAACATTTTCCTGGGCCAGGCGGTCACGGAAGCGACGACGCTCACGACGACATCAACGACCTGGACGGTGGTGGCGATCAATCCCAACGTCTCTGTGACGCTTTCAAACAACGCCGCGGGATCCGTGACCAATGGCACCTTTACTTTTGGCGCCGGCAGCGCCCTCGGCGGGAGCACATCGCTCACTCACTACATTGCGCCGGGGGCCACGCTGCAGATCGGCAATGGCGGGACCACGGGTTCGCTGCTCACCGGGAACATACTTTCCAATAACGGAACGGTCATCATCAACCGCAGCAATGACCTCACCTTTACCAACGTGATGAATGGCACAGGTGCTTTTGAAAAACAGGGCACGGGCAACCTCACTGTCAGCGGGGCAAACACCATCACGGGAGACACGCGGATCTCTGGTGGCAGCGTCATTCTGGGTGCCGCAACGGCGCTGGCCAGCAGCACTCTCGACTACGGCAGCTACGGAGGAAGCCTGTCGTTTGGCTCTCTTACGGCGGCGACGCTCGGTGGACTCAAAGGCGGCCAGAACCTGGTGCTGAGCAATGCCAGCGCAGCGGCGGTGACGCTCACGGTCGGGGGCAATCAACAGGACACTGCTTATTCCGGAGCTCTGAGCGGTCTGGGAAGCCTGGCCAAGACCGGAGGCGGTGTGCTGACCCTCAGCGGTGCGAGCACCAACGCCGGCACCATCTCAGTCTCCATCGGAACATTGAACCTCGCCGGCACATTCACCGCCACCGGCGCCGTTTCCTCCAGCGGCACCAGTGTGCTCAACATGGCGGGTACTTTCACCGATCTGCCAACCCTGACGATCGCCGGCAGCCTGGCCACGCTTTCGGGGTCTTTGGTTCGTTCCGGAGCTTACTCCAATCTGGCCGGCCTGACCGTGAGTGCAGGCATCTTTAATGTGACGGGCACTTTGGGGACTTCCGCCGCCGTGCCGCTCGGCCAGACGGCATTCTCTGGCAACAGTGTCACCAATTTTTCCGGCACCGAGTATCTCTCAGGAGCCTCCACCACCTTCCGCATTGGTGAAGGCTCCAGCGCCACGGTCAATGTCACGGCGGGGACGCTGACGGTGGGTTCCGGCTCGGCCGGTCTGGCGCTGGGCCGCAGTGCTGCCACTGCCAGCGGCTTTCTCAACGTCTCCGGTGGCACGGTGGATGTGGAAGGAACCAGCACGGTGGTACGAATTGGGGCCGGGTATGCTGATGCGGACAACAGCGGTGCCAGCGTGCTGACGCTTTCCGGAACCGGGATCTTCACCACGGGCACGACCACCGCGCAGTTTTTGCTCGGCTCCAACCTGGCCGGCAACACCGCCAGCTCCGGCACCTTCAATCTGGATGGCGGCACGCTGATGACCAACCGCATCATCACAGGAGGCACTGTGGGTGCTTCCATTTTCAATTTTAACGGCGGCACTTTCAAAGCCACGGGCACCGCCGCGACACTGGCCACTTCGTTGACCACCGTGAATGTGCGCAACGGCGGCGCGGTGATCGACAGCAATGGATTTAACATCGCCATCGCCAAATCGCTGCTGCATTCCACGATTGGTGGCGACACTGCCACCGACGGTGGGCTGACCAAGCAGGGCAGCGGCACGCTGACGCTCAGCGGAGCGAATACTTACACCGGCGCCACCACCGTGAACGGCGGCACTCTCAAGGCGGGATCCACCTCGGCGTTTGGCAGCGGCTCTGCCGTCACTCTGGCAAACACGGCAGGAGTGACCCTCGACATCACAGGCTTCAACACAACGGTCGGCTCGCTCTCCGGCGGCGGTGCCGCAGGGGGAAATGTGACTCTCGGTGCAGCCACGCTGACAACCGGTGGAGACAATAGCAGCACCACGTACTCAGGGGTGATCTCCGGCACGGGTGGCGGCGTGACGAAGGCGGGAGCGGGCACGCTTGTTTTCACTGCGGCGAACACTTACACCGGCAGCACCACGGTGAGTGGTGGCAATCTGCAGGTGGGCGCAGCAGGCGTGGGCAAATCCGGGTCCGGGGCGACCAGCATTAACGGTGCTGGTGCCGTGCTCTCCGGCACGGGCGTGGTCCAGGGAGCCGCCACCATCACGCTGGGCCTGCTCAGTCCGGGCGATTCCGGTGGTGTCTCTGAGGGCACGCTTTCGTTTGCCAGCGGGCTGACCTTCAACCACGCCACGCCATCCACTGCCGTGGCGCTGACCATTCAGGGCAGCACGACAGCGAATGAAACAGGAGACCGCCTTTCCGTCACGGGTGCTCTCAGCCTGGATGCAGACAGCATGTTTGTGGTCAATCATGGAGCTGACTGGACGCCTACCACCGATCAAAGCTGGACGCTGATGGATTGGACCGGTTTGCTCACGCTCAATGGCTGGAGCGCCGGCGGCAATCTCTCCCTGCCCGATCTCAGCAGCTACAATCTTGGCTGGAACGTCAGCGACTTGCTTGATGGCAGCACTGGGGGGGCACTCGTGGTGAGCATTGTCACCGTCGTGCCGGAGCCGTCACGCGCCATGCTGCTGCTTGCTGCCCTTGCCTTCTTCTCGCTGCGCCGTCGCAGAAGCTCCTCACAGTTCTGCCACTGAAATGGCGGCCGCCAGAATCACCGTCAGCGTGGCCAGCAGTACAAGGGCCATGCGCACGGTGGAGGGATTCATGCCAGGCTTTTCCATGTGGGCATGGAGACAGCCCAGATCGTGTTCCGACAGCGACCGGCGGGAGGAGTCGAGTTTGGGAAGCAGAGAGGTCATGGCGCGAGGAGGATTTGGGGGGGGATGGTGCGAGGAGGGGGGGAACCCCTCGCACCGTCCGGTTTATCGCACTGCACCTCGTTGCCGCGCTCATGGACTGCTTTTTGCGGTGCGAAACAGGGTGTCCCTGTTCTCAGGCGTCATGCCGGGCGTGACAGGGCTCTGCCTGATGGGGACGTGAGGGCTGCCTCAGCAGACAGCCGCCTTTCCAGCCGGGACTGAAAGCTCTCCCAGCAGCGCGCAGCGCGTGAGCGGAAGTCGGCAGGGGTGACGTTTAGGCTGCGCAGGCATTCGCGGTGATCCCATGCGACGACCCAGGCAGTGGCGCTGTGGATGAACTGAAACTGCCAGCGCCAGAGCCGCTGCACGGCTGGCGTGAACGTCCTGAGCCGTTCAAAGAGAAAGTCGCGCTGAAAGGAAAGGTGCCCCATCTCATCGCGCAGAATTTTTTTGGCCACGGTTTGAACCACGGGATCGCTGCAACGAAGCGCGAGCAGACCGAAGTAAACTTCAGCGATCAGCTCCGCTGTGAGGAGCACCTGAATGTTGAACTCCAGGTTCACCAGATCGCGCATCCAGCGGAAGATTGAATTGGTCCACTGCTTCTGCAGCAGAGTGCCGTGCAGATGCGTGACCAGCCGCGCCAGCAGGGCGGCGTGGCTCTGCTCTTCGGCCACAAAGAGATCGACGGCGCGTTGATACCCTTTGAGGCATTCCAGTGAGGCGATGCTGCGGGTGTAGCGCCGCAAGCGCGTGCCGCCACCGCTTTCTCCCAGCTGGAAGATGGCGATGGAGCGCGCGATCGCACGGCGCTCCGGTTCCGGAAGCGTGCAGGCTGTGTCCGGCAGGGACAGCGCGTGGTTGAGCCGGGTGTTGGTCTCGAAGTGGTTGATCCAATGCAGAGTGTTCATGGTGTTCAGTTTTGGGGTTAGGCGGCGTGAAGCATGGAGCGGAGGAACTCGTGCACAGGGCTGCTGCGCATTTCGGCGGCGATCTGCCGAAGGCGCTGCATGACGGCGTCCACCGTCTCATCCAGCGTGGAAGTACCTGCCGTGACGCCCACATTGCGGGCCTCGCGGAACCAGCCCGGATCGAGTTCGTCGGGTCGCTCGATCTGCAGGGTGCGCCGGCCGCAAGCGAGCGCTTTTTGGGCAAGCTGGCGCGTGTTGTTGCTGTTGCGTCCGCCAATGACGACGATGTGGTCGCACTCACGCAGCAGATCATCCATCGCGGTCTGGCGTTGTTTGGTGGGATGGCAGACCGTGTCGATGAAACGCACCTCAGAACTGCGGTGGCGGCGTTTGATGGCATCGACCAGACGCAGGACGGCCTCCACCGGCTGAGTGGTCTGGGAGACGATGCCCAGCCGTGGATGCGCCGGGATTCGATCCAGGTCCGCCTCTTCCAGCACCACGACGGCCGCGGGAAAGTCGCCAATGAGGCCGCGCACTTCGACATGCTGGCTCTGGCCGATGACCACGGGCTGGTAGCCATCGTTCACCAGCATGGCCAGCGCCTGGTGTGCCTTTCTGACGAGGGGGCAGGTGGTGTCGATGACTGTGTGGCCTGCATCCTGCCACGCACGGCGATGCTGGTCCGACGCACCGTGCGCGGTGATGGCGACCTGCTGCGTGGCGCTGCTGTTTAGATCATCGAGATCGCCACGCTGCGCGCCAAGCGTGGCCAGGTGTCGGTCCACCAGCGGATTGTGCACGAGCTGGCCGAGGATGGTGAGCGGGGCGCGCTGGGCGGCCGCGTGGGTGCTGCGCAGGGCGTCGCGGACGCCGAAGCACATGCCGTGATGTTGAGCGAGGATGATGTTCATGGTGATGTTGTTGGCTTTAACTTTGTGGGACAAAGCGAATGGGTAAAATGAGGGACGGGGTCAGGTCTGCTGCGCGGCTTTGACGATCTCGCCGAGCACTTCGACGTAGTCTTTGAAGGCCTTCCGTCCCGCATCGGTGAGTTCGTAGCTGGTGCGTGGCCGCGTGCCGGTTTCGTCGCGGTTTTCCTTGATGTAGCCCGCCGTGCCAAGCGTGCGGAGATGGGAGATGAGATTGCCGTCGCTCATGCTCAGCTCCGCCTTGAGATCTTGAAAGGCCCACTCACCCCGCGTGGAGAGCAGCGTCATGATGGAGAGGCGGCCCTTTTCGTGGATGAGCTTGTCGATTTGATCGAAGTCGATCATTTCGGCTGTTCCTCCGGAGGTTGGCTGCTGAAAAACACGGCCAGGCCATAAACGACATGCAGCAGGCCGAAGGTGAGACCCATGACGAGCGAAGCCGGGCCGAGATCGTTCGAAAGCAGGCGTACGTCGCTGTAGGCCGCCCACGCGAAGAAGATCACCAGCCCAGTGAGCACAAACGCCCAGCCGAGGCGGATGAGCGAACGGGGAGAAAAGCTGGCCGTGCTGAGCAGGGCGAGACCATAGCAAAGCGCCCAGATGAGCGTGGCCAGCGTCAGATTTTGCAGGAACACGATCAACCCGATGCCGATGCTGCCACCCACGAGCATCGGCGGTACAAAGGCCCGCAGCGCCATGCGCATGCCCGCGGAGACGAAAGGCTGGCTGCGGCGGCGAGCCTCCTTGAAAAGAAGAAAAGTATTCAAGGCAGAGGCGATGCCGAGTATGAGAAGCCAAGTGATGAGAAAGCAGTGGTCGCACATCACCGCATCACCGTTGTTGCGCAGGGCATGCCAGACCGGCCAGCCGGAAGCCACAAGTGCAAGCACGCCGCCCGTGAACGCAGCAGGTGCGGATACAGCACGGTAAATGTGCGCTTTTTCCATCAGTGAACGGATGATGCGCAGATTTTCCAAAGCGGCTTCAGTCGTGCTCATGCAATCACTTTGTGGGCCAAAGTGAGCGGTCGCAAGTAAAACTTTGTGCGGCAAAGTGACATTTCTTCTGCTTCAGGCTTGGCAGGTTAATATAATTACCATAAGTTAAGGGAAGTGAATGATTCCGTCCCAGCATCCTCTAAAAAACGCCAGTCTTTCTGGCGCAGGAGGCTGCTTCTGTTGAGTGGATTCGGACTTTTTTGCGGCACGGCGCTTGGCAATGACCCGACTGCGGACCAGCAGTATCTGCTCGAACTGACCAATCGGTTCCGCACAGATCCGCAGGGGGAGCTGGCCAATCTGGTCAATTTTTCATCGCCTGGAGTCTGGGCGGGGACGAAATCCAATGACCCCAGCATCGCGTATGCGCTGAACTACTTTGGCACCAGCGCCTCGGCCCTCGCTTCTCAGTTTTCCAGCCTTACCGCCGCCCCGCCGCTGGCATGGAACAGCGCCTTGAACGTCTCCGCCACCAGCTACTCCAATTTGATGGTGACCTCGGACCAGCAGGCCCATGGTCTGGATGGATTGACCCTTGACCAGCGCATTCAAAATGGCGGCTATGGGGCCAACTGGTTGAACGTTGGCGAAAACCTTTTTGCCTCGGCTGACTCTGCTTTGCATGCGCACGGTGCGTTCGTGATCGACTGGGGAGATGGCAATGGCTCGACGGCAGGCTACGGCAATGGCATTCAAAATCCGGCCGGCCACCGCGATCTGCTGCTGAATTCTGCCATGAAAGAAATCGGCATCGGCTTTCAAAGCATCGCTATTCCGGGTTCCAACACAACCGCCATCGGGCCCTATGTCATCACCGAACATCTGGCCTCGCAGTTCCGATTTGATGGTGTCCACTACATTTCGGACGCCATTCTGACGGGTTCCATCTACCAGGACACCGTGCTCGCCGATGCCTTCTACACTCCGGGGGAAGGGCTTGCTGGAGAGACGGTCAATGTTTACAACGACACCACCGGCATTCTCGTGGCCAGCGGCTTCAGCAACAGCGCCGGCGGTTACAACATCACCCTCACCGGGCTGACGGACGGCACGGTTTATCGAGTGGAAGCGCCAGATACGGGTCTCGCACCCAGGACCTTCACCCTCACGGAGCACACGGATGATTATGGTGTCCCGGTCCTGGTGTATGACAATGTTTATGAGTCATTCGCCGTCGTGCCTGAGCCGCGCAGCCTGCTGCTTTGCCTGGCCGCCGGGCTGTGTTTGCTCGGGGGGCGTTCCCGCCGCACCACCTTTTGATTTGCCATGAGATCCATCCTTCTCCTGCTTCTCTCTGCCGTTTCCCTTTTGGCCCAGGCTCCGGCCTCGCCGCTTGCCACGGAAATCCGCGCGATCATTGATGAATACGAAAACTCCGTGCGTGCCAACACGCAGAAGCTGATCGCCGCCACCACCGAAGAGGAGAAAAACAAATTTCGGGCCAGCATTCCCAGTGCAGGACCCTATGCCACCAAGATGATGGCCCTGGTGCAGGCAAACCTGGACAAGCCGGATGTGGTCAAAGGCGTAAACTGGCTGGTCATGGGCGCCGCCGGTTTCCCGGAGGGACAGGAGGCGCTGAAAATGCTGGGCACAACCTTCGCTGATCGTGCGGGAATCGCTGAATCTGTCAAGCAGCTCGAATTCCAGGGGCTGCCGGCGGAGCCGGTGCTGAAGGCGGTCATTGAGAAAAACAAGAACCGTGAGGAGAAGGCGGCCGCGCTGTATGCGCTGGGGGCGATCCATTTCAAAAACTTCGATGCCTCGGCGGATCGGGAGTCGGCGAAGGCTTCCAAGGTCAAGGCGCTCGAGTGCTTCGGTCAGCTCACGGCGGATTACTTTGATGTGACGATCCAGGGTTTCAAGCTGTCCGACTTCGTGGCGAAGATGCTGTTTGAAATGACGAATCTGCAGGTGGGCTGTGAAGCGCCGGAGATCGAGGGCAAGGATGCGGACGGAGTGAACTTCAAGCTGAGCGACTACCGCGGCAAATACGTCATCGTCATCTTCTGGGGCGGCTGGTGCCATGCCTGCCACGGCACGCTGCCGCTGATGAACCAGGCCGCTGCGCAAATCAAAGACAAGGGCGGCGTCGTCATCGGCGTGAATACGGACATCGAAACGGAAGCGAAAAAAGCGCTCACCGACTACCAGGTCAGCTTCCGCAACGTGCTCGACAACACCAGCAGCGGGCCGAACACCTCGCTGTATAACCTGCGGAATTTTCCGACGCTGTATTTGATTGATCCGAAGGGCGTGATTGCGATCAAGAACGGGGCGCTGGATGCGATGGTGGCGCAGGTTCTTGCGTCACAGGGCGCTGCGAAGTAGGCTGTGGCATGAAGCTGTGGCTCCGTAGTCTGGCGCATTTGACTGAATGCGTGATCCTCGGTTTTTGGATCGCGATGATGGTCGTCGTGCTGCCAGGTGGAATTTATGAAATTTCCACGGGTTCTCCAAGCGACAGTTTTTTGTTTTACCTGATGATCGTCGGTTTTCCTGTCGTTGGCGCGGTCCTGGTGATGGTGCCGATGGCCTGCTGGAAGAACAAAAAGTGCCTGCGCGTCGCTCGGCAGACCGGCCTGTTTTTTCTGGTCGCGCTGGTCGCCATCAGGTTCATGCAGCCCTGAGGGGTGGCGCATGAGGGGAGGGGCGGATGGCTGAATTCTAGGCGGTCTGAATGGTTTAGATGTATTAAAAACTTGCCATTTCTATGAAAAACCATAAATATACGCTATTATAAGGCCGCATTTAGGCGTCTCAGTTCTCATGCTTCCACTCATCGAACAAATCCTCAAAGACTCGGGTTGTGCCGAGATGCCTGCTGTGCGGCAGGCTGTGGAGGAGGCGTGCTTCAATCAGACGTCGTTTGTGGACGCGGTGCTGGATTGTGAAGGGGTGCGGGAGCGTGACTTTCTGACGGCGCTGGCAAAGACGCTGAGCCTGCCGTGGTGGGAACCCAAGGAGGAGGAAGAGCAGGCGGAGCAGGGGCTGCGGCGCCTGCTTCCAGCGGAGATCGCGCTGAGGCACCGGCTGCTGCCTGTCTTTACGGAGGAAACGAAGGGAGACGAGGGCGGGGAGTCGGAGCGGACGCTGCACATCGCCACCTTTGATCCTTTGAGCCTCGTCGCGCACCAGCGTGTTGCGGCGAGCTTGTCCATGCCAGTGGTTTGGCACGTGGGGCAGCGCACGCGCATTGTGGAGGGGCTGCAGAAGCTCTATGGCCTGGGTGCGGACACGTTTGAAAAAATCCTGCGTGGGCGCGCTGACTGGGGCGCGGAAGATTTGCGTGATGAGGTGACCGTGCTGGATGAACCGGAGGACGAAGAGGCATCGGTGGTGCGCTTCGTGAATCAGATCATCCGCCGTGGCCTGGAGCAGCGGGCGACGGACATCCATGTGGAGCCGCAGCAGGACCGGCTGCGCATTCGCTACCGCATCGACGGACGGCTGGAAGAGCTGGCGGTGCCGGAGAACATCAAGTCATTGCAGGCCTCGGTGATCGCGCGTCTGAAGATCATGGCGCGGCTGGACATCGCGGAGAAGCGTCTGCCACAGGATGGACGCATCAATCTGGAACTCGACGGGCTGGCCATCGACGTGCGCGTGGCGACGATTCCTTCGGTGGAAGGGGAGAGCATCAGCCTGCGCCTGCTGGCACAGCAGCAGGTGACGGTGAACCGCCTCGGTCTGACGGACAACATCCGTCCGCTGGTGGATGAACTGCTGAAGCTGCCGAACGGGATCATCCTGATCACGGGACCAACGGGGAGCGGAAAATCGACTTCGTTGTATGCCTTCCTGACGGAGCTGAATCAGACACATCGGCGCATCGTGACGATCGAAGATCCCGTCGAATACAAGATGCCAGGGGTGGTGCAGATCGCGGTGAAGCCTGAGATCGGTCTGACGTTTGCGACGGGACTGCGCAGCATTTTGCGTGGAGATCCGAATGTGGTGATGATCGGCGAAATGCGCGACCTGGAAACGACGGAGATCGCGGTGCGTGCGGCGCTGACAGGACATCTGGTGCTGAGCACGCTGCATACGAATGATGCACTGGGCGGCATCACGCGACTGATCGACATGGGAGTGGAGCCGTTCCTGGTGTCGAGCGCAGTGCGGGCGTTCTTTGCGCAGCGGCTGGTGCGCAAGCTGTGCCCGCAGTGCAAGACGCCGACGCAGGTGGAGGAGAGCTACCTCAGGTCGGTCGGCTTCCCATCTCACCTTCCGGGCAAGATCATGCGCGCCGTGGGCTGTGAATCCTGCCGTGGCAGCGGCTTCCAGGGCCGTTTGTCCATCTACGAAGTCTGCCTCGTCACGCCTGCGCTGCAGCATCTCATCAACAGCCGTGCGCACCCTGCGGAGTTTCACAAGCAGGCGATCAAGGACGGGTACATCCCGATGCGGGGCTATGGATTTCAAAAAGTGCTCAGTGGTGACACGACCATCGAGGAAGTGCTGAGCGTGACAGCTGCCAGCGACCGCAATCACAATCCCCAGACGACCACTCTTCTGCCGCCCACACGCCTAGCCGCCTGATCTCATGCCCACTTTCGTTTACAGCGCCCATGGACCTTCCGGTGTCATCACCGGGGAGCTGGCTGCGTCTGATCGCAGCGAAGCGTTTGCATTGCTGGGAAAAAAGAAGATCCAGCCGATCAAGCTGGAAGCTGCTGGAGATGCCAAAGCCTCGGCAGGCCCTGCGGCTAAAGCCAGGAAGGCGGCGGTGGCTGACGAATTGATCACCGGTGCGCCCATCAAGCTCAAGCTCCCGCAAGTCGTGTTGTTCATCGAAGAGCTCGCCGACCTCGTCGGCGCGGGCATTCAACTGGAGCCCGCGCTGGCCACCATGGAGCGCCGGCGTGAACTCTCCGGCATCAAAACTCTCGCCACCGTCCTGCGAGGCAAGGTGCGCGATGGCATGGCCTTTTCCAAAGCGATCGCGGCGACGAGTCCGAGCTTTGGCAGACTTTTCTGCGCGCTTGTCTCCGCAGGGGAGGCCAGCGGTTCTCTGGGCATCATCTTGAAGCGTCAGGCGCAGTACATGCGCTCCCTCCAGGCGCTGAAGTCCAAGGTGCTCTCCGCGCTGATGTATCCGGCGTTTCTCATTGTGGCGGCGGTTTCTGTGACGCTGCTGTTTGTGGTCTATCTCATTCCGAAGCTCACGGAGATGCTGGATTCCACCGGCGGCTCCCTGCCTCTGGCCGCGCAGATCATCCTGAAAATCAGCGACACCTTCAAGGCCACCTGGTGGATGATCATTCTGGGCGGCATCGTGGCCTACATTCTCGGCAAGGCCTGGGTCTCGCGCCCTGAGTCCGCCATTCCATGGGCGCATTTCAAACTGCGTCTGCCGCTCTTTGGCGGCATCTTCCGCGCGCGGTTCTACGTCCAGTTTCTGGAGACCATGGCCAACCTCCTGGGCAACGGCCTAACCATGGTGCAGGCCATGCAGCTCACGCACCAGGCCATCGACAATCCTTACCTGCAGCAAAACTTTGAAAGCGTGATGCGCAATGTGGGGGAGGGTGTGGCTCTCTCGCGGGCGCTGGACCGGAGCGAGCAGTTCCCGCCGCTGCTCATCGACATGGTGAACGTGGGCGAGCAAACGGGAGACATGCCCGCCGCGCTTGCACGTGCCGCCGAGCGCTTTGACCGCGAGCTCAGCAAGAAGATCGACACCCTCGCCGCGCTCATCCAGCCCATGATCGTCTGCCTCATGGCCGCCATGGTCGGCCTCATGGCCTACCTCATGATGACCACCATTTTCCAGACCATTTCCAGCATCAACAAATAGCAAGCATCCACCCACCCCATGAAACATACGCAAACCAAACACCGCCTCGCGACGTCCGGCTTCACGCTCGTCGAGATGATCCTTGTGCTCGCCATCGTGGCGCTCCTTGTGGGCGCGGCCATCGTCAATTTCAGCGGTGTGCTGGAAGGCGGCAAGAAAACCACCACGAAGGGAAACATCAGCAGCATCTCCTCGGCGCTGCGCGCCTATGAAGTGGACAACATGTTCCTCCCCACCACGGAGCAGGGCCTCTCCGCCCTCGTGGAAAAACCCGCAAGCCGCCCTGTGCCGCAAAGCTGGAGCAAAAAGCTCACGAAGCTCCCCATCGATCCCTGGGGCAATGCCTACCACTACCGCCGCCCCGGCCTCAAGGACAAGACCGGCTTTGATGTCTATTCCTCCGGCCCGGACGGCATCGCCGACAATGAGGATGACATCGGCAACTGGGAGAAGTGAGAAAGACGCATGACGAAACCCGAATGACGCACGGCATGTCCATCGCAATGACATCGCAAACCACGCCGAAGGCCCGGCGTGGTGCGGGTCGTTGCCGTGCTGCGGGCTTCACGCTGCTGGAAATCATCGTGGCGATGTCGCTGACCTTGCTGATCATCGCCATCGCCATTCCCAGCATCTCGGGTGTGCTGGCGGAGGACAAGCTGCGCCGCGCAGCGGCTACGATTGAAACCACGGCGCGTCAAAACCTGCTGCAAGCTCTCAATACCCAGCAGATGGTGCGTATGGAACTGACCAGCGGCTCCTTTGGCGCGGGCGATGAATTCGGCGGCATGCTGCTGGTGCGCCGTTTTGGTGAAAGCGTGTTTCGCAAACCCAGGCGCGGGGAGGCGTGGGAGTTCAATCCCAGCGGCATCTGTGAACCCATCGAAGTCCGCATCAGCGGGCCGGCGGGGCAGATTGAGCTGGGCTTCGATCCGCTCACGGCCTGTGCCAGGCGCAAATCCATTCAGGTCAAAGGATGAAACACACGCGTCCATCCTCCAACTTCCGGGGTTTCGCCTTGTTCGAAATCATCCTAGCGCTTGCGCTGTTCTCGTTGGTGGCCGTGAGCATGACGCGCGCGGTGGAAGAGATCGCCAAGGCCTCGACGTCCGCACGGCAGGAGGCCCAGGTGCTGCGGGTGCTGGAGTCCGTGCTCGCGGAGGTGGCGCACCAGCCCGAGTTCAAAGCCGCGAGCATTTCCTTCAATCCCACCGCCGACCACATCGATGCGAGTGCCACCATCGAAAAGGTCAAACTCATCACCAAAGACAAGGTCGAGCTCGACCACATGTTTCGCATCCGCGCCGAGGCATGGATCAATGACGGGCGCACGCGGCGCATGAAACGCAGCATGGAAACCTATGTATATTCACCGCGCAGCCCGATCTGAATCCGCGTTTTCGCTGATCGAGGTCGTCATGGCCCTGGCTCTCATTGGTTTCATCCTGAGCGCCAGTTATGGCGTTGCCAGCGGCACGATGCAGATCGGCAAATCCATGAGCAACGCACGCGTGGCGGAAACGCGCATCAGCAACTTTGTCTCCCAATGGCGAGACTACATGGAGACAATGGAGCCCGGCATCCAGCTCACGGCCGATGTGGAAAAAGTGGCGCGCGGGGCTTCCGGAAATTTGTTCATCGCAGGCGGGCGCATGCCCTTTGCGTGGGAGCGCCATCTGCAGCTGGCCGATGGCGTGGAGTTCGGCGTCGTGCGCAATCGCGAAAGCAAGGACCTCAGCCTGGTGGTGCGCCATCTCAAGCTGAAGCCCAAGTCGCGCACGGTGTCCGAATATGAGACGATCTCCGAGCTGCCGATTCTGGAAGGACTCAAGCAGATGCAATGGCAGTTTTATGAACCGGAAGAGAAGCGCTGGTTTGCCAGCTGGGACCCCAAAAAGAGGCCGCGGCCGCCGCTGTTCATGAAGCTGAAGTTTGCCTTCACGGCCGACCCGCGGGAGCACGAGTACACGTTTTGGATCGCGAATGATCTGGCGGAAGCCAGCGTGCCGCAGGCGGTCCCAGGACCGCAATGACGATGACCCGATGATGAACGAACCCTCCATGACCCAGGACCTGACGGCGGACAGAGATGTCCGTCTGAAAGTCTGCGCCCCGCGCAGGGGCTTCGTCATGCTTTCGTCATGCCGCAGACGTCGCCTTTCAATGGAGCGCGGCTCCGCACTCATCGTGGTGTTCTGGATGATCGCGATCCTCGGCATGGTCATGTTCGCAGGAGCGAAGGCCCTGCAGGCGGACTCCCAGTACACCCGCCTCATGCGAGGGCGGATTTTTGCCAAGCGCTATGCGGAAATGGGCATCGAGGTGGCGCGGCATCCCGCCATGCGCGAGGACGATCCGCTGCTGCATTTCACCTCGGACGGGGGCGGCGGCTATCAGGTGAAACTCGCGGCCGAAGAAGCGCGGCTGAACGTGAACCACCTGCTGCAAAGCGGGGACAAGGTGCTGCTGCGCCGGCTTTTCACCAGCTGGGGCTTCAAGGAAGAGTTTGTCTCCGCCTTGTGCGCCGCACTCAAGGACTGGGCCGATGCGGATGAAAACGTCAGCCTCAATGGTGCGGAGAAACGCGAATACCTGAAAATGGGTTTTGATGGCATGCCCTTCAACCGCCCCTTCAAGGAGGTCGAGGAGATGCTGCATGTGCGCGGCATGGACGTCGTCAACATCGAGCGGCCGGACTGGCGCGAGTGGTTCACGGTCTTTGGAGACGGGCGCGTGGATGTGAATGATGCACGGCCCGAGCTCATTGCGCTGCTGGCAGACGTGCCCATGGAGCGTCTTCAGCCTCTGCTGCGTCTGCGTGCCGGCCGCGATGGCGCGCAGCACACCCAGGACGATGTGCGGCTCAGCAGCGTTCCGCAGGTGGCTCAGCTGCTGGGTGTGTTCCAGCCGCAAACCGTCGCACAGCTCACGCAATGGATTCAATTCGCCGGTCCCATCCGCCGCATCGAGAGCACAGGCTCTCTCGGACCGCTTCAACGCAAACTCATCCTCATCACGCAGGACGGCAGGGCCGTCTGGCGCGGTGAGATCCCCGCCCATGGCAAAAACACGTAAACCACCCTGCGAGCTGCTGCTCCCTGGCGCACAAGTCTGGCAAAGCTGGGCGGGTGCGGAGGGCGCCGCCTGCTTCCTGCAAAGCGAGCAAAGCAGCACTGGCGCTGCGTTTGGCAAAGACGCACAGCGCCGTGTGCTGGCGCTTCCCGCCGTTCACTTCTGGGCCCTGCCTGCGTGGTTGAAGGGGCAGCCCGAGCATCTGCGGAGCATGGCGCTGCTGCATCTGGAGCGCATGGGCATCAAGACCGAGGATGACGAGGCCGGCGTGCAGGTGCGCAACATGCAGGGGAAGGAAGGCGCCTATCTCACCCGCATCCTCGCACTCAAAGACATGCCGGTGCCGCTGACGAACACCGCCAGGCTGCCGGATGAAGTGACGCTGCACGCGCTGTGCTATCCGCTGGTGCAGAACAGCCTGACAATCTTCCGCGAACTCGGGCGCCTGGTTGTCGCCATCACCAGCGGCACGCAATTGATCTACTGCACGCCATTGTCTGCCAGCAGACTGGATGGGAACGCGCTGGCGGAGCTGAACAACATCTGCCTGCAGCTCGGCTTCCAGGGCGTGCTCGGTCGTCTGGAAAGCATCGTGCTCTGGATTGATGAGGGGGACACGGCGCAGATCCAGCGTGTGACGGGTTTGGCCGCGTACCGCTGCGACATGCCGGTGCCGACGATGCCGGAGCGCGGTTCGAGCCTGCTGATGCCGCAGGACCTGACTGCGGAAAGGAAGAGCCAGACGAGCCGCTCAAAGACAAGACTCATCGCCCTGGTGACAGGAACGGTGATCGCCGCCGCGATCGCTCTGGTGGCCACCATGACCTCCCTGGCCATGCAGGAGCGCAACCTGCTGCGTGAAAAAGTGGCCGGCCTCACACCACGTGCTTCACGCGTGATGGATCACAAAAAAGCATGGAATGAAGCGGCTCCTGCGGTGGACCCAGGAACGTGGCCGCAGCAGATGCTGCTGCATTTCATGGAGCCGGAATCTTCCAAGGAAGCCTCGATCACTCATTGGGAATGGACGCCTGACTACGTGAGCATCCGTGGCCGCATGCCGAAGTTCTCTCTGGCCATCGAGTACACTCAGGCCTTGAAGTCCATCGAAGCGCTCGCACCTCTGGCGCTAGAGGGACCCCCACCGGTCATTGCCAGCGATGACAGTGCCACCTTTGAGCTGAAGGGAGGGAAGGGCGAATGAAGAAGAGCGAGAAAGTCCTGCTGGGCATCTTCGCCTTTCTATTCTTCGCCATCGTGGGCGGGGGAGGGCTGACCTATGCCTTCAGAAACTATATGGCCATCCGCAACGAGAATGACTCCCTGCGTGACCGCCTCGCTGAAATGAATCTGGCCATCTCCCAAGGGGCGGACTGGGCTGCCAAGCATGGCTGGCTGGAGGAGCACTGCCCGAACTTCACCAGCCGCCAGGAGGCCTCTTCCAAGCTGCTGGAAATGATCGCCGGTGAGGCCGACAAGATCGGTCTCAGCATTGGCGGCAAAGAATTCCTCGATGAAGTGCGTGTGCTGGGTCCGGATGGTCTGCCAGTGGAGGAGAGCCTTGGTTATTTTGACAAGGCGGCGGTCAAGATCACACTGGCAGGCGTGCCGGAGAAATCGTTTTATGCCTGGCTGCATGCGCTGCAGAAGCCGCAGAGCTTCCTGGGCATCACCAGAATGCAGATCAATCCCAGCGGCTCGAACAAGAGCATCAATGCCGAGGTCGAGTTCACCCAGTTCTATCGTGAAAAATCAACTCCCAAGGTCAGCAAAGTGAACTAGCCATGAAGCCATTCTCCTACCTTCCCGCTGTTCTTTGCCTGGTGATGATCACCCAGTTTCTGCCTGCGCAGGATCCCGGGAACAAGGATGAAAACCCGGTGCCGTTTCCCAAGCTGGAGCACTTCGCCGCCCTCTGGGAGCGCTCTATTTTCACCACGAAAGACCTGCCGTCTCCGGATGCTCCAACCGGACCTAATTTTGCCGATAATCTAAGCCTTTCAGGGACCTATGAGATCGATGGTGGCATCGTGGCAGTGCTGGTGGACCGCATCACTTCACAGGTCATGGAGGCGCGCATTGGTTCGGAGAACGAGATGGGGATCAAAGTGCGTGCGGTGAAACCTGGCGCAACCATGGACAAGACCCGCATTCAGCTTCAAAAGGGAGACCAGGTCGGCTGGGTGGGCATTGCGGATCCGGCCGCACCTCCTGCTGAAACCGTGCAGCGTGCGGTGATCCCCACACAGCAGGCCCCGGGCGCAAATCCTGCCATGCAGCAGCGTATCAACGTGAATACCCATGTCCCTTTGGTCCCTGCTGCCACGGGATTGCCGCCGAACCCCATTCTGCCGCCGCCTTCGGCGCAGGCATCGGGCGTGGGGCAACCCCAGCCTGCGGCTCCGCGAGTGAATGACGTCCCACTGCCGCCTCCTTGACCTGCTTGGCGGACTCTGCGTGTCATGCCTGCAGAGGCTTGTCAAATGAGGGACCATGTTGAAGATACCGCATGCCCCACGTTCCAGGACTCCGCAGTTGCTACGCCAAGGTTGGCCGCCTCATTTATTTTGGCCGCATGCTCGACAAGATCCGTCTGCACGCCGCGGGAAAGCTGCCGGAGGATTATCACGCACAGCTGGGAGACTCCCAGTTTTATACGCTGGACGGGCGCTGCTGCCGCTTTCTGGGGGTTCCCTATGAGACGGTGCGTCAGCACGTGCGGGATGGCGGCACCGATGACGAAATTCTGATCCTGGTGCACGCCAGTGGCGCCATCCGCACGGATGAGGAATGCCACGTGTGGAACCGCTTCATCGCCAAGCTTGGCTGGCGCGACGAGCGTTCAGCCGTGCTGCCACAGCGCATCCAGGACAGCGGTCTCGTTGGCAAACCCATCGAAACCCTGATCGATCACATCGAATATGATGAAGGGCGTGATCCTGTGGGCGAGCGCGCCTGGGAAGGCATTTGAGGCGGCGCTGTTTATTTTATTTCTTCACCGTGATCTGCACGCGGCGGTTTTGCGCGCGGCCTTCCGGGTTGTCGCTGCCGTCGGGATAGGTGTTGGGAGCCACCGGCTTGGTCTTGCCGAAGCCCTGCGTGGTGATCATTTTTTCCGGGATGCTTTTCTTTTTTACCAGCCAGTTTTTCACGGCGTCCGCGCGGCGCTGGGACATGTCCAGATTCACTTTGTCGCTGCCTTTGGCGTCGGTATATCCTTCGACGGTCACGTGACCTTCAGGAAATTCGCCGAGCACCGTTGCCACGGTATCGAGCAGCTTTTCTGCGTCGGGCCGGACGACGGCTTTGTCGAAGTCAAAGAGGACATCTCCTTCGAGCTTCATGGTAAGTGAAGTGGCCGTTTCCTCCACCTGCAAAGCCTTGCGGGCGGTGGCCACCTCCAAAATCTTGCGTTCCAAGGTGAGTTGCTGCTGATCGAGATCATAGATCTGCTTTTGCAGCGCGAGTTTTTTCTCCTGCAGATCGAGACGTTTCCGTTCGAGAGAGACCTGCGGGGCAGGGGACTGCTGGGCGGCAGCCGTCAGCGTCAGGAGGCCCAAGGACAGAAGGCTGAGCCATTGTGTGCGGAGTGAGGCTTGCGTTTTCATAGGAAGATTTGCCTGTACCCTGTTCGGGGCTCAACGCGCAAACCGGCGCATCAAAGTCGGCGTGGTGGTGGTTTTCTGCCGGAGGCATGGCCAGTTCTCTCTTGGCCGCTCGTCGTGGTTCATGTAGTTTCAGAGGGTGCTGGAGCGCTACATCCCTTCTCTGCGAACCCTCGATCCCGACTTACGGGAGGTTTTCATGCAGAAGCTGCGTGTGCGGTGGACCCATTCCTCCACTGCGCTGAAGGGTAACGCGCTTACTGAGGCAGAAACACTTGATCTGCTGCAGTATGGCCTGACCATCGCCGGCAAGCCGCTCGCCCATCACAATGAAGTCCTTGGGCACAGCCGCGCCATCGAGTTGCTCTATCGCCTGATCGCAGACTCCCGCCCGCTGACGGACCCTGACCTGCATGCACTGCACGCCGCCATCCAGACGAGTGTGGAGGTGGAGTATCTGAAGCCTGTGGGCGCGTGGAAGGTCGAACCCAATTCCACGCTAGCCAAACAGGAGGGCAGAACCGTCATCAATGACACCTATGCTGCGCCGGAGCAGGTCCCAGCTCTGATGCGTGAATGGTTCAAGGGCTTCGCCATGCGGCGCGATGATCCCTCCGTCCCTGCATTGGATGCGTATGCATGGTCTCATGCCACCTTGGTGCGCATCCACCCCTATGCGGATGGAAATGGCCGCCTCGCCCGGTTGGTGGCCAATGTGCCCGTGATTGAGAAAGGCTGCCTGCCCATTCTCGTGCCAGCCGGGCAGCGGCTCGAATACATCGAATGCCTGGCTTCGTGGCAGATGGCGAGCGGGGCGCTTCGTGCGGGGACGGCTTTGGAGGGAAATCGTGACCGGCTTGCCCAGTTCCACGAAAAGTGCGCCGGATGGATGAAGTCCTCAAGCTCACTGCTGGATGAGGTTGAGGAAGCGCAGCGGCAGCGGCGGGGTGCCATCACTCCCGCGTGATGGTCTCGTCCAGATTGAGCATCACTCGTGCGACGGCCTGCCAGGCCTGCGGTTCTGCGGCGCCTGCATTGCGTTCGGAGCTGAGGAGGCGCAGGAGTGCGGCGCGTTCTTTTTCAACGGGCGGGCGCGAGAGACAAAGCTGGAAGGCGTGGGAGATGCGTGTGTCGTCGGTTTTGGCTTCTTTGATCAGGCGTGAGGACAGGGCCTGGGCGAATTCGACATAGGCGCTGTCATTGAGCAGGGTCAGGGCCTGCAGTGGTGTGTTGCTGCGAATGCGGCGGGTGCAGGTGCTGAAGCCATCCGGTGCATCAAACACACTGAGCGCCGGCGGCGGGGTGGCGCGGAAGATGAAGGTGTAGATGCCGCGGCGGTAGCGGTCGCTGCCTTTGCTCAGCGGCCAGCCACGCTTGACCTGGCCCAGAGACATGACGCCTTCAGGAATGGGAGGATAGACCGGCGCGCCACCCATCTTGGGAGAAAGCAGGCCGCTGGCGGCCAGGCACACATCGCGCACCACTTCCGCGTCCAGCCGCAGGCGGTTCTGGCGCCATAGGAGGTAATTGTTGGCATCAATGGCCGCGGCTTCCGGGCGGATGAAGGATGATTGCTGATAGGTCGCGCTGCTGACGATGAGCTCGTGCAGGTGCTTGAGGCTCCAGTGGTGCTCCACGAAATCCACCGCCAGCCAGTCGAGAAGTTCGGGATGGCTGGGCAGTCGGCCCATGGTCCCAAAGTCGTTTTCCGTCTCCACCAGGCCGCGGCCGAAATACTGCTGCCACACGCGGTTCACAATGACACGGGCAGTGAGGGGATTTTTTGAATCAATGATCCAGTGGGCCAGAGCCAGGCGGTCCGCCTTGGCTCCCGCGGGCAGCGGCGGCAGGACGGAGAGCACCCCCGGTGTGACTTCATCGGAAGGGCGGGTGAAATCGCCCTTGATGAAGAGCGTCGTCTTGCGCGGCTGCGGCAGCTCCTTCATCACCAGTGTCGTGGTGCCGTTCTTGAAAATGTTGTCGAGCTCAAGGTGGCGGTCGTAGAGCGGATTGAAAACGGGGTCGGACGTTCCGGTCATCGCCTTGAAGAGGATGCGCTGGTCAGCAGCTCCGCGTTTGGCCGCTGGTTTGGCGAGCGATTTCGCAGCTTCGGCATCCAGCAGTTTTTTGGACTTCTCGCCGAGCGTCTTTTCCCATTCAAGCAGCACGTCGAGGCGGGTCTTGATGTGGGCATCAATCTGTTTGAGCACCTGTGTGTGCTCGGCCTTCAGCTTGTCGAGGTCCTGGCCGGGATCTGGCACCGGCATGGTGGGTTCATCCTGGTTGTTGAGGAAAGCGAAGAGCTGGTAGTACTCGCGCTGGCTGATCGCGTCAAACTTGTGGTCGTGGCATTGCGCGCAGCCGATCGTAAGGCCGAGCCAGACGGTGCCGGTGGTGGCCACGCGGTCAAAAATGCTCTCGATCCGGAACTGCTCTTTGTCGATGCCACCCTCCTGATTGATCTGGGTGTTACGATGAAAACCGGTCGCGATGAGCTGTTCGCGCGAGGGCTTGGCCAGCATGTCTCCGGCAAGTTGTTCGAGCGTAAACTGGTCGAAGGGTTTGTCCTGGTTCAGGGAGTTGATGACGTAGTCGCGATAGGGCCACATGCTGCGCGGGGCATCGATGCTGTAGCCATTGCTGTCGCCGTAGCGTGCCTGATCCAGCCACCAGCGGCCCCAGCGCTCGCCATAGTGTTTGGAGGTGAGGAGGTGGTTAGCGAGCTTTTTCAATGACCAACGGCGGCTCATGACCGACGAACTGGAGAGGTATTCTTTAACGAGGGCGTCAACTTCAGCGGGCGTGGGTGGCAGACCTGTGATGTCGAGGTGGATGCGGCGGACGAGGGTGGAGGGAGAAGCGGGTGGAGAGGGAGTGAGGCCTTCTTTGGCGAGGCGGGCGTGGATGAAGGCGTCGATGGGGTGGGTGGTGTCGTATTGTGGCAGCGCTGCCTTCACCGGTGCGATGTAGGCCCAGTGGCGGTCATCGCTGGGCTTTTCGTCCGCCGGAGCGACAGCGCCCTCCGCCACCCACTGCTTGATGAGCGCGATCTGGGCTGAGTCCAGCGGCCCGCGCTTGTAGGGCATCTGCGGGATATCGCCATGCGCTCCTGAAATGACCTGCACCAGAAGCTCGGGCAGGGCGGAGCCGCGCTTGCCGCCTGCACGTGCTGCGGCTGCAGTGTCCAGCTTCAACTGGGACTTCTGTGTGCTGGCGCCGTGGCATTTCACGCAGTGCTGCTGCAGCAGCGGCTTGATCTGGGTGGCGTAATCCACCGCCGCATGACTGGCGGCGGTGAAGAGCAGGAGTGTGGTGAGCGCAGGGCGGAGCATTCGAAATGGAGAAGACAGCAATACGTGGTACAGGCGCTGCCTCCTTCGACGTTCCGGCAAAACGATGGCACAAAAAAACCGCACTCGCGCGCGGCGGGTGCGGTTTTGGGTGACTGGTGGAAGTCAAAGAATCAGACGGCTCAGGCGTCCTTCTTTTTCTTCGGGGTCATTTCGTCCTTGGTGATGGAGCCGTCGCTGTTCTTGTCCATTTTGCCGAAGCGCTCGGCAGCCTTGGTTTCGTCCTTCTTGGCGCCAGGGGAGGCCATGAATTCTGCCTTGGAGATCTTGCCGTCTTTGTCGGTGTCCAGCTTGGCGAACATTTCTTCAGGGCTGAACTTGGGCTTGCCCTTTTCGCCTTCAGCCTTCTTTGGTGCGTCCCCATCAGCTGCGAAGGAGGTGACGGCGGAGAGAGCCAGAATGGCAAGGAGGGAGGTAATGACTTTCATGTGGGTCGATGTTGTGTTGTGGATTGATGACGGCGTGATTTTTGGGAGGCCCAAATCCGCGCGTGGCCGTGTTAAACGAAAAAGCGCTGATTTCGTTTCGATAAATTATCAGCGATTTTTTTGGGGCATAAAAAACGCCGCACTCGCGCGTGGCGGGTGCGGCGTGGTGACTTTTCAGATCAAGTCAGAGCGTGGATCAGGCGTCCTTCTTTTTCTTGGGAGCAGCGGTGAACTCTTCCTTGGAAAGGAAGCCGTCCTTGTCCTTGTCCTTGTTGGTGAAGGCGGCTTCGGACTTGGCGGCGTCCTTGGAACCCTTGAGGAATTCTTCCTTGGAGACTTTGCCGTCTTTGTCAGCGTCCTTCTTCGTGAACATTTCTTCCGGGGTCATCTTGGGCTTGCCCTTGTCGCCTTCGGGTTTCTTGTCGCCTTCAGCGGCGAAGGTGGTGACGGCGGACAGAGCCAGGATGGCGAGGAGGGAGGTGATAATTTTCATATTGGATCAACGATTTGGGTTGCTTTGGTTTTCGCACAGGAGCGGGAAACTGGATGTCCAATTTCTGCGCATTCGAGTTAAACGAAAACGCGTCATTTCCATTTCATCATTTTGCAGATGAATTTCCAGGAGGGGATTTTCTCCAGCAAAATCCAGTTACAGCAGGCGGGCCGCGGCTTCCGCCAGCGCGCTGCGCTCCCCTTTCACCAGGGGAACGTGCGCCGCAAAGGTCTGGCCACGCATGCGCTGCCGCGTGTAAACGAGGCCGTTGCTGCGACTGTCCACGTAGGGATTGTCGATCTGCGCCGGGTCTCCCACGAGCACGAGCTTGGACCCACGGGACATGCGCGTGACGATCGTCTTGGCCTCCAGCGGCGTGAGCTGCTGCGCCTCGTCCAGCACGAAAAAGCGGTCTGGAATGCTGCGGCCGCGGATGTAGCACAGCGCCTCCACTTCGATGACACCCTGCTGGATGAGCGGATCATACGGCGCCGCCGGTGCGGCAATCTGCTGCTGCGGCTCCGGCATGAAGCGGTTCTTTTTGCGAGATGGTCCCTGCTGCACGCCTTCCATGGGGCGCATGAGGAGATCCAGCGCGTCATACACCGGCTGCAGCCAGGGGCGCATTTTTTCCTGCAGAGATCCCGGCAGGAAGCCGACCGTCTGCCCCATGGCGACGATGGGACGGCTCACGGTCAGCCCGTGGTAGGTGCGGTTAAAGACCTGCTGCAGCGCCGCAGCCACAGCCAGCAAGGTCTTGCCGGTGCCAGCCTGGCCATAGCAGGTCACGAGGCTGATGTCTGGATCCAGCAGAGCATCCAGGAAGCAGGCCTGGCCGAGGTTCATCGGCTTGATGGCGCGGCCCTGGCCCACCTTGATGGATTCCGGCGTGTGGAGCAGGCGTACAAATTCACCATTCGTGCTCAGTTTCGCTGGCATCGTGGCCTTGTCTCCAGCGCAGAGCAGCGCGTAGTCGTTGACCACCATGCCGGCGGTGCGCGTCTCTGGCAGGGCCAGCCGGCCGCTGCTGGCAAAGCGCTGCAGCTCATGCTGGCTGATCTCCACCCGCGCGATGTCAAAATTCGCCACCTCACGCGGCTCCACTTTGTCGTGCAGGTAGTCCTCGCATTCAATGCCCACGGCACGCGCCTTCAGCTGCATGTTGAGGTCCTTGCTGACGAGGATCACCGGAGGAGACACCTGCTCGCTCAGCCACAGGGTGCAGGCCAGGATGCGATGGTCCGCTTTGTCCAGGTCATGAAAAATCCGTTGAAAGCTCTGCACGCTGGCGTGCTTGCGGGCCTCTTCCGGATCATACACGGCCACGCGGATGCTGCCTCCGCCATCCGTCGGCACACCACTTGTCACTGAAGCACCCTTGTTGGTAAAAATCTTCATCAGTGCCCGGTGCACTTCGCGCGCGTTGGAGCCGCGCTCCGTCATCTCATTTTTAAAGCGGTCCAGTTCGCTGAGCACATCGACGGGGATGCAGATGTGGTGCTCGGCAAAGCGGTGGATGCAGGCGGGATCGTGAAGGAGGACGTTGGTGTCAAGAACGAAGGTCTTGGTGGCGGTGGGGGATGCGGGGCGGCGGCGGCGGGAACTGGAAGAAGACGGGGAATTCACAGAGACAGGACCAGGATCAGAGGCGCGGGAGGCAGAAATGGCGGGAGAGATTACCGATGCTGGGTGGTCGTCACGGTCCATGATGGTTTAGTGGGTGTGTTGGTTGCCTGCGTTGAATAAAGCGGGGTCAGCTTCTCTTTGGCCCCAGGCAGAGCCAAGCTTACCGAACCCGAAATGTGATTATTTGAATGAATCACGGTAATTGTTGAAGAGTGTCAGAACGTCGAATGACTGGCAAGAACTTATTCACAATGGTGAAGTTTATTCACAGTCATTCGAACGAGGAGACATCCTCGGTCGTAACGCATGGCTCAGGCCAAGAGTGAAGCCAACTTTAGGAATGTGCCGAAAATGGCACGTCAAAATACTCCAAAGCCCACTCTTGCATGTAGCGCACCTGGACTGGCACAAAGCGGTAAATGATCAGTTCGGGATTGTCGATGCTCCCCAGGTAGGCCCGGAGCAGGGGATTCGACGCCCAGATTTCCTCCAGCAGCGGGCGCTCCGTGAGAACTTCCGCCCTGGCGGTGATGCGCACCTGATTGTCCTGCTCATCCTTGTAGCACAGTTCCGCTTTGGAATTGGCCGCAAGCTCATGCGTCTTGTTATAGCGGCGCAGATTGGCCACATAAACCGTGAAGCCATCCGTCCTCACTGGCGAGACGGGGCGCAGCCGCGGTTGATCCCCGTCCACAGTCGCCAGCATGGGAAATTTCGCCGCCAGCATGGTGGCCTGCGCCAGTTTCGGGAGTTCGGCAGGATCGACGGGCTTGGGCTGTGGGCGTGACATGAGGTGCGATGATACCCCGCGAGAGAGCGCTGTCCAATTTGCGGCCATCTTTGGAGTACCCAATCTACGGCACCCTGCTAGGGTGCGCGCCATTCTCTCAATGAAGAATCTTCCCACTGCTTTTCAGCGTCAGGTGCTTTGGACCGCCATCACCGCCTTGTCGATCACCGTCATCGGCGTGCTGGCCATCTGGTTGATCAATCAGGCAACGCAGGTCCTGGCTTTTCTGCAGCCCATTTTGGTGCCGTTTGCCGTGGCCGGAGTGCTGGCCTACCTTCTGGAACCGGGGGTGGACTGGCTGGAGCGGCGCGGGCTGAACCGCCAGCGCTCGGTGCTGCTGGCCTTTGCATTGTTTTCTTTGGCGATCGGCGGGCTGGGGTGGTGGATCGTGGTGAAACTGGGAGATCCCACGCGGCACCTGGCCGAGCGTGTGCCAGTCTATTATTCCAAGGCACAGAAGGCGGTGGTCGATTTCACGACAAAGATTGAGAAGGAGTGGAACATCAAGCTGCTGCCCGCCACGGACACCGCAGGAAATGCCACCACTGCCCCAAGTGCAGATGCTCAGTCCTCTTCTGCTGGGGCGGCAAAGGACAGCGCCGGAAACGCCACTCCACCACCGGTTGCTCAGGCCTCTGCGACAGCGGCCGGGAATGCCACGACCACCCCCCCTGCGTCTGACGTTTCAGCACCTGCCACCGTGGCGGCCAAGACCAGGGACGGCGCTGTGACCGACAGTGATTTTGACATTCAGACCCTGCTCCGCGGCGACTGGGTGAAGACCAACCTGCCCAAGGCGCCCGGGATCATCTGGAGCTTCCTCACCAAGAGCGTGGGCGGTTTCCTCGGCGTGTTCGGCTTCATGCTCTCCTTCATCATTGTGCCGCTCTACCTCTACTATTTCCTCATCGAGAGCGCCAAGATACAGCAGCAATGGTCGGACTACCTGCCGCTGCGAGCCTCTGCCTTCAAAGACGAGGTCGTGAGCTGCCTCAACGAGATCAACAGCTACCTCGTCGCGTTTTTCCGCGGCCAGCTTTTTGTCAGTGTCATCAATGGCATCGCCACCGGCATCGGTCTCATGATCGTAGGGCTGGATTTTGGGCTGATGATCGGGCTCGCGCTGTGTGTGGCGGGGATCATTCCATACGTCGGCATCGCCATGTGCTGGATCCCCGCGGTGATCATTGCCTCGGTGCAGGGAGGGAGCGCATTAGTCACGGCAGACCCGTGGTGGGTGATGCCGCTGGTGGTCACCGGTGTCTTCGCTTTGGTGCAGCAGATTGATGCGCTCTTCATCACGCCTCGCATTGTGGGGGAGGCCGTGGGACTGCACCCCATGACGGTCATTGTGTCCGTGTTTGTGTGGGGCCTGCTGCTGGGCGGCCTTCTCGGTGCCATTCTGGCCGTGCCGCTCACTGCCTCCGTCAAAGTTCTCTTTCAGCGCTACATCTGGCGCGCACGCATTGCACCGCAGACCCTGGGTGGCTCCAGACGAGGGGAGGAGGCGGCTGCGGTGATATGAGCCGAGTGAGAGATTGACACGGCGGCGAGGCTGCGCCGTTAGTCGCGCATGAAGAATGTTGTGCTGGTCTTTTTTGGCGGAGGCATCGGTTCGGTGCTGCGCTATGCCACCGTTATCGGCATGGCACGACTGCTGCCCAGGAGCTATTTTCCCTGGGGAGTCTTCGCCGCAAACATCCTCGGCAGCTTCACCATCGGCTTTCTTTTTGCCCTGCCAGCCATGAAGGACAAAGGCAGCGGCCCCTGGTTGTTTGCCGCCACGGGTGTGCTTGGGGGGTACACCACCTTTTCCACCTTTGCCAACGACTCCTGGCTCCTGCTGCTGAATCAGCATTCCTGGCTCGCGTTGTTCAATGCCCTGGGCACTGTCGTGCTCGGCATCACCGCTGCTGCTCTCGGTTGGTGGGCTGGCAGCCGGCTGGCTTGATAAGGGGCGCACGTGCCTCGGGCACGGCCTGCGGCATCAGGCCTCAGACTGAGGCTCTGCTGCTCCCGTTCCAGCCTCCGCATCTTCTTCGCGTGCGGAGCCTACCTTGAGGGAAATTTTAATGCCATGCTTCGCTGCGGCTGTGTTCAGCAGCGAGCGTATGGCGCTGATGGTCATGCCGTTTTTGCCAATGACATGGCGCACATCTTCCGGTGCAAGCTGCACACGGTAGGCGACGGCGCCATTGACGTTGGTTCCAATGGCAATCGTCGCCTGCTGCGGGTGGTCGATCAAATTCGCCACCACATAGGAAAGGAACTCGCGGAGGGCTTCCGGCGCGTCCATGACTCTTTAGGCCGAGACTGCGGCAGCGGCGTGCTTGATCAGGCTCTTCACCGTGTCAGTCGGCTTCGCGCCCTGGGAGATCCAGGCATTGACGCGGTCCATCTTCACGATGGCCTTCTTCACGCCCTGCTGAGGGTCGTAGGTGCCGAGGATTTCGAGGAAACGGCCTTCCTTGGGGAAGCGCTGGTCAGCCGCAACGATACGGAAGACTGGACGGCCTTTTTGGCCTTCTTGACGGAGACGGATGACAACTGCCATGGTGCGGGTACGGGGATGGGGTCAGGTTTTGGGGAGGCGCATGGTGGAGACTTTGAGAAGGAAATCAAACGGTTTTTCCCCCTCTTTCACGCTCGGGGTCACGCCAGCACCCCCTTGATCACGTGCCCATGCACGTCCGTGAGCCGCCTTTCGATGCCGTTATTATAGTAACTCAGGCGCTCGTGGTCGATCCCCAGCAGGTGCAAAATCGTCGCATGCAGGTCGTAAATCGTGCTCACATTTTCGGCCGCCTTGTAGCCAAAATCGTCCGTGGCCCCGTAGCTGAAGCCCTTTTTTACCCCGGCCCCGGCCAGCCAGACGGTGAAGCCTTTCGGGTTATGGTCACGACCGTTCGCCCCCTTCTGAAAGGTGGGCATGCGGCCAAACTCCGTTACAAAGGCCACCAGCGTGTCCTGCAGCAGCCCACGGGCTTTCAGATCTTTCAGCAGCCCCGCCACCGGCTGGTCCACGATGGGGCCGTGCACCGAATACTGCTTCTCGATCGTCTTGTGCCCGTCCCAGTTCCCCACGCCCTCGCCCATGGCGTAGGAACCGTTGAAAAGCTGCACAAACCGCACCCCGCGCTCGATCAGTCGCCGCGCCAGCAGGCAGTTTTTCGCAAAGCCGGCCTTCGTCTCGTTGCTGTCGTTCACACCATACAGGTCCAGCGTTGCCTTGCTTTCGCCCGCCAGGTTTCCCACCTCCGAAGCCGCGATCTGCATGCGCGCCGCCAGTTCATAAGAGGAAATGCGTGCCGCCAAATCGCTGTCCGCCGGGTGCTCCTGCGCCTGCCGTTGGTTGAGCAGATTCACAAACGCGCGCGTGTCACGGTCGGCCGCCTCGCTCACACTCGCGGGGCGCATCAGATTCGGAATCGGCTTGCTCGCATTGAAGGCCGTGCCCTGAAACGCCGCCGGCAGAAATGCGGAGTTCCAATGCCGCTGCCCGATCTGCGGCACACCACGCGGATCAGGGATCGCCACAAACGCCGGCATGTCAGAGCACTCCGACCCCAGCGCATACGTCACCCATGAGCCGATGCCCGGGAAGCCGTCGAGAATGAACCCCGTGCTCATCTGATTCTCCGCCGGACCATGCGTGTTGGACTTCGCCGTCATCGAATGGATGAAGCACATGTCATCCGCAAACTCGGCAATGTTTGGCACCAGCTCGCTGATCATCTTCCCGCTCTGTCCGCGTGGCTTGAACTCCCAGATCGGCTTCACCAGATTTCCCTGCGCTCCTTGGAAGGTGATCAAATCCGCCGCGCCCGGCAGCGGCATGCCGTGCCGTTTCACCAGCTCCGGCTTGTAATCAAACGTGTCCACGTGGCTCATCGCCCCGGAGCAGAAAATGACGAGCACGTTTTTCGCACGCGGCTCAAAGTGCGGCGGGCGGGGCGCATAAGGATGCGCGGGATCGATCCGCGGGCGGATGGGTTCATTCGCCAGCAGACCCTTTTGTGCGAGCAATGAAGTCAGTGCGATGCTGCCGAGACCGCTGACGCTTTGACCCAGGAAGTTCCGACGTGAGAGAAGATGGCTTTGCATAACGGTGAATCAGATCAGTAGAGGGTCATGAACTCGCTCGTGTTGAGCAGCGCACGGCAAAACATGGGCAGGCCGTGTTGTGAAATAAGATCCATCGCGGCAGTGAGTTCCTCCGCTCGCGGATCGCGCTGGTAGGCCAGCTGAAAGGCGCGCCGCACCTGCGCATCCGCTTCTTTGCCTGCCTCCTTCACCAGCCTTGCTGCCAGCAGCTCGCTCTGCTGCAGGGCAAAGCGGCTGTTCAGAAAATTCAGCGCCTGCAGCGGCGTCGTGCTGGAGGTGCGGCGCGGGGCTATCTGCCCGGCATCCGGCACATCAAATGCGCCAAAGGTGTCGTCAAGTTCCACGCGCGGTTTGCTCTGGTAGATCATGCGCCGGAAGGTGTCAGGACCAAACTCCTGCTTCGACTCATACACCTTCACGTAGTTGTCATTTGCCACAAAGAGATCGAAGCCCGGCCCGCCCATGGTCAGATCCAGCACGCCGCTCACGGCCAGGATCGTGTCTCGCAGCGGTTCGGCTTCCAGCCGGCGCGTGGGGAAGCGCCACAGCAGCCGCGCTCCAGAGTCTGCCTTCATCCCGGCATCGTTCGCAGCGCTCGACTGCCGGTAGGCCGCTGAGTTCATGATCATGCGGTGCATCTCCTTCAGGCTCCATCCATGGTGCATGAACTGCGCGGCCATCCAGTCGAGCAGTTCCGGGTGGGACGGCTTGCCCCCATTGTAGCCGAGATCGCTCGGCGTATCGACGATGCCCGTGCCGAAATGATAATGCCAGAGGCGGTTCACCATCACTCTTGCGGTCAGCGGATTTTGCGGCTCGCTCAGCCACTTCGCCAAAGCCACGCGCCGTTCCGCCTCCGGCGTGTCCTTGGGCAGGTCCAGCTTCGCGCCTATCTGAGTCAGCGCACCCGGCGCGATTTCTTCCTGCGGCGTCATAGGATCGCCGCGCTGCAGGCGGAAGGTCGGCCCCGGCTGCTCAAACTTGCCCAGATATGCCATCGGAAAACCCGTCAGTTCTTTCAGCCGGCGTTGCAGCAGCGCCTTCTGCTCGCTGTGCCGCTTCACTTCGGCGGCATTGTCGGCGGAGACACCGCTCAAAGTCGGAATGTCACGGATCCGGTCGCGGTATTCCACACCCAGCCGGTCGGCGGAGGACGCCACCGCCTCCCAGGTTTTGCCATCCAGCGATGTCTCAATCACATAGTCCGTGCTGAGACGGTCCTCATACGCGCGGCCTTTTTTGCCGTCGCCGCGGTCCCGGCTCCACACCACGCTGCTGATCCGTTCCTCACGTGGAAAATCGATCTGCAGCCAGCCCTTGCCCGCGTTTTTGGAAATCCAGCTCTTCGCATTGCCATACAGCCCGTCGTTCGCATGCGCGATCTGGTGAAGCGCATTCCCGCCGTCGTTAAACACGTCGGAAGCCGTCACTTTCGCGCCATTCCGCGCCAGCGCCACATTGCGTGGCGGCTTGCTTGTGGAGAAGATTTCAAGTTCATCGATGCACGGCTGCGCACCCGTGGTTGCGCGGATGGTGAAGCGCACATGCTTTGCCTTCACCGCATTAAAGCTCTCCTGATTGGCCAGATGCGAGACCGGCGCGCGCAGGTGGGGCTGCGCACCAGGTTGTCCGCCGTCTGTTTCTTCAAACAGCACCGCATCCGCCACCGTGGGCCCGCCGAGCTTGCCGCTGCGCAGAAGGAGGATGGAGTCCTTCGTCATCACATGCGTGCCCGCGTACTTGAAGCCGCTCCAGCGCTTCTGTCCGGGGATGGCGCCGCTTTCATCCGCAAACTTGCTTTGATCCACGCTGGCGATCTCCTGCTGGTCGCCCTTCGTGTTCGCATCTCCATCCAGGTCCAGCACATAGCGCGCATCCTTCGCATGCGTCGTCCACGCCGCCCAGGAGAGCCACACGCGCTGCTTGCCTGCGACTCGCGGATTCCACGAAAAGAAATCCTGCGCCTCCGCATCCTTCTCCGCCTTCCAGTAGCGGTAGCTCTCGCCGAGGTTGGGCAGACGCGTCGCATCTCCCGCATCTCCCGCCTGGCCTGGTTCCGTTCCCGGAGAATAATCAATCGGCTTGCCGTTGGCTGGCTGCTCGATCTGCACGCAGCCGATCGCCTCCGGCTTCGTCGGCGGTGGCAGGTCATCATCCACCAGCACACGCCGGTTCAGCTGCGCCCGCGGCTGGTATTGTGCGAGTGCTGCATCCACGGCCGCGATCTCCGCCCGCAGTCCCTCCGCCTCCTTGAGCCGCTTCTCGGCGTCCGCCGGGCGCATTTCACGCTCTGCATGCTGCACTCCTTCAAAGATGGCACGCACTCGATAGTAGTCCGTCTGCAATACAGGATCAAATTTGTGATCATGGCAGCGTGCGCAGCCGATCGTGAGCCCGAGGAAAGTGCTGCCGGTGGTGCTCACGAGATCATGCATCTCATCGGCGCGCTGGTTCGCCCGCAGCACCGGGTCCGCGCCCTTCACCTGATCCCAGGCACCCGCCACCAGAAATCCCGTGCCTGCATCAGCACCGAGCTGATCTCCCGCGATCTGCTCGCGCACAAACTGGTCGTAGGGCTTGTCATCATTGAATGCACGGATCACGTAGTCGCGGTAAGGCCATGCATTCGGACGCGCGCGGTTCATTTCGAAACCATGGCTTTCCGCAAAGCGCACCACATCCAGCCAGTGCCGCGCCCAGCGCTCGCCGTAGCGCGGTGATGCCAGGAGGCGCTCGATCAGTTTTTTCACCGCGGCGTTTGGATCACTGCCAAACTCCTTCTCAAAAGCAGCCGCTTCCTCCGGAGTCGGCGGCAGTCCTGTCAGATCAAAGCTCGCCCGGCGGATGAAGGTGCGGGCATCCGCCGCCGGATTCATCGCGAGGTTTTTCTCCTTCAGCTTTTCAGCAAGAAATGCATCGATCGAATTCAGCCTGGACGTCTTCAGCGGCAGCAGAGACCAGTGCGTCACATCGCCCTTCGGTTTTTCTCTCAGCACAAGCTCCTGCGGCCACGCTGCTCCCAGGTCGATCCATTGTTTGATGAGATCCGCTTCAGCCATGGTGAGCGCGGGCTTCTTCTTCGGCATCTCCGGCTTTTCGCCGGCGGACTCCGGCACGATCATCGTATACAGCGCCGACTCCGCCGCCTTGCCCGGCACCAGGGCCGGGCCGCCCTCGCCACCCTTGAGCACATCCACCAGCGTGCCCATGTTCAGGCCGCCCTTGGTCGTCACGTCGTTGTGGCATTCCACGCAGTTCTTCACCAGGATCGGTGCCACCTGCTCATGGAACAGTTTCGCAGCACCTGTCTCGGCGGAGAAGGCGCTGCTGCTCACCAGGAGCAAACAAAAATAAGGAAGTGTCTTCATGCGGCTTTCTTGGCTTTCGGCAGGGCCAGATCAGTTTCGGCGGTGAGCAGATGTTCCCGCATCGCCTTCGCTGCGGCGTTTGGGTCACGTTTTTCAATCGCGCTTAGCACTGCGGCGTGCTGCCGCACTGCGTTCGCAGTCGAAGTCCGGCTGTATCCATGCTTGAGGCTCGCCTGCAGCAGTTCGGAAAGCGAATGCAGCAGCAGCGTGGCAATCTGATTCCCTGAAGCCGCCGCCAGCTCGCGATGAAACGCCATGTCCGCCTCCACCGCCGTTTCAAAATCCGTCGTCGTCTCCAGTTCCTTGAGCGCTGCGCGCAGCTTGCGAATCTGAGCTGTCGTGGCGTTTTCCGCCGCCAGCCGCGCATTTTCCGGCTCCAGCATGAACCGCACCTGCACCAGCTGCCGCAGCCTCTCCGCATCGTCCGGAATCAGCAGTGCCAGCGAGCCATTGAGAGGCTTGTGCAGCTTGTCCACCACCTTCGTGCCCACCCCATGCTTCACCTCCAGCAGCCCCTGCATCTCCAGCCTCTTCGTCGCCTCCCGCACCACCGGCCGGCTCACCCCCAGCTTCAGCGCCAGATCCCGCTCCGGCGGCAGCCAGCCATCGCTGCTGCCGCCCTCGTCTCGAATTTCAGAAGCAATGCGCGCGCACACCTCTTCAACAAGGCTGCGCTGCGGTTTGATGGATGAAAAAGTCATGTGGTTAGAGGTCTTACCACTGGCAGTACGAATGCGTTTCGAACGTTCTATCGGCCACGACGCCGAATGCTGAAGTGGAGCGCGGAATTCATTCCGCAGCACTCTGCTACGTCCTATGCTCTGCACGGAGGTGTAACTTAATTGTGGGCGGTGCACCTCATCTATAAAGCCACGAGAGCAAACACCAGGGAGGCCCGCCGTATTGACGTCAGGGGAAAAGGATCACAGCATGCTGTCATGAATTCTTCGAGCATGCTGGCTTTGTCATTCTCCGCCATTGTGTCCTTGTTTTTGGCAGGCTGTGTTTCGTCAGAGAATGAGATCCAGGGCACGACGCTGACACTGGATGAACCGTTCGTGCATCGTGGCATAAAAATCAAAGCCTGGAGGAGTCCCCCATTCGATGAAAAAACGGAGCAACCGATCACCGAGCTGAGCATGCTCGTTTCAGGCCCGGGTTGGCGGCGGAAACGTTGGGTCAACCTACTTCAGGGGCAGTCTTTCGAAGGCCTGACCTTGGAGAGTTTTGATGCCCGAGGCGACGCAATCGTCACCCCCAATGGTCCGGTGGTTCCACTGCTCATTCAAGGCTTCACCTTGAAAATTGAAGACGGAGAGCCCAAGCGATATGTGATTTTGCGCGACTTCTGCGGAGATGCTGCTTTCGCCTTTTATTCGGACGAAGCAAACCCTCCCTTGAAGCATTAGTGTGTTTAGGAACGTCCTTCTCTCGTCAAATCGTCTGCGAAGAATACCCGCCATCCACCACCATCTCATGGCCGGTGATGAACGAACTTCCCGCACCCGCCAGCAGCAGCGCCGCAGCCACCAGCTCCTTCGCCTCGCCAAAACGGTTCATCGGCGTGTGGCCCATGATTTTTGCCACGCGATCTGGTGTCAGCACTTTCTTGTTCTGCTCCGCAGGGAAGAAGCCTGGAACCAGCGTGTTTACGCGAATGCCCAGCGGCGCCCACTCACGGGCCAGATTCTTGCTCAGATTATGCACCGCTCCCTTGGACATGGAGTAGGTGAACACACGGCTCAGCGGCAGCAGTCCGGACATGGAGCCGAGATTGATGATCGAGGCCGGCACCTTGTTCTCCACAAAGTATTTGCCGAACACCTGGCAGGCCAGGAACACCCCCTTGGTGTTGATGTTCATGATCCGGTCGTATTCTTCCTCCGGGATGTCGAGAAACGGCGTCGCAGAATTCACGCCGGCTCCGTTGATAAGAATATCGCAGCCACCGGAACGCTCCAGCACCTGGTCCAGCAGGATCTGCAGGTCGGCTTTGCGGCTCGCGTCTGCGGAGAGGAAATAGGCTTTTCCACCTGCGGCTTGGATGGTTTCCAGGCGCTTGTCCGCCTTGGATTGATCACGTCCCACGAGCACGACCTCCGCGCCTGCGGAGGCATAGCCTTCGGCGATCGCGCCGCAGAGTTCGCCCGTGCCGCCGATGACGACCGCGGTTTTGCCTTGAAGGGAGAAGAGTTCGAAAATGGAGGTGGAGGACATGGTCAGGGCCGCACCTATGGCGTGTCATTTCGCCACCGCAAGCGGGCTGTCTCGCCACTTTCGTCATCTTGACACCCCGCCCGCAGTGCTCTCCGGTAGGCACATGCCCTGGGGCCACATCATGACTTTTTTCGCCGGAGTGCTCGTCGGCGCTGCATCGATCGTGATCTGGAAGGTGCTCCGCTTTGCCGCCGACCTGCGCGCAGCAAAGCACGCCCTGGCCAGCTACGTCTATCCCGAGTGCGGTGTGGCCGATGAGAAAGCCCAATCCGCCGTGGAAGCCTGCAAAAACCGCCTCCGCTGGCAGAAAAACCTCAACCCGGAGTGGCTGCCGCCGCTGGTGGATGAGGTGCCAAGGCTGGTGCGCGAGATCGCCGCCATCTACCACCCTGGCAAGGCGGAGGCCCTGCTGGCCCCGGGCCTCAGCCAGTTTTCCCGCGCCGTCCATCTGGCCGCCATGGACGTGGCGGACTTCCTGCAAACGCGTTCCATTGGCCGTCTTGTGGACGTAAGCGCCAGCACCGCCCTCAAAACCTGGGAGATGACTCACAAGATCGCCACGCACGAGCGCATGCAGACCGCCAACAAATGGTACAAGCGCCTGCTGCCCTACTGGCAGGTCCTGCGCTTCAAATCTCCCATCATGTGGGCCGGCATGGCCGTCTCAAACGTCGCCGCCCGCACCCTGCAGCCCGCTGTGATCGACATCATCGCCAAACGGGCCATCGATCTCTACAGCGGCCGTCTCGGCAAAGGCTTCGGCCCGCCTGCGGCAGAACTTGTGGCCGCGACCCCACCCGAAGCGCCCCCGGGCGCGATGTGACCCTCACGGTTTCTTAGAGCGTTCCACCGGGACAATGTCAATGCTAAGGAATGCTGCTTGGAGAACATCGGCTTTGTCGAATTCAGGGGTGCCTTCAGGCTTCCAGATGCTGAGCAGACGATGGGTGCCGGAGGCGAGCGTGGTGCCGACGGTGCACTGGGCCTGATGGACCTGAATGCTGTGATTCAATGGACGAATCGTTTTGGCATCAGGCTGTCCAGCGTTGTCGCTGATCACAGGACTGGCATAGTCATAACAAATGTTGGTCGTGAGTTCCACGGCGTCCGGCTCGGAATAACCCACCGTTCCCTCCATTTCAAAACGCAAGCCCACCCGGCGCATTTCGGCAGCGGAGGTAAAGCGCGGGGATCTCCCATTGGTGACGTGGATGTTGCTGATGTTATTCTGCGTGGTCTTGGCTTCCTTGTCGTCGTTGTGAACGGCCGGGCGGGCGGAGCGCTCCTGGGCGTCGCTGGAGGTCTCGGTGACGTAGATGAGTTCACGGCCGGATTCGAAAGAGCTGCGATTGCCGGATTTGGACTCCAGGAAGGTCGAGCGCAGGAGGCGGATTTTGTTTTGCGCCACGCCCTGCTCGACCTCCTGCCATGCGGCCGTGTGGTCCGTGGTGGCAGCGGTGCTGGCGGCGAGACGGCGGATGGTCGCGGCGTCTGCCTCGATGATGTGCAGGGTCGTTGCGAGATTGCGTGGCGCGTATTGTTTCAGGGAGGAAATATAGTCCTCCACCAGCTTCATGTTTTCGGGTGTGTTGCGCACGAGGAGCTCGCCGGTGCTGGGTTTGAAGTTGGCGGAGGAGCCCTCGGGGAAGGGGATGCCCTTGGACTTCAAGATCTCCACAGCGGTGATGCGCATGGTCAGGCGCGCTTCGTTCGCCATCGGTGCGGCTGGTGCAGCGCCGGCTGCTGCGAAAGGATCGCTGGCAGCAGCCGCGCCCCCCGAGTCTCCCATGGTCAGCAGAGCGTCGGTGATGTGAAAGCTGCGAGTGATGATGCCTTTGGTGGCACCCGGTGGTTCGGGTGGTGGAGCGGACGGCGTTTTCTCGATCCTCTCCCCATGGGTGCGCAGCAGCTGCTCCACGCGTGTGTCGAGTGCGGGCAGCAGCGAGGCGATGTGGGCCTTCAGAAAGGCGGCCTGCAGATGGCTGGCGCGCTCCGGCTCCGCGAGATCTTCGGGCTTCCAGATGCCGAGCAGCTTGGTCATGCCGCTGAGAAGGGTGATGCCGGTGACCACGTGGGCGTTGTGAAAATCGATGTTGGGCGATTCGACGAGCTTCTCTCCTGCGGCGCTGATTTTGTCCCAGTGCTCCTGCGGCGGGCGGTAGTGGTGCTCCAGTGAGTAGGTCAGGTCGATCGTTTCTCCGTCTGCGCCGATGGTGGGCTCCAATTCCAGGCGTGTGCCTGCTTCGCGCTCCTCCATGGCAATGCCGGAACGGCGTTCCTCATCCACAATCATTTCGGTGACATAAGTGCGTCCTTCGCCGCGCACCAGCGACGAGCGGGTGCCGCTCTTGGTTTCCATGCGCAGGTCTCCGACATAGCTGGCCTTTTTTTGAGAGACGAGCGCATCGAGCGCAGACCATGCGGCTGCGTGGTCCGCCTGCGCTTTCACCTGCTTGACAGCTTCGTTCACGGTCGCTGCTTCGGCCTCGAGGATCTGCACATTGATGCTAATCAGCTTGGGCATCATGCGTTCCGCCTCGGCAGCCAGGGCGGCCACGCGCTCGTGGGTGAGTCCGGTGCTGCGCAGGGCAAGGGTCTTGTTCTTGGGATCAAACACCGCTAGAGATCCGGGCGGCAGCGTCACGCCCGCGATTTTCAAATGCTGATCCAGGACAAAATGGGATCGCCGTATGAACTTGGCGACCTCTTCTTCGTTCGCATTGGCAGGCGGCATCGCGGGTGCGGTGAGCTGCCCCTGCTCGCTCGAAACAAAACCACCGAGAAGCTCCGAGGCTGGATAACGGTACACACGCAGCGACCACTCGCCCTCGGCACTCGGGGCGGGCTTGGCCTTGTCCTGCGCCGAAAGCGGCAGGGCTGCGGTGAAACACAAGGAGGCGAACAGGAAAAAGCGCAGCGGGTCTAGGTATTTCATCATTGCCAGATGCTGCCATGGACGCCGCAGCCAGAGCAATAGAAAACCGTGGAGCCGGACTGGAGTTTTTTGATCGTGTGCCGCCGCCAAGGGGGGCTTCAGTGCTGGCCGGCCTCAGGCTTCTTCTTGCTGCTGGTCTTTTTCAGACTGGAGAGATAGGCGACGACGTCGCGGATCTGGGGCTTGGTGAGGATGCCGAGCATGGGGGGCATGACGGAGATGGGCGGAGGAAGCGAGGCGATCTGGTCGCGAAGGAAGATCTGTTTTTTTCCATCGGGGAGACGCAAAGTGACCTGTTTTGCGTCTTCTTTCTCCAAAACGGCGGCGATGGTTTTGCCGTCCTTGGTGGTGAGAGTGACGAGGCCGTAGCCGGGAGCGACTTTGGCGGTGGGATTAAGCAGCGACTCGAGGATGTAGGCGCGGTCTTTGGTGCCACCGATGGTTTTGAGATTGGGGCCGACCTGGCTGCCGTCCTTGGCCTCGATGGTGTGGCAGGCGAGGCAGTTGGCGGCAATGCTGTTGGTGGCGATGTCACGACCCCTGACGGCGTCGCCGCCTTCAAGGAGTTCGGCGTTATTGAGCTGGATGGCGGCGAGTTTGGGCTTCAAGCTTTCCCGGGTCGCGGCGGCTTCAAGGATGTCGAGCTGGATGGCAGCGGGGGCTTTGTTTTGAGCGAGGAGGTCAAGCCACTTGCCAATGATGGTGTCGTCTTTGGAGGTGGCGAGGAGGGAGAGGGCAAGCTGCTGGGTGGTGGTATCGCTTTTTTCATCAAGCACGGCGGCGGCCTGGGTGACGGCGCGGTCGGGCTGATGGGCGAAGAGCTGCCGGAGGGCTTCGCGACGTAGCTCCGCCGGCGAGGCTTTTTCGAGTGAGAGATCAAGGGTGGTGGCAAACTCGGGAGTGGAGGCGTGCTGGGAGGCCATGAGCTTCAGTGCTTCGGCGCGCAGGGTGCTGCGTGCGGTGGTGTCTGCCACGATCTGCTGCAGCACGGGTGCCTGGACTTTAAGTTGGAGCTGTGTCAGCAGCTCAACGGCCTTGGCTTTGAGCGCGCCATCCTGGATGGCCAGCAGGGCATCGAGATGCGGCTGCACGAGGGCGGCGAAGGCTTTTTCGTCACGTGGTGCGACTTCGTGCGCCATGCCGTCGATGCGATCAAGTCGCGGAGGATGGGTGAAGGTGAGCAGCACGTCGAGGGCTTCGGCCTGCAGCGGGGTGGCCTTCAAAGCGGCGGCAATCACGGGCTCTGCCACGCCGAGGCGAAGGCAGGCATTGAGGCCGCGGCTGGTGGCACGCTGGGTGAGGGCGGGCAGCGCTGTGGGAATGCCGACGTCGTCGTGGATGGCGCGCTCGGCTTCGTCCGCGAGCAGAGGCTGGCCCAGGAAACCGGCGACGCGCGGTGAACGCTGGCGTGCCAGTGCGAGCATGCAGCAGAGGGCCTGTGGGTCTTTGAGATGGGAGGCAAGTGCGGCTTCATCGGCGCAGCCGGCGAGGCCGGTGACGATGGCGTGGCGCATGTAGGGATCGGCGCTTTCCTTGGCGGCCATGGAGAGTAGGGCTTTCACGGCGGACGGCTCTTCAAGCTTGCCGAGGGCGATGGCGGCTTGGAAGCGGACGCGGATGGAGGGATGGGAGAGCAGCGGGACGAGCGGGGTGCCGGAGGTCTTGATGTCGCCGAGAACTTTGATGGTTTGAGTGATGAGTTCTGTGTCGGATTCCGCAATCAAAGGCAAAAGAGTTGCGGTATCGACTTTTCCATATCGGAGGCCCTGGCCGAGGCCCCAGATGGCGTGGATGCGGGCGAGTTGGTGGGCCTTTTTATCATGTGCTATTTTTTGCAGTGCTGTGTAATCACCTTTTTTGACAAGGGTGAACTGGGCTTGGAGGCGGACGCGCTGGTCGGGGTGGGAGAGGTGGGTGGCGTCGAGGTTTTCGGAGTTGAGGAGTTTGTTGGTTTCCTGGCGTTCGGTGCTGTTCTTGCCGGTGGGATCATCGGCGAACCAGATGGAGCCTTTCTCATCGAGGGGATAGCCGCCGTCCCAGTCGGCGATGATGAGTTCGCCGGTGGGGGCGAGGGCGAGGCCGATGCCCATGAGGCCGGAGTGCACGAGACGCTCGTTTTTCATGGCGAAGGTGCTGCCAGAGGGGACAATCTCGAAAGCGGTCATCTGGCCGGAGGGGAACTGGTCGAGAATGAAGTAATTGCGCAGCGAGGCACCGAGGGCTGTGCCGGGTTCGTGGATGAATCCAGCGGGGCCGTTGGAGTAGTTGGCGAGCGGGGGCGTGATGAAGAGGGGCTGGCCGGGATGGGCGGGCTGCCAGATGCCGTCGCGCATCCAGCGGCTGTCGGCTTTTTGATATTGATGACTGCAACGCCAGCCGGAGTCGCTGCGCTCGGTGATGTAGACGAAGCGTTCGCGCTCGCCGGGCATGTCGGCGTCGTTGTCCACGCCGAACATGTTGCCGTAGTTGTCGAAGGCGATTTCCTGAACGTTGCGGAGGCCGTGAGCGAAGACCTCGAAGCGGGTGCCGTCGGGCTCGCAACGCATGACGCAGCCTTCGTGGGGGTAATAGAAGTGGTTGCCTTCCTTGCTGGTGACGTTCACGCCTTTGTCGCCGATGCTCCAGTAGATGCGTCCGTCGGGGCCGATGCGGGGGCCGTGCATGTCGTGGCCGGCGTAGGCGATGTGCATGCCGAAGCCGTGGGCGACGATCTCGCGCTCGTCGGCGACGCCGTCGTCATTGGTGTCGCGAAGGCGGACGAGGTTGGGGGCGACGGTGACATAGACCCAGCCGTCGTGGTAGGCGATGCCTGCGGCGATGCCGGTGACGACGCTGTTGAAGCCTTCGGCGAAGACGGTCATCTTGTCGGCGGTGCCGTCGTGGTCGGTGTCGCGGAGCTGGTAGATGCGCTCGCTATGCACGGTGAGGTCCTTCCAGTCGATGGAGCCGTCTTTGTTGTGGTCGGCGAGGCCGCCGCGAGGGAGGCGTGTTTTGCCGGGAGCAAGCTCGCGTTTGAGGAAGGCCTCTTTCTCTTCGACGCTGGTAAGGGCGACATCGTCGGGGATCCACTGGGTGTGCTCGCGGATGTCGAGGTCGGCGACTTTGCGGCGGGTGGTGGCGGAGACGTAGATGCGGCCCTGGGGATCGACAGTGACAGCGACTGGGTCGGGGACGTTGAGAGTGCCGGACCAGCGATGGAGTTCGAGCGGGGATTTGACGGGGGCGGGCGCGGACTTGGGTGCTTTGGCTTTCGCTGGTTTTTCGTCAGCGGCGGTGCAGGGCAGAGCGAGCAACGCCAGGAGGGCGAGGTGACGGAGGTTGTTCATGAAGGGGGGGTGTTCTATGGAGCAGAGAATGGATGGCCGAAAGGGGAGAACGCGGGTGGATTTATGATTTACGATCTCGGAGGGGAGATTGGCGGTCTTGTGGCTGGAGAGGATTGGACCGGGATACAGCGGAATAGCGCGCGCTGGAGCGGGAGAGGGGCATATGCGATGGGGCCAGCGGATTTGGGAACAAAATTGATGGTGGAGATGGGAATGCGGGTGCGTTTGTTGTTGATGCTTCTGCGGGAGGGCTCCTAAATTGGGGGCTCGCTCGCTGCAGCGAGTGTCATTGAATTAAATCCACCCCATATTCTATCCATGAGTCAGATCGTTCCTCTTATCAGCTCCGGCATTGCCGGTCCCCTTGGTGTTCTTCATCTTCCGCGCCTGTGGCAGAAAGCGTCTCTGGCGGCGGCGGGCAAGCTGCATTCGGATTATCCGGGCATCGGCTGCGGCTATGACCAGATGACGCTGGATGCCCTGGGCATCAACATCGAGACGTTCAAGACGTTCATCGCGACGAAGCCAAGCTATCCGCAGCTCGAGAGCTGGGTGAAGGCGCAGCCAGGGGTGAACCTGACGAAGGGCAACATCTACAAGCACAACCAGTCGATCATGGGGTACATCCATGACGATGCGACGCGGAAGACGATTCTGGATGCGGACGGCATCGCGGATGACGGTGGTGTGAATCCGGGTGCGGTGGATCTGAACAACCTGGATGACTGGCACATTTTCTGGGCCCAGGAGATCAAGTAACTGTTCGTGTTTCTGTTTCTCTGATCGTTGTTCTCTGTTCCCGGTTGTTTGGCCGGGGGCAGAGAGCCGAGGGGACAGGATTTCAAGTTTAAGGTTCCAAGTTTGAAGTTTCAGGAGTGGATTGTGCTGGCGGTGGTTGAAGGAATGATGAGGAGGACGGAGAGGTTTGGACACGGCCAGGAGAGGCTGAAGGTGCGATGAGTGCGTGATGCCGTGCGGTCACAAGCGGCTGTTTGATAATCACTCGAACTTCCCTAGCCATGATTCCCTCTCTTCCCATGAAAGAAGCTCTGCAGGTTTTCGCTGCGAGAGCTGATGCAAGCGCTGAGCCTGAACAGACATCAACTTATCGGAACTTTCTTATCATTGCGCCGGGCACGGTGGGTGCCGCGACGGTGCCAGATGAGAAGGTGGTGGCACTGGCACGGCATCTGAACCAGGAAGGCTATGCCTACGTGGCGCGCAGGAATCAAAAGGAAATGGAGGATGATTCATCCGGCGTGCGCTATCTGCCGCTGAGCCATCAGCTGCCGGCCTTCGGGGTAATGACTGCGGTCATCGTGATCGGTGATCCGCTCTGGGCGGCGCTTTCTGCTGCGACCTATCCTGAGGCGGACATCTTTTTGATGTGATGCCGGCAGCAGCGGGAGTTTGCTTTGCGGCGAGAGATTTGAAAAAAAGGAGTTGAATGCAGGAATGGCGACCCAATCGGGTGAGTCATGACTACCAGCTCCTACCACTCGCCTTTCCGCACCTTGAGGGGTTTTCCTTTTCCTGCCGATGGCGGGAAGGAGACGAGTGTTTTGGAGGTGAAGGAGAGGGTGGGGCTGGCCCTGTGGCAGACGGTGGAACAGACCTTCGACGAGAGGGCGCTGGCAGATGAGAAAAAGCGGGCGTCGCTGATGTCGGTGAGGGTGAAGGCGCTGGGGCGGCTCGCGAAGCTGTATGAGGTGATTGAGGGGCAGCGAAAAAAGGGCAGGCGGCGTGGTGAATTCGAGCAGGTGGAACCTGCGACGCCGGAGGAGATTGCGGAGGCGGTGAGGAAGTGGCGGGAGGAGCGGGGAAAATGAGAGGATGGTGGGTTGTTTGCGGTTGTTTTGGGGCGGGCTTGGCGGTGGTTCTTGGTTGGCGTGCGTATGGGGCGTGCGCTGGAGAAATGAAATTGGTGGGGAGGGCGATTTTGCCGCAGTGAGGCGGAGAGGCAGAGGGTGCTGTTGGGGAGCAACGGCGGGGACGTTTGATTTTGCTGGAGGAAGTGTCATGAAATGTTTGTCAAATATTTGCACCCTGACCCCATTTGGAGTTTTGGTGCATTTTTTGCCATGTGAAAAGGGAATGGAGGCGAGGACGAGTGGAGGCGGAATGGGCAGAGGGAGGGGAGTTTGACGTTTTGCGCTGGGCTGCAATGAAGTGCGCCTTACGGGTGCCTCCACCACATTCCCGACATTCAGATTTTTGAGAGAGGCCGAATCTTTCCATGCTATGAAAAACCAACCTCTACTCACTACGATCGCAGCAGCGATTCTTGGCGTCTCCCTGCATGCGCAAACGACGTCTCCCACTCCCCCAGCGACCTCTGGCAGCGGCACGGCCACTGGCAGTGCGAAAGCTTCGGGCACTGGCGGGAGCGGCAGCGCAACCAGCACTGGCACGGGCGGCTCGGCCACCTCAAGCACGACCGGCGGCGCCACCACGGGTGGTAACGCCACGGGCGGTGCCACCACGGGCAGCAGCATCTCCCTGGACGGCAAGGCCAAGATCATGCCGCATGCGACGATCAACTCGAACACCACCGGTGGTGCGACGACAGGTGGCTCTGCCACGGGCGGTGCGACCACAGGCGGCACAGCGACCGGCGGAGCGGGCACTGGAGGCACTGCGACGGCCACCGGCGGCAGCGGGAGCGGAACGGCTTCTGGTTCGGGAAACAGCAGCGCGGGCGCGAAGAGCGGAAGTTCCACGACGACCACCCCACCAGGCTCCAGCGGCGATACGCCCGGCCGTGGTGACACCAACCCGCCCCGAGGCAGGGGGAATGCGCCCGGGCAGGTGAAGAAGGACAATGAAGATCGCTCTCCCCGTGATCGGGACTTCGATCACAAGAAGGACGATGCCAGCAAGAAGTGATTGGATGCCGCCTGATTCGATCCGCGGACACGAACGATCAGCGGACCCGAACGGCTGAGATCTGAACGCCTTATTGCTCTCTGTGATTGAGCAGCGCCCCGGAACACAAAACCGGGGCGCTGTTTGTGCTGCTGGAACCGAGGGTGAGAGGCAAATGCCGGTTCTGAGTCTCTATGAATGCGAGGAAGAGGAGATGCCACGAGGGGATGATGAGACGTTCGATTTTTGCCGCAGAGGGGCTGAGGTGCAGAGGCCGAGGAGCTGAAGTTTTTGCTCCGAAGAGATGAGGAGAAGGCAGAGCGATGGATCTGGGATGGGAAATGGCGGGGTGAGTGCGCTGAGGTTGGGGTGTTGAGTGATTGGTAAAATCAGAGGTGGAAGTTTGATTTCGCTGCGGAAAGGGGAGCGCAGGGATATTTTGTCAATTATTTGCACCCTGACCCCCTTTTGCGAGCAGAGCGAGTCAATGCGCCGGACCTGCGGCGCTTTCGGAAGTCTCGTGGTCCGCGCAAAGCTCCAGAGGACTGGAGCATTGATTCGCTCCGCTCACCCTCCGGGCAACCTTCGGTTGTCTATCTTCGCTGTGCTACGGTTCCAGGACGCTGGCGCGTCTGCGTCTGCTCTGCGGTTTCTATCCTTGTGTCCTCATTGAAAACAGACTCGTTTTGAACTGTCTACGGTATGACTTGCGATGGTTCAGGGATGTCCCTGACGGTCGAGGAGGGAGCGGGGGGCGAAGTGGAGGGTATGAAAACAAAACCTTTTCTCTTCTCTTTTTCCTGGATGGCGGCGTGTGGGCTGGTGGCATTGGAGTGTTTGAGCCTTGTGCTGGGGCCTGAAGGGGCGAATGCGCAGGTGCCGGATGTGCCGGTGGTGGTGCCGGCACCGGTGCCGGGTGGCGTGACGGTGGTGGCTCCGGCGGGAAGTGCGGTGGCGCCGAATACGCAGATCGTGTCGGCGAATGGGATCGTGGATGTGTACGAGCCGGGGACGCGGTTTGTGGTGAGGGAGACGACGGGGCCGGTGACGTATACGTATGGGCCGCAAGTGGTGTATGCGACTCCCCGGGGTGTGATTTTGACGCCTGCCCAGGTGCAAACGCGGATGCGGGCGGGACTGCCGGTGCGGGTGGAGTATGTGAATGAGGGACCGACGCGGGTGGTGCGAAGGGTGGTGATTGAGGAGCGGTGAGGTGGGGAGAGATGGGGGATACGTGGCACTTTTGGGCTCACGGAAGGGAGGCTGTTGGCCTTTATGGGAGGGGGGTGGGCTCCGACGTATGCATGAATGGGTGGGGGTGGTTCTTCTGTGGTTTCACCGCGGATCACATGGACTGACGCGGATGTCTGAGGTGGAGGGGCTGGGAGGAGCGGGGGTGGAAGGGATTGGGAGAGGGGCGGGGACGTTCGAGAGCGGCGCTGAAGACGCCGCATTGACTCGCTGCGCTGACCCTTCGGGCAGCCTGCGGCTGTCTACCTTCGCTGCGCTTCGGTCCCGTGGACGCTGGCGCGCTTTTTGGGGGCGTGGGGTGGTGAGAGGGCGCTCTGGTGCGGCGGGGCGTTTTGCCGGGGCTGCTGGTGGGCGCTGGGGTTTAGCGCTGCGAATGGCCAGGGGTATTTGGGGGCCGAGGAGTGGGCGGGGGCGCTGATCGACAGACAGGAGTGTCCGTCGTACTTTAGATGCCGGCGGCCATGACTTTCATCCAGCGCATGTTAAAGGAGGCGTTTTCTTCCCTTAGCTGGGCTGCGATGGTGGTGGAGAGCTGGGTGAGGCCGTTGAGGCGGGCGAAGGCGGCGGTGGACTCGAGACGGCGGTAGTAGTCGGTGGAGTCGGTGACCTGGGCGATGAGGGACTGGGCGATCTCGACGAGGGTCTCGGGGGTGAGGCTTTCGAAGGGGAGGGTGAGGGTGCCGCGATCGAGGGTGATGGTGATGGTGATGGTGGTGCCCTGGGGATTGGTGGTGATGCGGCCGGTGAGCTGGCCGCCTTCCCGGCGGGTGATGGTGCCGGTCCAGCCGCCTTTGGTGGCGAGGTCTGTGGTGATCTGGCGGATGAAGTCGCGGGACTGGGTGTAGAGGTAGAGGCGGCCGTCGAGGGCGTTGCGAACGTCTGCGGTCTCGAGATGGGTGCTGGTGAGCATTTCGATGGCGCGAGAGTAGTCGTAGCCCTGAACGAGGGAGGGGACGATGGTGCTGACTTCGCCGAGGAGCTCGAGGTCTGCCTGACGGTGCTTCTGGTCTTCCTCCATCTGCTGGTGCTGGGCCTCGAGGGTCATGCGTGAGATCTCGCGCTGGAGGCCGGTTTCAAAGGCTTTGATGGTGTCGAGGAAGGGGCCTTTGGTTTTGATTTCGCGGCGTTTCTGCTGGCGGTCTGCGAGGGCGGCGCGGAGCTCGGTGATGCTGCTGTATTTTTGCTGCTGAAGGGCGGCGCGGACGAGGGGGACGTCCGGGGCGTAGCGCTGGATGAGGGGGGTGTAGAGGAGGAGCCAGCCGAGGGGGGAGGCTGGGGTGGTGGCGGTGGTGGAGCGGATTTTTTCGAGGCCGCGCTGGAATTCGAGCAGGTGCTCGCCACCGCGGATCGCATCTCCATGGTGCCACTCGGCGAGGCCGTGGACGAGGTAGCCGAGGACTTCTTCGTCGGTGTCGTTATAACCGAGTGAGGCGGTGGGGATGCCGAGGCCGAAGCCGTCTGCCATGCGGGCTTTGAGCCGGGTGAAGAAGGGGGCGAGGCCGTTGAGGTCCGGGGTGGTGGCGAGATGGGCGAACTGCTGCCCGGCTTCCTCTCTTTCCTTCAGGATGATGGAGCAGAGGGCGGCATTGAAGCGTGCCCAGTTTTCGGTGGGCTGGAGGAGGTCTTTGGATGCGACGAGCTTGAGGAAATCGTGTCTGGCATCGGCAAATCGAAACTCTTTGAGCATCAACTGCCGGGCTTCGGTGAAGCGGGTGGTGACGGTCTTCTTGTCTTTCTTTTCGGCTGTGAGCGTGACGCCGCTGCCGTTGAGATCGCTTTCATTGGCGGTGGCGAGCTGGATGGCGCGGACATTGCGGCGCTCTCCGCCTTCACGCAGGAGCCAGCCCATGGCATAAGCTACCACGATGGCGGCGGCGATGGAGCCGATGAGGCGTGCGCGGCGTGAGAAGAGGCGGCGGCGGATGCCGCCGCGATCCAGCAGTCCCTCGGCCAGGCGCATTTCCTCCACGACTTCGGAGTAGTTGGCAAAACGGTCCTCAGGGGAAAAGGAGAGCATGCCATTGATGACGTGCTCGGTGCGGGGGGAGAAGCGGAGGCCGGACTCGCCGAGGGTGACGCGCTTGGACTTGATGCGGCGGAGGTCTTCGATGGCGGAGGTGTCTGCCTTGTGGGGCGGACTGCCGGTCATGGCGTGGTACAAAGTGGCGCCGAGGGAGAAGATGTCGCTGCGGTAGTCTTCTTTGTTTTCGATGACTTTTTCCGGAGCGACGTAGTAGGGGGTGGCCCAGATCTCGCCGGATTGATCGCCGCCGCGATCGACGAAGAGGGCGAGGCCGAAGTCCACGACTTTGGCGGTGCCGGTCTCGGTGAAGAGGATGTTGGCGGGCTTGACGTCGCGGTGGATGAGGGTGAGCTGCTGGGCGGCGCGGAGGCCTTCGGCGACTTCGCGGCCGATGCGGAGGGCTTCGGCTTCCTTGAGGTGGCCCTCCCGGCGGATGCGCTGCTCGAGAGAGCCGCCGCCGACGAGCTCCATGGCGATGTAGAAGTAGCCCTGGTCATAGCCGACGGAGTAGAGCTTGATGACGTTGGGGTGCGTCACATTGGCCGTGATGTGGGCCTCGCGGCGGAACTGCTCGAGGCGGATGGAGTCGCGAGAGTACTGGCGGTTGAGGATTTTGAGGGCGACGCGGCGGCCGAGGGTTTCGTCTTCGGCTTCGAACACGCGGCTCATGCCGCCTTCGCCGATCTGGCGGACGATCATGAACTGATCGAACCGGCGGCGGACGCGGACCATCTGGCCGCAGAAGGGACACTTCAGCTTGGTGAAGGGCTCCAGCGAGGTGACATCGATCTGCCGCTGGCACACCGGGCAGGTGCTCAGGAACGACTGTTCTGGAGGGGCGAGGATCAAGGAAAGATGGCTATGTGATTACACGGGACGCATTCGATATGCCAGAAATTACAGTTTGCCTTATTAATTCGAATGTTGAGTTTGTGGGGTGGAATGGAGCATTACTGAAACACTGGATATTGGGGATCGTTTCGACAAACACCTGACGAGGCGTTTGCCGGAGATGTCGCGGTCGCGGCTGCAGGATTTGATCAAGGAGGGGCATGCGACGCTGAACGGGAAGGCGGTGAAGGCGGGGGTGGCGCTGAAAAACGGGGATGTGGTGAGGCTGACGGTGCCGGATGTAGCGGAGGTGGAGATCAAGGCCCAGAACATTCCTTTGACGATTTTGTATGAGGACAAGGACATCGTGGTGCTGGACAAGGCGTCCGGGCTGGTGGTGCACCCGGCGGAGGGAAACCCCGACGGGACGCTGGTGAATGCGCTGCTGCACCACATTGAGGACCTGAGCGGGATCGGCGGGGAGATGAGGCCGGGGATCGTGCACCGGCTGGACAAGGACACGAGCGGCTGCATGGTGGTGGCGAAGAATGATGTGGCGCACCGGCGGCTGACGGAGGCGTTTTCGGAGAGGCGGCTGACGAAGATCTATCTGGCGGTGGTGAACGGGGTTCCGAAGGAGGAGAACGGGCGGATCCAGAATTTTATTGGGCGGCATCCGGTGGACCGGAAGCGGATGAGCATATTGCTGGATGGTGCGGGCAAGGAGGCGGTGACGGAGTGGAAGCGGCTGGCGGTGGTGGACGGGTGCGCGCTGATCCAGTGCCGGCTGCTGACGGGGCGGACGCACCAGATAAGGGTGCACATGCGGGAGGCGCTGCAGTGCGCGATTTTAGGGGACCCCATTTATGCGCAGCCGAACAAGCAGCGGGTGCGGGTGCCGCGGCTGATGCTGCACGCGTGGAAGCTTTCATTTAACCACCCGATTCATGACCAGCCGATGGCGTTTGAGGCGAAGGTGCCGGAGGAGTTTGGGGAGTGGATGAAGGCGGTGGAGAGTTGACGGTGGCTGAACGTTGTTGACGGTGGTTTGCGGTTGCTGGCGCCGGGAGTAAGGGGCTGTGCGGATATCTGGGAGCTTCCGGACCGGCTAAAGCCGGTACTACAATACGAAGAAGCCGGAATGCGATGGGGCTGGATGTGGTGTGATGTGAGAGTGGTTTTTTGTTTGGTTTTGGTGGTGGCGGGGCTTTTGTGGGGGGACTGATCTGAGAACCTTTTTCCCTTTTATTTTATGCTCAAAGTTTATGCCTACTCCGGATGCTCGACGTGCAAGAATGCGATGAAGTGGCTGAAGGGACACGGGGTGGCGTTTGAGGAGCTGGCGATCCGGGAGACGCCGCCGAGCGTGGCGGAGCTGAAGGGGGCGCTGGAGGCTTGTGGCGGGGAGGTGCGGCGGCTTTTTAATGTGTCGGGGATGGACTACCGGAGTCTGGGGCTGAAGGACACTCTGCCTGGGATGAGCGAGGGTGAGGCACTGGGGCTGCTGGCGGGGAATGGGAACCTGGTGAAGCGGCCGTTTGTGGTGGATGCGGGGAGGAGGGTGTTTTTGGTGGGGTTTAAGGAGGGGGAGTGGGAGAAGGTGCTGGGGAAGTGAGGGCGGGCTGGGGATTGAATACCGGGAACTGGATATTTTAGTGTGGTATTTTGTGGTATTGATGAAGCCGCGAGAACATGACTTCAGTCTGTGCCATCTTTGGGTGAAGGCGGGGCGGCAGAGGAGGGCGGAGGCTGTTTTTTTTGCGGAGCGCTGATCGACAGACTGGAGTGTCTGTCGTGCTTTTTACTTCACGGCGGCGGATTGTTCTTTGAAGAATCTGGCGATGAGGGCGGGGGCTTCTTCGGGGAATTTGTGGGTGCCGCCTTCGAGGATGAAGGTGACGAGCGGGGCGCTGACTTTGGAGGGATAGAGGGTGCAGTTCGGAGCCCAGGATTTGCCTTCGGGTTCGCACTGGTTGATCTCTTTGACTTTGGCGATGGCGAGCTGCTGCCATTCGTATTTGACGAGAGGATCTGCGGTGCCGGCGAGGTGCATGCAGGGCTTGGGCTTGAAGGGGGTGTCGCGAAGGCGGATGGAGGCCGCGGCGGAGGGTGCGACGGCGCAGAGGATGTCCGGACGCGTCTGCCAGAGGAGGTAGGTGAAGCCGCCGCCATTGGAGTGGCCGGTGGAGAAGATGCGCCTGGTATCGACCTTGTAGTGTTCCTTGAGGTGGGCGAGTGCGGCATCGAAGAGCTTGAGGTCGCGGTCGCCTTCTGCGCCTGCGCCGTGCTGCCAGCCGGATTTTTTGCCTTCGGGGTCGGTGAGCTGGCCGGCGGTATTGAGGCCCTGGAGATAAACGGAGATGGCCTCGGGCATGTGTTTGAACATGGCAAAGCTGCGGCCTGCGCTGAGCGCGGTGCCGCCGTGGCCGTGCCAGACGAAGACGACGGGGGCGGGGGTGTCTTTGGCGGTGGAGGGGACGTAGAGGAAACCGGTGCGGGCGGTGCCATCGACGGTGAGTTCGAGCTTGGAGACGCCTTCGGGGAGCTGGAGCTGGGCGTGGCCGAAAGAGGTGAGGGCCAGGAGTGCGAGGGCGAGTGCGAGGACTGAGCGGCGGTTCATGGTGTGGAGCGATGATTGCGGCTCTTGAACGTCAGCGGCGCGGCAAAGTTGCGACTTCCGGGCGGTGCGCTAGGATCGGCGGCCTATGAGTTTTGAAAATGATGCGGTGCCGGTGATCACCCAGCCTGGGGAGGGCAGGGGGATGAATGTGTTTGGTGATGCGGTGGAGTTTGTGGTGACGGGGGCGCAGTCGGGCGGGAGGTTTACGCAGTGGATAGAGACGACGCATCCGGGGGGCGGGCCGCCGCCGCATTATCACACGCGGGAGGATGAGAATTTTTATGTGATCGAGGGGAGCGTGGAGTTTTTCCAGGACGGGCAGTGGAAGGCGGTGGCGCCGGGGACGGCGGTGTTTATGCCGAAGGGCGTGGTGCATGCGTTTCGCAATGCGGGAAGCACGCCGCTGAAAATGCTGATCACGACGGTGCCGTCGGGGTTTGAAACGTTTTTCGAGCGGTGTGAGGCGGAGTTTGCGAAAACGGGCGGGCCTGATATGGGACGCATTGTCGAAATGGCCGGCGAGCACGGCATCTATTTTGTACAACCGTAGTCCCTGCCTTTTCCGTTTTCGTTCTCGTTTCGCTTTCTTTTTCACCGCCATGTTTAAAACCGGCCAGCAAGTTGTCTGCATTGATGATCAATTCGACCCGTGGGTCTTTGATTTGTACAAGTCCCTGCCGAAGAAGGATGAGATCTACACGGTGCGGGCGATCCGCGCAGGGCGGTCGAATCCGCAGTTTGTGGTGAATGACGATGCTGAGATCAAGCTGGCGGGGGCGGAGTTTGACATCCTGCTGCTGCTGAAGGAGCTGAACAATCCGGATGATCCGCACTCGAGCGTGAAGCAGGAGCTGGGTTTTCGCTCGGAGAGGTTTGCGCCGCTGCTGGAGCAGACGGAGGAGGTGGAGGAAGAGGAGCTGGTGGGCGTGGGTGCGGGGAAGAAGGAATGGGAGCCGGAGCCTGCGTGGTCGAAGTGAGGGCTGCGCTGAATGGCAAGGTGGGATGCATTGCAAACTGGGAACTGAAAACTGAGAATTGTAAATTTAGCCGGAGCCGTGCGCTGGCGGACGGTAGGGGATGCCAGGGGGAGAGGCGGTCGAGGACGGCGCTAAAGCGTCGTGGTCCGGGGATGCTGGCGCGTGGGGCGGGGATCAATCTTCGCTTCCTGCGGGGTGGATGAAAACTTGGCATCGTGGGCGCTGTTTGATAGAAACCTTTTTCTCATGAGCGCCCCTCCCGACCTTCCGCCGACTTCCGCCTCTTCTCTCACTGAACGTCAGATCGTCGAACTGCTCTCCACGGCGCGGCAGCGGATTTTTGCGGAGGTGGGGAAGGTGATCGTGGGGCAGAAGCATGTGATCGATGAAATGCTGATCGCGCTGCTGAGCGGGGGGCATTGTTTGATCACGGGGGCGCCGGGGCTGGCGAAGACGCTTCTCATCAAAACGGTGGCGGATGTGTGCCACCTGAGCTTTCAGCGGATTCAGTTCACGCCGGATTTGATGCCGTCCGATATCACGGGGACGGAGATTTTGGAGGACAGTCCGGAGGGGCGGAAGCTGGTGTTCAGCCAGGGGCCGGTGTTTGCGAACATGATCCTGGCGGATGAAATCAACCGCACGCCGCCGAAGACGCAGGCGGCGCTGCTGGAGGCGATGCAGGAGCATCAGGTGACGGTGAACGGGAAGACGATGCATCTGCCAGAGCCGTTCTTTGTGCTGGCGACGCAGAATCCGATCGAGCAGGAGGGGACGTATCCGCTGCCGGAGGCGCAGCTGGACCGCTTTATGCTGAACATTGTGATCGACTACCTCAGTGAAGATGATGAGGTGGCGGTGGTGACAAAGACGACGGCAGGCAAGGGCGAGCCGGTGCAGCGGCTGTTCAGCGGGGAGGAGCTGCTGGCGTTTCAGCAGGTGGTGCGGAAGGTGCCGATCGCGGAAGATGTGGCGCGGTATGCGGTGCGCTTGTCTGCGGCGTCACGGCCGGGGCGCGAGGGCGTGCCGGATTTTGTGAACCAGTGGGTGAGCTGGGGCGCGGGGACGCGTGCGAGCCAGAACCTGGTGCTGGGGGCGAAGACGCGGGTGCTGCTGCATAACCGCACGCATGTGACGGTGGAGGATATTCGCGCGATGGCGCTGCCGGTTTTCAGGCATCGTATTTTGGTGAATTACAAGGCGGAGGCCGAGGGAGTCACGGTGGAGAAGGTGATTGGGAAGCTGATTGAGAGTGTGAAGTCATAAACAAAAACACCGAAATGAATATGTGCCGGAAGCTCCCATCTGTTCCCAATTGGCTGGCAAAGGTTTGCTTGGGACTGGCCACCTTCAACTGGTTGGGAGATGTGGCAAGGTCTGCCTGGGTTCATCCGTGGTACCGATGCCGAGGCGATTTTTTCTCGGTGACTCTTTGTGCAGTCGCGATGGGTGCTGCTTCAAAACAAGTGTCGATCTTGGGTTTGATCGGTTTTGGCATCTTTGCTTGGCTGTTGGTTCAAAAATTCTCAGTTCTCGTTCGCATGTAGCGACGGGTTTTTAAGTCGTACTGTGTAAATTACTTTTCAAAATTGCTGTGAACTCTGTCCAATCAACACCCCGCGGTTCGCAGACATCGTTCCTTGATCCTGCCGCGCTGATGCGCATCAAGTCGCTTGAGCTGAGGGCGAAGGTGGTGGTGGAGGGGCTTTGGAAGGGGATGCACCGGAGTCCGTATCATGGGTTCTCGGTCGAGTTCAGCGAGTACCGGGCGTATGTGCAGGGGGATGATCCGCGGTACATTGACTGGAAGGTGCTGGCGAGGAGTGACCGGACGTACATCAAGAAGTTTGAGGATGAGACCAATCTGCGCTGTCAGATGGTGATCGATCACAGCAAGTCGATGACGTTTGGATCGACGGGCTATACGAAGGCGGATTATGCGGCGACGCTGGCGGCGACGCTGGCTTCGTTTCTGATGAAGCAGGGGGATGCAGCGGGGCTGACGACCTTTGCGGATGGCATTGAGGAGCATCTGCCACCGCGGAACCGGCCGGGGCATCTGCGGCGGATTGTTACCGAGCTGGAGCGGCCGGCGAAGGCGGCAGGGACATCGCTGGCTGTGTCGGTGGGACAGCTGGCGGATCTGCTGCGCAAGCGAGGGATGATCTGCCTGATCACGGATCTGCTGGCGCCGGTGGAGCATCTGGAGAAGCAGCTGGCGCTGCTGAGCGCGATGGGCCACGATTTGGTGCTGTTTCACCTGATGGACCGCGCGGAGATTGACTTTACGTTTGAAAAATCGGCGCACTTCCGGGATGCGGAGACGGGGGCGGAGCGATTTGTTGATCCGCAGCTGGTGCGGGAGAACTATTTGAAGCGGCTGCAGGCGCATCGGGAGACGATCGTGGCGGCGGCGGAGCGGCACAATGTGGAGTATCATTTCTGCCCGACGGATCAGCCGCTGGAGGAGGTGCTGTTTGATTTCCTTTCTGCGCGGCAGAGGAAGAAGGCTTCCAAGTCTGCGGCGGCGAGGGTGGCCGCATAGTCCTACTCACCACTCACTCGAACTCGTTCTCGATTCTACTGCATCGCAATCACCCATGACATTTCAAACCATGCCAACACATCTTTGATGAATCGTCAGCGCCTTCTGTTTGCGTCGCTCAATGATCGAGGACGATTTTCGCCTGAGTTCACTGTGATATTTTGATTATCTATTCTGCATGTCCTGGCTCTTTCCCATCTATCTTGCTGGCGCTGCGGCGATCATCGCGCCGATTCTTTTGCACCTGAGGCGCAGGCCGCCGCAGGACAGGGTGGAGTTTAGCACGCTGATGTTTCTGGACGCGAGCACGCCTGTGCCGGTGAGCAAGAGGCGGCTGGAGAACTGGCTGCTGCTGGCGCTGCGCTGCCTGGCGCTGATCCTGCTGGCGCTGATGTTTGCGAGGCCCTTCATGCAAAGCGAAAGTACGACGTCCAAGTCGGGGAATCAGGCGACGCTGATTCTGCTGGACCGCAGTGCTTCGATGCGGCGGGATGACCTGTGGAAGCGCGGGGTGGATGAGGTGGAGAGGCTGTTTAAAGATGCGAAGATCACGGATCGCATGGCGCTGGCGGTGTTTGATGGCGGGCTGACGCCGGTGTGGACGTTTGAGGAGGATCGTAATACGCCGGCGAATCGGAGTGCGGCGGTGAAAGCACGGCTGGCGGAACTGGCGCCGGGGTGGGGCGCCACGCAGCTGGGCCGCGCGCTGATCGCCGCAGTGCCGTCCTTTGATGCGAGCACGGCGGCATTGAAGAAGCGCATTCACCTGATCTCCGATCTGCAGGAGGGGACGCGGCTGGATGCCCTGCGCACGATCGCGTGGCCGGCGGAACTGACGCTGAAAGTGCAGCGGCTGGAGCCGGTGACGAATGACAATTTTTCGATGGCGCTGGCAGCGCGGGATGAGGAGGGGAAGGCGGATGCAGGAGTGCGCCTGCGGCTGAGCAGCACACGCGACACCGCCCTGAGGGACTTCACGCTGGCGTGGGAAAAGGGACCGGCGAGCGATGTCATCCGGGCGCAGATGCCAGCCGGGGCTTCGCGCATTCTCACAGCGCCGCCGAATTCCACCCAAGCCACGCTGCTGACGCTGAGCGGGGACAAGTACGATTTTGACAACCGCCTCTACATCGCGCCGCCACAGCCGCGCGCGGTGCGCATCCATTTCCTGGGCGATGAGGCGACGCGGGATGAGGCGGCGGCGCCGCTGTACTATCTGGCGCGTGCGCTGCAGCCAACGGCGACGCTGGCACCTGTGCTGACGGCGGGCAAAGAAATGCCTGCGCAAAGTCCCGATCTGGTGGTGATCTCCGGCAGCACTCCGGCGGCGGGGATGCACGCGGGACTGCGCGAGTTTGTGAAGGCTGGCGGGTTTTTGATCGAAGTCGCCACCTCCGCAGCCGATGCGCCTCTGCTCCAAACACTCACCGGGATTCCGGGCATCGCCGTCAAAGACGGGGCCGAAAACGAGGACTATCGAATGCTGGCGGATGTAAAAACCGAGCACCCGCTGCTCAAGCCGTTTGGAGATCCAAAGCTGCGCGATTTTACAAAGCTGCGCTTTTGGAGGTACAGGCAGATCGAGATCAAGGACACGAACGACAACCTGGAAACGCTGGCGAAGTTTGACAACGGGCAGCCGGCGATCCTCAGCGCACGGATCGGCAAGGGGACGCTCATTGTCCTGGCCTCGGGCTGGCATCCGGGAGACAGCCAGTTTGCGCTCAGCACGAAGTTTGTGCCGCTGCTGTATGGCTGGCTGGCGGCGGCGGGGTTCAGCCATGACCCTGCGGCAACGCTGCTGGTGGGGGATGCGCTGCCGCTGGATGCAACTGCGGCGCACACAGTCACGGATCCTGCAAACAAAACGCACAGCCTCAAGGCGGGCGAGAGTTTTACCGCCGCCGAGGTGGGGCTTTACAAGATCGAAGGCGGCTCGCACACGCGGACGGTGGCCGTGAATCTGCCGCCGGACGAGGGGCGAGTCCTGCCGCTGGCGCCGCGAAAGCTGGCGGAATATGGGATCAAGCTGGCCAGCGGCGAGGACAGCGCAGGTAGCGGCGAAACCACGGACCAGCGCCTCACCTCCACGGACACGGAGCAGCGGCAGCAGACGTGGTGGTATGTGCTTTTGGTTCTTTTGGCCGTTCTTGTGCTGGAAACGTGGATTGCAGGCCGCGCAAGACAGACGACCCTCCAACCGACGTAATACCATCTCATTATGATCGCACGCAACATCCTCGAAGCCCGCATTGCTGAAGTCCGCGAGGCGCTGAGACGCGCGCGGCTGCTGAGACATCTGGCGGCTGTGTTTGCCATCGGCATTTTGGTGCGGGGAAGCTTTCTGCTGGCGGCGCTGAACGGGCTGCCTGTTTCCAAGAAGGTGGACCGGTGGTCGATGCTGGTGCTGCTGGCGCTGGGGCTGATCGCGTGGCTGAAGGGACGGCGGAACATCTGGAGCGATCATGACATTGCGCGGGTCATTGAAACGAAGCATCCCTCGCTCGATGCGCTGCTGCTGACGGCGATCGAGCATGAGCGTGAGGCGGAGGTGCCGAACGGTTTCATGCATGAGAGGCTGATCGACCATGCGCTGGCGCGTGCGGCCACGCAGAACTGGCCGGTGACGGTGGCTCACAAGCCGTACATGCGGGCGCTGGCCACGGCCTGGATGGCGGTGATCGCGTTTTTGGTGACGGATGTGGCGCTGCGGGTGCAGACGTGGCCGCGCAAAACCACGGTGGTCGAAAAGCAGAAGGATGAGCCGGAGAAGCCGACGGAATTCAAGGCAACGCTGACGCCGGGTGACACGGAGCTGGAGCGCGGCACGCACCTGATTGTGGAGGCGAGGTTCAACGGACCGGTGCCGGCGGATGCCGTGCTGGTGGTGAGCGAGGCGGACGGCAAGGTGCGGGAGAAAATGCCGATGAAGCTGACGGTGGATGCGCAGGTGTACGGCGGGATGATCAACAAAGTGGAACGTGACACCAAATACCACGTGGAGTTCGGGGGCCAGAAATCGGACACACACACGATCTCGGTTTTTGATTTTCCGAAGCTGGTGCGCAGCGACGTGCTGGTGACGCCGCCGGAGTACACGAAGCTGCCCGCGAAGGAGACGAAGAACACGCAGAAGGTCACGGCGCTGGAAGGCTCGAAGGTGGTGTGGAAGATCAAGGTGAACAAGCCGCTGATGGCCGGTGGTGAAGAGGGCGCCGCAAGTGGCAGGGCGGTCTCGCCTTTTGTGCCGCATCTGACTGCCGCGGAGCTTTTTGGCGAAGACAAAAGCGTGGTGACGCTGACTCCCACGGCGGAAGATGCCACGGTGCTTGAAGGGGTCATCATGGCGGAGAAGACGCAGAAGTATCGGCTGCATCTGGTGGATGAGGCGGAGCGCGGGAACAAGAATCCGCCGTGGTTCACGGTGACGGTGCAGTCGAATCAGCTGGCAAAGATCGAAATGGTGTTTCCGAAGCGCGATTTGCAGGTGTCGAGCATTCAGCAGCTGCCGGTGGAGGCGAAGGTTTCGGATGACCTGGGGGTGACGAAATCGGGCGCGGTCTTCAGCATCAATGGCAACAGCAAGGAAATCCTCTTCAAGCATGGAGTGACTGCGCCGCTGAAGAAAGAAGCGGTGAAGGCGGAGCTGGCCCTGGAGCAGGAGCATGCGGAGCCGCGGCAGCTGGTGAGCTACTACGTGTGGGCGGAGGACACGGGGCCGAAAGGTGAGGTGCGGCGGAACATGAGCGAGATGTTCTTTGCCGATGTGCGGCATTTTGAAGACATCTTCCGAGAGATGGAGGCACCGCCGGGCGAGCCGGGGCAGCCGAAGGCGCAGAGCGATGAGCTGGTGGATCTGGTGAAGCAACTGGTGAACGCGACGTGGAAGATCATCCGTGACACGAATGCGGGGCGCGTGATCGAGGCTGCGACCCCGGACATCGACGTGGTGCATCAGTCCACAGGGATCGCGATGGAGAAGGTGAAAGAGGGAATGGAGAAGACGGAGGATGCGGAGGTGAAGCAGTCGTTGACGGAAGCGTGGAAGAGCCTGAAGGATGCGCAGGTGCCGCTGAAGCAGGCGTCTGAGGAGAAGAAACGCTCGCCGCTGAACCAGGCGCTGACGTTTGAGCAGACGGCGCTGGAGTGGCTGCACCGCGCCCAAAGCCGGGAGCACCAGGTGATGCGGCAGAACAGCCCGCCACCACCGGGAGCGGGGCAGCAGGCAAACAAGAACCAGATCATGGATCTGGAACTGAAGCAGAAGGAGCAGCGCTACGAAGAGGAGAAGGCGGCGGCCGAAGAAAAAACGGCCGAGCAGCAGGAGAACCTGCAGGTGCTGAACCGGCTGAAGGAACTGGCACGCCGGCAGGAGGCGCTGGCGGAGAAGATCAAGGAACTGCAAAACCAGATGGCGCAGGCCAAGACGGAGGAGGAAAAGCAGGAGCTGGACAACCAGCTTAAGCGCCTGCAGGCCGAGCAGGAACAGCTGCTGCGCGATGCGGACGAACTGGTGGACCGCATGGAGAAGCCCGAGAACGCGCAGAACATGGCGGAGGCCAAGGAGCAGCTGGAGCAGACGCGTGAGAAAGTGCGTGAGGCGGCGGAGCAGCTGAAGGATGAAAAGCTGGCGGATGCTGCGAACTCCGCCACACGCGCGCAGCGTGAGCTGGAAAAGATGCAGGAGGATTTCCGGCAGAAGACCTCGAAAAAGTTTGCGGATGAGGTGAAGCAGATCCGCCAGCAGGCGAGGGATGCGGTTGAGAACGAGAAGAAGATCAGCGAGGCGCTGGAGAATCAGAAGGAGGCCGGGTCTGACATCGAGAAGAACATGCAGAGCGCGGCGCAGAGCCGGCAGATGGGCGAGCAGCAGAAGAACGTGCAAAAACTGCTGAACGACATGCGCCAGCTGAGCGAGCAGGCCGAGCAGAGCGAGCCGCTGCTGCACCGGAAGCTGTACGATGCCGTGCGCAAGGCGCAGACGAGCGGACTGGAGGAGAATCTGCAGGAGGCACGCGACCAGCTGAGGTATGGCTCGCAGGCGGAGGCGAAGGATGCCGAGCGCAAGGCGGCGAACGCGGTGGAGGAGCTGAAGAAGGACGCCGAGAAAGCTGCCGAGAGCGTGCTGGGCAGCGAGAGCGAGGCGCTGCGCGTGGCGAAGAACGAACTGGACAAGCTGATCAAGGAAGCGCAGGAGCAGGAAGCTGCGGCAGATGGCCAGAAGGGTGAAAAAGGGCAGAAGGGACAGGACGGCCAGAAGATGGCAGGTGCGGAGAATTCACAGGAAGCCGAGAAGCAGCAGGCCGGCGAAGGGCGGAAAGGCAAGGATGGCCAGGGCCAGCCGCAAGATGCCAGAACGGCTGAAAAGGGGCAAAATGGAGAGAAAGGCGACAAGCCAGGACAAGGCCAGAAGGCCGGTGAGGAGGGCAAGGATGGCCCGGGCGAAGCGCAAGATCCCAAGATGGCCGGCAAGGGTGACAAGCCCGGGCAAGGACAGGAGGGGAAAGACGGCCAAGGTAACGCCAAGGATGCGCAGACAGCGGAGAACGGCCAGGGGCAGAAGCCGGGCCAAGGCCAGCAGCCTGGGCAGCAAGGCAAGGACGGACAGCAGCCGGGTGCCGAGGGCCAGCAAGGCCAGGGCAAGGGGCAGCAGCAGGCATCTGCCGAAGGCATGCAGCCGGGACAGGGCCAGGGGAAGGAAGGCCAGCAACCCGGGCAGGGTGAAGGCAAGGAAGGGCAGCAACCTGGACAGGGGCAGGGACAGGGCATGCCGCAGCAGGCTTCAGCTCAGCAGGGACAGGGAAAGCAACCAGGCCAGCAACCGGGCGAGGAAGGGCAGCAGCCGGGCCAAGGACAAGGCCAGGGGAAGGGCATGCAGCCGGGGCAGGGCCAGGGTCAGGGCCAGGGTCAGGGTGAAGCTCAGACTGCGGAAAACGGCGGCAAGCCGGCCGACGGGCAAAGGCGGGGGCAGCAGGGGCGCAATGCCGGGACTGGACAGGGCGGCGGTGATGCGCAGCAAACCGCAGATACCGACATGGGAAGGGGCCGCACGGGCGATCGTGATTCTGACAACGACCGCAGGCGTCCGCAGATCAATGGCGGCGCGGTGCCTGAAGCGCTGTTTTTTGAAGACAGCAAGGAGCAGCCTGACACGGGAGTGTTTACAGGCAACGGCTACGACCAGTGGAGCGACCGGCTGCGCAATGTGGAGGAGCTTCTCAACAATCCGGAACTGCGGAATGATGCGGCGAAGGTGCTGGATCGCGCGCGGTCGCTGCGCATCGAACTCAAACGCAGCAATGATGCGCCTCAGGTGGCGCACTTGAACACGCGCATCACGCAGCCGCTGATCGAGCTGCGGGACCGGGTGGTGGAGGAGCTCTCGAAGAAGGACGCGGGCAAAAATCTGGCACCAGTGGACCGCGATCCGGTGCCGGCGGAATTCCGTGATCTGGTGAAGCGCTACTACCAGGAACTGGGTGCTGGAAAGTAAGGATGTGTGAGGTTTTTTTCGTGGAATGCCGACTCGACGCTAAAGCGTTGTTTAGCATACTGAAGCGATGGCCCTCACGGTTCTGACATTGCGCACCCCGGATGGTGAGCACCGAATTTCATGCCCGATGCTGGGATCTCTGACGCTGGGCAGCGGCGCGGAGTGCGACGTGCGGTTTGAAGGCGTGGGCATCATGCCAAAGCATTGCGTGCTGTACCGGACGGGAGAGCGGACGTTTCAGATCATCGGTGTGTTTGCGGCGGCGCTGTTCTCGGTGAATGACGTGATCTCGAGCGAGCTGGAGGTGAATGTGCCGTTCAAGTTTGGCATTGGCGGGGACGTGTTTGATGTGGATCTGGTGGAGGGTGAAGAGGAGGCGCCGGTGGAGGAGAAGGCCATGGTGATGGAAGCGGTGCCAGGAGCTGAGATAAGAAGCGGCGGAGAAGGAGAGAGCGCGGCGATGGCGACGGCGACAGTGGCGTTGCCGCGAACCAGCAAGCGGGGTTATCTGCTGAAGCCGATCACGCTGAAGCCGCGAGGTGGAGAGCGACTGGGGGAGGTGATTTTACCGGTGGTGACTTTGACGGAGAGATCTGCTCCAGCCACTCCAGCGCCAGAGAGTGATGCGCCGCCAGCCGTGGTGACGGCTGCGGCTGTGGAGACGGAGCCGCAGCGTGAAGAGGAGGGTGCGTCTGTTTTGCTCATGTCAGGGCTGCTCTTTTGTGGCGCGATGATCGCAGCGATCGTGTACTGGCCGCATCATCTGGACCGGATTTCTGAAGGCAAAGCGGTGGTGAAAACGGAGCAGGCGATGCCGAAGCTCACGCCGGAGGAGAAGGTGCTGGCGTGCGAAGATCTGCTGCGGCTGGGAGCGCCGGAGCTGGCGGCGCAGGTGCTGATGCCGCTGGCGGAGCGGGGGAACCTGGCGGCGATGCACCGGCTGGCGCTCGCGCTGCGGAATTCGGGGAGCTACGGGGAGGAGGTGGTCGTTTTGCTGCAGCAGGCGGTGGCGGGCGGAAGACGCGCGGCGCTGGCTGATTTTGTGAGCGTGGTGGATGATCCTGAAAATCCGGCGCGATATACGGAGGCTGCTTTCAAGCAGCTGCAGATGGCGGCGGAGATGGGGGAGAAGAGTGCGTGGATGCCGCTGGGAGAACGCTACGAACATGGCAATGGCACGCAGGCAGATGTGAAGAAGGCGCTGGCGGCGTATGAGAAGGCGCGCGGGGCGGGAGACAAGCGGGCGGAGGCGAAGCTCTCGGCGAAGCAGGAGGCGATGGACCGCGTGGTGGCGTATGTGAGGTCATGGAATGAGGTGTCTGTGGCGACGCTGCTGGAGCAGGTGGCAGCGGGGCAGGGGAAGTTTTTCATGCTGGACCATCCGCCGATGGAGGTGCTGCTGAAAATGGAGGAGGAGATGCGCGCGCGGTGGCCGCTGAGGCGCATCAGCGTGGCGGCGGGAGCGTCGGCGGAGGTGGAGACGTTTGACCTCATCCATGTGACGCAGCCGTTTCAGTTTGAGGTGCAGCGGGGAGAACGAATCGCCCGTGGGAAGGGCGTGCTGGTGTGCACGGTGCAGCGCGATGGTGAGGACCGGTGGCGCATCACGGGAGCGAGCGACAAGATCGAGGCAAGCGAGCTGCTGCCGGGGAAGGAGCAGTTTGTGAACGTGGCGTCACTGCATGAACTGAAGCCGGCCTTTACCAAGGAGGAGCAGGTGGAGGAGTCGCGGCTGGAGATCTTGGAGCAGATGCGCGGGCTGGAGGCGACGGAGGATTTCAAGCCGGCGCTGAGCGTGGTGATGAACGCGGTGTATGAATTTCCCGGGGAGAACTTCTGGCAGCCGTTTGCGGACAAGCTGTGCGACCGCATGGCGCGGCAGCTTTTCATGCAGGGAAAGTGGCTGGATGTGGCGTGGACGGAGCCGGTGCATCAGCTGGCGGAGCGCGGGTGTGTGTCTGCGATGCTGCTGGAGGGGCATCTGCTGGCGGCGGGCTACGGCTACGAGCGAAATCCGGCGCGCAGCGTGGCGATGTATCAGAAGGCGTTTGAAGCGGGAAAGCGGCGCGATGCGCGGTTCTATTATGCGGAGGCGCTGTTTCAGGGGAAGGGGGTGCCTCAGGACATTGAGAAGGCGGGGGCTCTGGTGCTGGCCTTCATGAGCCGCTCCAAACATCCGCTGGAGGCCTACCTGGCGGCGCATCTGCTGTGGCGGAAGGCGGAGCATGATCCGGCGCTGTGGCAGGAGGTGTATGACTCGCTCTCGCGAGTGGTGGCGCAGTTTCCGCCGGCGAAGAATCTGGCGGGCATGGTGCTCCTCAACCATGGGCAGACGACGAAGGAGAGGAAGACGGGATTTGCGGCGATCAAGGCCGCGGCAGAGGAAGGCGTGGTGGAGGCGATGAAAAATCTTTCCCAGTGCTACCTGGAAGGGGTGGGATGCGAGAAGGATGCGACCCAGGCGACGTTTTGGAAACAGAAGGCGATGGTGACGGAGCCGCCGCGAAGGAGGCATTATACGGAGTTTGGTGAGTGATGCTGGATGCTGTGGGCGAAAGGTTTGTTTGTGGAGGGAGGGAGCGCTGATCGACAGACAGGAGTGTCAGTCGTACTTCAGGTGGTTTGCGCTGGTGGAGTGGTAATTTTATTTAATGGTATTATGTGGTATTCTGGTTGAATGGCTGAGGCGGGGGGCGAGATGATCCCGCCCTGCGGGGGTCTGCGATGGGTTTAAGGCTCTGCGCGGAGGAGGTCGCAGGTGATGAAGATGGCCTGGAGGATGTCTTCTGCTTCGAACTCGGGCCTGCCGGTGGGTTTGTAGAGGGAGAGGAGGCGGGCGGTGCCGTCTGGAATGGAGATGCCGGTGGTGAGCTTCGAGGTGAAATAATCGGTGCGGGGGAATTCGAGGCGGCGGCCCTGGGTGTCGATGATGTGTTCGCGGTGCTCCAAGGGTGGGGCGGTGTGGAATTCGGGATCGAGGGTGAGGTCAACGGTGACGCTGTCGGCGCCGATGGTGGGGTCGAGTTCGAGGTTGAGGCCGATGGTGCGGGGGGCTGGTGTGCCTTTTGGAGTGCTTTTGTCATTCGGAGGCGAGGGGCGTTCCGCCCCGACTCGATACGTGGCACGGAAGCCGGATTGAGTCTCGATACGGGCGATATCGAGCGCCTTGGCAGTGCCTGATTTTACGGCAGCAAGGAGTTCTGCGAGCACGGCACTGTGATCGCTTGTGGTGGCTGCTTGAGCGGTGATTCGACGCAGCAAGGGACCGGGAGCCTGGATGATGTGGAAGGTGAAAGCGGCGGTGGTGGGTACGGCAGGCCTTTGGAAAGTGGCTTGAATTTTGGCGATGTTTTCCGGGGTGTTGCGAACGATGAAACTAACGGAGTCATCCAGAAGTCGCACGTAGGCTCCCTGGGGAAACTCCACGCCGGCTGACACAAAGGATGCCCGAAGTGTTTCGGAAGTGGGCTGGCGGTAACCATGCACCACCAGACCGTTGTTTGACCGGGGAGGTGGTTTCGGAAGAAAATATGAGGTCTGAAAGCCCGGATGGTTCAACAGCTCCGGACATCTCTCTTCGGCACCAAAACGCCGAACGATCATTTTTTCATGCTGCGGGGAAGAGGGTGCTTTTGGCGGCTGGACCTGGGCGATTTTTTTTGTGGCTTTGAAGGTGTGGTTCAGATCGCACTTCAGGAATGTGGCCCAGAGGATGCCGGGATTGTTAACGCCCGCTGGAGCATTGAGCGAGATGAGCTTGGTGCTGCCTTTGGTGAGACAAAGTGAGGTGGAGATTTTTTGGGTGCTGAAATCGACGACGGGCACATCCAAGGGCTGAGGAGAGGATGGAAGCCGAAGCTCGTGGCGGTGTGCCAGCGGTGCGTTGGTATGAAGCTCGTGACTCAATGAAAGATCCACCGTGCGGCTGTCTGCACCGATGGCGGGTTCGATTTCAATGATGGAACCGACGAGCCGTGTGGTGAAATGGGGGATGGAATTTCCGCGGGCATCGATCTTGATTTCATCCAAACGGGAGTGCTCACGGGCGGAGTGGAAAGAAGTGCGAAAACCGGACTTGCCGTTCAAGAAGCTGGAACTGATGAACCGGGCCTCTCCGCGGGCGACCGCGGCCTCGATGGCAGCGAGCATGGCGGCATCATCCGCCATGGCGAGGGACCGCTGCGCGAGATCACGGAGGAAGGGGGCCGGAGCCTCCAGAGTGTGAAGGGTGAACGAGACGAATTTTGGTGTGCAGTTGAGCCAATGAGTGATTTGCGTTTTGATGAGAGCGACGTTGTCCGGTGTGTTGACTATGCGCAGGATGCCCTCGCGATGATCGAACGATGAGCCTGGAATGGTGGTGAGGCCCATCTGGGCCAGCGAAGTCTGCAGAGTGTCTTCAGGTGTTGCGGGGTCCGGTAATTCGTCAAGCAAGCCTTCTGGCACCGGGAAGGAGGTGAAGATCATGCCTGACGGGATGGAGGAAGAGGCGGAGGCTGTGGGAGCAGGTTCCGGTAAAGGAATGACGTGACGCAGGGTGGCGGTGAGAAAAGCGGCGCAGAGGATGTCTGCATTTTCCTGCGGCGCACTGACGGATTTGGTGACGGCGATGAGCTTGGTGCCGCCTGCTTTGAGGCTGACACTGGTGGATGAGAAAGAGGCCAAAGTTGTTGCGGCCGATGGCGGCGGTGAATGACTTACGGCGGGAGACTCGCCCGCCGTGGGAGGGGACGGTGAAGTGGGAATGGCTGCGAACCAGAGGGATGGGTCGACGGTCAGACTTCTTTTGTCGTTGCTTACCGTGGGTTCGAGTTCCAGGCGCAGGCCGATCTGGGGTTCAGCCATAGGGGGCTGAGGGGCGCTTTTAACGTCGGGTCTGCTGAGGGCGGGAAGTTTGTTGCTGCGCACGACTTCCACCGAGGCTCTCGCACCGGATTTGGTTTCGAGAAAGGCTTCGCCGGTGACGCGAACGGTCGAGCCGGGCTGCCTGGCTGATTCGAGCAGTCTGGCCAGTTCTTGGGAGGCATCGGCGGATTTTGTGGCTGCGGCATTGGCCTGGCGGATCCGATCTCCAGGACCTTCGATGATGGTGAGGGTGAATGCGACGGTGGCGGGCGCCTGCTGCTTTTCGTAGTCCACCCAGGCCTCGATGAGGTCGAGATTTCGCGATGTGTTGGTGACGGTGAGGAGATTGGTGAGCGGATTTAAGCTGGCGCTGGCTCCCTCGGGGAAGGGGATGCCCATGTCTTCGAGAACTTGCTGGGTTCGGGTGGGCAATGGTTTTGCTGGCGAGGCGGGGGCAGATTTGGCGGGCACTGGAGATGGCGAGGCCTCGGGAGCAGGAGGTGCGAAAGGATCTGCTAAAGGCGCTGGTGCCGGAGACGACGGGGCGAATGGATCTGAACCGGTGCTAGGAGGAGCCGCCGCCAGGGCAGGATTGGAGTGGAAATCCGGCGGCACTTTGAACGTGCGGGTGTGGAGGGTGGGATCAATCTCGTCGAACTTCTCCGAGATGGGGACTATGAGAATGGTGTCTCCCTCGACTCTGTAGTGGGTGCCGGAAAGCTCGGTGACGTAACGGAGGATTTCGGATAGCCGCTCATCTTTAAATTCCAGGCTGATGGATGAATGGTTTGGAGTCTTGCCTTGGCGAAGGATGATTTTGAAGCCTTTTTGGCCGGCTGGAGAGGGCGATTTGTCAAACTCGCGGCTTTTGGCGCGGAGAAGATCAACCGCCTGCTCAAGGGTGGCTCCTTTGAACTGAAGGTGAGGGATGATGATCCGGTCGATCTTTCGTGCATCACTGGCAGCAGCCGGCCATTGGGGAGCGAAGGGGTCCTGTCCTTGCAGAGCTAGGGCAAGCAGGGCGAGTGCGAGAAACAGGCAGAAGCTGCGGATGCGAAGCGGCATGCCGAGTAGGATAACGGAAAGGGCGGCGAGATGTCGAGAGTGCTTCTACGAGGTTTTGTTATTCGTTGGGGAAGATTGAATTTGCTGGCGGGCATGCTGGCGGAAGGGCACAAAAAAACGCCGCGCTGGGGGCAGCGCGGCGTTTGGAAAGCACTGCACCCGTTGCGGCGCAACGGGGCAACTTTTTACAGGGTCTGGTGGATGCGGCCGAGGGCCATGAGGATGTAGCTGGTGGTGAGGACGGGGTCGCTTTCCATCCAGCGGCCTTCGGTGTTGGACCAGGAGCCGTCGCCTTTTTGCAGGCCGAGGAGCTTGGCGGAGATGTCGGCGCGCCAGTCGATGAGCTTGCCGTCCTTGGTCTTGATGAAGTCGATCTTGGCGATGCTGAGCGCCTTGCTCATGGTCTGGTAGTAGTAGTAAAGGCCGGCGGCGCCGAGGCCGGGGTTTTCATCGGGGTTGTAGTGATTTTGCAGCCATTCGATGACGGCTTTCACACGCGGGTCGTCTTTGTCCACGCCGGCATAGACGAAGCTGAGGAGGCCGGCGTAGCTGATGCTGCCGTAGCTGCGAAGGGCGACGCTGCCGTCGGGGTTGGTGACTTTGGCGCCGCGGGTTTCGGAGGGGTTGTAGATGAAGCCGCCGGCGTCGTCGGGGTCCTTGCTGACCCAGGCGGACTTGTTGCTCTCAGGGCGGTTCTGGCAGCGCTGGATGAAGTCGATGGCGGCGCTGTAGTTGAGCTGGGGCTCGTTCTTGGCGGCGTCTCCTTTGTCGGCGAGGAGGGACTGGGAGTAGTAGAGGGCTTCGAGGGCAAAGGTGAGGTTGGACATGTCGGCGTGCATGCCTTTTTCGTCGCCATAGCCGACGCCGCCATCGAGGGGATTGTCCTGCTTGCCTTTTTCATCGAGGTCCACCTGGCAGTGGACGAGGTAGCGGCGGGCCTTGAGCATGACCTCCTCGTTCTCGGGCTTGTTGTTGAGGAGGAGGGCGGTGAGGGCGATGGCGGTGTTGTAGTTGCCGCGGCCCTTGGTGAAGATGCCGCCGTCTGGGCGGGCCAGGCTCACGAGGTATTTGGTGGCCTTTTCGACTTCGGCGGGCACAGGGTCTCCAGCCTTGCGGTTGGGGTCGAGCATGAAGCCGATGATACCGAGGGCGGTCATGGCCACCGGCTCGGCTTCGCCCCACTGGCCGGTGGTGGGGTTCTGCTTGGTGCGGAGGAAATTGAGACCGCGCTCGACGCTGAGGCGGACCTCCTGCTTGAGGGATTCATTGCGCGAGGCCTGGGTGGCGGCCTGCGGGAAGGCGGCGGTGGTGCCGAGCGCGAGGGTGAGGAGAAGGGCTGGGATTTTCATGATGCAGAGAACTGGATATGGAAAGAGGTCCGCGTCAACGGGCAAGGGGGACGTCTTGGAGGCCGGACGATTCTTGACCATGGGGTGGGGGTGGTGGGCGCTTTTTGACCAGGAGACCGTTGCCGAGGGCTCCCAATCTTCGGGGGCGCATGAACCTGAAAAACCGGAATGGACGGCCCACGGAACACTCGGAAAGAGGGCTGTCCAAACCGCTCAATCAAAAGGTGAGCCCAGGGATTGCTGATTTTTGAGGTGCCGATCCCTGCGCCACAAACACTGCCTCACTCTTTCCCCGGAGTGATGATCATGGTGACCTTGGTCTCCTCGGCGGGAATGTTGGCGGGCATGCTGATCCAGAGGTCGTCGCGGTGGTTGCCCTTGGCGGTGGAGTTGATGATGGCGCTGCGGTCCACGTAGGTGGAGATGATGGAGCCGGTCTGCTCGGCGGCGAAGCCGGTTTCATCGATGAACGAGCCATTGAAGATCCAGGTGTCGAGATCCGGGGGCGTTTTGCGCGTGTCCACGTTCTGGATGAAGTCGGAAAGGGGGACGTTTTTCGTTTTGTCTCCGTCTTTCCATTCGATGTGGATGGCGAGGCGGTTGGCGCCCGGGGTTTTGGGCTTGGTGTCCTCCGCACGATAGGGGCGTTCCTCCTTGGGATCGAGCTTGTCGAGGATGCCAAGCGTGCCGGGCTGGTAGTTGGCAAGAAGCAGGGCGAGCTGCACCTGAATGGGTTTCACCTTGGTTTCGAGGATGGTCTCGTGGACCTTTTCTCCGGCCTCATGGCAGAGGGCGTACTCGATGGGGAGCTTCTGGTGCAGCACGTCGCAGGGGATGCGGATCTCGCGGGTGGCGGCGGTGATCTGGATGCCGTTGAGATCATACACTCCGGGGGAAATCAGCTTCACCAGCTTCTGCTCGGTTTCAAACTGCGCCTTGGCATCCGGCTTGCCTTTGTCGTTGGGCTGGGGGGCGGCGGGGGCCTGGGCGTGGAGGTCTGCCAGGGAGAAGAACAGGAGGGCGGTGGTGGCAAACGAACGCAGCATGGCGGGAGAGGGGAGGGCTGGCATGGGAGGCTGAGTGGAAGGGGGGTGAAGGCTTACAATTTGGGCAAATTGTAAGTACCTACACGGATGGAGTGCTCCACATTCTTGGGGAGAACGACCACAGGCTCGATTTCATAGGACGGCTGAGGCTTGAAAGTCTTGTCCGTGCGGAGCTTCATGAGGATCTGCAGGGCGAGATCCACGAGGGCGGGCTGAACGATCGTGGCATCGATCTCGCCGATGCGGACGAGCTCCAGGCCGCGCTTCTGACCGGAGAGGCCGTCAGCACCGAGGATGAAAATATTTTCGCGCTGGCCGGCGGTTTCAGCCGCTTTGGCAGCACCGGAGGCGATGGCGTCATTGTGGGCAAAGATGGCGTCGAAATTCTTCTGCAGGGCGAAGGCTTCGGCGGTGCGCTTGGAGGCGGTCTCGGTGCTCCAGTCCGCAGGGGCATCGTGGACGAGGATGACGCCGGGCTGGGTGTGCAGGCCTTCTGTAAATCCTTCGGCAAGTTCATTGGCGGCGAAGCTGTCCGCAGCGCCGCGGAGCTGCACGACGCGGCCGGTCACATCGGTGCGCTTTTCTTCGGCGGCCTTGCGTTTCAGGGCCTCGATGACGGTGTCCGCTGCCATGCGGCCGACGCGGCGCTGATCGCTGTAAACGACGCTGGCGCAGCCCTCATTGATCATGCGTTTGTCCAGGCCGATGACGGTGATGCCATGGGTCTGGGCTTCGACGATGAGTGCGGCCATGGCCGGAGGATCGATGGGACTGATGAAGATGGCGGCGGGCTTGGCGGCGATGGCCTGGCGGAACTGCTCCATCTGCTGGGCGCTGCTGCCTGCGGCATCCTGAGGGGTGAGCTGATAGCCCGCCTGCCTGCCGATGAGCATGGCGAGGCCGTTGCGCTGAAACTCCTGCATGGGGATGCGCGTGTCTGGCAGGAGGAGGACGATTTCTGCGCGCTCGTCCTTGGCGGCGAGGCCGGTGGCGGCCAGCAGACCGGTGGGGGAGGAGCCGTTTGACTCCGCCGGCGGAGGTGCTTTTTGCGCGCCTTCTTTTTTCAGATCGGCGGCGGCTTTTTCCACGACGGACTCATCCGAAGGGCCGCAGGCGGCCAAGATCAGAGGAACAAAAAACAATGCGGAGAGACGGGAGCGGGAGGACATCATGTTTAAGGGGCATTTTAGGCTCCAATGCCAGACAAGCACAAGCCTGAGATGTTCATGAAAAGCCCGGCAGTCTTTTGCTTGCACTCTGGTGGGATTGTCCCAAACTCCGCGCTCCCCGCTTGCAAGCCTTTCGCAATGAATCATCAAACGACGACCATCGCTCGAAAGGATTTCACTGGTGGAGAAGTAATTTCGCGAATTTCTGAGAATCCCTGCTTGATGCGCGGGGCGTTTTGCTGATAAAACTTTAAAATAACAGGAACAACCAGCCCAATTATGAAATCCCTCAGCTTGCTTCTCGCCTCCCTCCTCGTCACTGGTGCCGTCCAGGCACAGGCCCCGGCAACGGGTGAAAAACTGCCGGGTGTCAAAGTTCGCGTCAAAGGTGTCGAAGTGGAGGAGCAGCAGACCCCCATGCTTCAGGCGAGCAACGTGAAGATGAAGCGCTGGAATCCAAAGAACTGGATCGAGATCGATGTGGAGTTTGACATCAAGCTGCCCGAGTCCGCAGGCGGAAGAAAAGGCACCTATGGCGGCATGACGATGAACCTCTACGTGGTGCTGCAGCACATGACCAAGGAAAGCCCGCCGAAGCGCGAGGTGCTGACGGGCACCCTGGAACTGCTGGACATTCCAGCGGACGAACCCTGCCATGCGCTGGCCTACATCTCCCCCGCCACCCTGAAGTCCATTTTTCAGAAGGATTTTGTGACCGCCTCCTCGGACATCCAGGGCTGGGGCGTGGAATTCATCGCTGAAGGCCAGGTCGTTGCCACCAAGTCGAGCATCCCCATGAAATCCGGCAAGCCCTGGTGGGAAGAAAACAAGGACGCCTTTGCGATGATGCCAAACATGGTCCTCAACAAGATGCAGACCCCCTTTGCAGCGGTGTTTGGCGACTATGACGTGCCAGTGCGGGTCAAGTGACCGCCTCGGCTCCAGTGACCGCCCGGGCTCGAGTGACCGCCCCGGCTTCAGCAAGTTTCTTTTGATCAGCGATTTTCACCTTTTTCAGCATGGCAGACCCCACTAGCATTGCAGTTATCAGTCTTGGCTCCCAACGTGTCGGCGGAGCGGTATTCGGCAAGACAGCAGGAGGAGATCTCATCCTGAAGCGTTATGAAATTGTTGACCTGGACGGCGACCCGACGCTGGACAGCAATCGCATGCCGCAGCTCAAGGCTGGTCTCGATGAAATCGTCGCGAAGCTGAAGATCAAGGGGCAGAGCACTTGGTGCAGTGTCCCTGGCCATCCGGTGTTCAGCCGCTTTGTGAAGCTGCCGCCGGTGCAGGGGGACAAGCTCGCCCAAATCGTCGAGTTCGAAGCACGCCAGAACGTGCCATGGCAGCTGGATGAAGTCTCCTGGGACTACGAGGTGGTGGCCAAAACGGACGTCGGTGAGATCGAAGTCGTGCTCGCAGCGATGAAACGCGAGCTGCTGAATGAAATGCACGAAAGCGTGACCTCCGCCGGGATCAAGGTGGTGGGCATGGACGTGGGCCCGCTGGCGCTCTACAACTCCTTCCGCTACAGCTATCCTGACGTCGACGAGCCGTCTCTGGTGGTGGACATGGGCGCACGCTCCACGAACCTGGTATTCATCGACGGAGACCGCTTTTTCACCCGCAACCTGCTTGTGGGCGGCGGAGCCGTCACCAACGCGATCGCCAAGGAATTTGGCATTCAGTTTGCCGAGGCGGAAAATCAGAAGCGTTCCCAGGGCTTCATCGCGCTGGGCGGTGCCGTGGAGGACCATCCGGACGAAGGCGTGAACGCCATGTCCAAGGTCATGCGCAATTCGATGACCCGTCTGCATGCCGAGATCATGCGCACGATCACCTTCTACCGCAGCCAGCAGGGCGGCAGCGCGCCAAAGCGCGTGTTCCTCGCAGGGGGTGGTTCGGCGGCCGGATACGTCGCGGAATTTTTCACGGAAAAACTGAAGCTGCCCGTGGAGGTCTTCAATGGCCTGCGTGGCGTGCAGCTGGACCGTGGCGTGAGCGCGGACGCAGCCCAGATCGACGCGCCGGCGCTCGGGGAGCTGGCAGGCCTGGCCCTGCGTGGCATGGGCTCCTGCCCGTGCGAGATCGAGCTGATCCCAGATTCACTGGCTGCAGCACGGGATGCCTCCCGCCGCGCGCCCGCCCTGGTGCTCGCCGGCCTTTGCATCCTGGGCACCCTGGGTGCCGCTGGACATTGGTTCAGCACTGCCAAGGAAGCCATCAACACGCGCGTGGGCACCATGCAGGTGGAGCTTACCGAGCTGCAGCGTCTGAGCGGAGAAATCCGCAAGCTGGATGCGACGCAGGAGGAGCTGCGTGTGCGCAGTGCGCAGCTGGAGCAGGCGGTGACCGACCGCTCCTGGTGGGTCCGGCTGCTCAACGAGCTCAATCAGCAGTATGACAATGACCTGATCTGGCTGCCCACGGTGGAAGTCCTCAGGGACGACAAGCCGATCACCGCTCCGCTGTGGGGCAATGCGGAGGAGAGGAAAGTCAGTCCTCCGGACAACAACACCAAGGGCGGCGCCCAGGTGGCACCGGTTTACAAGCTGCACCTGCGGGGCCTGTACCGCACCAACAAGGAAGGTGAACAGAAGGTGGTGTATGATTTTGCCGCCAAACTGGCCAAGCTGGAGCTCTTCGAAATGCCGGATTTCGAGAAGCAACGCGAAAAATACGTCAAAGTGGACAGCGGCGTGGGCGGCGAGAGTTTCGCCTATCGTTTCGACATCACCCTGCCTCTGCGCAAGCCCATTCAATTTCAATAAAGCACCATGGACTGGATACGTGATAACAAACCCCTCGCAGCCATTCTTGGCGTCACCCTCCTCGGCTCCCTGGCCCTGGGCTATCTGTTGTTTGCCTCCTGGAGCGAATACACGGAAGCAAGTGAGACCTACCAGGCCGTCGGTCAGCAGATCGGCGCTCTCAAGGGAGAGCGCCTCTCCCCGACGGATGCCAACCTGAAGAGCAAGCAAGCTGTCGTGGCCGAGTATTCGGCGCAGGTGAACAAGCTCGGCGCTGCGCTGCTTTTCCTGCAGACGCCGGCGGAGCCGATCAAGGAAATCGACTTTCAGGCCAAGCTGAAGACCAAGATTTCTGAAACGCGCACCCAGGCGGCTGAGAAGAAGATGCAGCTGCCTGCGGATTTTGCCTTCGGGTTTGAGGAATACACCGGCAAGCTGCCTGTCTCAGCCGCTGCCGCCACCGAGCTCTCCGGCTACCTGGACGCTCTGCACGAACTGGTGCAGCTGCTCATGAAGTCTGGCGTGCAGTCCGTGGATCTGTTCCAGCGCTCCAAGCTCCCGATCGAATCGCAGGCCACTGCGCCGCAGCCAGCGAACAACAACAACAACAACTTTGGCCGTCAGGTGCAGGGACCGGCACCGATCTCGGAAAAGAGGCAGATCGTGTTGAACCTGACGCTGGATCAGGGACCGCTGCAACTGCTGGTGAGCAGGCTCACGAATCCTGAGGACATGAAGTACTTCACCTCGCTGCGACTGCTGCGCATCGAAAACGAGAAGCAGGACGGGCCGCTGCGCAAAGATGTGAAAATTGCCCCGCAGGACCAAAACGTGCTCAGTGGCACCCCTGTGCAGGATACCACCAAAAAGGAGGAGGTGGCTTCGGATGACATCAAGCCCCCGGCCCCTGCTTACGAAGATACCCGGCAGGTTTTTGGCAGTGAGCCTCTGAAAGTACGAATGGAGATCGATCTGGTGAAATTTCTCGATGCCGCCAAAGGCGTTGCGGCCCAGGCTCCAGCCGGTCGTTGATTCATTTACCTCCCAATCCCGCAGCCTCAAAGCATCATGCAGAACCGAAAGGGCAACTACGAAAAAACCATCCTGATCATCTCGTCCATCATTGCCATCGGCGTGGCGGTCTTTTTGATCCTGGAATCCCAATCATTCGAAGAGGGGCTTGTGCTGGCACAGGCGACCTCCAGGAATGAACTGAATGCGCCCGACCAGACGAAGGTGGCGGACGCCATCGCGACCATTCAGAAGAAGTACCAGTGGATCGCACCCGTGCGCGTCGGCAAGCCGGTGCCTCTGAACAAGTCGGTGCTGATCGTCATGAAGGACAACACGCTGTTCGACCTCATGCTGCCAGAGCCGATGCTGCGCCCGCCGATGACGAACATCTTCCTCACCGGAGACAAGACCAAGGTGCCGCCAGAGGCACAGCTCAAGGGCATCTACTCCCCCAACGTGGGAGATCTGGATGAAGACGACGACGGCTTCTTCAACCTGGAGGAATTTACCGGCAAGACCGACCCGCGTGATCCTGAATCCCACCCGGCTTACACGAACAAGCTGTTCCTGACCAAGCGCATCAGCCATGACTACATCGTGCTGCTGAAAAACGGCTCGGAAGGTTCCTTCCAGATCCAGCGCACGGTGCCGGGCAAGCCTGTCAACGTGTTCCCGAAGGTGAACGAAGAATTCGGCTTCGACAAGGGCACCAACCGTTTCAAAATCCTGACCAGCCGCGAGGACACGATCCAGCACCCGACGCTTGGGCCGCAGAAGGGTTTCATCCTGAAAGTGCTCGATCTCTCCACCAACAAGGAATTTGACATGATCCAGGGCACGCCTGTGAACCTGGCGGACTACGAGGCGGAATTCGAATTCCGCTGGAAGAAACGGAAGATTATTTCGGGCATCAAAGAGGGCGGCACCTTCGTCCTTCCCGGCCTCGCCAAGACCTATTACATCCGCACCCTGGAAGAAAACAAGGCCACGATTTCTCCCCTGGGTGCAGATGGCAAACCCGCAGCTGAAATCATCGAAATCAAGCAGGGCTGAAACTCTATTTTCAGCCCGTTGAAAAATTAACTCGCCAAAGTTCGCCCTCTTCTGTTAGTAATCTCTCTTTACCACAAAATACTGTCAGTTTGCCCTATGACCCACCACTCTCGTCTGGCGTTCAATTTATCTCTAATCGTCTTGTCTGCGGCCTCGCCCACCGTGATGGCACAGAGTCCCTCTGGCATGGCCAATCGCGAAATCGCGCGCCGCTATGCCCGCATTGAGGACTCTCGCACTGCCATGGATCGTGGTGACAAGCTGTTCACCGATGGAGATTACGATGGCGCACTCAATTCGTACAAAGCTGCCATTGAATCCCTCCCGAATGCACCGCTGACCCGTGACTGGCTTGAGCTGGCGCAGCTCAAGTATGCAGACTGCAGCGTGGTGGTGGCCAAGGAGCGTGCCAAGGTGGGCAATTACACGGCTGCCCGTGAGGCGCTGGATGCGGCGCTGTCCTACATTCCCGGTCACAAAGCCGCCATCGCTTTCTCCAAGCAGCTGGACGATCCGGACCGCTGGCCGCCAGCGCTCACCGCTGATCACGTGACCAACGTGGGCAAGGTGCAGGCCGGCCTGCTGCTCGGCAACAGCGCGGTTGAAATCGGCGACTACGACAAGGCGATTTCCACCTATCAGGACGTTCTTCGCACGGACCCTTACAACAGTGCCGCACGTCGTGGCATGGAGAATGCCGAGCGCAAGCGCATCGCTTATTTCAAGTCCGCCTACGACCATCAGCGCGCCAGAATGCTGGCCCAGGTGGCGGAAACTTGGGAAGACAAGGTTCCCGTGAAGCAGCAGCAGGTGCAGTTTGAGTACGGAGTCGGCCGCAGCCCGGGCGCCTACCTGACGGAAAAGATGAACAAGATCATTTTCCCAACGGTTTCCTTCCAGGGTGCCACGATTGAGGAAGCCATCGAGTACCTCCGCGTGAAAAGCCGTGACCTCGACACCTTCACCGAAGGCAGTGGAGTCAAGGGCGTGAACATCATCCTGCAGACGGGCGATGCTCCTAGCAACGCCTCCATCAGCCTTGACCTGAAGGATGTGCCCATGTCGGAAGCTCTTCGCTATGTGACCGAGCTGGCGCAGATGAAATACAAGGTGGAAGCCCACGCCGTTCTGGTGGTGCCGCTTTCCGCAAATGCCAGCGAGCAGTATACCAAGACCTACCGTGTGCCGCCGGACTTCCTCAGCGGCCAGGGTGGCGACGCTCCTCCCGCAGGTGGTGCTGCTCCCGCAGCAGATCCCTTCGCCCCGGCTGGTGGCGCTGGCGGTGGTGGCGGTGGTTTGATCGCCCGCAGGACTGCCCGTCAGATTCTTGAAGGTGCCGGCATTCTCTTCCCGGAAGGTTCTTCCGCCAGCTACAATGCAGCAACTTCGCAGCTGGTCGTGAGAAACACCCAGCCGAACCTGGACCTGGTGGAAGCCTATGTGGAGTCCATCACGAAGCTGGCGCCTAAGATGGTGGTCATCACTTCCAAGTTCGTTGAAGTGACGCAGAAGAACACCGAAGAGCTCGGCTTTGACTGGCTCCTTGGCAGCGTGGGCACCAATGGCAACAACGTCTTCTTTGGCGGCGGCAGCGCTGGCAACGGCGTGCCGTTCAGCTCGGGCAACTATCCTTTCACCACTCCTTACACCATTCCAGCCCAGGTGGTGAACGGCCTCACGGTCTTCCCTGCCATCCCGGTGAACGGGGCCTTTGCCGGTCCGGTGCCCACGGGAACCACGGCTCCGTTCCCCTACGGCGCAGGCTCGATCACTTCCGGTCTTCGCAGCGGTGGCTTCGCTGTTACCAACAACAGCATTGACAACCTTCTGACGACCGGTTCCACCACCAGCACGACAAGTGTTGCTCCTGGCATCTTCTCCACCGCTGGCATCTTCACCGATCCCCAGTTCCAGAACGTGATCCGTGGTCTGAGCCAGAAAAAAGGCGTGGATCTGATGAGCGCCCCGAGCGTGACCACCAAGAGCGGCACCCGTGCCACGATGGAAGTGACTCGCGAATTCATCTATCCGACGGAATTCGATCCACCTCGTCTGCCTCAGGGCGGTGGCGGTCTTAACGTGGGTGGTGGCGGCGGCGGCGGTCAGCAGCAGATTGCCACACCGACGACCCCGACGGCCTTCGAAATGCGTCAGACGGGTGTCCGCCTTGAAGCCGAGCCGACCGTGGGTGCTGATGGCAACACCATCGACCTCACTCTGGCCCCTGAAGTGGTGGAGTTCGACGGATTCATCAACTACGGCTCTCCGATCCTTTCGCCTTCCAGCCAGTCGGTGCTTCCGATTCAGCTGGGTGCCGCGGGCGGCACGGTGGTGGGAACCACGGGTTATGTGCCGATCAGCCAGCCTGAGCGTCTGATCACCCCGAACATCATCAACCAGCCGGTGTTCTCGGTGCGTAAAGTCACCACGGGCGTCTCGGTTTGGGATGGCCAGACAGTGGCCCTTGGCGGTCTGATCCGCGAAGACGTGCAGGACGTGCAGGACAAAGTGCCGATCCTTGGCGACCTTCCCTTCGTGGGCCGTCTGTTCAAGAACGAGTCTGAGCAGCACTACAAGCGCAACCTGATGATCTTCGTGACCGCCCACTTGATCGACCCTTCGGGTCAGCGCATCAAGCCAGCGACAGGCCAGGCTCCCTCGGACACGCCGCCGACAGCTACTGGACCTACTCCTCTGCTTCCACCAGTGCCCGGACCTAACCCATAACAGGGCCGCAAAGGTCTTCCTAACGTGAACCATTTCAGGCAGGATTGCTCTACGCATCCTGCCTGATTTGTTTTAGACCAATACGCAGAAATGTGGTCACATTGCGCGGAGGACGACGGGTCCCAGTGGCTGCGCTGGTCGTTTGCCTGTGACTTTAATTTAAAGTAGCAGACAGCGCTTCCGTCCAGCCATTGAGGCGGTTGCGCTCGCCAGTCGAAGTGACTACTTTTGGAGACGGGTCGATGGCATGAGCCTGGCAAGACGAGACAAGGACATACGAAAACGAAGATGAAATCATGGGTAATCACGGGAGGGGCGGGATGCGGCAAGAGCTCGCTGGTGAATCTGCTGATTCAGCAGCTTTCCCCGCAGGTGCGGCATTTTTCAGCCGATCAAGCCGTGGGGGAGATTTTGAAGATGCCGGCCACGGTTTCTGCGCTGGTGGCCGCCTTTGGCAGCAAGGCGCTGGCCGGACCGGGAGAAGTCAACCGGGCCTGGCTGCGGGAGGTGGTGCTGCCGGACGAGGCTATGCGGAAAAAGCTGGAGGGGCTGCTGCACCCCCAGGTGCTTGTGGCTCTTGAGGCCGCCCGTAGGGATGCCGAAAAGGCGGGGGTGAATCTTTTCCTTGCGGAAGTCCCCCTCCACTATGAGATTGGAGGCACAGTTTCAGCAGACCTTGTCATCGTGGTGGCTTCCAGCCGGTCGGTGCAGGTTAGGCGGATGATGGAAACCCGGGGGCTCGACGAACAGACCGTTCACAAGTTCCTGGATGCCCAATGGCCCATCGAAGCCAAAGTTGATAGAGCAGACGCCGTCATTTGGAATGATGGCTCTCTGGCCTCTCTTGAAGCCCAAGTGCTGACGCTGGCAAGTCCACTCTTGCAAGCATGAACGACCTATCCACTGAATCCGCCGCCACGATTGCGGCCTCTCCCGACCTCCCAGTGTCGGACCTTCCTCCCGTCACCAGCACTTCCCCGGAGGCATCTTCGCAGCAGCCTGAAGGCTCGGTCCAGCCGCAGCCTGCCGCCGAGGGGGCCGAGCCTGCCGGAGAAGCGCAGAAGTCCGACGGCGCGCAGCCGCCCTTCCCGGAGGAAGTTTCCATCAACGATCTGCAGAACGCCTCCCTGGCCGAGCTCCTGGAGCTCGCGGAGACGGTGGGTTACCGCCTGAATGCGAGCCGCACCAAGCACCAGCTGATTTACGACCTCTGCTCATGGATGGCCGAGCACAAAACCCGCCTGAAGGTGGAGGGGGTGCTCGAAATCGGCACGGACAACTACGGCCTGATCCGCTACCCGAAATACAGCTTCATGCCTCTCCCGGAGGATGTTTTTGTGCCGCTGTTCCTGGTCCGTAAATTCAACCTGCGTCCCAGCCAGAGGATCGCCGGCCTGGCCAAGGCACCGAAAGACCGGGACAAATATCTCGCGATTGACCGGATCACGGAAGTCGAAGGCACCCCCATCGAGAAATGGGAGACTCCGCAGGATTTTGACAAGCTTACCGCCACCTTCCCGACCAACCGCATCATTTTGGAGACGGCCAAACCCTGCGCGGTGAGCTCCCGCATTTTGGACATCGTGGCGCCGCTGGGCAAAGGCCAGCGTGGCCTCATCTGCGCCCCGCCGCGCTCCGGCAAGACCGTGATCCTCAAGGACATCGCCAAGTCGATCGCGCAAAATCACAAGGAGATCACCCTCATCGTCCTGCTGCTGGATGAGCGTCCGGAAGAAGTGACCGATTTTGAGGAAACCGTGCAGGGCTGTGAGATTTACAGCTCCACCTTTGACGAAAGCCCGAAACGCCACGGCCAGGTGGCCGACATCGTGCGTGAGCGCGCCTGCCGTCTGGTGGAACTGAAAAAGGACGTGGTCATCCTGCTGGACAGCATTACCCGGCTGGCCCGTGGCCATAACGCCATGATGGGCGGCAAAGGACGCACCGGCTCAGGGGGCCTGGACGTCAAGGCGATGCAAAAGCCGCGCAAGTTCTTTGGCTCCGCCCGCAATGTGGAGGAAGGCGGCAGCCTGACGATCATCGCCACCGCGCTGATCGAAACAGAGAACCGCATGGATGAAGTGATCTTTGAGGAATTCAAAGGCACCGGCAACATGGAGGCCACGCTGGACCGTGAGATCTCGGAGCGCCGCATTTACCCTGCGCTGCACCTGCTCAAATCGGGCACCCGTCGCGATGACCTGCTGTACCATCCGGACGAGTTCCGCCGCATCACACAGGTGCGCAAACAGCTGGCGGCCGTTCCTGCGGTCGAAGCGCTGGAGATGCTGATCCGCAACATCAACCGCACCAGCAACAACGCCGAAATCCTTCTCATGGGCCTGAAATGAGCGATTCAGGATCAACACCGGCGGCACCTGCGGCGGACTACGAGTTCATCGACACCCCCGCGCATCTTGACCGCTGGGTCAATGAGATGCGTGCCTGGCTGAAAGTCAGCGCCGACAAGCGCTGCTGCCTGGACACCGAGGCGGACAGCCTGCACCACTACCATGAGAAGCTCTGCCTGCTGCAGGTGAACTGCGCCGGCAGGTACGCGCTGGTGGATCCTCTCGCCATTGCGGATGTTTCCCCACTGCTGGAGCTGCTGGACGCGCATGAACTGTGGTTCCACGGCGCGGACTATGACCTGACCATGCTGCGCCGCACGTATGACTGGAATCCCAAGGTGATCCGGGACACGCAGATCGCCGCGCGCCTGCTGGGAGCCCGCCAGTTTGGCCTGGCTGCGCTGGTGAAGAACGCCTTTGACCTGGACCTGTGCAAAGCCTCTCAGAAGGCCGACTGGAGCCGCCGTCCGCTGCCGCCGAACATGCTCTCCTATGCGGTGGATGATGTGCGCTACCTGCTCCCGATCGCGGACAAGTTTGTGGCGGAACTGAAAGCCAAGGGGCGTGAGGACTGGTTTCACCAGAGCTGCCGCTCGCTCCAGGAAGATGTGGCCGCGCGCGACAATGTCTCGCGCGAAGATCCCTGGCGTGTGCAGGGCTGCGGCAGGCTGCACCCCAAGGGCCTGGCCATTTTGAAAGCCATGTGGGAATGGCGTGAAGGCATCGCCAAGGAGCGCGACACGCCCTGCTTCAAGATCATGTCCAACAAGCAGATGGTGGCCTATGCGGAGCAGTTCGAAGCCGGGCAGCCGCTGAACCCGCCGAATGGCTGGCGTCCGCGCTGGAAGAAGGAATTTTTCGACATCGTGGCCGCCATCATGGCCTCGGCGCCGGCCGACTGGCCCGCACGTGCCAAGAAGACCAAGGGCCGCCTGAGCGATGCGCAGAGGGATCAGATCGACAAGCTGTGTGCGTACCGTGAAAAGGTCGCACAGGGACTGGAGATCGAGCCTTCGCTGCTCGGTTCACGCGCGACCATTGAGGACCTGGTCATCGACGGCAGTCCGGCGAGCCATCTCATGAGCTGGCAGCACGATCTGATGGCAGGCGGGCTGGAGCAGGTGCTGCAGCAGGCCGTGGCAGCGGAGTAGGCAGCGCCCTACTTCTGCTTCAGCCACTCCGGGAGGACGATGTCCGCGCTTTTGATGGGAGCCGTCTCGCCTTTCCAGGCGAACCCGGCGGCTTCAAAGCTGGCGCGGTTTTCCCGCAGAAAGGCGAGGAGCCGATGGCCCATCTGCTGATAGGACGAATCCTTGCGCACGGCAAAAGGCTGCACGGCTTTGGATTTGTCGGCAGGAAGCGGAATGGCCTCAAAGTGCTCCTTGTCGTTGCTGATATTGATGCCGTAAACCACGGCGGCATCGAGCGAGCCCGTGCGCATTTGATTCACCAGAAAGTCCGCCGTTGGCACCTGGGAGGAGGCATTCTTGCTCACGCTCTCCAGCAGGTTCATGGACTTCAGGATGGACCGCGTAAGAAAGCCGATGGTGGACTGCTCGGCATTGCACAGGCCCACGCGCAGGCCGGGGCGCGCGAGATCTGCGAGCGTGTGGATCCCCTGCGGATTGCCTTTGGGAACGGCGATGACGATCTCCGCCTCGGTAAGGAGGACGGCCTCCGGAAACTGCTCCGCCACCGGGGGCACGAAGCACACATCGCAGGCATAATAAACGTCGGGGAACTTGGGATTGCTGCTGTCTTCCATGGTCTTCATGGACGCGCAGAGAATGCCGCAGCCATTGAAGACGGTGGTCATGGTGATGCCTTCGCGGGTGGCGAACTGCTGCAGCAGTTTTTCGATGGCCAGACGGTTCACTCCGCCGCTGTAAATGATGAGATCAGGGCGTGCGGCCCATTTGTCTCCCGGCACCGCCTTGAAGCCTTGCTTCTGGAAAATGGCGCCGCCTTTTTCCGGTGCGGTGAGGTAGCGGGCAAAGCGCAGCGCCTCGGCGGGCTGCTGGCTGAAGGAGAGCACCGCTGCCGTGGCGCGCTCCTCGTGTTTGTCGAGCTCCGGCAGCGGAGCGACATCGAGCTTGAACTGCGGGATGATGGAATCCCACACGATGGCTGCATCGACAGCACCGAGAGAAAGGTCGGCGGCGATCTCGGTGACGGTGGGCTTCATCACGGCCGCTTTGGCGGCGAGGGCATCCCAGTCCGCGCCAAGAAGCTTTTTCACCACGCGCCCGATGCTGGCGGCCTCCGGATTGGCGAGCGCGAGTTTGATTTCGGGCGACTTCAGAGCGGCGAGGCCGTCGATGTGTCTGGGATTGCCTTTGGCGACAGCCAGCACGGGTTTTTGCACGACGAGAGAAAACTCCTCGCGTGTGACTTCGAGTTTTTTTGCGTCTGCCAGCGCGCCGTCATCGGCGGCGATGAAGAGATCCCCCTGCTTCGCGATTTTCAGCTGGCTCAGCAAGGTGCCGCTGCCGCCAAACTGCAGGCGCACCTCCACGCCGGTGTCCTTCTGATAGGCGGCGGCGATTTCCTCGATCGGCTTTTTAATGCCGGCGGCGCAGAAGACAGTCAGCTGCGCAGAGCGGGCCTTTGCAGGCTTCAGCGCCACCCAGGCGACGGCTACGAGGGCGGAAAGGCAGAGGACGATGATGAGTTTCTTCAGCATGATCTCTAAACGTGCCAGACGCACCGGGCTATGCGATCAATTTCTCGATCACCTGGCCGCCGAACTGGCTGAGCTGCTTGAAGCGTCCGGCGTGGTAGAAGGTGAGCTTGTTGTCGTCCAGGCCGAGCAGACGGAGGAGCGTGATGTGGAGATTGCGCACATGGTGCACCTCCTCCACGGCCTCCATGCCGCGGTCATCCGTGCTGCCGATGGTATGCCCGGCATTGCAGCCACCGCCGGCCAGCCAGACGGTCATCGCTTTCGGATTGTGATCGCGCCCGTAGGCGGTGCCGCCGCGCACCCCATTGTCCGGCGTGCGGCCAAATTCTCCGCACCAGACGATCAGCGTATCCTCCAGCAGGCCGCGCTGTTTCAAATCTTTGATCAGTGCCGCAATGGGCTGGTCCACCTGGCGGATGAGATTTCCATGAGCACGCTCGATGTAGTCGTGGCTGTCCCAGGTGCCGGCGTAGAGCTGCACAAAGCGCACGCCTTTTTCCACGAGCTTGCGCGCGAGCAGGCACTTGCGGCCAAACGCGTCCGTCGCATCCGTGCCGATGCCATACATCGCCTTCGTTTTTTCGTCTTCCTTGCTGAGATCAAGCGTTTCCGGCACCTGCGTCTGCATGCGGAAAGCCAGCTCGTAATTGTGCATGCGGGCCTTGAGTTCATCGTGCCAGGGGTGGTCCCCGGCATGCCGCGAATTCAATTGCGCGAGCAGGTCAAGATTCGCGCGCTGGTGATCTGCCGCGATGCCCTGCGGCGGCTGCAGGTCGAGGATCGGTGAGCCTTTGGGACGCAGCGGCGTGCCCTGAAACTGCGCGGGCAGATAGCCATTGCTCCAGTTTGCGCTGCCGCCCTGCGGATAGCTGATCTCCGGCAGCACGACGAAGCCCGGCAAGTCCTGATTCACCGAGCCCAGACCATACGTGACCCAGGCGCCGATGGCCGGATCTCCGCCAAAGCGGTTGCCGCAGTTCATCTGATACATGGCGGTGGGGTGATTCACCGAATCAACCTGACAGCCGCGGAAGAAGCAGAGGTCATCCGCCACGCCCGCGAGGTGCTTCCATGGCTCGCTCATCCAGGCGCCGCTCCGGCCGTGCTGCGCAAACTTGAAGGGGGACTTCACATAGTAGCGCCTGCCGCTTTCCATGGCGGACTTCTGACTGCCTTCGCGGATGAATTCTTTGAGGTGCAGTTTTTCGAGGGCGGGCTTGGGATCAAAGGTGTCGATGTGGCTGGGGCCGCCTTCCATCATGAGGAAGATGCAGTTCCTGGCCCTGGCGGGAACCTGCTGGGCCTTGGGCGCGAGCGGCCCCTGAGATTCGGCTGCGAGCAGGGAGGTGAGCGCCACGCTGCCCAGAGACGCGCCCATGCCATAGACGAACTCACGCCGCGTGGGCGCATGCAGCGCGCGTGATCCTGCACAGGGAAAGAGGGGCGTGTTCATGGCTCAGTAGAGGTAGGCAAATTCGTTTGAGTTCAGCAGCACGAGGCAGACGTCTGCCAGAGCGCGGGTGCGGGCGTCCACATCGGCGGCCTGGAGATCGGGCACGAAGTCGGCATAGCCGGGCAGCGTTTCCTGAAAGCTGAATTTCTCGCCCGTGTTTTCCTCCACGGCGTCGCGCTTCACGGTGAGCGGCGGAGATGATTTGGTGAAAGTGAGGCCGGCCTGTTTCTTTTCCATGGCCTGCCAGTGCGTGGCGCACGCGGCCTTCTCTTCAGCGGAGGGAGCGCGGCCATGCACAAGGAGAAACACGCGCGCGATCGCGTCCGCCGGCTTCTCCTTCATCACCCGGCTTGCCAATGCCAGCGCGCGGGCGTGGATGGACTGGCCGTTGAAGAGGCTGAAAACCTGCGGTGTCACGGTGGAAACCTCCCGCGCTTCGCAGGAGAAGTCGGGGCCTGGCTCATTGAAAACCTCCATGAAGGGATCGCGCGCGCCGCGAATCTTCAAAGCGTAGAGGCTGCGGCGGTGGCGCTGCTCAGGCCTGGCATTTGGCACCCATGCCGCGGCGAAGGTTCCCATGACCTGCCGTGGCTGCATGGCGACTTCGATGTTGATCTCGGGGCGGTTCGGAATGCCGCCGAGAGCGGGATTCAACTCGCCGGTGATGCTGAGCATGGCATCGCGCATTTCTTCGGCCATGAGGCGGCGTGGCTTGAAGACGGCGTAGGACTTTTCCGCTTCTTCATGGCTGAGCTTTGAACCTTCCTGGAGCGCTGAGCTTCTGCGATAGGCATCACTCGTCATGATGAGACGGTGCATCTCTTTGACGGACCAGTTTTTCTCCACCAGCGTGGCCGCCAGCCAGTCGAGCAGGGCAGGGTGCGTGGGTTTTTTGCCAGTGCTGCCGAAGTTGTTGGGATTGCCCGCGAGGGCCTGTCCGAAATGCCAGAGCCAGAGGCGGTTCACGATGACGCGGGTGGTCAGCGGATTTTCTTTGCGGGCGATCCAGTTTGCCAGCGCGGTGCGCCGGCCCTCGATCGCGTCCGGAAACTCCACGCTGCCGAGCACGGAGAGTGCGCCGGGCTTCACTGGCTGAGTCGGTGAAAACGGATCGCCGCCACCGAGGATCGCAGTTTTTTCCAGCTCGCCCGTCGTCATGGGAGACTGCGGCATGCGGATGGGCTGGTTGATGCTGGTGACCTGCGGAGTGAGGCCGTCGTAAACGCTGAAGGCAAAGGGCTCGTAACGCTCCAGCTCCCACTTCAGGCGCTCAAGGCCCTTCCGGGCCACGCGCTCATTGCCGTAGTCTTCAGGCTCAAAGCCGACGAGCTTGGGCGGATACTGGTCCTCAGGCAGGTTTTGCTTTTGCAAGGCGGCGCGGGCGATTTCAAACACGCCGGTGAAGGAGCGGCCCTTTTTCATTTTGCCGCCACCGGCGATGAAGGCGCGTGCCGAAGCCACCGCCTTGTCCCAGGCGCCGCGGTCGAGCTTCTTTTCTTCATACCACTTCACAGCATTGGCGAGCATTTTGTTGTCCAGGCTTGCCAGCATGGCCATGTGTACGGCCTGCCGTGCCTCCAGGTATTTTTTTTCCCAAAAACCCGAGGTGTTTTCCGAAGGCAGAAACGGCGCTGGCTGCTCCACCAGCTGCGTGGTGCCAAAACAGGCCTGGATGGAGTAGTAGTCGTGCGTGGGCACGGGATCAAACTTGTGATCGTGGCAGCGCGCGCATTGCAGCGAGTGCGCGAGAAACGTTTCGCCGACGCTGTTGGTGACGTCATCGAGGAAGCGCTGGCGGGCGATCTTGGCGACCTCCATGCCGGTGAGCTCCCAAGGTCCCATGCGCAGGAAGCCTGTGGCAATGAGGTGCTCGGGGTTGCCGGGCTGCATCTCATCGCCTGCGATCTGCTCTTTGATGAACTCGTCGTACGGCTTGTCCGCATTGAAGCTGCGCACCACATAGTCGCGGTAGCGCCAGGCATTGCCGCGCTCGTAGTCATTGGCAAAGCCGCTGCTGTCGGCATAGCGCGTCACGTCCAGCCAGTGACGGGCCATCCGCTCGCCGTAGTGGGGGGAGTCGAGCAGTCGGTTGACGAGACGCTGGATGCTGGATGCTTGATCCTGGATGAACTCTTTTTCGAAGGTGGCGGTCTCTTCAGGAGTTGGAGGAAGACCCGTCAGGTCAAAGCTGGCGCGGCGGATGAAGGTGCGGGCATCGGCGGCGGGTGCGGGGTGTTTGACATCCAGCAGCGCGTCCACGGGATGTGTGCCAGAAGGGACGTCCGGCTTTTTCACCGGCTGATACGCCCACAGACCTTCCGGCTTGTAGCGGCGGCCCGCCCACTCCGGCGAAAGCGCGCCGGTGGTTTTCACCACGATGCCGTCTTCGGCGCTCCATTTCTCAGCGTTGGCTTTGGCGATGGTGCTGCGCCTGGCCTCATCCGGCCAGGGCGCACCGGCGGAGATCCAGTCTTTGATCCAGCCCAGCTGCTCGGCGTAGAGCTTGTCCGCCTCCTTGGGTGGCATGGGTTCCCAGTCGTCTGTGTGCTGGCGGGTGGAGGCGAGGTAGAGCGGGCTTTCCTCCGGCTTGCCGGGAATGATGGAAGTCGTTTCACTTTCGCCGCCTTTGAGGGTGGTCTCCAGCGTGCGCATGTCGAGCCCGCCTTTGATCTTCCTCTCGTCATTGCCGTGGCAGGCCAGGCACTTGTCCTGAAACAGCGGCCACACGCGGCGCACGAAGAGAGCCTCGGCATCCGCAGCATGGAGCGAAGATGCAGCGAGCAGCCAGATGAAAAGGATGGGGCGGGTTGTCATTCGGGTTTGCCGTGGTCGTAAAGGGTACGGACTTCGGAGGCGGTTAATGCGGCGCTGTAGATCGCAAATTCGTCGATGGCACCGTTGAGGTTTCGGATGGGAAATTGGTGGCCCTGGGTGGGCAGGCCCCAGTTGCCGATTTCACATGGGCCAAAGGTGATGTCGCGGCCCGGCTGGTGGAGATTGGAGATATCGCGGCCCACTTCCTGGCCATCGAAGTACTGGATGACCTCACCGCGGGCGTTGTCATAGGTCACGGCCAGATGGTGCCAGCGGCCGAGGCTGTCGGCCTTGAATACAGGCCTGCTGAAGTGCATCTGGTTGTACCTGGCGCTCTTCGCAGCTTCCGCCGGACGATACATGATGGAGAACATGAGGCTGCCATCTTCGTAAATCTGCCAGTGCGGTTCGCCATTGTCATAGCCGTCGGTGAGGAGCAGGGAATTGTATTTTTTATCCACGGAATCGACCTTCACCCAGCAGGCGAAGGTCAGCGCCTTGTAGCTGCCGTCGAGATTGAGGCGCACGCGGTCGCCCGGCCGTTTGAACTCCAGCGCCTCCTTCTTTTGCCAGCGGCCCTGCGTCCAGCTGGCGCCGACAGCGCCGCCGGAGCGGCTCGGGCGGCGGGGTTCGGTGAAGTTGTTCACGAGACGATCCCAGCGGTCGTCCTCCCAGTGCTTGAAGGTGTAGTAGGCGATGAGGCGCGCGTCCTTGCGCGTTGCGAGGGACCACTGCTGCCATTCATCGTAGCGCTGAGTTTCGCGTTTTTGCACGAGGCCATGCAGCTCATTGATGGAGAGGAAATCCTGCGGCGAGATGCTGGCGGATTTGACCGAGGAAAGGGACATGCCCTGCTTCAGGCTCGCGGCGGTCCGGGCATCCGTGTGGGCGATGACCTCGCCCTCAAAAACGTGAACAGCGCTGGCGCCTTCCTTCACATTGAGGGCAAACTCAGTGCCTAGGTCCTCCAGCTTCATGCCGGGGGCGTGCACGAGAAAGCCTTTGGCCGCAGGCGGCACATGCACCCGCACGCGGCCGCCCAGGCAGCGCGCCTCCCAGGCGGAGACGATTTCCAGTTCGGCGGCGCCTTCGATCAAAGCGGTGGCCCCGCTGTAGAACTCGATCTGCGCCAGGCCCTCGCTGAGCCTGATGCTGCCGGGCCTCAGCGTATCGCCGCTGCGCAGGGAGCTGTCCGCAAACTTGGCTCCCAGGGTCTGGCTGAGCATGGCCACGCCGGTGGAGGTCGCTTCGGTTTCAGCAGGATGTCGCGGCCAGAAGAGGAAGGCACAGGCGATGGCCGCTGCCGCTGCGGTGAGAGAAGGCCACCACTTCCGCGAGTGGCGCTTGGGCGCGGCTGCCTGCAGGCGGCCTGTATTTACAGCGGGCTGCTGCAGCAGCCGCGCGTGCTGATCGACGAGCTCGAGGTAAAGGCGGCGCGCCTGCCAGTCCGAGCGCAGCAGATCTTCCAGCTGTGCATGCTGCTCGGGGGTGATCTCGCCGTCGATCCGGGCATGGATGAGGGATTCGAGATTCATGCGAGGCCCTCCGTTTGAAGCTGGCGTGTGACGCACTCGTGCAGGCGCTGGCGCAGCAGCTCCAGATTGCGAAACAGAGTGCGGCGTGTCAGGGAAAAGCGGCTCATCATTTCCTCCGCGCTCTGGCGCTGGGCGTAGCGGCTGGTCACCAGCTCCTGATCCTGCGGCGTGAGCTTTTGCAGGCAGGCATCCAGCAGGCGCAGACGCTCATCGAGCTGGGGTTCGATGTGGCTGCGCTCGCTGGAGAGCAGGTCGATCACGTCTTCGCTGAAGAGCAGCGGTGAGCGTGCCGACTTTTCACGATGCTTCTGCACCTGAAGATATGCGAAGCGGTAGGCCCAGGGCAGGAAGGGGCGGGCGGGGTCGTACTGGTCAAACTTCCGATACAGCGCCAGGCTCGTCTCCTGCAGGATGTCCCGCGCATCCGCCTCACCTGGCACGAGGCTGAAGATGTAGCGAAACAACGGCTCCTGGTGCTGCGTGAGCAGCAGGACGAGGGTTTCGGTGTTGGAGGGCGGGTCTGACATGTCCACAGTGTATTCCCCGTGCTGGGCGGTGCAGTGCCAAAAAACACTGGCCGCCGCAGGGTTTTATCGGGTGAGCTTCAGCCATGCGTCGATGTCATCGGCCGCTGATCGTATCTGCCCAGGGGCGGGCGGTTTGGGGCCGGGAAGATACTGCACAGGCTGGAGTTGTTTCTGAAACGCCGCATCAAACGCACGGGCCTTTTCCAGCATGGAGGCAACGATTTCCGGATGCCCTGAGGAGCGGTCCTTTGCCTCGCCAATGTCCTCTGAGAGATGGTAAAGAGTGGCGCTGGGCCACAGACGGTGCTGGCGCTCGAACAAGCCGGGCTGATGCTCAAACCAGAGGCTTGGGACGCGCATTTCAGGCGGACTTGCGACCGGCACGAAGAGCTTCCATGGGCCTTCGGTGACCGCCTGAAGCTGGACACCGAAGTAGTGGAAGAGAGTGCGTGGTTCGGCGGGCGGCGGTTGTCCGAGCAGCAGTCTGCTGGAGTCCATGCCGTCGAGCGTGACACCGGCAGGGCAGGACGTGTGTGCGAGCTGAGCGCACGTCGGGAGGAAATCGAGGGCCGACCATGGCGTGTCGTCATCGCGACCGGCGGCGATCGTCTTCGGCCACCAGACGATGCAGGGGACGCGGAGGCCGCCTTCAAAGGTCGAACCTTTGCCACCGCGCAATGCGCCATTGCTGCCGGCGAAAGAGTGGCCGGGGAAGCGGTCAACCGTTCTGGCCTTGGCGCCGTGAACGCCCGAGCCGTTGTCTGAGGTGAAGATGACAAGCGTGCGCTCGTCCAGGTGCAGCTCCCGGAGCAGATCGAGAATGCTGCCGGTGCTCCAGTCGATCTCCTCCACACAGTCGCCATAAACGCCGTTTTTAGATTTTCCGGCAAAGGCAGGGGAGGCGTACTGGGGGATGTGCGGCATGGTATGCGCGAGGTAGAGAAAGAAGGGGCGCTCATGCTGCCGCCGGATGAAGTCGAGCGCGCGTCGGGTGTACTGCTGCGTGAGCATCGCCAGATCCACGGGCGCCTCGATCACGTGATCGCCGTCGCGCAGCTGCGACGGCTCAAACATGCTGAGCTGATGAAAGGAAAGGCCTGTTCTCCATTCCTCGGTGTCATTGGTGTGAAGGAGGCCGAAAAACTCGTCGAAGCCCTGCTGCTGCGGACGGAATTCCCTGCGCCAGCCGAGATGCCATTTGCCAACGCAAGCCGTGGCGTATCCGGCCTGCTTCAGCACCTCGGCGATCGTGATTTCCTCTGGTGGCAGGCCAGTATGTTCGCTGGGGAAGAGCACGTATGGCACACCGCAGCGGGCGGGCAGGCGGCCGGTGAGAAGCGCTGCGCGCGAAGGGCTGCAGAAGGAGGAGGCCACGTGGAAGTTTGTGAACCGAACGCCCTCGCGCGCCATGCGGTCGATCTGCGGTGTCGCGATGACCTTTGACCCGTAGCAGCCCAGGTCGCCATAGCCCAGGTCGTCGCAATTGATGAGGATGACATTGGGCGGTGCCGCGGCCGCCTGAAGGGCGAGAGCCAGGGCGAGCAGAAGATGACGTGAAGGGAACATGCGGAAGGGGACGTTGCGGTAATCCCTGTTTATCGCCAGTTTGTGCCAAAAATCAGCGCTCCCGCTTTTGCATGAATCTCAAATCTCTCGCCCAGCATCTCGGCATCTCGGCCAGCACGGTCTCGCGTGTGATGGCGGGCCGGGGAGATGAGTTTCGCATCGCGAAGGAGACGCAGAAGCACATCCTGGATGAAGCGGCGGCGATGGGCGTGCGGCCGGATGAACTCGCCCGCAGCCTGCGGCTGCAGAGCACGCGCACGCTGGGGCTGGTGATTCCGGACATCTCAAATCCCTTCTTTGCCACGCTGGCCCGGGCGGTGGAGCGCCGCGCACGTGCGCAGGGCTACACGGTGCTGCTGGCGGATTCCCAGGAGACCGCCGAAGTGGAGGCCGAATGCATCCGCACGCTGCTGGACCGCCGCATTGACGGCCTCATTCTCGCGCCGGTGGGCGGGGACAGCGCGCACCTGCAGCCGCTCATTGCCTCGAAGCTGCCGCTCACGCAGGTGGACCGCGTTTTCACCGCGCTGAAAACAGCCGCCGTGGTGGCCGACAACTTCTCCGCGGCCCGCGAAGCGGTGGCGAGGCTGGCAAAACTGGGACACCGAAGAATCGCCTGCCTGCAGGGCAGGGAGGACAGCTCCGTCATCGCCGAGCGCGTGCGTGGTTACCGCGCGGGACTGAGCGAAGCCGGCCTGCGCTTTGAGCCAAAGCTCCTGGCTGGCGGCGAGCATTCGCAGGTCATCGCGCGTGAGCATACGCTGCATCTGCTCGGACTGCGGCCGCGACCCACCGCGGTGCTGGCGCTGAGCAATCAACTCGCCCTGGGCGCCCTGGAGGCGGTGCGCGAGCTGGGCCTGGCGATTCCAGACGATCTCTCGCTCATCGCGTTTGACGAGCAGCCCTGGGCGGCGCTGCTCTCTCCGCCGCTTACGACCCTGGCGCAGCCTGTGGAGGACATGGGCACGATGGCCGTGGACAGCCTGTGCGCGCAGATCAAGCGCGGCGCCAAGACCTCCCGAAAGGCTCTCATGACGCTGCCCATGCGGCTGATCGAGCGTGCCTCCATCGGACGAAGGAAGAAAGATTGACCGAAAGAGTTCCTGCTGCACAATCGTTTGCGCAAAACCACATTTTCCAGCCATGAAATGCCTCATTCCCCTCCTGCTTGCCTCCCTGGCGCTGCTTTCCTGCAAGCCTGCGGGCGGCCCCGCGTCTTCTGGCTCAGGCAGGCCGAAGGTGGCGCTGGTGATGAAGTCTCTGGCGAATGAGTTCTTCCAAACCATGGCCGAAGGCGCGAAGAAGCACCAGGCAGCGCATGCGGCGGACTACGATCTGATCGTGAACGGCATCAAAAATGAAACCGACCTGACCGAGCAGGTGGGCCTGGTGGACCAGATGGTGTCGCAGGGCGTGCAGGCCATCGTTATCGCACCGGCGGACTCGAAGGCGCTGGTCACCGTGCTGAAGCGGGCGAAGGCGGCGGGCGTGCTGGTCATCAACATCGACAACAAGCTGGATGCGGACACGCTGAAGCAGGCCGGCCTGAGCATTCCGTTTGTCGGACCCGACAACCGCGCTGGCGCCAAAGCCGTTGGAGAAGTGCTCGCGAAAAAACTCAAAGCGGGCGATGAAGTGGCCATCATCGAAGGCGTGACCACCGCCTTCAACGGACAGCAGCGCAAGGCGGGCTTTGAAGATGCCATGAACGCGGCGGGCGCAAAGATCGTCGCGTCCCAGAGCGGTCAGTGGGAAATGGAGAAGGCCAATGGCATCGCCGCAGGCATCCTCGCCGCAAATCCCAATGTGAAGGCGCTGCTGTGTGCGAATGACAACATGGCGCTCGGCGCCGCGGCTGCGGTGCAGTCTGCCGGAAAGTCCGGGCAGGTGCAGATCGTGGGCTTTGACAACATCGCCGCAATGAAGCCTCTGCTGGCGGATGGCCGCGTGCTGGCCACCTGCGACCAGCATGGAGATCAGCTTGCCGTTTTTGGCATCGAGGCGGCGCTCAAAGTTCTGAAGGACCAGACGACACCGGCAGACCAGCAGACGCCGGTGGATGTGATCACGAAGTGATTCTGTTTCCACATGCGCCGCTTCACCGACTTCTTCATCCTCATCGCCGTGCTCGCGGCCATGATTGTGTTCTTTGGGCTGATGCGGGAAAGCTTCTTCAGCCTGGGCACTCTGGGCACGGTGGCAAACCGCATCCCCGCTCTGGCGCTCGTGGCCACGGGCATGACGCTGGTCATGGTGACGGGTGGCATTGATCTCTCAGTGGGTTCGCTGCTGGGCTTTTGCGGTGCCGTGGCCGGCGTGCTGATGGCGGACATGCATTGGGGCCTGGCTCTGACGATGACCGCCTGCGTGGCTGTCGGCGCTCTTCTCGGCGGCACCACGGGCGCAGTCAGCGTAAAGCTGCGGCTGCCTTCATTCATCGTTTCACTTGGGATGCTGGAGATCGCGCGCGGGCTGGCGTTTTTGACAACGGATTCGCAGACGAAGTACATTGGCGCCGACATTGAATCTCTCGGCGCCCCCTTTGGCGGGCTGGTCATCTCGCCTGCGTTTGTCATCAGTCTTGGGGTGGTGGCGGCAGGGCAGGTGATGCTGTCGCAGATGGCTCTCGGGCGGCATTTGATCGCCATCGGTGCAAACCGGGAGGCGGCGCTCGTCTCCGGTCTGCCTGTCGATCGTCCGCGCATTTTTGCGCATGCGCTGCTTGGAGCGCTGACAGGGCTGGCAGCGGTGTTTAACTGCTCCCGCCTCGGCTCCGCAGATCCAAATGCCGGAACAGGTTTCGAGCTGGGCGCGATCGCCGCAGTCGTCGTCGGCGGCACCAGCCTGATGGGCGGACGTGGCTCGGTGGTAAAAAGTTTCATGGGCGTGCTCATCATCGCCACGCTGGAGGCCGGCCTGATCCAGGTGGGAGCCTCCGAGCCGGTCAAGCGCGTCGTCACTGGCTTCGTGATCGTCGCTGCCGTGCTCGCGGACTCCTGGAGAAGAAAATGAACTGCATGAAATCCATTGTTATCTCGCTGCTCCTTGCCGCATCGGCTTTCGCTGAAAAGCCGCGCATCATCTTTGACACGGACATCACCGGAGATGTGGATGACGTGCTGGCGCTGACCATGTGCCACACGCTGGCGGACCGGGGAGCGTGCGAGTTTCTCGGAGTGACGATATCGAAGGACAATCCTCTCTCCGCGAGCTTTGTGGATGCGCAGAACACCTTCTATGGCAGGCCGGACCTGCCCATCGGCGTCACACGCGATCCCACCGCGCAGAAGCGCCCAAGCAGTTATTTGAAACTCGCCGATTCCCCCGAATATCCGCACGATTTGAAAAGCAACGACGCCGCTCGCGAGGCGGTGGACCTGCTGCGCGAACTGCTTTCCAAGCAGCCTGACGGCAGTGTCTCGATCATCAGCGTGGGCATCGCCTCGAACATGGCAAACCTTCTCAAATCAAAGGCGGATGCGCATTCTCCGCTCGATGGCCCTGCGCTGATCCGGCAGAAGGTGAGAACCCTTTCCATCATGGCGGGCGCGTTTGCTTTCTGCAATCGCACCAACTACCACCTGGAGGCAAATGTGATCAATGGCATCGCCTTCATGCAGACGGTGGCGAAGGAATGGCCGGAGGAAGTGCAAGTGGTGTGGAGCGGCTACGAGATCGGCGAGGCGCTGCCGTTTCCGCGCGCCAGCATCGCGCAAGATTTCGGCTACATGCCGCACCACATCGTGAAGGAGGCCTACCTGCTCCACAGTGGTCCGGCGCATGATCGTCCGTGCTGGGATGAAAGCAGCGTGCTCCAGGCCGTGTTTCCTGAGCGTGGCTTTTTTGGCCTGTCCGCCCCCGGGCATGTGAGCGTGGGACCTGATGGCTTCACGCGCTTCACCCCGCCCGGCAAGGATGGCAAAGGCGGCAGGCGTGATCGTTTTCTCACCATGACACCCGTTCAGCAGGCCCGTGTCCTGGAGGCCATTGTCCAAACCACCGTTCAACCACCCAAGAAATGAAAAAGCTCGTTACCCTCCTCTTCTGCGCGCTCTGCGGCCTGTCCCAGGCCGCGCCGGTCAAACTCATCTTCGACACCGACATGGGCAATGATGTCGATGACCTCATGGCGCTGGCGATGATCCACAACCTGCAAAAACGCGGCGTCTGTGAACTGCTGGCCGTGACCGTGACCAAGGACCATCCGCAGGCCGCGGCCTTTGTGGATGCCGTGAACACCCTCTATGGCTACCCGGACACACCCATCGGCGTGGTGCGCGATGGCGCGGCGAAAGAGGCGGGAAAGTTCAACCTGCTGGCAGATGAAAAGAACGCGGACGGCAGCCAGAGGTATCCGCATGATCTCAAGAGCGGTGCGGATGCGCCGGAGGCGGTGGGCCTCATCAAGGACATCCTGGCGAGGCAGCCGGACGGCAGCGTGGTCATCGCGCAGGTGGGTTTCTTCACCAATCTCTCACGCCTGCTCGACTCGCCCGGCGGGAAGGAATTGATCGCCAAAAAAGTGAAGCTTCTCAGCATCATGGCAGGTGCGTTTCAGACGGTGCAGTGGGACACCCGCCACCTGGAGTACAATGTGAAACTGGATGTGCCCGCTGCACAAAAGCTGGCCAAAGAGTGGCCCACGCCGGTGGTGTGGAGCGGCTACGAGATCGGCGTGGCCGCAGCATTTCCACACGTGGTCATCGAGCAGGATCTCGACTACCTGCCGCACCATCCGCTGAAAGAAGCCTACTATCTTTACAATCCACCACCGCACGACCGCCCCACATGGGATCCCACGGCGGTGCTGTATGCCGTGCTGCCAGAGCGCGGCTACTTTGAGCTTTCACCACCAGGGAATGTCGTGGTGGAAAACGATTCCGCCACGCTCTTCCGCAAAAGCAAGGACGGCAAAGGCAGGCACCGCTTTCTGGTGATGAGTCCGGAGCAAACCGCGCGTGTGCGCGAGGCCATCGTGCAGCTCAGCGTGGAACCCCCGCCCGCCAAAAAGTGATGCCTGTGCAGCGCCCCAAAATCGTCGTCGTCGGCTCGCTCAATGTGGACCACACCCTGCGTGTGCCGCGCATCCCCGCTCCGGGAGAAACCCTCTCGGCAAGCGGGATGCTCACCTGCTTCGGCGGCAAAGGCGCAAACCAGGCCGTGGCTGCGGCACGTGCGGGAGGCGCTGTGTGCATGATCGGCTGCGTGGGCCAGGACGACTTCGGCACGCGCTATGTGGAATATCTTCACAGCGAAGGCATCGACACCACGGGCATCATCCGTTCCGCTGCGCCCACTGGATCGGCCTTCATCGCGGTCGATGACCGCGGTGAAAATTCGATCATCGTAAACGCGGGGGCGAACCACGCCATCACTCTGAAGGATATTGAAAACCAGGCTGAGCTGATCCGTGGCGCGGACGCGGTGCTGCTGCAGCTTGAGTGTCCGCTGCCCGTGGTGCGGCGTGCTGCCGAAATAGCGCGCGAAGCCGGGGTGCGTGTCATTCTCAATCCATCGCCCCTGAGCGCCGGCTATCTGTCGGCGCGGTTTGAGGTGGATGTCTTGATCGTGAATGAAGGCGAAGCGGAGCAGATCACTCCAAATCAAAATTTGCAGGAAGCCCGCTGCCGTCATCTGCTCATCACCCGCGGAGAGGAGAGCACGCTGAGCATCACGGCGCACGGCGTGGTGGAGACCGCACCTCCAAAAGTGACGCCCGTGGACACCGTGGGCGCCGGGGACTCCTTCGCGGGTGCGTTTGCCGTGGCAAGCAGCGAAGGCAGAGCGGATGCGATCCGTTTTGCAAACGCGGCCGGCGCACTCGCAACTTTGAAAGCCGGCGCCCAGCCTGCGATTCCCGCACGGGCCGAGATCGAATCTTTTATGCCACCATCTGCCTGATCACATGCCCCTCCACGTTCGTGAGGCGGCGCTGGACGCCGTTGTGCTCAAAGGTGAGCCGTTCGTGATCCAGTCCTAGCAGGTGCAGAATGGTCGCGTTAAAATCATACAGCGGATGGATGTCCTTCACCGCCTTCTGACCCAGTTCATCCGTCTCTCCACAGCTCACTCCAGGCTTCACGCCTGCACCAGTCATCCAACAGGTGAAGCCGTCCGGATTGTGATCGCGGCCTTTCGCACCTTTTTGGAAGAAGGGCATGCGGCCGAATTCGGTGCACCAGACGACCAGCGTGTCATCCAGCAGGCCGCGTGCTTTAAGATCACGAATCAGCGCCGCCGCAGGCTGGTCAAGGATGGGCGCATGCACATCATACTGCTCCTTGAGTGCATTGTGGCCGTCCCAGTTGAGCTTGCCGCCGCTGGCATAGGCGCCGTTGAAAAGCTGCACGAAGCGCACTCCTTTTTCGATCAGACGCCGGGCGAGAATGCAGTTCTTTGCAAACGCGGCCTTCTCCGCATTCTGCGTGTCGTCGGCACCATAGAGTTTCAAAATATGCGCGGGCTCGGTGCTCAGGTCGCTGATCTCCGGCACGCTGAGCTGCATGCGCGCGGCGAGCTCGTAGCTGGCGATGCGTGCCGCGAGTTTCCCATCGCCCGGGTGCGCCGCCAGATGGCGCGCATTCATGCGCTGCAGCAGGGTGCGTGCGGCTTGATCCGTGGCGGGTGAGATGCCTGGCGCGGCGAGGTGGCGCACCGGAGCCTTGGAGCTCATCGTGGTGCCTTGAAACGCGGCAGGCAGAAAACCCGGCCCCCAGTTGTTCGCGCCATTCTGCGGCACACCACGCGGATCGGGAATGGCCACGTAGGAGGGCAGGTCCTGGTTCTCGCTGCCGAGCGCGTAGGTGGTCCAGGCGCCCAGGGAAGGGAAGCCGTCGAGATTGAACCCCGTGGAGAGAAAATTCTCCGCCGGTCCATGCGTGTTCGACTTGCTCGTCAGCGAGTGCACAAACGCAAAGTCATCCGTGAGTTCCGCGAGATGCGGGATCATGTCGCTCACCCACTTGCCCGTCTGCCCGCGCTGGCGGAAGGCATACTGCGGACGCGCGAGATTTCCCGCAGGCCCTTGAAACGTGACCGCCGGCCCGCCGGGCAGCGGCTTGTCATCCCACTTGATCAGCTCCGGTTTGTAATCCCACGTCTCCAGCTGGCTCACCGCCCCCGCACAAAAGATCACCACCACGTTTTTCGCCTTCGCTGGAAAATGCGGCTGCCTGGGCGCATAGGGCCGCGCGGGATCGATCAACGGTCTGTCCGCCGCCAGCAGGCCGTCCATGCCCAGGAGATTCGTCAGCGCGATGGAGCCGAGGCCCGTGGCGCTGCTCGAGAGAAAGCGGCGGCGGTCCAGCAACGCATGGCCGGCTGGGCTGAGGTTTTCGGCGGGGAAGTGCATCGGCTTAAAATGAAAAGGGTTCATCAGGCACTCTCCACAACGCGGCGAAATTTAACGCTGCTTCAAAAGAAACAGTTAAAAACTTATCACCTCCAGGCCTCCACACATCGCGGCGGCGAGTGATTCGCGGCTTGCCCGCCGTTGAAAGCTCCACAAGGCTCCCAATGTTTCCATGAAAATAAAACGTCTGCTTCTCTCTCTGGCTGTTCTCGCGTTCATCGCGCTTGGTGTTTTGATTGCTGTCAGGCTTGACTGGTTCGCGGAATATCCGGTGCGCGATGAAAAGCCTTTCACGTTTCATGACGACTTCGAAGGCGCGGCCACGTTTCTCGACCTTTACCCCAAGGATCTCTCACGCTGGCATGGCCGCCAGCTCGTTCCTGAGCAGAACACCATCGACATCTCCCGTGAGCAGGCGCACTCGGGACAGCAGTCGGTCAAGTGCTTCGCCAGCGTGAAGCGTAATGACGTCACCTCAAAGTCAGATGTCGAACGCGAACAGCTCCATTTCGTCAAAGGCGATCACGTCTGGTCCGAGGCCTGGTTCTGGCTCAAAGCTGGGGCGGGCTCCGAGCATGTCTTTCTCTGGGATCTGGAAACCACCCGCAAATGGCAGTCGCCCGGGCGTCGCGTCTATCTGCAGAAGGGAGACATCATCGCGTCGGATCTCGGCAAATGGTTCTCCTCCCACATCTTTCGGCAGCCGCATGGCCGGAGCAGTCCCTTTCCCACCGAGCGCTGGGTGCGGCTGCGTGTGCACCTGTTTCTGTCGGAAAAATCCGACGGCATCATGGAGATCTGGCAGGACGACATCAAGGTGATTGATGCCCGTGGCCAGACGCTGCCCACTGCAAAAACGGTTTACGACCGGCTCGAAGTCGGCATCACCGCCAACGGCAGCACCGCGCAGGAGCACACCCTTTACATGGATGACGTCACCATCTCAAACCGTGCGTTTTGGTGAGCATGAATGGATGTGCAAGCTTGAAGCGAAGAGCATGCTCCGCCCCTGATCATTCCACTCATCATGAAACCATTCACGTGTTTCTGGCTCACCGCAGCATGGCTGCTTGCCCCGGCGCCATCTTTCAGCGCTGCCCTTGATGAAGAACTCGCAGCAGCTCTCAACGCGGCAAAATGGACCAGCTCGCTGCGGCTTGAACTTCAGCGTCCGATTGATCCCCGGCTGGCCAGGATCGAGAGTGGCGACATCCTGCGCTGCGGCCTCTTCCCCGGGAAGGCGCATCTCGTGCACAATGCAGCGGAAGTGCGGCGGCTCTCGGGCACGCTGGCTCCGGGAGACCAGCTCGTGCTGGCCGCGGGAGAGTGGAAGGACGCCTCCTTTGTGTTTGAAGGGCACGGCACCATGGACGCTCCCATTTTGGTGTGCCCGGAAAAACCGGGCGGCGTCGTTTTCAGCGGCGCCTCCAGCGTCCGGTTCCATGGGGATCATCTCGTGGTGCATGGTCTGGCATTTCATGGTATTACTGTCACGCGGGACAGCACCACCATCTTCGCCGCAGGAAACGGCGAAGCCAGGCCGGCCCGCCACTGCCTTTTCAACCGCATCCGCATTGAAGATTGCGGATCGCCGAATCCCGAGGACCGCGCCAGGAACCACGTCTGGCTCATGTCCATGCGTGGCAGCGACAACACCGTGGCAAACAGCACCTTCGCCCACCTGCACAATATCGGCCAGATGCTGGGTGCTGCCGAACTGCCACCGGAGGGCCTGCAGCGCCTGCACATTCTCAACAACCATTTCTCCAGCCGCCCGTATGTGGACAGACAGAACGGCTACGAGGTCATCCAGATCGGCTGGAGCGGTGCACGTGCGGCTCCCACCGGCTCGCTCATTCAGGGAAACACCTTTGAGAAATGCGATGGCGAGAACGAATTGATCACCCTGAAAGCCTCCGACATCGTCGTGCGCGGAAACCGCTTTGTGGGCAGCCAGGGGGTGCTCTGCCTGCGCACGGCGCGCCGTGTTCTGGTGCAGGACAATGTCTTCGACGGTCAGGGCCGGGAAAACACGGGTGGCGTTCGTTTGCAGGGAGACGGCCACATCCTTCTCGGCAACACCTTCCGCAACCTCAACAAGCCCGCCGATTACTACGCCTGGCCCGTTTCCCTCATGGCGGCCGATGTCGAAACCTTTGGTGAAACCGATGAACTCGGCGGCTATGGCCGCGCAAAAAACATTCTCATCATTCGCAACCGCTTTGAGCATTGCGACAAACGCATTGCCGCAGGCATCTATGCGCGCCCGGAATTTCCGCTGCTGCCCGTAAACGTGCGGGTGCAGGAGAACACCTTCAGCGGCATGAAGTCCGGCAGTTCCTTCGACTACGTGGCCCCGGATCCGAGCGGAGCTTTGACGAAGGAACTGCACGAGTCAGGAAATCGCGATGCGCCTTGAGAGCCGCACCCGCAAGAAAGCATGGCGGGACGCCAGCAGGGTGTTCTGCACAGTCCTTTGTGCGGCTTCTGGTCTTCCATTCACGCTGAGCTCTGAATGCTTTCAGGAGTTCACGGCACAAACAGAAACTCATTGCTGTTGAACAGCGCACGGCAAAGAGCGCCGAGGCCATGCTCGCGCACAAGCGGCGTGGTTTCCGCGAGTTCTTCCGCCGTGGGCGCGCGGCTGAGAGCGATCTGGTAGGCGCGGGTGATCTGCCCCGGCACGTCGCCTCCCGCTTCCTTCTTGACGCGTTCGGCAAAGGCCTCGCTCTGCTCCAGCGTAAAGCGGCTGTTGAAGAGGTTCAGCGCCTGGATCGGCGTGGTGCTTTCGATCCGCCGCGCGGTGCTCTGTCCGGCATCCGGGCAGTCGAACGCTCCGAATACGGTTTCCGGTTCACGGCGCACTTTGTGGGCATAGATCATCCGGCGCTGGTTTTCGGGCGTGAATGTTTCAATCGGATCAAAGCCGCTGAGGCCGCCGCGCTGGTCAAAGAAATTGAAGCCGCGCCCGTACATCTGCGGATTCAAACGACCGCTCACCGCCAGCATCGAATCCCGGATCGATTCGGCCTCGAGACGCCGCGAGGGAAAGCGCCAGTAGTAACGCACATCCGCATCAACCAAGGCTCCTTCGTTTCCGCGCCCACCTGCCTTGCCACCTTGGGCCTCGCCTTCCGGCAAATCATCAATCTGCCCCCTCTGCCCATACGTCCCGGACATCACCACCATCCGGTGCAGGTGCTTCACACTCCATCCGCTGCGGATGAATTCCGCGGCCAGCCAGTCCAGCAGTTCGGGGTGCGTGGGCTTCATGCCCATGTGGCCAAAGTCGCTCGGCGTCTGCACAAGTCCGGTGCCGAAGTGGCCCTGCCAGATGCGGTTCACCATCACGCGCGCGGTCAGTGGGTTTTCTGGACTGGCGATCCACTCCGCGAGCGCCCGCCGGCGGTCTTGTTCGGCCGTGTCGGCAGGCAGTTTGATTGTGCCGAGAGAACTGAGCACCGCCGGGGCCACGGCTTCCTTGGGCTGCTCGGGATCGCCGCGATTGAGGAGGTGAATGTCATCCGGTGCGCGGAAGGTGCCGGCAAAGACTTTCTGCAGGTTCACCGTTTGTTTGAGCGCCGACTCCGTGCGCGCTTTTTCCTGGATCAGCGGTCTGGCGTGCGCGGCCTCCCCGGCGCTGAGTCCGCTGAGCGTGGGCCTGGCCTGCTTTTTGTTTTTGGGGTCAAACTTCTGCCTGTCGCCCGCGTCCGCCACCGTGTGCCATGCGCCTTTCGCATCGCACACTTCGATCTGGTATTCCGTCGTCAGGCGGTCGGTGAACTTGCCTTCCCGGTCACGGCTCCAGACGACGCGCTCGATGTTTTGCTCCTCGGGAAACTCCAGTTCCACCCAGCCTTCCCCGATCTTGTTGGACAGCCAGCTTCTGGAATTGCCGTAGCGGCCGTCATGAATGAACCGCAGCTCATGGCGTTCGGCCACGCCGATGTCTCCGGAGGACTTGCGCTTTGTGCCGGCGGTGGCGAGCGCCACGTTTTCTCCGCTCGTGTTGAAGACTTCGAGTTCATCAATGCAGGGCTCAAGGTTGGTGCAGGCTTTGATGTTGAAACGCACGCGCTTTGTTTTCACCGGGGCAAAGCGGTCGGCGTTTTCCCGCGCGTTGATCATCGGGCGCTCGGCTCCGGATTTCGCGAGCGGCACAAAGCGCGCGAGCTCTTTGTCGATCTGTGAGAGACGAATTTTGAGCCGGGCCTCCTCCACCCGCGCAGCCTCGGCTTCCGGCGTGTGCAGATCACGATCCCCATACTCCACTCCCGCCACAAACGCCTGCATGGCATAGTAGTCCTTGGAGGTGATGGGATCAAACTTGTGATCATGGCAGCGTGCGCAGCCGATGCCCAGACCGAGGAAGCTCTGGCCGATGTTCACCACCATCTCATCGATGGAGTCCTGTCGTGCGAGGCGCTTGGAGGCATCGTCTTTGCCGATCTGCCCCGGCAGCAGAACGGAAGCGGTGACAAGAAAACCCGTGGCGGCATCCTGCCCCAGCGTGTCTCCCACGATCTGTTCTTTGATGAAGCGGTCGTAAGGCGTGTCGCTGTTGAACGCACGGATGACGTAGTCGCGGTACGGCCAGGCATTGGGGCGTTCGGTGTTGACTTCAAAACCATGCGTGTCGGCGTAGCGCACCACATCCAGCCAGTGCTGCGCCCAGCGCTCACCATAGCGCTCGCTGCCGAGCAGCCGCTCCACCACGGCGGCGCGATCCTGCCTCTGCAAAAACGCAGCCGCTTCCTCAGGCGTTGGCGGCAGGCCGGTGAGGTCAAAGGTCACGCGGCGCAGCCAGGAAATCGGATCAGCCGGCGGAGAGCGGTGCAGCTTTTTCTCAGCCAGCCTGGCATCGATGAAGGCGTCGATGCTTTGCGGAGAGCTTGAAACCTGAGACTTTAAACCTGCAACTTGAAGGGGTTTAAAGCTCCAATGATCAAGCCGGTCTTCGAGCTTGGCGAGATCCACCCCTTCCGGCCACACAGCGCCTTCATTGATCCAGGTGGTCAGCGTTTCAATTTCCTTCTCAGCGAGCCTGCCTTTGGGCGGCATGAGTTCGTCTTCGTCGGCGGTGGTGATGAAGTGGATCAGCGGACTGTCCGTCGCCTTGCCGGAGACGATGTCCGGCGCGTGTTTGTCGCCACCTCGGAAAGCTTGAGATTTGATGTCCAGCCGCAGACCGCTCTTCTGCTTCTTGTCCCCGTGGCAGCTGTAGCAGTGCTGCTGGAAAATGGGGCGGACATCACGCACAAAGTCCACCGCATTTGCGACGGTGGAAAAGGCGAGCAGGATCGGAAACACGAACTTCATCAGCGGTAAGGATTGCCTGCGGCATGCAGGGTGTGGATTTCAGCGTCCGTCATGGCGCGGCCCAGCAGGAGCAGTTCATCCACCCGGCCGCTGAGCTTGCGGTCCTGCTGGTTCCAGTTGCCGATCTGCGCCGGCCCGAGACGTGCGGGCAGGGCGGTCTCCAGCCGCGTTTCTTTGTCGAACTGGCCGTTGAGATAAAAGCGCACGACACCCCGCGAGGAATCATAAACAGCCGCGAGATGCACCCAGCGGCCCTGCTCCGGCAGCACGGGCGTGCGCGAGTCCGGATGTCCCTGGCGCTCGCTGGATCCAGGCACGAGCGTGTTGCCGATGAGTGCCAGGCGCATGGTGGTGTCGCGATTGATGATCCAGTGCACCTGCCCCGGATTGTTCCCGCTCCATCCATCCGTATGCAGCAAGGATTGATACGGCGCGCCGAGGCGGTCAATGCGCACCCAGGCAGCCAGTGTGAGCTGCGGCCACTCCCGGCCACCCCCCACATCCAGTTTCAAATGATCGCCCACATTCACAAACTCCGGCGCATGGGAGCCTGGCCAGCGCCCCTGCACCATGCGAAAGACGCCGGGCATCTCTTCGAAAGATTCGAAGTCCAGCAGAGCAATGAGTGCGGGGTCTTTTTTCAAACCTGCCAGCGCTGCCTCCGACTGCGCACGCTGGCCCGCAGCGAGCCCCGCCGTCAGTCCGGGCATTTCATCCGGCTGGATGAATGCTGCGGAGCGCAGCTCGCGTGTGGTGCTGGCTCCTTGTTCAAACGACACCGCATCGCCGCCATGCAGGCTTTGATTGGCGTGCGCGCCGGATGCCTTGGCGATAACCTCGCCTTGAAACACATGCACCTCCGCAGCACCGCTGGCGGGCACATCCACGCCGAAGCGTGTGCCCAGGTCCACCGCATTTCCGGAGGGCGTGATGACGGTAAACCCCTTCGCCGCAGGCGGCACATCAGCCGCAAGACGGCCGCGCTTCATGTGCAGACGCTGCGCAGATTCAAAACAAAAATCCGCCGGGGCTTCGATGACGATGCGCGCCCCGCGTGCCGTCACGAGGGACACGCTCCCCTCGGTGATAATACAGGCCTCATCGCGAAGCGCTGCGCCATCGGCCAGTTCCATCACGCCGGCAGCTTTGCCCACGACTGCGAAAGCGCGGTGAGCCTCCTGCCACCACCACCCGCCGAAAAACAAACTGACGCAGGCTGCCGCCGCGATCCAGGCGGACGACTGCATCCGCCAGCGCGCCGGCTGCGGCTTTGGCACGGCCACAGCATCCGCCGCCAGGGCCGCGAGAGCGGAGTCCACATTGAGCAGTTCGGCAAACTCGCGGCGTGCTGCCGCGTCTTTCATCAGCAGGGCATTGAGCTCCTGCATCTGCGGCGCCGAGATGGTGCCGTTCAGATAGGCTGCCATGAGTTCTGCTTTCATGGCGCCACCTCCTGCGCCAGCGCCCTGCGGATGCACTCCAGCAGCTTTTGCCGCATGCGGTGCAGCCACTGGTAAAATCCTGGCACCGTGCGCCCGCTGCCTTGCGCGACTTCCTGGATGCTCGACTCCGGCTGGTAGGCCTGCATCAGCAGTCCGCGCTGGTCCTCGGGCACTTTCTTCATGCACAGCTCCAGCGCCTCGCGCTGCCGTTCCAGCAGCGGCTCCAGTGCTGTGGTCTCCTCCGCGATCTTGGTGATCACCTCTTCATCCAGCACCAGCCGGTCCCGCCCGCGATCCCGCAGCCACGCCAGCACTTCATAGCGCGCCACGCCGAAGGCCCAGGCTTTGAAGTCAGCGCCCTCATGCAGGGAGTCAAATTTCTCCCACAGCACCACGCTGATCTCCTGCATCACATCATCCGCATCCGCCCGCGCCGGCACAAGGCGGCGCACATGGGCGCGTATGGCCGGCTCATGCGCGGTAAAGCTGCGCAGGAAGCGGCGGTGGCGTTCGGTTTCGGCGGGAGACATGGGCGGTCATGTCTGTATCTCCACCAGCGGCGCGGTTTTTACGGAGGAATGCTGATTTTGTTGTTTTACTCCGCCTCCAGCATTCGCTTCGCAGCTTGCAGGTGCTTCTTCTGCTCCGGCGGCAGCTCAGGGTACTTCAGCTTCATGCTCTGCATTTCGTTGAGGATCGCCGCGCTGACGATGAGCCGCATGTTCTTCTTGTCATCGGCGGGCACGACATACCAGGGGCATTTCTCCGTGGCTGTGGCGCGGATGGCTTCCTCATAGGCATGCATGTATTCCTTCCAGTGGCCGCGCTCGCCCACGTCGCCCTCTTCAAATTTCCAGTTTTTGCTGGGTGTGTTGATGCGGGCGAGGAAGCGCTTCTTCTGCTCGTCCTTCGACACGTGGAGAAAAAACTTGAGGATGAGGATGCCGTTGCGATGGCAGTAGGCCTCGTAATTCGCGATGTCTTCCAGGCGGTCTTCAAAAAGCTTTTTCACGTGCTTGGTCGTGTGATCCGGCAGACGCTGCACCTTGGTCACGATCTCAGGGTGCACCCGGCAGATCAGCACCTCTTCGTAGTAGCTGCGGTTGAAGATGCCGATCCTTCCGCGCGGAGGCATCGCGCGTGTGTGCCGCCACATGAAGTCATGGTCCAGCTCCGCGGACGTAGGGCGCTTGAAGGCATGCACCTCCACGCCCTGCGTGTTCACCCCGCTCATCACATGCTTGATCGTGCTGTCCTTTCCCGCCGCGTCCATTGCCTGAAACACCAGCAGCAGCGCCTGCCTGTCCTGCGCATACATCTTCTGCTGCAGGTCGTCGATCTCGGTCCGAAATTCGGCAATGAGCGACTCATAGTGCGCATCATCCTTGTACAGGTCCTTCACCTTCGTCTTCGCCTTCTTGATGCGAAAAGGTTTGCCATCCGGCACGCGGAAATCATCGAGATCGAGCTTGAGTTTCATGTGAGAAAGAGAGGCGGAAATAAACAGCGATGAATCCTGATGAACAGGAGGAAGTGCAAGAAGCAGTTCGTTACGCCTGTTTTTTCGGTTCCATGCACCTCCGGCTTTTTTTCGCCATCCACCTCATGCTCCTCAGCGCCGCCATGGGGCAGGTGATCAGTGGCACGTCGGATCTCGAAAAAGGCATCGTTGAGCGCTGGGATGGTGTGCTGCCCTTGGACGGCGAAAAATCGCTTAAGTTGCCGAATCCGACACACAAGTCGGGGTTGGAGGACTTCGCCATCGCCCTTGCTTTCCGCGTCGAATCACCCCCGGATACCGAACATGGGAACCACATCCTGGCCTTGGGCAATGAATCCCAGAAGCCCTTGATCGACTGGCATCTCGGCTCCCATGGCATCGGCATCACCCTCGAAGGCCGCGGCCTCATGCATGAGATTCCTCTTTCCCCACCCATCCCTGACCGCTGGTGGCACGTGGTTCTCAATGTGAAGCGAGATGCCAAACAGGCACTTTGTGGCATCTGGTTGAATGGCATAGAACTAAATTCCTGGCGCGAACCTCCAGGCCCGCTCCAACTCGCCAATGCCTTGTTTGAACCCAACAGCCGCGGCCTCGGCGGCCAGATCGCCAACCTGCGTCTCTACGATCGCGCACTCACCCGCCCGGAGATCCTCGAACTCGCAGCTCTGCCCACTGGAGCGGCATTGAAGCGCACGCTGACGCCCTTTGCCACCAACAAGGACCTCATGACGAATGAAGTCATCGCCATCCTCGGGGGCACCGAAGCCGTGGCCGTGATGGAAGATGGCAGCATGGAGACGCAGCTTGTGGCACATCACCCCATCAAGCTACGTGATCTCTCATGGGAAGCCGACACCGTTTTCCGTCAGGACCGCCCGATGAATTTTGGCAGCCTCAGGCAGCAACTCGAACGCTCAGGTGCCACTGCCGCCATGTTGATCTTCGGCCGCCAGGAATGCCTGGAGCGTGGTGAAAGCGGCTTGGCGGAGTTTAAGACCGCTTTGGAGAAACTGGTATCCACATGCACCGAAGTGACTCCACGCATCGTCTTGGTGCAGCCGCCTGCGTTTGAAGGAAAACTCGCACAACACAACGCAGCCTTGAAACAGTACGCAGCCGTCATCGCCGAGGTGGCCAAAGCACACGGGGCCTTGGTTGCAGCTCAGAACAACTCCTTGCAGCCCGGTTCCACACGAGACGGCCTAAACCTCACTTCCACCGGCGCATCCCAGCTCGGCCTCAGCATCGCCCGGCTTTGGAGCAGCGACTCAAAAGTACCCGATGCGACATTGAGATCCCTCATTCAGCAGAAGAACGCCCTCTGGCATCGCTACTGGCGTCCCGCCAACTGGGCCTTCCTGCATGGCGACCGCACAGCCCAGCCCAGCAGCCGCGATCACGTGGATCCAACCCAGCGCTGGTTCCCGAACGAACTCGAGCAATACCTGCCGCTGATTGAAGCAAAAGAGAGCGAAATAGCGCAACGGGTGAACGAACTGGGAGGAAAGCTGCCATGAATAAAATAGTCCTGAGCTTTAGCTCGTTCTGGTTCTGTCTGCTCACCCTCTCCCTCGCTCAACAGCCTCCCAAAAAGAAAGGCATCTCCGTCGGCGAACCTCCCGCCGACCATTCACCCGAAGCGGAACTAAAGTCCTTCAAGGTCCTCGATGGGTTCGAAGTGAACCTGTTTGCCAGCGAAGCAAACGGCATTCCAAACCCAATCGCCATCCGCTGGGACGAGCGTGGCCGCTTGTGGGTGCTGCAGACGAGCGACTATCCCCAGGCGCAGCCGGGCATGGTTTCGGACGACAAGGTCATCATCCTTGAAGACACCGACCACGATGGCCGTGCGGACAAGAGCACCGTCTTTGCCGGTGGTCTGAGCCAGCCCATGGGCCTGGAACTGGCGCCGCGGGACCCGGGCGTGAAATCCCCGCAAGGCCATTCGGTGTATGTCGGGGAAGGGGAAAAACTCTGGCTGATGCACGACGATGATGGCGATGACCGCGTGGACCGTCGTGAGGTCGTGCTGCGAGGATTTGGTACTGGAGACACGCATCAGTGTCTGAACAGTTTCATCTGGGCTCCTGATGGTGCGCTGGTGATGCATCAGGGGCTGCACTGCTACTCGCGTGTGACTACCGTACATGGCACCAAGACGCTCTACGGCGCAGGCTTCTGGCATTACTACCCGAAGAGCGGCCGGCTCGATCCCTATCCCACCGGCATGCCGCTGAATGCCTGGGGCACCGCATTCACCAAGTGGGGGCAGCCAATCATGGTCGCAGGAGCTGCGGGCATGTTCTGGGCACGCCCCATGGAGGTGAGCACCTCCCTCATCGAAAACGCCGGGGAGAGCCGTGAGCGAAAAGACACCCAGGTGCACGGCATTCCACATTTTGTGCTGGAACGTTTCCAATTGCCTTACAGCGGCCAGATCATCAAGACGGATGGACTGCGAAAGTTCTGCGGCATCGACATCGTCGGCAACTCCCACTGGCCGGAGGCGATGCAGGAGGAGATCATCAGCGGCGGCTTCTTTGAAAACGCCGTGTATCGGTACAAGGTGGTGCCTGATCAGGAATTCACCAGCGGCATGCAGGCCGTCGAGCAGCCCCCGTTGATCACCAGCGACAACGTCGCCTTCCGTCCCATCGACATCCGCTTCGGCCCCGAAGGTGCCCTCTACATCGCCGATTGGTACGACCCGATCATCGGCCACTATCAGGCGAGCTTCCGCCACCCGAACCGCGATGCAAAACATGGAAGGATCTGGCGCGTGGTGGCAAAGGGACGCACGTTTGAAACTCCCAAGCTGGCCGTCGGTAACGCAGAGGCTCTCGCAACGACTGCCATGGCGTCTCAAACGGACCGATGGTCACAGTATCAAATCGCAAGACTGCTGACGGACATGGGGGATGGAAAGAATGTGCTGCAGCCGTCTCCGGCGTTTGTGCTCGAGTTGGAAAAAACCTGCTTTGACGCCGCGCTTGAGCCGGAAACCAGGAAGCGGCTGATGCTGCTGCTGATGCGACTACACGAGCAGACGGAGAAGCCAGAACTCCATGCCATTGCCTGGGCGATTGCTGAGAGCGGTGCTCCGGAAGTGCGGGCATACGCCACCCACATGGCGGGCACATTTACGAATTCCCTGGCTGCCGAAAAACCTGAAGAGACAGCGGTCGCCCTGCAACTTCTGGAGTGGCGCGCGGCGGACAAATCGCCGCTTGTGCGCCTCGAGGCAGTGGTCGCTGCGGCCAAGATTTCGTCACCGCAATCAATCAAGGTGGCGCTGATGGTGCTCGACAGGCCGATGGACAGCTTCATTGAGCGGGCGCTGTGGCTGGCGGTGCATGCGACGGCGCCGCAGTGGAAGAAGCCGCCGTTTGAAATCTTGAACTCGCTGCCGCCACATCATCTGGCGTTTTTGGTGGAGAAAGAGGGAAGCGCGGAACTGCTGGGCGTCGTTCGAGCGATGCTGGCGGAAAGGGGCGATTCGATGCCGGTGGAGACGCGGCGTGGATTGGTGGGGGCCTTGGTGCGCAAAGGGGGACCCGATGACATGCTCCTCGCTCTGAAGCTCGGCATGAAGGATCAGACGCTGCTGAATGATCTGGCGCTGGCGGTGACACAGCGGAGCGGCAAGGCACCGGAGGGAATGGAAGCGCAGGTAGTGGGATTGTTGCAGGGTGGCACCGAGGCGCAAAAGGCGGCGGCCTGTGCGCTGGCTGGAGCGTGGCGTTTCAAAAGTGCAGGGGATGGCATTAGGGCGCTGCTGAAAGCAGATGAAGGAACACGCGCTGCTGCTTTGACGGCTTTGTCGCGACTTGGCGAGCCGGTGGAGACATATGTGCCATGGATGAGTGATGCGAATCAGCCGTGGCCGGTGCGGGTAGTGGCGCTCGCGGCGGTGGCGGAGAAGAAGCCTGCACGGGCAGGTCAGCTCGCGGCCGCGGCTTTGGGGAGCATTGCAGATGCGGACACGATGCGGGCCTGGCTGACGCCGCTGCTGGCGCGTGATGCCGCCGTGGCGGCACTGGCGCAGGCATTGAATGAGAAGCCATGTTCACCTGAAGCGGCAAAACTGGCTCTGACGACGCTGACTGCGGCAGGACGTGGCGATGCGGTGCTGACGACGGCCTTCGGCAAAATTTTGGGCGTGAAGAACACCGTGCCTGCCTATGACGCGGCATGGGTGGCGGCACTGGCTGCAGAGGTCAAAAGCGGCGGCAATGCCGAGCAAGGAAGGGCTGTTTTTAATGCGCCGCTGTCAGGCTGCATCGCGTGCCACAAGATTGGCGGGAAGGGTGGTGTCGTAGGGCCGGAGCTGGATGCCGTGGGTCGTGGTGTTCCGGTGGAACTGCTCATCGAAGCCGTGGTGTGGCCGAACCGGCAGATCAAGGAAGGCTATGTGGCCACGACACTGAAGCTGAAGGACGGTCGCCAGCTGCAAGGCTACAAAGTGAGCGAAGCAGGTGGCGAACTGCAGCTTCGTGATCTTTTAAGCGGTCAGGTGAACCGATTTACTCCCGCACAGATTCAGGAGAAACAGGAGGCCGGCTCGCTGATGCCGGAGGGGCTGATCGCGAACATGACCCGGGAGGAACTGCGGGATCTCATCGCGTATCTCGCGGGGCTGGGAAGATGAGATGAGGGCACAAAAAAGGGCGGGGATGAACCCGCCCTTTAAAGTTACTTTTCCCTGGAGCCGGATTAAGCGGCGGAGACAGGTGCGGTTTCCGGGGTGCCGGGAGCCTTTGGCATGGTGAAGCGATAGCGGATCTTGCCACGCTTGGCTGCAGCACGGGCTTTGCGCTTGGTACGCTCTTTGGGAGTTTCGTGGGCGCGCAGGCGGCGGACTTCTTCAAGGATGCCGTCCATTTCGAGGCGGGTCTTGAGGCGTTTAAGAGCGCGGTCAACGGGCTCGCCTTTGCGGATCTGAATTTCGGTCATAAAACGGAGTCGGGGTGGTTTGGGAAAAGGGGCGTGAAAATAGGGGAATGAGGGCCTGCGTCAAATGGAATATGACCTCAAGCGACGAGAGTCTGCTCGCGGTCCGGACCGATGCCGACGAGGCTGATGCGGGCGCCGGTCAGTTCTTCGAGGCGTTTGAGGTAGGCTTTGGCCAGCGGAGGGAGGTCGGCGAACTTCCGGATGCCGCTGAGGTCCTGCTTCCAGCCCTGGTGGGTTTCATACACAGGGACGCAGGCGGCCAGATCGGCGGCGGTGCTCGGCGGGTAGTGGATGGTCTTGCCGCGCAGGGTGTAGGCGGTGCAGATTTGAATGGTGTCGAGGCCGTCCAGACCGTCGAGGTTGGTGATGGCGAGTTCATCGGCACCGTTGACCATGACGGCGTAGCGCACGAGCACGGAGTCCAGCCAGCCGCAGCGGCGGGCGCGACCGGTGGTGGCGCCGAATTCGCGGCCCATGTTGTGCAGCATGTCACCGATGGCGTCGTTTTCGGTCACAAAAGGACCGCTGCCGACACGGGTAGTGTAGGCCTTGCCCACGGCGACGACCTTGTCGATCATGCGCGGAGGCACGCCGGAGCCGGTGCAGGCGCCGCCGGAGGTCGTGTTGGACGAGGTGACGAAGGGGTAGGTGCCGTGGTCGATGTCCAGGTAGGTGCCCTGAGCGCCTTCAAACAGCATGCTTTTGCCAGACTTGATGGCCTCGTGCAGATACACGGTGGTATTGGTGATGTGCGGAGCCAGCGTTTTGGCAGCTTCGAGCATCTCCTTGACGGTTTCTTCCACAGGGACGAGTTCGACGCCGAGTTCCGCAAAGGTGGCGTTGTGACGGGCCAGGCGGTCACGAAGCTCTTCTTCGAAGATCTCGGGCTGGGTCATCAGGATGGTTCGCAGGCCGTCACGCTCGACTTTGTCCGCGTAGGCGGGGCCGATGCCGCGACCGGTGGTGCCGATCTTTTTGTCGCCGCGCTTGGCTTCGCGGGCCTTGTCCAGACCGCGGTGGTAGGGCATGACGAGGTGGGCGGTCTCGCTGATCAGAAGGTTTTCAGGGGTGATGGTGACTCCCTGGCCGCGGAGCTTGGCCATTTCTGCGAGCAGGCCGATGGGGTCCATGACGACGCCGTTGCCGATGACGCAGGTCTTGTCTTTCCAAAGGATGCCGGAAGGAATGAGGTGGAGGATGTACTTGGTGCCGTTGCTGATGACGGTGTGGCCGGCATTGTTGCCACCGGCTGCGCGAACGACGACGTCTGTGTTTTCTGTGAGGTAATCAACGATCTTACCTTTTCCTTCATCGCCCCATTGGGCGCCGACAATGACTGTATTGGACATGATTTCTTTTCTTTTGAAGGCGGCACGACAGGGCCGCAAGGGGTTGGTTTTGTGACGCGCAGACTGTGGCGTGGCAGCCGGAGGGGCCGCTGCAGTGCTCCCCGGTGAGGGAGTCAAAATGGCAAACGCGTGGTGCTGTCTGGCTTGGTATGCTGGTTATGCTCCCATCTGGTTAGCGAAAAACACCGCCGCACCGCAGGCCAGGATGCCCAGCACGCCGAGGGTGATGACGAGGCCGGAGCCTGGATTTTTTTGCTTCACCTTGGGGCCGAAGCCTGTGCGCAGGCGGCCGTTGTAAGGCTGGCTGCCGTAGCCGCTGGAAGGGGTGGAAACAGAGATGGTGGGGGCGGAATAGGCATCCTCCTCCGCTGCAGCTTCATCGCCCAGGAACACGCAGTTCACATTGCCGAGCTGAAAAGCGCCGCCGGGGGAGAGGCTGACCTGCTCCACACGGGTGCCGCCGATTTTGGTGCCGTTGGTGGAACCAAGGTCGGTGAGCGTCCAGGAACTGCCGTCGAAGACCACTTCACCATGATGGCTGGACACGGAGTCATCAGCGATGATGAGCTGGTTGTCATCGGCACGACCCACGGACATGCGTTCGGCGTCGAGTTCGAGGGCGCCGGAGGCACCGTCAGGAGTGGTGAATTGAATACGAGGCATAACGGAGCAGTTCTAGCAGGCCGGGGGCGGGGAGGCAAGAGGGATTCACGGCAGGTGGGTGCGGGCTTGCACGGGCGGGGGTTTTCCGCTAGGGAAGCGGGGAACCACCTCAGCCATCCCTCCCCCTGTGACCCAAATTTTTGAAATCCTTGGTAAATTCGACACTGAAAGCGACTGCCACAAGCTGCTGTATGCCCCGCATCCGCTGCCGCTGAAATATCGCGAAGGCCGCGTGTACAAGATCGAGTTTGAAGGCGACGAGGCGGCGCTGAAGGCGTTTGTGGACAAAGTCTTGATCGACCCCATCAGCCAGGAGGCCCGGGTGGGCGGCCAGCCGGCGTTTGAAAAGGCGGCCTTTGTTCTGGAATACGGGATGAAGGGCGCGGCGCTGGACCTGGAAAAGGAAATGATTTTGAACTATTACCGCGGCACGCAAAATCCTGGCTTTGAGCTGAAGAAGCTGACGCTGCGCACAAGGATCTATGTGTTTGGGGAAGGGGCCGAGCCTGCGCAATTTGTGCGGGACATTGTGAATCCTGCGATCCATACGCATGAGCTGCTCAAGGCTGCTTAAGAGAGGCTAACAATACCTCAGCGCCGGACGATAGCAGGCGCGTTTGAGCGGCGTTGGTGATGGCGCGTCATGAACCCAACCACCACCAACCAACGACTCCTTTCCCTCGATGCCTTTCGAGGTTTCATCATGCTGCTGATGGCCTCATCAGGCTTTGGCATCGTGCAGATGGCCGCAGCAAACCCGGGGTCTGCGTGGGAGTTTGTGATGCCGCAGTTTGCGCATCAGGCGTGGCAGGGCTGCTCGCTGTGGGACCTGATCCAGCCGAGCTTCATGTTCATGGTTGGGATGTCGGTGCCCTTTTCCTATGCGAAGCGGCGTGAGCACGGACAGGGGTTTTTGGGCATGGCGTGGCATGCGCTGACGCGTTCCATCCTGCTGGTGGCGCTGGGGGTGATGCTGGCGACGAAAGCCGGAGACAAACATACCGTCTTCCTGTTTACCAATGTGCTGGCGCAGATCGGGCTGGGTTATTTTATTCTGTTTCTGATGACCCGGCTGGGGTGGGAGTACCTGCTGGCGTGGATTATTCTCATCCTGGCGGGCTACACGTGGTTCTTCTTCAACCATCCGCTGCCATCGCCGGAAGATCTGGCGGCAATTGCGGGCATGAAGGATGCGGAGCAGGGGATTCTGCCTGGCGTTGCCGGACACTGGAACATTCACACGAACGCCGCGGCCGCGTTTGACCGCTGGTTCCTCAACCAACTGCCGCAGGCGCAGTCCTACCAGTATACTTTGGGCGGTTATCAGACGCTGAACTTTGTGCCGGCGCTGGCGACGATGATGCTGGGGGCGCTGACGGGCTGCTTCCTGATGCGCAGCAGCAAAACGGACAAGGGCAAATGGGCGGCGCTGCTGATCATGGGAATAGTGCTGGTGTTGGCGGGCACGGCGCTGGACGTGAAAATTCTGCCGGTGATCGGAGCCAAGTTTGACCAGTACACGCTGCTGCCGGTGGTGAAGCGCATCTGGACGCCGTCATGGGTGATCCTGAGCGGGGGCTGGGTGCTGATCCTTCTGTCCTTCTTTTACGGGCTGGTGGAGATCCTGGGCATGCGAAAGCTGGTCTTCCCGCTGGTGGTGGTGGGCATGAACAGCATCGTGATCTACCTGCTGCACAGCCTGTGCAAGGACTGGATCAGAGATAACTTGCACAAACACCTGCCAGACGCAGCCTTTCCGGCGTATTGGACACCGGTCATCGAGCGATGCGGAGTACTATTTGTGCTCTGGCTGATCTGCTGGTGGCTGTATAAACAGAAGGCCTTCATCAAACTGTGATCTCCAAATTCTTCCTTGTAGCCAGCATCTCCTGCCTTGCAGCCTGTCAGAGCAAGCAGGAGGCGCCGCAGGAGGCACGTGATCTGAAGGAGGAGGCACGCATGCACAAGGCGGGCCTGGTGCTGATCCCAGATCTGCAGCATTCCAGCAACTGGGAGAAACTAATCCACGTGGACATGGGGGTGCCGGACAGCAAGATCCATGTGGAGGCAGGGCCGGGATACACCACCGTGACGATCACGGATCTGGCGAACCGTGCTGACGCCGAAAGTGTGGCGCAGGAACTGCGGGCGATCGCTGCGAAGAAGCCGGAAAAATTTGGAACCACGAAGGTGGAGGTGAAGCTGGCCAATGCCCCGGCCACGATCAATCCCTTTGTGCTGCCGACGCAGGCCGCGCCCCAGGCGCCGACTAATCCAGGCTCGGATCTCCCAACGCTTTCATTACCTCCATTCCGCATCGACGGCCGCTGATCAGGGCGCCGTTGATGGAGACGTTTTCACACCAGTCTCCGCAGCGGTAGAGGCCGGGCTCGATCACGCTGGCAAGCGGACCTTCGCCCAGACGAAGCTGCCGGCTTTCCGGCTGTGCGTGGCGGATCTGATAGGTGCGAAGGTGGCGCCATTTCGAGACGACGGCGGGGCCAAACCAGGTGCACATCTGCTCGCGCACGACCTGCTCGAGTTCAGTGCTGGAGGGCGCACCGATGATGGAGGCGGAAATGAGATGCTGGCCGGGAGGCGCGTAGTGTGGTGAGACACGCGAGAGCACGACGACGCTGTTGACCGGGCCGCGGCCATCGCCATCCAGATGCAGGATGGGATCTCCTGGCGGGAGATCGTCCGTGGCGAAGTACATGCAGGTGGTGGAACGGCTGGGCAGGCGGGTGGGGTTTTCGGGGGCGGGCAGAAGACGGTGCGCCACCTCTTCTCCGACAGCGACGATGACGTGGTCTGCGTGCAAAACTTCACCGGTTTCCAGGGTCACCTCCCCGGCACGTACGGCGGAAACCGGGGCATTGAGGCGCAGGCTTTTTGGCGGCAGGGCCAGGGCAAGCTGTTCTGGAATGGCCTGCATGCCGCGTGCGGGCAGCGCGCTGCCGGCGCGGTCAAACATGGAGAACAAAAACAGCAGCATGCGCGCGCTGGTGCGCAGGTCTTTTTCCAGGAAGACGCCGCCGAAGAAGGGGCGGAAGAAGCGGTCGATCATGCCCTCCGAGAAGCCGAAGTCGCGGAGGTAGTCCTCGGTCTCCATTTCCGGGAGCTCTGCCGGAGGCTCGCGGAGGCCGAAAACCTCCTTGCGCAGCAGGAGCGTGGTCCATTTGTCCCGCAGGGTGATGATCTCGGAATTGATGTTTTTGAGCGCGGTGAGCGGATGCGCCAGAGGGTCCGCCATGCGGTAAAAGCGGTTTTTGACGAAGACATCCGCCCCACGGTACAGCGGCTGGAGGTCGAGCGCGTCATAATCAAGGACACGGCGTGCCTCAGGATAGGCAGGCAGGAAGACCTGGAAGCCGCGGTCGAGCAAAAAGCCATCGACCACGTCTGTGCGGACGCGGCCGCCGACGGCGTTGGAGGCCTCCAAAAGGGTAAAGGGACGGCCTGCGGCAGCCAGGACGCGGGCACAGGCCAGCCCCGCAAGGCCGGCGCCGACAATTACAATCCTGGGCTGTGCATCACTCATTCATCCTTAATCACTCGTGCGCCTAACTTGGAGATGCCTTTTGGCTTTGCAAGCGCCGTAGGCATGGCAAGCATGCAGCATGCCATCCCCCCGCATCCTCATCCTCGGCGCCACCGGCGGTCTGGGGCGTGCCTTGAAGCGCCATTTTGGAGCGAGGAATGACCTCACCTGCTGGGGGCGGGCTGAGATGGACTTTGAGAAACCGGACGAGATTTCGGCGAAGCTGGCGAAGCAGGACTTTGATGTGGTGCTCAATGCCGCAGGGATGACCAGCCCGGATGTGTGCGAGGTGCAGCCGGAGCGTGCGCTGCTGGCGAATGTGGTGGCGCCCCAGATCATCGCCGAATGCTGCGAACGCAAAGGCGCGCGAATGGTTCAGTTCAGCACGGATTACGTGTTCAGCGGGGAGCCGCACGATCTGTGGCGGGAAGAGGATGAGACGAAGCCGGTGAATGTGTATGGCCGGACCAAGCTGGGAGGAGAAACGGCCGTGCTCAAGGCCTGCCCGCACGCCTTGGTGGCACGTGTTTCCTGGTTGTTTGGCCCGGACAAGCCGAGTCATCCGGACAACGTCATCCAGCGTGCCATGCAGACGGAGGAGCTGACTGCGGTGGCGGACAAGGTGTCTGCGCCGACGAGCAACTCAGACATTTGCAGGTGGCTTGAGCGTCTCATTCTGGAATATCCTGACACGCATGGAGTGCTGCACCTGTGCAACAGCGGCATCGCCTCCTGGCATACCTGGGCGGAAGCGGCACTGAACATCGCCGAGACGCTGGGTGTGCCGGTAAGAACGACGCGCGTGCAGCCAGTGGAACTGGCGAGCCTGACGCAGTTTAAGGCGCAGCGCCCGGTCATGACGCTGATGAGCAACGCCAAACTGCAAGGCCTGCTGCGGGAGGAGATCCGCAATTGGCACGATGCATTGGAAGAATATCTGGTGCAGAAGTATCAGCCCAAATGACTCCCGCCCCCGCTTCCGCCATGACCCGCTGCGAGATCCTGCATGAGGACCGGTTCCTCATCGTGGTAAACAAACCGCATGGCGTGCTCTCGCACCCGAACCCCAAGGCTGGGAAAGCGCAGATGGCGGCCTTTGAAGGCAGCTATGACCCGGCCCGGCGCTGTTTTAAGACGGCAGCTGGAAGCGTGTGGCTACTTCATCGGCTGGATCAGGACACATCGGGTGTCCTGCTGGGGGCCAAGGACGAGAAGACGGCGGCGGCATGTCGCGCGGCGTTTGAGGCGGAGCTGGTGCGGAAAAAATACCTCGCCCTGTGCAGCGGCAACGCCGCGAAGCCGGAGGGCGTGTGGCTGGACCATCTGATCACGGCGCATGCGAAGAACCAGGTGCGCACGACGGTGCGCCATGGGGTGCGGCCAAATGCCGAGGCGAAGTATCGGGTGATCGAGGCGAATGCTCTGAATCGCGTGGTGCTGATTGAAGTGGAGCTGATCACGGGAAAGACGCATCAGATCCGGGTGCAGGCGGCCTCAAGGCAGCTGCCGCTGGTGGGGGATGATGTTTATGGGTCGTTTGACCTGAACCGCAAGCTGCGGAAGACGATCCTGGCGAAGCGGCTGTTTCTGCACGCGCATGAGCTGAGCCTGAAACACCCGGCGTCCGGGCAGCAGCTCAGCGTGAAGGCACCGCTGCCGCCAGATTTGTGCGCGGTGCTGGAGGCAGCGGGTATGAAGAGGATATCGTAGATCTCTCGCTTTGCGAGAGGCGCTGAGTCATCTCGGCGGAGCGAGATGACTGCTTAGCGGCGGAATGGCTTAGAGGGCTTCCTGTTTGAGGAGGAAGTACTCGATGCCGTCGACGAGGGCTTTCCAGCTGGCGTCGATGATGTTGCAGCTGACGCCGACGGTGCCCCAGGTGGCGTTTCCATCCGTGCTGGTGATGAGGACGCGGGTCTTGGCGGCGGTACCGGTGCCGCCGTCGATGATGCGGACCTTGTAGTCGGCCAGACGCATCACCTTGAGGGCAGGGAAGAAGGGCAGGAGGGCTTTGCGCAGGGCGTTGTCGAGCGCATTCACGGGGCCGTCTCCTTCATCCACGGTGTAAACGCGGGTGCCGTCGACCTCGAGTTTGATGGTGGCTTCGCAGGTTTCAAAACCGTGCTCGCCGCCGTGGAAGCGGTGGGTGGAATGGTACTCGATGAGATTGAACACGGGCTGGTGCTGGCCGAGCTGCTTGCGGATGAGCATCTCGAAGGAAGCTTCAGCGGCTTCGAATTCGTAGCCTTCGCTTTCGAGGCGTTTGACCTCGCCGAGGATGGTCTGCACGCGGGCGTCTCCTTTGGCGAACTTGAAGCCCATGCCTTCGGCCTTGATGAGCACGTTGGACTGGCCGGACATGTCTGAGATGGTGATGACGCGCTGATTGCCGACGAGCGTGGGGTCCACATGCTCGTAGGTGCGGGCAAGTTTCTGCACGGCGTGCACATGGAGGCCGCCTTTGTGAGTGAAGGCGGCGACGCCGACGTAGGGGGCGCGGATGTCGTGCGGTACGTTGGCGAGTTCATCGACGAAGTTGGCGAGCTCGCGCAGGCGGGTGAGGTCGATGCCAAGCGGAATGCCCATCTTGATCTGAAGATTGGGCATGATGGTGGTGAGGTTGCAGTTTCCCACGCGCTCTCCGTAGCCATTGATGGTGCCCTGCACTTGGCAGGCGCCGGCGCGCACGGCAGCAAGGGCATTGGCCACGCCGACGCCGCCGTCATTGTGCGTATGAATGCCGACGGGACGGCCGAGGTGGGCGATGACTTTGCGGGTGGTTTCTTCAACGAACTCGGGAAGAGCGCCGCCATTGGTCTCGCAGAGGACGATGAGGTCTGCGCCGGCGTCCTGAGCGGCCTTGATGGTTTTGAGCGAGTATTCGGGGTCTTCTTTGAAGCTGTCGAAGAAGTGTTCGGCATCGTAGAGCACTTCGCGGCCGTGCTGTTTCAGATAGGCGACGGTGTCGGCGATCATGGCGAGGTTTTCCTCCAAGGTAACCTGGAAGACTTCGGTGACGTGGAGGGCCCAGGTCTTGCCGACGATGGTGACGGCGGGCGTCTTGGCATCGAGCAGCATTTTGACCTGAGGGTCGTCCTCGACCTTCATCTTGCCGCGGCGGGTCATGCCGAAGGCGGTGATCTTGGCGTTCTTCCAGGAACGCTTGGAGGCTTCTTCGAAGAAAGCGGCGTCTTTGGGATTGGAGCCGGGCCAGCCGCCCTCGATGTAGTGGACGCCGAAATCGTCGAGCTTTTCCGCCACGCGGATTTTGTCGAGGGTGCTGAAGGAGATGCCGGTGCCCTGCGTGCCGTCACGCAAGGTAGTGTCATAGATGGTAACTGTGGACATGAAAGAGGGGAAATGGAGAGGGGGACAGGGGTGCGCAATGAGAAAACAGGCCGGGCTGGCGGGTGGCCAGGGGTGCCGGGACGCCGGATGCCAAGGGCGCGTGGAGCGCAGGCATGCAAGGCAACGGACTCACCCGGCGACGTCAGGCGCGGACGAGTCCGAAGCTAATTCGGAAAATGAGGCGGTTGTCAGGGCAGTTTCCCATGATCGGCGCAAGGATTACGCCGGGCTGGCCCTGCTGGCAAAGAGAAGTTTTTCAGCGCCGGTGCGGCCTGACTATTTGCGCAGACCGCTTTCCGTGCCGCTTTGGACGGCAGGAATGGCGTTTTTACTCTGGGGTTTCTCAAATCCGCCGGTGGCGGAAGCGCGCAGGGCCTGGGCTGGCGCCTTGCCTTCGACGGCAGGAACTGAGCGAGTGCCCTCGTCCGGGCCAGCGGTGCGAGCCAGAGGGAGTTCGCTGAGATCCATCTTGGAAACGAAGGGCTTTTCAGAGGCAGCCGGGGAAGAAGTGAGGGCGGCACCGGGAGTTTCGCCAGGACGGGAGAGCATCCACGCGCTCACGGCGCAGACGGCAAGGGCGGCGGTGGCGAGGCTCCATTTGGGCACGAGAAGATTGCTCCACCAGGTGGAGAAGCGCTCCATGAGCAGCTCCACAGAAGACTGCTTGAGGAGTTCGGCACGCTGCCTCTGGTGAAACTGCTGAAGGAAGTTCTCCGTGAACCCTTCTTCGGGCTGTTCGAACCGCTTCAATCGAATCAACCGCTGGATGTTTTCGAATTCATTCATGGCGTGCTGTGGATTGTTGTTTCTATGCGTTAGGGGCAGACGTTAACTATTTTACGAAGTCTTCAAGATAGGTTTGGAGAAGGCGATGTGCATAAAACAACCGGGACCTGACAGTCCCTTCCGAGACTCCCAATATCTTGCTGATTTCGGCATGCTGGAGACCTTGTACGTCATACAAGGTCACCACCGTGCGGTGGTCTTCTGACAGCCTCATCATGGCTGCGTTCAACCTTTTCTGCAATTCGTGGATGTTAACCTCACGAAGAGTGCCTGAATTTGCCGTGGTAACACGAATGAATTCGGGATCGTTTTCGATGCCCGTATCTACATCGTCAAGACTGACTTTATGGTGGCGGCCACGCTTCTTGAGGAAGTTCAAAGTCATGTTCACCGCGATGGAGTAGATCCAGGTGTAGAACGATGACTTGCCCATGAAGCGCTTGATGGAGCGGTAGGCCTTGGCAAACACGTCCTGCAGCAGATCCGCGGTGTCCTCGCGGTTGGAGGTCATGTTGTAAATGAGGCCGTAAAGCTTCGGGGTGTACTTGCGGACGAGGTCATCAAAGGCACGCGTGTCTCCCGCCTGGGCTTTTTCCACCAGGATGCGATCCTCGGCGGAGCTGCTGCTGGGCGCGGGCTGTGTCAGCGAAGCTTCCGAAGATGCTGCGGCGCTGAGTGATGTTTCTTCCATTGCAGGTAAGAGAAACATTCGATGCACCAAGAGACAAGCATTTCTTCCGGTCGTACGAATTTCAATTATTTTTGAACATTCCAAAGGTGGTCCACGCAGATCTGTGACCACGTTTCGAGCTGGTCGTGCATGGCGTGCAGTTCTTCCAGTGTGTGAAAGCGCAGGTCCTGAATGGCGTCTTCGTTGGACTTCACGTCGTCGCTGCTGAGATCGAAGAAATGCACCACGCCGAGGTGTACGCTGCCGACTTCGGTGGCGTCGTCGTTGATGAGGCCGATCACTTTCTGCGTGTGAGTGCCGGAGATGACAAGTTCTTCGGCCATCTCGCGTTCGACGCCGTTGTAGTACATGGTTTCGCCGAGACCGTCCTGGCCTGCATCGACCGGATTGATATGGCCGCCGATGCCGATGGAGCGCTTGGCGACGAGACGCTTCTCCCCCGAACTGCCACCGCGGGTGTAGCTGAGGTAGCGGCCGGCGTGATGAAAGATGGTGTAGGGGATGAGCTGCTTGTGAGAAGGATCTTTTTCAGCAGCAGGGCGCTCCATGAAGTGATTGGCTCCCGGGGCCAGCATCGCGTGCAAGTAGCGGGGGGCATCGGCCTGGAAGCCTTGAAAACTGCCCAGTTGATCGAAAAGCTGACGGGTGATGACGAGGACGTGTTCCATGTGAAGAAGTGCAGAATGGATGGCAGTGCGGGGTGCGCAACCGATCAATCCAGCAACCAGACATCTGCAGCGTCTCCTGCTTGCAGGTTTTGTTCCGGCTCCAGCCGCAGCAGGGCATTTGCCCGGCTGAGCGAGAGCAGGGCGTGGCTCTGCTGGGAGCCGAGCGGCAGGAACTGGCCTTGGGAAAAGGTTCCGCGCAGGTAGTGGGGGCGGTCGCCGGGATTGGACAGGGCAGAACCAGCGGTCGCGGGAATGATGCGAGGTCCAAGGTGGGCATCTGAAGCGCCCAGCATTTTCAAGAGGGCAGGACGAACAAAAAGCTGAAACGTAACAAACGAAGACACCGGATTTCCGGGCAGGCCAAAGACGTGGGATGCACCACTCCGGGCGAAGAGGAAGGGCTTGCCGGGCTTCACCTTCACGCGCCAGAGCCCGGGCTCCACGCCAAGCTCTTTGAGCGCGGGCTTGATCTGGTCATGATCGCCGACGGAAACACCCCCGCTGACCAGCACGACGTCGTGGGTGCCCAGCAAGTGCCGGAGGGTCTCAATGGTGTGCGGGAGATCATCGCGGCAGTGCGCCTGGGTGCTTTCCCGAATGCCCATTTGCGCGAGCATGCCGCGCAGCATGAGGCCGTTGGTATTGTAAATCTGCCCCGCACGGAGTGGGCCTGCACCGGGGGCTACGAGCTCGTCTCCGGTGCTGAGCACGGCGACACGTGGCGGAGTGTGAACTTTGATTTGCTCCAGGCCCTGGGAGGCCAGCACGGCCATGCGGCCAGGAGTGATCTTTTCCCCGGCACGCAGCACAAACTGGCCGTGGCAGAGGTCCGTGCCTGCGCGCCGGATGTTTTCCCCGGCGACGACGGGATCGGTGCAGGTGATGCGATCCTCCTCGCGTCGAACGTCCTCCTGCATGATCACGGCATCGGCGCCGGCGGGAATGGGCGCACCGGTAAAAATGCGAATAGCGCAGCCGCTTTGCAGCTGCAGAGAGGCGTCCAGCCCGGCAGCCTGCTCGCCGGAGACGCGCAGAGGCTGAGAGGTGGTGGTATCAGCGGCGCGGAGGGCATAGCCATCCATGGCTGACTGATCAAAGGCAGGGATGGGAACGGTGGCGGTGACATCCTGTGCGGCGTAGTGATCCAGCGCAGCAAACAAGGCGGCGGATTGCACGGATGCTGGCGCCACGGAGGCGAGGACCCGGGCGAGAGCTTCGCTTTCAGAGATCATCGGATCACAGGCGGCAGTTTGCTGAGATCCGCCGCAGGTTCATCTGCCGGCCGGGTGGTTTTGGACGGGCTTGGTGGCAGAGGTATGGGCTGCAGCATGGAGGGCGGTGTCTGATTGACCGGCAGCTGTGTCGAGCCAGGGGGCGGGGTTTGACCCTGCATGGACTTGAACGGTGCCATTGGCTGAAAGGGGGTGTTGAGCGGCGGGGGCACATCCGCCTGCATGATGGGAGTCAGGGGCACCTGGACGGCATCGGGGGCTACCATGGGTGCTGCGGAGGGAGCTGCTCCCTCTGCGGATTTGACCTGGTAGACCACCAGATCGCGCAGCTGCGGCATGCCCTGGGTGATGTCTGCGGTGATGTAGTTGCCCTTGCGCTCGGGGGTGACTTTGAGCCGGGCGTCCGAACCGTTCACGCCCTGGGAAATGATCTCGGTGCCGGCGGGGATGTTCACGCGCTGTTCGCAATTGATGAGCACGTAGTTCTGCTCGGGGTTCACCATCTCGATGACGCCGATGACCTTGGCCTCGCCGAGCTTTTTGTCCTTCGGCGATTTATTCGAAGATGCGGACATCATGCCTCCGAACTTTTGTCCGAGGTAGGTGCAACTGGACAGCCCCAGCAGCAAGGCGAGGCACAGATGGCGCTGAAACGACATGCCCTACAGATGCCGCATCGGCGGCAGGCTGTAAAGCAGGTAACAGGGGCATCCAAATGAAGCTGGCGGACGATGCGCAAGCTCTGGTAAGATGGCGCTGAATGGAGCAGGACGCAGACATCAATCCCTATGCGCCGCCGCAGTCGCGGCTGGTGGATGAATCATCGCCCGAGGCGATGCGCCGCGCGATGCTCAGGCATGAGTCTGAGATCCGAGGCGTGGGTGCGATGTTTGGCCTGATCGGCGCGGTGCTGCTTCTGCCGGCGCTGATTCAGGGAGGGGAACTGGTCTCCGGGAGATTCAGAGGAAATGACTTCGCGATCTGGCTGGTGATCCTGGCGAGCGCCTCAGCCGCTTTGTGCCTGGGAGCCGGACTGCGGCGACTGAAACCGTGGGCGCGAGTGCCCGTGGCGGTCATCTCGGGCATTCTGCTTTTGGTCTCCATACCCACCGTCGTCGGGCCGACGATGAACGGCTACGTGCTGTGGCTGATGCTCTCAGAGAAAGGACGCATTGTGATGTCTCCAGGGTATGAAAGGATCGTCGGGCTGACGCCCGAGGTGAAAACGCGGTTTTCAATCGTCTCGATCCTTTTCATTGTCCTTCTGGTGCTGTTTGTCCTTTCGATTCTCGTGGCGCTGCTTGCTCCGGCGTTTTCCCACCGGTGAGGGAATGGCACAGTTTCTCCGCCGACTTCAACGGCATGGCTTGACGGCGTTTATTCCGAGCGGAGCGTACGGTGAAACTGTGGTCATGGCGGTGGAGCTGTGAATAGCGGATGGACCTTATGAGCGCTTTTTTGAAATCTTTGACTTCACTTTTCAGCTCGCCTTTTGAACTCCAGGTTTTTGGGGACAGCCACTGCAAGGTGTATGGTGTCGAATATGGCGTGCTGTGTGAGTGCCTCTCCCAACTGCCTTGCGTGGTCAGGCAGCTCAAGTCCCGCTATTTGCGGCATGGTGCGGGAGTCTATGGGGAATTCGATTTTAACGGGCATACGTTTGAGATCGAGGGGGATTGCTGGGATGATGGGCTGTGGATTTGTCCCAAGGATGGGGCGGCGCATGCTGAAGGGATGCGGGCCATCCGTGAACAGGTGGAACGACGGGGGTCGAGAGCATGAAACTCTTGTTTCGCACCTCGATCGCGGTCCTTGCCGTCATCGGCCTGCTATCCGTCGTGGGCGCTTCAGCCGGACTGTGGTGGCTGTGCCATGAATGGACAACCGACAGCTCCAAGCCGGTGGTGCAGCACCTTACCGATCACCTCAGCACTTTAAGCCGGGACAGAGACCGGCTGCTGCCTGTGTCCGGCAAAGAGTTACGAGGGAAGATCGTAAAACCAGCCGACCTTCCTGAATCCCTGCGGGTGCCAGGATTGCTGCATGCGCTGATTCATGACGACCGCATCACGCTCGTCACCTACCATTCTCCTGATACGGACTCAGGCTTTCGCGTGTGGAAGTCGGGCATGGGCGAGGGGTTTGCCGATCAGCCAACGGCCATTCCGTTTGTGACGCGGTTTCGATACTGCGATGATTATCCGGTGTCTTCAGAGAACAGGCTGGAGTGAAAGCCTGCAGACCGTCAGCAACCATGATGAATACTGACTATCGACGTCTTTGGCTTGCGGTGACGCAAGCGCCGCATCATCGCGATGCGTTTTCCGCGCATGGTCCTGATCATTGGCGGCGGGTGGAGCGCAACGGCTGCGTGCTGGCGGCGAGAACGGGAGCCAAGGTCGATGTGGTGAGATTGTTCGCGCTGTTTCACGACAGCCGCCGGGAAAACGAGGGCTGGGATCCTGGACATGGGAAACGAGGCGCGGAGTTTGCGGCGACTTTCCGCGGGCGTTTCTTTGATCTGTCTGATGAGGACTTTGCGCTACTGCATTTCGCCTGTGTCTGGCATACCGAGGGAGAGCACCATGATGATCCCACCATCGGTTCATGCTGGGATGCGGACAGGCTGGACCTCGGACGGGTGGGGATGGTCCCAAACGCGCTGTTTATGAGCACGGCCTTTGGCAAGGAGATCGCCGACTACGGCACGATCCATCCATGGGTGCATCTGGCGGAGCCCTATCTAGGCGGCGAGGAGTGATGTCTTACGCGATGATCGCCAGCTTCTTCAGCGTGGCGGTCAGTTCGGCGACTTTTTCCTTTTCCATGCCGACGAGCGGCAGGCGCAGCTCATCGGTGCAGTGGCCGGCCAGCGACATCGCGGTTTTGATCGGGATGGGGTTGGTGGCCAGCTTGAGGAAGGCAGCGAAGAGCGGGTAGTACTTCGTGTGGATCTTCAAGGCTGCGGCGTAGTCGCCTTTGAGAGCCAACTGGACCATCTCGCTGATGGGCTTTGGAATGAGATTGGAAGCAACGCTGACGATGCCGACGCCGCCGACGGACATGAAGGGCAGGGTGAGACCGTCGTCTCCGGACATGATCTCGAAGTCGGCAGGCAGGATCTGCTTCATCTGGCTGACGCGTTCGGGATTGCCACCGGCTTCCTTGATGGAGCGGATGTTCGGGCAGCTCTCGGCAAGGCGCACGAGGACATCCAGACCGATCTCAATGCCGCAGCGGCCGGGGATGCTGTAAAGCATGAGCGGGAGCTTGGTGTTGTCTGCGATGGCTTTGAAATGCTGGTAGAGGCCTTCGGGCGTGGGCTTGTTGTAATACGGGGCGACCTGGAGGGAGGCGGTGGCTCCTGCGGCCTCGGCTTCCTGGGTGAGCTCGATGGCCTCGCGGGTGGAATTGGATCCGGTGCCGGCCATGACGACGCCACGGCCTTTGGCGAACTCAACGGTCAGCTTCACCACGCGGGAATGCTCTTCATGGTCCAGCGTGGGGGATTCACCGGTGGTACCGCAGGGCACGACGCCCGTGACACCGTTGTCGAACTGGAAGTCGATGAGCGATTTGAGGGCGGCTTCATCAATCTGGCCGTTGCGGAAAGGGGTGACGATGGCGGTGTGGGTTCCTGCGAACATGGGAGCGATAGGGGAAAGAGGTAATCTTTCGGACTGAAAACTGGGAATTGAAAACTGAAAATTGGAAATTGTCGGGCTAGGCGCTAGCGGCGTTTTTTGGTGAGGGAGTTGGCTTTGGCGGTTACGATGGACTTTCCGACAATGTTCATCAGTTCGGAGCATTCCTCGATCAGGGGAGTGAGCCGACCTTTTTTCATGGTTGCTGTCTTGACGGAAAGTTTCAGCCAGATGCGGGTTTCCCGCAGTTCCTTGAGGACTACACCAAGTTTGTGGGTGAAATCATTGTGGCTTTCAGCTGCGCAAGCTTCGGCGTAATTGGGGGCGGGGGATGTGCCGCAGCGAATCATCTGGCCAGAAATGTGCCTGCCGGTTTTGGTGTCCGGGAGAGCTTCCACCAAGGCACAAATCCGAGCCGCGAAATCCAAGAACCGATCCTCCATCTCTTCTGCCAATGCCAAAGACGACTTCTGCGCATTCATGCAATTTTCAGTTTTCAGTTCCTAGTTTCCAATTTTCAGTCTCCGGAAAGTCCCCGCCTAGATCGAGACCGTCCCCGTGAACACGAAGTCCGCGGGGCCGAAAAGGGTCACGTTGGTGTACTCGCTCTTGTCGGGTTCTTCGAAGCCGACTTTGAGGGTGTCGCCACCTTTGACGAGGACGCTGATGGGGCCGGGTTCGCCGGTAAGCTCGTGGTAGATGAGGGCGCAGCCGACCATGCCGGTGCCGCAGGCGAGGGTTTCATCCTCCACGCCGCGCTCGTAGGTGCGGATGGCGATGCTGCCGGGGGCGACGACCTTGGCAAAGTTGGCATTGGTGCCCTTGGGCTTGAAGGCCTCATGGTAGCGCAGGGCGGCACCCCATTCGCGGATGGGCACCACGTCGAGGTCATCGACCATGACCACGGCATGCGGCACGCCGGTGTTCACGCTGTGCACGGTCAGCCCGGCTCCGGCCACTTCAAGGTGCTGGGAGAGCTTGAGGCTGTGCGGGGTGCTCATGTTGATGCGCACCTGGTCGCCTTCGAATTCGGCGGAGATGATGCCCGCCTGCGTTTCAAAGGCGATCTTGGTGAGCTTGTCTCCATGCAGGTGATTGACGAAACGGCCGAAGCAGCGTGCGCCATTGCCGCACATCTCGGCTTCGCCGCCGTCGGCATTGTAGTAGCGCATTTTGAAGTCGCCGGTGCCGGTGGCGGGCTCGACGCAGAGCAGGCCGTCCGCACCGATGCCGCGATGGCGGTCGCAGAGCTTTTCGATCTGCTCCTTGGTGAGGGAGATGGAAAGGTTGCGATTGTCCAGCATGACGAAGTCATTGCCGGCGCCGTTCATTTTGGTGAAGTTGAGAGTCATGAGAGAAAGTGGGGTCAAGGGGTGGTCAAGGAGTCAGAGAGCGTGGACGGCATCGACAAGAGGTTTGACGAAGGCTTCGACCTTGGCGGCGCAATCGGGCGAAGAGCCGTTTTGCTCAATGAGCTTTACGATGGCGCTGCCGACGACGACGCCATCGGCTTTGCTGGCGACCTCGGCGGCCTGGGAGGGATTGGACACGCCGAAGCCGACGCACACGGGGACTTCTGTGGCGGCTTTAATGATGGCGACCTGCTCGGCAATGCCGGTGGCGATCTGCGCCTGTGCGCCAGTGACGCCGAGGCGGCTGACGTAGTAGACAAAGCCTTCGGCGCTTTTGGCGATGCTGGCGATACGATCCGAGGGAGAGGTGGGGGCGATGAGCTGGATGTGCTTCAGCTCCGGAGCGGCCTTCAGCTCCACATTTTGCGCGGCTTCATCTGGCGGCAGGTCCAGCACAAGCACGCCATCGGCTCCGGCGGCGGCGGCATCCTTGTGGAACTGCTCGTAGCCGTAGGCGTAGACGGGATTGAGGTAGGTGAAAAGCACCAGCGGTACCTGTGACTGCGTGCGCAGCTTTTTGATCATCTCGAGCACCTTGGGCGTGGAGGCTCCGGCCTTGAGAGCACGGTCTGCCGCCATTTGATTGACAATGCCGTCGGCCAGCGGGTCGGAGAAGGGCACGCCGAGCTCCACGACATCCACCCCGGCACGTTCCAGGCCCAGGACGATGTCGATGGTGGCATCAAGCGTGGGATCTCCGGCGCAGACATAAGCGACGAATGCCTTCTTCTTCTGAGTGCGAAGCTGGGCAAAACGGGCGTCGAGACGGTTGGTTGGGGCAGACATGGGGCGAGGTGTTTAGCATGCGAAAGGGCGGATGTCGAATGCCGGAATGCAGGAAGAAATGATGGCTGGAGGCTTGAGCGATGGCGGTTCGGTCGTAGTATTGATCCTCATGAGAAGGGTATCCTTTTTTTCAATCCTACTGGGCGCAGGGGCGGTTTTTGCAGCGGAGGTGCCGATGGCTGAGGTGTCGCTGAAGGCGTTTGCACCCACGCCGCCTGCGCTGACCGGGCCCACGGAACCGGCCAAACCGATGGAGGCCAAAGCGCCCAAACTTTCCAAGGCGGCCAATTCCAAACTGCTGCTGGAGCAGATCGGCATCAAACTAACAGAGGCGCAGAAGACGTATCTGGAGGAGAACCGCTTTGTGCTGATCGGGCTGGAAGGGACGAACCTGGAGACCGTATTTGAAGCGCCGCCGAAACCGGGGCAGAAGGACGAGGATGGCAACGAGGTGCGTGATTACCGCTCCACGCCCGATGAAATGCTGGCCGCGTTCGACAAGATCGACAAAGACTCTTCAGATCCATGGTCACGCAATCCTGGTCAGGCCAAGCTGATCACGCCAGATCTGGCGATGCACGCTTTTCACCGGTATTTCGCGAGTGCGATGGAGTTCATTGAAAAACGTCAGATGCGGGCAAGACTGGAAACATTCCTGGGGCGCGGCATGCGCAGTGCTGCGAGTTTGAAAAAGGGTACTCCTGCCAAAGCTGCGGCGCGGCTGGAGGTGCTGGAGGCGCAGCTGGCCGCCGCATGGTGCGTGCTGGGGCTCGAGACGAAGGCACCGAAAAAGGAAGGCGAGGAGGACATTGATCCCGAAGTGAAAAAGCAGATGGAGCGTGCCAATCCGTCCACGGATCCGCGCACCGTCACTGAACGACTGGCCGCGATGACGAAGCGATTCTCTGACGACACCGCCGCGCTTCTGCGCAGCGATGTGAACCAGATCATGAAGGCGGCGTCAGCGGGCGGGGGCGGCCTGTTCAATGAGTATGATAACTCCAAGAGACCTGACTACTCGCAGTTCCGCGTGCGCTCGCACTACACGAAAAGCGAAGAGCTGAGCGGGTACTTCCGCTCGATGATGTACCTGGGCCGCAGCGGCTACGCGCTCAATCCTGCGAGCGGGCCGCCGACACTGGGCCTGTCTGACTCCCTGCTGATGCTGCTGGTGCTTTCCACGCCGGACAAAGATGGGCGACGTGCGGTGGATGACTGGCGCTCGCTCATGGAGATCACGGGCTTTTTTGCCGGGCCGAGCGATGACCTGACCTTCATCGAGCTGCGAAAATGGGTGAAGGACACGCTGGGCCAGGACGCGCTGGCGCTAAGCGATGTGTTTGATGAGAAAAAGCTCGGCAGGCTCAAGGCGGCGCTGGGAAGTCTGCGGGCGCCACTGATCATCTCAGATGGCCGGGGAAGGCCGCAGAATGCGGAAGATCTTCGGCCTGAGTTTCGCATCTTTGGCCAGCGCTTCAGCTACGATGCGTGGATTTTGAACAACTTCATCACCGACAAGCTAACCATGCCGAGCGGCCTGTTTGTGTCTGCGGCATTTGGGGATGATGTGGCGGAGGAACATTCTCAGGAATTTATTCGTGATCGATTCTCCGCGCAAGAAGGGGGGCTGGAAGGGTTCAACCACACGCTGGCAAGACTGCGCCTGGAACTGGTGAAGACACCGGACAGAACGTGGTTTGGCAGCATGGCGGGCAAGCAGCTCAATGCGCTGTCAATGCTGGCGGGGCATCGCAATGCGAACTATCCTGCGTTTATGAACTCGCCGGCTTTTGCTGCGAAAAACATTGAGTCGATGCTGGGGCACTGGACGGAGATCAAGCATGACACTGTGCTCTATGCGAAGCAAAGCTATGCCGAACTGGGCGAAGGTGGTGTGGCAGACAAGCGCCCGCTGCCAGAGCTGCCGCGGGGATTTGTGCAGCCAGACGTGGCCTTCTGGCGCGAGATGGAGCGTCTGGCGATTTTTACACGCGCGGGCATCAAGGAGCATCAGCTGCTGCCGGATCTGGAGGATGAGGAGTTTGGCACGCTGGCCCGTTTTGTGGACAACATGCGCTTCTGCCGGCAGATGGCGGAAAAGGAAATTCGTGGCGAAAAGCTGACGGACCGTGAGCACGAGCAGATCTGGTCCTTTTCGCTGATGGACATGGACACGCCAGTGGACCCCTCGGAAGCTCCGAGCGCGGACCGTGGCAAGGTGGCGCTCGTCACCGATGTGCATACGGACGCGTACTTGCATCAGGTGCTGCAGGAGGCGCTGGGCAGGCCTTGCATCATGATCGCGCTTGTCGGCAACGAGAATACGCCGCGCCTCGTGGCGGGAATGGCCTACCAGCATTTTGAATTTGTCGGCTCGCAGGACAAGCGTGCCACGGATGAGGAGTGGAGAGCCAAAGTGTACACTGCGCAGCCGCAGCTGCCAGAACGCGCGAAATGGGCGGTGCCGGTTTTTCCTGCGAAGGCGGAATGAGATGAGAGTGCGCCTGCTGCTTTTTCTGCTGACGGCGTGCGGTGCCAATGCACAGCCCTATCCGCTTTTCTACACCGACGCGGGGCCGTTTCGTGAGGCGCATGCGCGGGTGGAGCGGGAGGGCCGCCCGCTGGCGCAGGAGCTCTCGGGTGTCACGGTGCCGCACCATCTGCTGGCGCTGGATTTGATCGCCGAGACGCTGTGGATGGCTTCGGCAGGGAAGTATGAGCGCATCGTCCTGCTGACACCGGAGCATTTCAAACGGGGCAAAACGCCAGCCTCGACTACGAGACGGGATTTCCTGACACCGCTGGGACTTGTGAAGGTGGATGCGGAGGCGGTGCGCGAGCTGCTGCAGGAGGGCCTGATGAGCGAGTCCGCGCTTTTCAGCCATGAGCACGGCGTACAGGCACTGCTGCCATCTGTGCGGCATTTTTTTCCTGACACGCCGGTGGTGCCGGTGGCGCTGGATGTGCGCTCCACGCCGGAAGACTGGGCCAGGCTGCTGCCCGCGCTGGCGAAGTGTGTGAAGTCAAAGAAAACGCTGGTGGTGCAGTCCACGGACTTCTCCCACTACCTGCCCCAGGTGCAGGCCCGTGAAAAAGATGCGGAGACGCTGCGGGTGCTGGCGGCGGGAGACGTGGAGGCGATTCCGAAGCTGGATCAGCCTGGCAACCTGGACTCCAAAGCGGCGCAGTGGCTCATGCTACGGCTGCAAGGGGAGATCGGCGCAGCGGGCGTGGTGCTGCGCAATCGCAATGCCATTCACTACGGCGGGCGGCGCGATGAGCCGGAGACAACGAGCTACATCACACAGCTTTACAGCACGCAGGCCATACCGGGGCGCTCTCTGCCGGGGGCGCGTTTTTATTTCGGTGGCGATGTTCATTTCGGCCGTGCCGTGGCCTCCAATCTGGCACTACCGGAAGAGGCGGCGCGGATAGAGAAAGCGATTCTGGATGTGACGGGTGGTGCGCCACTGATCATCAACCTCGAAGGCGTGATGCTGCCTGAGGTGCCGGCCAAGCTGAGGCATCCGTATCAAATAGGAATGCCGCGTGATCTTGCGCTCGCATGGCTGAAGCGGCTCAAAGTCAGCGCGGTCTCGCTGGCCAACAATCACAGCCATGATTTTGGCGTGAAGGCTTATGAAGCCATGAAGAGCGACCTCATGGCCGCAGGCATTGTGGTGCTGGAAGACAAAGCGCTGGTGGAGATGACTGATTTTCGCCTCGGAGCGGCCACGGATGTGGAGAACTCGCCTGAGCCTGCGTGGAAGCTGCTGGAGGCGGGGGCTTTTGCGGCATGGAAGCCAACGACAAAACCTCTCTTCGCTTTTTTGCACCTGGGCACGGAATACTCCGCCACACCTGCGATACGAGAAAGCTTGATCGCCAGCTGGGCGGAGCAGGCGGGGGCACGGCTTATTCTAGGCAGTCACCCGCACCGCCCCTCTGCGGGCTGGGAGCGTGGCAAGTCCTCGCTGCGCTGGTACTCGATGGGAAATCTGCTGTTTGACCAAAGCGATCCGCGCAACACGGGCGGACTTATCGAGGTTCGCTTTCTGGATCAAGGCACGTGGACGACGCGCTGGCTGCCGCTGGGGAATGTGTTTTCTCCCAAGCCCTGAGCGCATGCGAGACCCGCAGTCCAGCGAGTATCTTGGAACGACGATGAATGTTTCTTCCCCTTATGAACATTCATGCTGCGGAGCCTGTCTTGAACATTGCCATGGCATTGTACTTTTTGGCGAATGTGCGGTGGTCCCGTGCCTGTTCTCCATGAATGTGTTGTACAAGCTTGTTTTCTCGGAGCGACGAGAGCAAGAGAGCGATTGAGGCTGTTTAAGCAACCTCATCTCCCAGCCGTTTGTCCGGCACCAGGTAGCCCTGCACGTAGTCGCGCACGGCTTCGGTAAGTGATGTGATCTCCGTATCAAATCCGGAGCCGCGCAGTTTGGCGATGTCGGCGCAGGTGTAGTATTGGTATTTCGACTGCAGGTGCTCGGGCATGTCGATGAACTCGATGTTGGGGGCTTTGCCGAGGGCAGTGAAGATGGCGGTGGCGAGTTCGACCCAGGTGTGGGCTTTGCCGGAGCCGAGATTGAAGAGGCCGCCGGCGGCAGGGGTTTCGGCGAGGTGGAGGGTCATGCGGATGGCATCCTTTACGTAGAGGAAGTCGCGCATCTGCTCGCCATCTTTGTAGTCGGGGCGGTGGGATTTGAAGAGCTGGACTTTGCCGGTGGCGAGGATCTGGCCGCAGGCTTTGTGCACGAGGCTGCGCATGTCCGCCTTGTGGTCTTCATTGGGGCCATAGACATTGAAGTATTTGAGGCCGACGATGTTCGGCAGCCAGCCTTCGCGCCGGGCGTGGAGGTCGAAGAGGTGCTTCGAGTAGCCGTACATGTTCAGCGGGCGCAGGGCGTGGATGTCGGGCATCTGGTCGTCCATGCCGTGGGCACCATCTCCATAGGTGGCGGCGGAGGAGGCGTAGACAAAGCGGGCCTGGGTGGCGAGGGACCACTGGCAGAGCTGCTTGGTGAACTCGTAGTTGTTCCGCATGAGGTAGTCGGCATCCCGCTCGGTGGTGGCGGAGCAGGCACCGAGGTGGAGGATGTGGTCAAAGCGGCCGAGCTTGCCGGGGCTGTGGATGACGGCCTGCAGGAGGTCGTTGCCGTCGATGTAGTCGGCGAATTTGAGCGGGACGAGATTCTTCCATTTTTCGTCGGTGCTGAGGCGGTCGCAGACGACGATGTTTTCGCAGCCGCGGCGGTTAAGCTCCCAGACGAGGGCGCTGCCGATGAATCCGGCTCCGCCGGTGATGAGGATGCGACTTTCCGTGTTTTTCATGAGCCCGTCTGGTAACGGGGGAAGCGGCGGGATTCAAGCTGGAGCTTGGAGCGCCCGCGTACCTGGCACATTGTGGATTCTCTCCGCACCGGATGGGAGCGCTGCTGACGGCGGAGAGCAGACGCAAAGATCAGGCCGCGAGGACTTCTGCTTCTGGTGAGGTGGAGAGCGTGGGGAGCTGCTCGCGCCAGAGGGCTGGATGGAGGAAAGTGCCACGGGGATCGCGATCCCACTCGCCTTCCCAGCCAATGACGGTCTCCATCACGATGGGATTGGGACACTGGATGGCGGGGTAGAGCCACTGTTGGTCTCCAACTACCAGCTTGGGAATCAATGCTTCACCGTGATATTCGATCTCCCAGCCAAGGAGGAGGGGTTCTTCATCGGTAAAGCCAGCCAGACCTTTGGGGTGCTCCACCCAGCCGACGAGGCCGCTGCTGTTCAGGGCATCCCAGACTTCCCGCATTTCCAAGTCCACCCTTACGGCGAAACCGCTGGTTTTGGCATGGCCGCCATTGATGGGATCACGGCTGACAAGGCCAAAGAGGATGCTGGTGGGGCAGTTTTCTGGGACGATGTCCACCTGAAACCCAAAGCGGATGGGGTGATCCGGCAGCAGAAGGCTTCCATAGCTTTGGACGTGGAAGCCTGTGAATGCTGGATCAGCAGCAGCGGAAGCGATGAGGGATTCCATAGAGTTCTAAAAATTTCGGGAAAGTTTATTAAAAATACTCTATTTTATTGAAAATTCAAACAGATTATTAAATAACGAGGAGCTTGTCACGGAAAATCTTTAAAACTCGCCCAGGAAGTAAGCGGAAGGGATGCCACGTGCACTGTGAATTATCGCTCATATTATGCCCTTGTAGCGGATTCCTGACTGGGACGCTATTGACGACGCTGCCAGCCTTGATACCAAGTAGGGCCTGTGGCACCTGCTTCATCGATCAACTGCGTCGAAACCGATCTCACGGCCGATTTTCGGGCTCAATTTCTCCTCTCCTACCAGCACATGCTGCTGGCCCGGGTGCTGGAGGAGAAGCTCGGAGCTCTTTACCGTGCAGGCGGGAGGATTGTGGGCGGGGTGTACCTAGGAAAAGGCCAGGAGGCATTCAGTGCGGCGCTGGGGGTGCAACTGCGGAAAGGGCAGGACATCTACGGCCCGCTGATCCGTGACCAAGCCGGCCGTCTGGCCTTCGGGGAGCCGATCATTGACTGCGTGCGCACGTATCTGGGGACTTCCACAGGCCCCATGCGGGGGCGCGATGGCAACATCCACCGCGGGCGTCCGAAGGAGGGTCTGCTGGCGATGATCAGCCATCTGGGGAGCCTGCTTTCCGTGGTGGCCGGCGGCTTGTTTGCACGGAGGCTGGCCGGGAACCTGGGAGACAGCGTGGGCGCCACCAGCATCGGCGATGGCGGCACCTCCACTGGGGCTTTTCATGAAGGTCTGAACATGGCGGCGGTGGAAAAACTGCCGATCATCATCAGTGTGGCGAACAATCAGTATGCCTACTCCACGCCAAACACCCGCCAGTATGCCTGCGAAAACCTGGTAGACCGTGCGGCGGGCTACGGCATCGAAGGCATGACGGTGGATGCCACGGACCTGGCGTCCTGCCTGAAGGCCTTCCGGACTGCCGTGGCCAGTGCACGGGCCGGGGGCGGACCGCAGATGATCGTGGGCACCCTGCTGCGACTGGCGGGGCACGGGGAGCATGATGATGCCTCCTACATCCCCGATGCCAAGCGCCAGGGAGGCTCCGCGCGGGACTGCCTGCAGGTGGCCGAAGACTTCGCCCGCGATCATGGCTGGATGTCCTCCGCGGACCTGCGCGAACTCAATGAGGAGGTGCGCCGCAACGTGGATCAAACCGTTTCCAAAGTGTCCAAAGAACCCGCTCCAGATCCCTTCAAAGAAAACTGGCAGGCCCTTTCCTGCGCCGAGCTCGTGGAGGGACAGCACGAGGCATGAGCATCACTTATCTCGAAGCCATCCGGGAGGCTCAGTATGAGGCTCTGCGCCACGATCCCTCCGTTTTCCTTTACGGGCAGGACATCGCCACTTTCGGCGGTGCGTTCAAGGCCACCAAGAACCTGAGCAAGGAGTTCCCGAACCGTGTGTTTGATTCTCCCATCAGCGAAGACGCCATGGTGGGCATGGCCGTGGGAGCGGCGGTCGAAGGGGCGCGGCCGATCGTGGAGATGCAGTTTGCCGATTTCTCCTCCGTCGGTTTCAATCAGATCATCAATCAGGCTGCCACGCTTTTCTGGCGCACGAATGTACCGTGCCCCATCACCATTCGCATGCCCTCCGGTGGCACGGCGGGCAGCGGTCCGTTTCACAGCCAGTCGATGGAGGCCATCTACGCGCATTATCCCGGGCTGGTGATCGTGACGCCCGCAACTGTGGAAGACGCCTACTGGATGCTGCTGGACAGCGTGACGCTGAATGATCCGGTGGTCTTCTGCGAGCACAAATTCCTCTACTACCATCTGAAAGCGGAGAGCATCGGCGACCGCGAACTGCCCATCGGCAAGGCACGCATCGCACGGCCCGGACGGCATGCGACGATCGTGACTTACAGCGCGATGGTGCATGAGGCGCTGCGTGCCGCCGAGGAGCTGCAGATGGATGGCTATCAAATCGAAGTCGTCGATCTGCGTTCGGTGAAACCTATGGATACGGACACGATCCTGGCCTCCGTGGCGCGCACGGGGCGCCTGCTGGCGCTGGGGGAGGCCTTTCCGTGGGGAGGCGTCACGGCGGAGATCATTGCCCGCGTCACCACGGACGGCTTCCACCTGCTGGATGCACCGCCGATGCGGCTGAACTCCCGCGACACGCCAATCCCGTACCACCCGAATCTGTGGAAGGCGCACCGGCCCACCACCTCCACGATCGCCGCCGCGCTACGCCGCCTGCTGCGTAATTAATTGAGCCCCTTTCTTTTCTGCTTCTAGCTTCAGTCATGCGAACGATCCCCATCTTGATGCCCCAGCTTGGCGAGTCCATCGCCGAAGCCACCATCATTCGAATCTTGGTTGAGCCAGGTCGTGCGGTGGAGGGGGGCTGTGATCTCTTCGAAGTCGAGACGAACAAAGCCACCATGGCCGTCACCGCGCCCTGCGCCGGAGTCGTGGGGCATATCGTGGCGACGACGCAGACGAGCTATGCCGTGGGCTCCACGCTGGCGGCGTTTGAGATCACTCCAGAGAACGCCCAGCTGCTGGGGCTTTCGGATGATGCCGAGCCTGCCGCTGCGGAGCCATGCGCGACGCGTGACCGCTCACAGGAGGTGGATAACCTGCATTTCAAAATCAGTGATAATGACGTCATCTCCACGCGTCAGCCGACGGTGGAGCCAGTCGTCGGCGGCCTGCCGGTGCCGGCGGGAGCCACGGGTGCCAGCTACATTTCCCCGCGCATGCGTGCTCGCATGCTGGAGCTGGGTTTGAATGCTTCAGACCTCGCAGGCGTGCCTGGTACTGGTGCGGGGGGCCGCGTGACGGTGGAGGACTTTGAGTCCTTCCTGCGCGGACTGGAGCAGCACCGAATGACACCTGCCTCTCCCATGCGCATTGCCGTGGCGGATTCCATGCGCCGCAGCTGGACGCGACCGCTGGCCACAGTGGGCAGCCCGATTATGCTGGATGCCATGCTGGCGCACCGTAAAAAGGCGGATCCGAAGCCCGGCCCCGCGCTGTACGTCATTCGTGCGCTGGCGCTGGCGCTGTCTGAAAACACCGCCTTTGCCGGACGACTGGTGGGAAATCGCATCGTGCATCCGCTGGCCATCGACATCGGCTTTGCGGTGGAGGTGGATGACGGCGTGATGGTGCCCACGCTGCGCGAGGTGGAGAAAACCCCTCTCGTGAAGCTGGTGCCCACATACAACAAGCTGGTGGAACAGGCACGCGCGCGCCGCCTGCCGAATGATGTGAAGCGCCCTGGCATCGCCACGGTGACGAATTTTGGAACCTTTGGCATCGTGTGGGCCACGCCCATTCCGCTGCCGGAGCAGAATCTTGTGCTTGGCCTTGGTGCCGGCAGCAAGGTGCCGCGCTGGAGCGAAGAGGTGAAGCAGTTTATCCCCGTGACGGAAGCGGAGCTGACGCTGAGCTTTGACCATCGTGTGCTGGATGGCGGCGGTGCCGGACGTCTGCTGAAACGCGTGGCCGAGCTGCTGCAAAAACCGGAGCTGCTTTAAAAGGTACGACGGGCATTCCTGCCTTTCGGTCAGCGCATTCGCCATCTCCCGCGCGTTCTTATTTATTCCAATCGCGAACGCTTATGCATGACAAACCCACCCTGCGCCAGGCCATGCGCGAAAGGCTGCGTGCGATGGACGAAGCCACGCGGAGCACGGCGAGTGTGCGCATCGCCGCACACCTCACGCAGCTCGCGGCTGCGTGGCGTGCGGGCGCTGTGGTGGCACTCTTTGGAGGGCTGAAGAATGAGCCTGACCTCGTGACGCATCTGCTGCCGGCGCTGCATGCGCTGGGCATGCGCACGTGTTTTTTCCAGATTGAACATCAAGCGCTGCAGCCTCGGCTGGTGAATGGCACGGGTGATCTGCAACGCGGACAGATGAACGTGTGGGAGCCGCAACCGCACTGTGAGGCGGTCGATGTGGCTGCGCTGGACATCATTTTGGTGCCTGGGCTTGCCTTTACGCGCGAGGGGAAGCGGCTGGGGCGTGGGGGCGGCTACTATGACCGCCTGCTGGCAGATCCAGGCTGCCGGGCGGAGCGTGTCGCAGTGGCCTTTGAGCTGCAGCTGGTGGATCACATCACCACCGAGTTTCACGACCAGCACATCCATCAAATCATCACCGAATCCGGCTTGATCCGGGTATGAGTGTCTGATTAGTGCGCAGTCGTCCTTTTTCACCTATGAAGCTCATCCTCGAAATCGTCCAGTCCGGCACCGCCTATCTGGAGAAGCGCAAGATCGAGGAGGCGCGGCTGAACATGGAGCACCTGCTGGCGCATGTGCTGGGCTGCCGACGGCTGGATCTGTATCTGCGCTTTGGTGAAGGCGTGCCCGAGCCGGAACTGGTGAAACTGCGCGAGCTGCTGAAGCGCCGTGGGGAAGGGGAGCCGCTGCAGCACCTGCTGGGCAGCGTGGAGTTCTGCGGGCATGAGCTGGTGAGTGATCACCGCGCTCTTGTGCCGCGTCCGGAGACGGAGACGCTGGTGGAGATGGTGCTGAAGAAGTTTGCCGCTGCGCCTGCGCGTGTGCTGGACATGGCCACGGGCTCGGGCTGCATTGGCCTAATCCTCGCGAAAGAGTGGCCGCTGAGCGAGGTGGTGCTGGCGGACATCAGTGAAGACGCGCTGGATCTGGCGCGGCTGAATGCCTCGCGGCTCGGAGCGAATGTGAAGTTTTTGCGCAGTGATCTATTTGAGAAAATCAGCGGCAGCTTTGATGTGATCGTGGCCAATTTGCCCTATATCCCGAGTGCGGAGATCCCGACGCTGAGTGCCGAGGTGAAGCGTGATCCCATTCTCGCACTCGATGGCGGGCCGGATGGACTGCGCATCGTGGAGCGGTTTCTGAAGGATGCGCTGCCGCATCTGAACACGGGAGCGCTGATTGCGCTGGAGGTGGGGCATGATCAGGGAGCGCCTGTTGCGACGAGATGCACCGAGCTGGGGTATCTGAATGCGAGTACCGCTGCCGATCTGGCGGGGATACACCGGTTTGTGTTTGCTGTGGCGCCGGTGAGGGTGGAGGTGGCTGAGGCCGAAGTTGTGGAGATCACGGAGTGAATGGCTCAAGCACCTTTCATTTGCGGTGATACCCGAGCTTTGTGAGCAGCATGGAGACGACCTCCAGCGCATAGGCATAACCTTCCGGCCTTTTGCTTCCACGTGGGCCGGCCACATTGAGGCTGTGGAGATTGCGGCTGTTGACAAAGCTCAGGGCAAGATCGGCTGCGCGCTCTGCGCTGATCTCCGCGCCATCGATCAGGCGGTAGGGACGGTGCAGCTTGATGCAGCGGGCCACGGTCAGCTCGGTGCCGCCTTCTAGTTCTTCAAAGTAGAGGATCAGTGTGCCGTCGGCATCGCAGAGATTCTGAATGGTGCGCTCTTTATAACCGCCCTCCTTCAATGCTTTCACAGGATAGTGCGTTGGAATGGGGCCGTCTTCATCGTGACGTCCTGCCGGCACCCAGCCTCCACAGGGAACGCCAAAGGCCAGGGCTGCATCCAGCGCGGCTCGGTCCACGCCTGTTTGCGCGCCTGAGATGATTTTGAAAATGGGCTTCTTCATTCGTCCTTCTATAACATGGCTGGATCTCTTCGCGGTCACTATTAAAGCCGTGCACCTGGCCTTACAGCTCTCCCATTCCACCTCTCTTGATCCACGCGTTCAGCGGTTCGAATTGAGACGCATCGAGGGAAATGCCGCAGCCGAAGGGGGCGGTGTTGACGGTGTGGAGGTCGATGGAGCCGTTTTGGATGTGGAGGGTGGGGAAGCCTTGGGGATGGCGATGGTATAATCCACCATGCGTGGTGAGGACGGAGTCCTGAGTGGCCGGGGAGTGCATGCTGAGGCCGCGGAAGTAGTGGTGGCCGTTGCGCTCGACATGGGTGATGCCGAGGAGGGCCATGACGCTGAGGTCCTGGAGGAGGGCGACGGGGCCGACGTTGGCGAGATCTTCTCCGCTGAGGATGGGGCCGCTGGGAATGGTGGCGGCGCGCTTTTTGAGCAGGGCGGCATTGGCGAGGCCTTTGACGATGCCTTTGCAGTTTTTGTAACTGGTGCCGCGATAGCCGAGATCGAGGGCGCGGGGGAGATCGGCGAGTGAGCCGTCGCTTTCATCAATGATCATGCCGGGGCCTTCATTCCAGGAGCGGAGAGTGGTGCCGACGTCATCGTGCAGGGCTTGGGTGCGATGCAGGGGCTGCTCGATAAGGAGGAGATTTTGGAAGAGGGGAGCGAGGGCGGGATCGGCGCGAAGCGTGGCGTAGAATTCGCGGAAGGAGGCGAGGTCGTAGAATTGCTCGTTGCCATCGAGCGTGGCGTGGAAGCCTGAGGAACAGTTCGTGGTGATGATGTGGGTAATCTCGCGCAGACGCGGGATGTCGATCTCGGGCTTGCCGCAGACTTTGATTTTGAAATAGCGCAGGCCGTAGGCGCGGATGGTTTCTTCCAGGGTATACGGGAGTCCGTCGTCCGGGCTGCCTTCGGCGGAGCTGAGGGCATCGCCGAGGCCGATGGTGTGGCGGGCGTGGACGTGGGAGAGGGGGGAGGGCGCGATGACATCGGAGACGCGCATGCCGCGCAGTTCTTCGCGAACAGCACCGAGATCGATGCCGAGGATGTCTGAGCGAAGGACGGCGTGCAGAGGCTGGCCGAGGGCTTTGCAGAGACCGTCGAGCACGGCGCGTTCGATGAGGCTGACGCCGAGATTGGCGAGGAGGGAGGGCGTTTCTTTGACGCGCGCCCAGCTCGACTGCTCGGTGTACAAGTTCTGCCACCAGGTGAAGAAGCCAGTGGGTTTTTCGGCGGCGAGGCGGGCGATGCGTGAGGCGTTTTGAATGACGGCGATCATCTCGGCGAGATCGATCTCGAAGAGCGTGTCGGGGTTTTTGGTGAACCACTTGGGAGGCAGGCCTTCGCTGGCGAGACCAGCGACAGCTTTGCCATCCACGACGACGTTTGCCGTGACGAAGAGGTGCGGCAGGGCGTTCATGCTCGCGATGCCGTACTTGAACGGGAATCGCGTGTGCATGGGCAACACGTGGAAGTGGAAGGAGTCGAGGGTGAAGGTCATGGCGGGCGGAAAATCGTACGCGTGCTCTTACTCGAAATCCCCCTTGATCCTAGCGCGTTGTTACAAGTTTCAGGTTACAAGTTTAAAGTGGTTGTGAATGCGGGGTTGTGGGTGTGGCGGTGCTTTCCAGACCGCCTAAAGGCGGGACTACAATACGGCGTTGGGTGGCTTGACTCCGCGACCTCCTCAGTTACTCATCGGCATGAACTGGACGAAAGCGCGCTGGATCCTGGCAGGGATCGTACTCCTGGTGAGTGTGTGGCTTATGTCCGCGGGATTGAAGGCTGGCGGCATCGGGGCTGCGTTTCCGGTGATTGGGAGTGCGCTGCTGTTTGTGACCTTCATCATCATGATCGCGCCGGATACGGCGGTGAAGGTTTCGGAGTGGATCGCGCGGCCGTTTGCGGCGCTGTTTTATCCGGATGATGAATTTGATAAGCCGCCGCTGTCATACGTGCTGGCGCGGAAGTACAGCCAGGAGCGCAAGGTGGAGTCGGCGGTGCAGGAGTATGAAAAGATCCTGTATTTTTACCCGGAGGAGCGGGATGCGTGTCGGGAACTGATTGAACTGGGGAAACGGGTGGGTGATGGGGAATTGACGGAAAAGTATGAGGAGGTGTGGAGGGAGAGGTTTGAAAATGAGTCCGGGCAGAACGACGAGATGAACAAAGATCAGGCGTGAGAGCAGAAAGAGCGCCATGCGCTGGGAGTGTGAGTTGCGATGGCAAAGTGGAATGTTGGGGCAGCATGTTCAGCATTGCCCGCGATGTGGCTTTTTGCTAAGCCTCGTGGTATGACGAGCACTTCAAAAGCGGAGCATCAGGCTGTCCGCGTGGACGAGCTGGACGGACTGAGAGGGCTGCTCTCTGTCTGGGTGGCCCTGGCGCATATGTTTTGCTGGTCCGGGTTCTGGGAATCTGTCAGCGGGCCGGGCCTGTTGAAAGACATCTGGGAAGAGTTCGTGGGGGCTGGCTCGGCGGTGGACGCATTCATCATCCTCAGCGGCTTTGCGATTTCGTTTTTGCTATCCCGGCGTCAGGAGTCCTACGGGCGCTTCATGCGAGGGCGGTTCTTTCGCATTTACCCGGTCTATCTTGTCTGCCTTGTCTTGGGGACGGTGGCGGCTCTTTGGTTGACACCCTTTGTGCTAAGCACGGCCGCCTGGCGCAACGCGACTGTGTATTTTGAGTGGAACCGCGACCTTTCCCTCAGCGAAACGTCCGCGACTGGTCTGCACGCGTTCTGGCACCTGACGTTGCTCAATGGCGTTCTTCCGAAATCTGTCCTCAGCAACAGCACCGGGACACTGCTGGGGCCTGCGTGGAGCATCACTCTGGAGTGGCAGTATTATCTGGTGGCTCCGCTGCTGGCTCGCGTAATTCGCTCGGGCACCGGGACGCTGTTTCTCGTGGCGCTGAGCTGGGTGGGTTCGCGATTGTTTGGCCCCGGCAATCCTCAGTATGCTTTTCTGCTGCATCAGCTTCCGCTGTTTCTCGTCGGGATCGGCAGCTTTCATCTCTATGAGATGTTTGCGGCCTCACGGCACGAGCGATCCAGGGCCTTCGCCATTCCCGTGGCTGCGGTTCTGGCCCTGGGCTTTCTGACACGCTGGCATGCGGTGGCGCTGACGCTGTGGGCGCTGGCGTTTGGCTGCATTTTTGTGCAAGGCGATGATCTGTTTTCCCGGTTTCTCGCCATGGTTCGCTCCGCGCTGCGTCATCGCTGGCTGCAGTGGCTGGGGCATATATCCTATCCGCTGTATCTGGTGCACTGGCCGATGATCATCGGCTTTCTCGCGATGATACTGCGTTGGAATCCGAATGTCTCATCCCGAGACACTCTGCTGCTGCTCATCTTCGTCGGCTTTCCTTTGATCCTGCTGGTGGCAGTGGCGCTGCATGTGGGCATTGAGCGCCCCATGATGAATCTGGGGCGGCGTTTGGATCGCGGGAAATAGGGGTGATATGCTGCCAATCGGTCCCCATTGTGCGAGAGACGCGGAGCGGCAGGAACGAGGACGAGTTCGAGTAGGAGGACGAGGACGATGCAGCTTCGGCGGGGTGCCTTGACTGCTTGACGACTTTTTGACTCAAGGGTGCGCTGTCCAGAACGAGCTAAAGCTCTGGAGTACTTTGCGATTTACACCAACGCCGCGGGAGTTTGTTCTTCGAGTTCTTCGATGGCGGTCAGGCGGGCCTGTTCTTCGTCGAGGTCTTCGTTGACGGGGATGGTGTCGGGAGGTGTGTCGTCGGAGGCATCGGCTTCGGCGTCGGAATCGCCTTCGGACTTTTTCTTGCGCTTCTGCTGGTTGGGGGCTTCGAGGGCGAGTTCCTGGGCGGATTTTTCCAGGGTGCGGGTGTCTTCCGTGGTCATGCGGACGCCGACGGGCTTGCTGACGCCGAACTCCTGCATGGTGACGCCGTAGATCACATCGGCGCGGCTCATGGTGCGCTTGTTGTGGGTGACGATGATGAACTGGGAGTTGTCGATGAAGCTGTCGAGCATCTTGAGGAAGCGGCCGATGTTGGTTTCATCGAGAGGAGCGTCAAGCTCATCGAGAACGCAGAAGGGGCTGGGCTTGACCTGGTAGATGGAGAAGAGCAGGGCGACGGCGGTCATGCTGCGCTCGCCACCGGAAAGGAGGCTGATGGTCTGCAGCTTTTTGCCCGGGGGCTTGGCGATGATTTCGATGCCGGACTCGAGCGGATCGTTTTCATCGACGAGCATGAGGTCGGCCTTGGCGGCGGGGCCGAAGAGTTCGCGGAAGTTGTTGTTAAAGAAGCCGCGCACCTGCTCAAATGTTTCCACAAACATGGTCTTTGTGGTCTCATTGATCTTGGCGATGACCTGCAGCAGTTCGTCCTTGGATTTGACGAGGTCGTTGTGCTGGGTGTCGAGGAAGTTGTGGCGCTCTTCGAGTTCTTCGAACTCCTGGATGGCGTCGAGGTTCACGGGGCCGATGCCTTCGAGCTTCTGGCGGAGTTCATAGACGACTTCCATGACGAAGGCCCAGTCCGGCTCGGCTTCCTGGCCGGGGATGACGACGTCGTCGATGTCCACGGCATCGTCATCGCGATTGGAGACGGCGCGGACCTGCGGCACTTCTTCAGCTTCGGCTTCTTCGGCGGGATCTTCGTTGGAGGCTTCGGCGCCATCGTTCGCCGCGCTGCTCTCGGCTGCGCTGGCGGCACCTTTTTTGCCACGGTTGCGGTTCTTCTTCTGCTCCTCGATGGTGACCATCAGCACGTGGTAGTCAGGCTCGAAGGCTTCGATGTGGAAGCTGTAACGCTCCTGCACCTGATTGATGAGATTTTCGAGGCGAAGGTCCACGCGGGTGAGCGAGACTTCGGCGCGGTTGCGGGATTCATTGAGGCCATTGAAGCTCTGGCGCAGCTGAGTGAGCTGGGCTTCGAGCTGGCTGACCTGCTCAAACAATCCGGCGCGTTCTTCGGTCTTGGACTGAAGGTGTTCTTCGATGGCGCCGATGGTGTCGCGCTGGGAGGCAATCTGCTCTTCAAAGCGGGCGTTTTCCGCCTCGCTCTGCTGGATGCGCATGCGCCAGGTGTTCATCTCCTCGGCGAAGCGGTTGATGCCGGACTGGAGCTCCTGCAGGCGCATGCCGAGCGGGGCCTTCTGGCGCTCGATGGAATGGAGGGCGCTCTGCTCAAGGGCAAGGGCGGTGCGCAGTTCATTGAGGCGCTCGCTGGACTCAAGTTCGCGGCGGAGGAAGGACTCCATTTCGAGTTCAAGCTCGGCTTCGCGAATGCGCGAGGTTTCGAGCTGCTCCTGCGCGATGGCCACGGCCTCGCGGAGCTGAGTGATCTGGCTCTCGGAACCGCTGATGCGCTCCTGGATCTGGTTCTGGTCCCACTCGACGCTTTCGAGCTTGGCGGTGGCCTGCTGCAGGGCGCGCTGGACGACGCTGATCTTGCCCTGGAACTGGGAGAAGCCTTCGCGAGCGCGCTGGGACTGCTCGCGCAGGGAGACTTCCTCGCGCTGCATTTCTTCGAGCTGCGTGGAGATGCTGTTCACCACGTCTTCCTTCTCCATGTACTGGTATTCGAGGGCTTCGACTTCACTGCGAAGCTGGCGGACCTCGGCCTCGCGACGCAGGGTGGACGAGCCTTCTTCCTTGGCGGCACCGCCGGTGATGATGCCGTCATGCGTGATGAACTCGCCGCGCATGGTGGCGATGGCGAGGTGGGGCATCTCGCGCTTCATGCGCAGGGCGGTGTGGAGATCGTCCACGACGACGACGTTGTGCAGAAGATGGTCGAGAAGGCCCTGCACGCCGGTCTTCACGCGCACTTTGTCCGTGGCCCAGGCGATGGCGCCCGCGGGGAGAAGTTCGCGATCGGAGGCGCTGCGAAGATTGCAGAAATCATGCGGCACCAAAGCAGCGCGGCCCATCTTGTGATCGGTGAGGCGGTCGATGATCTGCGCGGCAAGTTCGCTTTCGGTGAGAAGCACGGCCTGCAGGTGATCTTTGAGCGCGGCTTCGATTGGCGTGATGAATTCAGGCTCCACTTCGATGCTGGAGGCGAGGAGGCCGCGCACGCCGACGGAATAGACTTCGGGATTGTCGAGGCCGCTGATGACCTTCTGCGTGCCGGCGGAGAGGCCTTCGCCCTTTTGCAGAAGCTGCTCGATGATTTCCAGGCGTGACTTGCGCTGCGTGAGGTTGCGCTGGAGGTCGTTCAGCTCGTTGTTCATCGCGTCGCGCTGGCGGCGGCGTTCGATCATTTCGCGGGCGCAGTCCTTGGCCTTTTCTTCAAGCTGATTGCGGGTGTCCTCCAGCTCCTGAATCTGGCGCTGCAGTTCGTCGAATTCGATCTGGCTCACCTCGCGTGCCTGCGAGGCGGTCATGCGATCATGCGAGAGGGATTCGTGGCGCTGGCGGTCGCCGGAGATCTGGCTGCCGAGCGACTGGGCGCGGGCTTCGCTGGAGGCGATCTGGCCTTCAAACTGGCGGATGGATTCGCGGATGGCGCGGCGGTCGCTTTCCAGGCGGTTGCGCTCTGGCAGGATGCTCTGGTGCTGGCTGGCGTGCTCGTTCATGGCGAGCTGGCGCATCTGGATGTTGTCCGTGATGGCGAGAAGCTGCTCATCGGCATTGGCGAGATCGCGGCGGGCCTGATCGAGCAGTTCTTCGTTGTTGGCGATCTGCTCTTCGTTCTGGCGGATGCGGCCTTCCAGCTCCTCGCTGCGCTCGCGGTTGAAGCCGAGGCGGCTCTGCGCGCTCTGCATCTGGGAACGAAGCTCCTGCGCCTGCTGGCGTGCCTGGGAGATCTGGGACTCGAGCGCGTGGTAGGCCTCGCGGGTCTGCGCGGCTTCCGTTTCGGCGACCTGCAGCTTGCTTTGAAGCTGCTCGATCTGCTGCGCCATCATGCGCACCTGATTTTCGGCCTCGGATTTTTCTCCGGCAAATTCGGTGTACTGCTTGTGTGCGAGGTGAGTGTCCAGCAGGCGGGTGTCTTCCAGCAGCGTCTGGTAGCGGCGCGCCTTGGCGGCCTGGCGCTGGAGGGTGCCCATCTGGCGCTTCACTTCGGCGATGATGTCGGCGACGCGAAGGAGATTGGCTTCCGTGTATTCCAGCTTGCGCAGGGCTTCACGCTTCTGCGACTTGAACTTGGTGATGCCGGCAGCTTCTTCGAAAACCGTACGACGGTCTTCGGGCTTGGAGCTGAGAAGCATGTCGATCTGGCCCTGCGCCATGATGGAGTAGGCGGCGCGGCCGATGCCGGTGCCGGCGATGAGATCGTGGATGTCTTTGAGACGGCAGATGGTGTTGTTGAGGCGATATTCGCTGCGGCCATCGCGGAAGACGCGGCGGGTGAGGGCGACTTCATTGAAATCGACGTTCAGCGACTGCTCGCAGTCCGCCATGGTGAGAGTGACTTCGGCGAGGCCCACGGGCTTGCGTTTGTCAGTGCCATTGAAGATGACGTCGGCCATTTCATCGCCGCGCAGAGCTTTGGCGGAGGTTTCCCCAAGCACCCAGCGGATGGCATCGACGACATTCGATTTGCCGCAGCCGTTTGGGCCCACGATGCCGGTGACGCCTTTGTGGAACTCGAAGTGAGTCTTGTCGGCAAAGGATTTGAAGCCGTGGAGGGTGAGGCTTTTGAGGTACATGGCGGTGAGAAATGACGAATGACGAAAACCGAAAAACGAAAGGCACTACGGGTGCCGGGTGGGACAGAACCATTTCACGCCGGATGCCCGCAAGAGTGAACCCAAAATTCCACGTTATCTTGGGGATCGTTAAGACATCTTAAACAAGATGTGGGATTTTTCAGGGCGTTTTTCCTGTGAATAATGGTAGCGGGTGTGAACAAGTTTTCAAGGGGGTGGTTTGGGACGTAGGTTGGGCGTGTTTGGCGCGCAGGGTTTTCGTTGGGGCTGTTGGGATCTTCGCCAAATCGCCCGACTTTGGGCGGCAGCGAGCTAGGTGGCGTCATCATGCGCTCATGGACGGGCGGGCTGTCGCCACGCACGTCCTACGGTAGGATTGGCACGCTACGGCTGATTCGGCACGCTCGCCTTTAATACACCGCCTTGCGGTGAAACAGAAAGCTCTCCGCCAGCAGCAAAGCCAGCGCGAGCCAGATGAGGCGCTTGGGCCAGGTGCTGAAGGCGCTGGCGGTGATGATGGGGGCGGGGGGCTGGAGGGATTGGGGGCCGCCGGGGGCGAGGGCTGGGAGACTTGTTTCCGAATCGGAAATGAGGGCGCAGGTGCCGGTGCGGTCTCCGGTTTCCCAGCTGCCGATGCGGGTGAGGGCGAGCAGGCCGTGGGCGGGATCGTCGGAGACTTCGGTGAACGTGTCGCCGTTCCAGGCGTGCCACTGCACGAGGGAGTCGGTGTGGAGCATTTCGCCGGTGTGCAGGGTGCGCATGTCGGCGAGGGCTTCGCTGTCTTCGGCGCACCAGTAGAGGGCATTGCCGAGGATGAGAGGAAAGGAGGGAAGGAGCGCGAGCTGCTCGGACTGAGAAGGGGAGAAGGCGGTGACGACGAGGCGCTGGCCGGAGGTTTCCCCGGCGGCAAGAACGGGCTCGCTGCCGGTGATCCACAGCGGCTCGATGGAGGTGGGAAGATCGAGCACGGTGGTCTGGGTGACGGCGATGCGGCTGCTGCTGGCGCGGAAGAGCACGGGGTGGTCTGGCTGGACGGTGCGCACGGCATCGTGGGGGATGCTGCTGATGGTGCGGGTACGCAGCGGGCCGGAGCTGCCCTGCGGTGTGAGTGCGATGACGGGGCGGTCCGCGGGCCACTCCTTGGGCAGCCAGTGCTCGAAGACATAGACGTCCGGCTTTTCCTTGGGCGGCCATGCGGAGCGATCTCCTTTGCGCATTTCGATGCGGCCGGTCTCGATGAGGGAGGAAAGGGCGAGCGCGGTGAAGGGGTCGGGCTTGTCGGCGAAATAGGCGACACTGAGGGGCTTGGTTTTTGGCAGCGGGGCGGCAAGAGCATTGTCCCAGCTGAAGCAGTCGCCGGCGGCTTTCACGCGCACTTCCAGCTGCTGGCCGCGCACGCCTTCCAGAGGGAGAATGAGCGCGGTGGATTCCCCGGGCGCGAGGTCCATGTCTCGCAACTGGGCGATGCGTCCGGCGATGGAGATTTCGAGCGTGGCGGTGGTCTTGTCTTTGTTGCTGGCGGCGGCGCTGACTTTGACGAAGGCCTCGTAGCGATCACGCGCGAGGGGACTGTGGCGGATCTGGAAGCCGGTGATGCCGACATTGACGGGGTCTTGCAAAGCCACGGGGATCCAATCGACGGTGGTGTCAGCAGGCGGTGTGGCATCGGTGGCGAGCCAGATGCGGGAGTGGGATTCGAGATCGGCGAGGCGCTGGGCGACTGTCAATGCGGCCTCCGGTTTGCCTTCGATGGGCAGAGGGATGAGTTCTTCAAGCAGGCGCAGGCATTCGCGGTGGTTGCGGCTGCGGGAGAGGAGGACGCGGGCGCGTGAGTCAAAGGCGATGAGTGATACCACGGCCTGGTCTGGCAGGGAGCGGATGCGCTCCTTCACGCGCTGTTTGGCCAGGGCGAGGCGCGTCTGCCCTTGCACGTCTGTGGCCGACATGGAGGCGGAGCAGTCCACCACCATGACGACGGCGCTGACCGAGTCTGCCGAGAGGTTTCCACTGGGCCGCGCGAGTGCGAAGATGGCGAAGAACAGCACCAGCAGCGTGAGCAGCAGGGAGAGCCATTTTTTAATGCGGCGCAGCCAGGCAGACTCCTGATGCTCCCGCGCGAGTGATTTGAAAAACAGCAGCGTGGACACCGGCACCCGCTTCGCCTGCCGGCGGAAGAGCCACAGCACCAGCGGGATCAGCGCGAGCCAGAGGAGGTGCAGGTAGCTGGGGGAAAGAAAGCGCATTCAGGAGGAGCAGACGGGAGAGTGGCCGCAAAGAGACGCAAAAAGAAGCAAAAAAGTCGAAGAGTTGCTGTGGAGTGTCCGATCCGGATCGTAGGCTGGGTGTGTTTGGCGTGCGGGGTTTCCTCAGGGGCTGCTGTTCTCTCCGCCAAACCGCCCGACTATTGGCGGCACCGAGTCATGGGGCGTCATCACGCGCTGACGGACGGGCGGGCTGTCGCCACGCCCATCCTACGGCTCGCCGGGGCCCTCACTTCCGCAGCTCGTCCAGCGCCTGCTTCAGGTGGCCTTCGTGGACGTCCTTGCTCACATAGGCTTCGCCGATCTTGCGGAGGAGGACGAAGCGGATCTTGCCGTTTTCGTATTTTTTGTCGGTGCGGGTGATGCGCATGATTTCCTCCGTGTCGAGGTCGTCGGGCAGGCGGATGGGGAGGTCGCAGAGGCGGAGCAGGGCGAGGATGCGCTCGTAGTCGTCGCTGGTGAGATCGCTGACCTGCATGGAAAGCCAGGCGGCGGCGCGCAGGCCGAGGCTGATGGCCTCTCCGTGCAGCAGCCGGCCGTAGCCTGCGGCAGCCTCGATGGCATGGCCAAGGGTGTGGCCGAAATTCAGCAGGGCGCGGGTGCCGATGGTCTCGTACTCATCCGCCTCGACGATGACGGCTTTGATGGAAATATTGCGGCGGATGAGGGCCACGATGTCGCCTTTGCCCGCGGCGATGTCTTCGATGGCCTTGAACATGGAGGCATCGCGAATGCAGGCGTGCTTGATGATTTCGGCAAAGCCTTCATTCCACTCGCGGGTGGGCAGGGAGCTGAGGGTGTCGAGATCGGCGATGACGTGGGTCGGTTGGTGGAAGCAGCCGACCATGTTTTTGGCATTCGGGAGGTTCACGCCGGTCTTGCCACCCACGGAGCTGTCCACCTGGGAGAGCACGGTGGTGGGCACCTGCACGTAGGGCACGCCGCGCTGGTACACGGACGCGCAGAAGCCCGCGAGATCGCCAATGACGCCGCCGCCGAGGGCGACGACGAAGCTTTTGCGGTCCAGGCCAAAGCGCACCATCTCGCCGAGCACGGACTCGCTCCAGGAGAGGGACTTGGAAGACTCGCCGGCAGGGACGGTGATGAGGTTCGGCTTTTTGCCCACGGCACGCAGGCTCTGCATCACCGTCTCGGCATACAGCGGGCCGACGTTGGAGTCGGTGACGACGGCGCAGGTGGTGCGGTCCGGCATCTTCTTGTTGATCTCCTCACCGAGCGTTTTGAGCAAATCGCGACCGACCTGAACGAGGTAACTGCGTGGACCTAGATTGACGAAGACGGGGCGTGCGGGCTGGACGGGCGGAGGCATGGAAAAAGTTCGAAAAGATGGGGTAGCGCGTACTCTGCCGCCGGAACGGAATCGAGGCAAATCGTTTGGAAGCAGCGTTCGCGCCGAAACCACGTGATCTGGCGCTTGGCGTAATGCCGGGTGGCCTGCTGGATGGCGGCGATCGTGTCCGGGAGGGAGACCTGTCCGTCGAGACAGGCACGCACCTCACGCACGCCGATGGCCTTTTCTGCGGTGGGGGAGAGATGCTGCAGGGCGGCGACCTCCTCGATCAACCCGGCATCAAACATGGTCTGCGTGCGCCGGTTGATGCGATCGTACAGCTTCGCGCGGTCCCACTCGAGGATGACGCCATTCACCTGAGGCTCAGCCTGCTCAAACGAGCGGCGCAGGCCGGACTGGGGGCGCCCGGTGAGCAGGCAGATCTCCAGCGCGCGCTCGACGTAGCGGGGATTGCGCAGGTTCACGGTGGTGGCCGCTTCGGGATCGCGCTGCAGCAGCCATACGATTTTTTCGCCGGGACTGAGATGTTTGAAGCGCTCGCGTATTTGTGGCGAAGCGGCTGGCAAAGGGGAGAGGCCGTGGGTGAGGGCCTTGACGTAAAGGCCGGAGCCGCCGACGACGATGGGGACGCGGCGGCGCGAGGCGATCTCCTCGATCACAGGCAATGCCAGCGCGTGGTAGCGCGCGGCATCGCAGGCCTCGGAGAGAGGGAGCACGCCGTAGAGGTGGTGCGGCACCCGCGCCATGTCCGCCGGTTGCGGCTTGGCTGTGAGGATGTCCATGCCCGCGTAGAGCTGAAAGGCGTCCGCATTCACGATCTCCCCGCCCACATGCTCCGCCAAGGCGATGGCCAAAGCGGATTTGCCCGAGGCCGTGGGTCCGGTGATGAAGAAGGTGCTGGCTGGAAGCATGTGTGGGCGCAGCGCAGTCTGCGTCAGAATTTGCTTTCGATCTTGCGGCCCACGTGCTCGATGCCCTGGCCCGTTTTGTAGATGGCGTGGTCCACACCACGTCCCGCGCGCGTCATGGGTCCGCCGCTGCCCCGGCAGGAAGAAAGGGAGAAAACAACGGCGACGGTGAGGATGGAAGCGATGATTTTCATGACAGGCGGAGGGTAGTGCAGGGGGAGCCGCGGCTCAAGTGGGGAGGATGGGAAAAGCAGAAGGGGTGGGGTCGACTTTCCCGTCCGCAATAGCGCCGCGCAACAGCGGCAAACGCGGGTGCTGTGGAACGAGAAGAGCGGAATGGCGACGCAGCGCGCTGGGTGGAGAGATTTCGCTCACTCCTCATCGTACCACGGCAGGTTCTGCACGCGCAGCGCCCAGTCTTCGTGCAAAGGAGAGCCGTAGGGCGCATGAGGGAGCCGGGTGCCGCCTGCTTCCAGACGAACGTCCTGCTCGTCCAGGTAGGCCAGCACATCATGCGTGGCGGCCTCGGCCGTGGAGATCATGATGGCGCGGATGGCATCGCGAATGTCCTCCGGCAAGGCGTCGAGCTTTCCGGCATGCTCGCGCGGCCATTCTCCGGAGCTGAAAGCCTGGAGCCGGTAGGTCAGAGTTCCGCGGCGGGAAATCAGGCCGTCGATGAAAGCTTTGTAGGCGGTAAGTTCGGAGGGAGTGCTCATGTAGAAGGAGGTTTTCTTGAAGACACCATGCCGTAAGAGCGAGGGCCTGGGTCACCTTTTTTCAAAACAACCGCCTGCAGGCCTGCTGGTCTGGCGGTGTGGAGGAACGTCAGCAACATCAACCCTATCAACGGCACCCCAATTCCTCGCACACCCTGCTGGCGCGGAAACTCACGTCTGCTGCGCTGGGAGAGGAGAGGGATCATCCTGATCCCCGGCACATTTTTCGTCGATTCAGTTTCTCAAGCTGTGTGGCACCCGTCGTACTTGGCCATGCGGGGTTGTGCGTGAAAGCGGAGTGCTGGGGGATCAGGATGATCCCCCTCCTAAGGGGCCGCGCGGCGGCCTGCTGGGCTGTAAACCATGGCAACTTGAGCACCTCGAGAAGTTGCCATGAGGTGTGCATCTCACGCCCAGAAAACTGCGCCTGCGTGCCATCTGCTGCCTCTGCTTTCCTTCTGTTTCCACCGTGAGCATGGCTGTTTGGCGGCGATACAGTGAAAGTTGCCGAGTTTCCACACCTAAGCACGGCAACTTGGCAACTCGGCGGGCACGGGGCAGGCGGGTACGAGTGAGCCTCTTGGAGTGCGGTCGCGAAGATGCAAGGCGCAGCCCTGCATCGGAGCTACCGCTTTCGCCGGGTATAGGATGCGCTACGGACTCAGCTTCCTCGCTCACGCGGTATGCGTCAGTATACCGGAGTTATCCCTCGCTGCCGCTGCGTTTCTTGATCTCGGCGAATGCATGGGCCAGGGCTTTGTTGGCAAGGGCTTCGGCTTCGTCTGGGAGGACGGGTTCGGTGTAGAGTCTGTCGATCAACAGCATATTGCCAACTTTGATCGTGTAGCGAAATTCAGAAAACGTTATTCTTGCCTCTATGTTAAAGTCGAAATGATCTAGTGCTTGGCCGCGAAATGAGTGGAAAGAATGCTGTGCGATAAAGATGAAATCTCTGTCGGCATTTTGAACCATGAATTTCAAAGTGCTCAGGGGATTGCTCCCCGCGGCAGAAACTCTTGGTTGAACCTGCACCGAATAATCTGCGAAAAGTGGCGCTAGCTTGCCGAATTTTTCCCCCAAGTTGTCAACGAACTTGCCGAGTCCCAAGTCAATCAGCTCGCGTAGCACCTGCTCCGAACGTTTTTTCACCTTGTCGAGAGAACCGGTCTGATTCCTCACAAAGATCGCGATCTCCTTTTCCAGATCACTTGGCTCCTCAATGCTCTCACCTCTGGCGGCCTTGATGCCGAGTTGCATGGACCACTCCAGGCGGCGCTGGAGGTAGGACATGAGGGAGGAGAGTTCGCCAGCATCGGCCAGGCGAAGGGCGGTGAGGTAGTCTTCTTTTTCTCCGGTGGGAACGATGAGCGGCAGATAACCCCTGCGCATGAGCACATAGTTCACCAGCAGGCGGGCCACGCGTCCGTTGCCGTCGTCAAAGGGATGGATGAGAACGAAGTCGTGGTGCAGTTTGGCAACGCAGGCGGCGATGGGGAGGGTGGGGGATGCCAGCTCCTGCTGAAGCCATGCCACCAGGGCGCTCATGCGCGGCGGCGTGTCCTCCACGCTGGCAAACAGGAAGGTGCCACCACCTGGCAGTCGCACGTTGTTGGGTGTCGTTTTGTACTGACCGGGTATGATTTCTTTGCGCGTGCTCTGGCCATCGGGTGTCTCGGCAGCCTTCCAGAAGGACTCTTTGAGGATGATCTTGTTCAGGTCGCGGATGTCGCCCTCGGTGATCACGCGGCCATGATCTGCGGCGATTGTGCGCACGTGCTCAATGCCCACATCATGGGCTTTCATCTCCAGATACTCACGGTGACTGTGGTTGCCGGTGGTGCGGTCATGCAGCAGGAGCAACTCGGTCTCGCCATAGGTCAGGGTGTTGCCTTCGATATGGTTGGAGTGGTAGTTCCACTCCAGGCGCAGCTTCTTCCAAAGGCGTGCCTCATTCTCCGCCGTCAGCGGCTGGAGGGCCTGCCATTCATCCCGCAGGGCGTCGAGGGACTGGATCTCTGTGTGCATGGGGCAGGGAAGCCGGAGATGGAAGGGGATGCCAATGGAAAAGCGGGGAAAGTTGGGTGGCTGTGGCAGGTGAGGAATATGATATTCTTGATGTTACTGATGTCTCTCCTGAACGGGCAGACCGCGCGGATGCCGCCCCGGTGCGGTCGTTCGAGCTTCGCCTCGAAATGCTCACAGAGTGGGTGTGAGTCGGAAACCACGGCAACTTGCGGACGAGGAAGAGTTGCCGCGGAGAGGAGCTGATCGAGGGTGAAAAGATGTTATTTATTGCTGCTTATTGCCATGAAATGCCACGTGGTGCCCTTCGTTGCGCAGGATACTGAGCGTCAGGGGATGCAAGTTGCCGAGTTGCCGTGCTTAGGTGTGGAAACTCGGCAACTTCGGTCAGAGGGGAGGGGGGATGCTCCACCGCGGCGCTGAATTGAGGGAGGGGGAGCGGTCTGCAGCGCGGGAAGGACCAGCCTGCATCAAACCCTCGCAAACGATCGCCAACGATTGCAAACCTTCTGGGGCATGCGGCGCGCCATAATCGAGGACGAACAGAGCTTCCTCACGGTGGCACCGTAAACGAGCCGCCGCAGGTGGTGGCGATCTGGTTGAGCAGGGAAGGGGTGTCGCTGCCGGGGACGGTTTCCTCCCCGATGCTGATGGTGTGGATGCGCACCTTGTACTGCGCGTGGATGCGCTGGGCGTAGTCGAGCACCTGGAGCGGGGTGCCATCGCTGGGCTGGCCGTCGCTGAGAAAGTAGATGGAGTCGATGGCACCATCCGGGACCATGCGGGTGAGGGCGAGATTGAAGACTTCGCACATGGGCGTGCCGCCGCCGGCCTGGATGCGTTCCACAAACTGCTCGGCCTGGCGGTGGTTTTTGTCATCGTTCAGCGCCATGCCCTTGGCGGGGAAGCAGGAGTCCACCTGTGAGCCGAAGGTGACGATGCCGTAGCGCAGCCGGGCGGATTTGTTTTGCAGCGCGGTGAGGAGGTTGCCCATCTGCGCCTTGAGCTTGCCGATGCGGTCGTCCCGGTTCATGCTGCCGCTCACGTCCAGGATGAAGAGCGCGCCTTTGCTGCGGATTTCCAGGCCGTAGAAAGAGCCCATGTTGTTGATGACGACGGCGTCGTCCAGGGGCTTGAGCAGCTTCTGCGTCTTGAGAAATTCGGCGTAGTCGCTGCGGGCCAGCATTTTCCACGGAATGTTGGCGCCCTGGGCGGTGATCCATTCCTTCCACTTGTCCGGGTCATCGCCGAAATCCTGGCCGGTAAGCTGATACAGCGAGCAATGCACGGCTTCGCCGATGGTTTCGTCGTTCAGAAAGGGCACGAGAGACTGCAGGGCCACGGGGCTGCGCATGCCGCCCATGGCTTCGGCGGCGCAGGCGCGCATGACGTGTGGGAGGGCTGGGTCCAGCAGTTCCGCCACCCGGGCCACGACGATGTCCGGATTGTCCTGAAAGCCCCCCAGCGCGCGGGCGGCCAGGGCGATGCGGGCGGGATCTTTCACAGTCGAAAGCGGGGCCTTGGCCTGGCTCAGCATGTTCCAGAAGTAGGTCCGGGCCTCCCTCAGGCGAATCCCTGAAAAGAACATCAGTTCGTCGTCATCGCAGGCCTGATGTTTGACCAGCCAGTCCATCAGCGCCTTGCGTCCGTCTCCGGCGGGCCAGGCGGCCACAATTTCTGCCAGGCGCAGCTTGATGCCGATGCCGGTGCGCTTGTCGCTGATCAGCGAAAGCACGGCTTCTCCGGCCTGTTTGTGCGCGTACAGATCTTTCAACGGCGTCAGGGCCTCCTGAACGCCATTGCGGGCGTTTTTAACGATGCCCTTCAGCGCTGTGCCCGGGTCTTCCGCTGCATGCAGGCACGGGGCCGCCAGGGCGACCGCTATGCAGCATGAAACGAGTGTGCGCATGTCCCAGGCGTGGGTGACGATCTACTTGGCGTCCGTTTTTGGCTTGCCCACCTTCGCTTCCAGCTTGCTCAGCAGCTCAGGATCATAGCCCACGAAGCGGGCGGCCTCCTTGCCCTCGCTGTCCAGCAGGACGATGGTGGGATAGCCATTGACGTTGTATTTTCTCCCCAGTTCCTTGTTTTGCGCCTCGGTTTTCTTGGGAAGGGGCGTGTTGTGGGGGAAATCCAGCTCCACCAGGATGAGATTGGCCTTGGCGAACTTCTTGAAGGCGGGCTTGGAAAAGACTTCGGCGTCCAGCTTCATGCAGTAGCCGCACCAGTCGGAGCCGGTGAAGTCCAGCAGCACCATTTTTTTGGATTCCTTGGCCTTGGCGAGAGATTTTTCATAATCGTCATCCCAGCCGGTTTTGGCGGAGAGGGAAGTGGCGACCATGAAGAGGGAGAATGCGGAGAGCAGCCAGGTTTTCATAGGGATAAGGATGGGATAGACATCCGGACAAGGCAGTATGTGCCGACCGGGCACTCCGCCAAGCCTAAAATGCGGTGGCAAGAAGGTGCGGACGGCGTAAAAATTCCAAATCTTTCGAAAACAACCCAAATAGTCTTTGACAGAAAGGCGCACTGTCCTAAGCTCGGACCACTTTTTCGGAAAAAGCCGGGGTGTACTGTCTCCTGACGCCAGTCATTTGGAGATTTGCATATCCCGGTTTTCTTGTCGAAAGAGGAGGAGGTTTCTCACGAAGCCGCCGCCGGTTACGCTGTTATAGCTCAGTGGTAGAGCACGTCCTTGGTAAGGACGAGGTCGAGGGTTCAAGTCCCTCTAACAGCTCCAGCGGCAGTACGTGGGGATCTTCGAAACACGACAAACGAACTTAGTCCCAAGCGCACCCCCTCAACTAATCCACCCACATGGCTAAAGAAGCATTCCAACGCAACAAGCCGCACGTCAACATCGGCACGATTGGCCACGTTGACCACGGCAAGACCACCCTGACCGCCGCCATCACGACTGTCCTTTCCAAGAAAGGCTTCGCTCAGGCCAAGGCTTACGATCAAATCGACGCAGCTCCTGAAGAAAAGGAACGCGGCATCACGATCAACACCGCCCACGTGGAATATGAAACCGACAAGCGCCACTACGCACACGTGGACTGCCCCGGCCATGCTGACTATGTGAAGAACATGATCACCGGCGCCGCCCAGATGGACGGAGCGATCCTCGTGGTCTCCGCCGCTGACGGCCCGATGCCCCAGACCCGTGAGCACATCCTGCTTGCCCGTCAGGTCGGCGTGCCCGCCCTCGTGGTGTTCATGAACAAGGTGGACATGGTGGACGATCCAGAACTCCTCGACCTCGTGGAGATGGAAGTTCGCGACCTCCTTTCCAAGTATGACTTCCCAGGTGACGAAATCCCGATCGTGAAGGGTTCCGCTCTGAAGGCCGCCGAAGGCGACCCGACCCACGAAGCCAACATCCACAAGCTCATGGACGCCGTGGACAGCTACATCCCGCTGCCAGAGCGCCCGATCGACAAGGACTTCCTCATGCCCGTGGAAGACGTGTTCGCCATCGAAGGTCGCGGTACCGTCTGCACCGGCCGTGTCGAGCGTGGCATCATCAAGAAGATGTCCGAAGTGGAAATCGTCGGCATCCGTCCGACCGTCAAGACCACCGTCACCGACATTGAAATGTTCCGCAAGCTGCTCGACGAAGGTCGTGCTGGCGACAACGTGGGCCTTCTGCTTCGCGGCAC
>NZ_JBGAGS010000037.1:0-53019 GCF_044226605.1 Prosthecobacter sp. | reverse complement strand
GGCTCGCAGCTCAAGCACGAAGAGCGCGTCTACATGACCTTCCACCGCACCGTGCACGACATGGTCACACTCGCCCATGAAGTCGGCCACGCCTGGCACTCCTGCGTTCTGCGTCCTGCCCGCTCCTTCGCCGCCAGCTACCCCATGACCCTCGCCGAAACCGCTTCAAACTTCGGCGAGATGATCCTCCTCAACGGCCTCATGAGCGACCCCGCCATCACCGAAGCCACCAAGGCCTACCTCCTCGATCAGGAAATGCTCCGCGCGCACGCCTACCTCATCAATATCCCCATGCGCTACGAGTTTGAAAAAGCCTTCTACACCGAGCGTGCCAGCGGCGAGGTCAGCGTCAGCCGCCTCAGCGAGCTCATGTGCGAAGCCCAGCGCAAGCTCTACGGCGACACCCTCCTCGAAGACGGCTTTGATCCCATGTTCTGGGCCTCCAAGATGCACTTCTTCATCAGCGGCATCTCCTTCTACAATTTCCCCTACGTCTTCGGTTATCTCCTCAGCCAGGCCCTCTTTGCCCGCTTCAAAGCCGAAGGCCCCTCCTTCCTCCCCCGCTATGAATCCTTCCTCGCCATGACCGGCAGCGCCACCTGCGAAGAAGTCGTGAAGCAAAGCCTCGGCGAAGACATCACCCAGCCCGAATTCTGGGCCACCGCCCTCAAAGCCATCGAGCCCACTCTGAAAGCCTACGAATCCGTCAAGTAGGGCACCTCAACGCATGTCCTTGATGAACTGGAGCGCTCAAAAAGTGCGCTCGTCAGAAGTACGACAGACACTCTTGTCTGTCGGTCAGCGCTCCGCCATCCCCCAGACCCACGCCCAATATCCAGCGTACCTCAGCAGCGATTTCTGGCTGCACTCCATCAGCACCCGCATCATCTCCTTTTCCATTCCCCCTCCGGATCAACGGCGCTCCTTCAATCTCTCCCCCCATCCCCGGGTCCTCTGACACACCTTTCGCCAAGAATAGTCTGGTGATGGCGTTCTTTGTGCGGCTATTTTACCGTCGCAATGCTTCCCTCCGCGCCCACCTCCTGTCCGCACTGCTCCTCGGATGAGCAGAAGCCGAAGCCTGCAGCTGCTGCCAGGGAAAGCCTGCCATCGACCCCGCCCCTCTACATCTGCCCGATGTGCGATGGCGTGAGTTCTGACAAGTCGGGCGCCTGCCCGCATTGCGGCATGGCCTTGGAGAAAAACCCTCTCGCCCAGCGCAACGAGCCCGAATGCTGTGGCGACGGCGGCGATGAGGAAGTCCGCGACCTCTGGTGGCGCGTCCGCTGGAGCACCGCCATGACCGCCCCGGTCGTCCTGCTCTCCATGGGCATGGAACTTCCCGTCATTCGCGACATCCCTCACGAAGCCTCCGCATGGATGCAGTTCGTCTGGGCCACCCCGGTCGTCTTCTGGGTCGGCTGGCCCCTGCTCGTCCGCTTTGCCCGCTCGCTCGTCACGCTGCGGTTCAACATGTTCACCCTCATCGGCCTCGGCGTCCTTGCCGCATGGACCTACAGCACCGTGACGCTCGTGGCGCCGCAATGGCTGCCGCATGCGGCCACGCATGGCGGCATGGTGCTTTACTTCGAGAGCGCCGCCGTCATCACCGTGCTCGTGCTTCTCGGCCAGCTTCTTGAGCTCCGCGCCCGCAAAGCCACCGGCTCTGCCATCCGCGCCCTCATGAACCTGGCGCCCAAGACCGCCCTGCTTGTTCGCGACGGTCACGAAATCGACACCCCCATCGATGACATCCAGCCCGGCGACATCCTCCGCCTCAAGCCCGGCTCTCGCATTCCCGTGGATGGCATCGTCACCGAAGGCAGCTCCACCGTCGATGAGTCCATGCTCACTGGCGAATCCATGCCGCAGAAGAAGGAAGCCGGCTCCGCAGTCACCGGCGGCACCGTCAATGCCACAGGCACCTTCCTCATGCGCGCCGAGCGTGTCGGAGCAAATACGGTCCTGAGTCAGATTGTTGAAATGACCGCCAAGGCACAGGCCAGCCGCGCCCCGGTGCAGCGCCTCGCCGACCGCGTCTCCGCCTGGTTCGTTCCCACCGTGGTCGGCATCGCCTTGCTCACCTTCCTTCTCTGGTGGCAGTTTGGCCCGCAGCCTTCCTTTGCCTTCGCTGTCGTCAATGCCGTCGCCGTCCTCATCATCGCCTGTCCCTGCGCCCTCGGCCTCGCCACGCCCATGGCCGTCACCGTGGGCCTCGGCCGCGGCGCACAGCTTGGCATCCTCATCAAAAACGCCGAAACCCTCGAACGTCTCCACGGCATCGACATCCTCATGCTCGACAAGACCGGCACCCTCACCGAAGGCAAACCTTCGGTGGCGGAGATCTTCCCGCTGCCCGGTCTCTCCGCACGCGATCTCCTCGCCTGTGCCGCCGCCGTCGAAGCCGTGAGCGAGCACCCCATCGCCACCGCCATCGTCAGAGCCGCCAAAGAGCGCAACATCCCTCTCGCCGCCGTCACCGATTTCCAGTCCATCACCGGCAGCGGCGTCCTCGGCAACGTCGGCGACAGCGAAGTCTTCATCGGCCAGGAGGCCTTCCTCAAGAAAAACGGCGTCTTCATCAGCGCCGAATGCCACACCCAGTCCATGCGGATGCAGGCCGAAGGCTGCACCGTCGTCGTCGTCGTCCTTAACGAAAAGCCCCTTGGCCTCATCGCCATCAAAGACAAACTCAAAGAGTCCGCGCCACCCGCCATCACCGCGCTTCACGCCCTCGGCTTGAAACTGCAGATGATCACCGGCGACTCCCTCGCCACTGCCCAGCGCGTCGCCAAAGACCTCGGCATCGACGACGTTGCCGCCGAAGTCTCCTCCAAAGAAAAGCTCCTCCACGTCTATCAGGCCCGCGGCAAAGACCGCCACGTCGCCTTTGCCGGAGACGGAATCAATGACGCCCCAGCCCTCGCCGCCGCCGATGTCGGAATCGCCATGGGCACCGGCACCGAAGTCGCCATTCAGAGTGCCGCCGTCACCCTCATGAAGGGCGATCTCCGCGCCCTCCACCAGGCCTTCTCCCTCAGCCGTGCCACCATGAAGGTCATTCGTCAGAACCTCATGTTTGCCTTCCTCTACAACGGCCTCGGCATCCCCCTCGCCGCCGGCATCCTCTATCCCCTCACCGGCTGGCTACTCAACCCCATGATCGCCAGCATCGCCATGTCCCTCAGCAGCGTCTCCGTCATCCTCAACAGCCTCCGCCTCCGCCGCTTCTGACCCCAAGCCCCCCGCAAGCAGCAACTACTAAAATAATGCCAGGCATTTAGTTTGCTTTTTTCGCTCTTCCTTGTCTCTTCCCATAAGATGCGCCCCACCCACACCCCTGAACATCAAAGCCCTGCGCCTCGCGCACTCGAAGACCAGCTCGTCGGCGTCAACGCCAAAACCGGCCTCTATCCCGGCGCGCGTTCCTGGTCTGGTGGCCGCCTTCGCGTCCTCGGTCGCGGCCCCTTGGAGTCCTACTGCTACCACGTCATGTCTCGCACCTGTGGCGGGGAGGTCTTCTTCGACGACGTCGAAAAGGAAGCGCTCCGCCGCATCATCTGGCGCATGGCCGAATTCAGCGGCATCAAACTCGTGACCTACTGCCTCATGGGAAACCACTTCCATCTCCTCGCAGAAGTCCCTCATCGTCAGACTTGGCTGCAGCGCTTCACCGGCCCCAGGGGCGAAGACAAACTCTTCGACCACCTCAGCATCCTCTACAGCCGCACCTACCTCGGCCTTCTGCGCGATGAACTCGCCGATCTCCGCGCCCGCGGCCTCTCCTCGCTCGCTGACCAGCGAGGCGAAGCCCTAAAAAGGCGCTTCTGCGATCTCTCCCTCTTCGTCAAAGAAATCAAAGAGCGCTTCAGCCGCTGGTTCAACAAACGCCGCGGCCGCCGCGGCACCCTGTGGATGGACCGCTTCAAAAGCGTCCTCGTCGAGGGCAAAGGCGAACCCCTGCGCACCATGGCCGCCTACATCGATCTCAACCCCGTCCGCGCCGGCTTGGTCAAAAACGCGCAAGATTACCGCTGGTGCGGTTACGCCGAAGCCCTCGGCGGCAGCCGCAGAGCTCAGCGCGGTCTGTGCAGGGCCCTTGGCAAACCGGTGGACGGCTGGCGCACTGCGGCGGTGGCAGAGGCCTATCGAGATCTTCTGGAGGATTCTGGTCGCGGCCCCAGTGTCCCACAAACGGAGCAGACCGTGCAATCCGGCGTCACATCCAGTTCCAGCCCCCCCACCACCGAGTCGGCCCGCGCCACTCTCGCAGCCCACGGCAAATTAACTCCCGCAGAGCTCGTGCGCCTCCGCGTTCGTTATTTCTCCGATGGTCTCGTTCTCGGCAGCAAGGCGTTTGTGGAAGGCATCTTCACAGCTCAGCGCGATCAGTTCAGCCCAAAACGCAAGCAGGGTGCCAGACGCATCCCAGAGTCCGCAGAACCCTTCTATGCACTGCGCAGGCTCCGCCTGAGGTCTTTGCAATGATGGTGCACCTCGCGGCAGCAGCGCATGCGCGGCCGCTTCGCCGCCTTCAGTTTCAGACTTGGTCTCAGACTCAGTCTCAAGAGATCCGCGCACGCTCTCATCTTTTCTGCCGCGCCACCATCACAAGGCTTGCCCCACTCTGCGTTCTCTGAAACATTGCACGAGTTCTATCTTTTTCCCCTGTGAACCCTGATCCGGCCCAGCCAGCTCCACCATCTCCGTCAGACGAGGATGCAAAGTTCATGCCCCCTGAAGAATCGGCCACCGGCATGATCACTCTGGGGCCGGAAGACGTCACCATCGCCATTCCCGCCATCAAGCAGGAAAGGAAAGACAAGATCGCCACCGCTCAAGTGCCCCCGGCACCCGCGGTTGAGGAAGTCCCCACGGGCAATGTTACTCTCGGCCCGGAGGACGTCACCATCGCCATTGCAAATCCCAGCCGCAAACTCCCTGTGGCCACCATGGGTGGCGGTCAAACCATCTCAAGTCCTGACACCGGCATGATCACGCTGGGCCCTGAGGACCAGACCATCGCCATCCCCACGGGCAAGCCAGCCACGCTTCCCGGTGCCGCCACTCTGCAGAGCCACGGCGGCCTCCCCGCCGCCACCGCCAGTTCCATGGCCTCCATGGGCAGCCCGTCCAGGCCGCGCTCCCACATGGAGTCCCTCACTGGCAACGACGGCTGGATCGGCGATCGCTACCGCCTCCTCGACAAACTCGGGGAAGGGGGCTTCGGCGTCGTTTATCGCGCCGAGCAGGTGAAGCCCATTCACCGCATCGTCGCCATCAAGATCGTCAAGGCCGGCGTCACATCTCAGGACATCCTCGGCCGCTTCGCCATCGAGCAGCGCACGCTCGCCATCATGGAGCATCCCAACATCGCCCGCATTCTCGATGCCGGCGAGACGGACATCGGCGCTCCCTTCTTTGTCATGGAGATGGTCAAAGGCCGCTCCATCACCAGCTACTGCAAGCAAAACGGCCTCGATCTCCGCCAGCGCCTCGCTCTATTCATTCCCGTCTGCCGCGCCGTGCATCACGCCCATCAAAAGGGCATCATCCATCGCGACATCAAGCCCGGCAACATCATGGTCATGGACGAGGCCGGCAAAGCCGTGCCCAAAGTCATCGACTTCGGCATCGCCAAAGTCCTCGAAGGCGAAGGCTCCGGCCACACCATTGCCACCGGCGTCGATCAGCTCGTCGGCACCCCCGGCTACATCAGCCCCGAGCAGATTGAAAACGGCAGCTCGCATGTGGACACACGTTCAGACGTCTATGCCCTCGGCGGCGTCTTTTTCGAGCTCATCTGCGGCCGCGCTCTCATCACTCCGGCGGACATCGCCTCAAAGCCCGTCCACGTGCTCCTCCGCGATCTCGCGGAAAAGGATCCCCCCAAGCCTTCCACCATCGAGCCCGCCGTGCAGGGGGATCTCGACTGGATCGCCCTCAAGGCCCTTGAGCGCGATCCCAACCGCCGCTATGGCAGCGCCGACGATCTCGCAGACGACATCACCCGCTACCTGAGCTTCGAGCCCATCACCGCTCGTCCGCCGAGCCGGCGTTATCTCATCACCAAATTCGTCCGCCGTCACCGCGTCGGCGTCGCTGCGGCCATCGCCATCTCTCTCGCCGTCCTTGTCGGCGGCATCACCAGCACCGCTTTGTATTTCGAGGCCGAGCGCAATCGCGCAGAGGCCGAGCTTGGGCGTGAAGACCTCCGCAAATCCTTCAGCCACTCAGACCAGCAGATGGCCCGTCAATTCAGCGAGCGCGGTCAGTACAATGACGCCGTCGCCTACCTTGCCCGCTCGCTCCGCACCGATCCCGCAAACAAGCTCTCCTCCACCTACCTGCTTTCTTTGCTGGCCAATGTTCATCTCATTCGTCCAGACACCTCTCCACTCAGCCTGCCCGAGGGCGCTGTTGACGCCGCAAAAGTCGCCGTCAGCCGCGAAGCCGGCACCGTCCTTGCCGCCTCTTTCCTCAAGCCCAAGTCAAAGCCCGCCGCCACCCCGGAAGGTGTTCCCCAGGAGCGTCGTGAAGTCATCTCCACCTGGAACATGAAAAGCGGCGAGCGCACCGACCACCCCGTGCCGCCCGGCGTGGAGATCACCTGCCTCGATATCACGCCAGACGGTCAGCAGGCCGTCATCGCGCGCGACGATGGCAACGTCGAGCTCTGGACCCTCAAAGACGGCAAGCGCCGCACCCTCCAGCCGCGCATGCCCAGCCTCGTCACCTGCATCGCATTCTCCGGCAATGGCACCAAGCTCCTTGCTGGCAGCGAGATCGATGCCGCAGGCATGGGCTCCATCCATCTCTGGGACCTGCGCAAGCCCCAGGACCCCGCGGTCGTCATGAAACAAAAAGGCGTTGTCGGCGAGATCGCCGTCGACAATGACGGCGTCTTCGCCACCTCCATCTACAGCGGCGACCCCATCGATCCCGAAGGCCCCGATGGCACCGCCACCACCTGGGACCTCCGCCTCGGCCAGGCCGTCGGCGATCCCATCGAGGTGGACAAAGGCCTCCTGCATGTCGCTATCGAGCCCACCCAGGAGCTCGTCGCCCTCGGCACCCAGAAAGGCGAAGTCTTCGTCGGCAGTTTCCGCAACGGCGGCGAAGTCCTCGCTCCCATCGCTCACCCCTCCGCCATCACCTCGCTCGCCTTCACCGCAGACAGCCGCTCCATCGTCGTGGGCGATGGCGGTGGCTACGTCCACATCTGGAATCTCAGCGACGGCAAGCTCCGCTTTCCCACCCGCCCGCATGATGGCGAAATCCTCAAGGCCATGCCCGCTGCGGATACCAGCCTCATCGCCACCGTTTCGCGCCATGGCGATGTCAGCGTCTTCGATATCCAAACCGGCGCCCTTCTCTCCTCCCACATCGACTACGCTTTGAAGGACGCCAGGATCACCCGCGACGGCTCCTTCCTCGCCCTCGCTCCCCTCGGCAGCCCGTTCGTCCAGGTCTGGGACATTCACGAGCGCATGGCCGGCCGTAAATTCGTCGACATCCTCGACAAAAACCTCATCACCCGCATCAAAGGCCCCGACAACTCCCCCCAGCAGTTGCACGACTCCGAAGCCGGCGGTGCCAATCGCCAAAAATCCCTCTACGCCGCCGCCGATCCCGACGGCACCGTTTACATTTACGACGCCAAGACCCTCAAGCCCATCGGCAAGCCCATCCTCCATCCCCCTGCCGTCGGCGCCGTCACCATCACCCAGGACGAAAAACTCCTCATCACCTCCGGTCGCGATCGCGCCGTGCGCATCTGGGACATCGCCACCCGCGAAAACATCCAGACCCTCCAGCACAAAGTCACCGTCCCCGTCATCGCCCTCAGCCCCGACGACCAGCGCCTCGTCACCGTCACCGATGAGGGCGAGCTCCGCGTCTGGGAAATCCGCACCGGCGAGTGCCTCACCCCCGGCATCCGCGACACACCCCGTGCCAACAGCGACGAGCAGGGCATCGTCGTCGCCCGCGTCTCGGACGATGGCCGCAGCGTCCTCTTCCGCGTCTCCGGCCACGGCTTTTTCAGCGCCGACATGCCCCCTCAAAACGTCACCCTCCCCGAGTGGTTCCTCAAGCTCGCCGAAGGCCTCGCCCGCCGCCACCTCACCCCTGAGGGCAACATCCAAGACGTCGAACTCGAAGACTACGAAACCGCCGTCGCCGCCATCCCCAAAAAGCCCGCCACCGGCGAAGACACCGCCCTCAGCTGGGCCACCTGGCTCCTCGCCCCGCCCTCCACCCGTCCCGTCTCCCCCCTTCAGAAGCAGCCCTTCGAAGACTACCTGAAATCCCTCAAACAAAACGGCTCCCCCGCCGCCGCCCGCGAGCTCCTCCGCTACCGCCCCAAAGACAAAGAAGCCGCCGAACGCTCCAAGCTCCTCGTTCCCTCCCTTCCGAAATAAAGCAAGTAGCCCAGTTGCGCCGCAACTGGTTCGGCGGAACCGATCACGCCCCCATGAGTCTCCCGAAAGACCGCCAGTGAATTCGTCCGCACTCTCCGAGTGAGGTTTCTTGCACTCATCCCAAGCGCATTTGAACCACGTCCGCAAGCCGCAGCGCGTTCCGCGTGGCCAGTAGCTCCCCGCTGTCTCGGGTCCAAAGCGTCGCAGATTAATAATGCCAGGCATTTTGTAGCAAAACGCTCACAAGTCATTGGCCCCATCATCTTAAACCAATTTTCCTCGCCCCAAGTCAGCGCGCGTCCCCACCTCCCCTCCCTGCTTCCATCCCTCTCTCTTGGTCTCGCCACACCCTCCACATCCGCTCCGCCCTCTCAAATCCTTCTACCCCTAATTTTTCTACCTCTTCTCCGTCCGTCGCCCACCTCCCCCCGAAACTTCACACCTCGCCCGCTAACACCTTTCGTCCCTCCGACCAATTTCCAATTTTCAGTTCCCATTTCTCAGTTTTCAGTCCCCCCAACCCCTCTCCCACGCCCCAGCGGCCGCAATCTCCCAGCAGAGGGAGCATCCCGCTCCCTCAACCCTCCGCCACACCCACCACCCCAAAAATTCCACCCCTCCGTCAAACCACCGCCAACAACAGCAAACCATCGCCAACCACCGCAAACTTCCCCAGGGCCCTCCGGGCCCTCACCCCGCCACCACCGCCGCCCGCGCATTCTCCTCCGCACCCGTCTTCTCCAGATAGTAGTCATAGTCCCCCGCATACGCCTGCACCTTCCCCTCCGTGATGTGCAGCACCTTCGTCGCCAGCGACCGGATGAAGTGCACATCATGGCTGATGAACACCAGCGTCCCCTCAAACTTCTGCAGCGCCAGGATCAGCCCCTCGATCGCCCAGATGTCCAGATGCGTCGTCGGCTCGTCCATCAGCAGCAGGTTCGGCGGATCCACCAGAAACTTCACCAAATTGACTCGGCTCTTCTCACCCCCGCTCAGCACCCGGCACTTCTTGTGCACATCCTCACGCTTGAAAAGAAAGCTTCCCAGGATGCTCCGCGCCTCATCCTCACGCAGCTCCGGCGCCACACGCTTCAGCTCCTCCAGCACACTGCAGTCCGGGTCCAAAGTATCCGCCCGATGCTGCGAAAAATACCCCAGCTTCACATTCGTCCCCAGCCTCCGCTCACCCTTCTGAAACGGCACCTCACCCGCCAAAATCTTGATCAGCGTGCTCTTGCCCGCCCCGTTCGGCCCCACCAGCACCGTCCGCTCCCCACGCTCCACCTCCAGGTCCAGGCCCTTGTACACCTGCTTCGTCCCGTACGCCTGATGAATGTCCGTCAGCGCAATGAGGCGCTGCCCACTCCGCTGCGGCTGTGGAAAATTAAAGCGGAACCCCTTCCGCAGCGGCCGCGGCTTCTCCAGCTTGTCCATCTTCGCCAGCTGCTTCTCACGACTCTGCGCCTGAGACGCCTTCGACGCCACCGACCGGAACCGGTCAATGAAATCCTGGATCTGCTCGATCTCCTTCTGCTGGTTCTTGTACGCCTGCATCGCCCGCTCGTAATTCTCCTCCCGCTGCTTCAGGTAGTCACTGTAGTTCCCCTGATAAGAGATCAGTTTGCTCTCCTCGATCTCATACACCTGCTGCACCAGCTCATCCATGAAGTCACGGTCATGCGAAATGATCAGCAGCGCCCCCGGATAATTTTTCAGGTAATTCCGGAACCACATCAGCGAAAGCAGGTCCAGGTGATTCGTCGGCTCATCCAGCAGCAGCAGATCCGGCTCCATCACCAGCAGCCGCGTCATATGCGCACGCATCACCCAGCCACCGCTGAACTCCTTCGCCCGTCGGCCAAAATCCTCCTCCTTGTAGCCCAGCCCCTTCAGGATCCTCTTCGCCTTCGCCTCCGTCTGCGGATCCTGCAGCGCATCATGCTTCGCATGCGCCTCGAAATACTCCGGGCTCGAAACATCCCCCGCCGCCTCAAACGCGCTCAGCGCCTTCTCCAGCGCCTCAATCTCCCCCGCCTTCCCCGTCGCCACCTCCAGCACCGTCTCATCACCGATCGGCTCACTCTCCTGCGGCAGAAATCCCACCGTCGTCCACTCATCCCGGATCACCTCCCCCGCATCCGCCGTATCCGTCTTCAAAATCAGCGAAAACAGCGTCGACTTCCCCGCCCCATTAGGCCCCACCAGCGCCACCCGCTCCCCATAATTGATGGTCATCGACGCAGCACTAAACAGCGTGCGCGCATTAAAAGTCTTCGTGACGTCGCGAATGGTAAGCATGGGAAAAGAAAAAAGGGGGAAGGGGAGCAAATCAGCTACCCCACCCCACGGCAGTTGCAAGGCCCAAGCACGTTGCAGTCCAGAGACAGCTAAATCCCACGCACAGCGCCAGCCCCTCGCCTCCGGCCCATGAAGTCCGAATGCCCACTGGACGCTCGAATGCCCCGCGCAGGTAGGGCGGTTGGTCCCCCAACCGCCGCCGCACGTCCCCAGTCCCCCTTTACACCACCAACGCCTTCGCGGCATTCCGTACTGGGAGCGCCGGTTTTTAACCGGCTTTGGCCTGCCGCCCCGCCTCGGGCACCACCACCGCACCATCCCAAACTTCCTCCACACACCTCCCCCACACAGCACATCTCAATCTATCTCCGTCCATCGACCCCCGTCCACCTTTCCTCTAGGCAACTCCCCCGCCACCGACTATACCCCTTGACCATGTCCTACAGCACACCGCCATCGATGCCCGGCTCTCCCACACGCCTTCCGGTCACACAGTCTCGTTCCACGGACCGCCTCGCCATCATCTCCCTCGTCTTCAGCATTCTCGGCCTCTTTGCCTTCGGCATTCCCGCCCTCATCGGCATTATCACCGGCCACATCAGCCGCTCCCGCATTCGCAAACAAGCCGGCAGGCTCGTCGGCTCCGGCCTTGCCCTCACAGGAGTGATCCTTGGCTACGCCGCCCTCGTCTTCTGGGCTCTCGTCCTCGGCTGCCTGGCGCTCATCTCCACCATCCAAAGAGCATCCGAAAACATCGCCAAACAGAGCGCCACTCAGCGACAAGAAGACTTCGTCCGGAAAACCCAGGAAAACACCCGCGCCCGCCAGGCCTTCAAAACCCGCCTCATACGCAAAGACCGCGAAAACGAAGCTGCAGACCCGCCCGCCCCAGCCACCGGGATGAAACTCGTCAGCTACCCTGGTCCCCTCGGCAGCATGGCCGCCTACGTCTCTACCGATCCAGGCGACGGCAAAAAGCACCCCGCCATCATCTGGCTCGTCGGCGGCTTCAGCAACAGCATCGCCGCCGATGTCCTCGAAAAAGGCGATCCAGAAAACGACCAGTCCGCCAGCGCCTTCCGCGAGGCCGGTCTCCTCATGCTCTACCCCTCCCTCCGCGGCGGCAATCAGAACCCCGGCTTCAAAGAAGGCCTCCTCGGCGAGGTGGACGACGTCCTCGCCGCCCTCGCCTGGCTCAAGCAGCAGCCCTACATCGATCCCGCCCGCATCTACCTCGGCGGCCACAGCACCGGCGGCACCCTCGCCCTCCTCGTCGCCTCCTCCACCACCGATCTCCGCGCCGTCATTTCCTTCGGCCCCGCCTACAGCGCCGCCGCCTACGGCCAGAACGTCCTCCCCTTCGATGTCGAAAACGAAGCCGAAGCCATCCCCCGCGCCCCCATCCTCTCCCTCGATGCCATCAATGCCCCCACCTTCGTCATCGAAGGCGTCAAAGGCAACATAGAGTCCCTCCGCCGCATGCGTCGCAGCCGCTCCAGCCAGCACGTCCGCTTCTTCGAAATCAAAGACGCCGATCACTTCCGCGTCCTCCGCCCCCTCTCCGAACTCCTCGCCAACGCCATCCTCCAAGACACCGGCCCCACCTCGAAACTCGACATTTCGGACACCATGCTGCAAGCGGCCATGAAACATCACCCGTAACACAAGCGTCCCGCTTGTGGGCTGGATCAATCCAAGGGTCTGCCCGCCAGCCATCCCCCATCTACTTCTGTCGGCTGCCTTCGATGACGATGTGCTTCGTCTCCGGCCCTTGCTTTACGAGCACGCGCGCCTTGCCGCCGCGTGTTTCCGTAAACTCATTGTCGCTGATCGTGATCGATTCCGTGCCGCCCTGGATGTCGATGACTGCGCCGCCTTCGGGCGCGTTGTCGATGAAGCGGTTTTTCTCGATGCGGTTGCGGTGCCCGGCAAAGTCCGGCCCGCGCTCCGGGCGGAAGAGCAGCCCGTTCACCTTGCTGCCCCGGATGGTGTTTCCCGTCACGAGATTGTCCGTGTCTCGGTGGCCGATGGAGATGCCGACGCGGTTTCCATCAACCACGTTCCCTTCTGCCAGGCCGTACTTCACGCCCCAGCAGAAGAAGATGCCGATGTCGTTTCCGCGCAGGGTGTTGCCACGGATGATGGGGCGCTGCGAGCCACTGCCAGGGTGCAGGCCCAGGCCGCTGTTGTTTTCGCTCACGCAGTTTTCCACCACCACATCATGGCATATCTGCCAGCTGATGCCGTCGCCGTGGTTGTTGCGCGCTGTAACGCCGCTGATGCGCACACGGTTGCAGTCCTGCAAAAAGATGCAGCCGGCGTAGTTGCCATCCAGCTCAGCATTATTTTGGCGATTGCCGTCTAGCATCAAGTTTTCGATCCGCACATCATTCACGTTTTCGCCGCTGAGCAGGGGAAACAGCGTGGCGCAGGTGGCCTCGTTCATCTGCCAGAGGTTTTCGCGCAGCGCCTTGTCCAGCTTGAATCGGCTGCCGTTGCGCGCCACCAGCGTACGCTTGAGCACCGTCTGCCGTCCCGTCTTCGCATCCTTGGCGCGCAGGCACACGCCATCGCCCACGCGGAAGCCGCTGGCGTCATGCAGGGTGATCTCCTGGTCATACCAGTCGCTGTCCAGTTTCAGCGGCGTCGTGGCGGAGGGCTCCTTGATCAGCACGGTGCCGCCGCCGCTCTCGCCGCGGAGGTTCACTCCCGTTTGCAGATACACCGCGTTTCGCAGCCGGTAGGTGCCAGCCTTGATCCGCACCGTGCCGCCGCCCAGCCTCGCCACATGGTCCACCGCCGCCTGGATCGCCCGCTGGTCACCACCCACAATGTCCGCATCCTTCAGCCCCACGCTCACCTCCAGCATCTCCTCCCACCGCGGCTGCACCGCCGTGTCACCACTCGTCTGTCGCGGCGTTATCACCTCCGGGCGCTCAGCAGCAGAAAGCGGAGACACGAGCACGAGGCAGAGCAAGAGGCGTTTCATTCCCGAACCTACGCGCGAGAGAGGCGGGAGCTTTCCGGGGTGGGGCTCCGGGGCTGATGGATCGCGGGCCTCCGAGCCCGCAGCACGCCGCAACCACTCAATTCCACGCCTTCCACTCATACACGCTGGGATAAGCACATGGGGTTGTCTCCATTCCCTTGCTCCTTCATTCCTTTGCCAAAAAACAGCGTCCCCTTTTTCGCACCGTCTTCTGCCGTTACCCTCCGTCCCACAATCAAGCCGCCTTGAGTTCCAGTGCTCTGGGCTTGATAAAGAGGCCCCTTGAGATCAAGCCTGCCTGTGGCCTACTATGGAGGCGGCACAGCGCCAAAAATTGGCAGAAAACCATGAGCAAAAACAAACCAACTCCCGGCGGTCGTTCCAAAAAGAACACCGTCCCCTCGCTGGTTCGTTCCTCGGCTGCCGAGTACCTCACCTTTGTGGCTGCCAGTGGCCAGGGCGGCGTGGAGGCCGTTTATGCCGATGAGAATGTCTGGCTCACCCAGAAAATGATGGGACTGCTCTACGATGTGGAAACCCACACCATCAACTACCACCTGAAAAAGGTGTTTTCAGACAGTGAGCTAACCGAGGATTCAGTTATTCGAAATTTTCGAATAACTGCCGCCGACGGCAAAACCTACGACACTCAACACTACAACCTCGCCGCCATCATCGCCGTCGGCTACAAGGTCAACTCGGAGCGTGCTGTCCAGTTCCGCAAATGGGCCTCCGGCATCATCGAATCCTTCACCATCAAGGGCTTTGCCATGGACGACGAGCGTCTGAAAAACGACGGCTCCATCCTTGGCAAAAAATACTTCGAGGAGCAGCTCCAGCGCATCCGCGAAATCCGCCTCAGCGAGCGCAAGTTCTACCAGAAAATCACCGACATCTACGCCACCGCCATCGACTACGATGTCACCGCCGCAGCCACTCAGCGCTTCTTTGCCACCGTGCAAAATAAGCTCCACTGGGCCATCCACGGACAGACCGCCGCCGAGGTCATCGTCTCCCGTGCAGATGCGGCCAAAACCCACATGGGCCTGACCACCTGGAAAGACGCCCCCACCGGTAAAATCCAGAAGTTCGATGTCAGCGTGGCCAAAAACTACCTCACCGAAAACGAGATGGCGCAGCTGCAACGCCTCGTCTCCGCCTACCTCGATGTGGCCGAAGACATGGCGTTGCGGCAAATTCCCATGACCATGCAGGACTGGGAAACCCGCCTCAACCGCTTCATCGCCGCGACCGACCGGGAAATCTTGCAGGACGCCGGTAAAGTGACTGCCGAAATCGCCCGAGCCCACGCGGAAAGTGAATTTGAAAAATACCGCATCGTGCAAGATCGCCTGTTCGAATCCGACTTCGACCGAATGATCAAAACCCTGCCCGAAAAAGGCACCTCGCCCCAGCTTTAGCGATGGGGGAACGATGCAAAAATCCGCCTCTGAATCCGTGAAATTCGGCGATTTGGTTCACCTCCGGCCCCTCTGCCTCCCACCGACTGCCTCAAAGTCCTCCCTCCTGTCCTCAGACAGACACCCAGCATAAAATAAGTGCAACTGAGAAGGGGCATAGAGCAAGACCCTCGCCCCCAATCAGCCGCAATTGTGGTCACAAGCCGCCACAGGCTTCAAGCATCAATAGCCCCGGTAATAGCCAGGACCTGGGCCATAGTACGGCCCGTTGTTATAAGGACCGTAGCCATACCCGTTGTTGTAATAGCGCCGCTGATCCCGCGAGTTGCCGATCGCGTTGCCGGCCAGAGCTCCGAGGCCCGCACCGATCGCCGCGCCTTCCAGGCCGCGACCGCTTTGATTGCCAATGATGCCGCCGACAGCCGCACCGCCGAGTCCGCCGATCACCGAACCAGTTTGAGCGCCCGGCCCCGTTGCACACGAAGCCAGAGAAACCACTGCGATGGTGTTAAGAATGAATGTTTTCATAAGGGTGTTGGGTGTTGAGTTTTTTGAAGGGCAAACAACGCCACAGCGCAGCCCTCAACCACAAATCGCACCCCCCACCCCCACCGGCCGTACCCGACCCAAGCCCCCGACTCCGCCCAACAATCGTCAACTAGGCCGCCTCCGTAGCTTCAGCGAAGGAGGGCGGTGCAAAATCATTCTGCGCCCTCAGTCATTTCCCTGCCAGAACCAAAGCCCCACATTCGCTGCTCAGTCGCCGAAACACCCATCCAACATTCAGAATTCCGGATGCCTTTATGAGTGTCTTATGAGCGTCCGATGAGTGGTTTCAAAATCTGACCTTCAGTCCGCAAATCCCGCCAAGCCGACCACCAGCATTCTGCCTCTCATCCTTTTTTCCTCCTTTTCCCTTTTTCGGCCAATCCCCTCCGGAACTCCGGACAAACCACCGTCAGCAACCGTCCCCCCTCCAACGCTTCCCCTCACCTCAACAACTCTTCAATCTCCCCGTCTGATCGGCTCATTGTCTGACCGTCTCCTCAACCACCGCAAACAACAGCGCACCACAGCCACCAACGAACCGAGAACAGCGAACCGAGAATCGAGAACCAAGAACCAAGAACCGAGAACCGAGAACCGAGAACAACCCCTACCTCGCCGCCACCACCGCCCTCGGCTTATGCTCCGTCAGAATCTTCGACATCGGTACTTCAACCGCGTTTTCGCGCCCGAGGAATTCGAGCAAAATCCTCACCCTCTCCACACCCGTCAGCATCGCATTCACAATCCCCTTCATCCCGCGCATCGGCCCCTCCGTCAGCTCCACCGTATCCCCCACCTTCACCCCCACCGCCACCTCGCAGATCTCCACATCCTTCATCTCCGCCTTCAGCTCCGCGATCGCCGAGTCCGGCACCGACGTCAGGTTCCCCCCAAAGTCCACCACCTTGATCACACTCTGCGAGTAGTTCACTGCCCGCATCGACTGGCTCGGCACAAACCGCGCGAAAAAGTAGCTCGGAAACAGCGCCTCAATGAACCACACCTTCCCCCGCCGCGTGCTCTTCTGAAACCGAATCCGCGGGCAATACGTCTCCACCCCCTCCAGCCCCCCCATCAGCGACGCCGCGATATGCTCGCACTTCGGACGCGTATGCACCACATACCAGGCAGAGATGTCTTCTTTCTTCGGTTTCATTCAGTTCACGTCCCCCAAACTGCCCCACCCCACCCCCGAGGCAACCACAAACCCAAATTTAGCTCTCCAACAAAGATCGCTCCCCCCTGGGAGCGCAGCTTGCCCTTCGAAGCTTTAGCGAAGAACGGGGCACTCCGATGCCGCTCTGGAACCTCCGCCTCACCCACACCTCCTCCAGTCCACCGCAGTCCCGCAGCATCGAGAGCCCGACCAACCACCGTCACCAACAGTCAACCATCGTCAACCACTGTAAACTCCGGCCAACCACCGCAAACAATCGCCAACAACAGCAAACCACCGCCAACTTCCCCTCTAACTCCGCGTTTGCTTCCCCGCCCCCCCTGCGCCACCTATCCCACCCCTTTTCCGTCCCCCGCATGTTCGCCGACCTCTACGACTACCTCTACCACCTCGCACCCACAGGCGGCATCCCGCTCAAAGGCACTGGCATCGTCGTAGCCCTCGCGCTCATCTTCACCCATGCCTGGGCCCTCATGAACAAGGCCCCCACCCAGGCCTTCCTCAAAGCCTTCCCACGCACCTACTTCTGGGGCGCCCTCCTCCTCACCATCGACTTCCTCTGGGCCGAGTTCGCCCTCGCCAACATGGACATGGGCGAGTTCTACAACATGCGCCGCAACTTTATGCTCATCGTTGCCGGCGGCTACGTCGCCGTTCTCATCTACGTCAAAGAATTCCTCGCCGTCCGCGCCCTCGGCTCCCTTCTTCTCCTCATCGCCGGCCCCGTCCTCACCGCCGCCTTCCTGCAGCCCCCAGTCACTCGCCTGCTCCTTCCCATCCTCGCCTACGTCTGGATCATCGTCGGCATGTTCTTCATCGGCATGCCCTTCCTCATGCGCGATTGGGTCAACGACATCATCGCCAAACCCCAGCGCTGGAACCTCGCCGTTTACGGCGGCATCGCCTACGGCATCGCCCTCCTCGCCTGCGCCGTCCTCTTCTACTGATTTCAGTCCCACCGGCTCCACCTCTGGTTCCGGCCACTGCCTACTGATCACTGGCCACCGGCTACCGCCTACCGTCCACCGATGTCCGCCCCGCCCCGCGTCCTCGTCATCCGCGGCGGAGCCATAGGCGACTTCATCCTCACTCTCCCAGCCCTTCGCCTCCTGCGCGAAACCATCCCCGGCTGCCATCTCGAAGTCCTCGGCTACCCCGCCATCGCCGAACTCGCCCGCACCGCCGGCCTCGCCGATTCCATTCGCAGCCTCGAGCACCGCACCATGGCCCCGCTGTTCGCCAAAACAGCCCCCATCGACGAAGCCCTTGCCGAACATTTGCGCAGCTTCAACCTCGTCGTCACCTTCCTCTACGACCCCGACGGCCACCTCCGCGCCAGCCTCGAACGCATCGGCATCAAAACCCCCATCGAGTGCTCCCCCCTCGTAAATCCCTCAGGCCCCCACGCCTCCAGGCAACTCGCCCAAGGCCTCGAGAAACTCGCCATGTTTCTCGAAGACCACCACCTCCACCGCGCCCACTTCGAACCTCATCCATCAGCTCATCCCCGCATCGCCATCCACGTCGGCAGCGGCTCACCCAAGAAAAACTGGCCCCTCGAAAACTGGCAGCAAGTCGCCGCCACCTTCCCCAACGCCGAAGTCATCTACATCACCGGCGAAGCCGAAGCCGAGCGCCACATCCAGCCCACCGGCCCCAACCTCTGGCACTCCCTTCCGCTCCCCGAACTCGCCACCCGCCTCAGCACCTGCACCGCCTTCCTCGGCCATGACAGCGGCATCTCCCATCTCGCCGCCGCATGCGGCGTCCCCTCCCTCCTCCTGTTCGGCCCCACCGACCCCGCCATCTGGTCCCCACCCCAACCCTGGGTCCGTTTTTTGCGGAATCCGACACACAACTTGGCCGATCTGACACTCGAAGAAGTGAAATTGGCCGCCGCGCAAGTTGTGGCAAAAACGTAACGTGCTAGCCTTCCCTAAAATCATGTCCGACCAACATCCCCCCGCACGCATCAAAGCCTTCCTCATCCTTGGAGCCCCCGGAAGCGGCAAGGGGACGCAAGGAAAGGTATTGGGCAGCATCCCCCGCTTCCACCACCTCGCCTGCGGCGATGTCTTCCGCTCCCTCGACACCCGCACCCCCCTCGGCCAGAAATTCGTCCAATACTCCAGCCGCGGCGAGCTCGTCCCCGACGACGTCACCGTCCAGCTCTGGCACGAAAATCTCAAGCAACGCATTGATTCTCATCAGTTTAAGCCCGAGATCGACTTCCTCGTCCTCGACGGCATCCCCCGCAATGTCGAGCAGGCCAAGTTCATGGAGCCCCACATCGAAGTCCTCAAAGTCTTCCACCTCTCCTGCCCCGACCGCACCGAACTCGCCCGCCGGTTACGTAAACGCGCCTTGAAGGACAACCGGTTCGACGACGCCAACGAAAGCGTCATCCAGCAACGTTTCGCCACCTATGAGGCCGAAACCAAGCCCATCCTGGAACATTACGGCAGCGACCTCGTTTTCGGTATCGATGCCAGCCAGGCACCTGCCAAGGTCCTTTACGACATCATCGGTGGCGTCATGCAGCTTCCAGAGTGGAAGGAACTGGAAAAAATGAGAGTCTAACCGCCCCCGAATGCGCGTCCTCTACATCGGCACCGGCGATATCGGCCTTCCCTCCCTGGAATGGCTCCTCAATTCCACGAAACACCAGGTCGTCGGCGTCATCACCCAGCCCGACAAACCCGTCGGCCGCAAAATGGTGATCACCCCGCCACGCATCAAGGTGCGCGCCCTTGCAGCAGGAATCCCCGTCCTGCAACCCGCCAAAATCCGCCACGCCGTTGAAGAACTGAAGTCCTTCAATGCCGACGTCGCCATCGTCATCGCCTACGGCCAGATCCTCTCCCGCGCCGTCCTCGATGTCCCCCCCCTCGGCTGCCTCAACGTCCACACCTCCCTCCTCCCCCGCCACCGCGGTGCCGCCCCCATCCAGGCCGCCATCCGCGACGGCGATACCGAGACCGGCGTGTCCATCATGTTCATGGATGAAGGCCTAGACACCGGCGATGTCCTCCTCATGCACCGCATGCCCATCGCAGACGATGACACTGGGGGCACTCTACACGACAAACTGGCCCTTCAAGCTCCCTCAGCCCTCGAAGAAGCCCTCGATCTCCTCGCTACCGGACATCCCCCCCGCGAGAAGCAGGACGAATCCAAGGTCACCCACGTCCGCAAGCTAACGCGCCAGGACGGTCGCCTCGACTGGTCACGCCCTGCCATCGAACTCGACCGTCTCATCCGCGCCTTCACACCCTGGCCAGGAACTTCCTGCATGTTGAAGGACGTGCAGATGAAGGTTCACAAAGCCCAGGTCATTGCCAATGCGGATGCTTGCCCTGCTCCGGGAACGATCGTGAGTGCCAATGCCAGCGGCATCCTCGTCAGCTGCGGCAGCGGTCTGCTGAATCTGATCGAGGTGCAAATAGAAGGCGGCAAGCGTTTGCCTGCCGCCGACTTTTTGCGGGGTCACCCGCTGCAGGCGGGCGATGTGTTGCACTGAGTTGCTTATTCCTGCAGGAAGACGAAAACGCCCTTCTTGTTGCCGATGACGACGTCCATTTTGCCGTCTTTGTTCACATCGCCGGGGGTGACCTGAGTGCCGACGCCGCTGTTGTCGTCGATCTGATGTGGGATGAATTTGGCTTCCTTGCCTTCGCGTTTGATCTCAAACCAGTAGAGCACCGGGGCGGCGTTGGGTTCGTCGTCCTTCATGGGGCCGTGGGCCCAGCGGCGCTTGCCGGTGACGACGTCCATGATGCCGTCTCCGTTCATGTCGGCGAGTTGCATGGCGTGGAGCTGGCTGAATTTCACACCCACGGGGCTTTCTTCGACGGTGGCGCCCATGAGTTTGTGCTGGGCGAAGGTGCCGTCGGCATTCTGCTCGAACCAACCGAAGCCGTAGCCATGCGCATCGTAGCTGCTGATGACGTCGTTGCGGCCGTCGCCGTTCACATCGTAAACAAGGATGAAGGAACCGCCGCGGCCGCCTTCGACGGTGAAGAGCTGCGGGTGAAACTTCCAGTCGCTGTCGGCCTTGGTGTCAGCGGGTTGTTCGCGCCAGCCTTCTTTGTCGAGGATGTCGGGACGGCCGTCGCCATTCACATCGCCCACGCCATAGCCGTGGGTGTAGCGGAAGTATTTTTTGTCGTTTTCAGGTGATTTGGGTGAAATAGGACGAAAGCGGGCTTTGCCGAAAGGATTTGCCCAGTCGATCTCGGCATAGCCGAGCTGGCCATTGGTGTGGCAGACGAGCTCCGGCTTGCCGTCGCCGTTCACGTCTTTGAAGTCGGGGGACTCATTGTCGGTGACGTCGAAAATGGTGTGGCGTTTCCATTCACCGCCCTTGTTCTGCGGGTTTTCGAAGACCCAGGTTTCTTTGCCTGGCCAGGAGAAAGCGAGGATGTCGCTCCAGCCGTCGTTGTTGAAGTCGTAGGTGTAGGTGAGGAAGAAGTCGCTGTAGCCCTTGGCTGGGTCGTAGGGTTCTTTTTCGAACTTGGGAGCGAACTCGACGCGCTCTTTGAACTCCGGGCCTTTCCAGATGAAGCGGCCGGAGCAGATGTCGTTCTTCCCGTCATGATCAAAGTCTGCGAAGTGTGCGCCTTCCGCCACAAACTCTTCGGTGAGCGTGTACTTCTTGAATTTCAAATCGGCTGCGGAAAGAGGCAGCGCGAGCAGGAGGGCGGGGATGAGCAGTTTGGTCATGGTCGGTGGGAAGGAACAGAATTAATGTAGAAGATCTTGCAGACTGCAGGGGTTTGCAAAATCAATCCTTGGGCATAAATTGCCATCATGTCCTCCGTGCACGAAATTCAATCCGCCATCTCCCAGCTTACGTTGGAAGAGCGTGGTGTGCTGGAATCTTGGTGGCGTTCACAGCCGGGAGCACGGTTGCGGAAGGCCGTGGCGGACGCATGGGCTGGAGGAGCAGGTGTTCCGGCGGAAGTTAAATGTGTATCGGACCAGCCAATCGGCGCGGAAACGGTCGCCAGATCCCACGAACTGATCCGCAAGCACGGTTGGAATGTCTGACCTATTCACACTGCGCGAAAGCGATCTTTACGCTTGGCAGGCCTCAAAACTGGGGCCGACCGAAAAAATGGACGAAGTTCTGTCTGGCCTGCTGTGGGCTATTGCGCGACTTGCCGATGATTTTCCTGTTGTGCCAGGGACCGAACGTTTGCGTGTGGCCGAATCAACGCGATTTCTGCATGACGATGGAACTCCTCTGCGTGTGCGCATCTGGTTCGTAGTTGTGTCGGAGAGCGAAGTGGAATTGCTGTCGATCGAAGCGGAACCCAATTAAAAACAATCAACCCAGGAACTTGCCGGGGTTGAGGATGCCGTTGGGATCTAGGGCGGCTTTGAGGCGGAGGTGCATTTCGTTGGCGGCGGGGGAGACGGCGTCGCGCCACCAGCGTTTTTTGGCGATGCCGATGCCGTGCTCTCCGGTGATGGCGCCGTTCCAGGAGATGACCTGGTGGAAGAGTTGGTCGAGGGCGACTTCGGCCCGTTCGCGAATGGCGGGGTCGTCCATGGTGGGGACCATGATGTTGACGTGGATGTTGCCATCTCCGGCGTGACCGAAGGAGGCAACGGGGAAGCCGTTTTCAGCTTGGAGTTTTTCGGCGAAATCGACCAAGTCCACGAGGCGACCGCGGGGGACTACGATGTCCTCGTTGAGTTTGATGAGGCCGGTGTTGCGCAGGCTGTAGCTGAATTCGCGGCGGAGTTTCCAGAAGGCTTCGCAGGCTTCATCGCCCATGGCTTTGTTCAGGCAGATGCTGCCGAGGCTGGTCACGAGATTGGCAAGCTGATCGATCTCGCCTTTGACGGAGTCGGGCTGGCCGTCGATTTCGACGAGCAGGTGGGCATCGCCTTCGGGAGTGACGGAGGCACCGAGATATTCGCGTGCGGCGCGCAGGGTGAATTTGTCGGCGATCTCCAGCGCGCTGGGGAGGAAGCCGCTGCCGAGGATGCGTTGCACGGCATTGGCGGCTTCAGCGAAGGATTTGAAACCGGCGGAGAGCATCGCACGCATAGGCGGATGAGGGATAAGGCGCAGGGTGGCCTCGGTGACGACGCCAAGCATGCCTTCGCTGCCGACCATGAGGCCGACGAGGTCAAAGCCAGTTTTGTTTTTGTGGCAGCGGCCGCCGGCTTTGACGATGGAGCCGTCTGCGAGCACGGCTTCCAAGCCGAGTACGTAATGGCGTGTGACACCGTATTTCAAGCAACGTGGGCCGCCGGCGTTGGTGGCGATGTTGCCGCCGAGGCTACACTCTTTGAGCGAGGCGGGGTCGGGTGGATAAAACCAGCCGAGCTTGCGCACCTCATTTTGCAGATGGCCGGTGATGACGCCGGGCTCGATGACTGCCACGCCGTCTTCCAGAGCGATCTCCTTGATCTTGTTCATGCGGGCGACGGAGAGGGCGATGCCGCCCTTCAGCGGAACGCAGCCGCCGACGTAGCCGACGCGGGAACCTTGAGGTGTGACGGGGATGCGATTGGCATTGGCAAAACGCAGGACTTCGGAGACTTCGGCGGTCGATTCGGCGTGCACCACGACCTCGGGAGGATTCGACGCGAACCATTTGTCCGTGCTGTGCGTAGCGATCTCGGCCTGCGTGGTTGAGACGCGGTCAGGACCGAGGAGTGAGATGAGTTGGTCGGCGTGGGTGGCCATCAAGCATCATTGATGCAATCTGGGGAAACAGCAAGATGTCCCCAAGATCAGGCGGATGTTTGGCAATTGGAGTCGTATGATCGTGATGTATGCCTCCTCTGATCGAAGTCACTTATCCACGCGGCATCTATGTGCCTGAGGCAGATTTGTGGCTGGATCCGCATTTTCCGAGCAAGCGGGCGTTTATTTCGCATGCGCATGCCGACCACGTGGCGCGGCATGAGATGACGTTTTGCTCGGAGGTGACGCGGGATCTGATGAAGACGCGGTATGGCTACAAGAACGAGGGAGAGATGAGGGTGCTGCCGATGCGGGAGGTGGTGGAATGGGAGGGGTGGGAGCTGCGGCTGCTGCCGGCGGGGCATATCATTGGCTCGGCGATGCTGCACCTGACGCGGAAGGCGGATGGGGCGACGCTGCTGTATACGGGGGACTACAAGCTGAGGCAGGGGCTGAGCTCGGAACGGTGCGAGCTGCTGCATGCGGACACGCTGATCATGGAGTGTACCTTTGGGCTGCCGCAGTTCACGTTTCCACCGACGGCGGAGGTGGTGGCGCAGGTGCTGAAGTTTGTTCAGGAGACGCTGGAGGATGGCGGCATTCCGGTGCTGCTGGGTTATTCGCTGGGGAAGGCACAGGAAATTTTGTGCGCGCTGGCGGAGGCGGGGCATCCGGTGATGGTGCACAAGTCCATCTGGGACATGACGCGAGCGGTGGCTCCGCTGCTGGGGAAACTTCCGGAGTATCAATTGTTTGATGCGGCGCATGCGGCGGGGCATGTGCTGCTGTTTCCGCCAAGCAACGGACGCTCCATCGCTCTCAAGAAACTGAAGGTGTGTCGCACGGCGATGATGACCGGATGGGCGCTGCAACCGGGCGCGAGGTTTCGGTACCAGGTGGATGAAATTTTTCCACTGAGCGATCATGCGGATTATCCGGAGCTGGTGGAAACGGTGGAGGAGGTGAAGCCGCTGCGCACGTGGCTGGTGCATGGATACACGCGGGAGTTTGCGGCTGATCTAAGGCTGCGCGGGTTTGAGGCGTGGACTTTGGAGAAGGCGGATCAACTGGAACTGACGCTGCAAAGCGCGGCGCCGGTAGTGCGTGCGGCTTTGGAGCAAGGCGCAGACGAGTGGGGCGAAGGGAGCTTCACGCAGTGGGCTGCGGCTTGTGCGGAGACGGCGGAGGTGGCCTCGCGGCTGAAGAAGGTGGAGCGGCTGGCGGTGCTTCTGCGTGATCTGACGGATGCGAATGAGCTGGCACTGGCAGCGCGGTTTTCCTCTGGCAGCACGGGAGATGTGCCGCTGAATACAGGGTGGTCGCTCATCAAGCGCGCGCTGATTGAGGTGAGCGGTGTGAATGAGGCGGAGTATCGCACGATTTCGCGGTCGCAGGCTGACACGGGGCGGACGGCGTTTCTGGTGCTGCAACGAGCGGCGCTGAGTCCGAAGGCTTGTTCTTTGAGTGATGTGGCGGTGTTGTTTGAGCAACTGAGCAAGGCGGGCAGCCAGATGGAACGTGTGACGCTGATCAAGACGAGACTGCAAGGGCTGACGGCAGCGGCTGGCTCGTGGCTGGTGAGGCTGATGACGGGAGAGCTGCGGATGGGGTCCAAGGAGGGACTCATCGAGGAGGCGGTGGCGGCAGCTTTTGAAGTGACGGCGGATGAGGTGCGGGAGGCGGCGATGCTGTGCGGAGACATTGGCTATGCGGCCACGCTGGCGAGCAAGCACGCGCTGCATGAGGCGAAGCCACGGCCGTTTGTGCCGATCAAGGTGATGCTGGCGTCTCCAGAGGAAACGGCGGCGGACATCTGGGGGAGGCTGAACACGGCGGAGGTGTGGCTGGAGGACAAGTATGACGGCATTCGTGCGCAGATGCACCGCACGGCGGGGCGGGTGGAGATTTACACGCGTGATCTGAAGCCGGTGGGGGCGCAGTTTCCGGAGATCATGAGGGCCGCCGCCGCACTACCAGAAGATGTCATTTTTGATGGGGAGATCATCGCGCATGCGGAGGATAAGAAGCTGTCGTTCTTTGATCTGCAAAAGCGGCTGGGCCGGCGTGATCAGGCGGATCTGTTTTTGCCGAGCGATGTGACGGTGAAGTATGTGGTGTTTGATGTGCTGTGGAAGAATGGTGCGTCCTTGCTGGAGAAGCCGCTGGAGGCGCGGCGTGCGGAGCTGGAGGGCATTGCCCTGCCGGCCGGACTGAGCTTGATCGAGGTCATGAAAGTGAGCAGTGCAGAAGAGATCGAAACGTCTTTCCATGCGGCGCGTCGGCGCGGGAATGAGGGTCTGATTGCGAAGGATGCGCTGAGCACGTATTCGCCGGGGCGGCGTGGGAAATCGTGGCTTAAATTGAAGAAGGCCTTTGCGACGCTGGATGTGGTGGTGGTGAAGGCGGAGCAGGGGCATGGCAAGCGCAGCCATGTGCTGAGTGACTATACCTTTGCGGTGCGCGATGAAGAGGCGGGCAATGCGCTGCGGGTGATTGGCAAGGCGTACAGCGGTTTGACGGATGCGGAGATCGAGGAGCTGACGGAGCATTTTACGCAGACGACTTTGAGCCAGCGTGGGAGTGTGCGGACGGTGACGCCGGAGATCGTGCTGGAGATCGCGTTTGATTCAGTGCAGGCGAGCAACCGGCATGACAGCGGACTGGCGATGCGGTTTCCACGGATCAAGGCGATCCGGCGGGACAAGAGGCCGGAGGAGATCGATACGCTGGCGTATGCGAGGAAGCTGGCGGGGGTGGTGTGACGATTGACTTGTGCTCAGATACAGAGACTTCAAACGCGCAGGCAGATGGGCGTGGCGTCAGCACGCGCGTCTGCCAGCGTAACGCAAGGTGCTGTGGCGTACGCACTTCCTCGCAGTCGGGCGGTTTGGCGGAGGGAACGCCGGGGCACAAGAGTGTTCTCGACGCCAAACACGCCCAACCTACGACCCAAGCGCTGCGCTATCAGAGAACAAGTCTGATGACAAAAGCGCTCAGCTCACGGACTCCTGCTTCTGCCTGCGGGCAAAGAAAACGCGGGCGCTTTCCATGACGCCGTAGGCGGTCTCCTGCGGGGTGAGTTCGGCGGTCTTGATGCGGAGATCGGAGATGCCTTTGTAGAGCGGTTTGCGCTCCGTGAGCAGACGCTCGAGCTTGGCCTTGGGGTCTTCCTCGCCATTGAGGAGAGGACGGTTGTTATTTGCTGCCGTGCGGCGTGCGAGGCGCTCGGGGTCGGCATCCAGCCAGACAATGTAGCCGAGATGACGCAGGATGGCCAGATTGCGCGGCTGGGTGACAATGCCGCCGCCAGTGGCGATGACGCAGCCGCGTTTGCCCAGCAAGGAGCGCAGTGCGGCGGATTCACGCTGGCGGAATGCGGCCTCGCCTTCGGTGGCAAAGATCTCGGGGATGCTTTTCCCGGCAGTGTCGACGATGAGATGATCCGTATCGATAATCTGAAAGCCGATCATGTGCGCGACGATGCGGCCGACGGTTGTTTTGCCAGACCCCATCAGTCCGATGAGGAGGATGTTTGGCTGGCGGGGCGGGGGACTTTCGCCGGCGGACTGCACGAGATCGAGAATGGAAGAGGCCAGATCAGGGTCGTCACGCAAGGCGTCGAAGTAGCTTGCGTATCGCGGAGCCCAGCCAGTGGCATGGAGCTTGGAGTTTGAGACGCGCTTGTGGCTCCAGCCGCGTTTGCGGTTGGCATCCGGCTCGCGGGTTCCCGGAAGTTTCATGCCAAAAATGGAGCACAATCGCTCCAGGCACTGGCGCTGCGTGATCTGGGCATCATCGACGATGTTGTAAATGCCGCCGAGCCGATGAGTGACGAGGTGAACGAGTGCGGCTGCAGCATCATCGGCGTGAATTTGGTTGAGGATGCGGCCCTGGCCCTGATTGCCCTCAATGGCGGCTTTTCCTTCGAGCAGATTCTTCAAGATGAACGAGCGTCCGGGGCCGTAAATGCCAGCGAGACGTGCGACGGCGCCACCTGCGCTCAAGGCGATGTTTTCTGCGGCACGCAGCAGACGGCCGGTGTCGCGATCCGGATCGGCAAAGCTGGTTTCATCCACGGTCTCGCCATCCACCTGAGGGTACACGCTGGTGCTGCTGGTGTAGAGTGGAAAGGCCTTGGGAAAGGCGGCAGTGAGGTGCCGCATGCCATCGACATAGACGGACTGGTACGTTTCCGCGCCACCGCGGCTGGAACTGGCGCAGTGGATCAAGGCGTCGATGTTTTTCGCATCCAGCTTTGCAGCGAGAGCGCTGACAGAGGCGCGGTCAGAAATATCGCAGGCTTCTGTGCGCCAGGCTTTTTCCGTGGCAAGCCGTGCGGCGGACTCCGGCGAGTGAGTGAGCCCAATGACCTCATGCCCGGCGGCATGAAGGAGATCCGCGGCGCGTGCGCCGACGAATCCACATCCTGCGACGATCACTTTCATAGGGCGCGATTTTTCTGATAGTAGGCCACGAGGCCCTGGACGATGCCCTGCACGTAATCTTCGATGGCGCTGGATTGCAGGCGGCCGGCAATGAGAGTGCGGCCCAGAAAATGTCCGCGCAGCAAGCGGCGATAGGTTTCCTCATGGTTCATGACGTAGGGCTCGAGATAGACCACCGGGCAGTCATAGATGCGGTTGGCCAGCAGATTCCGCGCATAAACATAGGAGTTTGTGCCGACGTGGCGCGCATTGGGCGTGGTGTAAACATAAGCGGGCAGGCCGGTGCTCTGACGCATGCCATTGGCGACAGCCTCCGCCAACGGCAGTTCCTCCAGATGAGTGCGTGAGAACAGACGGCGAAGCATTTCAAAGCGCACATCCTGCTGCTCCAGTTCAACGGGGGAATAGCAGCCGTTCACGAGCACGTGCAGGTGGTTCATGGGCGAAAACTGCGGTGCGGTGGCATCTCCCCAGGCTTCGGCGTTGAAGTGGAGGCAGAGCACGACATCCGGCTTGATGGTGTCATTCACCTTTTTGCCGCGGGCGTGAATCTCGCTGACGCGGTAGAAGAGCTTTTCGCTCTGCCACTGCACGGTGAGGATCTTGGCATCGCCGGTGACGCCGCTGTAATTTTCCTGTGGCTGCGGAAATCCGGAATCGACCAGGATCTGGCGCGCAGGCGCGATGAAATCTGCGGGACGCTGCTGCGTCACGGGCTCGGGGCGGTCGCGCACCAAGGTGACGTAGGCGCCGAGAGCTTTGAGCCGTTCGGCAAGAACCTGAGCAGTGGTGAGGGTGAGATCGCCCTCCTGGATGGCCTCGCCTGGGGCGAAGCTGAGGCGGCGCTCCTCCATCTGCGCGTAGCCGCCACCGATGTGACCGGGATCAATGGCGATATGGATGTCGCTGAGCAAAGGCCGGCCTTTGAGCGGGGGCATTTCCGCGGCAGTCCGCCAGGTGCGGGAGCCTGGCTGGGGAGATTCCGAGCGGCCGGCAAAAGCGATGCGTGCCTCGGGTTTGGCGGGGTCGCCGGTCTGAATGACGAGGCCGTCGGCCTCCAGCTTCCACGGCGGCTGGAAAGGGGAGCTGTCTGAATAGACATCCCGCCAGGCGGCTTCGAATTCACTGCGGGAGAGCGTCTGGTGAAAAGACTGCAGCTTGAGCCAGTCCGGCTTGGTGCCGAGCGGGCTGAGGCGGTCCAGCCGCGTGGCGGGAGCCGGAGGTGGAGGCAAAGTTGCAGGTGCAGGTGCCGGCGCGATGGTGGCGGGAGCCGGAGCCGTGGGCTGCGGCGGAGTGGCTGGAACAGGAACCGGGGCGGCGGGCGCAGGTGCGGCTGCAGGGGCGCTAGAGGCTGGAGGTGGTGCCAGCGGAGCGGGGCCGGGGGTGAGCTGGCCGGGAGTCACGGGAACGGCCGGTGCGGAAGGACTCGAGGGACTGGAGGCCGGGGAAATGGGCGCAGGCGAGCTCGTCTGCGCCATTCCCGACGCCACCATCAGGGACGCGAGCATGGCTGCCAGCGGAGAGCGGCGCAGCATTCGTTTCATCATCATAAAGTGCATCCTAGACTTGATCCCCCGCTTCATCATCTACTAAGTAGCAGCACGATGAATGACAACACGGCTGACAGCGGGGACGGACTGTTTCGTCTGCTTTTTTTGGGAGATGTGGTGGGGGAGCCGGGGCGCAAGGCAGTCTCGCTGCTGCTGCCGGTGCTCAAAGAGGAACTGAGACTCGATTTCATCGTCGTGAACGGAGAGAATTCCGCGGGAGGGCGTGGCATCACACCGAAGATCGCCATCGGCCTCATGCGCGCGGGCGCTGCGGTGGTGACCAGCGGTGACCATATCTGGGACCAGAAGGAGATCGTGTCCTACCTGGCCGATGAGCCGCGCATGCTGCGGCCGCTGAACTACCCGGAAGGCACGCCCGGGAACGGCTTTGTGGTGCTGGAGTCAAAAAAATGCAAAGTGGCCGTGGTGAACCTGCAGGGGCGCACCTTCATGAACCAGCAGCTGGACAATCCTTTTCCGGCCATCGCGGCCTGCGTGGAAAAACTGCGCGAGGAAACACCGGTGATCTTTGTGGATTTCCATGCCGAAGCCACGAGTGAAAAGGTGGCCATGGGCTGGCATCTGGACGGCAAGGTGTCCGCCGTCGTCGGCACGCACACGCATGTGCCCACGGCGGATGAACGAGTGCTGCCGAAGGGGACCGCCTTCCAGAGCGATGCCGGGATGTGCGGACCGATGGACAGCGTGATCGGCAGCCAGATCGAGCCGGTGCTGGAGCGCTTTCACACGATGATGCCCACACGCTTCGGCGTGGGCAGCGGTGCGGTGCGAGTGAACGGGGCGCTGATCACCATTGATCCGAAAACGGGCAAGGCGCTGAAAATTGAGCGGGTGGCGCGGACGTGGCATGAGTGATTTTTCGCTTTCACCCTATGTCTGACACGCTTGATCCAGCCCTGCTGCGGAAACTCGTGGAGGCAGCCAACGAGCATGGCTCCGAAGATTATTCCGGGCCGCTGGCGGAAGCGATCAATGATGTGGTCAATGCGTCGGCCGATGGTGGCAAGGACGCCATCCTGGCCGTGTGTGCGGAACTGCCCAGGATATCCTCTCCCTACGGCGCGGCGATGCTGGCGGTGTGGCTGGGAGCGATGGTGGAGAATGGTCATGACCCGGGACGATCTTTCAAAGCGGTGCGAGACACCTACCTGAACTGGTCGATCAGCCTTCATAACTCTGACGATGGAGGGGCACAGGGACCTGAAGGGGCTTTGCATGCGCTGGAAAACTGCGGGCGGTCTCTCGTCTCACACTGCATGAACGACGGGCCGATCGTTGACACCTTGCGCGCGGACGATGTTCTTGTTCAGGAGCTGAAGCGCCTTGAGGACAGTTCGAACGGGGCCATGTGGCTCACGCAGGTCGTGTCTCAGATGAGCGCGGAACTAATCGTCTTGAATGTGGAGAAGCAGGCCGGAGCTTTGGTCCGATATGAAAACATCGCGAACTGCTTTCATTTGTTCACCTTGCTGCAAGAGGTGCTGGAAGAATGGCTGCCGCCTGAAAAGCGACCGGCAAAATCATTGATGGAATGCGCGCGCGGAACGTCAGAGAAAAACGAACGCGATGAGGCCCGGTGGCATTTTACGCAGCCTGGCAGTTCTGAAACAGAACCGGAGCCGTGGGTGTGGGGAGAGGCCAGTCCTTCTTCAATTGGGAAGGTTGACGGAAAGCAGGTCGTGATCTTGCGGCCTCCAATCATGGCCAGCAGAGGCTGGGGCTCGGGGTTTTTCTGTCCGATTCTCCACCGCCGGCCACCGGATGTGAAGCTGCTGCATTTCCTTTCCGAGGAAGAGTTTTTGAAATGGAAAGAGAGGGTGCAGCTCTCTGAGCCTGCTGCTCCGAAGGCGGCTGCTGAGAAGAAAAAGCCTTGGTGGAAATGGAGGTAGCGTGAGCAGATCAGGCAATGCCCTCGCGCCGACGCTGCTTGAGGATGAAATCCACACCGCAGGCGAGCTTTTTGGCCATGGGGGATTTCAGGTCCACCGCACGCCAGAAGGGCGTGATCTCGGAAAGCGGCTTGCCGTTTTGATGCTGCTCCCAGGCAAGCTCTGAGGCGATGCGCAGAAAGATGCCCGCGGTGAGAGGGCAGGTGAAGTCGGCGCGATGGGCGGCAGCGAGATCGTCGCGCAGCTGTGGCATGGTGCGGGACTCACCTGTGGGAATTTTGGCCACGTAAGCGGCCACGACCGCGGGGGTGGGAATCAGCATCTTTTCGCCCTCGCCATGGCCTGCATAAGGCTTGCCGAGTTTGCTGACGCTCGGCTTCGGCGGGTGCGCAAATTTTTCAGTCCAGGATTTGGGCATGGCAGGATTACGGGAGTTTGGTCAAAGCCTCGCGTGCGAGCTTCTTAGCGCCGGTGGATTTGAATTTTTCGTCAGCGATTGCGGTGAAGTCGGCCCTGGCCTTGTCGGTTTCGCCAAGGGCCTGGTAGGCGCGTCCCCGGTTGTAGAGGATGTAGGCGTCATCGGGTGTGAGGGGCAGGGCGGCGTTGTAGGCGTCGAGTGCTTCGCTGGCACGTCCGAGCAGCAGGAGGGCGTCTCCGCGACGGTTGAGGGCCTTGGCGGTGAAGGGGATTTTACTGGCGTGATCGGGAGGAAGGCAGTCGCGGAGGGCGTGGAGGATGAACTCGCAGTTGGCGGCGACGGCTTCGACCTTGGGTGAGGCGGTGGTGGTTTCCTTGAGGTCTTCCTTCACGTGGTCGAGCAGGGCTTCAATGGGCAGGGCGGCGTAGCTGCCGGGGCCTTTGGACTGGGCGAGCTGCTGCAGGGCTTCGACGCATTGTTTGGCTTTGCCTGCAGCGGCGAGTTTGGAGATCTCCTTCAGAGTGGGCAAGGCGGGTGCGGGCGCACGAGTGGGTGCCGGGGCTGGCGGAGGTGTTTCGGTTTCTGTGACTGGCAGGGCTGCAAGTGGTGCTGCGGGAGCGGGACCGGCGAGGAAGATGTCATCTCCCACGAGGCGCGAGTATTCGGCGGGGATCTGCCCGCCCTTGGAGCGCTCCAGCACGCCGGCGCGGGTGCGTTTGAAAACCTGCTCCACGGTCAATCCGGGGGTGCGCAGGTTTTTGAGGAGTTCTTCGGTGTAGAGGCCGTTGGTGCCGTCGCCGTCAAGGGCGGTTTGTCCGGCATCGGTGGCGAAGGCGATGAGAGATCCGGCGGGTGGCTTCATCTCGCTGAGGCCACCGGGAGCGGCGGCATCGCGGGTGCGGCCCGTGCGTGCGACGGCGGTGGTGCGGCAGGCATCGAGAATGACGAGGTTGCAGAGCGCTCCGGCGGATTTCATGTCTGCCACGGCCTGCTCGACATTGAAGAGCTTGGTTTCTGCTAGCAGGCGCAGGGTCACATCGTCCGCACCATCAGCGGAGTAACCGGATTTGACGGGGAGGAGGTAATTCGAGCCTGCGACGGAGATGCCATGACCGGCGTAATAAAACAGGCCGACTTCGGCACCGGTCAAAGTGGCGCGGAACTCCACCACGGCTTTGAGCAACTGATCACGCGTGACGTCGTGCTTTTCGATCACGGCGAAGCCGAGTTCGCGAAGGGTTTTAGCCACCGCCTTGGCGTCGTTGGCGGTGTTGCGCAGCGGACCGACGGCGGCTTCGTACTTCGCATTTCCAATGACGAGGGCGGTGCGCGCCGAAGACTTGGGGGCGGTCTCTGCGCGGGGAGTAAAAGCGGCCAGCAGCAGGCATAGGGCGATGCGGAGGCGGGAGGGCATGGCGCGCAGTCTGCTATCAAGAACGCCCGGGTCAACCCCATGAACTGACGCAATCGTTTGACCCCGCGCCTGGAACTTCCATCATCCGCCGCATGAAGTGCGTCATTCCTGCTTTGATGCTGCTCCTTGCGAGCTGCAACTCGCCCCAGCAACACACTGCCAAACCCGCGCCGCTGATTCCGGGGGATCCGTCCGCGCCCTCGCAGGTGACGCCGGATGAGTCGATGGCGATCGCGCAGCAATTTGCCAGGCATGAATGGCAGCCGTTTGCGCGGAATATTCTGCATGGGAAGGACAAGACGGGCGTCCTGGTGAACACGCCGGATGTGACGCATGAGCCTGGCAAGGACCGCAAAGGCTGGTGGGTGCCGGGAATGGTGAACAGCGGTGTTCCATACAAATGGGGCGGCTTTGATGATCCTGCCTCATTTGATGCAGCGATCGCCAACGGCGCTGCCGGCGGGGATGTGTCTTCGCCTGAGAAACGTCGTGCGGACAATGCCGCGGTGAGCGCCAGTGCGGCGGGGGTGGACTGCTCGGGCTTCGTCTCACGTTGTTTGAAACTCCCACGGGTGCATGACACCAGCCAGCTGCCCGGCGTGTGCACGGAACTGGCCAGCGCGCAGGAGCTGCAGCCTGGGGATGTGCTGAACATTCCGCACCGGCACGTCATTCTCTGCGCGGGGTGGTATGACCCGCAGCATACCTGGATCTACTATTATGAAACCGGTGGCGCGCCGGACTATTGGAAGCCGGGTCTCAAGCAGGCGCCGCTGGACGCACTGCTGGCGCTGGGCTACAAGCCCCTGCGCTACAAAGGCATGGCGCATGAGCTGGTACCGAGCGGCAAACAGCCGAAGGAAGTGCTGACAAGAGCGATCAAGGCGAGCGCCCAGGTGGTGACGAATCCGACCATCGGCGAGCCTTAATGTCTGGCGGGTGGTTTGATTTGTTGACGCGGGGGCAAGTTGCGTGACAGCATGCGCGTTTTTTCCGACCTCTCTCATGGAAGCCACCCTCCGACCCTCCCGCACACGCTATGGCGTGATCGTTTTTGCCGTGATGCTCGGCATCATTCATTACATCGACCGGGTGTGTATTTCGAAGGCGCAGAATTTCATCCAGAAAGACCTGAGCCTGGACGACACACAGATGGGCTATGTGTTTTCGGTGTTTACGCTGTCCTATGCGCTGTTCGAGATTCCGGGCGGATGGCTGGGAGACAAGTGGGGGCCGCGGCGGGTGCTGCTGCGCATCGTGATCTTCTGGAGCCTGTTCACGGCGCTGACGGGCTATGCGTGGAGCCTGGCATCCATGATCGTGTGCCGGTTTTTGTTTGGCGCAGGCGAGGCGGGCGGGTTCCCGAACATTGCTAAGATGTTCAGTGTGTGGCTGCCGCAGCGTGAACATGGCGTGGCGCAGGGCATCACGTGGCTGGCCGCGCGCTGGGGTGGAGCCTTCACGCCGCTGCTGGTGGTGTGGGTGCTGGGCTATGTGAGCTGGCGCAACACCTTTGTGATCTTTGCCAGTCTCGGCGTGGTTTGGGCCATTGCGTTTTATCTCTGGTATCGGGACAATCCGAAAGACCACCCCGGAGTGAACGCGGCGGAGCTGGCGCTGCTGGAGGAGTCGCAGAAGAACCTGGACACCAAGCATGCCAACATTCCCTGGGGGAAGCTCCTCACGAACCGTTCGGTGCTGCTGCTGTGGACTTATTACTTCTGCATCACCTACGTGTGGTATTTCTACATCACGTGGCTGCCGAAGTACATGGAGCTGGAGCTGAAAATGGACATGAAGGACACCTGGTCCTCCGTTCTTAACGGTCTGCCTCTGTTCCTTGGCGGCATCGGCTGTTTCATCGGCGGGTTTGTGGCCCGGCGTATGGCTGCGAAGTCGGGCAATCTCAGCCGTGCGCGACGTCAGCTGGGCGTCTTCGGCATGCTGGGAGCCAGCGGCATGATCGTGCTGGCCACCACCCTGAACAATCCCGTTTACATCATGATTTCCCTGGGGCTCTCCGGCTTTTGCAACGATCTCTCGATGCCCGGCGCCTGGGGCGCTTGCATGGAAGTGGGCGGCAAACTCGCTGGATCGGTCTCGGGCAGCATGAACATGATCGGCAACTTTGGCGGAGCCATCGGCATCGTAGCCATTCCATGGCTGATGAATCTGACGAACAAAAACTGGGATCAGGTGATGTATGTCGCCGCTGCTGTCTATGGCATCGCAGCACTGTGCTGGGCGTTCATCGACAGCGACGAGCGGCTGGAGGCGTAGTGGAAGTTTTGGGCCGGGGAGTTGCGGGCAAGAGGGCCCGCATCCCCTCACTTATTTATTTCTTCTCGGTGTCGGGGCTGCCGTTTTTCAGCTTACGAAGTTCGTCGTCGATGCGCTTGCGGGCTTTTTCGTCCGGGGTCTTGAGCGCCTGGGCGCGTTCGAGATAGTCGAGCGCCTTGGCTTTGTCTCCCAGGGCCTGATGCGTGAGGCCGATGTGTTCGAGGATTTCGGCGTCTTCCGGAGTGATGGGCTGCATGAGGGTCTCGGCACGCTGCAGTTCCTTGAGTGCACCGGGGTAGTTGCCCTTTTTGTAATGAAACCAGCCGAGGCTGTCGATGTAGGCGGGCTGGTCGGGCAGCAGTTCGTTGGCCTTGGAAATGAGTTCGCCTGCCTTGTCGAGATGCGTGCCGGCGTCCAGCCACATGTAACCGAGAAAGTTCATGGTGTTGGCGGCAGACCTGGCCTCCTCACGAGGCGTCAGGGTGATGGATTTTTCCAGCATGCGTGAAGCGTCTTCAAGGCGGGACAGGCGTTCCAGAGTGATGCCGAACTGGTAGTAAAAATGGTAGTCCAGCAGTTCGCTCTGGGTGGAGCCGGCGTAGTGCTCGGCCTCGGCGAAATGCTTCACGGAGGGCGCCCATTCTTCACGTTCACGGTGGGCAATGGCGAGCTGATAGTGAACGAGCGGGTGATCTGGGAAGAGACGCACGCTGCGCTGGCCGACGCGCACCATTTCATCAAACTTCTTGGTCTGGTAGAGCTCCCAGCCGAGCTTCACGTAGTCGCCGATTTCGCCGCCGCCGGATCGAATGGCCGCCTGGAGATGAGGGATGGCGTTCTCCGGCTGCTTGAGCTTGTCATACTCACCGGCGAGCAGGCGCTGCTGGTCGGCATCCTCAGGAGCCTGCTTGACGATCTGCTCCAGCGTGGCGAGGGCCTTTTCTTTCTGATCCGCGGCTACGTAGAGGCGGTAGAGCAGCTTGCGGGCTTCGAGGCTGCTGTATTCCGCTGACAATTTTTCGCAAAGCTGGCGCGCCCGCTCGGGGTCGTTGGTCAGAAGGTACTGGCGTGCGACCTCCAGGGTGACCTGCTCAGCATCGGACTTGGTGGCAGCCTTGAGCGCGTTTTCAAAAAACGGGGCCACGCGCTGGCGATATTCCATGCCGAACTCGGCCTGACCGAGGGGCCAGACGCGCTCGGCAGTGCGCCCGGTGGCCAGCCAGTACTGGGGATCGCGGCTGTTTTGATTGGCTGCCTGCGTCATGACCTCGATGGCCTTGTCCCGCTCATTGTGGGTGAGATGAAGCATGACGGCCATCTCATAGACCTCGGCGTGGCCGGGAAATTTGCTCAGCGCCTCGGCGATGGCCCTGGCTGGCACCTCGTCTTTTTCGAACAGGTCCGCCGGCGGGTAGGTGCTGGCGAAGCGAGCGAGATTGAGCAGTGGCGCGGGCACCTTGGGATTGGCCTGCACGGCATCCTCAAGAATTTTCATTGCAGCGGCACGCCCCTGGAACTGCATGGCGAGCACGGCAGTGTGGGATGCCAGATCCGCATTGGTGGGATCTGCTTTGAAAACAGCCAGATAATGGTCCAGCGCCTGCCGCAGTTTCCCGGAGGATTCAAACTGAAGCGCGGCGCTGAAATGGGCCAGAACGTCGGCTCTGGTAGCCGCTCCTGAGGAAAGCTGCAGGTCGGAAGAGTCCGCCGCCCTGGGTCCCAACGACAAGTCCGCCACCGTGGCAGCATGACTCGAAAGAAGAGAAGCCTGAAAAGCGGCGAGACAAGCCAGCAGGCAGGGCCGCAGAGCCCTGCCAACCGAGCGAAACCCGAGCATGACAAGGCACCCTGCGTCCCGATACCATCGAATCGCACTGCGGAGAGGAGCCATGCCGGAGAGGCTAGCGGTTACGACTTGTAGCGCAAACGCTTCTTGTGACGGTTCGCGCGCATGCGCTTCTTGCGCTTGTGCTTGTTGATCTTCGTTTTTCTCCGCTTTTTGAGCGATCCCATGTTCGTGTTCTCCTGTTTGTTGGCGTTGATCTAGTGGACGACTTTGTTGAGCGGGTATTCCACGATACCCTCTGCCCCCAGTGATTTCAGCTGCGGGATGATGACCCGCACGGTGGCTTCATCGATGACAGTCTCCACGGCCACCCATTCCTGGCTGGCGAGTGTGGAGACGGTGGGTGAGCGCTGGGCTGGAAGGCAAGCGACCACCTCCTGCAGCTGTTTCGCGGGGACGTTCATTTTGAGACCGACCTTGTGGCGGGCCTCGAGCGCCCCTTTGAGCAGCAGCACGAGTGTCTCCATCTTCTGCCGTTTCCATTCATCACGGGCGGCAGGTTTGCTGGAGACAAACTGGGGATAGCTTTCCATCAGCGTGTCCACGATGCGCAGCTTGTTCGCGCGCAGGGACGAGCCGGTTTCGGTGATGTCCACGATGGCATCCACCATTTCGGGGACCTTCACTTCCGTGGCGCCCCAGCTGAATTCGACCTCGGCCTCCACACCGTGCTTGGCGAGGTATTTCTTCGTCATCTCTACGGCCTCGGTGGCGATGCGCTTGCCCTGCAGGTCCTTGACGGTCTGGACCGGGGAGTCGTTTGGCACCACGAGCACCCAGCGGGTGGGCCAGGAGGTGGCCTTGCTGTAACGCAGGTCGGTGATGACCTCGACGTCCGCGCCGTTTTCCACGATCCAGTCCCGGCCGGTGATGCCGCAGTCCAGGAAGCCATGGTCAACATAACGGCCGATCTCCTGGGCGCGCAGCAGGCGGAGTTCCAGCTCGGAATCATCCACGGAAGGGCGGTAGGAACGGGAGGAGACGACGATGTTGAACCCTGCGCGCTTGAACAGTTCAAGCGTTGGCTCCTGCAAGCTGCCTTTGGGCAGGCCCAGGCGGAGGATGTTCTTGGGTTCGGACATGGTTGGGGGAAGGGGGCGCGCATCCTAGTGGCATTTTTTCCTCTGGCGAGGGGAAATTTCACGGGAGTGCGGCGCGCCGGCGCAAAGCAGCGGTTTTCAGGGCTGGGCTGCCAGGGGTTAGCGGGAGGCTTTCAAGCCAGCACAGAGGGAGAAGCCGGTGGTTGGGGGCAGTTTTAGACCTGTGGTGATTTCGCCCTCGAATGATTCCCAAACAGCGGCCTTTCTGGCAAAAGAGAGAGGTCCGGAACCGCTGGACGAACCAAGCCGCTGGCTGCCGAACTGACCGTTATGCATGGTGTTCCAGCCTTTGTTTTCGTCCGTGGGATATGTCCCTGGATCAATGCGCAAATGAAGTTCCACGCCGGTGAGGTCGCCTTCGCGAAGGGCCTCGATGCGCAGGCCGGATGCGGCTCGGATGGGTTCGCTCGCAAAGCTGAGCAGGAGGCTGGAGATCGTTTTTGGGCCGAAATGGGTGCCTCGCAGCGCCAGGGCCTGTTTGACCAGAGGAGTGTCTTCAAAGCCCTTGGCTGGCTCGATGTGCACGGTGACAATTTTCAGAGCGTCCTTTTCGGCCAAGGGAACTCCGGGAGAAGGTGGGGGTGGCAGAAGCGGCTGCTGATGCTCCTGCCGCCACACATTTGCTGCGGCGATTCGCTCCGCATCGCGCTGACGGCGGTCTGCTTTGGGGGTGAAAGCGAACTTCTGGCCGTCCACCTCGTGCAGCGCCCACAAAGCGAAATCGCAGACCGGAGGGTTGTTGAAGCGGAAATCTCCCATGCCGCCGCCATAGCCATCGCGGGTCTGCCGGTCTTCGAGCGCATGCACCAGCAGCGCGATGGCGGCGGCCTTTACTTCGGGAGAGACGGGGCGCAGTTTGACGGCAGAAAAATAATAGTCATGGGAGCGTGGCTTCAGCCATTCGCCCATTTTGAGGATGACCTCAAAGCGCTCATGCACCGGGCGGTTGTCCCAGCCGTCCACGATCTTGCGCAGGGCCTGTACTTCACCCGTGGCGAGGAGCAGTTCCACCAGCGTCTCGTAGGCGCCATTTCGCGCATTCGAGTCCCCTGCTGGCAGAATGTCCCACTCGTGCAGCAGGGCAGGCAGCGCTTTGGGATGATCCTGATTCAGCAAGCGTGCCGCAGCCTCGAGGCGCACTTCCTGATCTGGGTTCTTCTGCATGAATTTGAGCAGCATCGCAGTGACTGCGGGGCTTTTGAGCAAGCCGAGCTGATGGATGAACTGCCGCTGCATCCACGGCGTCTGCGCTTTGTCAGCGCCACGCAGCACGGCCTCGGTCACTGCATCGGGAGCTTCCGCCTGCAACTGCCGGACGAGCGTGTCTGGCAGTGTTTCGCCGGCGGCAATGGAGTCCACCAGCATCTGCTTCTTTCCCTTCTGCTGATATTCCGCCCACCATTTGCGGGCGGCTTTCTGCACGTCCAGCATCTTCTCCTCATCGGACATGTAGCCGGAGGTCGAGTGACGAGAGTAGAATTTCTGCCCCGACATGCGGCTAAGGATCTGCTGGGCGCAGTCGCCCACCGTCAGAATGGTGTGTGAGAAATAGAAGTCGCGATGAAAGCCCACGGAGCGCGAAAAGCGGTTGTCTGTGAGCGCTTCAATGAGAGCGGGTGCGGCAGGGTAGCCGATGGCGAGAAGCTGGTGCGCGGGCGATTTCCCCTTTTCGTCCATGCTGAAGACATCACACCAGCCAGGCTGGCTCATTTGATGCCCACACTGATCACGCAGCATCCAGACCAGTTCGGCAATGCGTTTGTCCTGGGGCAGCTGGTCGATCTGCTCCTGGGTAAGCGCAGGGTGCTTCTCATCCTCTTTGACCATGCGCTCCAGCATGGCGGCCGATTGTTTGGCCCGCTCGGCGTGCTTGCTGTGAGGGAACACTCGCAGGATGCGGCGGAACGCTTCCAGCAGCGAGGCGCGGGATTCCAGATGCCCTGACGGGGAGCCGCCCCAGAGACTCGTGTTCAGTCCTCCACCTCCGCAGCGCAGCACGGCATCCCACATGGCGGCGTGGGACAGCTCGATCTCCAAATCCTCCTGCATGGGGCCGGGTTCGCGAGTGTCAGAAGGGCTGGCTGCCAGCTTCTGTGCCTCCTTGTAAAGCTGGGCTGCCAGATCGTGCTCGCCTCTCTGCCAGCAGACATAGGCCAGGAAGAAAGTTTCCGCTTTCTGTCCCAGCCTGGCTCCAAAGCGGCGAATCCCGTCCTTGGGTGGATAGCGCAGTGACGCCAGCTGCAGCTCGATCATTGGCAGGAAGGGGCGTTCTTCGAACCCTGCGCGTTCGTGGGCGGGTGCGTTGGGCTTCGACTTTCTCCAGGTTCTGCTGGTGAGATCGGTCTTCACCGCAGAGAACTCTGTTTCCGATTCTTTTGTGACGAAGCCCACGATGGTATGAGCCTTTGGCGTATTCTCTTCCCCGGACCAGCTGCCCGTCCAGATTTCCGCCCACCGGGCCTCTTTGACGTCTGGGTAGCCGAGAGCGGAAAACCACTGGAAGCATTGCAGTGCTTCGTCAGGAAGCTGCGCGGAAGCGCTGGCCGGCAGACAAACCGCCAGGATGAGGAGGAGATGACGCGCCTTCATGGCCGGAGCATAAGGGGATGGATTCACCAACAGCACGCAAAATCCGGGCGAATCTTGGGGCGGCCATCACGGCAACGCTGCGCGCCAGTCCAGGGCGGCTTTCTTGAGGCGCTCGGCAGTGTCTCTTTCAGTGTCGGCGAGGTTGGTGGTTTCGCCGGGATCCTTGCCGAGGTGGTAGAGTTCGGTCTGGGTGCCGTCGGCATTGACGAGGAGTTTCCAAGCGCCGTCTCGGATGGCGACATTGGGGGATTTGGAATTCGGTTCTTTGGGGTAGGGGAAGCCGCCTTTCACCTTGCCTGCCTCGCCGGGTTTGCGGCCGTACTCCCAGAGGAGGGGCTTGTGGCGGGCGGTCTTTTCACCGCGGAGGGCAGCGCTCATGTCTTCGCCGTCCTGCGGGGCGTCTGGGGCTTTGATTTGTACCAAGGCGCAGAGGGTGGGCATAAAGTCGACGCTGCTAAGGACGGTGGTTTCATTCACTGCGCCTGCGGGCACCACGCCGGGCCAGCGGACGATGAGCGGAGTGCGGATGCCGCCTTCATAGAGGCTCCATTTCATGCCGCGCAGGCCCTTAGTGCGGGTGTGGTCGAGCGTGGGTTCGGGGCCGTTGTCACCGCAGAGAATGACGAGAGAACTGACAGGCAGGGCGTCGATGAGGCGGCCGATCTGGCGGTCGGTTTCGACCAGCACGTCGTGGTATTTCGCGGGCAAGTCGCGTTCGTCTTTGCCTTCGATGGGACGATAGGGAGTGTGGACATCATCCAGCCATAAATTGACGAAGCAGGGCTGGCTGTCGTGCGCGCGGATAAACTTCAGGGTTTCGTCCACCATCCAGCGCGTGCGGTCGTGGCGCTCCACCTGCTGGGGTTCGCGTTTGAGTTCCCAAGGAGTTGTTTTCAGGCCGAGTGGCGCGGCAGGCTCCGGGCTTTCATAAGTGCCGAGGCCGTGGTCGTAGCCATAAGCGGCGAACTTGGGAGCATCTGTCACATCGCGTCCGCCGCCGAGGTGCCATTTGCCGATGTGGGCCGTGGCGTAACCTGCGGCTCTAAAGGTGCGTGGCACGGAAGGGGCCTGGGGATTGAGAAAATCTGCCTGCTCGCATTCGCGATTGCCGGCCTTGGTTTGCAGGTAGCTGGTGATTCGCTGCCGCGCGGGAAACTGACCCGTGATGATGCCGCAGCGGGAAGCGGAGCAGATGGGAGAGGCCACGTAGAACTGGCGGAACTGCATGCCTTCTTTTGCCAGACGGTCCATGTGCGGTGTGGGCACTTTTCCGCCGAAGCAGGAGGGATCTCCCCAGCCCATGTCATCGACAAGGATGAAGATGATGTGGGGTTTTTCTGCAGCGGAGGAGCTGAGGATGCAGAGCAATAGAAAAAGGAGACAGCGCATGAGGGCAAAACGTGGGTGTGTGCATTGCTTATCGTTTCATTTTGATTCGCCAAGTGTCGTGAGCTGGCGGTCGGTGAGAAGGAGCGTGAAGTCGTGCTTTTTGGCCGACTCGAAGGCGGCGGCGTGGATGTCTGCGGACTTCGGGTAGTCGATGACGAGCACGGGTTTGCCGTCCGGTTTGAGCTTTTCGAGGAAGCTCAACACGTAGCGGGACTGCTTTTCGCTGCGCAATTTCCTGCCTGTCACGAACAGATCCTCCACGCCGATGGCGCTGATGAGTTCACGGTATTCCGCGTGGGCGAGAAGCTGGGAGGCGTTCTGCGGGATGACGAGAAAGCCCGGATGTTTCTCCCGGGCACGCTGGGCGATGGCGGCCACCCAGGCGATCATGTCCTCGCGATAGGTCCTGCCGGTTTCAGGATTGGGCCGGTCATCAAGCCAGTCCTTGGTGGCGGGGTCGTATTCGTAGAATTCAAAGGCATCAATGATGTCGAGATAGATGCCGTCGAAGCCCTGGGTGGCCACTTTGTCCACGGCAGGCAGCATGAGCTGCTGCCATGCAGGCTGCCAGTAGCGCACGCGGTAGTTGCCCTTCCAGTCAGGGTTTTCGGTGTTGAGGAATTTGGGGGCCGCGGCATCGGGCTGCCCGTCTTTGTTCGCATCCCAGGTTTCCTGCCAGTAGGGCCGGTAGTCTTCGGCTTCGCCAACGGATACATAGGCGACCACGCGGCGACCGGCCTTGCCGGAGCGGATGGCTGCGATCTCCTCGGGTGTCCAGTCGCCGTCGCTGTTGAAAGCGGCATCGATGACGATGAGGTCGCGGTCACTGGAGGCGAGTTTTTGCACCGCAGCTTCGCGTGTGCTGGCGAGTTTGTCCGCCTGGAGGACGTAGGCCATGGACTTCGGAGCGAACGCTGGCTGCGTGGCCGCGAAGCTCAAACAACAGGCTCCGAGGAGGAGGCTGACGGCGAATTGTTTCATAGGAGCCACCAGCGTGCAGGAGTGGGAGTGCCGCCGCCACCTTGAATTCCACATTGACGCCCCCGATTTGGGGAATACTCTCCCGGCTTTCCAAGACGCATCATCAAATCATGATTCGTCCATATATAACCCACACGCCCACCACCATGTCCCGTAGCTACATCTTCTCGTCCGAGTCCGTCGGCGAAGGTCATCCTGACAAAGTTTGCGACACCATTTCTGACGCCATCCTCGACGCCTGCCTCGCGATCGACCCCAAGAGCCGCGTCGCCTGCGAAACGTTCGCGAAGAGCAATGTCGTCGTCGTCGGTGGTGAAATCACCATCCCGAAGCTGCAGAACAAGAAGGCTGGCACCACCAAGCCGATCGACGAAGTGATCAACGTCGGCAAGGTCATCCGTGACGCCGTTCGTGGCATCGGCTACGTGAATGACGACGACGTGTTCCACGCCGACAAGCTCTTCATCAACAACTACCTCACCATCCAGAGCCCGGACATCGCCCAGGGCGTGGACGCCGCGGAAGCTGATGGCAAGAAGACCGCCGAGCAGGGCGCTGGCGACCAGGGCATCATGTTTGGCTTTGCCTGCGATGACACGCCTGAGCTCATGCCTGCTCCGATCATGTACGCCCACCGTCTGGGCCGTGAGCTGACCCGCATCCGCAAGGCTGGCAAGCTGGCCAAGTGGCTGCGCCCGGACGCGAAGAGCCAGGTCTCCGTGGAATACGTGGACGGCAAGCCCACCCGCATCGTGAACGTCGTCATCTCCACGCAGCATGCTGCGGACGTGAGCCACGCCGAGATCGAAAAATTCTGCATCGAGCAGGTCATCAAGAAGGTGCTGCCGAAGGAAATGCTGACCAAGGACACCGAATATCTCATCAACCCGACCGGCAAGTTCGTCGTCGGCGGTCCTCAGGGAGACAGCGGCCTGACCGGACGCAAGATCATCGTGGACAGCTACGGCGGCATGGGCCGTCATGGCGGTGGTGCCTTCTCCGGCAAAGATCCGTCCAAAGTGGACCGCAGCGCCGCCTACATGGGCCGCTGGGTCGCCAAGAACGTCGTGGCCTCCGGCCTCGCCACCCGCTGCGAAGTGCAGTTCGCCTATGCCATCGGCCATCCTGAGCCTGTGAGCGTGCACATCGACACCTTTGGCACCGGCACGATCGGCGACGACAAGATCCTTGCCGCCGTTCTGAAGGTCTTCTCCTTCAAGCCTGCTGACATCGTGAAGCAGCTCAACCTGCTGCGCCCGATCTACGGCAAGAGCACCAACTACGGTCACTTTGGCAAGATCGGCGACCCCGACCTCACCTGGGAACAGACCAACAAAGCTGATGCGCTGAAGAAGGCTGCGAAGTAATTCGCTACACGAAGAATCAAAAAATCATGAGCCGCGCAGGGGAGCCTGCGCGGCTTTTTTCTGCCAAGTTTACAGAACCTGTGCGTTAGAGTAAGACCCGCCACCACCATGTCTGAAATGCGCTTCAACCCCATCACGCTGGACTGGGTGGTCATGTCGCCGGCGCGGGAGCTGAGGCCGGATGATTTTCATCATCAGGCCGAGAGCCACCCGGCGCGGCCTGTGCACCGGGACAACTGCCCTTTTTGCACGGGCAACGAAACCATGACGCCGGGAGAGATCGCACGGGTGGATGCGCCGGACGGCTCCTGGCTCGTGCGGGTGGTTCCCAACAAGTATTCCGTTTTCAATGCCGGGGATGATTTGCGGAGGCAGAAGCAGGGCACCTTCCGCTCCATGGCCGCTGCGGGTGTGCATGAGGTGGTGGTGGAGAATCCGCGCCATGATCTGGATCTTGGTGACATGGGCCCGGCGCATCTGGTGCTGGTGCTGCGCATGTACCGCGAGCGCTACCGGGCGCTGCGCGGGCATCCGATGGTGGAGAGCATTGTCATTTTCAAAAACCAGGGGCAGCGCGCGGGCAGCTCGCTGGAGCACGCGCATTCACAGATCATGGCCGCCCCGGTGCTCTCTTCCCAGGTGGGCATGCGCCTCCAGGAGGCGCGGCGGTTTCATGAACTCGAGGGAGGCTGTCTGTACTGCACGGTGCTGCGGGAGGAACTGGCGGCACAGGAGAGGATCATTGACGCCGGAACCTCGTTCGTCGCCTTCATGCCCTACGCCGCGCTCTCACCCTACCACACGTGGATTTTTCCGTGCAAGCACCAGTCGGCCTTTGATGAGATCAGCGATTCGGACATTGATGAGCTGGCGGCCATGCTGAGCCGCCTGCTGCGCCGGCTGAAGGCTGCGGCAGGAGCACCGGACTACAACATCACCATTCGCTCCGCTCCTGTAGGAGAAGTGACGTCGGGCTGTTTCCACTGGTATCTTTCGGTGGTTTCGCGCATCTCCCAGCTGGCGGGGTTTGAACTTGGAAGCGGGACATATATCAACAGCATGCGGCCGGAACTGTGCGCGGAACGCCTGCGCAGTGTGGTGATTCAGGGGATGGATTGACCGAGAGACGTGCTTGCGAAAGCCGAGCCCGCCCTTAGCGGGGGACCAGCCAGGTGCGCGCGAGGCGGTCGTGCAATCCGCGCCCGCGGGTGGCAATGACAGCGACGGCCAGGACACCGAAAAGAATCACCATGATGCTGAGGCCGACGCCCTGCACCATGCTCGAGGCGCCCGCGTTCCGCATGAAACGTGTGAGGTACATGATGACCAAGGGTGTCAGCAAAATGGGCGACCACGCGATGAGGCTGCGCCACAGCATGCGAAGGCGGGAGGCGTCCATGCCTTCGTTCGTCACCACGGCAATCCCGAGCAGCCGCATCATCAGTCCGCCGCGGAACACGGCCGCGCAGAACACGCTGAGGAAGGCGGTAAGCAGGAGATACACGCACAGCACCGATGCCGTCATGAAATCCACGCTGTGAACTTTGCCAGCCATGCCAATGGCCTCTGCACGCTCCTTGACGCGGGTGTCCAGCAGGGGCTGCAGCAGCGCCCTGGCTCTCTGCATTTCCTCCTCCGAGGGCTGCGGATGCTCCTTCACTATTTTTTCCACCATTGCCCGCATCGGCAGCGGGAGGATGCTTCGCCCGATCGGCGAGTCCCACTGCTTTGGATCTCGAACAATGGGTCCATAGGTTCCGCCGATGTAAGTCTCCATGGCCGTGCGCGCTTCAGTCACCGGGATGTTTTCCAGACCGGGCTGCTTCATTCCCTTGAGCATTTCGTCATAGGACATCATGCAGCCGCGGATCGCGGAGAAGGCGGGATTCTTTGCCGCCCAGGCTTCGTAGAATGACATGCCGAACGCCATGAAGGCGCTCAGAAACAGAGACGGCATCAGCGTGCCAAAAAACAGAGCGAAACGACGCCAGTGTGAAACCTCCGCCGGCTGCTGTGTCAGAAGCTGCAACTGCGCGGCTCCAGTATGCAGATCTGTCGTGCCCTCCAGACCGAGCAGCGCACGACGTGCAGGCAGTGGCAGAGGTGCACGGACATGGTGTGCGGATGCTTCCTGCGCCGGGACCATGCGGCCTTCGAGTGCGGATGCGCCGACTTGATGCAGAAAGGCCTGCGCAGTGACGGGCGTCTCTGCCTCCGCCATGGCGGTTTCACCTGGCGCGGTAAAGTCGAGCAGTTTGGCGCGGCCTTCGGAAGTGATCCAGACACGGTCCAGCATAAGCGCTTCCGGCAGCGAGTTCGTCCTGCCAGCGGCGTCGAGTTCGATGGCGAGATCCAGCAGCCAGTGCCGTACCTCGCGCCAGGGCTGAGGCTGCCGGATGAGATGCGTCAATGCCGAGCCTGGTGAAGCTGCATAGGCATCCCAGGATTCGTTTTCATTGCGCTCTCCCTGCAGCCAGCGGAGGCGGCCGGGGCGGGACACGTTGCGCAATACATGGGACACAGGAGGCGTGCCGACGGGCGTCTGGCGGATCCACACCTGGCGCAGCAGGCGTGTGTCATAACCGAGGACCACCGCATCCGACAGCGGGGCGATGACATGAAACGGACCAATCTTGCGCGCGCCCTCCGTGGTGGGGACGGTCGTATCGGTTTGCGCCATGCTGGCACGGGGCTGATACGCGGCCTTTTGAATAACCCGTGTGCCCGTCCACAGATCATGCAACCCTGCGAAGCCGTTCTGGCGCCGGGCGGTGATGAAAAGCAGAACGAAAAACAGGATCTGGACGAGAAGCCACACGTAATTCCAAACAGTGACCTGCGAGATGTCAGGGATGTCGAAGCGCAACAACTCAATGATGAGGACCGCCTGCAGCAGCACCGAGCGCAGGAAGGCGCGCGGAATGCCCGGTGCGCTGCGGTTTAGCGTGGCGACGCGCAGGCCCACGAGCGCCTTGCCCACGGAGGCGCCCCAGAGTCCCTCCGTGATGCCGAAATACAGATGCCGCAGCACAAACATTCCCACCATGAGCCAGTGGAAAGCCGGAGAGCGAATGATCTCGGGATTGAGCATGTCCGCGGGGGAGTTCAAAAAGAACAGCGGCACCATGAAATTCGCCACGCTCAGGACGAGATGATCAATCACCGCGGCACCAAAACGAAGTCCCAGCGTGGCAGGCGTGGGGGCGATGGAAGAAAAAGGCTGCAGCGCCTGCCTCAGCTCATGGTAGCTGCTGAAGCGCTCCGTGGCCTGTTTGTTTAAACAGCGCAGCACGATGCGGGCGAGCCCCTGGGGAATGTCAGCACGGAACTTCACGGGGGAAGGCGCGGGTTTTTCCAGTGAGTTTGCCAGCAGCTGCACCATGTTTTTTCCATCGAACGGCGTGCGGCCGGTCAGGAGATAAAACAACGTCACCCCCACGGAATACATGTCTGAGCGCACGTTCAGCTCCTCGCCGCGCAGCTGCTCCGGCGAACAAAACGCGGGCGTGCCGAGAAACGTGCCTTCAATCGTGTGCATGGAATCGCCACGGCCTGCGGTGGAGATGGAAAGGCCGAAGTCGCCGATCTTCACTGTGCCGTCCATGTCCTCAAAGCAGTTCGCTGGTTTGATGTCTCGGTGCAGAATGCCTACGGAATGCGCGGCCTCCAGGCCGGCGATGATCTGCAGCACGGCATCCACCGCCGCGCCCACCTGAAAGGGGCCATGGCGCTGAATGCGGTCCTGCAGGGTGCCGCCCGCGATGAGTTCCATGGCAATGACAGGAGTGTCCGCAATCTCCTCCGTGCCGAAAACGTAGACGCTGTTCGGGTGGTTGATGGAGGCGGCAAGGCGCCCCTCGCGCAGGAAGCGCGCCCGTGCGTCTGCTGAGTCGAGCTGATGACTCAGCACTTTCAAGGCCACGCGGCGTCCGCTTTCCAGATGCTCCGCCGCATACACGGCCCCCATGCCGCCGCGGCCCAGCTCGCGCTCGATGCGGTATCCGCCGAACACTTCGCCAGCTTGTGGCAGGGTGCGGGGCACTGGCTTTTCGAGAATGAGGGTGCCGCTGCTGTCGGCCGGAGATGGCAGGGCCCCGCTGATCAGACATGCCGGGCAGAGGGAATCAGGGGCGTCAGCGGGAAGCTTGGCTCCGCATTGGGGGCAGGTTTGGGGTGTATTCATGGAGGGGTGAAGTTGGTTTCCATGAGTTCCTGAAAGCAGCCTTGAGCCAGGTTACAAAAAAGTTCAGGCCGCACGCAGCACCGCCACCAGATGCCGCATCTCGTCCTCGACATCTGAGGGCGAATCGACCGTTTCAGCGATCTCGGCGCGCAGCACCTCGCGATACTGCTGCCGCAGGCGGTGGATGGCGACCTTAAGCGCGCCTTCGGTCATGCCGAGCTTCCTGGCGAGAGCTTCACGTGAGGTTTCTGCCCCGCTGAGCGTGCCTTTGAGTGCTTCAAAAGTTTCGACATCTTTCCGTGCGGCAAACTCGGACCGCAGCTTTTCCATGGCACGTGCCAGCAGCTCCATGGCCCAGCGTTTGTCGAAAAGGGTTTCGGCGTCGGATTGTTCTGCGGGCTCAATGGCGTAGCGGGCCTCGGCATCCAGCGCGTCCCACTCGACCATCTTCTGCCCGCCGCCGCGTTTCAGTGTCTGTGCTCGGTGCCAGTCGTTGGCGAGAAAATTCTTCAAGGCACCGAGCAGGTAGGAGCGGAACTTTCCGCGTGCCGGGTCTGCGGCTGTGGCGCGGGTTTCCAGGAGGGAGGCAAAAAATGCCTGCGTGAGGTCCTGCGCGTCATGGGGAGCGTGGCCTCTGCGACGGACGAAGGCATACAAAGGGTACCAATAGTCGCGGCAGAGCGCTGACATCGCCCTGCGCATTTTGGAGTCGTCTCCTCCCTGCTGTGCGGCGAGAACAAGGCTCCACCGCGTGGTATGAAACACACGTGCTCCGGGAGCTATGGAGTCGTTCATGACGCCACATAGCACTCCGGACCCTTCCTGCACAAGCCGTTCACCACGCATCCAACATTTTTTTGAATCCAGAAGAAGGTCACAAGCGCATAAGGAGGCGTGAAATCCGCAGACCCAGCGCACTCACCTCAAAAACACGGCTTCTCCTGGCAGTTGATCATCATGCTCAGGCAGTGGTTTGATTCGGACTTCCGGCCCCCAGGCTGGCAGGGCGATGACAAGCTGGCGGACGGGATCGACTGGCGGCGCTGCGTGCCTTTCATCGTGCTGCATCTGGGCTGCCTCTCGGTGCTGTGGGTGGGCTTCAGCTGGGCGGCGCTGGTGGCGGCGCTGCTGCTGTATGCCGTGCGCATGTTTGCCATCACGGCGTTTTATCACCGCTACTTCTCTCACCGGAGCTACCGCACCTCGCGCTGGATGCAGTTCCTCTTTGCGGTGCTGGGAAACACCTCCTGCCAGCGCGGCGCGCTGTGGTGGGCCTCGGTGCACCGGCACCATCACCAGCACTCGGATGAGACGCCTGATGTGCACTCTCCCCGCATGCGCGGCTTTCTGTGGTCCCACATCGGCTGGCTGACGAGCCCCAAAAACTTCCCCACGGACTACAGCCGCATCCGGGATCTGGAGAAATTTCCCGAGCTGGTGTTTCTCAACCGCCACGACCAGCTGGTGCCGATACTGTATGCTGCTCTGCTCTGGTATGCAGGTGCCTGGATGGAGAAGCACATGCCGGGTCTGGGAACCAACGGACCGCAGATGTTGGTGTGGGGTTTTTTCATCAGCACGGTGCTGCTGCTGCATGCCACCTTTTTCATCAACTCTCTGGCGCATGTGTTTGGTTCCCGTCGCTTCAAGACGGATGACGACAGCCGCAACAACCTGTTCCTCGCGCTGCTGACTCTGGGGGAGGGCTGGCACAACAACCACCACCGCTACGCTGGTGCCGCACGTCAGGGCTTCTTCTGGTGGGAGATCGACATCTCCTACTATGTGCTCAAGCTGCTGTCCTGGACCGGGCTGATCTGGGACCTCAAGGTGGTGCCTGCCAGCGTGTATCGTGAGGCGCAGCAGCTCAAACTCTCAACCGGGAGGAAAGCAGCATGAGCCGTCCGCGTCTTGCCATCGTCGGCACCGGGGTCGCAGGCCTGGGCTGTGCGCATTTTCTGCATCCGCATTTTGATCTCACCATCTTTGAGCAGAACGACTACGCGGGCGGCCACACCAATACGGTGACGGTGCGGGAAGACGGACGCGAGCTGCCGGTGGACACGGGGTTCATGGTCTTCAACCACGTGACCTACCCGCTGCTGACACGTCTTTTCAAGGAGCTGGATGTGGCCACCAAGCCGACCTCCATGTCCTTCAGCGTCGCGCATCTGCCGAGCGGCATTGAATACAATGGAACTTCGCTGAATCACCTCTTTGGGCAGCGGCGCAATCTGATCAGGCCGCGGTTCTGGCGCTTCATGCTGCAGATCAACCGCTTCAATGCCGAGGCGGTGGCCGCGCTGGACGATGCACGCTATGCACGCATGACGCTGCGCGAGTATGTGGAGGCGCGGGGCTACGGCTCCGATTTCCTCAACATCTACATCATCCCCATGAGCTCCGCCGTGTGGTCCACGCCGCCGGAGCTGATGCTGGAATTCCCCGCGCTCACGCTCATCCGCTTCTGGCACAACCACGGCTTCCTGGGCCTGCACACGCAGCATCCGTGGTGGACGGTGACGGATGGCGCACGCTCGTATGTGAAGAAGCTCACCGTGCCCTTCCGGGACCGCATTCGTCTCGGCTCTCCGGTGGTGCGTGTGGAGCGGGGCGCCGACGGCGTGAAGGTTTACCCGCGCGATGGCGCCGCAGAGACCTTTGACAAGGTCGTCTTTGCCAGCCATGCCGACCAGACCCTGCGCATGCTGGCGCAGCCGACCGAGCGCGAGAGCGCGCTGCTGGGCTGCTTCAAATACCAGCCCAACATCGCCACGCTGCACACGGATGAGCGCTTCATGCCGCGCACGAAAAAATGCTGGGCCTCGTGGAACTACCGCATCCGTGAGGGGGCGGACGGTGGCATCGAGCCGAGCACGCATTACTGGATGAACAGCCTGCAGGGCGTGTCTGACAAGACGAACTACTTTGTCGCCATCAATGCGGCGGATGAGATCGCGCCGGAGAAGGTGCTCAAGCGCATCAACTACGAGCATCCGCTTTTTGATCTGGCCGCCATCGACGCGCAGAAGCAGCTTCCCGAGCTCAACCGCATCTCGCCGGACCAAAGCACCTACTTCTGCGGCAGCTACTTCCGCTACGGCTTCCACGAGGACGCCTTTGGCTCGGCAGTGGCCCTGTGCCGCGATCTCCTCGGAAGGGAACCCTGGTGATGCCTGACTCATCCGCCATCTACGAATGCAAGGTCATGCACCACCGGCTGCAGCCCAAGGTGCACCGGTTCAGCTACAATGTTTTCTACCTCTGGCTGGATCTCGACGAGATCGACAGCCTCTCCAGCAGGCTGCGCTTTTTCAGCCGCAACCAATTCAATCTCTTCTCGCTTTTCGACCGCGATCATCTCGATCTCGGCGCGCAGGGCGTGAAGGCAAACATCCTGCGCTACCTGGCGGAGAACGACGTGGACACCATGCGCATCGCCAGCATCCGCCTGCTCACCTTTCCACGAGTGCTGGGCTACATCTTCAATCCGGTGTGCTTCTACTACGCCTACGATGCCGCCGGAAATCCGGTGTGTGCCGTGGCGGAAGTGACCAACACCTTCCACGAGCAGAAGCCCTACATTCTCAAGACGGTCGAGGATGCGCAGCGCTTCCGCCTCATCACACCCAAGCACTTTTATGTGTCCCCCTTCTTTGCGCTGGACCTGAACTTTGATTTCAAGTTGCGGCTCCCGGATGAAAAGCTGGAGATCCACATCGACGACCGGCAGAAAGATGATCGTGTGCTGCTTACCTCGCTCACTGGCAGCCGCAGATGGCTCACGGATGCCACGCTGCTGCTGTGTGCGGTGAAGTATCCGCTGCTGACCCTGCGCGTCATTTTTCTCATTCACTGGCATGCGCTGCTGCTGTGGCTCAAGCGCATTCCCTGGCATCGGAAGACGGCCAATGCCGCGCTGCAGCTCGGAGTGCTGCGGCCTCACGCATCCATTTCACCCGGAAAATCATGAACGACACCATC
>NZ_JBGAGS010000007.1:0-388066 GCF_044226605.1 Prosthecobacter sp. | reverse complement strand
GTGACGGTGGCGACGAGGTCGGTGCAACTGCCGACGGGCTCGGCGATGAAGACGTCGGGCTTGGCTTCGTTGGCGAGCTTGCTGGCGGCATCGACGAGGGTGTTGAAGCGGCAGCAGAAGCAGCCGCCGGCGATTTCTTCGGTGGCGTAGCCCTGGCCACGGAGAAGCTTGGTATCGACGAGGCCGCCGGCCTGGTCGTTGGTGATGAGGCCGACGCGGAGGCCCTGCGCGCTGAGGTGTTTGGCGAGGCGGCCGACGGTGGTGGTTTTGCCAGCGCCGAGGAATCCGCCGATCATGATGTAACGTGCTTTGGAGGGCATGGGGAGGGTTGGGAGAAAGGAGAACGTGTGGGCAGAAGGCTGCTACAACTCTAACGATGACGCGGCGCATTATGTTATTTGCCCGGGTTAGCAATTATTATTTTATGCCATGACGGCTGTTCGGGGGTCTTGCGGGGAGAAACCGATCTGCTAAAGATCGTGGCATGCCATCACGCACTGTGACTCGCTCCTTTGACTGCCTCAACGCCATGCGCGCGCTGGGGGAGCCAACGCGGCTGCGGCTGGTGCGGCACCTGATCAGCGGGCCCAAAGCGGTGACTGAGCTGTGCGAGACTCTGCAGGTGACGCCCTACAATGTGTCCAAACATCTGAGAGTGCTGAAGGAGGCGGGGCTTCTGGAGGTGGAAAAGCAGGGACAGCAGCGGATTTACGCGCTGGCGGAGGCCTTCAGCGAAAAGCTGGCGCGCAATGCCAACACGCTGGACCTGGGCTGCTGCCAGTTTCATTTCGACAAGCTGCCGGAATAGGCGTGGGAATGGCGAATGCAGAGCCGAGCGAAGTGAACCGAAGCGCAGCGGAGATAGCCGAAGGCAAACAGACGACTGAATGGAGCCCGGAGGATGAGTGAAACGAATCAATGACGAATGGGTGAAGAAGGCTGAGGTTTGGCCGTTCTTTTTTTTCCCATGATTCGCTCTCTTCTTTTTTTGTTCCTTTGCGGCGTCTCGCTTCACGCGGCTGCCAAACCCAATGTGCTGCTCATCTGCGTGGATGATTTGAAGCCGTTGCTGGGGTGCTATGGGGACACGGTGGTGAAGTCGCCCAATATCGACCGGCTGGCAGCGCGGGGGGTGGTGTTTGAGAAGGCGTTTTGCAATCAGGCGGTGTGCGCGCCTTCGCGCAATGCGCTGCTGACAGGGCTGAGACCACAGTCGCTGGGAATCTATGAACTGAGCACGAACTTCCGCAAAGCGGTGCCGGAGGCGGTGACGCTGCCGCAGCATTTCAAGGCGAATGGTTATCGCGCGGAAGGGCTGGGGAAGATTTTCCATGTTGGGCATGGGAATGTGAATGACGAGGCCTCCTGGAGCGTGCCCCATTTCACGCCGAAAACGATCAGCTACGCGCTGAAGGAAAACAACCCGCCGGAGTCCACGCGGGAGCAGGCGCTGTTTGAGAACAAGACGGAGGCCTGGAAACTGCCACGGGGCGCAGCCACGGAGTCTGCCGACGTGCCGGACGACCGGTACGGGGACGGCATCATTGCCGAGGAGGCGATCAAGCGGATCGCGGCGGCGAAGCAGAAGCCGGAGGAGCCGTTTTTTCTAGCGGTGGGATTTTTGAAACCTCACCTGCCGTTTGTGGCGCCGAAGAAATACTGGGACCTGTACGATCCCGCCACCTTCAAGCTGCCAGAACTGCAGGCAGCACCTGCGGGCGCGCCTGAGTTTGCGCCGACGACCTGGGGCGAACTAAGGCAGTACCGGGACATGCCGGAAACGGGACCGATAACGAAGGAGGAGGCGATACACCTCATCCATGGCTACCATGCGGCCACAAGCTACATGGATGCCCAGGTGGGCAAAGTGCTGGATGCACTGGACGCGAGCGGCCTGGCAGAAAATACCATCATCGTGTTCTGGGGTGATCATGGCTGGCACCTCGGCGACCACGGCATGTGGTGCAAGCATACCAACTATGAACAGGCGGCGCGCATTCCCGTGATCGTGACCGGGCCGGGAATCGCGCCTGCACGCACGCAGGCGCTGATCGAGTCCTGTGACATCTATCCCACTCTGGTGGAACTGACCCAGCTGCCCGCGCCACCGCAGGGAGACGGGCGCAGCTTTGCCGAAGTGCTGCAAAAGCCGGAGGCGAGCGTGCGCGACCACGTCATTCATGTTTACCCGCGCGGGCAAGGGCTGATCGGGCGGGCGATCCGTACGCAGCGCCATCGGCTGGTGGAATGGAAGAAGCCGGGGGCGGCGCCGGAGACGGCGGTGCTGGAACTGTATGACTATGAAAAGGATCCCGCTGAGACGAAAAATCTGGCGGTGGAGCAAACCGCAATCGTCACGGTCCTGAGGCAGTTTCTAGCCAAGCATCCTGAAGCCAGGCCTCAAATCTCCAGCAAGCCGGAGGCGGCACCCAAGAAGCCTGTGCAGGATCGCGGGAAGATGTTTGACGCACGCGACACGAACAAGGACGGGCAGCTGACGAAGGAGGAGTTTTTGCTGAACCAGCCGGATCCGGAGGAAGCGCCGAAGAGGTTTCCGAAATTCGACACCGATGGGGATGGGAAGCTGAGCCGTGAGGAGTTTATCAAGGGCGGAAAGAAGTAGCCTCAGAAGCCCCTGATCTAACAACGCAGCTCTGGAGCAAAGCGGAAGCAGCCGAAGGCAAATTAGAAGACCGCAGAGAAATCATTCTGAAACGTGGAGTGTGTGGATGTGGGGCTCCCAAGCACACACACACCTACGGGCGGATCAGAGGTGCTTCATTTGATCGCGGCGGCCGTCGGCGTAGGCGGTGAAGACGGCTTTAATCTCATCGCGGACACGGCGGAAGACGGCGAGGATTTCTGCGTCGGTGCCGGTGGCATGGGCAGGATCGTCGAAGGGCCAGTGGTGGCGGTTGAGCTGGCCGGGGAAGAGAGGGCAGGCCTGGTCGGCATTGCCGCAGACGGTGATGACGGTCTCGACCTGACGGTCGAGAAATTCGTTCATGTGCTTGCTGTGGTGGGCGGAGATGTCGATGCCGATTTCCTGCATGGCCTTAATGCCGAGAGGATGAACGTAACCGGCGGGCTTTGACCCGGCGCTGGCGATTTCGAGGATGTCTCCTGCAACGGAACGGAGGATGCCTTCGGCCAGGTGGGAGCGGCAGGAGTTGCCGGTGCAGAGGATGAGAACAAGAGGGCGCACGAGGGATTTATGATTTACGATTTTTTGATTTATGATTTGCCGGAGGTGGGCGAGGCGCAGCAGCAGGTGGAATCGCGGACGCAGAGGCAGAGGGGGACGGCGAGGAGGGCGCCAAGGATGGGGGCGGTGAGGTAGAGCCAGAGGTGGGAGAGATGGCCGGAGATGAAGGCTGGCGCGAGGGAGCGGGCGGGATTCATGGAGGCACCACTGATGGGTCCGGCAAAGAGGGCCTCGAGGGCGATGACACCGCCGATCGTAATGGCTGCGGTTATGCCTTTTTCTTTCGCGCCGGTGGATACGCTTAAAATGGTGAGCATGAGGATGGCGGAGAGCACGAGCTCGAGCACGAAGCTTTGTGCATCTGAGCCCAGAGGAAGCGTGGCACCCAGAGTGGTGTCTTGTGGAAACAGGAAATGGAGCAGGAGACTGGCAGCAAACGCGCCTGCGACCTGTGCGACAACATACCCGGGAGCTTCACGCCATGGCAGGCGCCGTGCGGCGGCGAAGGCGAGCGTGACGGCGGGATTCAAGTGCGCGCCGCTGACATCGCCAAAGGTGTGGATCATGGCGAGGACGACGAGGCCGAAGACCAGTGCAATGCCAACGTGTGTGATGGAGCCGTGGGTGGCCGCATTGATGACGATGGCACCTGTGCCCGCGAAGACGAGGGTGAAGGTGCCGAGGCATTCTGCGAGGAGCTTTTTCATCGAGAGGATCAGCAGCAGGCGGAGCCAGGAGTGCAGCACTGGGCGGGCGCCGCCTTCGGCGCGGGAGCGCATTCGCCGGGGAGGCAGATGCCGCGGGCGAGGCAGTCAGTGTGCTTGAGGCCGAGGCGGAAGGTGAGAGCGCCATCGATGATCTCGGCGCTTTCCACGGGGAACTGAGCGACGACGTAGTCCTCGTATTCGATTTCGACGGGAAGGTCGTGATGTGGCAGCACGTCGCCGGCCTTGTCGAAGATGGCCGCGAGTTTGCCTGCCAGAAGGCGATGATCGAGGTCATCGTGGACCCAGGTCTGAAGGAGGCAGGTCTCAAGTGTGCGGCGTGTGCCGCCGCAGTCGATGAAGCGCTTCATGACGTGGCCGACTTCGGTGATGTGGAAATGCGCGGGGATGAAGCCGCCGTCTGGGAGAAGTAGGGAAATGGGCTTGTCCGGGTTTGAACGGAGTGCGGCGAGAAAGGCGGTGATGTTCATGGAACTAGCAGCAGGTTTGGGATTTGGTTTTGGGCGACTTGCGGGCGAGCTGATCGACGCAGCGGAGGAAGTCGCCGAGGCAGTCGCAGACGAGGCGGTAGTAGATGTTGAGGCCACGCTTTTCGCAGGCGAGCACGCCAGCCTCGCGCATGAGGGATAGGTGCTTGGAGACGGTGGACATGTCGGCACCGACGAGATCCTTGAGATCGCAGACGCAAAGCTCGCCGGCCATGAGGGACTCTGCAATGAGAAGGCGGGAGGGGTGCGCGAGGGCCTTGATGACGGCGGCGCGTTTGGTGACTGTGGCTTTGCTGGCGGGCATCTGTTTGGTTATTTGGTCATTTAGCCAATTAGTTTGCCGGAAGCAAGCGGTTTTGATGGCCGGGGGGGTGGGAGGCGATGGGTGGTCTGAAAGACAGAAAGGACGCGGAGATGGGGGATCGCTTTTGCCCGCCATGGATTGCGTCAGGCTTTCTGGCGCTTCCAGATGTGGCAGAGATACCAGGCTTTGACGGTAGCGGCGGCTTCGCGGTAGTTGGAGCAGGTCCTTAACATCGTGCCGGGAAGGCCAGCGGCGAGGAACTGGGACGCGAAGAGACTTCGATCTGCATGGGAGACGTTCCCTTTGCGCATGAGGCCGAGGAAGTGGCCCATTTCCCGCAGAACCTGTGTATTCAAGCCACGGCGAACCGCAGGCGGCTGATTTTGGGCCAGGTCTTTTAACAACGCGGCGACTTTAAGGTAGCTGGAGATGCGATGGTGGACTTTGGCGGCATCTCGGGATTGAGTCAGCGAAGAGGGATTGCGGCGATAGCCGTAGCGCGCGGGCCGGGAGAAGGCGAGGCGATTGGAGGCAAGGGCGAGCTGAACGGTCCAGGGGATGTCCTCGTGAATCATGTCCCGTCGGAAGCGGAGGCCCGCCCCCTCACTGACACTGCGGCGGCAAAACTGCAGCCAGACGTAGTGGGGCCATTCGCGAAGTTTGACTCCCTGGGCGATCCATTCGGCTCCGGTGAGGGTGCTGTCCCAGGGCTGCTTGCGGAGAATGGCGAGGGGATTGGAAGCAAGGAAGGCCTGAGGGTCGGTTTTGAAGCTGAAGCCGTTGCAAAGAAGGCAGTCGAGGTTTCCCTGCTCTGCCTGCTGATGCCATGCTGCCAGAGAGCCTGGAGCGAGCCAGTCGTCGCCATCGAGAAAGGCGAGCCATTTGCCGGAGGCGCGGTCGAGTCCGGCATTGCGTGCAGCGGATACGCCCTGATTGGGCTGGGAGATGACAATGACGCGGGGGTCCTGCCCGGCGTAGGCTTTGATTTTTTCCAAAGAGGCGTCGGTGGAGCCGTCGTCGATGATGATGATTTCGAGGGAGATGCCATCCTGGGCGCGGGCGGCGGAGAGCGATTCATCCAGGTATGCCTCATTATTGAAAACGGGGATGATGAGGGAGACGTCTGGTTGCATGCAAGGTGGGGCGCCCGTTGAAAGCCTGGCTGGTTGCCAACGTCGGGGGGCATTTGTAGCCAAGTGAATGCAAGTTCAAACGACATCTATTACAATCCCGCCTCACGCGGCCTGCTCCGCACTGCTCTGGCGGTAAGCCGAAGGAGAAACGCCGGTGTGGCGACGGAACCAGGCGGTGAAGTGGGAGGCGTGACGAAAGCCGAGGGCGAAGGCGATTTCTTTGAGGGTGTCACGATCCGCCATGACGCGCTCCCGTGCGAGATCGACACGGCGGCGCTCCATGAAGGTGCGCAGGCCGATGCCGAGGTGCTGCTGCAGGAGCTGCCCGGCACGACGGATGCCGATGGGGAAACCGGGAGGCAGGCTGGGAATGGTGTGATCCGGCGGCAGGGACTGCAACCAGGCGACGAGCTGATCGACACGACGACGGCTGGCGCGGGCCTGGAGCACCGGCTGCACGCCAAGCTGCTGCAGAGTTTCCAACCACACGACAAACCAGGCGGAGAACGCGGCCTCCCGTGCGGCCCAGACGATGGCGGAGCATGCCGAGGCCGCGATGGCCTGGCGGTAGGTGACGGATTTCCGCGCTCCATGAATGCTGGCGAAGAGCTGCTGGGTCGCCTTGTGCAACGCAGGGGCAGCGGAGGCGAAATTGAGCGCATTGCGAAACAAAGAGGTGCCGTCCGGCCACTGACTGCGGAGGCTGACGGAGAGCAGGCGGGTTCCGGGCGCGAACCAATGGCGGCGCAGGTGGGGTGAGGAGAAGAAGGCGTGGCCGCGTGGCACGAGGATCTCTTTGCCGTCTGCCTGGATGCGGACTTCACCCTGCTCGACGAAGAAGACGCCCGCAGGCACCGGAATCTCGGGCGACCAAACGCCGCACTGCGGCACCGGAGCGCGATACACCCACAGCCATTCGTAGTGCAAAGTATGCCACACGGCGGCGGGGAGCTGGGCAGGCTGCGGTTTGGGCATGGGGAAGCTAAGCGGGGAATGTAAGGGATTTCAATGCGGCATAACTGACGACGGTTGCCAGGGGAGCCGGCGTGGGTTTGATCCATGGATGAAATCCAACCTTGTTTTGCTGCTGGCATTGACGAGCGCTCTCGCTGCCGAAGAACCACGCAGTGTGAGCGGCATCTATCCGAGCCTGGCGATGTTTAACAATGAGGGAGAGTGCGGCACAGGAGCGGTGGTGCCATGGGCTGACCGGCTGTGGGTGATCACATATGGGCCGCATCTGCCGTTTGGCTCAAGCGACAAGCTGTACGAGATCACGCCTGACCTGAAGCAGGTGGTGAGGCCTGAGAGCGTGGGCGGCACACCGGCGAACCGGATGATCCATGCGGAGTCGAAGCAGCTTTTCATCGGGCCATACGTGATCGATGCGGAGCGCAAGGTGCGGGTGATTTCTCCGCATAAGATGCCGGGCCGGCTGACGGGGAATGCGCGCCACCTGAAGGATCCGACGGGCAAGATCTATTATGCGACGATGGAGGAGGGACTGTACGAAGTGGATGTGGACTCGCTGGCGGTGACTTCGCTGATCCGCGATGGCAATGCTTTGAAGAAAGACTTTCTGGTGGAGACACCGCTGACGAAGCTGGAGTCGCAGCTGCCGGGCTACCATGGCAAAGGACTGTATTCAGCGCAGGGGCGGGTGATTTATGCGAACAATGGTGACAGAGACAAGCGTGTGCTGACGGACCCGACGACACCAAGCGGCGCGCTGGGTGAGTGGCGCAAGCCGGGTGAAGACTGGCAGCTGGTGAGGCGGAACCAGTTTACGGAAGTGACCGGGCCGGGAGGCATTCAAGGAAGTGATGTGAATGCGCCGGTGTGGAGCATTGGGTGGGATGCGAAGTCGCTGATTTTGATGCTGCTGGATGGTGGGAAATGGCAGTCGTTCCGGCTGCCGAAGGTGAGCCATAGCTACGACGGCGCGCATGGGTGGAACACGGAGTGGCCGCGCATTCGCGACATCGGCGAAGAAGATCTGCTAATGACCATGCACGGGGCGTTCTGGCGATTTCCGCGCAGCTTTTCAGCAGGGAACACAAAGGGGATCCGGGCACGCAGCGCGTACATGAAGGTGATCGGAGACTTCAGCCTGTGGAATGACCGCATTGTGTTTGGCTGCGATGATTCGGCGAAGTCAGAGTTTCTGAACAAGCGCAAGGTCAAAGGAGGGATCGACAGCGTGGGGCAGTCGCAGTCGAACCTGTGGTTCACGAGCCCCGAAATGCCGGACAAGCTGGGGCCTGCGCATGCGAGCGGGGCGGTGTGGCTGCATGAGAGGGTGAAGGCGGGGGATGTGGCGGACCCATTTCTCGTTGCGGGATGGAAACACCGGAGCGTGTGGCGCGTGGACCATGCCACCGGCACGGCCATGCGTGAGGACATCCGTGGCGACGATGAGTGGCTCACGGTAAAGGCGGACAAGGACGGGAAAGATGTGAGCGTGATCGTGACGCTGACGAATGGCGAAACGCGAGGCACCGAAGCGGATGCGATGTTTGACGGAATGGTGCGTGCAGGAGATGCCAGGGTGCAGACGGGCGTCTTTCGCGCACGTGGGGAGAACAAGAGAACGCTGAGCTTTGCGGCGGACGCAGGATATTATGAGCTGGATGCGGAGCTGAAGCTGAAGCGGGTGGAAGATGCGAAGGCCGAGGCGTATGTGAAGACTAAGGTGGCGATTCCGAAGCAGGTGATCACGCTGGACAAGGCGAGCGTGCTGGTGGTGGATGACCGCGGGCGACGCTGGCGCCTGCCACGTGCAACCACCGCGCTGGACGCCGCAACAAACGCGGGGGAGCTGCGGGTGTGCCGTGAGGTGGCGACCGAACGCGACATGCTGAGCGCCTACGGGACGTTCTTTGAACTCCCGGCAGAGAATGCGGACGGCTTTGCCAAGATCCGGCCGGTGGCCTCGCATGATCTGCGCGTGACGGATTTCGGCGGGTATCGAGGAATGTTTCTCATGAGCGGGGTGAAGCCGGATGCACCTGCCGGCGAACACATTCTGCGTAGTGACGACGGCAAGGCGGCACTTTGGGCGGGGGCGATCGACGATCTGTGGAAGCTGGGCAAACCACGCGGCGAGGGCGGGCCATGGAAGAACACAAAGGTGAAGGCGGGGCAGGCAAGCGATCCGTACCTGATGTGGGGATATGACAAACGCACGCTGGCACTGAGCCATGACGCAAAGCAGGATGTGAAGCTGAAGGTCGAGCTGGACCTCACCGGAACCGGCTTATGGGTGACCTACCAGGAGGCTGCGGTGGCGGCGGGCGCGAAATTGAACCTGGAATTTGAGCCGGCGGTGCAGGCGCGCTGGCTGCGCGTAACGGCTGATGCCGCGTGCACGGCGACGGCACAGCTGAAATACGAGTGAGCGATGTCGTCTGGGTAAGTCCGAAAAACGCCACGATGTGCCAGGATGGCGCGAATTTGACCAATCCTCGCTTTTATTACTAGGATATTTGCCATGGACCTGCGGAGTTTTTTCAATTCTCCGGGCTGAGGTTCAGAAAAAAATTCGTCGCTTCCACGGCCGGGGATGTCACAATCCGCGTATCGACATCAACCATGACCGCCGCCTTCGGACAGATCCTCAGCGCTGCGCGTGAAAAACGCGGCCTCACCCTTGAGGACACTGCGCATGAAACACGCATTCCCGTTCAGCGTCTTCGCTACCTGGAGGCTGGCAACATTGCAGCCTTTGGCAGCCTGACGTACGCACGTTCGTTTCTGCGGCAGTACAGCGACTTTCTCGGAGTGGATGCCTCGGAAATGCTGGAGGAGCTGCCGGAAGGTGTGCTGGGTGGAGAGCGTGACTACCGCTACCTCACCCAGTCGCAGGGACCGTGGCTGCGTGAGAGCGACACCCATGCGGAACGAGCCGCAACTCCCGCGGTCAGCGGCAGGGTGAGGTCCATCAAATCTCCCCTGCCGGCGGCGCTTGCGGTCTTTTTATTCATTCTCGTGGGCACCGCCATGTGGGGCAAGCACGTGGCCGATCTGCACAATCAAGAGGAACCAGGTGCGCTGAAGGCGCTGCCCGTGGAGGATGATGATCCTCCGGTGCCCGCTCCTGTGGCCCCGGCCGGGGGCAAAGTGGAGATGGCAAACGTGAAGCCAAAACCGGTGGATTTTCCGCCCGCCGCGCCTAAGGTCGCACCTGCCAATTGATCCCAGATGCCAGCTTCCAAAACGTCCTCTTCCAAATCCCCGTGGTGGCTTGAGTCACTGCTAGGGTCACTCGTGATCATTGCCGCCGTCGGCATCGCAGCCTATGTGAACGAGACGGCACGCGAAATCGTGGCGCAGGGGCTGGCCTACTTGTTCACGTTTTTTTCCACTCCGTTTGTGCTGGAAACCAGCACCGCCTTTCTCGGACTTTGCATTGTGATGTTCATCAACAACCGCCGTCTGGAGCGTGAAGGCGACGGATGGGTGGAAATGGAAATCACAGAGCCGGATGCGGCGGAAAGCAGTGCGGCAGGCCAGACATCCGCTGAGAAAGCCTCCGAGGCCTGAATCTAACTGGCCTCAGTCACGTACATGTTTCACACTTCGGGCCTCCCGAACGTGAACATTACGCCTCTGCATGACATTCGCTCCACCGACATCCACACATCCGCCTGTGTCTCACGGGCAGCGTGTGGTGGCGGCAGGCAAGTTTTTGCGGCTGGAAGATGGCAGCCCGCACTTTGTGCGAGGGGTGAGCTACGGTCCGTTCAAGCTGAACTCACGCGGCGAACCTTTTCCTGAAGATGCCCGGCTGGCCGCCGACCTGCGGCACATCGCTGAAATGGGCCTGAACACAGTCCGGCTGTATGAACTGCCCACGGCGGCGGTGCTGCAGGAAGTCGAGGCGCTCGGACTGCGGTTGATCGTGGGTATTCCGTGGACCGAGCATGTCGATTTCCTGGCCGACTCTGCCCTTTGTAAAGAGATCAAATCCCGCGTCGCCAAAGCCGCTGCCAACCTGCGGGATCATTGCTGCATCACAGCCTTCCTGGTGGGTAATGAGATCGAGAAAACGCTGGTGCGGTGGATGAAGCCGGGACGCGTGCGCGCGTTCATTGAGAAGCTGATTGAGATCGCACGCCAGAATGCGCCGCAGACATTGATCAGCTATGCAACGTATCCTTCCACCGGGTATCTGGTGCCGCGCAATGCAGACTTTCTGGCGGTGAACGTGTATCTGGAATCTGCGGCGTCCTTCCGCGCCTACCTTGCGCGTTTGCAGAATCTCGCGGGCAACCAGCCGCTGCTGATCACGGAATTTGGCCTGGATGTGGCCAGCCACGGGCCGGAGCAGCAGGCGGAAACATTGCGCTGGCAGCATGAACGTCTGCTGAAGGGAGGATGCGCGGGCGGGGTGTGGTTTGCCTACACGGACGAATGGCACCGGGGTGGGAAAGAGGTGACGGGCTGGCAGTTTGGCCTCGTGGATCGAGAGAGAAAGGAACGGCCGGCATGCGGGGTGCAGAGGGAGCTGAAAGCAGCGTGGACGCCGCCTGGCGAGACACCGCGCATCTCCGTGGTGGTGTGCACGCGAAACGGCGGCCACACTTTGCGTGCGTGCCTGGAATCTTTGATGGCGCTGAACCACCCAGATTTTGAAGTCCTGGTGATCGATGATGGATCGCGGGATATGACGGCGGAAGTGGCGAAGAGTTTTGTGCGGGTGTGCTATCACCACCAGGAACACGCTGGGCTGAGTGTGGCGCGCAACCTGGGGGCGCGGCTGGCCACAGGGGCAATCATAGCGTACACGGATGATGACTGCATCGCGCATGCGGACTGGCTGCTGCATCTGAGCCATGCGTTTGAAGACAAAGAAGTCGTGGCAGCCGGGGGGCCGAACATTCCACCGCCGCCGCGCAACCGGACCGAGCGCGTGGTGGCGGCCGCGCCAGGCGCGCCGGCGCATGTGCTGCTGGACGACACGGAGGCGGAACACCTGCCGGGATGCAATCTTGCCATTCGCAAGGAGGCGCTCGACCGCATCGGCGGATTTCGTGCGGAATTTAATACCGCCGGCGATGATGTGGATGTGTGCTGGCGGCTGCGGGAAACCGGTGGACGCCTGCTGTTTGCACCGGGTGCCATGGTGTGGCATCACAGGCGCTTCACGCTGCAGGCCTATCTCTGCCAGCAACGTGGCTATGGGCAGGCGGAGGCGCTGCTGATGAAGCACCATGCCGAACGGTTTGGCTTTCTCGGAGGGGCGCGGTGGCGAGGGGGCATCTATGGAGATCAGCACCCGGCGGACCATCCAGTGGAAGGCAGCATCTTTCATGGGCCGTTTGGGCTGGGTGCGTTTCAGGTGATCTACTCTTCTGCAAGCTATCGCTGGTGGGAGTGTTTCACCGGACTGCTGTGGGTGGCGCTGCTGCTGCTGGCGCTGATCTGCCACCAGCCATGGGTGGCGCTGGGGCTGGCAGGATTTGCCCTGTGGGCGGCATGGCAGGTGAGCGCGCGCAATGCCGCTGCCGCCAACCTGAGACGCAAGGAGGACCGTCTGCTGCTGTGGTGGCTGAGCTTCCTGCAGCCCGTGGTGCGGGAGTGGGCGCGGCTTTGCGGCATGCTGAAGCTGGGAGCCAGGCCGAGCCGGCATCCGCTGCTGCCGGACATCATTCCACCGACGCGGCCGCACAAGATCACGCTCAGCCTGGGGACGCTGAATTTTTGGAGTGAAAGCGGCGCCACTCGTGAAACATGGCTGCAGGAACTGCGAAAGGAGTTCCGAACGGCGCATGTCATTTTTCGCGAAGACGACGGATGGCGCTGGTTTGACGTGGAGGCGTGGCCGTGGTCCGAAGTCTCACGCGCGTTCTTGAGCGTCACGGAATTTCATGCCGACGGGCGCTGCCTCACACGGGTGCGGCTGCTGCTGCGTGCACGGCGCAGCCTGGGGTGGAACCTCATGCTGTGGCTGGTGGTGGCCACGATTTTGATGGTGGCAGGGCTGCATGCGCTGCTGGTGCTGGGTGTTCTTGCGGCCATGGCCATCGGGCTGCTGCTGCCGCTCGGGGTGTGGGTGATGCGCCGGGACATGCACCGGCTTGCACGTGTGGCGGCAGCCCGGGCTGGACTGGTGGAGATGCGCTAGCGCTTCAGCACACGCGCGGCGCCAAGCCACAGAAGGATGGGGACAATGGCGCTGAGGGCAAAGGCCCATGCGGGCTCGCTCTGACCGAGGTGGCCGATGGCGGCGAAGACAAAACCGGTCGGAATGGACCCACAGGCGAGTGCAGGGAGGAAAACCCGCCAGCGCATGCTGGAAAGTCCGGCGAGACAGGCCACGGCCTCCGGCAGTACCGGCATCCAACGCGAGAGCGCGACGAGCCAGCCGCCGCGGCGTTCGAAGATTTCCTCCCCTTTGCGCAAACCTTCCGCCCCGGCGATCCAACGTGCAGCGCCACGCCCCAGCCAGCGACATGCGGCATACGCGATGATCCCAGAGAGCATGGAGCCCGCCGCGGCGATGAGGCCACCCAGCCACCAGCCATACATCCAGCCCAGCGCTGACATGACGACGGTGGAAGGGACGGGAAGAATGATGTCTGCCACGAGCAGGACAATGCCCGCGGCCCAGGCCCAGGTGCCGTAGCTTTCCATCCATGTGCGCGCGCCTTTCAGGCTCAGCGTTTGATCAAACTGAGCGCCCCAGATCATGAACGGGACGATGATCCCCGCGAGGATGACGAGAATCAAAAGGATGAGCGAACGGCTGCCGCGGGTCATGCCTTAACACAGCAGGCAATGTGACTCATGGCAAGAGCGGCACGGCTTTCTCCACCATGCCCGCCTCCCGCTGACCGGAGCCGGGGAGATTGAGATCTCCCAGATCCGCGCGGGCCTTTTCAGCCAGTTGCGTGAGACGCTTCACGATGCCGGGATGTTGCGCGGAGACTTCGTGTGCCTCGCCGACATCATGCCGGACATCATACAGCTCGAGCGGGAAAGGCTCACGTTTGCCGCTCAGGGTTTTGAATTTGCCTTCAAGGGGCAGGTAGAGCTTCCAGTCTCCGGCGCGTACTGCCTGAAGCTGCTGCATGCGGTAGAAGAAGAAGCCGTCGTCATCCCATGGGGAGCGGGTGCTTTTTGGATCGAGGAGCATGGATGTCACGTCATGGCCATCGATTTTATTCGGCGGGAGAACGGCACCTGCTAGGCTGGCAAAAGTGGGCAGCATGTCCATGGTTGAGCACAGCGCGTCATTCACGGTCCCAGGTGGAATATGTCCGGGCCAGCGCATGACGCAGGGCATGCGCATGGCGCCTTCGGAGGTGTCGTAGCCGAAGCCGCGGTAGGGCGCATTGCTGCCCTGGGGTGGAGTGCGCCTGACGGCGCCATTGTCCGACGTCCAGACGAAGAGCGTGTTGTCCGCGAGTTTGAGCCGCTGCAGCGCGGCCATGATCTCGCCGGTGCTCCAGTCGAGCTCCTCCACTGCATCGCCATAATCTCCGTTTGCGCTTTTGCCGCGGAAGGCTTCGCTTGAAAAAGGATGGCCGGTGGATCCCGGCATGGTGTGCGGAAGGTAGAGGAAGAAAGGCGTGGCGGCGTGCTGCTCGATGAAACGAACGGCTTCTTCAGTGCAGCGCTTGACGAGATGATCGCGGTCCGCAGGAGCTTCGATGACCTTTTCACCGCGCATGAGCGGCAGGTCCGGCCAGAGGTCCGGTTTTTTGTCCTTCGTCATGTCATCGCTGTAGGGAATGCCGAAGAAGTCATCGAATCCCTGCTTGGTGGGGAGAAACCCTGGCTGGTCGCCAAGGTGCCATTTGCCGATGCACATGGTGGCGTAACCGGCGCCTTTCAAAACCTCCGCGATGGTGACCTCGGAGGGATTGAGGCCTTTGCGGGCGAGAGGCTGCAGCACGGCACCGCCGGTGTCGCTGATGTGCATGCCAATCCGCCGGGGATAACAGCCGGTCATCAATGCCGCCCGGCTGGGAGTGCAGACGCCGCTGGCCACGTAGAAGCTGGTGAATCTGGCGCCCTCTGAAGCGAGGCGGTCGACATTGGGAGTGCGATGGATTTTTGAGCCAAAGCAGCCAAGGTCTCCGCTGCCAAAATTGTCCACAAAGATGAAGACGATGTTGGGTCCGGCGGCGAGGCTGCTGACCGAGAGCAGCAGAAGGAGGCAGAGGGTTTTCATGGAGCAGAGGCAGAAAGCACGCCTCCACATCGGCCCGCCAGGCAAATCAAGGCGCACCGGGAAACGGTTCTGCCATTAAACGCAGCCGTGCCTCATCTTTGAGCGAAATTCCCTGCGCCATCTGAGGCGGCATGACCCGGATAGAAGCCATCAGAAAAGAGGCGCCAAGGATAAGCAGCCATGCGGCGAACCAGCGGGTGGAGAGGGCCCAGCGCGAGGCGCGGCGGGTTTCAAACAGGCGCTGCAAACGGGCGCGCAAGCCGAAGCGACGTGCGAAGGACATGGCGAATGCCTGCGACGGAGCCTGCGTGGCGTGGGCGAGGAGCATCTCTCCATACTCGCGACGGCTGCAGGATGAGACGGCCTCTTCATCGCAGCAGATTTCGGATTCCGCCTCGTAAATGCTGCACACGACATGCATGGCGGGATTCCACCAAAAAACGGCACGCACCAGGGCGGCACAGAAGCGGTGCAGTCCGTCCCGCTGGCGCGCATGCTGGCACTCGTGGCGCAGGGTGGCGCGAAGCGTGTCTTCAGGCCAGGAGACGGCCTCCAATGGCAGAAGCACGCAGGGCCGCAGCCAGCCGGTCATGCAGGGGCCTTCGATCTCGGGAGTGAAGCGCACCTCGATGGCGGCGCCAGGACTCAGCGTGGACTTGGTGGACTGGCGAACCATCCGCTGGATGCCAGTGATGTCGCGCACCACACGCAGCAGCAGGAGCAAGCTGCCCAAGGCCCAGACTGATGCGAGCGCCAGAAGCCAGCCGCCGGGAGAATCCGCGACGGAAGGAGCGAACGCATTCGGGTCCACGGACCGACCGAGCCATGGCAGCGGCAGCCATGGCGCCAGCCACAGCCCCCACATGCCGAGCAGAGCCATGCAGCGCCGCGCGCGAGGATGCTGCGCCGGCACCACGAGTGCGGCGACGCTCATGAAGGCAGCCCACAAAGTGGCCTTGAGAGCGATGGCGATCCAGAAAGTGCTCATCATGATGGATGTGGAGTGAATCAGGAAGGCGACTGCTCGTCGAGCAATTTGCGGATAGCGGCGATTTCCTCGGGCGGGAGCTTGCGGTCCCTGGCATCGAGGAGGGAGGCCATGAGCTTGCCGGGAGAGCCGTCGAAGAAAGTGCGCATGAGTTTGCGCAGAGCAGAGTCTCGCGCCTTTTCGCGGGAGATCGCGGGCTCGTAAATGTAGCGGCGGGATTCGCGGGTGTGCTTGAGAAGCTTTTTCCCGACGAGGATGCTGAGCAGTGCGCGGACGGCTGAGTAAGAAGGCTGATCTGGCATCTCCTCCTGGATCTCCTCGGCCGTGGCTTTGCCGAGGCGGAAGACAATGTCCATCGCCTGGCGCTCGCGTTTGGAGAGTTGATCGTCTTTGGCGGCCATGTGCTGAAAATGCTGCATTTGAGAAAGATGGCAAGCGCCTATTGCAGAGAGTGTTGAGAGAACAACTACACAGGCATTTTTATCTAAATGCATATTTTTCAGCATTTCATCTTGCGGCAAAATTAAATGCTGATATTTCTGCATTTATGAACCCAGCCCAACTCCGCCGTTCGTTTGTCTGCTGCTCTGTATCACTGGCCGTCACGATGATTGCGTCGTGCTCGTCGATGATGTCCCCTGCGCCACCACCACCACCGCCGCCGGCTCCTGTTCATTCAGGCATCACCGGAAATGATTATGACTCGGGCTCCTACCGGTCCAACGAGCTGGCATCCACCCGAGTCCAGGACCGTCCGGGGCTTGGCACTTCCGCAGGGCAGGAAAAATACTCGGTTTTAGAGAACACCCGCCTGATTCGCAAATCCAGCGTTCCGGATGCCGTGGACTCCTTTCATTACAATGATGAGAAGGGGGCGAAAACGATGGCAGAAGTTCTCGGCGGCAGTTTGACCAAACGCAGCGGCTTGTTTTCGGCGGCGGGAGAGCGTCTTAAAGTCGGCCTGATGCACTACAGGGACGTGTTTCCGCACTATGAGGTCAGCGGCAAACGCATCGTGATTGGACAGAACGGCAGCCACTACGACATCAGGCTCGAAAACCGCACAAAAAAACGCATGCTCGTTGTCTTGAGCGTGGATGGTCTGAACGTACTTACCGGTCAGGCGGCAAACCCCAGCCAGTCGGGCTTCGTGCTGGAACCCAGGCAGAGCTACGACGTCGACGGCTTCCGGAAAAACAGCACGACTGCGAGAGCGTTTGTGTTTGGCAGTGTGGCTCGCTCGAAGGCTGCCACCAAAGGAGCAGCGGGGAATGTGGGTGTGATCGGCCTGGCAGTGTTTGAGGAGGACGAGGCGCGGGTGAAAGCGGAGCTGCTGAAGGAACAGCAGGCGCGTGGAGGCGCGAATGCGTTTCCCGAGGTGCGGTGATGATTTGAACCGCATGTGATGAAAGATGGGGCGCCTCTTGATCCCTGTTTGAGAGTGACAGCCGTGGCCGAGCGCAGAGGGATCAGGATGATCCCTCTCCTCAAGGCGCGGGAGCGTCCCACAAGGCGACGCCCATGTGGTAGTGGTCGCATTCGGGGGCGGACTTGGAGTAGTAGGCGGTGACCAGTTTGCCGCTGGCAAGCTGGATGGTGGATGGATAACCGCAGTCGCTCACATGGCTGAGGGCAAGGCGGACGGGGGTGCTCCAGGTTTTGCCGTCGTCGCTGCTGAACTTGGCGCAGACTCCGCAGCGATCCTTGATGCGGACACCGTAGCTGAGAAGGAGGCGCTTGTCTGCGAGGCGGGTGAGGTGACCGTTGATTTCGTTGCGATCGGTCACTTTGAGAGGTGAACCCCAGGTGACGCCGTCGTCATCGCTGCGAAACAATTCCATCTGGGTGGTGCGGGCTGCGGCGAGCCAGCTCCTGCCACCGAGGGGAAAAATGTCGGTCTCGTTATGCGTGGGGCCAATGATGGACTGGGGTTTCCAGGTGAGGCCGTCGTCATCGCTGCGAAAGCACCAGGAGCGCCAGCTTTTGGTCTTGGAGGATTTGGCGGGGTCTGCGATCTGGCCCTGATAGCAGGAAGTCCGCAACGAACCGTCCTGCGCGGTCCAGATATCGCCGAAGGGAATGTTCTCGGTCCATTCAGCGGACTCGGTGGCGGGAAAGACCTCGCTCTTGCTCCAGGTACGGCCAGCGTCTTTGGAACGGAGGATCCATGAGCGGAGGACGGCGTCGCGGAAGTCGGCCTGCTTGGGGCGGATGGCTTGTTTCACATCGGTCCAGCCGGAGCAGAGGACGAGGAAGTCGCCGTTCTTCGCGAGGCCGGCGGCGTGGTTCATGCGAATGGTGTCCGGCTCGTGCTGTGTAAGGGTGCTGCGCTTTTCCCACTTCAAGCCATCCGTGCTGGCATAGCAGTCCACATCTCCCTGCAGGGTGCCGTGGCCGGGCTGATTGAAGATGATGGCGATGATGGTGCCGTCCGGGAGGAGGGTGAGGTTTGGCCAGGCGCAGACGTTTTCAATGGCAACAACGCGCTGCAGCTTTGCGGGCTCCGTTTCTTGTGCGTATACAGAGACGAGCGGGAATGCGAGCAGCAAGGCGGCGATGATTTTCATGCCCTACCAACGCCGTGAGCACGGCGCACATTACGGACGCTCTGCCACCATGAGCTGGGTGAAGGGCCCGTCGCTGACATTGTAATAGATGCGCTTGTTATCTGCGCTGAAGATGGGGTGCGGGTGATTGCGGCGCCAGGATCTGGCGCCGCCGCTTTGACCGAAACTGTGCAGCAGAACCCACCTGCCGCCTTTCATGTCTGCCACCTGGATGCCCCACTCGCCATCCTTGCCGCCGACGTTTTTGCTGGCGCCATCTGTGACCATGAGAGTGCCATCCGGGCTGACGGAGGGATGTGTGCCGCTGAGGACGGGCACGTCTTTGAGGCGGGTGTATTTCGCGGATACTTCAGCGATGTCGAAGATGATGTTTCCGGCTTCGAAGATGTGGTTTGAATCCGGTGTCCAGGCAGGATGCCCCCACTGGTTGCGCTGCCAGACGCAGGCGGCTTTTTCGAAGTCGTAAACGACGGTGCCCTGGCGATGGCTGGCGCCGCTGGACATGTAATTGTCCCCGCCGTTGCCAGCGGCGACTTTGAAGAAAACGCGTTTCATGTCGGGGCTGAGGACGGGGAAGAAGACGGAGCAGGGCTTTCCCGCGAACTCCTTCTGCAACCAGTCGCCGTATTTGGACTCGACCTCGCTGATCTTCGCGTAGGTGGTGGTCTTGCCGGTGGAGGCGTCCCAGACTTCGAGATCACGATACGGGCCGGGATTCCAATGGCAGCCGTACATGGGAACGAGGTCCCCTTCAGGGCGGCCAAAACCCACCTGGTGGTTTTCTGCGACAACGGTCTTTGCCAAGGTGGCGACATCGATGACGACGACGCGCCATTTCTTGTCGATGACTTCATGATAGGCCACGCGCCTGCCGCCAGAGATCCACTGCTGGCAGGCGACGCGGTGGGCATCCTCGGTGTGGATGTTGTCTGCGAGCACCGATTCCTTTCCGGTGGCGCGCTCGATCATGCGGATCTCGCCGAGCTGGCCCTGAGGATCTGCAGAGGTGAAGAAGAGCACGCGCGTGCCGTCCGGACTTTCGGGATTGTTGAGATAATAGCTGTGTGTGGTGTGGCGGCCTTCGACAGGGGAGACGGTCTTGATGGTGACGTCTTTGGACCACGCGGCGACGGGGTCATCCGCGAGAACGTGGAGCGTGAGCAAGGAAAGAAATGCGGCGATGGATTTCATGGCGGTATGAGGCAGTGATTACGGCATCTCAAATCAGGCTGTCAACTCGCGCATGACCCGGCCATGCACATCGGTGAGACGCTGGTCGCGGCCGCCGTGGCGGAAGACGAGCTTCTCATGATCGACCCCCATTTGATGCAGAAGCGTGGCGTGGATGTCATGAATGTCCACGGGATCGCTGGCGACGGCGTTGCCGAAGTCATCGGTCTCGCCGAAGGCCGTTCCTCCTTTGAATCCGCCGCCTGCCATGAAAATGCTGTAGCCGTTCACATGGTGGTCGCGGCCGCAGCTCTCGGTGATCTTGGGCGTGTGCGGCGTGCGCCCCATTTCGCCGGCCCAGAGGACGATGGTTTCATCCAAAAGTCCGCGCTGATCGAGATCGCTGATGAGAGCGGCGACAGACTGGTCGGTGATGCGGGCGTTTTTGGCGTGATTTTGACGCAACTGGCCGTGCTGGTCCCAAGGCGAGTTGTTGCCATCAAAGCTGGGGCAGGTGATTTCGACGAAGCGAACGCCGGCCTCCACCAGGCGGCGCGCGCGCAGAGCCTGAGTGGCGTAGAACCTCTGATGCTCGTCGGCGGAATCCACGCCGTAAAGCGTGCGGATGTATTCAGGTTCAGCGGCGATGTCGGCAATGGCCGGAACCGCACTCTGCATGCGGAAGGCAGTCTCGTAATTGGCAATGGCTCCTTCGATGATGGAGGATTCGGAAGTGACTGCGGCGAAAGCAGCATCCTGCTGGGAGAGAAGCGCGAGTTTGCGACGCTGGATGGCGGCTGCATCATGCGGGGCGATGTTGTCCACCGGCACGCCTTTGGCGCGAACCATGGTGGCCTGATGACTCGCGGGGAGAAAGGAGCTGCCAAAGTTTTCGAGGCCGCCGTTCGGCACCCAGTCATTGTTGAGCACGACGTAGCCGGGCAGATTGCGGTTCTCCGTGCCCAGACCATAGGAGACCCAGGAGCCGAGGCTGGGCGCCTGGCCGAGAATGCGGCCGGTGTGCAGCAGGAGATTCTGCTGACCATGCAGCGGGAGCTCGCCGACCATGGAGCGGACGACGCAGAGCTTGTCCGCCACCTCCGCGATGTGCGGGAAGAGATCGCTCACCCACAGGCCACTCTGCCCACGCTGGCGGAACTCCCAGGGGCTGCCAAACCAGACGCGGCCCGCATTTGACTGGGAACGCTTTGACACTGCGGCGCTGCCAATGGCGGTGCCCTCGAACTTTTTGAGCAGCGGCTTGGGATCAAAGGTGTCCACATGGCTGGGGCCGCCATCCATGAAGCAGAAGATGATGTTCTTTGCCCGAGCCGGGCGGTGCAGCGGCAGGCCCGCCATGGCACGCAGCGCCAACATTCCAAAGCCGGCGGAGGCGCCTGCCAGAATGTGGCGGCGCGAACAGAAGCGATGGTCATGAGGCTTCATTAGTTTAACGGTAATAGAGAAACTCCTTCGTGTTGAAAAACGCATGAGCGAGGCGCTCCCATGCATCTGGCGTATCGCCCCCCAAGTCCTTCAGGGCGGCGCTCCAGCGATCAAGCTCGGCGGAGTCCGGCCCGCGCTGCAATGCCTGGGCAAACATCTGGCGCAGGCGATCTGTGCGGTCAGCAGCTTTGAGCTTTAACAACGCAGCCGCCCAAGCCCTAGCCATCTCGTTCACAAAGGGGTCATTGAGCATGATCAGCGCCTGTGAGGGGACGTTCGTCACGTCCCGCCTGCCCGTGGGCAGCTTCAGATCTGGGAGGTTGAAGCCGACGAGGAACTTGGGCGGGTCCATGATGGACATTTGCAGGTAGATGGAGCGGCGGCCGGCGCCATCGAGCGGACCGCTGAAAAGGCGCTTCGAAGCGTCCTCGGCAGTGCGATACGGAAAAACGGGGCGGCCGTAGAGCTGGGGATCGAGCCGACCAGCGACGGCGAGCAATGAATCGCGAATGCTTTCGGCCTCCAGACGTCGGGTGGGATAATGATGCAGAAGACGGTTGTCCGGATCGCGATCGCGCGCGGCAGCGGACACCAGCCCTGCCTGCTGAAAAGTCTGGCTGAGCACGAGACGACGCACGAGCTTCTTGGTGGACCATCCTTCACGAATGAACTCTCGTGCCAGCCAGTCGAGCAGTTCGGGATGGGAGGGCCTGTCTCCGAGGCGGCCAAAATCATCCGGAGTAGCCACAAGTCCGGTGCCGAAAATCCACTGCCAGACGCGGTTCACGTAAACACGGGCCGTCAGCGGATGCTCGGGATCAAGCAAAGACTCTGCAAGCGACACGCGGCCCGAAACCCTCCCATTGGCATCCAGCATTTTTAAAAATCCTGGCCTCACCAGGGTGCCGGGTGCATCCACATTTCCACGGACGTTGAGCGGATAGCTGGCGGGCGAAGTTTCACGTTCATCCATGCTGTTCACGGTGCGCGGGAAGGTGATGCCCGCTTCGACGCGTCGATACTCGGCCAGCAGGTTTGCAAGCTGGCTCCCAGGCTCGGCCTTGTTTGGCAGCAGGCCGTTGGAGAGCAGCCAGTCGAGGACGGTGTGATCACCGGCTTGCGATTTGTCTTCCCACCAGCGAATGACGGCCGCATTGAGCCAGGCGGCGATGGACTTCCACGTGTCCGGCGACGAGGCAGAAACCTCATACAAACCGATGAAGGCGTCCTGCTCATCCTGCGGCGTGCCGTCTTTGTCCTGCGAGACGATGCCGCAGACACTCAGCCAGCTGCGTTTATCGAAGCCGAAGTCGTTGTTCTTGAGCCCCTTTGCCAGACCGGTGCGCGGGGGAAAGTTGGGGTTCAAGGACGCGGTGGCAAACTCCACGGTGACCTGCTGCACGCCGTTTTTCAAAGCGGCATCGGCAAAGGACCGCCAGGCGGGCGTGGTGTTGGTGTAGAGGCTGATGGTTTCATTTTGAAACGCATGATCATCCACCACAAGCTGACCACCGAACTCTCCGCCTGCGAGATTGAGGCTCACGACGCGGCCCGGGATGAAATGCTCCGGCGGCATGCGCAGCGAACCAGGCAGCTTTGAGGACAACGCATGCGTGTGCCAGCCACAAGGCAGGAAACGCGCGATGATGGACTCGCCTTCGAGAGCGATAAGAGGAGCGGCCTCCGTAACAAAGCCGTGCTTCATGCCGTCCCCCTCGATGACCCAGCCCCTGGGAAGCTGCGCTTTCGCAAGATCGGCCATGGGTTTGAATCCGGCATTGGCCGACTGCGCAGTGGCGCGGGCTTTGCGCCACTCGGCCGATTTTTGTGAAAACTGATCAGGAGTGGCGAGCGGTGCGCCCACACCCTGCAAGGCTTTGGGATGGTCCGCAGCCCACTGTTTGAGAAACGCCGGCTCGAATGGTGTACCCCACAGGCCTGCCACCGCGGACCGGATGGAAGCGCGCAAGTCTTTGAGACGCGCGATGGCGGCATCATTCCGTGCTGGCTCGTCGATCACGCGGGAAGTCCAGCGGGGTGTGGTAAACATCGCGGCCAGAGCATAGTAGTCGGGCTGCGAGACGGCTTCGAGCTTGTGATCATGGCAGCGGGCACAGGCGACTGTGGTGGCGAGGAAGGTCTTCGAAAAGGCGTCGATCTTGTTGTTCACCATCTCCTGGTGGATGCCATTGAACATGAGGCTGCTGCCATGGCGATGCTCTCCCAGATGATAAAACATGGGGGCGATGAGGCTTTCATTGGTGTGAGAAGAAGCATGGAGGCGCGGCTTCGGCAGGAGGTCGCCCGCAATCTGCTCGCGCAGAAACTGATCAAAACCTAGATCGTCATTGAAGGCGCGGATGAGGTAGTCGCGGTACTCGTAGGCCCCTTTGGCGGGATTGTCCCACTCGTAGCCGTAGGTGTCTGTGTAGCGCACCACGTCCATCCAATGACGGGCGAAGTGCTCACCGAAGCGGGGGCTCTGCAGCAGGGAGTCCACATAAGCCTCAAGAGACAGAGGCGCTGAAGCCGCCGGTGGGAGACCCGTGAGGACAAACGCAAGGCGCCTTCTGAGCACCGCTGGATCGGCAAGGGGAGCCGGCTGAAGTTTGGCGGAAGCGAGCGCGGCGCGCACGAAACGATCCACCGGCTCCTTTGACCATGGATCGTCATTCACCTGCGGAGGTTCGACATTGCGCATGGGCTTGAGGCTCCACCAGTCGAGGCGCTTGTGGAACTCAGCCTCCCAGGTGTCGTCCGCGGAAAGGTTCTGGGAATTCACTGCCGCCGATGGCGATACGCGTGGATCGGGCGCGCCCTGCTGAATCCATGCGGCAAAGACGGCGATCTCTGCGGCGGGCAGCATCTTCTTCGGCGGCATTTTGACATCTTTTTCGGCATGACTCAGCGCCTGCATGAGAAGGCTGTCCTCCGGCTTACCGGGGACGATGGCAGGGCCGCTCTCGCCGCCCTTTTCCCAGCCCGACTTCGAATCCAGCGCGAGGCCGCCTTTGATTTTGTGCTGGTGCGAATGGCACTCAAAGCAGTGCTGTTTCAGCAGGGGCTCCACCTTGGAGACGAAGATGTCCTCCGCGCCGGAAACCGGGGCGGTGAGAAGGCATGCAATGGCGGCGACTGACTTCATCAGTCGTGGGCAAGCGGCAAAGCGTTGAGAGGACAGGATGTCATGCACCCAAACCAACGCTTCCAGCCGGGCAACTCTCTGTGGTCATCCCTTCAAAAAATGGTATTATCCGACCATCCTCCCCATGAAGCTGCTGCAGACAAAATTTTTCGACCAGGTGGGTGACCTGAGCCAGATGCTGGCTCCGCTGGAACGGATTCCTGGAGCGATGTTCATGATCAAGGATCTCGACTCGCGATACATCTACATGAGCCAGGCGCTCCGCCGGGCGATTCATGTGCCGGAGACCCTGGAAGTCGTGGGCAAGACGGACTTCGACCTGTTTCCGAAGATCATTGCCCAAAGCTTCCGCCAGAACGACCTGCAGGTGTTCAAGCACGGGAAACCGCTTTTGAACGAGGTGCATGCGGTGGGATTTTTTGCCCATGCGATGAAATGGGCTTATTCGAGCAAGTACCCGCTGCGCGACCGCCAGGGCAAAGTGGCCGGCCTCATCACCATCAACGAGGAGTACAAGGATGTGATGGGGCAGGATGATGAACTGAACCGCCTGCTGCCCGCGATCGAATACATCTCGAAGCACTATGCGGAAAACATCAGCGTGGGGCAGCTGGCACGGAGGTGCAGCTTCTCGGAGAGCCACTTTACGCGGGTCTTCAAGCAGCGGATGAACATGACCCCCTATGCTTTTGTGGAGCAGGTGCGGATGTTTCATGCGCTGGACACGCTGCAGCACAGCTCAAAGAGCATCGCGCAGATCGCGCTGGACTGCGGATTTTATGACCCGAGCTCGTTTGTGAAGCGGTTCAAGAAATTCACCGGAACGACGCCGCTGCGTCATCGGCGTGAGCACCACGCAAAGGCCCAGTCTGGACGGGCAGTTGTCCTGCCAGAACCGGCGGACTGAGACGAGGCTGCGGCCAGCCAAAGGGGATCGCCTTGATCTGAAAAATGACGGCGGTAAAGTAAGCTGTGAGCTCCCCTTCCCTCCCCACCAAAGCCGTGCGCTGGAAACCCGGCGTGCGGATCGCGGTGCTGGGCCTTGTGACGATCATCGGCGTCCAGTGTTATGAAGAATGGCCGTTTCAGAAGCGGAACTTGATCAGCTACGAAGTCGGATTAGCCGTGGGTGCGGCGCTGGTGATCTGGTGGCTGTTTCTCTCAAGAGTACGAATGGCGGCACGACTGGGAGTGATGGGGGCGGTTTTTCTGACAGGCGTCGTGTTTGGCGCACTGGTGAAAATCGGCGGAGTAACTGGAGATCTGGTGCCCATCCTGAAATGGCGATGGAGCCAGGGAATGAAGGCGGCGCCGGCCGGCCAAGTGAGCGCAAATTCGAAGGTGCCACGTGCGGATTTCCCCCAGTTTTACGGAGCGGAGCGCAATGGAGTGCTGGCTGGGCCACGGCTGGCGAGTGACTGGAAACTGCACCCGCCGCAGATGGTGTGGAGGCATGCCATTGGCGCAGGATGGTCGGGATTTGCGGTGGTGGGACAAGTGTGTGTGACGCAGGAGCAGAACGGGGAGAAGGAGTGCGTGACTGCGTATGATCTGAATACAGGACGGCAGATTTGGACGCACGAAGACGAGGCCCACTACAATACAACGATCGGCGGAGAGGGCCCGCATGCGACGCCGACCATCGCGCAGGGACGTGTTTTCACCCTGGGAGCCACGGGCATTTTAAACTGCCTGGAACTGGCGGATGGCAGGCCGGTGTGGAACCGCAACGTGGTGCAGGCTGTGGAAGGGAAGACACCCGGGTGGGGCATGGCATGCTCGCCGCTGATGGTGGATGACCTGGTGATCGTACACGGAGGAGAGGGAGGGACTCACTCGCTGGTGGCGCTGCGCAGCCGGGATGGCGAGGTCGTGTGGAAGGCGGGGAGGAAGCCGAGCTACGCGACGCCGATTTATGCGAAGCTGGCGGGAGTGCCGCAGGTTCTTGCATTTCACGACGGAAGCGTCGCGGGGCATGACGTGAAGACGGGTGCCGAGCTGTGGCAGAGACCCTGGGGAAATGGCAACGTGGTGTGCGCCTCGCCGATTGTGATTGGAGAAGATGAGGCGCTGTTTTCGAGCGGCTATGGCGTCGGCGCCGAGCTGCTGAAGATTTCGCGCCAGGAGAGCGGCCTGAAGGTGGAGAGCCTGTGGCATTCCACCAAAATGAAGGCAAAGTTTGCCCACCTTTTTGCACGCGAAGGCTGTGTCTTCGGACTGGATGACGGGATGTTTGCGTGTGTGGATCTCAAAGATGGCTCAAAGCAATGGCGTGAAGGTCGCCATGGCCACGGACAGGGGCTGGTGGTGGGAGAGCATTATCTCCTGATGGCGGAGACCGGGGAACTGGTGCTGCTGAGGCCCACGCGGGCGGCGCCGAATGAGCAAGGGAGGTTTCAAGTGTTCAACTCCAAGACGTGGAATCCAATCGCGCTGGTGGGAGATCTGCTGCTGGTGCGCAACGACCGTGAAGCGGCGTGCCTGCGGCTGGCCGTGGAATGATTCGCGAAATGGCGTTGAACTGCGCGTGCTTCCTGCTCCTTATGGCCGGCGATGGTTCACTCTCTGCGCCGACTCCTGCTGGGCATCTTCTTGATCATGGCTGCCTCAGCCGTGCTGCTGCTGTCTGATCTCGGGTCTCGCGTGAAGACCGCCGCAGCACCGAAGGCAGGGCGCACGATGCGGGTGGCGCTGCTGCAGCATGCTTCGCAGGCAATTCTCGACCAGGGACGCGAAGGGATGATCAAGGGGCTGAAGGAGCAGGGCTGGGAGCTCGGGCGAAATCTGGAGCTAAAGCTGTACAATGCGGAGGGAGACAATGCGGTATCCCAGACAATTGCGAAAGAGATGGTGGGCGGCGGGTATGACCTGCTGATGACCATCAGCACGGTGTCGCTGCAAGCGGTGGCAAATGCGAACAAGGCGGGAGGTACACCGCATGTGTTCGCGCTGGTGTCCAACCCTTCCGTGGCAGGAGTGGGGATCGACATGGCCAAACCGCTCGAACATCCGGCCCATCTCGCGGGCTTCGGCACGATGCAGCCGATTGCACAGGCTTTTAAAATCGCGCGGGAGATGAATCCTGCGCTGAAGAAGGTGGGCGTGGTGTGGAATGCGGCGGAGGCGAACTCTGAGGCTCAGGTGAAACTGGCGCGGCAGGTGTGCGCGGAAATGGGGATCGAGCTGATGGAATCGACGGTGGACAATTCCTCCGGTGTGGCCGAGGCGGCAGGAGCTCTGGTGGCACGCGGCGCGGAGGCGCTGTGGATGGGCGGGGATGTGACGGTGATGACGGCGGCGGACAGCGTGATCTCCACGGCGAAGAAGGGCGGCATACCGGTCTTCACGGTGATCCCGCCGAACGTGAAGAAGGGGGCGCTGTTTGATCTGGGTGCGGACTACAGTGAAGTGGGGCGCCTGGCGGGAACGCTGGCCGGGGAGATTCTGAATGGCCGGAAGCCGGCGGATGTGCCGATCACGAATGTGATGCCGGAGATGCTGGCGGTGAATGTGCAGGCGGCCAAGGATCTTAAATCGCCATGGAAATTCCGCGATGAGATGGTGAAGAACGCGCAGGTGGTGATTGATGAAGGCGGCGCGGTGAAGACGAAGAGCACGGCGGCACCTAACCCGAGCGGGAAGAAGTGGAAGATCGCGATCGTGAACTACATCGAGTCGGGACCTTCAGAGGACACGATGGCAGGGATGAAGGCGGCATGGAAGCGGAGCAAGCTGGTGGAGGGCAAGGACTACACGATCAGCTACCGCTGCGCGCAGGGAGACATCGCCTCGCTGAGTGGAATCTTTGACGCCGTGCTGACGGAGAATGCGGACATCGTGGTGCCGATGTCCACACCGGCGCTGCAGTCGGCGCTGCAAAAGGTGAAGGACCGGCCGGTGGTGTTTTCGGTGATCGCGAACCCGGTGGTGGCGGGCGCGGGCAAGAGCTACACGGACCACAAGCCGAATGTGACGGGTGTCTCCGTGCTGGCACCCGTGGGCGAGGCGCTGACGATGATCCAGAAGTACTTCCCTCAATATAAGAGGCTGGGCACTTTGTTCTGCCCGGCGGAGGCGAACTCGGTGGATCTGAAGGAGTCGTTTGAAAAGCTGTGCAAGGAACGCGGGCTGACGCTGGAATGCGTGGCGGTGAACACCTCGAGCGATCTGGCGGATGCCTCTCTCTCGCTGGTGTCGAGGCCGATCGATGCGGTGGTGCAGATTTCGGACAATCTGAGCAGCACGGGATTCAACGCGATCAGCAAGGCGGCACGGCAGACACAGAAGCCGCTGATCAGCCTGAACAGCACGACGGTGCCGCTGGGAGCACCGGTCTCGATGGGACGCGACTACCACAACTGCGGCGAGGCGACAACGGAGATGATCGAGCGCGTAATCCGTGGCGAAGATGTGGCCACAATGCCGTTCATTCTACCGCCGAAGTTGTTTTACAGCGCGAGCCCGGCAAATGCCGCGGCGGTGGGCATGACGCTGCCGCCAGAGCTGCTGAAGGAAGTGGACAAAGTGATCAAGTAACCCATGGAAATCTCCCGCCAAACCTCCGGTGATCTCATTGTCCTGCGCCTTGCAGGGAGATTGGATGCGAACTGGTGCAATCATGTGGAGTCCGCGCTTTCGAGTGCTGTGCGCGAAGGTGAGCACCGGCTGCACCTGGACATGAACGCAGTGAGCTACATCAGCTCGGCGGGCATCCGCGTGCTGCTGGCTTGCTACAAGCAACTGCGTGCGATCAACGGGCTGTTTGGGGTGATCCGTCCGTCTGAGGCGGTGCGCTCCGTGCTGGAGCTTTCGGGTTTGCAGATGCTGATCACGTCTGAGATCGCGGCGAGTGGGAGCGCGGATGATGTGGGAAAGAAGCTCTCCTCTCCGAGCGCAGCGTATGAACTCTTTGCGCTGGGTGCAGGCGGGATGAAGATCGAAGCGGTGGGGGATGCCGCGCTGCTGGCGCGTGGTGGTGGAGCGACACCGGGAACGCGGCGCTTTGATGCGAGCACGGTGGCGCTGGGCGTGGGTGCGCTGGGTGGAAACTTTGCGGAAAATGCCGCGCGCTGCGGCGAACTGCTGTCGGTTGCGGGCGTGGCGGCGTTTCAGCCGGCGGATGGGTCGAGCCGACCCGACTTCATGCTGAGCGAAGGAGCGCTGGTGCCGGAGGGGCAGCTGGTGCTGGGGCTTTTGGCGCAAGGCACGTTTTCATCGCTGCTGCGCTTTGAAGCGAATGATGAGGACCGGCGCATCGGCATCACGGAGCTGATGCAGACGGCGCTGGAAAGCAGCGGCGCGAATGCGGCAGTGGTGGTGGCGGTGACGGAAACGGCTGGGCTGGTGGGAGCGACGTTGCGGCAGTCGCCGACGCCAGATGCGCAAGGAGAGCGTTTTGGCTTTCCGCAGATTCGTGACTGGCTGTCATTTACCAGCGAGCGGTCGTTTCGTGACACCACATCGCTGATTGTGGGTGTTGTTGCCAAACCTGGCTCTGCGGTTGATGCGCTGCTGCGACCGCTGGCGTGCGGCACCGCTTTGCTGGGGCATCTGCATGCGGCAGTGTTTCCTTACCGGCCGCTGCGCAAAGGACGCATTGATTTGCAGCCTGCGGTGGCCGGATTGTTTGACGGGCAGTCGCTGCAGAATGTGCTGCATCTGATCTCCGACCCGCGCGGCTTCAATGGCGCGGGCGAGAGCGAGCTGTATCGCGGCGCTGTGTGGATCGCACCCATCACTTCATAAAACATGACCCTTCTCATCGGCTCACTGATCATCGGACTCATCCTGGCGCTTCTGGCGCTGGGGGTGCTGGTGTCGTTTCGTATTTTTTCGATGCCGGACATCACGACGGACGGCTCCATCACTCTGGGAGCGTCCATCGCGGCGGTGCTGCTGGTGAAGGGGGTGAATCCGGTCTTTGCCACGATGGCGGGAGCGCTGGGCGGCGCGCTGGCGGGCGCGACGACAGGCATCCTGCACACCAAGTTCAAGATTAACTCGCTGCTGTCTGGCATTCTGGTGATGACGGCGCTGTATTCGGTGAACCTCCACATCATGGGGCGCAGCAATGTACCGCTGATGCAGGCGACCACGCTGGCGAGCTACGGTGAAAGGCTCGGCGAATGGCTGGCGGGCGGCAAGACGATCCATGTGCTGGGCTGGCCGGTGGCCGCTGCGGATGCGGCGGTGCTTTTCCTCGCGCTGCTTTTCACGGCGGTGGCCGGAGCCACGATGTTTGCCTTTTTCCGCACGCAGCTCGGCACGGCGATGCGAGCCACGGGCGACAATGCGCAGATGATCCGCGCGCTGGGCGCGAATGTGGAGCGGAACATCATTCTCGGCCTCGCGCTCTCAAATGGCTTTGTGGCGCTGGGCGGCGCGCTGCTGGCCCAGTACCAGGGCTTTGCGGATGCGCAGATGGGCATCGGCATGGTGGTGTGGGGGCTGGCGAGTGTCATCATCGGCGAGGCGCTGACGGGAACGCGCAGCCTGGGGCTGACCATTGTCGGAACGATCATGGGCTCGGTGCTGTTCCGGCTGCTGGTCGCCATCGCGCTGCGCTGGGGTTTGAACCCGAACGATCTCAAACTCATCACGGCGCTGTTTGTTTTCGCGGCCCTCGTACTGCCCGGTTTCCTTGACCGTTTCAAACCCCGGCCCACCTCCGCCACCTGACCTGTCATGCTTGCGCTCTCCGGCATCCGCAAAACCTTCAATCCCGGCACGGTCAACGAAGTCCGTGCGCTGCAGGGTGTTGATCTCAGCATCGAGCCGGGGTCGTTCGTCATCGTGCTGGGCATGAACGGCTCCGGCAAATCGACGCTGCTGAATGCGGTGGCGGGCTCGTTTTATGTCGATGAGGGCAAGATCGAGCTGGCGGGGCATGACGTGACGAAATGGCCGGAGCACAAGCGTGCGAAGCTGATCGGACGCGTGTTTCAAAATCCGTTCAGCGGCACCGCGCCGACGATGTCGATTGCTGAGAACTTTGCGCTGGCGAGCAAGCGCGGACATGCGCGAGGGCTTGGCTGGGCTTTGTCTCCGAATCTCATGAAGCCACTGCGTGAACGCATCGCCACGCTGAAGATGGGGCTGGAGAATCGGCTGGATAATGCCATCGGCTCGCTTTCCGGCGGACAGCGGCAGGCGCTGACGCTGCTGATGGCCACGTGGCTGAAACCGGAGCTGCTGCTGCTGGATGAGCACACGGCGGCGCTGGACCCGAAGAGCGCGGATCAGGTGATTCAGCTCAGTGATGAGGTGATCCAGCGCGACAAACTTACGACACTGATGGTGACGCACTCGATGCAGCAGGCGGTGAGCCTGGGCGACCGCATCATCATGATGCACCGCGGGCGTGTGCTGCATGACATCCGCGGCGCAGAGAAGAAGCGGCTGCGGCCGGAGGATCTGCTGGACCGCTTTGACGAGGTGAGACGCCGTGAGCTGCTGGATGAAAGCGCTGCGACGATGCTGAACGAGCTCTATATCTAAACCGACGCTGCTGTGAAATCGCACACGCTCACCATCGCTGCTGATCTCGCGGAACTGGCGCGGGTGATGGAGATGATTGATGAGTTTTGCGCCGGCGTGAATGCCAGTGCGGCGGATGTGTCCGCGCTGCACCTGGCGCTGGAGGAGATCGTGACGAATGTGATCACGCATGGCTACCGCAATGATGCGGCGCGTTCCTTCACAGTGCGGCTTGAATCAAGCGAGGCGGATCGAATCCGAGCGGTGGTGGCGGATGACGCGCCTGCGTACAATCCGCTGGCGCGGGCGGAAGTGAACACGGCTCTGCCGCTGGAGGCGCGGCCTGTGGGCGGGCTGGGAGTGCACCTGGTGAAGAAGCTGATGGATGTGTGCATGTATGAGCACCGCGATGGGCGGAATGTTTTCTCCATTGAACGCAGGCTGAGCCGTGCAGCCGGAGCCGCGGCGAGCATCAGCATCGCGACTTCACGGCTCGCTTCCTCGGCCACGCTGGCGCTGAGCGGGCGGCTGGATGGGCTTTCCAGCCCTGAGCTGGAGCAGCAGGTGCTGGGACTGATCGCGTCTGGAGTCAAGGCGCTCACCTTTGATCTCTCAGGACTCGATTATGTGAGCAGCGCGGGGCTGCGGGTGTTCATCATCGCGGCGAAGAAGCTCAAGGCTTCGGGTGGAGCGGCGCAGTTTAATTCACTGACACCGGCGGTGCGCGAGGTCTTCCACATCTCGGGATTGCTCACGGCACTCGGCGTAATGCCACAAGCGTGATGTCATCGGCCTGCGGAGCCTCCGCCTGATGCGCGAGCACGGCTCCCACGATGCGTTCCACGGTTTGCGAACTGGCGGTGAGAGTACTGCCAGCGAGGCATTGCTGGATGCGGTCGCTACCGAACAAGGTGCTTTGAGCATCCATGGCTTCCGAGACGCCGTCTGAGTAAACCAGCAGTGTTTCATTCGCGGCAAGGGTGTGGCGCTGAGTGGCGAATGCGGTTTCCTCAAACACGCCCAGCGGTGCGGCGCGCGGGCCTTCGAGCCAGGTGAGAACGCCTGAGGCGGAAATCACTGCTGCGAGCGGGTGGCCTGCATTAGCCCAGGTGAGTTCGCCGGTGGCGGGATCAAAAAAGACGGCGCAGGCGGTGACGAACTGCATGGTCTCATTGCGCTCGCACAGCAGGCGGTTCACCTGGGCGAGGAGAGCGCCGGGGTCGGTGACTTTGGGAGCGAGCGTGCGCACGGCCATGGCGGCAAGGGCCATGAATACAGCGGCAGAGACCCCCTTCCCCGAGACATCGCCGACGAGGGTAAAGAAGCGCCCATCGGGCAGGAAGAAGCCGTCGTAGAGATCGCCACCGGCTTCGCGTGCGGGTTTGATGAAGGCGGAGAAATCCACGCGCTGGCGCTCTGCTACGGAGAGCGGTGGTGGGAGGAAGCTGGACTGGATTTCACCGGCGATGCGGAGTTCGCTTTCGATGGCTTCCCGAGCGGCGGTCTGCTGCTGAAGTGCGGTGATGTGCTGCTGGAGGTGCTTGAAGAGAAACTCGGTGGCCTGAGCCACGGAGCCGACTTCATCGCTGCGCTGCGCTTCTTTGACGACGCTGGCGCGGTCCCAGCCGGTGTCCGAGAAGTCGCTGGTGGCAAGGCCGCGCAGCGCGTGAGCGAGGCGGGCAAGCGGTTCCTTCAGCTCCCTGTTGCTGAAGCGAACGCGTTCTGAAAGCAGCGAGGCGACGTGACGGTGGAGCGCGATCGCAAGGTGCGGGTGGCGGCTTTCCATGGCGCGCAGCTTTTCCGCAGTGAGGCGCCAGAGGGTGACGGGGCCCACGGCTTCGACCGTAGCGGTGCGGGAGCCGGAGCGATAGAGGGCCATCTCGCCGAGGAACTGGCCGGCGCCGAGTCGGCGGAGTTCGGAGCGGCCCGCGCCTTCCACCTCCAGCACGACGACGAGAGTGCCGAACTCGATGAGGAACATGGCGTCCGCGGTGTCGCTTGCGTGGAAGAGGGCTTCGCCAGGCACGAGGGAAACAGCGTCCAGGTAGTCCATCCAGACGCGCTGGTCTGCTTCATCTGGCGCGAAGGCGGCCAGAGAGGCGGAGGGGAGTGGTGCGGGTGGAGTCACGCGTGTTGTTTCCCACGCGGTAGAACCCGCTGCAAACTCATTCGCGCCAGAACAGCGACTCTTTGGGTACAGTGTAGCGGACGTCCAGCTCGGGTGTTTGGATGAGCTCGCCTTTGCGATAGAGGGATTCGACAGCGGCGATGAGGATGCCGGAGGTGAGGAGGGTGCGCTCCACGGGATAGGGAGCGCGGTTGTTCAGAATCATGTCCTCGATGTGATGGATGAGGGGATTGAAGAAGTCGGCGGTGGTGGAGCTGGAGCCGGGCATGGGCAGGAACATCTGGCAGGAGGTGATCTCGCCGGTTTCACTGTTGAGGCCGGCGTAGTTGAAATCGCGCACGGGCAGCATGAATAGGGTGGTGTGGAAGCCGTCGCGATGCTCGATGAAGTAGGCGAAGGCTTCGGGGAAGGTCTTGCGTGCCCAACCAAAGCTGACGGGCTCGAGCGGGTAGCCTTCCACGGGCCAGGTGTGGCTGCGAGAGAGCGCGGCGGCGAGCAGGCGCTGGGTGTTTTTGCGCGTGGCGGCGTGAGCCCACATTTTTTCTCCGCGCAGGGCGAGCACGCTCTTGATGCCGACTTCGCCGCCGCGACGGCGTTCGGACATGCACTGGGCGGTTTCAAGGCCGTGGAAATCGTATTTTTCAATGCCTCCATAGCCGACGGCGACGCTTTCCGAAAGCGGCGTGCCCCAGGGAAGATCAATGGCCGGAAGACGGCGGGTGACTGGCAGGGAGGATCCCGCGAAGAAGGGAAAGCCGAGGCGTTTGGCATCGGCGACCATCTCGGTGCATTGGTTCCATTCGGTGGAGAGGTGCTTGTCGTTGAAGACGGGAACGCTGCGGCCGCTGGCTTCGAAGACTTTAACGATTTCTTTGAAGAACTCGTAACGCGGGTAGAGCGTCTGGCCTTTTTCGTTTTCGGGGTACTGTCCGTGCTCGCCGATGAGGACGACACCATCGACGGCGAGCCTGCCGGTGCCGAGAGTGAGGGCGTCTGCAATGGTAGAATAAATGGGAATGTGGTAGCGCTCTGAGCGGCCGCGGGCGAGATCGTTCTCAGGGAACTGAGCAAAGTAAAGGGAGACGAGATCCGTCTGCGGCGGGAGCCACTGGCCGGCCCAGACATAGCCCATGGCGAGGCGGTCCACGAAGTGCATGGCGTGGGAGTTTTTAAACATCACCGTGGCGATGAGCGCGACTTTTTTACGTGCTGGCGCGGGTGCGGCGTGAGCTGTGGCGGCAGCGGCGGCGCCGGCGGCGGCCATGAGAAAGGAGCGACGGGTCCAGGATGAGGTGCTCATGAGGATGGATGAAGGTCAGATTTACTCTCCCAAAACAGCCAGAGCGGCAGCACGGCGATGAGGGGCAGGAAAGAGGCGAGGATGAGACCCTGATCGAAGGAGTGGGTGCGGTCCGCGAGTTTGCCGAAGAACTGCTGCGCCCATGCCGTGGACACCCAGGCAACGACTCCGGCGATGCCGGTGATCTTCCCCTGATGCCGGCCCGAGAGATCCTGCGTGAAGGCGTGATACAAAGGGAACAAGCCCAGCGCGCCGGCACCCGCGAGCATGAACACCGCGAGCAGGACCCAGCCGTGCGCGAGCCAGGGCGTGAGCGCGCAGGAGGCGCACAGGGCACCGCAGGCGGCGAAGACGATGACGCGTGCGGCATGCACGGAAAGTTTGCGACGCCCCAGCCAGACTGCGAGAGCGCCGGCACCGAGGCAGCCGATGTCTGTGGCCAGATACCATGCGGAGGTGAACCACAGCGTGTCCTCCTCCGAATAACCGCGGCCCTCCTGAAGGATCTGGGGCAGCCAGGCGCGGAGGATCTGCCAGGTGGTGTTGATCAGGGCGATGACGAAAAAGATGATGAGCATGCGCCGGATGAAAGTGAAAATGCCCAGGCCCGGGCCGGCGTCCGCGCGCGGCGTCTGGTCCTCATGCGTGGGAGGAGGAAGATCCGCACCGCGCACAAGGGCGAACCACAGCACCAGCCAGGCAAAACCGGTGACACCGACGACCTGAAAGGCGGTGCGCCAGGTGCTGAGCTCCGACGTCATGAGGACGCTCATGATCAGCGGCGTGATGATGGCGCCCACGGAGGTACCGCTTTGCAAAACGCTGTTGCCAAGGGAACGCTCACGCGCATCCAGCAGAGCACGCGTGGTGCGGATGCCGCAGGGCCAGTGGCCGGCCTCGAAAAAACCGAGCGCCATGCGGCACCACACAAGCTCCTGCTCATTGTGCACAAAACCGGTGGCAAGTCCGGCCAGCGACCACAAGGTGAGCACGATGGCATACAGCCAGCGCACCGAGAAACGATCTGCCGCCCAGCCGAAGACAACGGAGCCCGCCGCGAAGGCATAAGCAAAGACGGCCTCGACATGGCCATACTGTTCACGGGAGAGGTAGAACTCCTGCTTGATGCGCACTGCGGCGTTGGCCAGCGTCTGGCGGTCCATGTAGTTGATGGCCGAGGCGAGCAAAAGGAGGCCGCAGATGGTCCATTTCCATGTTGCGGGACGGTGGGCCGGGAGATTTGATGCAGATGGATCGTTGCTCACAAAAATTACGAATGGTGAGTCAAACGGATGCGGCAGCGCGATTTGATCGCCGATAAGCGCTAGTAACCGAAGCATTTGTAGCGCTGCTCCTTCGCCCATTCGTTGAAATCGACACCGGGCGGCACCTCCAGCACAAAGGGGCCGGAGAGCACGTGATCTCCGGGATTCTGCACCCCTGACCTGGGCAGGCGGCCCGCCAGGTCATAGCGCAGAAAAATGCAGACTCCGTCACTGACCTCATAAGCCACCTGCGTTTCGAGATTCGAACTGCTGAGGGCAAATCTGAGCGCTTTCCGGAGAGGCGGAAGAGACGGCAGATGAAACATGCGCCACTCCTCCAGGCGCCAGAGCACGCCGTCGAAGGTCTGCGGTGGGAGGATTTTTTCCACATCGGAGCGGAGCATGCCTGTATGGACCCCGGCCGCCTGCTTCTGCCAGTAGGCCAGTGTGTTTCCAAACAGGAGGGGCCGCACCAGCAGGCAGGCGAGAATTGCTGACACCACAAGAATGCCGCCCCACACGATGGTTCTCTTTCCCTTCATGCGCCACGCTGGAAGGCAGCCGCGGCCCCGCAATCAAAATCAGAGGGTGCCGCCTGAAGGGCGTGATCCATCACGCAAGCAGCTGATCCACCACCTTCGCACCCTGGTTGTCTGTGAGCGAAGCGGCGAGGCCGTTGCGCTTGTAGGTGAGCCTGGTGTGGTCGAGGCCGAAGGTCTTCAACAGCGTGGCGTGGTAGTCGAAGTGCTTCACTTCGTCGATGACGGCCTTGTGGCCGAACTCGTCGGTCTCGCCATGGACGTAGCCTTTTTTGAAGCCACCCCCTGCGAGCCACATGCTGAAGCCGTAGGTGTTGTGGTCGCGGCCCCACTTCTCGCGGCCGGCGTCGTTTTGCAAAACGGGGAGGCGGCCCATTTCGCCGCCCCAGTGCACAACGGTGGAGTCGAGCAGACCGCGCTGCTTGAGATCGATGAGGAGCGCGGCGCTGGGCTGGTCGGTGGCCTGGCAGTTTTTTGGCAGGGCGGTGATGAGAGAGCCGTGCTGGTCCCACGACTGGCCGGCATTAAGCACCTGCACGTAGCGGACGCCGCGCTCGACGAGACGGCGCGCGATGATGCAGCGAGTGGCGTAATCCTTGGTGATGGGATTGTCCACGCCGTAGAGTTTCTTGACGTACTCAGGCTCCTTGGAAATGTCGAGCGCCTCCTTGGCGGCAGTCTGCATCTTGGCGGCGAGTTCGTAGCTGGAGATGCGGGCCTGGAGATCAAGCTCGCCAGGATGGAGGGCGAGGTGGTCTTCGTTGAAGGCTTTGAGGAGATCGAGCTGGCGCTGCTGCGGCACGCCGGAGAGCGAGGGCGGCGGATCGAGATTGAGGATGCGCGGCTCCGTGGCGCGAACGAGCGTGCCCTGGAAGAGCGCAGGCAGCCAGCCATTGGTGTAATGCTCGCCGCTGAAGGTGGGAAGACCGCCGGGGTGGGAGAGCACCATGTAGGCGGGGAGTTCATCGGTCTCGCTGCCGAGACCGTAGGTGAGCCAGGAGCCGAGGGCGGGACGGCCTGCGGTGATGCGGCCTCCATTCATCGCATACAGACCCTGCGCGTGATTGCTCACGCCGGAGGTCATGGAGCGGATGAGGGTGATTTCATCGGCCACCTGGCCGAGATTTGGCAGCAGCTCGCTGAGCTCCATGCCGCACTGGCCGCGCTTTTCAAACTTCCAGGGGGAGCCGAAGCATTTGGAGGAGGCCTGCGCGAGGTTGTCGTATTTGATCTCTCCAGGGAACTTCTGCCCGTGGTACTTCGTGAGCATGGGCTTGGGATCGAAAAGATCCATCTGCGAGGGACCGCCCATCATGAAGAGGGAGATCATGGCCTTCGCGCGCGGTTCGAAGTGGGGCTTCTTCGGCTGAAGGTCGTAGCGCATTTCACCGGTAATGCTCTCCGGCTTCACCGGAGCGGCCAGGAGTCCGTCCTTCTCAAGCAGCGAAGCGAGCGCCAGCGTGCCGAGGCCGTAGCCATTGGCATGCAGGAAGTGACGGCGGGAGCAAAGCTTGGAGGGATTCATTATTCGACGTAGAGGAAGCGGTTGGAGCTGCAGAGGATCTGGCAGAGGCTGGCCATGGCCTCCTGCGGCGGATTTGGCACCACGCCTTTCGGGTGCTGAATGTCGTGGTGGTACTGGGTGAGGGCCTTGGTCTGCTCGTCCAGGTAGGCGATGCCGCGGGCGACATCTGGCTGGGTGGCGGGCTTGCCAAAGAGCAGCTCCCAGGCGCGCTTGATCTGCTCCACGCGGTTTTTCGGCGCGGCGGATTCCAGGAGATCGGCAAGACGGCGGGAGCTTTCCAGCACGAAGGTGTCGTTCATGAGCAGGAGGGACTGTGGGGCGACGGTGGTCTGGGCGCGCTGCTCGCAGTTTGGCGTCATGACGGGAGCGTCGAAAGTATCGAGCACGGTGACGGGCTTGCTCCGGCGCACCTGCACGTAGATGGAGCGGCGGAAGTCATCGGCACCGCCGGGATCGACCTTGTTGAGAGTGATAGTGCCTTTGTCGATGCCGGTGACAACACGGCCCTGGGGATCGCGGCCGATGCCGCTCGGCGGGCCGTAGCTGGCCTGCACCAGAGTGCCGGTGGTGGCGAGGAGGGAGTCGCGCAGAGTTTCGGCATCGATGCGCCGGAGCTTGAAGCGGGCGTAGAAGCGGTTTTCTGGATCGGCCTGCATGGAGGCGGCATTGACGGAGGACTGGCGGTAGGCGTTGCTGAGAAGGATGAGGCGATGCAGGGACTTCAGCTTCCAACCGCTTTTCACAAACTCATCGGCGAGGTAGTCGAGCAGCTCGGGATGGGTGGGCAGCTCCCCCTGATGGCCGAAATCGCCGGGGGTGTTTACGATGCCGCGGCCCATGTGGTTGAGCCAGAAGCGGTTCACCAATACGCGCGCGGTGAGAGGGTGCTTGCCGCTGGTAAGCCACTGTGCGTAAGCGAGGCGGCGACCGCTGGAGCCGCTGCTCACGGGCACGGGCTTGAAGGGCTCGATCTGCGGACCAGCGAGGATGCTGAGCTCACCGGGAGTCACCGCCTGCTTCGGCTGATCATGATCGCCGCGATTGAAAAGTTTTGTGGCCGGCACCTGGCCTTTCACCTCAGTCAGGGCCATGACGAAGCCTTCCGCGGGCTTGGTCTCACGCAGCTTCTTGGCCTCCGCCATCTTGGCGTCCACGATGTCCTGTTTCTTTTTGTCGTAGAGATCGAGCGAGTAGGTGGCGAGAGCTGAAGGGTATTTTTTGATGAGCGCCTTCTGCTCCGGAGTTTGTTTTGCCACGGGCGTGTCTCGAGCCACACGGAAGGCGGCCTGCTCGGCTTCGGGGACCTTCTTGATCTCGACCTCGAAGATTTCATCGAGGAACTTTTTGCTCATGGCGCGAGCTTCGACTTCGATCTCCTTGGCCTTGACCTCAATCTCAGCCGCCCTGGCGCGCTCCTCGGGAGAGTAGAGAGAATACAGGCGCTGCGCCGGCGAGCGCCAGGCCTCCCAGTTGTAGGCGGGATCAAACACCGCGCGGAGGCGGTAGTAGTCGGCCTGGGTGATGGGATCGTAGCGGTGGTCGTGGCACTGAGCGCAGGCGACGGTGAGGCCAAGCAGCGAAGAAGTCGTGACCTTCATCTGTTCGGCGATAACCTGGTTTTTGGCGAGCTTGGCGTCATCGGGCGCGTCCCCGGTGCCATCGGGTGCCATGCGGAGAAAGGCGGTGGCGATGAGCTGGTCCGTGCGGTGGGGATCGAGCACGGCCTGCTGGAAGTCGGCGTGGGTGGCGCCGGCGAGTTCATCTCCGGCGAGCTGCTCCTGGATGAATTCATTCCAAGGCTTGTCCGCATTCATGGAACGAATGACGTAGTCGCGATAGCGCCAGGCCTGAGGGCGGACAGAGTCGGCTTCGGAGTAGCCATTGGAGTCCGCGTAGCCAACAACGTCCAGCCAGTGGCGGGCCCAGCGCTCGCCGTAGTTTTTGGAGGCCAGCAGGCGCTCCACAAGCTGCTCGTAGGCCAGCGGGGATTTGTCATTCACGAAGGCGTCCACTTCCTCCGGCGCAGGCAGTAAACCGGAGAGATCCAGCGTGACGCGGCGGATGAGCGTGCGGCGGTCGGCCTCGGGCGCGAAGGCGAGCTTTTTGTCTGCCATCGATTTGAGCAGAAAGGCATCGACCGGGGTGCGCACACTTTTCGCGTCCACATCCTTCGGCACCGCGGGGCGGGTCGCGGGCTGGAAGGCCCAGTATTCGCGGTCGTCATCTGAAATGATGGGGCCGGGAGCCAGGGTGAGAGGCTCGGGTTTGGAGGTCTTTGCGCCTTGGGTGATCCATTGCTCAATGGTGGCGACTTCGGCCTCGGAGAGCTGCTTGCCCTTCTTGGGCATCTCGCCGTTTTTGATGAGGCGGAGAAGCTCGCTCTGCTCGGGATGCCCGGCCACGATGACGTGGCTGCCGCCGTCCAGCTTCTGGTCCATGAAACGGCGGAGGCGCAGGTCCACGCCGCCCTCGGGCTTTTCCTCCTCGCCATGGCAGTGGGTGCAATGCGCCTTGACGATGGGGCGCACGTCTTTTTCAAACGTGAGCAGGCGCTCCGCGCCACGGGCGGTGGCGGCGAGGGAGCAGAGGAGGACGGCAGACGGCAGCTTCATTGAGGGGGGTATAAACCTACGCTGCGGAAACGGGATGTATTGCCGGGGAAAGTACCCCGCTTCCCCGTGCGTTTGAGACCTGCCGCGATGAATCCTACCACCAGCCGAGCTCCCGTGCTGGGCCTGCTGACCCTGGCCCTGATTTCTTCAGCGCAGGCGGACACGTATTTTTCCGAGGAAGTCTGGCCCAAAGTGGGTGCGCAGTCGTGCCTGAAATGCCACAAGGCCGGAGGTGACGCCGAGGAGAGCCGCTTTGTGCTGCAAGATCCGGCGCGCGATGCAACGCCCGGGCGCCATGCCTCGCTGATGCACAACCAGGCCGCGTTTACCCGCATGGCGAAGTCGGCGAAGGACGGGGAGTCGCGCCTGCTGCTGAAGGCCACGGGAAAACTGGAGCATGAGGGCGAGGAGGTGCTGAAGCCGGGCTCCACCGGCTACCGGATTCTGGAGACCTTCGTGAAAAAGGCGGACCAGCCGCAGCCCGACACGCTGCCGAAAAATGCGCCGCCGTTTTTCGCGGGTGTCTCGATGTTGGATGATGCACGCCTGCTGCGGCGGGTGACCTTGTCGCTGGCGGGAAGGCTGCCTGAGGCCGGGGAACTGAAACGGCTCGGTCAGCCAGGCGGAATGTCCCAGGTGCTGAATGCGGTGATGCAGGAGGACGCTTTTTACGACCGGCTGCGGGAGAGCTTCAACGACATCTTCCTCACGCTGGGCGCGGACGGCGGAGACAGCAACATTCTGTCCTACGACCACTTCAGCAAGACGCGGAACTGGTTTCAAACTTACGACCTGAGCCACATTCAGGATGAAAAGGAGCGGCGGCAGGCGGGCTACAAACTCGCGCGGCAGTATCGTGAAGCGCTGCTGGGCGAGCCAATGAAGCTGATCGAACACATCGTGCGCCATGACCGGCCGTTCACGGAGATCGTCACCGCCGACTACATCATGGTCACGCCCTACACGGCTCGCGGCTACGGCAACTTTGAGGAAATCAAATCCCAGTTCAAAAACCCCGACGACCCCTTTGAGTACATTCCGGTGAAACTGAAGGCGCTGATCGGGCGCAACAAGGCGGACAACCAGGACAGCGCGACGGGATTTTATCCGCATGCGGGCCTGCTGAGCACCTTTCAGTACCTGCGCCGTTACCCCACCACCGAGACAAACCGCAACCGGCTGCGCGCACGCATGTATTTCCAGCACTTTCTGGGAGTGGATGTGCTGGAGCTGGCGGCCCGTGTGTCTGACGCCGCAGCCACAACCGCCAAATACAAGGTGCCAACGATGGAGGCCGCCGAGTGCGTGGTGTGCCACAAGACGCTCGACCCCATCGCGGGGCTGTTTCAGGACTACTGGCGGTTTGAAGGCGTTTACGGCAAGCGCAAGGAGGGATGGTTCACGGATATGTTTGGCGCGGGCTGCGAGGGTGTGGACCTGCCGGGGGACGAGCGCTGGCGTGCCCTGCAGTGGCTGGGCGAACACACGGCAAAGGACCCGCGCTTTGCCGTCGCGATGGTCGAGCATGTCTATTACATCCTCACGGGTCGCAGAGCTCTGCTGCCGCCCAAGGATCTGGATGATCCGGGCTTTGCCGCGAAGTATCGCGCGCAGCAGGAGCAGCGGGCGGTGATTGAGTCCATCGCCGCACGGTTTGCTAAAAACGGCTTCAACCTGAAACAGGTGTTCAAGGACTGGGTGGCCACAGATTTTTACCGCGCAGACGGCCTGACCACCGTGGCTCTCAATCCCGAACGGCAGGCCGAGCTGGATGATGTGGGCATCGTGCGCATGCTCGCGCCGGAGCAGGTGGAGCGGAAAATCGCCGCCGTGTTTGGCCGCCCGTGGGGCAGGCTGAACGACCAGCTCGCGATGCTGTATGGCGGCATTGATTCAAAGGAGGTGACCGAACGTGCCACGGACCCCAGCGGTGCAATGGGATCGCTGCAGCGCATCCTGGCCAACGATGTGGCCTGCAAGGAAACCGCGCTGGATTTCAGCCGGCCTGCGGCGAAACGGCTCCTCTTTCCGGAGATCGAGCCCGATGTCGTGCCAGGCACTTCGGACCATGATGCCCGAATCCGACGCACCATCACACACCTGCATGAGCGCCTGCTGGGCCGGGCGGATGAGAAGGAGGTGGAGCGCACGTTTCAACTCTTTGCCGGGATCGTGAAGGATGCGGCGGACCAGCGCCATGCCGCCGAGGAAAACTATTTTTGCAGGCAGGGTCTTGAGCAACCCGTGCCCGACCCGCACTACACCGTGCGCGCCTGGCGTGCCGTGGTGACCTACCTGCTGCGCCAGTACGACTTCCTGTACGAATAGCCCATCATGAGACGCGATTTTATCAAATGCTGCACGCTGGCCGGACTGGGCCTGGCATGCCCCGGCGCACGCGCTGCCGCGAAAGACGGCGAAGCGTATGAGGGGCCGTATTATGTGGTCTTCAATGCCTCCGGCGGCTGGGACACCACCTACCTGATGGACCCGAAGAGCATCCATGAAATCAACCGCCTCTATCAGGAGGGTGACATCCTCACACACGGGGCGCACAAGTTTGCGCCGAATGCGAAGCACATCGCCGGAGGGATGAGCAACGAGGATTTTTACAAGGAGTTTGGCAGCGAGCTGCTGACGCTGAACGGCCTGGACTACTCCGTGAACAATCATGCGCCCGGCGCTAGATACATGGCCACGGGCAAGCTCGACAGCCTGGCCTATCCCACCTTTGCCGCGCTGGTGGCCGCGTGCAAAGGCCCGGCCTGCCCGATCTCCTACCTGACGTTCGGCAACTACTCGAACACGGGCAACGTTGTGGCCATGTCCCGCGTTCCGTATCCGCAGTCGCTGCAGCGGATTGCCAACGCAGACTTTGTGGAGGGCAATGCGCGCTCTCCGTACCACGAAGATTTTGTGCTGGAGCGCATCAACCAGGCGCTGGATGAACAGCAGGCTGGCCGCTCCTCCCAGCCTCGCCTCCCGCGGGTGGAGCGTGCGCAGAGCATGCTGTACTCCGCGCAGATCAACTCGAAGGCGCTGCAACGGGTGACGCCGCACATTCCGAAGGAGATTCCCAAAGAGCGGCTGTCACAGCAGGCGGAGATCACGCTGGCCTCCTTCAAGGCGGGTGTGTGCGTCTCGGCGAATCTGAGCATCGGCCAGTTCGACAGCCACGCAAACAACGACAAGGACCAGATGAAGCTCATCCCGGAGTTTCTCGCCGGCATCGCCTATCTGCTGCGGCGGGCCGAGGAGCTCAAGATCCGCGACAAGCTGGTGGTGATCATTCAAAGCGAAATGGGCCGCACACCCACTTACAACAAAGGCAACGGCAAGGACCACTGGTCTGTTGGCTCCATCATGTTCCTCGGCGCCGGCATCCGGGGGAATCGCGTGCTCGGCGCCACGGACGAAGGCCAGCTTCATGTGCCGCTCAATGCTCAATCACTCGCCATCGACAAGGACCACGGCGTCCGCGTGCGGCCGGAGCACATCCACCACGCGCTGCGGCAGTTTGCGGGGATCGAAGATCACGCATTCAGCAAAAAATTTCCGCTCGGCGTCAAAAAAGAAGAAGTGCTGCAGGGCCTGTGGGGCTGATGCTTCAGGGCATGGCGACACGATGCCTGAAGAAACGCCGGGTGGCGATGTTGTCACGCACGATTCTTTTCATGGGCAATTCCGAGAAGGCCATGCTTCCGCGCGGCTGTCACGCCTGCTCTTCCACCCGCTGGCCGGCTGCCTTATTCCACGGCCACTTTAATGACCACCTTGAAGACCTGCTCCGGTTTGTCCCACTCAACGCAGGGCGCATGGGCATCCTGAGGGTAGAGAATGGCAAAGTGCCCGCCGCTCATGTGCAGCGGCGTCACATCAGGAATGAGCTTCCAGAGGGCCGCTTCTTTCTCCTCGTTGTAGGCCATGGTCTCCTCCTGCATGGCGGCGAGCGGTGCCCAGAGGATGGTCTCGCGGCCGCTGTGGATGAACTGGATGTCGATGTATTTGCGGTGCGCTTCGAACTTCGCCTTGTCCAGGGTCTTCGTTTCGTAGGTCTGCACGAGCGCAAAGCAGTGGTCGCCATCGATGTCAAAACGGCCCAGCGGCTGCGTGCCGTCCACCGTGCGGAGGTAGGCGAAAGCTTTGGCAAAGCGCGAGTTCAGAGACTCATAGCGGGCGGAATTTTCGAGAGTGTCGAGGATCATGGCGTCATGCTGTATCGGAACATCCATGTTGAATCAACTTTCAATCGCGAAGGAGATGCGTGTCCCGAATGGCACCGCATAAGGCGTAAGAAGAGTTTGAATTGACTGTGGTGACAGGACTGGTCATGCTCAGTTCATGAGGGCGGCGATCACTCTTTCCACTTTTCTAGTACTGACAACCACAGCGCTCACAGGAGCGGCCCATGGAGAGGATTCACTGCCGTTGAGACGTGCGGCCCGTCGCGCGATCGCTGACAACAATACCGCCTTGTATGCAGCCCTTTTGCAGTCGGGATTGAGCATTGATCAAAGCCTCGCGGATGTAGAAGAAAATGCCCAGGATCCAGACCTGTCCGCTCTGATGTTTGCAGTCGCCTGGGGAAAGAGCGAGATGGTCGGCTGGCTGAGGGACCAGGGTGCTTTCCCGGCCTCAGCGTCGCAGGAAAATGTCCGCCCCATTGACCTCGCGCTGGCCCTGAAGCGGGATGATCTGGCCACGCTGCTGCAGATACCCACCGACCGGCCTGAAGAAAGTGAGCAAATGCCCCGGGCTGCCATTGATCTCCTGGGTGGCTTGTTCAACATCCCTGAGCCGCTGCAGGTTTTCGTGTCGCTCAATGGTGCGGAGCCGCCGGATGAATTTACCAGGGAGATCGCCAGACGACGCGATCAGACGTTTCCGATTTCCATGACCAAGCCGGATCCGACGCGGATCATGACTCACGGCGACACCCGCGTGTGGTTTACCCACCGGATCTCCGGAGAAGCGGGCGTTCACCTTGCGGTGACTCTGAAACCGCTCGCCGACAAACTGGGGTGGGAAGTGGCATGCCTGCTCGAAGGACGTCCGGTGAAGAGTGGTACAGCGGCTGACTCCATCTCCATGCCTGTTGAAAAAGTCACGGGCAGGATGGTTCAACGCCATGGCTGGTGGGTGCTCGAAGACCGGACGCCAGCCCTGCACAACCCGGTGCCCGACCAACCCAAGCCGGAACTGCGCCGTGCGGATCTGACACCGCTGGCTGAAGAGACATGTTGGAAGGGCAGCATCACGCTGATGACCGCATTGATCGATGCAGGAGTCGATCTGGCGGCCGCCATCAATCCAGAGGATGAGTATTCCGGCACTCTGCTGGAACGTGCGGCGTGGTCGAAAAATCCACGGTTCATGGCAGCGCTGCTCAAACAGAAACCCGCCTTGCTGAACAACCGTGCCCTCCTGCACAAGGCCGCGCAGCGTGCTTTCGATGATGGCAATGAAGCAGCCCTTGCCGCACTGGAAAGACCCGTGTCCGGCGTCAAAGCCGGCGACTACCCGGTGGAAATGATCGATGATCTCCTGCGCGATGACTTCCAGGACTTCAAAGAGCCGCTTTTTTTCGAACTCAACGATGCCGATCCCGGCAAGGAGCTGATGGCGCAGATCCAGAAACGCGCGCCCACCGCGGTGCCCTTTTCCGATGCGGTGAGCGGTCCTTTCAAAGAGGAAAAAGGCGAGGTATTCGGAAGCAGCTATCAGCTGAAATCCACCGGGAAGAACGGGACAAAAATCGAAATCAAGATCAGCACGGAAAGTGACGGCACCTGGAGCTACTCAGTGCGCCATACCCGGGGATTCCTGGCCGGTGGCGGTACGAAAGGCCGCCTGGTGTCCAGTCATGGTTACTGGTTCATTCAAAACACCCAGTCATGGGATGAATGAAAATCGAATCCAAAGTAGGCCCCGGGTGTTGATGAACCGATGAACTTGATGGGTGTCCCTCTCTGCCTTCTTCTCGGCGCTTTTCACTTCGCGGCGCAGGTTGCGGCCCAGCCAGGGGCGCAGACCGATGTGCGCTACGGAAAGCATGACAATGACGTGCTGGATTTTCACCCGGCGCAGACGAAGGGCCCTGCACCCGTGCTGATCAACTACCACGGCGGAGGCTGGACGGGCGGTGACAAGAAAAGCTTCAACCCGGCACCTCTGCTGCGCGTGGGAATTTCCGTGGTGTCTGCCAATTACCGCTTCACCACCGGCACCAAGGATTCCGCCCCCTACCCTGCCCCGATGCTGGATGCGGCGCGGGTGGTGCAGTTTGTGCGCAGCAAGGCGGCAGAGTGGCACATCGATCCGCAGCGCATCGCCCTCACAGGGGATTCGGCGGGAGCGGTGAATGCAATGTGGATTGCTTATCGTGAAGACATGGCGAAGGCGGATGCCAGCGATCCGGTGGAACGATTCTCCACGCGTGTGACGTGTGTGGTGCCGGTGATCGGGCCGACGACGCTGGACCCAAAAGTTATCCTCGCGCGTGTGGGCGGCTCGCCCACGATTCATCCGGCAATGCCGATGTTCTTTGGCGTGAAGAGCCTGGATGAACTGAACACCCCGGAGATGCAAAAGGTGATTGATGACGCCAGCCCCCTGACACACGTGACGAAGGATGATCCGCCGACTTTCATGCGCTACGCGAGCCCCCTCGGTGGGACGCCTTTTCCAGCGGCGACGTCGCCCAATATCACGATCCACCATCCGGAGTTTGGCGCGATGCTGAAGGAGAAACTGGATGCGCTGGGCATCGAGAACGTGCTGCAAACCAAGGATGATGGTTCCGATCCGCAGGCGATGTGGATTTTCCTGTTCAAGCATCTGAAACCGGAGCGCGCACCGCCTGCGAAATAGCCGCGCTCACTTTCTGCGCAGCAGCGCGGCAATCGTCTCGCGCATGATCTTTTCGGACTCGGGTGCGGCAAACGCCTGCGTGGGCTCGTAGCCGCCTTCGGCAAAGGATTTTTCGAGAGGGATGTAGCCAGGGCCCCCGTCACCATAGCTGGCCGTGGCAACGAAACCGCCGGGGCGCTGCTGCTGCGCAAAGAGCTGATACTCGATGAAGGTCTCACCGGGCAGATGCAGGAGGCAGACTTCATCACCAAGATGCAGACTGGTGAACTGGATGGGCACGCTGGCGGCGCTCTGACGTGTGAAGCCCACGCGAAAGGCGGCGCTGATGCGGGCTGAGGGTGCGGTGGCGGCGTTTTCACATACCTTCAGCATGCGCTCTTCGGGAAATTCGGGGTTCGCTTTCAAAACGACCGGGATGGCGCGCCATTCGATCCGGGTCAGTGGCACGCGCTTCATCTCTTTCTCGGAGGCGACCATGGCGGCGTGAATGTTTTCACCGAGGCGCACACGGGCCTCTTTGCTGGCGTCATTGTATTTGCCCGCCGCTATGTTGCCGCCACAGCCGGTGAAGTAAAGGTGCGGCACGCCATCCGCCTGGGTGCGGCGCTCGCGCGCGGTCCCGACGAAGTCATAGGTGACCATGCCATCGCCATAGTAGCTCATGGGGTGGGTGGCATAGTAGTGCAGCACGGCGAGTTTCTTTTCACCATTCCAGAAACTGAGTGTCTTGAGCATGGGATCGACGAGGCCCTCAGGCAGATCGCGCAGCGCTGCATCCTTGGTGGCACTCAGGCGCATCTTGGCGATCTTTCCGTCTTCCCCCAAGATGCGGCGGTTGGAGGCCACCTTTTCCACCGCCGCCTCGCCACGCTCGAGATGGGTCAAAGGGGATGCATTGCGCAGTGCGTCCTTGACGCTTGCAGCCACGCCCTGGAGCGCGCGTTCGGCCCAGTCGAGATCAAGCACGGCCGGAGGGGAGGCACATGCTGCCAGCAGCCGGTGCGCAGCTCCATCTCCAATGGGTGCATTGTGCTGGTGCAGGCTGTGCACCGCCACGCGTTCCGGCGTGGTACCGGCCGCCTGCGCCAGCACTTCGCGCCAGTGCACATGATCCCCGGCACGGATCTCACACCAGTCCACGGCACAAAGCACCACAGGTTTGTCATCACTCCACACCACCACGCCCAGAGCCAGCAGGGGCTCGCTCACTCCTGCCACCGGCTTGACCAGTCCTCCGCACAAAGGTGCCCCGACGGGCGGTGTGACATCGGCACGAAACGTGGCGAGACGCAGCGTTTCGCCGAACGCTGGAAGTGCGAGCACCGAAAGGAGAAGCATGATTTTGCGCATGCTCTCACTACGAACCTGCAGAGGCAGGTCCATCACTCCGCTTTTTTGAGCATGATTTCTCCGCCGCCGGGAAGAGCATCGTATTGCGCAGCGCCATCGCGCACAGCCACCGTGGCGGAGTTCGGGCCTTGCGTTACAACGCTCTTCTTCCAATCGGCAGGCACTTTCGTCGAAAGCGTGAGCGGCAGGTCGTAGAGCGCGGGATCGGCTTTGCACGAAAGCTCCAGGCTGATGGCGTCTTTGCCAGACTTCAAGTTCTTGACCTCGGCACTGCTGCGCTCGCAGACATACTGATGCCACGACACCACATCAGTGATCCAGACCTGATCACGAACGGATTCCAGCTTGTCGAGCAGCGCGTTGAACCACTCCACCGGAGTGACGAGCCAGTCTTCACCGACGCCGTGAAAATCCAGGTGCCCCATTTCACCTTTGGCGATGGCGTCATCCACGGCTGCGACCGTGGCCTCGGCAGATTTGTAGTTGATCGGTGGCCCTGCGAATGGTGGTCTGTCGCAGAGCTGATGCTTGGCCAAAGCAGCGGCCTGTTCCTCCGGCGTGACCTTCCACGGCACCCCACCCGGCCTGCCAAAACCGAAGAGCCTCGGCTGTTTGCCTTCGGGCTTCAGCTTGTAGAGCACCTCGTTGCACTTCGCCAGCTCAGGCTCCAGTTCCGCCGCGTTGTTCACGCCTTTGTGGGTGAAGGTATGGTTGGCGATCGCGACGTAGGGACTGCGTGCGGCAACCTCCCAGCGCAGCCGCAACGCGGAATACAAACCGTTGCCGGTGACGAGATAAAAATTCCCCACGATCTTCCGCTTCTCCAGCTCCGGCACCACATTCTTGAGCTGGCTCGGCGCACTGTCGTCGAAGGCGAGCATGAAGGCGGCTTTTTTGCCATCCTTCCATTTGAGCACCTGGGTGTCGCCGTCAGCGGCGTGGGAGCTCGATGCGAAAATCAGGGTGACCAGGCAAAGAAGGCGAAAGGTGGGCTGCATGGTGCAGGACTATGCAGCCCGGAGGAGAAGGCAAGTCAGTGGCTACGCGCAAGCTCCTCCATTTGTCCGATCGACTCTGAGGGACAGCTGCCGAGGGCCTCCATGCAGAGCTGGATGTCTGCATCGGTCACGGGCTGACGGACGACAATGGTCTGGCCGATGTCGTCATCACGTCGGAAAAAGTCCGGAGCGATGCCACGGCACATGTCGCAGTCGATGCAGGTGTTGTCGACGTAGAAACGGCCGGAGGCGTTTTGAGGAAGGCGATCTTCGATGTTGGGCATGATGAATGCGGGGTTGTTCGTATCCGCGCCCATGTCTTCGCATCTCAAGGTATTTGCGTGAAATGCATAAAAACGTGGCATTATTGCAACGGATGCAAGAATACCTCGCCTCAAAACCTTTCGATCTCTACGCACTGCACCTGTTTCATCTTGTGGTGAAGCATCGGAGCTTTACGAGGGCTGCGCGTGAAGCAGGCCTCTCCCAAAGCGCACTCACACGGCAGATGCAGGCACTGGAGGAGCGGCTGGGGATGGCCCTTCTCAACCGCACCACGCGGTCGGTGGAGATTACAGAGGCCGGGAAGTTTCTGGCAGTGGAGGCCACGCGTCTCATCGGCGGAGTGGCCTCTGCCTTGGACGGGCTGCAGGCAGAGTTCGGCTCGGTGCGGCCAGAGGTGCGAGTCAGCGTCTCCCGCACTCTCGCGATGGCGCACATGCCGGGGCTGTTTCACGCGAATCATCAGCGGCATCCCGAAGTGGTGTGCCGGGTGAGCTACAATGCCAGCAATGCCATTCTCACCGCTCTGGAAGCGGGTGAGATCGACGTGGGCGTGCTGTGTCCGCCGACGCCCCTGCCGGACTCGATCAGGGTCACGCATCGCTTCAAGGATGCTTTTGAGCTGATCGTGCCTGCGAGCATGGCGGCCAAAGCACCCATGAAACGAGCCGCGCACTTCCGGCATTGGATGGCGCAGCAGCCCTGGCTGCACATCGCGGCTGAGACGAACACGGGGAAGAATCTCCGCCGATGGCTGAAACGTCAGGGACTCGATCTCACGGTCGCGATGGAGCTGGACAGCTTTGACCTTATCATCAATCTCGTGGCATCGGGATTCGGCCTCGCGTTTGTGCCACGCAGGGCGCTGGCTCTTTATCGGAGGAAAGAGTCGATTGTGACTCTCCCTTACAGCGAGCGTTTTGAGCGTGAGGTGGTGGCGGTGACGAGGAGGCATCGCAAGCTGCCGCGGCATGTGGAGGGGTTTGTGGGGAATATTTTGTTCTAGCCCCCCTCTGGAAGATCTTTAACAAGACTGGACATCGTCACGCTGTTCAGATTTACTTCATGACATGAAGAGCGTTTTGTTCATTGCCATGATGTGGGGAATGAGCGGCATCGTCCTAGCATCAACTCCGCTAGAACTCTCGATCACAAAGCTGTCGCCACCCAAACTTACCGTGGCGGTGAAAAACACTTCCGCGAGTCGCAACACCGGAATGTGGACCGGTGGATCATGGAGCGAGCAAATTTTTCATTTTGAGGTTTATGACAAAACGGGAAAAGCCATTGCCAACTACCGGCACCAGTTTTGGTCATACACCGGCAATGTCCCAATCGCCTATGAACTCAAACCGGGTGAAACACGTGCGGTGGAGTTTGATCTCAGTGACAAGGAAGCCTGGATTCAGCCGGAGAAGGTTGACCTGAAAAATGATGAAGGCCTGAGCTTCTGCGCAGTGCTGAACCAGCCTCTCGAGGTTGAAGCGCATCGCAGGAATGTTTTTACCGGGGAAGTCAAATCACCACGAACCAGCACGGCTCAGGTCCATGGAACAGGCTCCTGTGTGGAATGGAATGCCCTGCCGAAGCACGGCGGTGGCCCACGCTTTAATCCCGCCTCGTTTCTTGAGAGTCTTGGCAAGTTGCATATTCGTCAGGACCATGCAGAGGCTAATCTGCTGGAATGTTTGGATCCAAATCTGCCATGGAATCAAGCGGCCCTCATCTGCCGCTATCAAGACAGTGCCAGCCTTCTGCTTCCAGGCGCCTACGTCGTGACTCTTGATTGGGACACGCAGGAGTCTCTCAGCAATGCGGAAAAACTCCGCCTGTCCAGAAGCCTGAAGCTTCCCGAATTTGGAGATGGCGGCAGAGGGCAGCCCGGCTGGGCAGTGGCCTCGGAGGTGCTGCCCAGGCTGCCTGCGCGTGGATTGACACGAATCGTTGTTCATGGCCCTGGAACTGCGGTTAATCGCGCTTTCGATTCTTCTCTATTCCTTGAGCAGACATGGCATTTGCAGCGCAATGGAAGCTTTAGAAGAGAGTAGCCATGGCCATTGGCTCGTCTCGGCAACGCAGCCCGATCCCACGAGCTGAAGCTCCGGACTACTTTGTTCACCCCACCAGCCCTCGAATCACCTGCCCATGCACATCCGTCAGCCGCCGATCAATGCCATTGTGCCGCACCGTAAGCTGCGTGTGATCAATCCCCAGCAGGTGCATCATCGTTGCGTGGATGTCGTAGCAGGTGGTGGGGTTCGCACGGTCGAGGGGCTTGTAGCCCCACTGGTCGCTCTCGCCAACGGTCACCCCGCCCTGGATGCCGCCGCCGCAGAGCCAGTTGGTGAAGACGTAGGGATTGTGGTCACGGCCTTTGCCGCCCTGCGTGCTGGGCATGCGGCCAAACTCGGTGGTCCAGAGGATGAGGGTGTCGTCGAGCAGGCCGCGTTGTTTGAGATCGAGGATGAGGGCGGAAACGGCCTTGGCCATGCCCCAGGCGAGGGGGCCGTGGTCGCGCTCGACGTCTTCGTGGCTGTCCCAGTTGCGGCGCGGAAAGCCGTTGTCGTTGCCACTCCAGATCTGCACAAAGCGCACGCCACGCTCCAGCAGGCGCCGTGCGGCAAGGCACTTGCGTCCCATGCAGTCGGCCTCTTCCTCAGGATTGATCTCCGTGGGCCAGACTTTGCGGTGCTCCTGAATGCCATACAGGGTTTTCATGGCGGCGGATTCTTTGGAAATATCGAGCGCCTCCGGGGCGGCGAGCTGCATCTTGGCGGCGAGTTCGTAACTCTGAATGCGGCTCTCGAGGCGTGAGTCCTCCGGATGAGCGGCCATGTGTTTACGATTGAGCTGCTCCAGCAGCGCAAAGCCTTCGCGATCTGATTTCGCGCTGATGTAGCGTCCGGCTTTGTGCGGGAAAAGATCCGCGATGGGAGTTTCGGCACCAGGGTAAATAATGGTGCCCGCATGCTGCGAAGGCAGAAAGGCGCTGTCCCAGTTCTTCGGCCCGTTTGAAGCAAAGCCGCGATGATCCGGCAGCACGACGAAGGTGGGAAGATTATCGCTCAGAGAACCGAGGGCATAGCTGACCCAGCAGCCGACACCGGGGAAGCCGGGAAGATTGAATCCGGTGGCCTGCAGCAGCGTGCCCTGGGAGTGCACACCCGTCTTGCCCACCATGTTGTGCACAAAGGCCATTTCATCCGCACAGGCGCCGAGGGGGGCGACGGCATCGCTGAGCATCTTACCGCTCTTGCCGTAGTGCTTAAAATCCCACACCGGTTTTTTCCACGGGCCAAGTCCGTTTTGAAAAGCCTCCACCTTTTCGCCAAAATCCGCGTCTTCGCCGTGGTGCTTGATCAGCGCGGGCTTGTAATCAAAAAGGTCCACATGGCTGGCCGCACCTGCCATGAAGAGCTGCACCACGCGTTTAGCTTTGGGCGCCACGACCTGCGAACGGTGCGCGGTCTCGGCCCCGGCCAGAGAATGAAGCGCGAGCGCGCCGAAGCCTTGTCCGGCGGTGTGCAAAAACTGGCGGCGGGTGAACATGGCAAAAGAAGTAGTGATTCATACGCCGCTGGCGAGCGCGGCCTTGTCACGCAATCGCGCGAGGTTTGCCGGCAAGGAAATTGCACGCTCGCAGCGGCGGGGAAAAGCGTTATGTAGATACCCATGTCAGCCTGGTCTCCGCTTCGAAACTCTGTCTATCGCGCCATGTGGCTGGGAAGCGTGGGGTCAAACATCGGCACCACGATGAACGACACCGCTGCCGTGTGGACGATGACCACGATGACGAGCTCGCCCTACCTCGTTTCTTTGATGCAGACGATGTCCAGCCTGCCGCTCTTCCTGCTCGCGCTGCCCGCGGGGGCCCTGGCGGATCTGGTGGACCGGAGGCGGCTGATTCTCGTCGCGCAGACCGGAGCCTTGCTCACCGCCGCCGGCATGGCATTGCTGGCCTGGTATGGTGCGCTGACACAGACGCTGCTGCTGCTGGCCACCTTTCAGCTCGGGGTGGCCTCGGCTTTCACCATGCCCGCTTGGCAGGCCCTGATACCAGAAGTCGTGGGGCGTGAGCAGCTGCATTCTGCGATCGCGCTCAATGGCGTGGGCTATAACATCGCGCGCTCCCTCGGCCCCATCTTCGGCGGCATGCTGCTCGCAGCTCTGGGCGGCCCTGCGCCGGTGTTTGCGCTGAATGCGCTGTCCTTCATGGCGGTGATCGTCGTCATGTGCACCGGCAGCTACATCGCCACTCCGCGCAGTGCGCAGCAGGAGCAGATGCTCGGAGCCATGGCCGCCGCCATCCGCTATGCACGGCATGCCCGCGCCATGCAGGCGGTGCTGTGTCGCGGCGGCATCCACATGTTTGCGGCGGTGGCTCCCGTGGTGCTCCTGCCTGTCATCGTTCATTCACGGCAGTGGACGGCCTCAGACTTCGGCATTCTCATGGGCTGCTACGGCGGCGGAGCCATTCTCATGGCCCTGCTATGGCTGCCAAAGCTGCGCCAAAAACTTTCTTTCGATCATGTTCTCTTTGGCGCAAGCGTGGTGTCTGCGGCCATGACAGGCATCCTGGCTCTGGTGCCCGGCAAGATCGCCATGGGCCTTGTGCTCATGGTCGCAGGTGCGGCATGGATCAGCGGCATGAACACCTTCAGCGTGGCCTCTCAAAGCGTGTTTCCAAACTGGGTACGCGCGCGCAGCTCGGCGATTTATCTGGTGGTCATGCAGGGGGCCTTCGCCATCGGTGCGCTCACCTGGGGGCAGCTGGCCAGCCAACTGCAAGCGCCGGTGGCGCTTGGCATCGCTGCCGGGTGCCTGCTCGTCAGTGCCGTACTCGCCCGGCTGCTCCCCATCAGCCATGTGGAAAAGCTGGACCTCAGCCCCTCCGGCCACATGCTGCCTCACAGCGCCATCATGAACGAGCCTGCGCCCAGCGACGGCCCGGTGCTGATCACCATTGAATATCACATCGATCCCAAGGACGCGCCCGCATTCCGCGCCGCCATGCTGCATCTGCGCGAGGTCCGCCTGCGCGATGGCGCATTCCGCTGCTCGCTCTTTGCGGACCTGGAAGATCCCACCCACTACCGCGAGACTTTTCTCGTCGGCTCCTGGGCCGAGCACCTGCGGCAGCACGAGCGTGCGACAATGGAGGACCAGCGCATCGAACAGGCAGTGATAAATTTTCACCGCAGTACCGAGCCGCCCCGTGTGAAGCACCTGCTCATGGTCAATCTGCGGGACTTGAAGCCTTGACGATTCCGTTGGGGGATGGCAGGCATGCGGCCCGCCATCCCGGCCCGCTCCTCCAGGCCCGGCTTGGAATAAGATAAATGCGAATTTATCCCTGTTCGCAGTCTTCGTTCATCTGGCAGCCTCTAAATCTGGAGCAACGACCACCCAGCCATGAAAACGCGCCTTTTCCTGCTCCTCCTGATTTCTGCAGCCCCGCTGCATGCCGATCCGCAGCTCACTTCGTGGTTTACCGCCAACTCTGGCAAATACGCCCGGATCTACCAAAGCACCGCGGATGAAACCGCAGGCACAAAATCCACCACCTGGACCCGCGGCTCCGGCACCCAGTCCAGCCCGGCCTACGCCGATGTAAACGAGGTCAATTATTCGGCCAACTGGGTGTACATCCGCACGACAGGCCTGGCCTCCCACATCATGGGACCGTGGTACATTGATGCGGCAAAAACCACGAACTTTCCCAATTTTCCCTCCAATACCGCAACGGTGTACCGCATTCCGCGTGTGCCGGTGATCCCCGCCACAAAGACGCTGACGGGCCTGGGTGCCACCGGACGCATGGTCAATGGCGTCTCGATGTTTGATTCGCGCGATGCCTTTTCCTATGTGAATGCGAGCGCCACAGACGCCACCCCGGTCAATGGCCTCACCGGAGACGGCATCTGGAACCGCGACGGCTGGTTCAATGAAGGCGTCACGTTTGATCCGGCGCTCGCACATCAGGCCGGCAACAACTACCACTACCACGCCCACCCGATCGCGCTGCGCTATCAGCTCGGTGATCATGTGGATTACAATGCCACAACGAACCGCTACACCGAGTCTGCGGCTGCACCTTCCAAGCACTCCCCGATTCTCGCCTGGGCGGCGGACGGGCTGCCCGTATACGGACCGTATGGTTACTCGGACCCCACGAATGCCTCCAGCGGCATCCGGCGCATGATTTCCAGCTTCACCCTGCGGGATGGCACCAATGGCACCACGGCCATCACCGTCCGCCAGGTGCTGCCGCTCTGGGCACAGCGCATTCAGGGCAAGACCACCCTCACGAGCGGACAATACGGCCCTGCTGTGAACACGACCTACGCCCTGGGCCATTACATTGAAGATTTCGACAATCGTGCCGACCTGGGCCAGACGCAGACCACCGGTGCCACCATTCGCGACTACGATCTCAATGAGCAGAATGTGCGCTTCTGCGTGACGCCTGAATATCCTTCCGGCACGTGGGCGTACTTCACCACCATCAACGCTGACGGCACGCCGCAGTATCCTTACACGACCGGCCGCCAGTATTACGGCAGCCCCACCGGCGGTGGCACCACAGCAGCCGTGATGACGGCGGACACGCCGCTGACACAGCAGTTCATCGGCGGAGCCAATGCAGCCCTCACCATCAACACCCCGTCCGTATCCGGCACAGCGGTGACGCTGGTGTGGAATGCGACCGAAGGCGGCACCTACACCGTGGAGGCTTCAACCAACCAGTCTTCCTGGACCACGAAGACCACAGGACTCGTCGCCTCCACCAATTCCGCGACCACGAATTACACGGCGCTCAACTCCACCGGCACTGAATACGGGCGCGTCAGCCGCACTGCTCTGGCCGCCTACGACTCCAATGGCCAGACCGCAGCAACGGTATCGCAGAGCACAGTGGCCAGCTACTCGCTCACGCCCAATACGGCACCGACGATTACCGGCATCTCCGCGCAATCCACGGCCATAAACACCGCCACGAGCGCCATCGGCTTCACCATCGGCGATGCCGAAACCGCCGCAACCAGCCTCATTGTGAGCGGCACTTCATCCAACACCACCCTGGTGCCGAACGCCAGCATCGCCTTCGCCGGTAGTGGCACCAGCCGTACGGTGACCGTGACCCCAGCGCAAAGCCAGACGGGATCATCCACCATCACGGTGACCGTGGATGATGGCACCACCACCACCAGCACGGCTTTCACACTCACCGTCACCGGCACCAATACTGCGCCGACGATCAGTGCCATTTCCAATCAATCGACCTCTCAAAACACCGCCACGAGTGCCATCGCCTTTACGGTGGGCGATGCAGACACAGGGCCGGCGAGTCTGACCGTCAGCAGCAGTTCATCAAACACAACACTCGTACCCAATGCGAACATTGCCTTTGGAGGCAGTGGTGCGAGCCGGACGGTGACGATCACACCCGCGTCAAACCAAACAGGCACGGCTACGATCACCGTGACGGTCAATGATGGTGCTGCGACCGCCACCTCCAGCTTCACACTCACCGTCACCGCCAGCACGCCGACGATTGCCTCGATCACCACAACTCCTGCTGCTCCGACGAGCACGGACACCGTCTCCGTCAGCGCCAGCATCACTCCCCCCTCCGGTCGCACCATCTCGACCGCACAGCTCACCTACAACACGGGATCGACTGCGACGACGGTCTTTAATGAAACGATGGCCACCACAGCGGTGACAAACTGGGCCGGCACCAGCACCGTTTATCCCTGGACCATCACCTTCAATGGCCCACAGCAATCGCCCTTCGCTCAGAATGCCACCGCCAACCACACGCCTGTGGGACAAGGAAACCAGAATGGCATGGACATCACGAACAATCCCCCAAACATCACGGCGGCGACGATGACGACGACCAATGCCATCAACGCCACAGGAACCTCCGCCACTGTCACGTTTTGGATCGGCACCACTGGATTGTCCGGCGTGCAAGGCTGGGATTTCCAAACCAGCACGGATGGCACCACCTACACCACCCGCGCCAGCGAACTCACCGGCAGCAACCATGCCTTCCAGCAGATCAGCTACACGCTGAGCGCCGCCGAACGCGTGAGCACGCTGAAGCTTCGCTTCCGCTTCGTCGGCGGCGGCGCCAGCACCGTGCCCCATGTTTATCTTGATGACATCGTCGTCACCGTTGGTGGCACGAGCAATCCAGTCACCGTCGGCATGACGAACACCAGCGGCAGCACCTACAGCGCGAGCATTCCGGCGCAGGCCACAGGAACCACGGTGAGCTACACCATCACCGCTACGGACAGCGCAACCGCTTCCACCACCAGTTCGAGCAATTCGTACACCGTGGTCGCAGGCGCACCTGTGATGAGCGTCACCCCCTCGACCAGCCTCACCGCCATCGGCAATGCAGGCGGCGCGTTCACGCCTTCTAGCGCGACTTACACGATCACCAACACCGGCAACGCCTCCATGAACTGGACCGCTGGAAAGACCGCGACATGGCTTTCGCTCGACACCACCAGCGGCACGCTCGCCGCAGGAGCAAACGCCACGGTAACGGCGAATTTTAACGCCAATGCGAACAGCCTTGCCGCGGGGGCTTACAGCGACACGATCACCTTCACCAACAGCACGAACGGAACGGGCAGCACGACACGCGGCGTGAGCCTCACGATCAATGCAACCACCGCGCCCTCTGCTCCCGTCATCGCAGCGCTGCCCTCTTACAGCCAGGGAAGTGTGAAGACACTCACCTGGCCCTCCGTCGCAACCGCGACGAGCTACACCGTGCAAATCGCGGCGACACCTGATTTTAGCACCGTGCTCTCGACTCAGACGGTCAGCAGCGCCACCGCGTCGTTCAGCAATCTCACCAGCGGAGTGACTTATTATTATCGTGTCCTGGCCACGAATAACATCGGCTCGTCGAGTTACAGCAGCGTTGTTTCCTCTCTGCAGGACAGTGTTGGTCCGACGGTTGCGATCACCTCGCCATCTTCCGCTACCTCCACCGCCACGGCCAGCATCACTGTCACCGGCACCAGTTCGGATTCTCTATCTGGCATCAGCAGCGTGACCGTGAACGGCGTCACTGCCACGACCTCCAACAACTTCGCCACCTGGAGCATCACCGTGCCGCTGGGCTACGGAACAAATGGCATCACTGCCGTGGCCACCGATGGCGCTGGAAACACCACCACGACCGCGCCGGTGAACGTGACGCTGACCACCACCCAGACTTACAATCCCCTCATCATTCCCGAAGTGATGACAGGCACCACCTTCAATCTGAACCTGCACCAGACCACGAAGCGCTTTGGCAACGCCACCTTCCAAAACACCGCGGACACCACCACCTACGCCTACAACAACATGCTGTTTTGGGGTCCCACACTCATCATGAACAAAGGCGACTGGGTGCAGATGAACGTGACGAACAACCTCACGGACACCACCACCACACACTGGCACGGCTTCCACATCCCGGCCATCATGGATGGGGGTCCGCATCAAACCATCCCCGCAGGCACCACCTGGAAGCCGAGCTTCAAGGTGGACAACAACGCCGGCACCTACTGGTACCACCCGCACCTGCACGAGTTCACCCAGCAGCAGCTCACGCGCGGCGGCGGCGGCATGATCATCATTCGCGATCCCGTCGAGTCCGCGCTGAACCTGCCACGCACCTATGGTGTGGATGACATCCCACTCGCACTGAGCAGCCGTCGCTGGGCCTCGAACCAGTTTGTGACCACGAACATCGCCTACGGTGACTATGCGATGGTCAACGGCACCCTCAGCCCACAGGTCACGCTCCCAAAGCAGTATGTACGCCTGCGCATCCTCAATGCGGAGATCGAACGCAGCTACAACCTTGGCTTCAGCGACGGCCGGACATTTTACCAAATCGCCACGGATGGCGGGCTGGTGAACGCACCCGTCGCTTTGACACGCATTGTACTCGCCGTAGGCGAGCGAGCTGAAATTCTGGTCGATCTCAGCGGCGACACGTTAGGATCGAGCGTCGACCTGCAGGCTTTCAATTCCGGCCAGGCCAACGACTTCCCCGGTGGTGAACCCAGTTCGACCGGACCGGTCGGCAGCCTGCTGAACAACACGACCTTCAACGTCCTGCATATCAACATCGGTGCCACCACCGCCAATCCCGTCACAACCCGTCCTTCGACCCTCACCACCAACACCTTCTGGACCACCAACGATGTGACCAACAGCCGCACCGTGACCATCACCGGCGGCACGGGAGGCACGGCCTTCACCTTCGACAATCTGGCCTACAGCCCCTCGGTTTATAATCAGACCTTGAATCTGAATGCCGTTGAAAAATGGACGGTCACCAATACCTCCGGCTTCAGCCATTCGTTCCACATTCACGACATCGAGTTCACTCTCATCTCGCGAACTGGCGGCAACAATGCCGGCATCAAATCCTATGAGCAGGGCTGGAAGGACGTGTTTTTCATCGCGCAAAATCAGACCGTGACCTTCATTGCCAAGTATGACGGGTTCGCCAGCAACACGAATCCCTTCATGTACCACTGCCACTTCTCGAACCACGAGGACGAAGGCCTGATGGGACAGTTCCTCGTGGTGAACAACGCGGTGGAGTCCCTCGCCGTCGCCAGCTTCACCCGGTACGGCAACAACAGCCTCATTCAGCTCGACTTCAAGGCCACGCCCGGCACCACCTACACGCTGCAATGGTCGCCCGATTCCAGCACCTGGACCGATATCGGCTCCGTGACCAGCAACGGCACCAGCGCCACTTTCACGGAGACAGACTCCACCCGTCTGAGCGGTGCACGTGGCTTCTATCGTGTGGCCATTCCGACAATCTCGCAGTAAAAGTCGGTCCGTGCGCGGTCTGATTTCCTCATTACACTGTCCGGCCATGCACCTCAGCCGTCTGCTTGCGGTGGCGCTGCTATGCGCCACCACCGCCTTCTCCTCCACGCTCCATCTGGCAGTGAACCTGACAGCCGGAGGCGAAACGCTTCTGCTCGATTCCCTGCGCTATTCCAATGCAGCCGGTGAGACCTGGTCGATCACCCGCTGCAGCTTTCTGCTCAGCGGCTTCGCTTTGCAAAAGATGGATGGCAACTGGATGGAAATGCCGGACCAAATCGCCTGGCTGGATGCCGAGCGCCGGCGTCTCGACACCGCGCTGACAAAGATTCCCGCAGGCAAATATCAGGCCCTGCGCTTTCACCTGGGACTCGATCCCGCGGCCAACGCAGCCCCGACCGCACAATACGCACCCGACCATCCTCTCAATCCGAACTTGAACGGCCTGCACTGGAGCTGGCAGGGAGGGTACATCTTCCTCGCACTGGAAGGAAGCTACCGCGCCGCGGGCCAGCCCCCGGGCGGATTCTCCTACCACCTCGCTCGCGATCCGAACCGCACCGCGCTCACATACACTGGGGATTTCGACCTCACCGCCGATGCGGCAGCCGCCTTCACCTTTGACATTCATGCCCTGCTCAGTGGTGCACGCCCGCTCTCCTTTGCCGGGGACGGACTCTCCACCCACTCGCACGAGGGCGATCCCGTGGTGGCGGCCCTCAAGATCAATCTGCCTGCGGCGTTTACGCTGCAGCAGATTTCCAGCAGCATTCCCACCATCGCGCGGCCTTCGCCGGTCAAGCCACTCTACCTGCCCGCCAAACACACGGCTTATCGCTTCACCATGAGCAGCTATTTCCCCATTCCGCCGCTGCCACGGGACAATCCGCTGCTGGAGGAACGCGTAGCCCTGGGCAGGCGCCTGTTCAATGACACCGCTTTCTCGCGCGATGGCACGCTCTCCTGCGCGAGCTGCCACACCGAGGCCAATGCCTTTACCGATGCGCGCCGCTTCAGCATCGGCGTCGAGGATCGCGTGGGCACGCGCAACGGCATGCCCCTCTTCAATCTCGCCTGGAAAACCAGCTTTTTCTGGGATGGCCGCGCCCCCTCTCTGCGCGCTCAGGCACTCATGCCCGTGCAGGACCATCTGGAAATGGATGAGAAGCTGGAAAACGTGGTCGCCAAGCTTGAAAAGACTTCCAAAGCAGAATTCGCCCGCGCTTTCGACAGCGATGCGATCACGCCTGAACGCATCGGCCTCGCCCTTGAAAACTATCTGCTCACGCTGACGTCCTACGACTCAAAGTTCGACCGCGCCATGCAGGGCAAAGACAAATTCACTCCCGCGGAGCAGCGCGGCTTTGAGCTTTTCATGACGGAATACGAGCCGCGCATGGGCCAGCGCGGTGCTGATTGCTTTCACTGCCACGGCGGCCCGCTTTTCACCGACCACCAGTTTCACAACAACGGCCTCAGCCCCGTGGAGTCAGACACCGGCCGCCATCGTGTCACCCAGAATGACCGGGATCTCTACAAGTTCTCCACGCCAAGCCTTCGCAACATCGCCCTCACCGCTCCCTACATGCACGACGGCCGCTTTCAGACGCTGGAGGAAGTCATCGCCCACTACGACCACAATCTGCGCCGCAGCGATACGCTCGATCCCAACCTGGCCAAACACCCGGCCACTGGCATTCGCCTCAGCGCAGATGACAAAGCCGCTCTGGTGGCCTTCTTGAAAACGCTCACTGACGAGAAATACACGAAATGATCTCGGCTATCGGGCGACGGTCCATGGCATCCAGTACGCCTGGATCATGACGAGCACGCCCATGAGCAACGCCAGCGCAATGCTGTGCCAGAAGACGCTGCGCAGCACCGTGCCGGCATCCGGACTGTCGGGCTGGCCTCCGGTAGCCACGCTTGCCACGACGATGCTTTGCGCATCGATCATCTTGCCCATCACCCCGCCAGAGCTGTTGGCCGCGACCATGAGCGGCGGAGAGAGATGAAGCTGCTGCGCGGTGACCTGCTGGAGATTGCCGAACAACACGTTTGAGGCGGTATCGCTACCGGTGAGCGCGACTCCTAGCCAGCCGATCATCGGAGAGAAGAATGGAAACAAAATGCCGGTGCCGGCGAGCATGAGGCCCATGGTGGTGTCGGTTCCGGAATAGCGAGTGGTATAGCCCAGCGCGAGCATGAGAGCGATCGTGAGCAGGGAAGTACGCACACGCCACAGGCAGCGAAGATAAATGCCAGCGAGAGACGCGGGACTTCTGCCAAGAAGCAGGCCCGCCACCACTCCAGCCAGAAGCAGAGCGGTGCCGGTGGCTGAAAGGTAGTTAAAGGTAAAGGCGGCCTTTTCAGGTTCGGGCTTCAGCGCGACCGGCGGCATCTTCTGCACCGCCAGATGCAGCGGAGAAATGGGAGTGATGGGGGCCTGCCAGGTGCTGACCGCTTTGGTGCCGGGCTTGTAGCCATTGAGCCATGTCTTGGCAAAGGGTGTGGTCCACACTCCGACAAACAAGGAGAGCATGATCCAGGGTATCCAGGCGCGGAAGGGACGCTCGACTTTCGCCTCCACCGGTTTTTTCTCAGCCGCAGTCCGAGGTTTCCAAAATCGAAGCAAAATAACCATGGAGGCGAGCGATACTAAGCCCGCGGCGATATCCACAAGCCACGGACCGTGGAAGTTTGATACGGCAAACTGCACCAGGCCAAAACTGCCGCCGCAGACAAGGCATGCAGGCCACACCTCCACCATTCCGCGCCAGCCCACCTGGGCCGTCACCAGCCAGAAAGGCACGATGAAGGAGAAAATGGTGAGGTGCAGGCCCACGATCGAACTGAGGACATGCACATCCAGCCCGGTGACATCCGCAAGCGTGGTGAGCGGAATGCCGAGCGATCCGAAGGCCACCGGCGCCGTATTGCCGATGAGAGCCAGCTTGGCGGCTTCGAGCGGTTTAAAGCCAAGACCGATCAGCATCGCCCCTGTGATGGCCACCGGCGCACCAAATCCCGCGCAGCCTTCCACGAATGCGCCAAAGGCAAAGGCAATAAGCAGCGCCTGAATACGGCGGTCTCCTGCGAGTCCGGCAATTTGTTTTTTTAAAGACTCAAACTGACCGGTCTCGACGGAAATCTGGTAGATGAAGATCGCATTCAGCACGATCCAGCCGATGGGGAAGAGACCAAACACCGCGCCGAGTCCGCTCGCTGTGAAGGCGAGCTGGGCGGGCATATGAAAGACAAAGATCGCAACACCAAGCGCGACGATCAGTCCTGCCAGCGCCGCGATGTGCGCCCGCACATGCCAGAAGGCCAGCAGTCCCAGCAGCGTAACCACCGGCAGCGTGGCAACCAACGCGGAGAGAAACAGGTTGCCGAGAGGATCGTAGTTTTGGGACCAGGTCATGGAATGTGGGAGAGTGCATCACGCAAAATCTGCATCGTATGTTTCACCACGATGGGCGATCCGAGCTTTTTCAAATGCATCTGCAACTGGGTGAGGCAGCCGATGTTTCCACTAGACACGACATCCGCGCCCGTGGCGATCACCGCCTTCGCCTTCTGCTCTCCCAGCGATGACGCGATCTCCGGCTGGTCCATGTTGTAGCTGCCCGCGCTGCCGCAGCAGAGGTGGGCCTCCGCCATTTCGAGCAACTGCAGGCCCGGGATGCTCTTCAGCAAATCGCGCGGCTGGCGGCGCACGTTTTGCGCGTTCGCGAGATGGCAGGCGTCATGATAGGCGACTTTGCGCGGCATCTCCCGCAAAGGCTCGCGCAGGCCGAGCTTCGTCAGGAATGCGCTGACATCCATGACACGGTGTCGGAACCTCTCGGCTCGTGCCTCATCCGCCGTGCCGCGCAGGACGAGATGATATTCGTGCATCGCAGAGCCGCAGCCGGCAGCATTGGTGAGGATGGCATCCACATCCGACGGGAAGACATCGAGGTTTTGCCGGGCAAAGCCGCGCGCAGATTCGAGATCCCCCGTGTGCCACGCCAGACCACCGCAGCAGCCCTGCGCTGGCGGAATTACCACCTCAACACCATTACGGGTCAACACTTCGATCGTCGCCGTGTTGATGTCCGGATCCAGCACCTGCTGCGCGCAGCCGATGAGCAGCGCCACACGCCCGCGCTTTTCACCTTTCGCCGGATACACTGCCTCCCATGATTGCGCCGTAGGCAGCGCCTCGGGCACCAGCTCCAGCATGGACTGCCATCTCTTCGGCAGCACCGCCTTTGCCAGACTTCCCAGCCTCATCGCCAGGCGAAAACGTTGCGGATACGGAATCGTCTGCGCCGTGACAAAGCGTCGCATGCGCTCAAGGAGGCCGCGCTTGAACTTCGACTTCGCCAGCGCACGAAACGGGCTGATCAGATCGCGATACGGCACACCACTGGGACAGGCGGGCTCGCAGGCGAGGCAGCCCAGGCAGCGGTCCACATGCGGTTGCGCGGCCTCAAAAGTCATCTTCCCTTCCAGCACCTCCTTCATCAGCACAATGCGCCCGCGCGGTGTGTCCATCTCCTGCGCCAGTTCACGATAGGTCGGACAAGCCGCCAGGCAGAAGCCGCAATGCACACAGGCCGAGACCGCCTTTGCCATCGGTTCGCCCAGTGGGCCAAGTTTTTCGGTTGGAATGGCGTGCAGCATCAGTCGTCTAGAGTTGGGAAACGCTGCTGCGGGTCCAGTGCTTGCTTCACCGCATCTTCAACGGCGAAGCGAGTCCTTCCGCCGATCCACAGCGGTGCATCGCCCCGCAAAGTCATGCCGCGAGAGGGAAGAATTTGGGAAAAGGCCACGCTGCCACCACAGCTCACATGCGCCGTTTGGAAATCAGCGATTTGATCCGGCGTGATGTCCGTCTTGTAGCTCCAGGGCGTTTCGCGAATCGCATCCCAGATCGTGTTGGAGATGACCTCGCCGCCGACCTCCTTCGCCAGCATCTCCAGCGCTTTCTCCGGCCCGGCAAGACGCACGATCATCGCTGCACCGCCAGGCAGCACATCGAGCGCCTCCGCCTCATAACGTGAATTGGAAAGCCCAGCCATGGCTTCAGCCGAAAAGGGAAGCTGAAGAGTGAGCATCGCCTCGGGCTGCGGAAAGACTTTGAACGTCACCTCTCCGATGACGCCGAAGCGGCCGAGGCTGCCGACGAGGAACTTGGGCACATCAAATCCCGCCGCGTTTTTGACGACTTTGCCGCCGAGACGCAGCAGACGGCCCATGCCATCGACAAACCGCACGCCCAGAATGAAATCACGCACACCGCCAAAACGAAACCGCCCCGGCCCGCTCAAGCCCGAAGCCACCACACCGCCAATCGTGCTTCCTGCCTCAACGAGCAGTGGATCAAACGGCAGATACTGCCCCTTCTCCGCAAGCGTCGCGACGATCTCCTTCACCGGCGTTCCCGCAAGCGCAGTGAACGTAAACTCGCTCGGCTCATACTCGATGAGGCCACACAGCCCCCGCATCGAAATTTTCACCGCATCCACCGCCGAAAGCCTCGGCTTCGTCCCCGCCCCCACGGCGATGACGCGCGGTGCGGAAAGCACAGCCTCGCGGAGTTCAGCAAGTGACGCAGGAGATATCATTCGCGTGAGATAACGCCGGCCCTCTCCAGCGGATGCAGCCCGACGTATGACAAAGCAGGCGCTTCTTTGCCTGGAAACATCTTCCCCGGATTGGCGATGCCGAGGGGATCAAAGGCGGCACGTAGGCGCTGCATGCAATCGATCTCATCAGGCGAGAACATGTCTCCCAGAAAGTCGCGCTTCTCCACGCCGATGCCGTGCTCTCCCGTGATGGAGCCGCCCATTTCGACGCACATTTTCAGGATGCGTCCCGCGAGTGCCTCCGCGCGGTGCAGCGCACCTTCCTCACGACCATCAAAAAGAATGAGCGGATGCAAATTGCCATCGCCCGCATGAAAAACATTGGCCACACGGATGCCCGTCTCGCGGGACATCCCCGCGATGCGCCGCAGCGCTTCGCCAAGTCTTCGCCGCGGCACCACACCGTCCTGCACGATGAAATCTGGCGAGAGCCGGCCCACCGCGCTGAAGGCACTCTTGCGGCCTTTCCAAATGCTCATGCGCTCGTCCGAATCGCGTGCCGGACGCATTTCCACCGGCGCACTTGCCGCGAGGATGGCATCCAGCCGTTCACGTTCAATGGCGACAACCTCACGCGGCCCTTCCAATTCCACGATGAGCACCGCCTCGCACCCCGGCGGGTACTCCGCATGCACGGCGGCGACTGCCGCCTCCAATGCCAGCGCATCCATGATCTCAATGGCCCCCGGCAGCAAGCCGCTGGCGATCACTGCGGAGACGGCATCACCGGCTTGTTCGAGCGTTCGATAACCCGCCAGCACCGTGTGAAAACATTCGGCCTTCGGCAAAAGCTGGAGCGTGATTTCGAGAGCAACACCAAAAAGCCCTTCATTCCCCGTGAACAGTCCGCACCAGTCCGGCCCCAGTCGCTCACGGCTACCACCACCCCATTCCACGACTTCACCCGTGGCCAGCACCGCCTTGATGCCGAGCACATGATTGGAAGTCATGCCATACTTCAAACAGTGCGCGCCGCCGGAATTGAAGGCCACATTGCCACCAATGGTGCAGATGGTCTGTGAAGAAGGATCCGGCGCATAGTGCAGCCCATACGGTGCCGCAGCCGTGGTGACCTGCGTATTGATCACCCCCGGCTCCACCACCGCGATGCGCTGCACCGGATCAAGTTTCAAAATCCGGTTCAGACGATTCAGCGCGATCACAATGCCGCCTGCGACGGGCAGCGAGCCACCGGATAAACTGGTGCCGCTGCCACGCGCCACAAAAGGCAGCCGCAGCTCGTGGCACAGCCGCACGATGGCGATGACCTCCTCCGCCGTCTCCGGCGTCACCACCGCCAGCGGGCGTGTGTGAAAGGCCGTGAGCGCATCGCTCTCATACGCCGCCAGCTCAGCAGGCCGCAGGAGCAGACGCTCCGGCGGCAGCAGCCCGGCGAGACGTTCGAGCGCGGCGGACATGGCCGTAAATCATTTCAGCACTTCACGCAATGCAGTCAGCACCAGATCGACATTCCGCACCGTCGAACCATGCCCCATGAGGCCAATGCGCCAGGCCTTGCCAGCCATGACCCCGAGGCCCGCACCGATCTCGATGCCGTACTCTTCCAGCAGCCGCTTGCGCGTGCCCGCGTCATCCGCACCGGCGGGAATGCTGATGCAGTTGAGCGAATGCAGCGACCGCTTCGGAATGTAGCTGATGCCCATGGCCTCCAGCCCCGCACGCAAGCGCAGATGCATCTTCTCATGACGTGCCACGCGAGCCTCCAGCCCCTCTTCCAGCACGATGGTCAGCGCCTCATGCAGCGCGTAGGTCATGTTGATCGGCGCGGTGTGGTGATACACCCGTCCTCCTCCGCCGCCGGTGTAATATTTTCGCAGCATCGAGACATCCAGGTACCACGACTGCACCTTGGTCTTCCGTGCGTCCATGATCGCGAGCGCGCGATCCCCAAAGCTGACGGGAGCCAGCCCGGGCGGGCAGCTCAGGCACTTCTGCGTGCCGCTGTAAATCGCATCAATGCCCCATTCATCCACCTTCAATTCGTGGCCGCCGAGACTGGTGACGGCATCCACGATGAGCAGCGCGCCTTTGCTGTGCACCAGATCGGCAAAACCATCCAGCGGCTGATGCGCGCCCGTGCTCGTTTCTGCATGCACAATGCCCACCAGCTTCGCCTTCGGATGCTGGTCCAGCGCCGCCGAGATCTGCTCCAGCGCGATGACCTCTCCCCACGCGGCTTCGACGGTGTGCACCGTGGCGCCACAGCGTTCCATCACATCCTTCATGCGTCCGCCAAAGACGCCGTTCACACACACGATCACTTCGTCGCCGGGTTCGATGAGATTGACCGCGATGCACTCCATCCCCGCCATGCCGGTGCCGCTCACAGGAAATGTAAGCGCATTTTTCGTGCGGAAGACCTGCCGCAGCATCTCGCAGACCTCGTCCATGATGGTGAGATACTGCGGGTCCAGATGGCCGAGCGTGGGCGCTCCTAGCGCACGCAGCACGCGCGAGGGGACGGGACTGGGGCCGGGGCCGAGAAGGATGCGTTCAGCGGGGAATTGAGTTTTCATGGTTGGGAGATTTCCAAGTATGCAAAAAGTCGGGTTGCTTTGTCCACTGTCATCTTGCCGAGTATTTCACGGAGTTTTCAGATTTGCGTCCAGATGCAGATGAAACCAATCGGATGCCAGCTTGGTGGCCTCTTCGAATTTTTCCTTGTACACCCCATAGTGGCCGATGCCTTGGAGGACGTGATACTCGCTCTTCACACCGTTTTTCTGCAGGGCCTGGAAAGCACGCAGGCCGTTCTCCGCGTTGCTCATGAGCTCCTCCTTTTCCGCGACAATGATCATCGTGGGGACGGTGATCTTGGAGGCGGCCTCCACAGCATTGTAACCGAGTCCCTTGGCCGGGTTGGCGCGCATCTGTGCATAGGTGGCCATCTTGCCGCCGAGCTTGCCGGTTTCGATCGGCACAGGCTCCGTCTCACCACGCGCCTGCTTCACCGCCAGGTCGTTGGCATACTTCTGCGCAGCCTGCGGGCGGCCGCCGCCCATGCCTGGCACCTGGGACACCACACACTTCACGCGCGGATCATTCCCGGCCACCCACACCACCAGGCCGCCGCCATAGCTGGTGCCAAACAGGCCGATGCGCTCCGCATCCACGCACGGCTCGCCAATGAGAAAGCTGATCGCGCAGCGGATGTCGAGCGTCTGGTCAGCCATGTCCATCTGCCAGCGCACCGGCCGCGCTTTTACCGTAACCATGCCATCCGCATCCGCTCTCGGCATCGGCTCGGGCAGCGTCAGCTTGCAGTCGCTCTCTCCCCAGCCACGATAGTCAAACGCGAGCACCACAAAACCCTCCTTCACAAAGCGCCTCGCATAGAGCCCGCCATTCCCTTTCTTCACTCCTGCGGTGCCGGCACAGAACAGCACCGTCGGACGCTTTTCTCCTTCTTTGAGATCACGCGGTACATACAAGTGTCCCGCCATGCGTGTGCCATCACTCCAGATGGTGACGTGGCGGATTTCGGCATCGGCAGGCTGCTGGGCGGCGGCTTTGAGAACGAACGTCAGCAGACAAAGAGCGAGAGCGAAATTTTTCATGGGCTGGAGCACGAGACGAACAAACGTCGGATGCCATCGTTTGTGTCAATGTTCCGCGTTTCTCCTCGGTTCGCCCGCTGGTGCCGGGGCCGCAAAAAAACACCGCTCATGCGTGACAGCCGCCCCCTTGGCGCAACGTTTCGTGCCCTATGAACACGCTTGGACTCATGATACGTGGCGGCGCCAGTTTCGCCATCGTCAGCACGGCAGCCTTTGCCGTCTGGGCTTTGGGCACTCCGTGGTTTGCCCGGCTGGGAGGCGAAGCTGGCATGTATGCAGGCTGCTGCGCGGTGTTCATCCTGCTTTCGGGGATGTTGCTGCGGCCCGCGCTAAAATGGCAGGGCACTGTCATGCAGTTTTACCGCTTCTTTTTCACCGCCTTTCTTGCTTATGCCATCGCCTGGTGTGCCGGCTGGTTTTGGCTCGGGATGGGTCTGGGTGAATGGCTGGGCTCCTTGGTGGGCTGCACCGCTTTCACGGCGGTGACGGCGGCAACGTTGAACGGCTGGCGTTCCCTGGTGCCTTCCATCCTCGTGATATTCGCCCTTCATTCCGCCGGTTATTTTGCAGGCGCGCACGTGTGCTACAGCTCCCTGCATTCCGTGCCGAGCGAACTGGCCTGGGGCGCGCTTTATGGACTCGGGTTTGGAGCAGGCATTGGCTTTGCCTTCGCGCGAATGCAGCGTTCATGAATTTCACCGCTTTTCTCATTCACGCCACCGCCGGCGCGGCTTTTCTGGCCTACGCAGCTGCGCTGACCCAGCGCCTCACAAAAAACGGAGATCATGCAGGCCGCCCCTGGTGGACGGCGGCTTGCCTGCTGCTCATGGTGCATGTGGCATGCGCCTTTCAATTCGTGCACCACTGGAGCCATCGTGCCGCCTTTAAAGCCACGGCGCAGCAAACGGCAGCTGTCACCGGTTTTGACTCAGGCAGCGGTGTGTGGGTCAACTACGCCGTGCTGTCCATGTGGCTTCTTGACGTCGGCTGGTGGTGGCTGGCGCCCGCCCGCCATTCATCACGCAGCCGCAGTCTTGAGCGGCTGCTCCAGGGCTTCCTGGCATTCGTCTGGTTCAATGCCACGGTTGTTTTTGGCCATGGAATCACGCGGTGGCTCGGAGCGCTGGCCTTTCTCTGGCTGATCCTCCTGAAATGGCGACGTCAAAGGAAGCTCCTCAATCCGCAAAGCTGAATTCATTCAGATTCAAAATCACGCGGCAGGTGTTTTCCAATCCCTCGCGCTTCGCGTAGTCGAGCAACGGCGTGAGTTCATCCGCTGTCGGATTCCGTGACAGAGCCAGTTCAAAAGCGCGCCGTATCTGCGCTTCCCCTCCTTGCCTCTCCTGTGCCACGCGTTCCGCAAAGTGCTTCGCCATGGCCACCACGAGGCCGTTGTTCATCATCGCCAGTGCCTGCAGCGGGCTGAGCGACTCATTGCGCTTTTCCACACGCATGGAGGGGTCTGCACAATCGAGCACTGTCATGAAAGGCTGCTGCTGGCTGCGCACGATGAAACGATAGACGCTCCGCCGCCAGGACTTCGGGTCTTCGGGATCATGCAGCTGATACTCATAATGCGGGCTGTGCTGCGGCTTTTCGATGATGAAGTCCTGAAAGCTGGGGCCACCCATGGTGAGATCCAGCTTGCCGCTCACCGCCAGGATGGCATCGCGCACGGACTCCGCATCCAGCTTCCGTCGGTTCTGGTGGGAGAGAAGGACATTGTTTGCATCCGTTTGCTCCACTTTGCCAGAGGACTGGCGGTAGGTCCCGCTCATCACGATGAGCTTGTGCAGCTTCTTCAGGCTGCCTCCAAGGTCATCGCGGAAGGTGATGGCGAGCCAGTCGAGCAGTTCCGGATGGCTGGGCCTGCCGCCCATGCGGCCAAAGTCATTCGCGCTGTCGACCAGACCGCGGCCAAAGTGGTGCTGCCAGACACGGTTCACGATGCTGCGCCAGGTCAGCGCGTTGTTCTTGCTGCTGATCCATGCCGCCAATGCCGCGCGGCGCGCGGATTCGCCTTCTCCTGCCATCTGATAGGCATCATGAAAAGTTCCGCTGAGCGCGGTGATGCTTTGCGGCCCGACCTCCTTGGCGGGCTGCTTGATATCGCCACGCTTGAGCACCTGGATGACGCGAGGCTTTCCCCCTTCGCCACCCGTCCCTTTGAATGCGCCCGTGCCGGTGTGAATGGCACCTGCATACACCTTGCCGGGCTTGGGGAGTTGGGAGATCTCGGCATCCGCAGCCGTACGCTGGGTGCGCAGTTCCTGCAGCTCGCGGCGTGTGGCTGCATCTGCCTGCGCGAGCATGAGGGCATCGCGTTCGCGGATGAGCCACTGCTTGTCCTCCAGCGTGCGGGCCTGCGGGGCTATACCATCGGTAAGATTGGCCTTCCGCCACCGCGGTGCGGCCTCAATGCTGTCCAATGCACTCACCTTCTTTCCTGCGGCGAGATTGGGGCCGTTTTTCTCGGCATAGACCTCCATTTCCGAGAGTGCAAAGATGTAGTCGTCTTTGCGCTCAGCGAGCTTCACGGCTGTGACGCGCACATACCTGCCTTTAGCGCCGTCATCCTCCGCCGTGCCTGTTTCAAAGGGAGTGAGGCCGGGATTTTTGAAGTCGTTCATGAAGGTGGCGTCATGCCTGCGCCAGATGAGCGTGACGCCCGTCTTGAACTCAGGATCGTCGCTGGCCTCGACCTTGAAGCGAACGGGGAAGCCGAAACCGGCACCGATGCCGCCGAAGTCGTCATAGCAGGGCTTCAAGACAACGCGCTGAATGTTGGTGCTGCTGCCCAGGTCCACCTGCACCCACTTCACGGTGTTCTGCTCCTTCACGATGGCGCTGTGATAACCGAAATCGGGTTTCGCATTGGGATTAGCGCTAGAGGCTTTGTCAGCAGCGCCATCGATGCGCTTGGAGAGTGCGGTGTAGGCTTCTCCCGCTTTCTGTTTGAGCGGCTCTTCCAAACCCTTGATGTCTGCCACGACCTTCTGCCGCCTGCGGTCTAAATCCACGAAACGACGCATGGATTCATCATCGGGATAATAATTCACCTCCGTGCGGTCGATGGCGGCAAAGACGGCCTGCAGGGAGTAATAATCCTCCTGCGTGATGGGGTCGAATTTGTGGTTGTGACACTGCGCGCAGCCGACGGTGAGCGAGCAGAAGGTGCCGAGGGTGTTCTGCACCATGTCATCCCGGTCCAGATGGCGCGCGATTTTGCCATCCAGTTTCGTTTCTGGCACCTCCGCGTGGCCAATGAGATCCCACGGCCCGGCGGAGATGAAGCCGAGCGCGGTGATGCCGTCTGTAGTGCCGGGATAGAGCGCATCTCCGGCGATCTGCTCCTCGATGAACCGGGCGTAGGGCTTGTCGCTGTTCAGCGCACGAATGACGTAGTCGCGGTAGGGCCAGGCATTCAGGCGCGGCTTGTCCTTGTCGTAACCATGGGTTTCACCGTAGTGCACTAGATCAAGCCAATGGCGCGCCCAGCGCTCGCCGTAGCGCGGAGATGCCAGCAGATCATCCACCAGCTTTTCATACGGCAGAGTTTCATACCGTTTCACCTCCTCGGGTGAAGGCGGCAGGCCGGTGAGGTCAAAGAATAAGCGACGGATCAGCGTGCGCGCATCGGCCTCTGCAGCTGGTTTAAAGCCGTGCTCGGTGAGTTTCGCACGAATGAAGTCGTCGATAGAGGCAGGAGAAGTGATCTTGGCGAATGGCTTGAAGCTCCACCAGTCCAGGCGGTTCTCCACCTGAGCCACATCCACACCCTCGGGCCACACCGCGCCTTCGTCGATCCAGCGCTTGAGCAGGTCAATCTCTGCACTGCTCAGTTTCTCCTTGGGTGGCATGGTGGTCTTTTCATCCGTGCCGCTGATGAAGTGGAAAAGAGGGCTCTGCGCGCTTTTGCCGGGAATGATGTTTGGAGCATGCTCCTCGCCGCCGGTCAGGGCCACAGACCTGATGTCGAGCCGGTAGTCGTTCTTCTGCTTTTTGCTGCCATGACATTCATAGCAGTGCTTTTCAAAGATGGGCCGCACCTCGCGCACAAAATCGACCGCGCTGGCCGGAAGGGTCGCTGAGATGACGATGAGGGCAAGGAAACGCATGTGCAGGATATACGATGCACGAGGGGGCTTTTCATGCCACGCGAGCGCGGGACAGTCAGACCAGCCCTTCCTTGAGCGCCTTGGCGACGGCACCGGTGCGCGTATTGACCTCCAGCTTTTCGTAGATGCGCCGCAGGTAGGTGTCAACGGTGTGCACGCTGAGGCTCAATCTGTCAGCGATCTCCTTTTTGATAAGTCCGGTGGTCATGAGCTGGAGGATTTCCTTTTCGCGCTCGCTGAGGCCATAGTCGCGCTGCTTGGGGGCGAGTTTGGAAAACATTTCCAAAACGCGGCGGGCGATGCGGGGATTCATGGGGGAGCCGCCGGCCAGGGCATCGCGCACGGCCTGGGTGATGTCTGCGACGCTGCTGGTTTTGAGCAGGTAACCGGCTGCTCCGGCGCAGATGGACTGGAAGACTTTGTCGTCGTCTTCGAAGACAGTGAGGATGACGACGAGGGTTTTCGGTGAGCGCTCTTTGATCAGGCGGATGCCTTCGATGCCGCTCATGCCGGGCAGCCCGACATCGAGGAGGATGAGGTCGGGTGCATCTGGCTTGCCGAGTGCGGCGAGCAATTTTTCGCAGGAATCGAAGTCGCGGGTGCATTTCAGGCCGGTTTCAGCATTCAGCACGCGCAGCAGCGTGCGGCGGAAAGCAGCGTGGTCTTCGACGATCCAGAGTGTGTTCATGAAAAATCGGCCTCCAAGTGGATACAGGTGCCACCAGGTTTGCTGGTGATTTGTAGAGTGCCGGCGAGAACGGTGGCGCGGTGCTGGAGATTGGCGAGGCCGTTTCCGGCGGTGACGGCAGTGACGTCGAAGCCGCAGCCATTGTCCTCGATGCGCAGATGAAAGTGTTTTGCCTTCCAGTGCGCCTCAATGCGCACCTGGGTGGCATGTGCGTGCCGTGTGATGTTATGTGCAGCTTCGCGAAAGAGCAGGAAGACCTGGCGGTGAAATTCGAGAGAGGCGGTCTCGTTGCTATTGGGTGCAACGATTTGCCAGTCGACGTCCTTCAGGAGTGCTGCCGCGCTTTGGCGCATGGCTTCGACGAGGCTGGTCAGCGGTGGTGAGTCTCCTTCCCGCACCAGCCAGATGATGCCGCGCATGGACTCGGCAGCCTCACCAGCGAGGCGGTGGATTTCTTCAAGTGAGTCGGAGGCCGGGCCATCGCGCAGGGCCAGCTCTGACATGAGGCGGATGCTGCCGAGGTGGCTGCCGATGTCGTCGTGGAGATCGCGTGAGATGCGGTGGCGCAGGGCTTCGATTTCCTGACGACGGGAACGGCGGGAGCGCAGTGCAGCCCACCAAGCGATGACGATGATGAAAGCAAAGGCCAGCCCCGCGGCGCGAGTTTGTGCGCTTGCCTGCGCTGCGGTGCGCCGCATTTCCACGGAGGCGAGTTCTTCGGTGAGCTGGCGGCGCCGGGAGAGATCGGCGAGCCATGAGGCTTCATCGAGCAGCAGGCCGGAGCTGCTGCGGCCATCGATGAGACCAGCGCGGCTCCATGAGTGGGAGAGAGTGTCGTCAGAGCTGGTGATGACGGAATCACGGGCGATGTTTTTTCCGGAGTCGAAGGCCTGCAATTCTGCAAGGGCATACACAAAGTCGCCACTGCGTTCCCAAAGCTGCGTGGTAGTGCAGCGAATGGTTTGGGCGTGCAGGCCGGGGGTGGGAAAGGCGACGGGGGTGTCGCCGGGATTGGGGAAATCTGATGTGGTGGTGTCGAAGATGGTTTTGCCATCGGCCTCCACTTTGAAGCGGCGGGGGAAGCCGAAGCCGGAGCGCTCGGGATAGTCGCGTGGATGGGCGGGAATGAGGCGGATTTCCTCGATATTCCGCGCTGTGCGCAGATCTGCCTGCACCCATTTGGTGGTGGCGGCGGTGCTGGAGATGCCGCTGTGCCAGCCGTTGCCATTGATTTCATCTGGCTGCACCGCGAGACCGAGCGAATAGGCGCCATCGACGAGGTGACGGGGGGACCAGGTGGGGAGGGTTTCGACCGAGACGGGGGCCAGCACCTGGGCGTGGAGGGCGACATTGCGGCCGCCACTGAAGACGAGGAGTTCGCCGAGGCAGAAGATGAAGCGGTTGGTCTGATGGGGCTGGGGTGAAAGGCGGGTGGCGGTGAAGCGGATGTGGCGTGCCCGGATGCCTTTGGTGGCTACCTGCCAGGGGGCGCTGGAGGGCAGAAAATCGGTGCCGGTTTGATCGAGTTGTGTGTCGGATTCAGCAAAAAGCGGGTCGTTGGAGGTGTCGATGCGGAAGCGTTTGGGGAAGCCGTAGGCCTCCGCGACACCGAGCATGGCGGGGATGACGACGATGGCATCCAGCGGGTATTCGGCACCGAGGTCGATCTGGACCCAGCGGGTGGAGTCGGCGTGCGGGGCGAGGCCGCTGTGGAAGCCGGCATGCTCAAGCGGCTGAGGTGTGGGGAGAGCGGGGAGTTTTGACAGCGCGGTTTGGAGCTCCTGCCGGCGATGATCCAGGGTGGAGAGCTGCGGGTTTAGCCACCCGAGGAAGGATGCAAGGATGAGCAGGGCTGGTTTCAAAGGCCGGACCATCCCTGACAATGCGGCGAGTGCAACCCACGTGAAGGCGGGACAGAAGAGAGGCTTGCGGACGTTCCAGTGGCGCAGGCGGGTGATGTCCCCTCACCCCTGCCCTCTCCCCGAAGACGACCTTTGCTTTTAGCGATTTTCAGTGGCGGGGAGAGGGAGAGCCGCGTGCGGAATTGCGCGTCGCGTGCGAGGGCGCTGTGAAGGAGCTTTTAGGTGACTCGGAAGGGCTGGGGGATTGGGGAGCGCTGGTCGACAGACAGGAGTGTCTGTCGTACTTCCATGCGGCGGTGCTGAGTCAAGTCAGGCCGGTGAGGGGGCCGGTGCTGGAGCCGAACTGGTTGGACTCGACGCCGAGGTGTTGGAGGAGGGTGACGAAGAGGTTGCTCAGGGGGAGATTGTTGTCGCGTTTGAAGGCGAGGTGCTGGCCGTGTTTGAAACCGCCGCCGGCGAGGAGGATGGGGAGGTTGGTGTTGTCGTGGGTGTTGGCGTCTCCCATGTTGCTGCCGAAGAGGACCATGGTGCGGTCGAGAAGGCGGGCGTCGTCTTCGCGTTTGGAGGCGAGGGTTTGGATGAGCTTTTTGAAGAGGCGCATTTGTTCGAGATCGGCTTCGGCAAGCTGGCGTACTTTTTCCTCGGCCTGGCCGTGGTGGCTGAGGCCGTGGTATCCTTCGGTGGTGTTGTCAGCGCCTGGAAGATGGAAGGAGGGAGTGGCGAAGGCATCGACCATGAGGGTGATGATGCGAGTGGAGTCCGACTCGAAGGCGAGCTGGGCCATGGAGAGCATGAGGTCGAGCTTTTCGAAGATGAGCTTTTTGTCCTGGATGTCTTTGGGCTCGGGCTGAGGGGAGACGGGCTTGGGCTTCAGCTCCCACTCCCGGGCGGTGAGGAGGCGTTCTTCGACTTCGCGGACTGAGGTGAGGTATTGGTCGAGACGGGCGCGGTCGGTGCTGCCGACGTCGCGGCTGAGGCGTTTGGTTTGATCCATGAGCGTGTCGAGAATGCTGCCGCGCTCGTCGAGTTGCTGGAGTTGTTTTTTGACGGCGGCGGGATCGCCTTGGACGAACATGCGACGGAAGAGGGCGGGTGCGCTGTCTTCGGCGGGAAGGAGGACGCCATCGCGGGTCCAGGAGAGGCTGCGGTTGGCTTTGTCGATGTTGACGCCAAGGTTGAGCGTGGGGTAGCGCGTTTGCTGGCCGAGCTTTTCGGCGATGTATTGGTCGAGCGAGATCTGATTGCGGAAGCCGCTCTTGGTGGGGCCGCGTGCGGCGGTGAGGAAGCAGTTCTCAGCGCTGTGGCCGCCGTTGACGTCGGGGTGCGACATACCGCTGAAGAGGGTGAACTCGTTCTTCACCTCATTGAGCGGCAAAAGCGTTGGTGACAGTTCGTAGTCGCGTCCGGTGGTCTTTGGGAAAAAGGGTTTTGGGAGGAAGCCGAGGTTGTTGGAAATGATCAACAACCGACGGGGCGTTTTCACCTGCGCCGCACGGCCAAACACTGGATGCAGGCACTCCAGCATCGGCAGTGCGAGCACAGCCCCGGCGCTGCGCAGAAAACGACGGCGAGAAAGAGATTTCGCGATGTAAGGAGAGTTCATTTTATTGTCCAAGAAAGGTGTGGCTCTGCACCAAGGCATGCATCAGATCTTGCACGCGATAGCCATCCTTCGCGCAAGCATCGAGCATTGACTCGATTTCGGGACGATCTGAAAAGCGGACGGGGGTGCCGGTGGAGTAGAGGGTGAACTGGTGGAGGAGATTGCGGGCGAGCTGGCGGGGGTCTGAGGCGATGAGGGTTTTGAGTTGGCTGACGTCTTTGAAGGTGCGGCCGTCGAGGAGCTTGCCGTTGGTGTCCACGGGGGAGGCGATGGTGTAGGAGTAGCTGTGGCCGGCACGGTCGATGCCGTCGATACGCTTTCCTTCTTCCAGGCCGCGGTAGTTTGTGCGCCAGCCGCCGAGGATGTCGAAGTTTTCGAGGGCGAGGCCGACGGGATCGAAGCGGGCGTGGCAGGCAGCGCAGGATTTGGATTTGGTGTGGAGGGCGAGGAGGTCGCGGATGGTTTTGGCGCCGCGGATGTCGGGCTCGACGGCGGGAACGCTGGCGGGTGGTGGAGGTGGTGGCTGGCCAATGAGGCGCTCCATGACCCAGGCGCCGCGGACGACGGGGGAGGTGGTGGTGCCGTTGGCGCTGACTTTCAAAACGGCGGCCTGGGTGAGCAGCCCTCCATAGGGGCTGTCCTTGGGCAGGGAAACTTTGCGCATGGCGGAACCACTGAGTGGTGGAAGCTGGTAGTGGGCGGCGAGGCGGTCGTTGGCGAAGACGAAGTCTGACTGCACGAGCACGCTGGCGGGCAGGTTGTCGCGGATCATCGAGGTGAAGAAGGTGCGGGTCTCGCGCTCCATGCTTTCCACGAGGTACTCGTCGAAGCGGTACTCGGGGAAGAGGCGGATGTCGGGGTCGTCGCGGCGTATCTGGCGGAGGCTGAGCCAGCAGTCGGTGAAGTTTTTGACGAAGCGGTCAAAGCCGTTGCTGGCGATGAGGCGTTCGGTTTCTGCGCGGAGCACCTGGGGATCGCGGAGGTTTTTATTTTGCGCGAGCTGCATGAGCTGCGCGTCGGGGCGGGAGTTGGTGAGAAAATGGGAGAGTCGGGAGGCGATGGCGTAGTGGTCGTCTGCCTTCAGGGGTTCGCGGACATAGATGAAATCTCCGGAGGCGAGGAAGGCTTTGTAACCGGCGAGCATGGCTTCGCGGAAAGGAATGTTTTTGGCGAGCTGCGACTGGATGAGGGCATCGAGCAACTGCAGATCTTCCTCGGGCACAGGCTCGCGGGCGGCGAGCTTGACGAAGCGGCGAAGGAGGCGCTTGGCGTCTTGCTGCGGGTCCCTGGGCTTGGGCTCGATTCCGAGGTCGTCAAAGAGCACGTGGTGCGAGGGCGGAGGCCAGGTTTGGGATGCAATGGGGCCTTCGATTTCGAGCCACTGAACGGCGATGCCGGGCTGACCGCCTTCAGGGAACGGCGGATAGCGGTAGGTGGGGCCTGAGCCGTTGGGATTCATGGCGAGCGGCATGGGGATGCCGAGGACGCTGTACTCGATGGCCTCCCCTTCGCGGAGACGCACGGTGGTTTCATAGACGCGCTTTTCGGGCTGGATGTCGATGATACCGCCGGAGTCGTGCACTTCATTGATGATGTCGGCACCTGCGGGCTTGCGAGTGCGGAAGGTCATGGGCAGAGGTTTGACTGCCTGAGTGATCACGAAGCCTGGCTGCTGCAGGACAGCGCGGGCGGAGAAGCGCACCTTGTAGCTGCCGGCGCGTTTGGCGGTGAAGTGTTTGAGGGTGCCGATGTAGGGCCAGCTGGCGGCACGGAAGAGGGCCATTTCGATGGTGTCATCTTTGGCGAAGTCGTGTTCGGTGGATTCGTCTTTGCCTTTGTCGTTTTTCCTGCGGAACTCCATGGCCTTGTTGTCTTGGGCGAAAAACATGGCCTCGCGATTGCCGAAGGTACCGGTGCCGGGGAAGAGATCGGTGCCGACAGCGCGGTATTTGATCACTTCTGGCGGCGCAGGCTCGGTGGTCATGGCTGCGTGGAGCGCGGCCTCGGCGGCATCCAGATAGGCGACGAGCTGCACGCGGGACATGTCGAGCATCTGCGTGGTCTTGTTGAAGCGCTGGCCTTCGCGGTCTTCGGGAAGGATGTCGCGGATGTCGAGGTCGGGGAGCTGGAGGATGTCGCGGAGGTTCTGCTCGTATTCGTCGCGGTTGAGGCGGCGGAGGGGGCCGCGACCGTGGGCGAGGATGTCGGCGTGATCGGCGGTGAGAATGGATTTGGAAAGTGATTGGACGATGTCGGCGCGCTCTGACTGAGGGAGGTCTTCGGGCTTGGGGGGCATCTCGCCTTTTTCGACGCGGTCGTAGATGCGGATCCAGCGGTCGCGGGTAGCGGGGTCTTGGAGGTCAAAGGGGAGAGCGGTGAGGTCGAGGCCGCCTTTGGTGTTGTCCTTGTCGTGGCATTCGGTGCAGCTTTGTGCGATCTGTGGAGGGGCATCTGCGGCGAGCGAGATGCCTGTGGCGAGAACGAGGGCTGGCAGCATGCGGAGAAGGCGCATGGGACGAGCCTGTGCTCTGCGTCTGCGGAGACAAAGGAAAGACATGGGGGAAAATGGGGGTGCTGAAATTACAAAGGGCGGGCTTTGAATCTGTCAGTGCATGTCTCTTCCGGCCGCACAAGGATGTATCTAAAATGCACCCGGGGAAATGGGATTGATATGCAGGTGGGGGGGATGGCTTGCTGTCCGTGAGACTGACCGGCGGAAGTGAATGACGGCCCCTCACCCCAGCCCTCTCCCCGAAGTAAAATTGATTTCCTTCCTGTTGTATGCCAAGGGCGGGGAGAGGGAGAGCCGCGTTTGCCGCCTTGAGTTGTTTGCGAACATGATGCCAGAGCGGAGAGCGGGACATGCCGACCTTTTTTGCCACAGGTTATGACATGGTTTTGTGACATGCTTTGCAGCGTCGACAACCTCATGGGTGAATGTTGGGAGGCAGAATGCTTCTCGCATACCTCCGGCATGCGGCCCTGGAGGGGAATAACGTCGTGGGGCTGGTCCGGTGGTTCTCGCTCGCCAAGGCTCGCTTCACCACCGGCTAATTTCTTGGCTCCCTCCGGGAGCCGGTGTGCTTCGCGTTTCAATATCAGCGTGATTACAATGCTCAAAGCCCGGCTTCACACGCAACAGCATTCTTGGAGTGCGTGCGGCAAGCTTAGACGCAACGCCCCTTCAGAGGCTGGATGGCGAGGTAAGGACGTAGGATGCTCATCACCTCACGAAAGCGGTGTCGCCGATGCAGGCTTGCGCCGTGCATCTCTGCCACCGCAGTCCAAGACGCTGCCGCGTGGTTCGGAGGCTCACGGGTGACTCTGGCTATTAAGCATTTGGGGTGAAGCGGTGCGTTCCCTTGTTCCACAGGAACAAGGCTACTTTGCTGCGCCTGGCGGCAGCGCGTTGGGATTTATTTCTTGCCCGTGGAGATGAGGATCTCTTCGAGGACGCGGCCGTCGGGCTGGGGGAGCTGGAGGCTCATGAGTCTGGCGATGGTGGGGGCGACGTCGAGATTGGTCATGCGGTCGAGGACGACGCCTTTTTTGATGCCGCGGCCGCTGGCGATGAAGATGCCGTCGAGCTCGGGGTCGGTGTTGGGGTAGCCGTGGGTGCCGGCGTAGTTGACGGAAGGGGTGACAGTGGCGTCTCCGCCGGCGTCGTTTTTGAAGGCGTAGCCGGCTTTAGGATAGAGGACGAGGTCTCCCATGCCCTGGTTTTCCTCAGGGGTGGGCATGCCGAGGGTGTGGCCGTCTGTGCCTTCGATGACGCCATTGATGCCTTCGACTTTGGAGAACATGTCTTTGAGCTTTGGCAGGAGCTCGGCTTTGCGAGCGGGATTGGTGACATAGACGAAGGCCATTCCGCCCTGGGTCATGGAATAGGCATCGCATGTATTGATCGTGGGGCCGATGCCCTGGGCGAGTCCGGCTTTCTTGAGCTCGACATTGGGGAGGATGATCTTGGTGACTTTTTTGAAGCCGTGATCTGTGGCGATGACGAAGGTGGTGCTGTCGCGCAGGCCGCTGTCTTCGACGGCTTTGACGAGGTCGCCGACGAGACGGTCGGCGTAGGCCAGGGCGGTGTAGCTGGCAGAGGAGCCGGGGCCGTAGGTGTGGTGGGTGGAGTCGGTGTTGAGGGTGTGGTAGAGGAGGAGGTTGGGCTTGTGCGTTTTGAAAATGTGGATGGCGGCCTTGGTCCACATGTTGTCGAGGAAGGTGACGCTTTTGCGCTGGGGGCCGAGCTGCATCCAGGTGATGTCCTGGGGCTTGATCTCGCCGGCGGCGATCATTTCTTTTTCGACTTTGCCTTCGGCTTCGGGGAGCTCGGCGAAGCTCCAGTCGATGGTCTTGGCTTTGGTGACGGCGACCCAGTCGGACTCGGCGGTGGTGAGGCCGGCGTCATGGGCGACGTCGTAGAGGGTGGGGACATGGACGAGCTTGGTTTTATCGGCCCATTGCTCGATCTTCGGCGGCTTGTTGTCGCCCTGGCGGACGAGGAGGCCATTGAAGAGGACGCCGTGCTTGCGGGGCTCGACGCCGGTGACGAGGGTGGTGTGATTGATCCAGGTGATGGAGGGATTGCTGACGGTCATGGCCTTGGTGCTGGCACCTTCGGCGGCGAGCTTGCGGAGATTGGGGATCTGAAGGGATTCATCATTCCAGAGCCAGGCGGGGAAGCCATCGAGGCTGATGAGGATGACGTGCTGGTCTTTGGGATCGGCGGACGGTGACTTGGAGCAGGAAGTCAGCGTGCGGACGATGATGAAGCTGATGACGAGCAGGAAACAAAATTTCATTTGGGGCGAAGGGTTACGGATGCTTGCTTCGTTTGCTTTCTCCCTCATGAAGCTCGCCGCACTTTTCCTTCTTTCTGCCATGTCCGCACACGCTGTTGAAATCGTCGCTCATCGCGGATTTTCCGCGCGTGCCCCGGAGAACACTTTGGGGGCGTTTGAGCTTGGCTGGAAGAACCAGACGGATGCGTGCGAGCTGGATGTGTACCTGACCGCGGACGGCAAGACGGCGGTGATTCATGACAAGGACACGAAGCGGACGACCGGGGTGAAGCTGGATGTGGCGACGACGAAACAGGCGGAGCTGACGGCACTGGATGCGGGATCGTGGAAGGGCAAGGAGTGGGCGAATGAAAAGATTCCGACGCTGGAGCAGGCACTGGCGACGATGCCGAAGGGCAAGCAGCGCTTTTTTATCGAGGTGAAATGCGGGCCGGAGATCGTGCCGGAGCTGAAGCGGATTTTGGAGCCGATGAAGGAGCGTGCGCCGCAGCTGGCGATCATCGCGTTTAATCGTGCTTCGGCCGCGGAGTCGAAGAAGGCGATGCCGTGGATGAAGGTTTATCGGCTGGCGTCTGGGAAGACGAAGGAGAAGAAGCCGACGGATCTAACGCAGCTGATTGCAGATACGAAGGCGGACAAGCTGGACGGGCTGGACCTGGGAACGAGTGATTTCCCGTGGGATGCAGCGATGGTGAAGCAGGTGCGTGACGCGGGCTTTGAACTGTATGTGTGGACGGTGAACAAGGCGGCGGATGTGAAGCGGTTTGCGGCGCTGGGGGTGGATGGCATCACGACGGATGATCCGGTGATGGTGAGGGAGGCGCTGGGGAAGTGAGGGTTAGGACGGATTTAACACCGCGAGAGATTAGAAGACCGCAGAGAAGAGAGTCTGAATGGGCCTACGGAGCCGAGCGGAGCGAGACAGACGAACGAAGTGAGCCCGAAGGGGAGCGAACAGCGAATCAATACGCGGAATACACGGAACCCGGAGGGGATTGGTGGGGTTCCTGCATGAGAGAAAGGGGGCGCTGTTCTTTTGCAAAGGAATGGTGAGCAATGGAATGATTTTGAAGTGGGTCTGCGGTGATGGTGGTGGGATTGAAAACTGAGAACTGAAAACTGAGAATTTAGATTGGACGGGAGTTGGGGAAGAAGGTTTGAGAATTCACCGCCGCTTTTGGAATCGACATAGGAATTCTTTCCCGCATGATCGGCCTATGCGTTTCCTCATTGCTTTGATCACCGCGACCGCGATTGCCGCCTGCCATAAGGAGCCCGAGAAGACGGCCACGCAGCTGAGGGCGGAGATCCATGGGGCGGCGAAAACTGCCGAGGACAGTGTGAAGACTCTCGACAAGGCGGCGGCGGAAGGAGCGGCAAAGAGTGCGACGGTGGCGCTGGATCTGCTGCGGAAGATGCATGGGAAGCCGGGGGTGGCGGCTGAAGCACTCGTGGATGATGCGCTGCTGACAGAATGCGAAACCGCAGCGCTGAAGGTGGGACGATGGGCGACGCTGACGAAGGAGAAGGTGGAGCGCCGTGAGAAGCTGGGAGGATGGAAGGCGAAGGCGTATTACGCACTCGATGCGATGGTGTGGAAGGTCTTTGTACACGGTCTGGCGCTGGCTGCCGACCAGGCGGCGGCGGGCAACCTGAAGGCGCTGCCTGACAAGGTGCAGAAAAGCGCCGAAGAAGCGGTCCGCTTTGCGGAAGACTATGTGGGTCCGCAGCGGCTGGCCTCTGGCGAAGTGGACTGGCAAGGGGTGAGCCGGGCGCTGAAGGAAATCAAGGAGATGCCGGCCGACCTGCGCCTGCTTCTGTCCGTCCTGATGATGGCAACGACGGAGTTTGACCTCGCCTTTTATGAGCTGGAGTCCATTCCGGCAGCCAGTTTAAAAACAGTGGGGCTGCGTGCCACTCATCGTCTGCTGCTGGGGTGTTCCTATCTGTCCCAGGGGTATGGGCAGCTGGGCATGAATGAACTGGAGGAGGCGGACAAACTTTCGGCTGATCCGCAGCTGAAGCTGGATCCGGCTGGAAAGTGCTGCCTGCATCTGATGGTGGGATGCTATTTCATGCGTGAGAAGCGGTGGGCGGATGCGGACCGCTGCCTGGCGGCGGCGAGCCTTGCGTGGCCGGACAATCCGCTCATCGTTTATCTGACGGGTGAGCGGCAGATCGCCACGCATGAGTATGCGGAGGCAGAGAAGTCATTTGCCAAGGCGGCGCAGGGCAGCGGCTTTGAGTGGCTGGCGGAAAAGGTGCAGGCGCGGGCCAAGCGGTTGCGCGACGACCCGGCGGGCCTGGAGCCGGTGGTGTTTGACTTTAACTTCATGGCCGAAATCGCCTCGAAGTGCATCGAGGGCAAGACGCAGAAGTCGGAAGGTGTGAAGAAGCTGAGAGAGCAGATGGAAACGGCGAAGACGTACATGCGAGATCTGAAGGAAAAGCTGCCGGAGCTGAAAATGAAAATGCCGGAGTGGAAGATGCCGGAGATGAAGGAGCTGTTTCAGGGGAAGGAGAGCGGCGAGAAGACGGCGGAAAAAGAGAAGGCGGGAGTTTGAAACTGGTCCGAATGTGGGGTCGGTGGAAGGTAATGGGTGCAGTGGAGGAGGATCGTGCTATCTCAGCGGCCCCTTTTATGTCTCCGATCACTCCTGCCGTCATTTCCGCCAAAGACCTGCGCCTGCAATTTGGGCTGCAGCAGGTGTTTATTGATGCGACGATGAGCATTCATGAAGGGGAGAAGCTCGGGCTGGTGGGGCGGAATGGGTGCGGGAAGACGAGCCTGATGCGGATCCTGACGGGGACGGAGAAGCCGGACAGCGGGACGATCTCGCGGAGGAACGGGATCATTGTGAGCCATCTGGCGCAGGAGTTCACGCTGGATGAGGAGGCGAGTGTGATCGACAATGTCCGCGCGGGCGCGGCGGCGCTGCTGGAGATGGTGGCGCGCTATGAGTCGGGTGATTACAAGGGGGATCAGGAGGCGGAGCTGCTGCACCAGATCCAGCTGCATGATGGCTGGGGTGTGGAGACCCGCATCAGCACGGCGATGAACGAGCTGGGGGTGCCTGCGGCGGACCGGACTGTAAAAGGGCTCTCGGGTGGTGAGAAGAGGCGTGTGGCGCTGGCGCGTGCGCTGGTAGCGCAGCCGGATCTGCTGCTGCTGGACGAACCGACGAACCATCTGGATGCGGAGTCGATCGAGTGGCTGGAGATTTTCCTGCGCGAGTTCACCGGTGCGGTGTTGTTTGTGACGCATGACCGGTACTTTTTGGACCGTGTGGCGACACGGATCATCGAGATCGATGACAGCCGGATCTACAGCCATCCGGGGAACTACAGCGACTTTCTGGAGAGCAAGGCGATCCGCGAAAGCGTGGAGGCGAACTCGGAGAGGCGGCGGCAGAGCTTTCTGCGGCATGAGCTGGAGTTTGTGCGGGCGGGTGTGAGCGCGCGGCGGACGAAGCAGAGGTCGCGTCTGGATGAGTATGCGCGTGTGGCGGCGATGGATGCGCCGGAGGAGGAGCTGGTGATGGATCTGATTATTCCGCCGGCGGCGCCACTGGCGAACACGGTGATCGATGCGACGGACATCGGCGCGCATATCAATGACCGGTGGCTTTTCAGCCATCTGGACCTGAGCTTTGAAGCGGGGACTTGCACGGGGATCATCGGACGCAACGGGCTGGGCAAGACGACACTGCTGCGCATTCTGATGGGAGAGCAGCAGCCGAATGAGGGCAAGGTGGTCATTGGCAAGCGGACGGTGTTTAACTATGTGGATCAGCAGCGGCTGCTGCTGGACCCGGAGAAGAGCGTGATGGAGGAAGTGGCGGGACCGAACTCTGACTTTGTGCAGTTTGGGCCGGAGAAGCTGCATGTGCGGACTTACCTGCGGCGGTTTCTTTTCAGCGATGAGCGTGCGACGATGCGGGTGAAGGAGCTGAGCGGCGGTGAGCAGAGCCGCGTGCTGCTGGCGAAGATCCTGCGTCGCGGCGGGAACTTTTTGATTCTCGATGAGCCGACGAATGATCTGGACCTGCAGACGATGCGAGTGCTGGAGGAAGCGATCCTATCCTTTAAAGGATGCGTGCTGGTGGTGAGCCATGACCGGTATTTCCTGGACCGGGTGTGTGACCGGCTGATCGCGTTTGAAGGTCAGGGCCGCATCCATGAATGCGCGGGGAACTACAGCTACTACCAGGAGAAGCGGGCGGCCAAGGCTGCGGCGGAACTGGCGATGGTGCAGGCGCCGGTGAAGAAGGAGAAGCCGGCGGCGGCGGGCGGAAACGCGAAGCCGAAGAAGATGTCGCAGAAGGAGCAGCGGGAGCTGGCGGAGGTGGAGGTGGCGATGGCGACGCTGGAGGGAGAGATTGCGGCGATGGAAGCCGAGCTGAGCAACCCGGAGACGTTTGTGAAACTGGGTGCGGGAACGAATGACTACATCGCCAAGCTCGATGCCAAGAAGCATGAGCTGGAGGTGAAGTTTGCGCGCTGGGCGGAGCTGGAGGAGATCAAGGCGGCGTGTGCGGGGTGAGGGGGAGTGCTTCCTCTCACGACAAACTAGCGCACCTGGTAGATCGTGGCTCTAGCGGGTGATGCTGCGCGGTTGAAACAGGGTAAAAAGCTGCGCGGGGTTGTAGCCTCCGTAGTCGTTGTCGTAAGCGAGTTCGAACTGAACGGGGTGCTTTTCACCCTTCACCATTGCCCACCCTTCCATCCAGGTTCCGCCTCCGCCTGGGTCCCAAGTCTCGTAGGCTTTTGTGAAGGTGATTTGATAGCCTGGGGGCAGAACCGCGATCAAGCCCCGTGAAGAAGGGCGTGTGTCCAAGGCATCCCCTTTGCCATGTCCATGCTGCCCATTTTCGTTATACACGAGCCAAAGCCGAGTTTTGGACTGAACGGTACCGATGAACTGGCTGAACGGCTTGTGATGGTTCCTGCTGAGGGTGCAGCAAGGCAGCACCATCAGCAGGAAGAGGAACGCTCTGAGTGACTTCATGACGAATTTCAGGACATGCTGCCATGACGAGAGCGACCAGACCTGATCTTACTCCAGCACCTTGACCTTGATGTTGCGGTAGTAAACGGGGGCCTGGGCTTTGCCGTGGAGGCCTTGGAAGCCGATGGGGCCGGAGCGGGCGAAGTCTTTGAGGGCTTTTTTGAACTTGTTGGGGGTGCCATCGGGGTTCTTGCCGACTTCGGGCCAGTTGTCGAGATTGGCGTTGATGACTTCTTCGCCGTTGAAGACGACGCTGACCATGGGGCCTTTGCAGGTGATGGTGTAGTGGTTCCATTCGCCGACGGGCTTGGCCATGCTCTTGGCAGGGGGCATGGCGTCATAGATGGCGGCGACCATGCCGTATTTGCTGCCGTCGGCGCTGTCGTGGACTTGGATTTCGAGGGCGGAGAGGACGTCTTTGATGTTGCCGGAGCGGAGGAAGACGCCGCTGTTGGATTCTTTTTCGACTTTGAATTCGAGGTCGAGGATGAAGTCGCCGTAGGAGTCCTTGGTCCAGAGGGTGTCGTGGTCCTTGGCGACGAGGATGCCGTCTTTGAGCTCCCATTTGCCAGGGGCGACGGTGTTCGAAAGATCGGGGGTGAGGAGGTCTTTCCAGCCGGTGGTGTCGGGATGACCGGCGGCCAGGGAGAGAGACGCGATGGCGAAAAGGGCGAGGAGAGTGAGTTTCATGGGGGCTAGAAAAACGCGGATGGGACCGGAAAGATACCAGATTTTGGCGGGAAAATGGGAAGGTGGGTGAGCCTGAGAGGGATGACCGGGGGCATCAGGGATAGCCGGACTTGGATTTATAGGATTGCTTTTTTTTCCGGCTTGGCCAATTCTCCATAATTCAGACACCAAATCATCTGCTCATGAAATCCGTCCACTCCCTGCTCCTTCTGTCGGTTATCTCCGCTCTGTCCCTCACTTCCTGCGGTCAGGACTGGAGCTGGAATGGCCATGGCTACCCTCGCACGGCTCTGGGCGGCACGTATTACGGCACGAATTTTAACAATGCCCCGAGCTTCGGCGGGCACGGCGGTGGCTATGGCAACGGCTACAGCATCTGGCCGCAGCCGACGACCAACTACGGTGAAAACTTCACCTGGGAAGACGAACCCACCAACGTGGGCAACAGCTGGGATCACGGCAGCTACACCGTGCAGACCACGAAGACGAATCTAGTGACCACCCGCCAGAGCTCGTACGACACCGTCCGCACCTCCGGAAAATAAGCCTTTGCCGTCAAAGGTGATGCTGGTCTGAAGCGGAAGCACCGCTTCAGAATGGAAGTCTTGGACCTGGCCACCGCTGGTGTTCCAGAGGCGAACGTGATTGTCGCGGCCTGCGCTGAGGAGTTCTCCTTTGGGGCCAAAGACGAGGGCGAGGATGCCATTGGGGATCTTGCCGTACGTGCCTTGGGGCCGGGCCGGGGGATGGGCGTTTGTTTTGGTGATGGCTGGCCAGCCGTCCTTGGCGTCCCACCAGATGAGGAGGCCGTCTTCGCCGCCGCTGGCGAGCATTTTGCTGTCGCTGCGCCAAGCGAGGGCGCGAACGGCGGCCTTGTGCTCGGAGAGGGAGAGGAGGATGCCGCCGCCGGTGGCGTCCCAGAGATGGATGCCGCCGGCACGGTCTGAGCTGGCGAGCTTTTTGCCGTCGGGGCTGAAGGCGAGGGCGGTGATCCAGTCGGTGTGCTTGGTGAGTTTGTGGCGGAGCTTGCCATCGGTGGTGCCGTAGATTTTCACGACCTTTCCGGAGCCGCCGAGGGCGACGAGCTGCTGATCGGGGCTGAGGTCTCCGGCGAGGATGGCGTCGGTTTCATCGCCGATGGTGGTGAGGCGCTTGCCGGTTTTGACGTCGAAGAGGACGACGCTGCCAGACTGCACGGGCTTGCCGCCGGCGACCATGAGGAGGCGGCCGTCGGCGCTGAAGCGGATGACGTTGGGCTGGCCCTCTGGGAAGGCGAGAGCGCCGATCTGCTGCTGCGTGGTGGCATCGAGGAGGCGGATGTGCTCGTGGCCGGCGACGGCGATGAGAGGGGCGCGCGGGCTGGCGGCCATGGCGATGATGGGGAGCGGGCGCTTCAGCGTGGGGGGCGTGAAGGAAGGAAGCGACTCGGGCATGGGAGGGGGGCCGTCGAGCTTGATTTCAGCGGTGGGGTTGAAGGTGGTGTCGCGCTCGACGACGAGGGATTTGCTGGCGGAGGATTCGCGCAGGCCGCCCTGGATCCACTGGCGGATGAGCTCGATCTGCGGAGCTGGAAGGGGCGCTTTTTTAGGAGGCATGCGCTCGGCATCTTCTTCAGCGGTGATGGCGGTGAAGAGGAGGCTCTGGCTGGCGCGGCCGGCGACGACGGCTTTGTCTCCGCTGCCGCCTTTGAGGACGGCGGTGAAATTGGCGAGATTGAGGTCGGCCTTCTGTTCGTCATCGCCGTGGCATTTGAGGCAGTGCTCACGGAAGATGGGCTTGATGTGCTCGTCGTAGGTGATGACGGGATCTGCGGCGACGGAGGCGGTGGTGATTAGAAAGGGGAAGAGCAGAAGGGGGCGCATGTTTTTGGCAAAGGAATGGGGGAAATGGATTTCATTCCTGAATGGAATGGCGCGCGGATAAGGTCGTGAGGCGTGGGGCGTGAGTTTTGGGCGCGCTGGGATACGCGGGCAGCGGCGGTGATGCGTTGAAGTCGCTGCTGGGGAGCGCGGCGTGTGAAGGGTGCGCTGGGTTTGCTTCCCGGTCGGGTGTTGCTGAACCCAGGGTCGCCTCGCTTAGGCTCGGCTGACCCTGGGCTATGTTCCGCAGCCCCTTCAGGGCTGGTGTGTGGCGGGGTAAAGTGAGGAAAGAGAGGGGTATTCTGGGAAAGGGGCGTCTTTTGAAAGCGGTTTCTGACAAAGGGGCCAGGAGTCGCTCGACGGCGGTTGGGGGACCAACCGCCCTACCTTCACGCCGGGAATGATTGCGTGCACAGTGTGGCTGCTCGGCGGCGGTTGGAGGACCAACCGCCCTGCCTTTCTGCCGGGAATGATTGCGTGCATGGTGCAGGCCGGGATGGCCATGGGTTTTGGAAGACGCCGAGGCATACGGATTTTCTCGTGTGATGGAACGCACGAAGGGCTGGTCTGGCCGAGTGGTGTTCATTCCGAGATGATCTTCCATTTGCCCCAGAGCTGGGGGGTGAGTTCGGCTTCGCTGGGGACGTCGGCGGTGATGGCGGTGGCTTTGTTGGACCAGTAGATGCGCTGGGTGGTCTGGCCGTTGGCGCCGCGGAGGACGCCGAGGTCGGCGCGGGCGGTGTCGCCGGGTTTGGGCTGCCAGTGGAGAGTTTCCAAGGGGAGGCTGATCTCGAAGCTGCCGGTGTTGTCGGCGGCAAAGGTGAGGTGTGAAGTGACGTCTTCGACGACGTCGATGTGGATGCTGCGCCAGGGGCTGCCGAAGGCGACGGGCTGGGTTGTGCCGGGGACTTTGAGGCGATAGAGGAGGGCGCGGGGTTTGCCTTTGACGAGGGTGACGAGGAGGCGCTGGTCGGTGTCTGCCTGCAGCATGAGGTCGAGGCAGCCACCGGTTTTGAAGAGGGCGTTCGGTGTTTCGCCGCTGTTGCTGAGGAGGTCTTTTTCGGTGGTGCGCCAGGCGGCGTAGAGTTTACCACCACTGAGGGCGACGGCGGCGCTGACTTCGTAGGGGCGGGAGTTGCTGTTGAAGTTGGCCTTGATGCCGCGGCGGTCAATGGAGGCCCAGTCGGTGGTGGCGGGCCAGTCATCGAGTTTGCCATCAACGACAGGGGGCTGCGCGCGCATGACGACGCTGAGGGCGCCGCTGCCGCGTGCGTTTTGGCGTGCGGTTTCGGCGCGGGCGAACCATGCGCGGGATTTTTCGAGATCGGTGGGTGTGACTTCGAGGGTCTGATCAGGAAGGCGCTGGAGGGAGTCGAGACCATCGACACGGACGAGGCTGGTGCGACCGCCGTCGATGAGGAAGATTTTGCCGTCGGGCGTCTGGGTGATGCTGGGCCAGAAGTTTTCGTCGTGGAGGGAAACATCGGTGACGTCCATGTTGCGAGTGGCGACGGGTGCGGCCCAATTCGGGCGCAGACGGATGTCGTGGAAGAGGGTGGCCACGAAGAGGCCATCTGCGGTGAAGAGGTACATGTTTCCCATGTTTCCGTTGATGCAGAACATGGGTCCGGCTTTGCCCTGAACGAAGCCGCCAAGGAGGCGGGTGTGGCCAACGACCATGCCGGGACGATCTGAAATAGCGGCCTCGTGGCTGGCGTGGAGGCCGGGCCATGCGCTGGGGTAGCTCCAGCGGGGCTCGCCTTTGAGAATGCCGCCGAGGCCGTGAGGGGAGAAGGGCGCAGGCGCATTGGTGGTGATGGTCCAGCAGTTGTCCGCAAGCAGCGCCTGATTGCCGCCGCTCGATGGCGGGGAGCCGCCCGCAGGGCCGAGCGACTCGGGTTTCGAATCATAAACCGGCACGCCATTCGAAGTGAAGCTCGTCGGTGCAAAGCGTGCGGTTTTGTCTCCGTAGCGGGCGACGATGAAGGAGAGACCGTCCGTCACGGTGACGCCGCGCAGGACTTCGCGGGTCATTTTCACTTCATCGGGCTGCGGGCGAGCGTCATTGTTTTTGTCGAACCACACAAAGGCGGCGTGTTTTTCCGGTGAGGGATTTTCTTCGTCGGGCTTGGTGCCTGCGGGCCACAGGGAACGGAACTCGGGCGTGCGGAGAATTTGGAAATAATGCGCGTCGCCGATGCCGGCGACGAGCTTGGCGGAATCGCCATCATCACGCCAGAGGAAGGCTGCGTTGTCACCGCCGGTGGGATTGTGGGTGTAGCAACTGGTGAAGTAGCGTTTGCCATTCGCGTAGAGCGGATAGTCGGGCGAGAAGTGGCCACCGTGGGCCTCCATGAGAGGATCGGGACGGGCGAAGACGCGTTGAAGTGAATCGGTGCCGGACTGCCAATCGAGCGCGAACTCCATGCCCTTGTAGAAGAACTTCGATGCATCCTGAGGATCGAGCACGCCACCGCCGCCATATTCGGTGGGGCCGTAGAAGGTGCGAAAGAGCTTGCCGCGGTCTGACCAGACCGAAACACGGCGTGGGTAGTTGTCCGCTTCGGCCACCCAGACAAAGCCATTGTTATCAATGGCGATTCCGTTGGGGTTGTTCATGTGCATGCGATCGTATTTCCCAAGCGCGGGAGCACCGGCGGTGCCGATGGCGCGGACGAACTCGCCTTTGGCGGAGAAGACTTTGACCTGATGCGAGGTGCCGCGGTCGGTGATGAACATGTTGCCATTGCTCGCAGTGGTGATGTGGCGCGGATCTTCCAGCCCGGAGGAGATGAGGGTTTCTGTTGTCCCGTTGTCGGAGTCCACACGCAGCAGCTTCGTACCGCTGAGAACAAGCAGACGGCCGTTGTCGTCATACGTGAGGCCACGTGGATTTTCGATCTTTTCACGCCGGAGGATTTTGCCGGCCTTCGCATCCACAAACAGCAGCTCGTTTTGGCGAATCATCGAACATGCGATCACGCCATCGCGCGCGGCGATGCCGGCGAGCACATAGACTTTCAGCCCGCCATCGAAGCTCTCCAGCCCTGTGGGTGTATTCGGATCGTTCTCCTTCAGCCGTGGATCCTCACCAAGCTGAGTTTTGAAAACAGGCTGGTCTTCCAGAGAGCGCGTCTTCGCCGTGAGACGCAGCTCCCCATCCCACACCGAGCCAACGTAGCACATGTGTTCGGGAATGAAGTTGGCGCCGCTGTCCACCGCGAGTGTCGGAGCACCGGTCCACGTGCCACCGACCCAGTGCTGACCGCCGACCTTGGTGCCATCTTCACGCAGCCACTGAAGTCCGTGGCCGCCTTCCGCGACCTGCGCACCCATCATGATGAGAGGCTTTCCGTCAGCGGTTTTGTAAGGGTGAATGGCCGCCATGCTGGTGGGTGGAGTGTGGGTGGTGAGCCAGCAGCCCGTGTTGTCTGCGGTGGTCCAAGCGGGTTTGCCAGCATTGTAGATGCTGAATTCGTAATGCAGCTCCACGGGCTTGCGCCAGAGGCCGCGCACGGTGTAGGTGCCCGGCGCCACGGGACGCGTGGGGATGTGATACACGCCGTGCTTTGCGGCTTCGGGATCGCGCAGGAGATCATCGCTGCCATCCCACCATGCGGTGTTTTCACCTGCGGGGAATGGAGTCTCGCTGACGAGATTGCGCACGCGGTGATGCTGTGTGTCCTCAATGACGAGGGTGACGAGCCCGGCTTCTGGCAGTGTGAATTTTACCGGGATCGGCGGCGGTTCTTCGGCGGCTTTGGGAAGGACGAGCGAGGCGAGGGTGGAGTCTGCTTTGAGAGGCGCGAGCGCCATCACCTCGCCAAGCCAGACGCGGCGGCCATCCTTCACCTTGCTGTTGAGATGCGGGTGAGTGGACTTGGTGCCGGCGATGATGCGCAGCCGGAGGGCGCGGGTTTGAATGTTCTTTTCGAACGGGATCCAGTGCGGGCCGAGCGGCAGAGGGTAGAGAGGATCGATGCCGCTTTTGGCGGCGATGCGCTTCCAGCTTGATTCGGGTGCCGCGTGAAGACTGGCGTTGTCTGCACCGGTGAAGGTATCGATCTCGACAGCGGCGAAGCCTGCCCACAAAAGGCAGAGACCGTGGAGAGGCACGGATGCGGGCCATGTGAGGGTGACGATTTCAGGATGCTCCGGCGAGATGGGCAGCGCGGCACCCTGCTCGCCATTGTCCCAAGCCTGCCAGGTTTTGTTGCCGGATTCATCGACGAGTTTTGCCGAAGCATCATCGCGTGCCCGTGACTGCACCAGGGACTGTGGCGCGACATTGCCGAGACGTTCGGGAACCATCCATGCGCCACCCAGCACGCCGGCCATCTCGCGATCTCCTGCGGCGGGAGTGTGACTGAAGCGGAGGGCGCGTGTCTCGGTGGCCGGAGGCAGCAGCCACAAGGCGTAGTCGCCAGCCGCCACTTCTGCGTGAGATGATGCGCCATTGACCAACCGCTCCGCCGGCTGCCACTGTGTGTCGTCATTCAGATCGCCTGGATAAGTGGCGGAAGCTTTCAGCACACTGAGGGTGCCGCCGCCGCTGACGAGCACGCTGCCGATGGGGATGGGCCTGGCAAAACCGATGCGCAGATGGCGCGAGCCGGTCTCGCGGCCTTCGCCGAATTTGATGCCGCGAAAGTCCGGGCGGCTCTTCTGCGTCCATACCACAGCCTGTGGTCCGGTGGTATGATGCGACTCCTTACCCGCGACGTTTTGGGCGAAGGCGGCGTGGTCCAGAAGCGCGAAGTCGAGCGGCTTGAAATCCTGCGCGTGAAGCGCTGCGCCAAGGCAGAGACTGGTGCCGAGAACAAGCTTTTGAAAAGAGCTGAACGCTGAGCGCATGGATCAATGATTGAAGATGAACTCGGTGGAGTTGAGCAGGCTCCAGAAGATGTCCTGGTAGGGCTTGCGGTCCTTCGTGTCGCTGCCGACGAGTTCGAGGAGGGCCTTGAGTTCTTCGGGGGTGGGTTTGCGGCTGAGAGAGCGGAGGTAGAGGTCCTCGATGATGGTCTCGGGGGGCGTGCCTGCTTTGAGGTGCTTTTCGATGACCTGTCCTGCGCCGACCTGGTTCTGCACGGTGTCTCCGGCGACCATGTGGAGGGTTTGAGAGAGAGTGGGCTCAAGCTTGGTGTCGCACACACAAACGCTGGCACGGCCAGCACGGCCGAAGGTTTCGAAGAAGGGATCGCCCGTATTCGCATTCGTCGTGTCTCCGGGAGTACGCGGGTAGTGCTGGACGGCCTTGGTGCCTTTGGGAAAATAGGTGAATCCGCGTTCGCCATCGGTGGCTTCGACGATGGCATCGAGCAGGACATCGGCGCGGAGGCGACGGAGCTGGGCGCGCGAGAACTGGCGGGTGTCATCCGCGTTTGTTTTGTTGGGCTGAGCGGAGAGCTGGTAGGTGCGGGAGGTGACGATGTCGCGGATGAAGGCGCGGAGGTTGAACTTAGAATCGGCGAGGTGCTGGGCGAGGGCGTCGAGCAAGGGGCCGTTGGTGGGGGGATTGCTGACGCGCATGTCATCGAGCGGCTCGACAAGACCACGGCCCATGAAGTGGGCCCAGATGCGGTTGGCGAGGTTGCGGGTGAAGAGCTCGTTTTTGGGCGAGGTGAGCCAGGCGGCGAGGGCCTGACGGGGATCTTTGCCTTTGGGCACGCTGCTTTCGCCGCCGAGCACGGTGGGGAGCATGGGGCGCTCATCGACAAGGTGTTTGGCGGGGGCAGCGGAGAGGTCGTTGAAGACATAAAACTCCCTCGGCTCCACACCGAGCTTGCGCTGGATGCCGGTGAAGAAGCTGACCCAGCCGTAGTAGTCGTCCATGGTCCAGCGATCGAAGGGGTGGTTGTGGCACTCCGCGCACTGGATGCGCACGCCGGTGAAGAGCTGGGAGAAGTCTGCAGCGAGGTTCTTGGGGGTGACCTTCACATCATGAACGAGCATGGTGTAGAGATTGGCGGGGCCGCTGTTGAGATTGCTGCCAGTGCCGGTGATCTGATCGGCGACGAATTCATTGAGCGGGCGGTTCTGCGCGATCTGGTCGTGGATCCATTCGTAGTAAACGTCGGCGGCCTTCACATCGGTGGCGGTGGGGGCGTAGCCGCCGCCTTTGACGCGGAGCATTTCAGCCCAGAGATCGGTCCACAGATCGGTGAAGCCGTCGCTGCTCAGCAGGCGGTCGATGAGGGCGGTGCGCTTGTCTTTCGACGTGTCCGCCATGAAGGCCTGATAGTCCTTGGTGGTGGGGAGTGCGCCGCTGAGATCGATGAAGATGCGGCGGAGGAAGGTGGCATCATCGCTGAGATCCGAGGGCAGGAGGCGGAGCTTTTGCAGGCGGTCGTGGATGATGGTGTCGATGTAGTTGTTCGCGGAGGGATTCGTCCAAGCGTAGTTTTTGTCCTGTGGGAGGACGATGACTTCGGAGCCGATGGTGAAGCGGTTGAAGCGGGCGAAGACGTGGGTGTCGCCACGGCCGGTGGCGGAGACGAGGCCGTTCTTGTCTATCTTCGCGGTGGAGGGATTGTTGGTGGCGAAGAGGGCGAGATCGGTGACATCGCGCTTGGTGCCGTCGGAGTAGCGGGCGGTGACGGTGGTTTTTTGCGTGCCTTTGCCGCCTTCGAAAACGATGCGTTCAGGGGCGAGGGTGATTTCAACGGGCTGAGGGACGGACTCGGCGTCATCGGGGGCGCCGGCGACGATCCACTTTAACAGGGTCTGGTAGTATGTGGTGTCGGGCTTGAAGAGCTCGCCGCCAGTGTGGGGGACTTTGCCGATGGCCTTGAGGAGGAGGAGGCTTTGCTCGGGGGCGGCGAGATTGACGCGGCGGCCGACCATTTCCTGGGTGATGCGGTAGTAGTCGCCTTTGGCATCGTAGCCGAAGAGAGAGAGCATAAAGCCGTCCTTGCCGCGAGCGGAGCCGTGACAGGTGCCCTGGTTGCAGCCAGAGCGGAAGAGGATGGGCATGACATCGCGGCGGAAGCTGGGCGCGTCCTCAGCGAAAACAGAAGCTGCAAACACAGCAGAAACAATGAACGAACGGAACATTAGCGGGAAGCGTTTGAGGTTTGAGCGATGGCAGGATCCACACGCAGGATGCCTTTGCCCATGCGCTGGCGGATTTGCTGGCCGCGTTCGGTGACGGTGATCTCACAGCTCAGTTCTTTGTACTGTCCGAGCAGGGCTTCGCTGGTGGCGGCGATTTCGAAGATGAGCTGTTTGTCGCCGGGCTTGAACCTGGGGGCGTTCACCACGCTGACACCTTTGGGCAGGCCGAGCAGTGTGGCTTCGGCTTCGCCTTCAAAAGGTTTCTTGTGCTCGATGTCCCACACCACCTGAGCCTTCTCACCACGCCGCACGGCGGTAGGATTGCTCTTCAGCGCGATGTAGGGCTGCGCGATGGTGAGATCGAAAAATTTCGTCGAGGTGCGCGTGCGCCCCGTGCCGAGGTAATACTCACCACCCACGGTCGATGCAGTAATCGCAAGCTGATAAGTGCCTGGCGCAGCCGCCGTGCTGGCACTCAGACGCAGCGTGCCTTCATTCTTATCCGCAGGCAACGTGATGGTCGGCTCGCCTTCCACACCATTGGGCACCCAGTCGAACTGATATTCCACATCTTCCTTGAATCCCGCCTGGCGCGCGACCTTCACCGCAAGGGACAGCTCACCATTCTGTGACAGCGGAATCTGCGGCTGCGCCACTTCAATGTTGAAAGGCGGCGGCTCCATCACGGCGAGCGCGTAGTGATCCACCACAAACGAATGCCACGCGCGCCCACCAGAATGGCCGAGAAACGGAAACGACTGCTGCGAATGGCTCACCAGCGGCCGTCCATCCACCGCCTTGCATTCCAGCGAGATCAGAGCGCATTGCGGCTTCACACCCGCCTCCGCCACAAACTGCACCGGAGTCTGCCGCTGCCCTGCGCGCACCCGCGGAGCGATCATCGTCACGCCCTTGGGCAGGCCATGAGCCACTAGATCGAGTTCGCCTTTGTAAGTATTCCCAGGTCCGTCAGCGAGATTCACATTCACCGTCCACTGCCCACCCTGCGGCACCGTGATGCCGGTGAGCCGCGGGCACTCCACCATGTCGATGACCCTGGCCTGAAGAAAGGTGTCGATCTCATCCCGCACGGCCTCAACCTCGATTCGGTAAACAGAAGTCGCATCACCCAGGCCGCGCATATCTGTGATGTTGATGACATACTCACCATCTTCCTTCGGCTCCCAGACGATGGCAGGGTCCATCATCTCCTTGCGCTGAATCGCCCGGCTCATGGCATAAAGGCCGCGGTCTTCCAGCGTGGCATCGTCTGCATTCACCTCGGCAGCTTCAGCACCCACACGCTGAATGCTGATGCGCGGATCCAGCGGCGTGCCAAGCGAACGCGCAAAAACCTTCATATGCCAGCGCTCGCCCTTTTTCACGGAGACCTTGAAAGCATCGCTGTCACCTGCCGCTTCGATGACGCCGTTCAGTGCGGCAGGAAGTGACTTCACCGCTGTTTCTTCCGCGGACTTTTCTTCAAGCACATTGTCATAAGCGCTTACCCGCATGGGCAACGGCGAAGGCATCTTGTTGAAGAGAGAAAAATCACCCGCAGCGGCCGGCAGCACCACAGATTGCTTCACCTCGCCCGCCGGATCGCCCAGCAGCGTGGTCTGCAAAGATGTCCCCGCTTTGCCACCAGCAGGATACGCCACCAGCGGACGTGCATGGTCGCCAATGTGCGCGAGGTAGTAGCAGCGCGGCCCGTCTTTAAAGACACGTTGCTTGATCTCCACCAAGTAGTCGCCGTCCTTCGGCAGTACAATGCTGGCAATCGGGTCCTGCAAATGCAGCGCACTGTCATCATTGCGGGCCAGCTCTTTGCCGTTCGCATCCAGCAGACGCACCATGAGGTCAAACTCAGACTCCGCGTAATGACGCTCGGTGAGCCAGACGGAATCCACCTCCACAGAAAGATGCTGACCCGCCTTGCCGCTCACGCGATAAAGATCCACATCACTGAGCCTCACGGAATCGATGCGCCCATGCACGCTGGAACCAAGCGGCACGACTTCAGCAGAAGCGGTGGCATCATTCACACCCTGCTTCTGCTCCACCTCGTGATAAACCGGATAAGCCGTGACGGCAAAAGTGGAGAGCGTCGTCAGTTCCGTAGCCGTCCGCAGCTTCAGCGGATGCAGCCCCAGCGGACAATCCGGCGCGATCTCAAAGGTGCACTGCACCTGGTCTTCGCGGTAGCCGCCGTGGTGCAGGCTGTTTCTGCGCATCGGAGGCAGCGCCTTCACCTCCACGCACTTGATGCCAGGTCGGAAGAAAAGCACCTCGCGCGGGTCTTTGAGATAGGCCCCATCAAGGATGACCTCCACCGTGGTGCCGCGCTGGCCAGCACGCGGAGTCACGGCCTCGATGTGATGCACCATCGCGTTCACGACGGCAGGCGCTGCAAAGCACAGCAGACCCAGGATGCTTGAAAAAGTACGCATGGCCTTAAGAAATGATCCCCTTCACGACCTTGCCATCCTTCACAATCTCGATGGGTCGCGTGCCGCCAAAGGCCATGAGCTCTTCATTCGAATCAATGCCGAGCTGGTTGTAAACGGTGGCGAGGAAATCTTCGAGCTTCACTTCATCTCGCGCAGGTTCGGCGGAGGTCGCGTCCGAGGCGCCATACACCTGACCACGCGTGATGCCGCCGCCGGCGAGCAGCATGGAGTACACCCGCGCCCAGTGGTCGCGACCGTTGCTCATGTTCACTTTCGGAGTGCGGCCAAATTCGGTGGTCACCATCACCAGCGTGCTGTCCAGCATACCACGCTGATCGAGGTCCGTGATCAGGCCGCTGATGGCGTGATCCAGCGCTGGCATGAATTCCGTGCAGGTGCCCTTGATGTCAACGTGCGAATCCCACGAGCCATAGTTCACACTCACGAAGCGCACACCGGCCTCCACCAGGCGGCGGGCCAGCAGCAGGCGCTCTCCCACAGCGGCAGGCGCCCGCTGTTTCAGCTCGTAGCCACGCCCATAGAGATCGCGCATGGCCTCGTTTTCATCGGCCAGGGAGAAGGCCTTGCGCGCAGAGTCGGAAGTCAGCAGCGAGTAGGCGCTCTTGTAGAAATCATCCATCGTGTTCAGCTTGTCGATGTCGGCATCCAGCTTGCGAAGCTGGCCTTCCACGATGTCGCGCGCGGCCTTGCGTCGTTCAAACTGCTGCATCGAGACGCCATCCGGAATGCTGAAGTCGCGCACTTTAAATTCGCCCTTCGCACCCGGGTCGGCATTGAGCTGGAAGGGGCCGTATTTGCTGCTGAGGAAACCGGTGCCGCCTTCAAAGCCGCGCATGGACGGGATGGCGACGTAGGGCGGCATGTTTTGGCGCACGCCCATGAGGTGGGAGACGACGCTGCCCATCTGGGGGTAGTCGATGACGGTGGTGGGGGTGTAGCCGGTGTAGAGGTGGTAGGTGGCCTGCTGGTGGTCGGGGATCTTGCCGGTGACGGAGCGGACGATGGTGAGCTTGTCGGCGACTTTGGAAAGGCGGGTGAAGTTTTCGCTGAAGACTTCGCCGGTGCTGGTCTTCACCACGCCGAAGCCGCCGCGATACTCGGTGGGGGCCTCGGGCTTGGGGTCCCAGGATTCCTGCTGGGCCATGCCGCCGGGGAGGTGCAGATGGATGATGCTCTTGGCCTTGCCTTCCTTGAAGAAGCCGGGCTCGACGGTGGCGCGGGCTTCGTGCTTGAGGATGTCGGCCATGCTGAGGCCGAGGGCGCTGCAGAAGCCGATGCGCATGGCCTCACGGCGCTGGAGATTCATCTGGCGGAAGCCGGAGCAGCCGGAGGTCGAAGACGTTTTCATGTGAAGAGGGAAAAGGGCGGGGAAACGGGCACCTGCACCTACTGCATGAAATGCTCGTTCCTTGCGCAACCCCGAGAACTCGGGGGAGGTCGCGCATGTGTCCTTGGCATAAGCAAAACAGGTGTTCATAGTGGGGGATGAATTTGAATCTTGCGGGACAGTCGGTGGCGGTGTTTGGGGCTGCGCGTGGCATTGGCCGGGCGATTGCGGATGGGTTTGTGGCGGAGGGGTGTGTGGTGCGCGGGTTTGACCGGGAGAAGACGGCGGATTTTGTGACTGCGGGGGATGTGACGGATTATGAGGCGGTGAAGGGATTTGCCGGGGAGTTTGAGGGTGTGGACCACGTGGTTTTCTGCGTGGGGATCGGCTCGGGGAAGTTTGGGTTTCCGTTTTGGAATCTGGAACCGGGGGACTGGGCGCGGGTGCTGGAGGTGAACCTGATCGGGGCGGTGAATGTGGCGCATGCGTTTGCGCCGAGACTGATCGAGCGTGGGGGGGGATCGATGCTGTTTCTCGTTTCCGTGGCGGGGCAGATGGGATCTCAGACTGATCCGCCGTACAGTGCGTCGAAGGCGGGGCTGATCAATTTCACGCAGTGCGCGGCGAAGGATCTGGGGCCGCACAACGTGCGGGTGAATGCGATGGCGCCGGGGATGGTGAAGACGGAGCTGAACCAGAGCATCTGGGCGGCGGGGCAGAAGAAACTGCCGGAGAGTCAGCGGCAGAGCTTTGATGACTGGGCGGCGGAGAAGATCAAGAAGGTGTCCCATCTGGGCCGCTGGCAGATGCCGGAGGAGTATGCGGCGATGGCGACGTTTCTGGCGTCAGATCATGCGAAGAATATTACCGGGCAGACGATCAATATTGATGGGGGGCAGGTGATGCATGCGTGAAGCAGACGTCGTTCGCGTGGGCAGTGCGGGCAGAGATTGTAAACTGCGAACTGAAAACTGAGAATTGTAAACTGGCCGGAGGGGGAAGAGGAGTGACGGGTGATGGCGGTGCGCCGCACAGAGGATTGCCTTCGGCGCGCTTCGCGATGTACGGACCACTTTGCTGGCGCATGTGCGGAGCACGATTGTGTTTGGAAGGCGAGCTCGGGAGGTCGCTCTACGTGGATGCAGTCCTGCGTTTTGAGATCCAAAGACGATGTGAGTCGGTGATCTCTGATCTGGGGATAATGGTGGCCTGAATGGTTCGGAGGACCCGGGATGGGTTGCAGCCATAGAGGCCGGCACCCCAGCAGGGATTTGCCTCGATGACGGCCCAAGTGCCTTGATGGGTCCTGCCGACATCCAGAGTGCAGGCGGGTGGCAGAGCGACGGTGGTGTCTGACAGGATGCTCTCTGCGAAGGTGCGGGCTTCTGCTTCTTCGTGATCGAGGAATGGCCATCGGTCATCGGCGGAGCGGGCCAGCTCCCCTTCCCTCCAGTAAGGGCTCATAGTCGTGATGCGACGGTCCAGAATAAAGCATCGGACTTCGAGGCGAAAATCCATGATGCCGGAGCGGAGCACGGGGATGTCTTGATCCACATGATCTGAAGATGGGAGATCTCTACCGGAGGCATAGACTTTAGGATCAAAAATCTTGCCATCGGCAGGCTTCACAAAGGCGGGTGAATCCAGAAGCCTGGCCTCACCGAGCGTCATGAAATCAATCTGACGTGACAGATATTTTCGAGGGACGGACGTGAGCCAGTCGATAGCGGGTTCCAGTAGAACAAGTTCAAGCTGATCGGCTACCGCCTCTGCAAACAGAGGCTCGCCGTAGATGGCGACGTTTGTTTGAGCGGAGCGCAGTTCCTCGGGAACACGCCAGCCTTGGATGCGATGGACGGGCCACTGATTCGCAACACAAACGCGCCAGATGGCGACGGAGTCGTCAGTCGCTCGCGGTCCCAGCAGTACCGTGAGTGATTCACTCATACAGTCTGAACAACCCGCTGTGATCCAAGTCCCCCAATCCCTTCTCATGCACAAACTTCTCCCACTGGGCGAGGGAGTTTTTCAGGGTGGGAGAGTCGAGGCCGACGGAGTCGGCGAGCTGGGACATGAGGCGGACGTCTTTGAGCTGGAGGGTGGCGCGGCCGCCGGGGGCGAAGTCGCGGCGGACCATGCGGTCGCCGTGGAGGTCGAGGATGCGGCTTTCGGCGAAGCCGCCGAGGAGGGCCTTTCTGACGAGGGCGGGATCGACGCCGGAGAGCTCGGCGAGGCGGAGGGCCTGGGCGACGGCGTCGATGGTCTGGGCGACGATGAGTTGGTTGGCGAGTTTTGTCACCTGGCCGCTGCCGACGGGGCCGAGGTGGGTGATGTTTTTGCCGACGGCCTGGAAGATGGGGAGGGCGCGCTGGAAATTGGCGTCGCTGCCGCCAGCCATGATGGTGAGGGTGCCGGCCTCGGCACCAACTTGTCCGCCGGAGACGGGTGAATCGACCCAGTTCACGCGTTCGGCGAATTTTTTGGTTTCGGGGACGCCGGTGGTGCCGAAGTCGATGATGAGGGCGTCTGGGTGCAGGCCCTCGATGAGGCCGCCGGGGCCGAAGACGACGTTTTCGACGACGTCGGTTGAGGTGAGATTGATGCAGACGATGCCAGGGCCGATTTCGCGTGCGAGTTCGGGCAGAGTGGCGGCGCGGCGCATGCCGAGGGCGACGGCGGCCTCGGCGGGGGCAGCGCTGCGATTCCAGACGACGACGTCGGCTCCGGCTTCATGGAGGTGGCGTGCATTGGCGCGGCCCATGTTGCCGAGTCCGACGAATCCGATCTTGTGTCCTGTGAGAGGCTTGCTCATGAGATGGGGCGCTTAGCACAGAGGCCCTGTCATGCAATCGAGAAGGCAAATGGGCTTGCGCTTTGGCGGCCCTTTCCGCTAAAAACCTACGCATGGCTTTTAACGTTCAAACGGGCAACCGTATCGTCATGCAGCTGGCGGCACTCGTGCTGATCCTGTGCTCTTTTTTCGTCAGCTGGGGAGCATGCACGTTGTCCCCCGACGAAATGGGACGCGAGGTCGAACATCAATTGCGAGTCAAAGGCGGCATCTATGCCATGGAGCAAACGGCCATCATGACGACGCGCCGTGGATTTCAAGGCATGCCTCTTCCCGTCGATGCCGCGAGCAGCGCGGTTTATCTGGGCCCGATGCGGCTGCCCTATTGGGCGGGCTGTGTGTGCAGCGCATTTGCCCTGGTAGTGGTCATTCTTAACATGGCGGGCTTTTCAGCGGTGCCGAAGTTGGCGGTGCTTTCTCTGCTGTTTGTCGGGATCCTGGTGGCGGTATGGGCTTTGGTGAACATTTTGGCCAGTGGTTCGCTCGGAGCAGGAGCTGTGCTGCTGCTGGCTGGCTCCATTGTCGGAACAACAAGCGCAATGCGAGTTGATCATTGGGCGCAGCAAGCCCAACTATGCGCTTCGACAAACCCATGAAAATCATCATCACCGGCGGCGGCGGCTTCCTTGGCTCACAACTGGCACAGAAACTTTTGGAACGCGGCACGTGGTGCGGCAATGCGATCACGGAGATGGTGCTGCTGGATGCGTTTTTTCGTGGAGAGCCGACGGATGCGCGGGTGAAGCATGTGAAGGGGGACATCGGTGACCGGGCAACGGTGCTGGCGGCAACGGGGGCGAAGTTTGACGTGATCTTTCACCTTGCCTCGATGGTGAGCGGTGAGTGCGAGGAGCGATTTGATGATGCGATGCGGGTGAATCTGGAAGGCGGGCGCAATGTGTTTGAGGCGGCGCGTGCGGCGGAAGGCCGGCCGAGAGTGGTGTTTGCGAGCAGTGTGGCGGTGTATGGCGGGCTGGACATGTCTCAGATGATGTCTGACCTGACGAAGCAGCTGCCGCAGACGACGTATGGAATGACGAAGGCGATGTGCGAGATGATGGTGAACGACCACACGCGCAAAGGGCACTTTGACGGACGCAGCGTGCGGCTGCCGACGGTGATCGTGCGGCCGGGCAAGCCGAATGCGGCGGCATCGAGCTGGGCGAGCGGGATGTTCCGTGAGCCGCTGAACGGGGAGCCGTGCATGCTGCCGATCCGCCGTGACCAGCCACACCCGATGACGGGGTACCGGACGGTGATTGAGTCGTTCATCTTTTTGAGCGAGGTGCCTGAGGAGAAGCTGGGCAAGGACCGCGCGTATGTGCTGCCTGCGCACCGGGTGACGCCGAACATCGCGGAGAAGGTGATTCAGGAAGTGGCGGCAGAAAAAGGGATCAAGCTGGGACCGATTGTGGATGCGTTTGATGCGCGGATTCAGGGGATTGTGGACAACTGGCCGCAGCAGGTGGATGGCGCGCGGGCGGAGGCGATCGGGCTGCCGAAGCCGCCGACGCTGAAGGAGATTGTGGAACAATATGTGGCTGACTTTGGAATGAAGTAGGCTTTGCCGCGAACGCGGAATGCAGTAGCCTCGCTGCATGAGCGAGATACGCCCTTTCCCGAATGCGCCGCAGATACGCATCAATCCGCGCTTGATTCTCTCGGTGCTGATCGGCCTGTTTCTGGCTGTCGGCATTTTCTCCGGTGTTTACCAGGTGCCGGCGGAGTCGGTGGCCGTGGTGCAGCGCTTTGGCGGCTACTTGAAGACGGAGAACCCCGGGCTGCATTTCAAGCTGCCGTGGGGCATCGACTCGGTGACGCTGGTGGAGATACTGCGACAGCAGAAGCTGGAGTTTGGCTTTGGCACCGCCGGGGCGACCAACCGCTACCAGTTCTCCGACTATCATGAACAGGAGGGTGAGAAAACGATGGTGACGGGAGACCTGAACACGGCGCTGGTGGAGTGGGTGGTGCAGTACCACATTGGTGATCCGGTGGCGTATGTGTTCAACTTCCGCGAGCCGGTGCCCACTCTGCGGGACCTCTCCCAGGCAGTGATGCGCGAGGTGGTGGGGGACCGCACGGTGGACGAGGTGCTGACCATCGGCCGGCAGGAGATGGAAACGAAATGCGCCGACCGCCTGCGGGAGCTGGTGGCGGCGCTGAACATGGGCGTGCATATTGACCAGATCCAGCTGGGCAACATCAACCCGCCGGCGGATGTGCAGGCGAGCTTCAGCGATGTGAACCGCGCCAAGCAGGAGAAGGAGTCCGCCATCAACACAGCGAGCGGGAACTACAACCAGATCATCCCCAAGGCACGTGGTGAAGCGGAGCAGAAGATCAAAGGAGCCGAAGGCTATGCGGCCAAACGCGTGAATGAAGCAGAGGGTGACGCCGCGCGATTCAAGGCGGTGCTGGCCGAGTACGTGAAGGCACCCGAAGTGACGAAGAAGCGCCTGTATCTGGAAACGATGGGCGAGGTGCTCTCCCAGGTGCCGGGCAAGGTGATCCTGGACGACAAGGCCTCCTCATTTCTGCCGCTGATGAATTTGCGCCAGGTGGAACCTCAACCCCAACCCGCACCCGCCACACGATGAAAGCTTCTCTGATACTGATAGTTGTCCTGGCACTGACGATCGTGCTGGGCTCCGGCTTCTACACGGTGAGCGAGACGGAGCAGGTGGTGATAACGCAGTTCGGCATGCCCGTGGGAGAGCCTGTGAAAAGGGCCGGACTGCACTGGAAGACGCCCTTCATCCAGACGGTGAACCGCCTGGACAAACGTGTGCTGGAGTGGGACGGCCCCTCCGCGAACATGACGACGAAGGACAAGGTCATTGTGGTGGTGGATGTGTTTGGCCGCTGGGAGATCAGCGATCCGCTGGTGTTTTTCCGCCAGCTGACGGACGAGCGCCGCGCGCTTTCACGGCTGGATGACATTCTGGCGAGCGAGACGCGCATCGTGATTGCGAAGCATGAGTTCATCGAGGCGGTGCGCACCACGAAGGACCGCAAGGCGGTGCGAGATGTGACCAACACGAGCAGCGGTGGAAGCGTGCCCTCCACGGCAGATTCCCGCATCGGTGTGCTGCCACCCATCACCTACGGGCGGGTGGAACTGGAGTCCGAGGTGCTGAAGAACGCGATCCCCAAGATCGAGGGATACGGCATCCGCCTGCTGGATGTGCGTTTCAAACGCATCGACTACGATCCCACCGTGAGCCAGTCGATTCATCAGCGCATGATTTCCGAGCGTGAGCAGATCGCGAAGCTGCACCGTGCGGAAGGCGAAGGGGAGGCGGCGAAGATCAATGGGGAGCGCGAGCGTGATCTGGCGACGATCGAGTCTGAAGCGTACCGCAAAGTGCAGGAGCTGGAAGGCGCGGCGGATGCGAAGGCAACGGAGATCTATGCGAAGGCGTACAACCAGACGCCGGAAGCGGCGCAGCTTTTTGAGTTTCTGAAAACGATGGAGACGTACAAGACGCTGATCACCTCTGACACAACGATGGTCTTCACGACGGAAAGCGAACTCTTCCGCTTTCTGAAGTCGAGCAATCCGCAGGCGGCGAAACCAGCTGCGGGTGCAGGTCTTGAATTCAGCCCGCTGAACAAGCTGCCGACATTGCTGGAAGTGGGGAAGTGAGGAGGATTTCCGGACAGGTGCAACTTCTCACGGCCACCTACCACGGAGAGTGGCATGGGTGAAAAGGAAGCGTGTTTTTTGGCAAGGGAATGTGGGGCAAAGGAATGACCGGAAAATTGGCCGCAGTTATTTGGACCAACTCTTCACTTCGCCCTGATGACGGAGCGGTCCCATTGGCTGCGTTGGTCGCTTGCCTGTTATTTTCAAACAGCGGACAGCGCTCCCGCCATGCCACCGGGCGGCTGCGCTCGCCGGATAATCAATGACCACCTTTTCGAGAACTGGTCTGACAAGGGGCTGTCCGAGAGGTGCCTGCGCGAAGCGAGCTCCAGCATCCGGCTGAAACCGAATGCTGCATTTTTGGAAACGAACCTTGAGGCGCTGAAGCCCGAGCTTTGTGCTGAAAAGGCGGCGATCAGCTGATGGTGCTGCTACGACGGCGACGGCGGATCATGAGGCCGGCGAGGCCAAGCAGGAGGAAGAGGATGCGGGAGGGCTCAGGAACGGCGACGATGACGAGAATGCCGCTGCTGGCGAAGAGATCAGTATTAAAGCTCAGGCCTGAGGTGAGCGAGACGCTGGTAAAGTCGAAGGATGTCCCGCCAGCAATGCTGCCAGGAGCGGTCCAGTCGATGAGGTTGAAGACGTCTCCGTTCACCGGAGTGTAGCCATTGAGGAAGGAACCGTCGATTTTGACGATGCCGTTGATGTTCGGCGCGGAAGCACCCAGAACACGGAGGCTGTCGTGGGCGGTGGTTCCGACGGTGTAAGTCTCCCATGCAGCCGGAACGCTGCCAATGAGGCCGGTGAGGTTGCCATTGGCATCGATCTGCGCCTGGACAGTGGACACATCATTGAGGGTGGCTCCGCCGAGCTGCATCAGCAGGGTGCCGCCAGTGCTGACGGTGAAGTTTCCACCTACCGTAAGCTGGCCGGTGGCGATGCCGGGAGCCACGATGCCAGCGCTGCTCACATTCAGATCTCCGCCCACGGTGCCCGTGCCGCCGAGGATGCCGTGATTCACGTTGGTGGCGCCTGTGTTGGTGTTGACCGCAGTGAAGATCAGGCTGCCATTGCCTTCCTTGTTGATGGGGCCGGCACCGGTCACGACGCCGTTCACTGTCAGAGTGGTGGAGGCTGCCGTGTCAAAGGTGCCGCCACCCGCGGAGATGGAGACGCCACGATTGGCGCTCAAAGAGGTGGTGGCAGTTGTCTTGAGAGCACCGTTATTGCTGGCATTGCCCAGAGTCAGCTGGTCAGCCACAAAGCTGGCGGGAGCGGCGCCCAGATTCGCCTCGGAGGAGATTTGCAAAGCACCATTTCCAACGGAGGTCTTGCCTGTGAAGGTGGCGCTGTTGTCGCCACTGAGAGTCCAGGTGCCCGTGCCCGATGAACTCTTGAAGAGGCGCTGGGAACCGGTGATCTGACCGCTGAGTTCACCATCGCCATCGCCGCCAATGACGAAGTCCTGGGTGCCTGCGCTGAGATTGACATTGCCCGAGATCAGCAGGCTGGAGCCAGCAACGGCCAGAATGCGGGCGCGCTTGGAGGAATCCGTGCCGGTGTCCACCGTCAGGCTGCCGCTCCAGGAATTGCTGCCGCTACCATTGAGAAGAACGGCATCTCCGGTGGCGCTGGCGGCCATCGCAAGGGTTTCCCCCGTCACAGCGATGTTGCTGGAGAGCTGCAGGGTGCCTCCGGCAGCCACAGTGGTGCCGTTGGTGGTGCCGCCGAGAGCGCCGCCGTTGGAGATGACGAGGGTACCGGCAGAAACGGTGGTGGCGCCAGTGTAGCTGTTGGCGGTTTCGAGAACCAGAGCACCCGCAGTGGTTTTGTTCAGGGTGCCGCCGCCGTTGAGTTCAGCGAGATTTCTGAGTGTACCGGACTGAGCATTGAAGGTGATGACTGCGCCGGCGGTGCCAACGGTGCCATTGGTCATGTCCAGGGTGCCGCCATTGAGGGTGATGGCAACGGTTTCGTTTCCGACGCCATTGGTGTAAGCGACATTGCCACCGACCGTGAGGGAGCCGCCGAGGATGTTGATGGCGTTGTTGATGGAATTCTGGGAGAACAAGGAGGTGCTGCCCATGCTGATGTCATTGGTCACGGTGACATCGCCGGAGTTGATGGTCAGCGAGGAGGCGGCGGTGGTGGCGGTGCTGACGGTGGCCGGGGCGGCGTTCACAGCCATGTTAAGCGAACCGATGGTGGTGGTGCTGCCGGACACAGTGACGGTGGCCGTGGTGCCGCTGGAGGAGCCGGCGCCGCTGCCCGTGTTGCTGCCAAGATTCAGCGTGGTGATGGTGGTGGTGCCGATGCCACTGATGCTGAGGGTGCCGTTGGTGGCGCCGGTAGAGGCGGCTGTGCTCACGGAGTTGGTGCTCATGGTGAGCGTGCCAATGGTCACCGTGGTGCCTGCCGTAGTACCACCCAGATTGAGCGTGCCGTTCATCACGCCGGATGTGAGGGTGGAGCCGCTGCGGGTGGCAACGTTGACTGTGGTGGCGTCAAAAGTGCCGGTGTCAAAGGTGAAGGACCCCGTGCCACCGCCTGTGGTGCCGGCACTACGGCCCCCAATGGACAGAGTGCCCAGGAGCAGATCTGCGCCGTGGGCTGTGAGGTCCACGGTGCCAGAGGGGATGGCGGAAGTGGCGGTGCTGCCATTTTGGACGTTCATGTCAGCGCGGCCGGTGCCCGCCAGATTGCGGATTTTGAGCGTGCCGGTGCCGCCATTGAAATCAAGAGTGCCCACGGCGCGGTTTGCCGCCCCGCCAATGTTGATGGTATTGGCGTTAAATTCATTGGTGCCACTGCCAAGTTTGATCACCTCAGGGACAGCGCTGTCAGGTGAATCGGATGTGATGGTCGTGGCGAAGATGGTGCTGGTGGCTGCCAGGACAAGCGTGGAACCCGCAGCAGCGGATCCCCCCGAATTGACGGCTTCGCCAACACGGAAGGTGCCGGTGCCGAGGTTGGCGTAAAAGGTCGAAAGGCCGCTCAGGTCCAGAACGGCTGCACTGCTGACATTGGTGGTGGCACCGTTGCCAAGGACAACGCCGGCGTTTGTAGGGGCGCCTGCCGCGCCGATGGTGAGAGTGCCCGGGCCGCTGACGGTCAGCTTGGTCATTGAAGCCGTCACGGTGGGGTTGTAGCCGAGCGTGACCGCACCATTGAGACGGAGGGTCTGCCCGGCGCCGATGCTGATGAAGTTGGCGGAGGAGGAATTGGTCTGCACCAAGGTGGCACCCGTGAAGGTGGCGCTGCCGTTGTCGAGATTGAGGGTGCTGAGATTGACGGAACCGGCGGTGGATCCCATCGTGAGACCGCCGGTGAGGGCAGCCGTGGTGGTGATGGCGGTGGTGCCGCCATCGAGGATGGTCGCACCCGTGTAATTGTTTGCCGCCGTGGCGCTGAGGCTGGAGATGGTCAGAGTGCCGGAGCCGTCTTTATTGAGGCTGCCAGTGGTGATGCCGATGGGGCTGGTGATAGTGGTATTGCCCGAGCCGCCAATGGTGAGAGCGAAGGTCGCGCCGGTGATGGCACCTGCACTGTTCAATGTGAGCGTGCCGGCATCCGAATTGATGCGGGTCGCGGCAGCCAGCGTGATGGAGCCGCTGTAGGTGTTTGTGCCGGAGATATTGCGCAGAGCGCCGCCATTGCCGACACCGGTGCCGCTGAGTGAGAGAGCCTCAGAGGAGACGGTGATGTCTCCCTGAAGTTCCAACGCAGCGCCAGAGACGACCGAGGTGCCGGCCGCGCTGGTGCCCAGGGCGGTGGCGTTACGGATATTGAGCACGCCTGCACTGACTGTGGTGAGACCGGTGTAGGTGTTCGCTCCGGCGAGAGTGAGGGTGCCCGCGCCCGCCTTGGTGAGGGAGCGGTTGTTTCCGGCGTCTCCGACGACACCGCCCAAGGCAAGGTTTTGAGCGGAGACGGTGGCCGTGAGGCTGGTGCCGAGTGTGACCGCACCCGTGCCGAGGCTCAGGCTCTGAGTGCCAGTGAAGGTGAAGTCACCATTCAGGTTGACCGCCGTATTGGAGAGCGTGGCCAGTCCTGCGCCGGTGTTGTTGAGGGTGGTTCCAGCAGCGATGGTGAAGGCACCGGTGCCGAGAACACCGTCGCTGTTCAGGTTCAAGGTGCCGACAGCGAGAGTGAAGCTGCCTGCGCCAGAGGAGCCAACGCCGCTGAGGGTCAGAGCACCTGCACCGGTCTTGGTGACGCCGCCCACGAAGGTGACAGGGCCCGCCAAGGTAAGAGAGGAAACGCCCGTTCCATTTACCGACCAAGTCTGCGTGGTGCCGGCGATGACCGGGGCACCGATGGTGACTGCGCCAGCATTGGCAGCCACCGCAATGCCATTGGTGGCACTGACGGGACCGATGCTGAGCGTGCTGGCAGCACCGCCAATGCCGGAATTGATCGTCACCGCCGTTATGCCCGTGGGTACACTGGTAAACTGAAGGCTGTCGATGGCAAAGGCCTGGTCCAGGGTGGTGGCAATCGTGTTGCCGACAGTGAAGGGAGCATTGGCGGCACTGAAAATGACCGCATCGATGCTGCCCGGAGCAGTGCCAGGGTCTGTAAGCCCGTCCGCGGTGCTCGACCAGTTGGTCGTGCCGGTGGGAGCCCAGGAGCCGCCGGCGACCTGACCGGTCCAGTAGCGATTGCTGAGGATGAAGGTGCTGACGGAAACGAGCGTGTCCGTGGCGCTGATGATGTAGTTGAACCCGCTGGGTGCATTGCCGATGACGTAGTTCACAGTGTTGCCGCCGGGATTGAGGCCACCGTTGACGGAACGGAGCAGATTGTAGGTGGTGACTCCCACCGTGCCGGTGAAGTCGAGCGTGATGGTGCCATCCGCGGAGGCGGTGCCGAGAGCGCCGATGGTGATGCTGTCGTTGGTGCCGAGACTGTTCAGCTCGAGGCCGAGATGCGCTCCATCATGGAGTGTGAGCGCCGCGGCGGCGTTGCCGAGCGTGAGATTGTCGATCACGGAGTTGTTGAAGCTCATGATGCCAGTGGAAGCCACGGTCAGGGTGCTGATGCCGTTGGAGCCGAAGCTGGCGTTCAGAGTGCCGTTGTTCACCGCGACTCCGGCAGCGCCACTGTTGAGGATGGTGGTGCCTGCAATCTGAACGGTGCCGAGGCCCGTCTTGACGAGGCCGCCGCCACTGCTGGTGACGCTGGAAACGGTCAGGGTGCTGGCGGGATTGACCACGTCCAACGTGCCTGAACCTGTGCCGATGACGACCGGGCGATTGAGAGCTGTGGTGCCAGCAGCGGTGTAGCTGATGCCACCGCCGTCGAGATTCACAGCGGTCGTATTGCCGAGCGGACCGCTGGTGACGGGCGCGCTGGCGAAGGCGATGAGGCCGCCTTTGACGGTGAGCGGACCGGTGAAGGTATTGGCCGCGGTGAGGGTCAGAGTTCCGGTGCCGGACTTGGTGAGGCCAAGGTTGTTTTCATTGGCGCCGACGCCGCCAAGCTGGCCGTCGAAGGTGGAGGTGGCGCTGCTGTTGACGGTCAGGGTGGAGAGGGTGGCCGAGCCGCCCACGATGCTGTTCAGCGTGTTGGCGGCAACGCTGCCCTGGATGCCAGCCACTTCCTGATTGAAGCCGTTGAGCTTGTATTTGCCAAAGGTGGCGGTGCCGTTGGTGGCCTGCAGGCGGAGAATGGTGGTGATGGGGAGGGCGTTGTTGACGGAGTTCTGAACGGTGATGCCCTGAGAGGCCAAGGTGGTGAGGATGGTGTCTCCCGTGTAGGAGGACTGGCCTTGCAGATTGTAGAGCGTGGAGCCGTTGTTGGCCGCACCAGCAGCGAGGGTGAGATCGCCGGTGCCAACGACGCCTTGAACGATGTTGACGGTGGCGAGATTGGCCTGGTAGGTGTCAAGAGCTGCACCACCGGCGAGGGTGATGAGGCCTCCAAGGGTCAAGGTGCCGGAGTTCAAATTGAACAGCACTGCGCCATAGGAATTTGCGCCCGCGCCCACACCTGTGCCGGTGAGGGTCAGGTTTTCGGCCAGAGTCATGCTGGCCGTAATGCGCAGAGCACCGCCGGATTGAACGATGGTATTGCCCACGGTGGAACCCAGCGTGGCAGTGGCTGTGGAGAGGGTCAAAGGACCGGCGGCGATGGTGGTGACGCCATCAAAGGTGTTGATGCCGCTCAAGACGAGCTGTCCCGAACCTGCTTTCGTCAGGTTACGCGTGCCACTGACGATGCCACTGACGGTGAGCGTGGTGCCTGTGTCCGTGACAGTCCAAGTCTGGTCCGCACCGAGGGTGACGGGTGCGCCGATGGCGAGGGTGGCGGGAGCGCCGGTCTGAACCGTGATACCGGCCGTGGCCACGGCAGGAGTGATGGTCAATGAACCGCCGGTGCCAGCATTCAGGTTGATCGTGGCGAGCGGACCGGAGCCGAGCGTATTGTTGTAGGTGAGGTCTTTGATGCTGAAGGCGGCGTCGAGCGTGGTGGTCAGCGTGGTGCCGGTGACGCCAGCAGCGCTGTAAAAGACACTGGTGTTAATGCCAGGGGTGCCGTTGGCACTGATGGTGCCCTGAGTGCCCGTGGAGTCGGTGGCAAAGTTGGTGTTGCCGGTGGCTGCGGCGACGCCGGTCCAGCTAGTATTGACGCCGCCCTTCCAGTAGAAATCCCCGGTGGAAGCAGTCGTGGACAGCTGCACCAAGGTGGCGGTGCTGGGGAGGAGACTGAGCTTCATCCCGGACACGGCACCTGTGATGGCACCCAGGGTGTAGGTGGCATCGGTGAGTCCGCCACCTGCGGTGAGAAGGTCGTACGTGCCGGCACCCAAGGTTGGAAGCAGGTTCAGGTTGAACTGCACGGTGTTGGCCGTGGTGGCGGCGGCGGAAGTGATGTAATGGTCGTAGGCACTGCTGGAGCCGATGTCCATGCCAAGGATTGCGGTGCCTGTGCCCGCACCGAGATTGAGCGTGCCAGCACCGAGATTGAGGGTCTGGCCCACCGTGTTGAGGGTGTTCAAGGTGCCCCCGGCCGCCACGGTGATGCCTGTGGTTTGCAGAGCCGCCCCGGCGGACCCGGTGATGCTCAGCGTTCCCGCATTGACAGTCGTCGTGCCGGTATAGGTGAGCGTAGCACCGCTGAGAGTCTGGGTGCCGATGCCGGTTTTGATCAGCGAGATGGAACCTGAAGTATTCTGAAGGGTTCCAGCGAAGGTGCTGGTCTGATCATTGCCACCAACGGTGAGGCTGGCGTTTCCGGTGCTGTTGTCCACAATGGCGGTTCCGGCGCCGCTGCTGGCGAAGCCGTTGATGGACTGGTTGAAACCATTGAGGTCCAGGGTGGCGGTGACACCGGTGCCTGGATTCATGGACACGTTTCCTTTGCCCGTGCCGCCAGGAATGACGGAACTGGCTCCCATTCTCACCGTGCCTGCACTGATGGTGGTGTTGCCGCTGTAGGTGTTCGAACCAAGCATCGTGGTGGTGCCGACGTTGGTGATGGTCAGAGCATTGTTGGTGGTGGTGACCACGCCATTGGCGATGACGCCATTGATGGTGGTGTCTCCGGTGCCTGCGATGGTGAGTGTGCGTGCGGTGGTGCCCACGTCATTGCTGATGTCCACGTTGTTCAGCGTCAGGACATTTCCGGCACCAATGTTGTTGGTCAGCGTGCGGCTGCCACCGGTGGCGCCCGTCAGCTTGCCATTGAATGTGAGGTTCTGCGTACCGGAGACAGTCACGGCCGTCAGAGTGATGGCATTGGACAGGGTGCGCGCTGCATTCACCGCCTGCAGGGTGCCTGCGGTCAGCGTGAGCAAACCACTGGCGATACCACCATTGCTGGCGCTATTGAACTGGATCGTCCCCGTGGTCAGGGTGGTGGCGCCGGCGCTGCTGTTGCCACCGGAAAACACCAGCGTGCCCGCCGCGACGTTCATGGTGGTGGTGCCGGTGTAAGTGTTGTTGCCGGCGAGCGTCGTGATGCCGTTGCTGGTGACGGTGAGCACGTTTGACACCACGGAGGAAGTGAAGTCCTTGATATCGCCGAGTATGGTGGTGCCGGCTGCGGTGGCGCCTGCAATGGTCAGACCGCCGGTGACGGTGGCGGAGTTGGAAAGGAAGACGGTGGAGCCTGCCTGGCCGATGGTGAGCAAACCGCCGCCGGTGATGCTGTTGGTCAGGGTGCGGACGGCCGTGGAGTTGTTGGTCACGGTAAAGTTGCCGCTCATCGTCAGGTTCTGCGAACCGGAAACGGTCACCGCAGTAAACACCGCGGGGTTGGAGATGCTGCGTGCTGCGCCCACCGCCTGCAGAGTACCTGCCGTGATGGTGAACGTGCCGACGGCAGCCATGCCGCCATTGACCGAACCGCCAAGCTGCATGGTGCCTGCGGTGAGGGTGGTGCCGCCCGTGCCGCTGTTGCTGCCATTGAAGACGATGGTGCCTGTGGTCAGGGTGGTCAGGCCGCCGTAATTGTTGGCGCCATTAAGCGTCAGGGTGGCGGAACCGCTGTAGTTGAGGCCGCCGGCGGTGGAGGTGCCGCCATTGGTCACCGCACCATTGATGATCACATTGGATGAGCCGGCGATGACATCCACACGGCTTGTCGCATTATTGCTCAGCGCAAAGCCGCCAAGCACCAGGGTGTTTCCGGCACCGTTGATCGTGGTGGTGTTGACAGCGTTGGACGTGTTGGTCATGACCCCCATGGTGAGCGTCCGTCCCGTGCCACCAATGGTGATCGTGGGTCCGGCGATGTTGTTGTTCACCGTGCCAGGGCCGAAGTTCAGATCGCTGCTGCCGGTGAAGTTGAAGCTGCCGCCGATGGTGAGGCTGTTGACATCGGTCAGCGTGAGGGCGGAGCCCGTGATATTGTCGATGGTGCCGCCATTGATGATGAGCGTGCCGCCGGCCAGGCCGCCGTTGTTGGCGCTGGTGTTGTTCAGCAGCAGGGTACCGGCCGTCAGCGTGGTGCCGCCCGTGGCGCTGGTGTTGGTGCCGGAGGTCTTGAGCGTGCCGGAGGCATTGTTCATGACGGTCACACCATTGTAGCTGTTGGCTCCCGTCAGATTGAGAGTGCCTGAGCCGATCTGCTGCAGGCCACCGCTGCCGGTGACCGTGGCGCTGAAATTGACGGTGTCGCTGCGATTGAAGGAAAGCGTGCCATTGTCAGCGATGGAGGTGCCGTTGCTGAGACTGCCGGTGGTGCCGCCATTGCCGAGCTGCAGGGTGGCACCAGAATTGATCTGCGTAATGCCGGTGAAGGTGTTCGCATTGGTCAGGGTAGTGACGCCGGAGACGATGGTGAGGCCGGTGGTCATCGTGCCTGCTCCCAGGACATCCTGAATGATGCCATCAAACTGCGAAGTGCCGTTGATGCTGAGCACCGAGTCGGAGACAGTGCTGCTGTTGCCAACTTTCTGACTGGAAGCCGTGGCACCACCGCCAATGGCGATGGAGGACACCGTCTGGTTAAATCCGCCAAGGTCCAGAATGCCATTGCCAGCACCCAGGCCGAGGGTGACCGCGCCGGTGCCGAGGCCGTTGCTGTTACCCAGACGCGCCGTGCCCTGCGAGATTGCCGTGCCTCCGCTGTAGGTGTTGGCATCGGTGAGCACCAGGGTGCCGCCGCCCGTGATGGCGATGGCAACGCTCTTGGATGCGCCGTTGGAGATCAGACCGCCGAAGGTGCTCAGCGCCGCCCCGGTGTAGGTCAGCGTGGAATTCGTGGTGCTGCTGTTGTTGGTGATCGTCTGGTCCGCATCAATGCCAGCAGTGGCCAGTGCGCTGACGCTGAGGTTGAAGCCATTCAGATCCAGTGTGCCGCTGGTGCCGGCGGCGCCCAGGGTCACTGAGGAACCGGTGGGGACGGCGGTGGCGCTGCCAATGGCGAGCACGCCCTGCGCGACGGTGACACCACCGGCGTAGCTGTTGGTGCCAGAGAGGGTCTTCACCGCGCTCGGTGAAGACATGTTGATCAGCACCGATCCGCTGCCGGTGATGTTTCCAGTGAAGTTCGAGCTGTCGGAACGGCTGAAGGCCAGCACACCATTGTCGAGAATGTTGCCCGTGATGGAACCTGTGGTTCCACCATTGCCGATCTGCAGGGTGCCTCCCGTAATGGTTGTGGAAGAGCCTGAGCCGAAGTTATTCGTGCCAGCAAGGATGGTCACCCCCGCAATGTTTTCCAGGGTGCCGGTACCGGTGATGTCGCCCAAGACCAGCAGACCCGAACTGGTGGTGTTGAACCTAATCGCACCATTGTCCAGGATGTTTCCAGAGATACCGCCACCGGCGCCGCCATTGCCGACATTCAAGATATTGCCGGACTCAATCGTGGTACCGCCGGTGCTGCCAAGAGTGCCGGTGAGGGTGAGCGTGCCGCCGCCCATGACCTGGGTGGTGCCGGAGCCGGAGATGTTTCCGGAATAGCTGTAGGAACCGCTGCGGTTGAAGACGAGCGCGGCGTTGTTGGTGATGCCGCCAACGCCAGAGATGGAGCCGGTGGCGCCGCCCGCGCCAATGCGCAGTGTGCCGCCGCTGATCGTGGTGAGGCCGGTGTAGGTGTTGGCACCGGTCAGAGTGAGGCTGTCATTGCCAGCCAGGGTGAGCCCGAGGCTGCCAGTGGCTCCATCCTGCAGCACGCCAGCGAAGAAGCTGGTGGCCACGCCGCTCGGCGGACCGCCGACGGTCTGGAGATTGAGCGTGAGGACTGCGGCCGAGTTTCCACCGTTTTCCACGACTGCCGAACCGGGATTGGCGTTCGTGTTCAGCCCAGCGAGGGTGATGCTTTTTGAGTTGAGCTGAAGCTTTGTGCCGGCGGCGACGTTGGCGCCAAACAGCAGGCCATTGGAGGAGCCGAGCGCACCCGCGGAGCCGAGCTGGATGATACCACCGTTAAGAATGACACCGCCATTGAAGGAGTTCGTGTTATTGATGACCAGAGTGCCGGTGCCGGATTTCGTCAGGTTGGCCGTGCCGACAATGCCATTGGAGCCGGTGATGGTGTAAACGTTGCCTGCGCCAGCACTGTTGTTGAAGGTGACCGAGGAGGGGGTCACATCTCCCTCTGAAATGTTCACCGTCTTGGACCCCGCGGCGGTGTCGTCGAAAAGCACCACATCACCTTCGAGATAGGCGGTGGACGAAGCGGCCCCGATGAGCTTCCAATTCAGAAGCGTGGGGTCGCTGGGTGCCCAGCGCGAGCTGGCAAAACCGGTGGTGGTGTCCAGACCCGTCCATTTTGGATTGTCAGAACTGAGGGTCAGGGTGATGGCGCTGCCAGTGTCATTGAGGATGCCCGCCGTGCGGGAATTGGTGCCGGCGATGGTGCCGAGGGTGAAGGCGCTGAAGCCGGCGGTGCCAAGAATGGAGCCGCCGGTGTAAGTGAGCAGTGTGTAAGGCGTGCCGTTGGCATAACCTGACGGTGAGTTGGCGATGATGTTGATGGTAATCGAATTGATGGACGAACCCACCGTCAGCGCACCCACATTGAGAACGTTCGCAGCCCCTTCGGCAATCTGGCCGACATTGATCGTGCCATTGCTCAGGAAGGTCAGCCCGCCGCTCAATGTCAGCGAACCGCTGTTGGTGGCAGACCCGGCCTGGATGGTGCCACCGGCGGACACAGTGGTGAGCGCAGTGATCGTGCCGCTGCCACCCAGCGTACCCGAACCGCCCACCGAGATGCCCGAAGTGGCCAGGGTGCTGTTCACAAACAGGCTGCCGCCATTTACAGCAGTGGCTCCCGTGTAGGCTTGCGCCCTGCTGAGGGACATGCTTCCCGTGCCCACCTTGGTCAGACCGCCTGAAGCGCCGGAGATGACGCCTGAGTACACGGTGGAGGCATTGCTGCCGCCGGTGGTGAGCGTGCCCGATCCCAGGGAGACATTGCCTCCTGTCGTGCCGCCACCAGCCAGGGAGCCGATGGACTGATTGTTGCCATTCAAGTCGAGCACCACGCCGCTGGTGTTGTCCAGCGTGAAGGCTGAGGAACTGGAGAAGACATTGGCACCACCGGCGAGGAGCCTGCCGCCGCTGACCTGAGTCGCGCCTGCATAGGTGCTGGAGCCGCTGAGGGACAGCGTGCCCGCTCCGCTCTTGAGGATTCCGCCGCCCGTGCCGCTGTCGCTCAAAGTTCCGGACAGCACAGCGTCCGTGCTGGCGGAGCCGTCGTTCACCTGGATCGTGCGAATGCCGCCGTTGGTGTCGATGCCGTTTTGGAAGGTGACGGTGTTGTCAGAAGTGGTGCTGGAGAGAACCAAAAAGCTTCCGGATGGCACAAAGCCGCCGCTGTTCCAGACGACCGTGGCAGCAGCACCGCCGAGGTTCACATTGCGGGCGGCGCCAAAGGCACTGAAGCCGCCGGTGGCCGTGAACTGCACCTGATTGGCGCCTGTGCCCAGTGCGCGGGTGAGGTCGCCGCTGGCGAGTTCGATCACGCCGCCATTGATGTTTACATTGCTGTTGGCGGCCAGTGCCCCGGCGGAGGAAAGGCGGAGAATGCCCCCGGTGACGGCCACCTGCGTGCCAGCAGAGGCCAGATTGGTCCCTGCCAGAGAGAGCAAGCCCGCACCGGCCTTGGTCAGTGTGCCGTTGCTGAGAGTCACGACACCTCCGATGGTGGCCAGCTTGCCAGAATCAACTGTGATGGTGGCGCCGCCGGTGCCGATGGTGATGCCACGGTTGGCATTGAAGGTCATGTCTGCCGTGAGGTGGAAGATGGCGTTGTTGCTGATTTGCAGCTGATCCGCCACGGCGGACGATGGGAAAGAACCCAGATTCACATTGCTGCTGATCTGCAGTTCGCCACTCGTCAGGATCGTCTTGCCCGTCCAGGGGGTGTTGGTGCCGCCCAGCACCACGGTGCCCGCTCCGTTGATGGTCAGGTCTCCAGTGCCGGAAATGACGTTTGGCAGAGTCAGCGTGGTGCCCGCACCGGCAGTGAGGGTGCCGCCATTGCCCTGAATAGTCACTCCACGGTTGGCATCGTTCAGAGAAAGGGTGGCGGTGGTGGACAACTGGCCGCCGTTGAAGGTGAGCTGGTCAGCGGTGCTGGCGGCTGGGTTGGCACCGAGGGCGCCCTGGGCGGAGATGGAAAGAATGCCCTGGTTCAAGATGGTCTTGCCGGTGTAGCTGTTCGCCCCGCCCTGCATCAGGACCGTTCCGGCGCCTTCCTTGGTCAGACTGCCACTGCCGGTGACGATGTTGGCGGCGGCCACGGTGAACGTGAATCCGGAACCGACTTCGAAAATGGCGCCGCCGCTGGCGCCGAGGGTGATGCCAATGTTGTTACGGCTGCCGTCCAGGGTGACGTCGGCGGTCATGACCAGCCTGCCACCATTGAAGGTCCACTGGTCGGCGGTGAAGTTGGCGGGATTTCCACCCAGATTCGCTTCCGATGAGATGCTGATGCCGCCGAAATAAACCCCGGTGGAGAGGTACTGCTGACCGGTGATGGTCGTCTTGCCGGTGTATGTGTTGATGCCGGTCAATGTGAAGATGTTGCCCCCGATCATGGTGAGGCCCAGCGTGCCAGCACCATCCTGCAGTGTGCCATCAAACACTTTGGGAGCACCCAGGGCCATGGAGGAATTGCCCACGGTCAACACCGCGCCCGAGGCGCTGGAGTTGGTGACAAAGGTTCCCATTTCCCCGCCGATGCCGTCAATGGTTTCGTTGTGTCCTGCCAGATCCAGGGTGCCGGAGCCTTTGAGCTGCACACTGGTGGAGTTGAGGATCTGGTCACCGCTGGCAGTGTCACCGCCCAGCTGCACGAGTGCTCCATCCTCAACGGTCAGCCCGACGTTTGAGAGGACGTTGGCCGCAAAAATACCCACGGCGTTCACATTGCCGCCCGACTTGTTGAGCACCAGGGTGCCCTGGGCCACATCAAGATACAGCACGTTGTTCGTGTTGCCGCTGAGCACCAGAGTGCCGGCGCCAGTTTTGGTCAGCAACTGATATGTCGGGCTCAGCAAGGTGCTGGTAACCGTGCCGGTGAGGGTGAGCGAGGCTCCCGTTCCCACATTCAAAGTGCTGGCGCGCGTAACATTGACGCTGGCGTTTGTGAGGGTGCCGGCGTTCGAGGCATCAGCGACGCCGTCGTAATTCAGGGTGGCGCCATTGATGTTCAGCGTACCTGCGCCGGTGCCGAGGCGGTTAACCGCATTGATGCTGACCTGGCCCGCATTGATGTACACATTGCCAGAGAAGGGATTGGCGCTGGACAGGACAAGCTCTCCCGCGCCGCTCTTGGTGAGGGCCACGGCGTTGGCACCGTTGTCCGCGATGCTGGAACTGATGAGGAGAGAGGCGGCTGCGTTGTCCTGGTAAATCACGAGGTCGGCATTGGCAGCGGCACCCGAAGCGGTGCTGAGGGTGCCCCCGGAGATGGTGGAGACATTGCCACCCACGTCGGCAGTCACCAAGATGCCGCCGACATTGAGGGTGTTCCCACCGAGGTTGAGCGTACGTGCCTCGCCAAGATTGAAGCGCAGGCTGTCGGCGGCGGCGTTCGCGGTCAGCGTGGTGTCCACCCCGGCAGCCACGGTGGCGCTGCCGGAAATGGTGCTGGTGGTGGTGGGTGTGTAAGCGGAGAAAGCGGTGACCGTGGTGCCGGTGACCGCGGCCCAGTCGGTGACGGGGCCGCCCTGGGTACCGATGACTGCAAAAGGAGATTTGGTGCCTGCGGCATCCACCCAAAGCGAGTTCTGGGAAACCAGCCCGTTGGATACGCTGATTGAAGCAGGACCGTCTGATGCCAGGGTCAATGCCAGGGTGCCGCCTGTGGCGCGAGCACCCATGGTATTGATCGAAGCGGTCAGGGTGGCTCCGCTGGAATTCAGCGTGATGGCGCTGGCGCCCTGATTCACCGTCAAAGTGCCAAACGCCTGACTGTTGACGACACCGTTTTTACCGAGCAGGAGGAGGGTGCCGCCGGACAGAGTCAAAGGTGCAGCCACATTGTTTGCCAGGCCGATGATGTTGGTGGCGGCGGCGGCATTGGTGAAGTCCGCCTTCAAGGTTCCCTGGGCAATCGTGATCCCCGCGGTGCCATACGAAGAGGTGCTGGCCCCTGGATTCAGAATGGCACCGATATCGAGAGTGCCAGCACCAGTCTTGGTGTAGAGCTGTCCGAGGCGGCCTGAAGCTCCCGCGAAACCCGAGGTGATCTTCAGCGTCTGGTTCAGCGGCACGTCGATGGTGCGGTTGACGTTGTTGGTGTTTTCCGTGATGGTGATGTTGCTGGAGGTGGTGATATCTCCCGCGCCCGGCAGAATGCCAAAGATGGCGCTGCCATTGAAGTTGAGCCCGCGGTTCGTGGTCGTGTCCCCTAGATCATGCGAATGGCCGATCAGGAAGGTTGGACTGGTGGTCAGGAAAAGGGTGGCGTTCGCAAACGAGTTCGGCGCCACACTGTCGTTGAGATTGTTGAACACGACGAGGGAGGACGCCCCGGAGATATGAATGACCGGGTTCCCTGTGCCCGAGCTGATGGTGCCATTGAGCACGAGACCCGTGGTGCGGGTGTTGATCAGAATATTGGAAAGACCCTGAACGACGATATTGCCCGTGTAGGTCATCCGGCCTGCGGAGGGCACCAGATCCGTGGCGCTGTCACCGCCAAGAATGAAGGAGTCGTTGGAGATGAGACTGTTGTTGTCGAGCACGAGGTTGTTGCTGAGCGTGCGGTCACCGTAGGCGGCTCCGATGCCCACCTTGCCCAGGGAATCCGCGAACGTCGGGGAGACGTTGTTCAGGAGAATGGTGCCCGTGCCAAGCGCCTGATTATTGGCAATGTAGGCCATCGCCGTGTTGATGGTCACGGAATTAAACCCCGTATTGTTGAACGACTTGATCGTCGTGTTGCCAGTGTAGTTGTTGGAGGAGGCGAACAGCACCGCGCCGGTGCCAATGTCCAGCGTGCTGCCCGTGCCAGTGATGGCATCTGTGCGGGTGAGCACCAGAGAGCTGAGACCTGCTGCATTGGCAATGTTATTCGCCGCGATGCCCATGAGCTTGTAAGCACCCGCAGTGCCCGGGCTGAAGCGTCCGGTATACGCCACGCTGCCAAAGGCGCCGAAGCGCGCGGCGGTGAGTCCCGCCGCTTGGAAATTGATGTTCTCACTGGAGCTGGTATCCAATGCCAGTTCGCCGTCCGAGGTCAGTGTGATCCGGCTGTAGAGGGAGGTGAAGTTGGTGGCTCCCTGCAGAACGATGCCGCCAACACCCTGATTGAGCGCCACCGCGGAACTGGTGATGGTGATCCTGCCGGCAGCGTTCGTAGGCAGAGTCGTTGTGTCTGCAAACAGCACCGTTCCATTCGTGACGGTCAGGTTGCCAAGGAAGGTGGAGTTGTTGTTGCCGGTGATCCAAAGCACGCCCGCACCGGACTTGGTGAAACCGCCTGAGCTCGCGCTTGTGAGCACACCGCTGAGCCGGGCGTCGTAGCCCGTGGTGTTGGATGCGACACCGGCGGTGTTAAACGCATAGGTGCCGTTCTCCACCTGGATGGTGCGGGTGGTGAGCGCCCCAAAGTCAATGCCGTTCTGGAAGTCCACCACACCGATGGATGGATTGGAAGAGGTGCCTGCGGTGGTGCCCACCGCCTGGTCCAGCTGCAGCGTGGAACCCGAAGGCACGAAGCCGCCGCTGCCCCAGGTCACCGTGGCCCCTGCTCCGCCCAGATTGACCACCACCGAACCCGTGGCCGTGGCGGTGCCCGCACCGGCGCTGAAGCCACCATTGCCCAGCCATTGCACCTGCCCTGGCAGGGTGCCGAGGCCAGCGGTAAAGCTGGTGCCACCGGTGGCATTGAGTTCCAGCATGCCGGAGTTGGCACCTGCATTGAAGGTCAGATTGCTGGCTCCAAGCGCACTGACGTTGTTCGCGATCAGGATGCCTTGATTGATGGTCGTGGTACCAGAGTAGCTGTTGGCACCGGAGAACTGGAAGATGGACTGATTGTTACCTCCCGCAATCACCACGGAAGTAGGTCCGCCGCTCTCCCCCAGAGACGCCGAGAAAGTGGCAATGCGGCCGGCGTGGGCGCCGCCGAAGGTGAGGGTGCGGCTGCCCTGGCCGAGAAAGGCCACTGGCGTGGAGGAATTCCAGCCGCCGTTGTTGGCGGTGGTGGCAAAGTTGAGCGTGCCGCCATTCAGCCCCAGCGTGAGGCTTTGAGTGACACTGAAGTTCGAAGTCGAAGTGAGGGTGCCTCCGTTCAGCACCAGAGAAGTGCTGCCACCGAGGCGGTTCGCCGCATCGATGGAGATCGTACCACCATTGATCACAGTGGCTCCAGTGTAGTTGTTGGCCGTAGCGCCGCCATTGCTCAAGGTCAGCTGGCCCGGGCCGGATTTGGTGATGCCAAAGCCCGTTGTCGCACCGCCCACGCCAGCACTGATGGTGAGGGTGCCGCCCGAGTTGACGTAGATGGGCAGCTCAGTTCCCGTGGAATAGACGTAACCCGTGGTGGTGTTGGTCGTGGTGCCGGAGATGGTGGCGGCAGCCACACCGTTCAAAATGCCGCCCGTAGCGCCGGAGATGGCCAGATTGTTAGCGCCCAAGCCGACAGTCTTGCCGGTGGTGGTAAAATTGATGGCATTGGCGGCCGAATTCCCTGTAAACGAGCCTCCTGTCGCGACTCTGTAGTTGGTGGATGCGATGCCGCCAGTGAGCGGGAGTTCCGCGGTGTCTCCGGCATAAGCGGCGATGACATTGCTGCTGACTGTAGCCCAGGCAGTGCCATTGACAGTCGCCCAGCCACCCAGAATGCCATTGGCGTTGTTGGCCGTGGCGCCCACATTGATCGAGGTGTTGGCCACGATGGTGGAGAAATTGATGGTGCCGGTGTCGGTGCGTGTAAGCAGGCCGGTGTTCAGGGTGAGGGCGGTGGCGGTATTTTTCACCAGCGTCAAAGTCGTGCCGCCAGTGGAGATGACGGTGTTGGCAAAGGTCTGGGACTGGGCATTGGCGACCGTGCTGCCATTGAGGGTAAAGGTGCCGCCCTGAAGCTGAAGGGTGCTGCTGGGGCTGATGATGTTGCTGGTGGTGCCGGTGCTGACGAAGGTGAGCGCCAGCGTGCCCGCGCCGAGAGTAGTGGCGCCGGTGTAGGACTCACTGCCACTTGCGGGCCGGAGGCCGAGCACACCCGCTCCGACCTTGGTCAGACCAGCGGTGGAACTGCTGCCAAACGCTGCTGTGTAATTGACCGTGTTGGCACTGGTCATGACATCGATGCTGAGATTGCCGCCATTGGCGAGCACCAGAGACGAACTGTAGTCGGTGGCGACCGTGCCGGTGTAGAGCAGGCCACTGCCCGATGCCGCGGAACCGATGTTGATGTTGCCGGCAGGCAGGGTGTATGTGCCAGCCAGACCGAGCAGACCGCCATTCACCGTGATGCTGCCGGTGAAGTTGGTGGTCGAAGCACCGAGGATCAAAGCGCCGCTGGTGAGATTGATGCCGCCGGTGAAGGACTTGTCGCCAAGAAGGTAGATGGTGCCGGCTCCCACGGCGTTGAAGGTCTTCGCACCGCCGGACTCGCTCACGGCTGAGGTAATGACCAGTGCTGTATTGGCCGCTGCGCTGAAATTCACCGCGCCACTCGACTTGGAAATAGAGATCGGAGTGGTGATGTAACCCACGCCGCCAACGGGCATGCCGAGGCCACCGACGTTCGGGACAGCGTTCGTCGCAAGCGAGAAGGTGCCAATGGTGGTGGCACCTGTGCTGCCATCACGAATCGTGAAGGGGTTGGAGAGAGTCACGCCGTCCGCACCGATCATAATCGCGGAGGCGGCGCTGCCGGAGGTGTCTCCGATATTGACCGTGCCGCCTGAGTTGGCGTTGTCCGCGGAGAAGAGGACGGTTCCGTTGAGAACATTGACCGTGCCCGAGCCTGTGGCCCCTGCGCCCGCAAGCGTGAGGTAAGTGCCGGCGGTGACATTGATGGTACCGGAGTAAACGTTGGCCGAAGCACCGCCGATGGAGAGTGCGGAACCGCTGCCCGTCGACGTCAGAGTGATCGTCCGCGCGATACCGCCGTCGTTTACAACTCCCAGACTCAGCGTGCCAATTCCGATGCCGTTGACGTTGTTCAGGACGAAGGTGGGACTGCCCGAAAGAGTGGTGGAGGTGAAGGCCACGCTGGCCACGCCCGGGGCGGTGTTGCCGTTGCCATTGGAGGCAGTCACGGTGCTGCCGCCCATGGTGAGCGTGCCCAGGGTCTCCGTGATATTGCTCGCCGCAGCGGTGACACGACCTGAACTCAGGGCGAGATCCCCGTTGAGGGTGACGTTGTTGCCGAGGATGCCGCCGCTGTTGACACGCAGGTCCAACGCGGTGCCGGCCGCCATGATGATGGCTGCCTTGCTGCCGGTGCCGCCAAGCGCATTGATGTTTCCAAGGCGAAGGGTGCCCGCGTTCACAAAGACCGTGTTTCCAGCGGTGACCGCGCTGCTGTAGTCATTGCCGATCCACAGCACGCCCGCACCGGTCTTGGTGAGATTTCCGGCAAGGCCAAACTGTCCTGCGTCATCCATCTGCAGCACGCCGCTCGGAGAAGTGACATCAAAAATACCGCCGCCTGTGCCGACCACGAAGCTTTTTCCGCTGCCCGAATTGGGGTTCACCGTGTTCGCTCCGGTCAGGCTGAGGGTGGCGCCATTCTGCACGGTATAAGAGTGTGCGCCAGCAGCGCCAAGGGAGGAGTTGGCGTCCGCATTGTTCAAGGCAGCGGTATTGAATGCCAGGGTAGAGCCGACGCCATCGACGACGATGTTGCCTGTGAAGGTGCTGGTGCCGCTGAGCACCACTGTGCCGCCGCCATTGACGGTCATGGCCGTGTTGCCCGCACCTGCCACCGGCCCGCCACTGATCACGCCCGCAAGCGGAAGGACCACGCCAGACGCCACATTGAACGTCTGCCCCACCGAACTTCCAGCCAGGGTGCCGAGAGCGATGTTATGAGAGACGGTACCGCTGGTGCCGGTATACTGAAGGGTCACCAGGCTGGATGAAGTGCCCAGGGTGAGGGTGTTGAGGCCGCTGCCCAGCTGCCCGTCCGCACTGAAGCGCAGAGTGCCAGACTGGATGGTGAGCGAGGTGGTGGCGCTGCCAAAGGAGTTGCTGTTGTTGGCGAGCACCAGAGTTCCAGGACCGGCTTTGACGATGCTTCCCGTGGTGAGGCCGCTGATGAGTCCGCTGATGCTCAGGGTAGAACCGCTGTCCGCCACTGTCCAGGTTTGCGAGGCTCCCGCCAGGACGGGTGCGGAGATGTTGACGGAGGCCGGAGCTCCGGCCTGCATGTTGATGCCATCCGTGGAAGCGGCTGGAGCGATGGCGAGTGTGTTGGTGCCAGTGCCGGAAGCGATGGTCAGAGAATTGAGCGGACCGGAACCTTTGTTGTTGTTGATCACCAGGTCATTGATCGAAACATTCGCGTCCAGTGTGGTGGTCAGGCTCGTGGCGCTGAGGCCGTTTCCGCTGAAGATGACGGTGTTGGCGGAGCCGGGAGTTGTCTGGGCGTTGGCGGCACCGGCCAGATCTGTGGTCCAGTTTGTATTGCTGCCGCTGAAGGTGGTCCAGGAATTGTCAAAGCCGCCTTTCCAATACAGGCTGCCAGAAACGGCTGCCGTGGGGGTGATGCTGATGAGGATGTCGCTGACGCTCTTGGTAAAGGTGTAGCCCCCCAGCAGCACTTTGTAAGTGGCCCCGCTCAATCCGCTGGCTGCAGAGAGAAGGTTGTAGGTGCTGCCCGTCGTAAAACCCGCAATGGGTATGACATTGAGATTCACGGTGCCCGTCGTCACAGCGGCGTTGCTGGTGGTCAGGGTCCCCGTGGTGGTGCCGGCTTCGAGCCCGAGATTCACCGGAAGTCCACCACTGCCCAGATTCAATGTGGTCAGGGCTGACAGCGCGGTGCCAGTGCCGTTGAGCAGGTTCAAGGTGCCGCCATTGCTGACGGTGATGCCGGTGATGGCGCCCGGAGTTCCCAGGGTGCCATTGATGTTCATGATGCCACCGGTGGCGTTCAGAGATGCGGCACCGCTGACCGATCCGCCGTTGAGCACCGTGATCCTGCCACCCGAGCTCGCTGTCAGAGCTGAGGTGCCGGTGAGCGAACCCGACACAATCAATGTGCCCGCACTGGCCGTGGTGGCGCCGGTGTAAGTGTTTGCTCCGCTGAGCGTGAGCACCCCTTCACCCACTTTCGTCAGACCGCCGCTGACATTGGCAGCCGTGGTGACCACTCCGTCAAGGGTGGCCGCCGTCACCGCACCACCACCTGTCAGCGTGTAGGTAGGCGTGCCGGTGTATCCCACACCCGGATTGGTGATGGTGAAACCCGCCACCTTGAAGGTGCCGGAACCGGTGCCGTCATCCACCATGTTGGCGATGGCTGTGGCACCCGTGCCCCCACCCCCGGTGATAAGCACAAGCGGAGCGCCGATGTAACCAGTGCCCTGTGTGGTCGGAGTTCCGATGCTGGCGACGCCATTACCCGTCGGAGCGAGGAGTGCCTGAGCTACATTAACCGAGAAACCATTGGTGTCGATGATCGCCCCGCCGCTGGCGGAACCAAAGGCACCATTAATATACGCATTGCCCGCCACGGTCATCCCGGTCGTCAGGTCCAAGAAAGCAGCGGTGTTGGCTGTGGCCTGCAGGATGCCGCCATTGAAGTTGAAGGTGGCGGAGGAGGTGCCAGTCGCACCTTTGACGATGTTGAATGTCTGCAGTGTTCCGCCGTTGAGATTGGCGATGGTGGTTTGACCCGCGGTGTTGTTCTGACCGAAGGAAATTGAACGCACCGGGCCGTTCATGATGGTGCCACCCAGGACGTTGAGAGTGTAGGTGCCCGTCGTGGCACCCCAGCCGATGGCCAAATTCTGAGTGCCGGCAGAGTGATCGATCGTGCCGCCGGTGATGGTCACCGAGGCACCCGCACCCGTTGAACGTCCGAAGATCAGATATTCTCCCACTGTCAGAGTGCCACCTGACATCATCACGACCCCTGTTCCCGCATTTTCGGGCTGGAACCTGCCGACACTCACGGTGCCGCCAGACATGTTCAAATAGCCGTAGGAACCCGCCACGGCACCGAACTCGAAGTTGGTGTCTGAAGTGGACGTGGGGCTGATTATCGCCGTGGCTCCAGGGAGAATGTTCAGAGCGGCGTTGGCGGCAGAAAGGTTGCCAACAATGATGCCGTTGATCGTTACATTGGACCCTGGGTTCAGATTGAGAACGGAATTGCCGGCCACAGCGCCCATTGCCCATGCGGCGGAGCCTGTATTGACCGTTCCATTGATGTTCGTCGCATAGGTTCCATTGGCGACGGCGGCGGCCCCATTCAAGGTCATCGCACCCGTGGCGGTGATATTTCCGTTGAGCAGAAGCGTTCCCGCACCCGTGGCGGTGATGCCGCCGGTGCCGGAGATATTCGAAGTGACGGTCATGTCAGCGGAAGTACTGGCGCTGTTGCCAGTGATGAAGGTCGTGGCAGCCGTGGAGAGTGTGATTGTGCCACCATTGATCTGGGCGCCAAGCCCCGCGCCAGTATTCGAATAAGTAAGCCCAGCAGCCGACGAGAAAGCCAGGGTGCCACCGTTGAGATTGATGACCGGTGTGCTGGTGGCGGTGCTTCCACTCAGGGTGATCACCTTGCCGGCGGTAAGCGTGAAGCCGTTGAGGTCCAGACCCGCGATGGCGCCCGCGCCCGTGGCGGTAATGGTGATGGTGGATGCGGCGTTCAACTCGCCCAGGCCGCCGGTGCCGCCGGAACCCATCTGGATGTAGCCGTTGTTGATCAGCGTGGCTCCCGTGAAGGGCTGCGTCGCCGCATTGGACAGGGTCAGCACGCCGGAGCCTGTTTTGGTCAGAGCCGCATTTGCCACTGCGGAGGCCGTGATGATGCCAGAGAAATTGGTGGAGAGATTGTTGCCACCGACGGTCAGAATCCTCGCGGCAGACGAGGTTGTATCCGCCACCGTTCCTGAGCCGGCCAGTCCGCCCACGGTCACCGCCAGGTTGTTCATGTCGAGCGTTGCGCCGCTGGCGATGGTGATCGTGCCGGCCGTTCCGGCAAACGCGGCGGCAATGCCCGCCTTAAGCGTGCTGGTGCCGTTGATGAAGGTGGGTCCGGTGTAGGTGGACAAAGTGGTGATCTGCAACGTGCCGCCGCCAGTCAGGGTGAAGCCGCCCGCACCGGTGATGGCGCCGCCGGTGGTGAAGGTGAGCCCGCTGGTCACATCGATCGTGGCATTGCCCCCCGAGAGAGCGATGGTGTGCTGGCCGTTGCCGGTGGTCGGGATGGCGAAGGAGCTTGCGATCTGCAGGGTTGCACCATCGTTGATGGTGATGGGCGATGTGGCTGCAGCATTGCCGAGCTGGGTATTGGCGCTGACGTTTAGAATGCCTCCATCGACAAAGACAGCGCCGGTGAAGATGTTCGTGCCGGAAAGGATCAGGCGGCCGGGACCGGCTTTGGTCAGTGCCGTGGCGCCGGTGGTGCCGTCAGCAATGATGGCGCTGATCGTCAGGTCCGCGCCGCCATACTGCTGGATGATGAGGTCGCCGGCGGTGGGGGTGTTGCTGGAGAGGGCACCCGTGGTGCTGCTGATGGTGTAGGCATTGGAGCCGGTGAAGAGGAGGCCGCCGCCGGCAAGGGCGAGGTTGTTGGCACCCAAGCTCAGCGACTGGCCTGTGGTGGTGGTGGCGATCTTCAGCGTGTTGGTGGTGCGGGCGGTACCCGTGCCTACCGTCAGGGTGCCGCTGTCGGTCTGCAGGGAGTTGTTGGTGTCCGCCGTGGTGCTGGTGGTGAGGGCCAGCGTGTTATAACCGGAGTAGGCGAGAGTGGCGGTGTTGGTGCCGGTGTTCGTCGCCCAGTTGAAGCTGGTGCCGTCTGCGGTAAACACAAGGCGTCCGCTGATGTTGGTGTTGTAGGCCGTGCCCAGCTTGACCGTGGTGTTGGCGGGCGAATTGATCAACAACGCGCCGCCCGCCGCGGTCGTGGTCAGAGCCCCCACGGCCAGGGTGGTGCCGCTGGTGCTGCCATTGGCATTGGCCTGGAGCGTGCTGCCGCCGGCGAGCAGGGTCAGTGCGCCCAAGGTCTGGGTCACCGCAGTGCCGGATTTTCCCAGGACCGCAAGCGTACCACCGTTCATCTGCGGTTTGATGGCCACATTCAGAATGCTGGCTGCGGAGCTCTGGGAGAAGTCCAGATTCACGGTGCCGGCCCCGAAAGTCCAGTTGCCCGTCGCGGAACCGCTGGTGCCTGTGAGCGTCAGCGTGCCGCCACCGTTTTTGGTCACCGTCAGGTTGGCCGCCGTGGTCGAATTGAAAACACCGGAGAAGGTGGAGTTGAGGCTGCCCGCGAGATTGCCCAAAGTCAGCAGCGCGGCAGCGCCAGAGTCTGTCACCGTGCCCGCACCTGAAAGAGAACCGATGGTCACGGCCGCCGCATTCAGATCCAAAACCGCGCCGGAGGCCACGGTCACAGCCGTAGCCGCAGGCAGGAAACTGGCCACACCGCCCTGCAGGGTGCCAAAGTTCACCGATGTGGAGCCGGCGTAGGTGGCCGCGCCGCTGAGCTTTAAAATGCCGGTGCTGCCCGAAACGCCGACGGTAAGCGAGCCGGGGCCGCTGATCGCCGTGCTGTCAGTGAGGGTCTGGCTTGGGGCAACCGCAACGGTGCCGCCGGAGGAACCCAGGACGATGGCGTTTGTCATGGTCGTCGTGGCCGTGTTCAGCAGAGCGCCGCCGTTCAGGGCGACGTAACCGCCGCCGAGCGTGGTGTTTGCTCCGAAGCTGACCGTGCCTGCGTTGACGATGGTATTGACCAGAGCCGTGCTGTTGGAAGTGCTGGTAAGGCTCAGAGTACCGCTGCCAGTCTTCGTCAGGTTCACCGCGCCTCCGGCAGTGCTGGTGCCCGTGATGCCAACGACGGTGAGCGGCCCATCCACCGTCAGGGTGTTGGTGCTGGTGACATCAAAGGCTGCGCCGCCCAGCCCGATGATCGGACCGCGAGTGGTGCCGAGGCTGAAGGTGCTGGAAGCTTGCAGCGTGCCGCCGGTGAATTTGAGCGTGTTCGAGGCACCGCCGGAACCCAGGTTGTTTGCCGCCGCGATGCTGGTGATGCCACCCGCGAGCGTGACCCCGCCGCCGAAGGTATTGACGCCGCCAAGCGTCAAGGTTCCAGAACCAAACTTGGTGAAGCCGAAATTGGAGCCGCCATCACTGATGACACCGGTATTGAGGGAGAGATTTCCGGAACCTCCCAGGAATCCGCTGGAGCCAAGCACGATGTTGGAGGTGATGGTGGACGATCCCGTGGTGGCGTTGATGACAGGCGCCGCTCCTGCGCCTCCAAGCGTCAAGGTGCTGCCAGCGAGGGTGAAGCCACCGGTGTTAAACGTCAGACCGCCCGCGGTGATTGGACCGCCCAAAGTCACCGTGCCCGCTGTGCCGGAGAAAACCGCTGTATCAAGTGCATTAAGCGTGTTGCTCCAGGCTTGGTCGGTGGAAAAGACTCCATTCCACCAGTTGAGACTGGTCGTGTTCCAAGTCCCGGTGCCGCCCAAGCCTGAGCCAGAAACGAAGTTGCCGGTAGCGCTGGCATCGGTATCCCAGTAAATATTTGCACCTTTGAGCGGCGTAGCAATCTGCCAAAAGATCATCAAGAAGATCATCAATGAGCCGATGAGTCTGCGGTGGTTGCGAAGGGGCGTCATAACGTGTGGTTGAAATCGAGCCCCGTAGAACGTTCAGCAGGCCGAAAACCTACAGGGAGATAGTGCAGTATGAAAAAAATGAGTGGCTCAAGACAAGCTTATTGTTCATTCTTTTTCTCTTTACTCTCCTGCGCCTGAGGCCTTTATAAAAATGAGCCTCATTTGCCCCCTTTAGTTTAGTTATTACCTCTAATTTTGTTATAATAATTACCCAGAACCCTAGCAAAAACTCATAGGCGATCGTATGGAGGCCAATCTTTCACTTATTTAGTGCAAATCTCTGAAAGGCGTGCCGGCCTGATAAAGCTGCAGGGCCGCCTGAGCTGATTCGGCCAAGGAATCGTTTCCTTGCGCCACCGCCATGCGTCTGGCCCGGACGGCAGTGTCCGCTGCTTCGGCAAACTTTCCATCTTCCGCATAGGCGGCGGCCAGGGTCCGAAGCACGAAGGGATTGTCCTCCCCGGCCAGGCGGACGGCCTTTCGGGCCAGCGAGACTGCCTTGTAACCATCCCTCACGGTTGCATCGGCGGAGGTGGCAAGAATCCAGGCCAGGTTGTTTAGGACCACCCAGTTATCCGGGCTTATTTTGAGGGCCAGTTCAAACTCCGCCGCCGCCGCCGCCGTCTGCCCGGCCTGCAGGAGGGCGTTTCCGAAACTGTTGTGGGAGAGCATGGTTTCGGGCTCCAAAACCACCGCCTGCTCCAGATGCTTGATGGCGGCCGGAACCTCCCCGAGTTGAACGAGAAGGTTGCCGAGATTGATGCGCGCGTCCGCACGCTTGGGCTGGCACTCCACTGCGAGTTCGTAGTGCCGTACAGCCTCTTTAAGCCTGCCTGTGCGGCTCAGGGCCAGGCCCAGGCCGTACTGGGCGTCTCCGTAGTCCGGGCGAAGCTTCACGGCCGTTTCGTAATGGCTGATGGCCTCCTCGTATTTCTGGTTTTCCGCCAGACATTTGGCGAGGTTTCCATGGGCTTCGGGACTCTGGGGCCTCAGCTCGATGGCTCGCTGGAAATGTGGCATGGCATCCTGGACTCTGCCCAACTGCAGCAAGGCGGTGCCCAGATTGTTGTGCGCCCCGGAATGATCGGGCTGGAGGGCAAGCGCCTGCTCGTAGTATCGAACGGCCTCTTCTGCCTTGCCCTGGGCAAAAAGAGCGGCCCCCAGGTTGACCATGGCCTCCACGTTTTTCGGTTCGAACTTCAGCGAGCGCTGATAATGGGAGATCGCTTCGTCTATGCGCCCCTTCTGCACCAGTGCCACGCCAAGGTTATTATGGGCATCATGGTAGTTTTCTTTAATTGCGATAGCTTTTTGAAATTCAGTGATCGACTCGTCCAGCTGTCCCTGCTGGAGCAAGGCGCTTGCGAGGTTATAATGCGCGGGCGCGGCACCGGGGTCCAGTTCCACAGCTTTGTGGAACTCCACAAGGGCGCGTTCCAGTTCGTGCTCGTATTCTTTCTGGCTGCCACGACGCTGGAGGACTTCCCCCAGGTTGTTATGCGCCTCGGCATAAGCGGGCCGCAGGTTCAGGGCCTGCTGGAAATGCGCCACCGCCTCGTCCAGATGCCCCTGCAGACCCAGCAGATTTCCAAAATTGTTGTGAGCCATCCAGCAGCCGGGGTTTTTTTCCAAGGTGGTGCGCCAGAGCGCCTCCATATCGCGGTATTGATGGGACTGCCGCCAGCTTTGCATGGCCAGCAAAGCAACCAGCAGCGTCACCGCGCCGCGCTCCATGAGTGTGCCCCCCAGACGCCTGCGCAGCGAGACCAGTCCTGCCGCCGCGAGCGCCAGAAGAGGCAGGCTGGAGACATAAACCCAGTGGTCCGCCACCACAGAGAAGCGCATGCCATACACATTCATGAAGCCGAGCACCGGGAACAAGGTGCCGGCAAAGATGCACGCTGCAGCCAGCGGCCCCCTGCCCCACCGGCTCCGCCCCGCCCACAGCACCACAAACACCGCCGCCGCAGCCGCCAGCATGAGCCAGTGGAAGAAAGCGCCGGTGTCCGGGTTCCACTGTGGATAAATGAAGCTCTGGCCCACGGGGCAGAAGACCTTCACCGCGTAAAACCAAAGTGCACGCCCGGCGATGAGAAAGCGCTGCGGCCAAGTCCAGGCCCAGTCAGGCCCAGAGGCGCCCACGGTATGCGTCTCCAGCCAGCTGATCCCCAAGCCAAAGCCCACGGAGATGGCGAAGAATGGCAGCAAGGGCAGAACATCCTGCCGCCAGCGGATGGTGCCGCGCTTCCACCAGCAAAGCACCAGCAGCACGGGGGGAAACGCAAAAGCTGTAACCTTGGCCAGCAGGGCCAGGACAAACCAGACCAGGGCGGCCGCGTAAGCCCCCCAAGCCCGCGGTTTTTTACTGTTTTCCTCCGCTACCCAATCCGCGGCAAACTTGAGGTAGGCCAGCGCAGCGGCGAGGAACAGCACCAAAGAAAGCACATTTTTGCGCTCGGTGATCCAGGCCACTGATTCCACCATCACCGGATGGATGGCAAAGAGCACTCCGCCCAGCCATGCTCCAGCCACCTGCAAACGAAGAAGCACACGCCAGAACAGCAGCGCGGCGGCCAGGTGAAGAAGCAGATTCTCCACGTGGCAGGGCAGCGTCCACCAGCGCCAGCATTGATAATCGATCCAGAACGTCGTGCCTGTCAGAGGATAATACTGCTGCAGAGCCCGGGGATCGCTCCACATCTTCCACAGACCGGAGCCATCTCGCAGCAGGGGCTCGATGTTGGTGGTCCAGGATTCGTCATCCCACAGCAAGCCGCCATTCAGCGCAGGGAAATAGGCGGCAAAAGCGACGACCACCACTGCCAGCGCGATCAGCCATGCAGGAAAGCGCCCGGGGCCGTGCGAAGTCTCAGCGGGGGCGCGCCTCTTCTTCTTGTTGCTGCTGCTGCTTGCTGGCATGGAATGGAATCGAAAGGCTACCGCGCCAATCCGGCCGGGTCAAAATGTTGTGTGCTCCCGCCGTGGACTCAGGGCCCGAGGTCTCGATAAGCCCTGCGCGCCTCGAATTGCAACTGCTCCTCCCGGATGAGCCTGACGAGGGATGAATTTCCCTGCTCCAGAGCCAGATCCGCCGCCCTGCGGGACACAGCCAGTGCTTCGGCAAAGCTGCCTGCTTCGGCATGGGCGGCCGCCAGCGTGTTCAGCACCACGGGGCTGCTGCCGCCGGCGTTCTTTTCCGCTCGCAAGGCCATCTCAACTGCTGTCGCGCCATCACGCACTGAGGCGTCCGCCGAAGTGGCCAGAATCCACGCCAGGTTGTTAAGCGCCTGAATGTGATCCGGGTTCACCTTCAAGGCTTCTTTGAAATGCTCCACGGCCTTGGAGAGAATCTTCTTGTGGAGGAAGGCGTTTCCCAGGCTGTAATGCGCCTCCGCATAGGCGGGCTTGCGGTGCAGAGCCTGCTGATAAAAATCGATGGCTGTGTCGACCTCTCCCTTCATGAGGTGGGCGTTGCCAAGATTAAAGGGGGCATCCGAAGATTCCGGCTGGAGTCGCATGGCCTCCTGGTAGCAGCGCATGGCGTCGTCCGGCTTCTGCTGCTGCAGGTACACGTTGCCCAGATTGTTCTGCGCCTCGGCGTAGTTCGGGCGAAGCTCGATGGCCTTCTGGCAATGCTTCAAGGCCTCTTCGGGCTGGTTCAGCTTGAGCAGGAGGAAGCCCAGGTTGTTGTGCGCCTCGGCGTAATCCGGGTTCAGTTCCAGCGCCTTGCGGCAAAGCGCCACCGCCTCCTCCTGGCGGCCCAGCATGGTGTAAGCGGTGGCGAGGCTGTTGATGGTCTCCGCCCGCGAAGGCCGGAGCTCCATGGACCGGTTCAGGTAAGCCACCGCCTCCTCGACCTCGCCCTTTTGCAGCAGGGTGTTGCCGAGATCAAAGTTGCACAGGGCGCTGCCTGGATTCACCGCCACTGCCCGGCGGTAAAGGCGGAGGGCCTCATCCTTTTCGCCCGTTTTCATCAGGGCGGTGGCCAGGTTGTTCAGCCCTTCACCGTAGTCCGGCCTGACTTTCAAAGCCTCGCGATAATGGAGAATGCCTTCCTCCAGCCGTCCGCTTTCCGCCAGGAGGATGCCGTAGTTGTTGTGCGCCAGCCAGCATTGCGGGTTTTTTGCCAGGGTGACCTGCCACAGGGTTTCCATGCCCTTGTACTGCCAGGTCTGCCGCCAGGCCAGCACTGGCAGGAGGACGAGCACGGCTGCCGCACAGCCCAGCATGCCACGCCGGCCCACATATTTTTCAGATTTCACCAGGGCTGCGCAACCCAGCGCGATGATGCTCAGGCCCGGCAGATAGACCCAGTGATCCGCCACCACGGAGAACTTCATGCCATAGACATCCATGAAGCCCAGCAGCGGAAACAGCGTGCCGACGAAATACCAGACAACGATCACCACCCCCCGCCCGAACCGCCGGCGCTGCAGCCACACACCCGCGATCACCGCAACGGCAGATGCCACGCACAGCCACTGCCACACTGAACTGACATCCGGATACCACTGCGTGTAAATGAAAGACTGATTGACCGGAAGGATGATTTTCACCGCGTAGAACCACAGCGCATGACCGGCGATGAGTGTCCGCTCCGCGAAGGTCCACTTCCAGTCTTCGCCGACTGCACCCACGCCATATTTTTCCAGCCAGCCGATGCCGTACCCCAGACCTATGGAGATGACCAGCAGCGGCAGGACAGGACGGATATCTTCACGCCACCGCAGCGTGCCGCGCTTCCACCAGCAGAGCAGCAGCAGGACGACAGGAAAGGCAAACGCCGAGATCTTGGCGAGCAGTGCCGCAACAAACAGCAGCAAGGCCAGCGCATAAATGCCACGCCGCCGCGGCGCTGCCTCCTCCTTCCAAAAGGACACGTAGTGCCCGTAGGCCAGGAAGGCCGCGAGGTAGAGCACCATGGACAGCACGTTTTTGCGCTCGGTGATCCACGCCACGGACTCCACCATCAGCGGATGCCAGGCAAACACGGCTCCCGCCAGCCAGGCACCGGGCACTTCCAGCCGCCGCAGCAGCCGCCAGAACAGCACGGCCGCCAGACCATGCCACAGCACATTCTCCACGTGGTAGGGCAGCGTCCAGTCTCCCCAGAGATGGAAGTCGATCCAGAAGGTGGTGCCGCTGACCGGATAGTACTGCTGGAGAGCCATGGGATCGCTCCACATGCTCCAGAGGCCGTGCCAGTCCTTGCGCGCCGGAAGACCCGTGGTCCAGCATTCATCGTCCCACACGTAGCCTCCGTTCAAGGCAGGATAGTAGACCAGCAGCGTGACCAGCATGAGCACCCCTGTGCCGATCCAGTCAGGAAAAGGCCGCACAGCACCGGTGGAAGGCGGAGTCCGGCTGGTCTTGGGTGGCTGCTTGGATGGCATTTTTTCACGATGCTATCGCCATGGCCCGGCCGGGTCAAAAGTTATGCACCACCGATCCGGCGATGCTGCGCAAGATGCCTCCGTGCGCCGCGTTTCTGCCCACCGCATGAGACTCCCAACCTTTCTCGCCACCGCCGTACTTTTCGTCAGTTTGCAACTGCATGCCGCCCAGCGGCCGAATGTGCTGTTCATGATGGCGGATGATTTAAACAACAGCCTCGGCTGCTATGGACACCCGCTGGTGAAGACGCCGAATCTGGACAAGCTGGCGGCGCGCGGCGTGCGCTTCCAGAACGCCAACTGCCAGTTTCCTTTGTGCGGACCGAGCCGGAACTCGATGCTGACGGGCCTGTACCCAAACAGCACGGGCATTCTGACGAATTCGCAGCTTTTCCGCCAGACAATCCCCAATGCGGTGAGCCTGCCGCAGGCGTTTCGGCGGGACGGGTATTTCGCGGCGCGCATTGGCAAGCTGTATCATTACGGGGTGCCGAATTCGATCGGCACGAACGGGCACGACGATCCTTCGTCGTGGGAGCTGGAGCTGAATCCGGCGGGCTGCGACCGGCTGCTGGAATCTCCTGACATCTTCTCGCTGCTGCCGGGCAATTTTGGCGGCACGCTGAGCTGGTATGCCTCGCCACGGCCGGATGAGAAGCACACGGACGGCCTGCAGGCGAAGGATGCGGAGTGGGTGCTGGAGCGCTGTGCGAAGGACAAGGACCGGCCGTTTTTCCTGGCGCTGGGTTTCTTCCGCCCGCACACGCCGTATGTTTCGCCGAAGAAGTGGTTTGAAGGCTACCCCGAGGCAAAGATGCCGGTGGTGCAGGGCGTCAAAGAAGACCAGGCGGACCTGCCTGCGCCTGCGCTGGGCAGCTACAAGAAAGAGCAGGACAATCTGACGGATGATCTGCGGCGGCAGGCGGTGCAGGCTTATTTTTCCGCCATCAGTTTCATGGATGCGCAGGCAGGCAAGGTGCTGGATACGCTGGAAAAACTGGGCCTGGCAGAAAATACCATCGTCGTTTTCACGAGTGATCATGGCTACCACCTGGGCGAGCACGGGCTGTGGCAGAAGCAGAGCATCTTTGAAGAGAGCGCTCGCGTGCCACTGCTGATTGCGGCGCCGGGCATGAAGAAGGGTGTGGTCGCCAACGCACCGGTGGGGTTGATCGATTTGTACCCCACGCTGACGGAACTCTGCGGCGTGAAGGGGCCTGAGAATCTGCAGGGACAGAGCCTGGTGCCGATGCTGAAGGATCCTGAGGTCAAAGGACGCGGCTGGGTGCTGAGCCAGGTGGTGCGCGGTGGCGGCTTCAAGCGCATGGGGGCGAGTGCAGCGAAGGGTGATGATGGCAAACGCATCTTTGGCTATGCGCTGCGCACTGACCGCTGGCGCTACATCGAGTGGGATGAAGGCAATGCTGGCAAGGAGTTGTATGATCATGAAAATGATCCCAAAGAGCTGACGAATCTGGCTGACAAACCGGCGCAGGCGGAGGTCCAGGCGAAGCTTTCGGAACAGCTGCGCGGCATTGTAAAAACAACCTTCCCCGCGGACGGCAAGATCCCGGAGATTCCCAAGGGCAATGTGATGTACACTCCCGAACTGGTGGCGCCCGATGCTGGCAAAACGACCAAGGAATAAAGAAAATGACCCTCATGAAACCTCTCCTGCTTCTCCTTGCCTCCATCTGCGTCCTGCAGTCGTCCTTTGCCGCGACGCCTAACTTTGTGCTGATCAACATTGATGATCTCGGGTATGCCGACATTGGTCCGTTTGGAGCCAAGATTTCCACGCCCAATCTGGACCGCATGGCGAAGGAGGGGATGAAGCTGATGAGCCACTATGCGGCGCCGGTGTGCTCCCCTTCCCGCGCGGCGATGATGACGGGCTGCTACCCGAAGCGGGTGCTGCCGATCCCCGGCGTGCTGTTTCCTGCGGCGGCCGTGGGCCTGAACCCAAATGCCACCACGGTGGCGGAGGTGCTGAAGGCAGGCGGTTATGCGACGGCGTGCATCGGCAAATGGCATCTGGGGGATCAGCCGGAGTTTCTGCCGACGAACCAGGGGTTTGAGCATTACTTCGGCATTCCGTATTCGAACGACATGGGGCCGGCGGCGGAGGGCTCCAAGAGCAACCCGGACAAGCCGCTGCCTCCGGGGCCTGCCAAGGCCAATGCCAAGGGCAAGGCGGGTGCGGGCAAGGGTGATCCTGAGCCGGAAACGGGACTCAAAGGCAACGCGCAGCCACCGCTGCCGCTGGTGGACGATCACAACGTGGTGGAGCGTGTGAAGGTGGCGGAGCATCACACGTTTACCAAACGCTACACGGAGCGGGCGGTGAAGTTCATCCAAGAGAATCAAAAGAAGCCGTTCTTCCTCTATCTGCCGCACAATGCGGTGCATTTCCCGCATTATCCTAGCAAGGAGTTCACGGGCAAATCAGGCATCAGTTTGCAGAAGGACTGGGCGATGGAGGTGGACTGGTCGGTGGGACAGGTACTGGACACGCTTCGTGAGCTGAAGCTGGACGCGAACACGCTGGTCATCTTCACCAGTGACAACGGCGGACCGCTGAATCAGGGCGCGGACAACACGCCGCTGCGTGGCAGCAAGGGGAGCACGCTGGAAGGCGGCATCCGCGTATGCACGATGGCATGGTGGCCGGGGAAGATCGCGGCGGGGACGAAGACCGATGAGATCACTGCGCACATGGACTGGCTGCCGACTTTTGGAAAGCTGGCGAAGTGCAAGAGCGTGGGGGAACTGAAGCTGGATGGCAAGGACATCTCGGCGGTGCTTCTGGGGCAGAAAGGTGGCAGGGGGCACGATGTGTTTCATTATTACAGCGGTTTCAACCTCCAGGCGGTGCGCAGCGGGCCCTGGAAGCTGCACCTGGGGAGCAAGGAGCTGTATAACCTCGATGAGGATATCGGGGAGGCGAAGAATGTGGCGGCGGAGCATGCTGACATCGTGGCCAAGCTGGAGCAGCAGGCGGAGAAGATGAAGGCCGACCTGGGTGACAAGACGAGGAACGCCCCCGGGGTGCGGGAGCTTGGAAGGGTGAAGGAGCCGCAGCCGCTGATCGGTGCCGATGGGACGGTTCGTGAAGGCTTTAACCAGATTGCGAAAACACTGCCATGAAAGCGATTCTCTTTTTACTGCTGACCGGGGCCGTGTTTGCGGCGGAAGCGCCGCTGCTGAAGGACGACTTCAGTGCTTTGAATTCGGCCCAAAGACGCGCAGCAAGAGGCGAGTGGAAATTCGCCGAGGGCAGCGCGACGTGCACGCAGGATGATGCGCTCTTCAAGAAGAACAAGGATCATGGGCCGATTCTTTTCTACGATCTGAATTATACGGATGCGCTGATCCAGTTCGCGGTGAAGCCGGATGAGGCGAACAAGATGATCGTCTTCACGGCGAATGGTGCGGAGGGGCATGTGTTCCGGCTGGTGTTTACGCCGACCGGGATGGGGGTGCGGGCGTTTCCGCCGGAGGAGAAGGATCACAAGTCGATCGCGCTGGGGAATGAGAAGGCGGTGGTGCTGAAGCCGGGGGCGTGGACGAAGGTGAGCGTGGAGCTGCGGGGGACGAAGGCTACGGTGAAGGTGGGGGACTTTACGAAGACGTATGAGCATGCGTCGATCGCGCGGGCGAAGGTGAATCTGAGTGTGGGATTCAGCTATGGGACCGTGGGTGTGACGGAGCTGGTGGTGGATAAGTAGGCAGGGCGATTGGGAACCGAAGTGTAGCGAAGATAGACAGCCACAGGCTGCCCGACGGGTGAGCGCAGCGAATCAATGCGGTCGCGCAGCGAGGCACGAGCGCAGCTACCGCTTTCCGCAGGCTGGACGGCGTACGTGAGTCATCAGGTTAGCGAAAGCATTCAACCACATGCCGAACTGCAGGCTGCGGCCGAAGCAAACAAATACCCGGCGAAAGCGGTAGCTACGATGCAGGCTTGCGCCTTGCATCTGCGCGACCGCACTCCAAAAGCTGCTGCGTTAGAGGCCGCCGAGTTTGCAAATGATATCCCAGTGTTTGGGCTCCACGGGGGTGATGGAGAGGCGGTTGCCGCGGCGGAGGATGAGCATGTCTGCGAGCTTGGGGTCGGCGCGGAGCATGTCGAGGGTGACGAAGGTTTTGAAGTCGGCCTCCCATTTGACATCGACCATGAGCCAGCGGGGGTCTTCGCGTTTGCTGCCTTGGTCGAAGTATTCGGAGGAGGGATCGAACTGGGTGTGGTCGGGGTAGGCTTCTTTGACGATCTTGACGATGCCGGCGATGCCGGGGACGTCGCAGCTGGAGTGATAGAAGAAGCCGAGGTCCCCGAGGGCCATGTCGTCGCGCATCATGTTGCGGACCTGGTAGTTGCGGACGCCGTTCCAGGGCTCGGTCTTTTTGGGGCGCTTCTTGAGGTGGTCGAAGGAGAAGACGTCGGGTTCGGATTTGAGGAGCCAGTGGTGCATGAGATTGAACCACGGAATACACGGAATACACGGAAAGGGAATGAGTTTTACAACGCAGAGGAGCCCAGGGAGACAGTTTAAAGTTTAAGGTTTCAAGTTTGAAGTTGGGGGAAAGGGGGGGGCGAGGTCAGGACATGGGGGCGCTGGTTTTTGGCAAAGGAATGAAGGAGCAATGGAATGGCCGGAGGTCTGCACCGCAAAGATTTGGAGAACGCAGAGGGTTTGCTCACAGCATGTGGCATGCGGGATGTTGCTCGGAGCCGTAAGACAGCCGAAGGCAATTCCGATTCCGAGTGGCACACGTCGCGGTATCGGAATACCGCGCTACATCCCCGAACGTCCGCGTTCGACATTTGCGCTTCTTTTGAGATACTCTGAACTGATCATGGGAAGGACTGACCAGTTGTATTCGAGGCTTGAAGCTTTGGAGGAGGAGTTTGGAGTGCTGCTGCGACGGGAGATTGAGCGTGTCGCTGAAGGCGGTTTTTCCCGTTTTCTCTCTCGGAAAATTCCACATCTTTTCGATGGTCGGAAATGGCTGAAAAATGAGGCCGTGACTTTGGAGCGCCTGGAATCAGACATCAGGCAGTTGAGGATCCAACTGTTTGCGTCTGATCAAGACGGAGTGTTGGGGCTTCTGAACCAATACCTGACGATGACTGAAACCACCACTGCGAGAGCGCATGGAGGCAGGGCTCATGCTGCGAGGACCGTGTTGAAGGAATGGGATTCTCTTTTTAAACGGTGATGAGGCGGTTGCGGGCGGTGATGGGCCAGCGTTCGGTGGTTTTGAGGGCGTCGATGACGTAGGCTTCGCCGTGCATGGAGACGGTGGGGCAGACGTGGCGGGGGATGCCGTGGAGGGCCTGGCCGATGGTGAATTCGTGGGCGCGCTCGGTTTCGAGGACGAGGTGCTCCTCGCTCTGCATGATGGCAACGGCGTCTGGCAGCTCCTCGAAGCGGACGCGGGGGTGGGGATTTTCTGGGGCGACGGATTTGTGGCCGAGATCGAGGGTGATGCGGTTTTTACCGGGCTTGCTGATGACGCGGGCGAGGAGGACGGCGGCCTGCTGAAAGGGGAGGTCCTCCGCGTATTTGTCGCCGTAACCAAAGTCCCAAAGGACGGTGGTGCCGGGGCTGAGGGTGCGGTCTTCGTAGGCGGCGTGGATGCCGAAGGTGGGGGAGCCGCCGGCGACGAGTTCCTTCACAATGATGCCCTCTCCCTGGAGGCGGCAGCGGAACTGGAGAACGGAGGCGAAGGCGGCATCGCAGCGCTCGCGGCGGACATCGAGGCTTTCGTCGTGAATGTGGCCGTCGTAGGCGTGGATGCCGCGGAACTGGAGGCGGGGGGTGTCTTTGATGACGTGGGCGAGAAGGGCGGCCTCATCGCCAGGGACGATGCCGGTGCGACCCATGCCGCAGTCGATTTCAATGTAAACGCCAAGGGTGACATTGTGCTGCTGGGCGGCGGAGGCGAGGAAGGCGACGACTTCCTCGGAGTCGGCGATGCTGGAGAACTGGGTGTCCGGGAACTTGACGGCGAGATCGCCAAGGCGCTGGGCATTGATGCCGACGCTGGGCATGGCAAGGAGGACGTCCGTGGCGCCGACGGCGGCGCACATCTCGGCCTCGGCGATGGTGGAGGCTTTGAACTGGGTGATGCCAAGACGGATCTGCATGGCAATGACCTCGGCGGCCTTGTGGGTCTTGACGTGGGGGCGCAGGCGCTTGGGGCTGCCGGCGATCTTGAGCATGAGGTCGAGATTGTGCTCGATGCGCTTGCGGTAGAAGAGGAGCGCGGGGGACGGGATGTCAGCTTCGTTTTCAACGTGGAACCAGGCGGGGTGCATGGTGCGGAACGTGGCGAGCGCGAGGGGGCTGGTCAAATGCAGGCGTGGGAAAGACTGTCAGACAATCGTATAGAGAGAGGGGCTGCTCTTCGGGTGCCGTGCCGCATGCGGGGGCGGTGTAGGCTGAGAGGGCGCTGGCTCATCCAGCGGAGCGAGATGGCTACTGCGCTGGAGGGGCGCCAAGGGAGACGGGGGAGCGGGCGTCCCACGCCCTCCTACCGCGTGCCATGATGCGGGAAGGTTCTGAGTGCCTGAGGCGGCGCTGGGCTCATCTCGCGGAGCGAGATGGCTGCTGTACGCTAGGTGTTCTTGGGGATCCAGTCGCCTTCGCGGTAGTCCAGGGGCTTCTCTTTATCCATGTCATGCTCAAGCTTCACCGGTTGAAATCCGCTGCAGCCGGGGAGCATCAGAGTAAGAGCGACAAGAAGAAACAGGAACGGTTTCATGGGCGCGGAAGATGCCCAATCCTTTTCCGGGAGCAAGCTAACAAATCGGGGGGATGAAATCCGTTCATGGGTCCAACGCAGTGAGGGCTTGACCGGGATGCCCGCCGCCGTCAGCATCCGGGTACCATGACGCGCTCCTCCATTGCCTTTGCTTTTGCAGCCCTGACCACCACGGCCATCGCCGGGGAAAATTTCCTCGTTTACTTCGGCACGAACGGCAATGCGAAGAACGGGAGCAAGGGGATCTATGTGGCGCGGTTCAACACGGCGACGGGTGAACTGACGCAGCCGGAACTGGCCGTGGAAGCGGGTGCGCCGGGCTTTCTGGCGATCCACCCGACAAAGAAGTACCTGTATGCCAGCTCTGATGTGAGCCTGCCGGACGGGAAAAAGGGCGGGGGCCTGAGCGCCTTCAGCATCGACAAGAACAGCGGCAAGCTGTCCTTGATCAACCAGTCGGCGACCGCCGGGGTGGGTCCCTGCCATGTGAGCGTGGACAAGACGGGGAAGATGGCAACGATTTCCAACTACGGGAGCGGGAGCGTGGGGTCGTTTGCGATCAAGGAGGACGGGGCGCTTTCGCCTGAGGTGAGCTTTTTCCAGCATGAAGGTTCAGGCGCGGATCCGAAGCGGCAGGCGGGACCGCATGCGCACTCGGTGAACTTCAGCCTGGACAACCGCTTTGCCTTCGCCTGTGACCTGGGTCTGGACAAGGTGCTGATCTACAAGATCGACCCCGCGACGGGAAAGATGACGCCGAACGAGCCGGCCTTTGCGAAAACCCCGGCGGGAGGCGGCCCGCGGCACCTTGCCTTTCACCCAAGCGGGAAGTATGTGTTTGTGAACAATGAGATGGGGATGTCCGAGACGGTTTTCAGCTATGATGCTGACAAGGGCGCGCTGACGGAGATCCAGACGATCTCCACGCTGCCGGAGGCAGACCGCGGCAAGCCGGGCTACAGCACGGCGGAAACCGTGGTGCACCCGAGCGGGCGGACGGTGTATGTTTCCAACCGCACGCATGACACGATCGCGGTGTTTGCATGTGATCCTGCGACGGGCAAGCTGACGGCGCTGCAGAACGTGCCGGTGGAGGGCGAGGTGCCGCGGAACATCTGCCTGGACCCGACGGGCAAGTGGCTGATCGCCGCGCACCAGAACAGCGGAACGGCGGCGCTTTTCAAAGTGGACCAGGACAGCGGCAAGCTGACCTTCAGCGGCACGAAGGTGAATGTGCCGGGGAGCATCTGCGTGCGGTTCCTGGCGCTCGACTAACCTGCCGAATCCGGCCACCGAGGCGATCCGCCTTTTGCGGGCATTGATTTATCCCGCGTCTCCTCTACTTTCATTCCCCCCCAAAAACCAAGACTATGACCCAGCTCGACCAGCTCAAGAAGCACACCGTGGTGGTCGCCGATACCGGCGACTTCGAAGCCATGAAGGCCTACAAACCTCAGGACGCCACGACGAACCCCTCCCTCATTCTCCAGGCTTCGCAGAAGGCTGAGTACAAATCCCTTTTCGACAAGGCTGTCGCTGATGGCAAGTCCGGCGGCGTGGACGCGGTGATGGACAATCTGGTGGTGGCCTTCGGCCTTGAGATTTTGAAGATCGTCCCCGGCCGTGTTTCGACGGAAGTGGACGCCCGCCTGTCCTTTGACACGCAGGCGAACATCGACAAGGCGCGCCATTTGATCGGCATGTACGAGAAGGCTGGCATCGGCCGTGAGCGCATTTTGATCAAGATCGCCTCCACCTGGGAAGGCATCAAGGCGGCGGAAGTGCTGCAGAAGGAAGGCATCAACTGCAACTTGACGCTGCTTTTCAGCCTGGCGCAGGCGGTGGCATGCGCGGAAGGCGGCATCAAGCTGATCTCTCCTTTCGTGGGCCGTATTCTTGACTGGTACAAGAAGAGCACGGGCAAGGACTACGCGGGCGCGGAAGATCCGGGCGTGCAGTCGGTGACTCAAATTTACAACTACTACAAGCACTTTGGCTACAAGACCGAGGTGATGGGTGCGAGCTTCCGCAACAAGGGCGAGATCACGGAGCTGACGGGCTGCGATTTGCTGACGATCAGCCCCGGCCTGCTGGGCGAACTGGCTGGCAGCGAAGATGAGCTGACCGTGAAGCTGAACGCGAGCAAGGCGAAGGACCTGAAGATCGAGAAAATCGGCAGTGATGAGAAGACCTTCCGCTGGCTGTTCAACGAAGACGCGATGGCGACTGAGAAGACGGCCGAGGGCATCCGCAACTTCGCGAAGGACATCGTGAAGCTGGAGAAGATGGTGGAGGCGGCCCTGGGCTGAAGATTGAGCCGAAAGAAGGGAAAAGACGGGAAAAAAATCGGAGGCAGCGGTCTCTGATTTTTTCCTTTCCCCTTTTTGATTCTTTCGGCGTATCCCCTTTTCTTTCTTATGCTGACGAAGCGCATCATTCCCTGTCTGGACGTGAAGGAAGGCCGTGTCGTGAAGGGCACGAAGTTCCTGCAACTGCGTGATGCCGGAGATCCGGTGGAGTGTGCGCAGGTGTACAACGCGCAGGGGGCGGATGAGCTCGTGTTTCTGGACATCACGGCAAGCCATGAGGAACGCAAGACGATGGTGGACGTGGTGGCACGCACGGCGGCGAGCTGCTTCATGCCGCTGACGGTGGGCGGTGGCATCCGCACCGTGGCGGACATGCGCGAGATGCTGCTGGCGGGTGCGGACAAGGTGGGCATCAACACCGCAGCGGTGAAGACGCCTCACGTTATTGATGAGGCGGCGAATGCGTTTGGCTGCCAGTGCCTGGTGGTGGCGATTGATGCGAAGCGGAATGCGAAAGGATCGTGGACGGTTTACACGCACGGTGGACGCAATGCTACTGAGCTGGATGCCGTGGAGTGGGCGGCTGAGGTGTGCCGGCGCGGTGCGGGTGAGATTTTGCTGACGAGCATGGACTCTGACGGCACGAAGGCGGGCTATGACATTGGCCTGACGAAGGCGGTGAGCGAGGCGGTGACGATTCCTGTCATTGCGAGCGGTGGTGCGGGGAATCTGGACCACATGGTGGATGTGCTGAGAGACGGGAAAGCGGATGCGGTGCTGGCGGCGAGCATTTTCCACTTTGGTGAGTTTACGGTGGGGGATGTGAAGAAGTACCTGGGTGCGCGTGGGGTGCCGGTGCGGGTGTAGTCCGTCTGGCAAACTGCGGAAACGTGTGCGGCATGGCGTGAGCGCTGGGCTCATCTCGCGGAGCGAGATGGCTACCGTACTGGCGCGCTTGCGATCGCTTGCTGATTCGCCATGGTTGCTTGCATGAATGAGCGAACCAAGGTTCCGCAAAGACATCGGGAGATACTGGACCAACGTTGGAACGAGTATCGGAGCGGCAAAGTAAAACGCATCACGCTCAAGGAACTTGAGCGGCGACTAGACAAGCGATGACGAACGGTGGGGCTTGTGCATTGGCGGGCTCAAACGCTTCCAGATTCCGGTTAAAACCGGTACTACGGAACAGCGCTGGGTTGGTCGATGGCTCTTGAGGTTTTAGAGAGCGGTGGCTGGGACGGGCTAAAGCCCGAACTACGGTACAGCGCTGGGTGGATCCGAATGCGCGGAGAAGCCGACGCGAATTGAAGAACGAACTTTAATTCTGTGCTTGGAATTTGAGGTGCGATCTGTGTAGGCTTTGGGATATGACTTCATCCCCTTCCCTTTCGCGTCGTCAGTTTGGAACTCTTGCGGGCGTGGGTGCCATTGCGGCGATGCTGCGGGCGCAGGTGGAGGCGGCGGATAAGGCGGCTGGGGCCGTGGGAATGGGGAAGGTGAAGCATTCGGTGTGCAAGTGGTGCTACAAGCAGATCCCGCTGGAGGAGTTTTGTGTGGCGGCGAAGGAGATCGGACTGGAGTCGGTGGAGCTCTTGAACCCGGAGGATTTTGCGACGGTGAAGAAGCATGGGCTGCACTGCGCGATGGTGAGCTATCCGACGATCGAGGCGCCGGGCGGTGTGAAGCTGGGGCCGATCCCGAAGGGATGGAACCGCACTGAGCATCATGATCTGCTGGTGCAGGCGTATGAACCGCTGCTGAAGACGAGCGCGGAGGCGGGATTCAAGCAGGTGATCTGCTTCAGCGGGAATCGCGACGGGATGGATGATGCGCAGGGGCTGGAAAACTGCGCGAAGGGGCTGACAAGGCTGATGCCGCTGTGCGAGAAGCTGGGGGTGACGCTGGTGATGGAGCTGCTGAACAGCAAGGTGAACCACCCGGACTACATGTGCGACCACAGCGCGTGGGGCGTGGGCTTGTGCAAGAAGATTGGATCGCCGCACTTCAAGTTGTTGTATGACATCTATCACATGCAGATCATGGAGGGGGATGTGATCGCTACGATCAAGAGGGATCATGAATACTTTGCGCATTACCACACGGGCGGTGTGCCGGGGCGGGCGGAGATCGATGAAACGCAGGAGCTGTACTATCCGGCGATCATCAAGGCGATCCAGGAGACGGGATACACGGGATATCTGGGGCAGGAGTTTATCCCAAAGAGGGAGGACAAGATCGCCTCACTGAAGCAGGGGGTGCAGATTTGTACGGTGGCTTAGGAGTGCCAGCCTTTCAGCGCTTCCATGCTTCATCATCTCTCTTTTGCAGTCACAGACATCCAGCGTTCGGCTGCGTTCTATGATGCGGTGATGGCTCCGCTGGGGTATGGGCGGGTGTGGGAGGATGAGACGTTTGTGGGGTATGGGACAGAGGCGGGGAAGGATACCTTTGCGCTGAAGCTGCGGCCGCAGAATGCGGGGGTGCCGGGAGATGGGTTCCATGTGGCGTTTGCGGCGCCGTCACGGGAAGCGGTGGAGGCCTTCTATGCGGCGGCGCTGGCGCATGGGGGGACCGATAATGGCGGGGTGGGATTGCACCCGGAGTATGGGCCGGACTATTGCGCGGCGTTTGTAATGGATCCGGATGGGTATCGGATCGAGGCGGTGGTTTGACCGGGAATTCTACACCGCAAGAGCTTTGAATACCCCTGGAGGTGGGGTCTGAGAATCTTTGCTCTTTGGACTGCCTTCATGATGAGCGTGGCAGGGTGCGAATGACATGATGACGCCGCCAAGCACGATGAATGTCGTGCGTAGATCTGGGATGATTCGGATGCGCTGATCGACAGACAGGAGTGTCTGTCGTACTCGATCCAACTGCGCGGATGCAAGACGTAATTGAAGAATGGCAAGCCACCGATATTTGACGCACCGAGCCTATGCCACAAACGACATGGCAGGGGATGACAGATGATCAAGGAACGATCTTGACGGGGGTGCCGACGGAGGATTCGCGGAAGAAGATCTCGGCCATGCGGCGGGGGAGGCGGATGCAGCCGTGGGAGGCGGGATACCCGGGGAGATAGCCTTCGTGCATACCGGTGGCTCCGGTGATGCGCATGAAATAGGGCATGCGCGCGGCATCGAACAAGGCGCCGGGCGGACGCGGGTCTTTGCGGACGTCGATCTCGCGCTTCAGGACCTCGCCGTCTTTGCTGACATAGTCGCCGAAGAGGGAGGAGGCGTGGTCTTTGTCCTTCTCGATGACGGAGAAGCTGCCAGTGACGGTGCCCATGCCTTCGCGACCGGAGGAGATGGGCGAGGTGCCGGCAAGCTGGCCGCCTTTGTAGAAGTAGACTTTTTGCTCGCCTAGATGGATGACCATGCGCGGGGATCCGGTCATGGAGTCGCCATTCCACTCGCCGGCGTCGAAGACGGGTTCTTGCGACCTGGAGGTGTTGTTGTGACGCTTATATACGGCGATTTTTTCAACCCAGAAGGCGCCGGTTCCGGGAATGGGACGGCGGACTTCGACGTATTGCTGGCAGGAGCTGAGCACAAGGCTGAGCGATGAGAGCAGCAGCGCGAGACATGCCGCACCAGGACGCGAAGGGAAGACTTGGGGGAAAAAACTCATGCGCCGGGTAACCACAGCCGGTGTGTGAGCGCAACCCATTTTCTGCCGGAGGGGAATATGGTGCTGGGTGGCACGAGATCTTGATTGATGGAGGCTATGCTGGTCTTCTGCTGTGGGAACGATGGGCGAGGCGAGGGTGGGTGGGATCAGAATGATCCCACTCCGGCCAGAGCCGCTGCGCGGGGAGAGGGCGCTGCGAAATATAGATGGGTCGTGGACTGGCGTGAGCGCCGTGCTCATCTCGGTGGAGTGAGATGGCTACTTTACCACGGGGTGAAGCGGAGGCCGAAGAGGGCGAGGATGCTGGCGGCGAGGATGGAGAGGGTGGGGATGATGAAGGGGCCGTAGTGGTCGATGACCTGGGGCTGCTTTTGGAGGACGACGACTTTTTTCATTTCGTCGATGCTTTTGAAAACGCTCATCAAGGCCTCGGGGGTGAGGGCATTGAAGACGGTGCCGCCGGTGGCCTGGGTGATGCCGACGAGCTGGGGCTGGATGGCGTCTTTGCTGAGAAGGATGCTGAAGACGGTGATGTTTTCGGCGCGCAGATGCTGGATGATGGCGGCATCGAGGGGCGGGAGGATGTCGGGGCTTTCGCCGTCGGTGAGGAGGATGATCATGCGATCTCCGGTGGGGCGCTGGGCGAGGAGATCGGCGGCACCGTGGAGGGCTTTGCCAATGAAGGTGCGGCCCCAAAGCTCATCGGGGAGGCCGTGGCGGCCCATGCTGGGGGGATCGAGCTTGGGGTTGTTTGGCTCGATGAAGCGGCGGGAGAGCGGGATGGATTGCGTGTCCTGCGTGAGGGGGAGCCAGTGGATGAAGAAGCGGGAGAAGATGGTGAGGCCGAAGGCATCGCCCTGACGATGGCTGATGAACTGCTCGATGGCCTCCATGGCGGAGTCGAAACGGCGGTGGCGGCCATTGGCCTGGGAGCCGTGTGGCTCGGCCATGCTGCCGGAGGTATCGAGCACGAACTGGACGTTGTTGAGGCGGCGCTCGACTTCGGGAGGGGTGTGGGTGAGAGGATGCGCGAGGAAGAGGATGGCGATGGCGAGGAGGGCGGCGGGGAGGCAATTGGCCATGAGGACGAGGAGACGGAGGAACCAGCCGGAGCGCTGGCGGCCGTGGTCGAAGGGCAGGACCATGGGCTGGCCGCGGCGCACAAATTCCCAGAAGGCGAGGATGACGGGCAGGGCGAGGAGGATGAGGAGCTGCGGGTGCTGGAAGGTCATGCTGGGACCTCCTGGTATGTGCTGGTAGGAAGTAGCAGGGCGGCGATCTCGGTGGACGATACTGAGGATGCGGGGTGGTGGAGCCAGTGCTGGAGGGTTTTTAAGGCGGCGGAGGTTTTGGCATCGCGGCTGATGGCGTGGATGGCGAGATCCATGGGCATGGAACCGAGGGAGAGGTCGGCGCGCCAGCGGCGGAGGAGGAGCATTTCCATGCGGGCTTTGTCAGCGGCGGTGAGGCTGCCGGATGTGAGCTGGGTGCGGAAGCGGGCGAGGAGTTCTTCGGGGGTGGGGCCGGATGGGCCGGATGCGGTGGCAACAGCATGGCGCGGGCGTTTGTAGAAGATGAGGAGGAGCAGCCAGAGAATCCAGAGCGCGAAGAGGAGGGCCATGATCTCGTAGTAGCGGCCGCCGACATCGATCTGCACGGCTTCGGTTTCCTGGATGCGGGTGTCGAGATTTTTGGAGAGCTTGGCGTCGCCAGAGAATTTGAAGGTGGGCAGATTGGTCAAAGCGCTGCCGTCTTCGGCGACGAGGTAGTCTTTGAGATCGAAGGTGCCGGCGCGGTTGACGATGTAGCGCACGTCATAGATGCGGCGGCCTTCGACGGATTTGATGTCGGCGATGCGGACATTCACGGCGACGCCCCATTTGTAAGGAGCGACGGTGACGAGGGGACCGCTGTAGGTGACGATGGCGGCCTGCTCGACACCGAGGGGGACATTGAGGGTGTCGGTTTCTTTGGGACGGAAGAAGACCAGGGCAATGACGAGCGCTGCCACAAAGAGGAGTGACAGAATGCGGGGGATGGGCCACTGGGGTTCTGGTATCATGTGCTATCTGCCGGAGCTGCCGCCGAGTCCGCGACGGTTGAGGAAATGGCGAAGGCGACCGAGGATGGGCTGGTCGGTGCGGAGATATAAGTAGTCGATGCCGAAGCGGGTGAGTTCGCTCTGCCAGGTGGCGCTATCGATGAAGCCGCGGCGGCCGTGGCTGACGAAGGAGCGGCCGGATTCGGCCTCGGAACCGCGGAAGAGGCCTGCGCCTTTGAGGTTGAGTTCGGCGGGGTCTTGAAGATGGAGGACGATGCAGTCGTGCTCCTGGCCGAGGACCTGGAGCGCGGCGAAGGCGCCGGGATCGTGGAGATCGCTGAGGACGATGACGGTGGTGAGGCGCTTGAGGGCGGGGGCGAGTTCGCGGGCGCGCTGAGCGAGGGAAGTTTCTTCGACGAAGTTGTGATGACGGAGTTTGTGGGACCACTCCATGACGAGATTGCGCGAGAGGGAGGGGCGCACGTGAAGCTCGCGCGCGCCGCAGCCGAGCAGGCCGACGGGGGTCATGGTGGACTGCGCGGCGAGGGCGATGCCGGTGGCGATGCGGACGGCCCAGGCGTATTTGCTGAGCGTCTGCGAGCTGACGCACATGGAGGCGGAAGTATCGACGAGGAGGTAGAGGGGAATTTGTTTTGGCTCCTGGTACTCTTTGATGAAGAGCTTGCCGACACGGGCGGAGACTTTCCAGTCGATGGATTTGACGGGATCGCCGGGAGTGTAGAGGCGTGACTGCGCAAACTCGAGGCCGCTGCCGTGAAAGACGGATTCGTCCTGGCCGAAGTTGAGGCTGTTGGCGAGGTGCTTGACCGTGACCTCGAACTGGCGGGCATCGACGGGATCGTCGCTGAGTTTGACGGAGCGATTCATGACGAGATCAGCCGAGGGTGGCGAGGATGCTTTGCAGTACTTCGGATGCGGTGTGGCCTGCGGCGGAGGCTTCGTAGCTGACGCGGATGCGGTGGAGGATGACGTCTTCGGCGAGATCGAAGAGATCCTCGGGCGTGACGAAATCGCGATCGTGCATGACGGCGCGGGCGCGGGCGGAATTGATGAGGGCGAGACCGGCGCGGGGGCTGCAGCCGAAGTCGAGGAGCTTGGATTCGCGGGTGCGGCGGACGAGCTCGACGCAGTGTTTGACGAAGACTTCGCTGACGTGGACGGCCTGCACGGCCTCCATGGCGTGGACGAGATCGGCGATGGAGGCGCCGGGGTTGTCTTCGATCATGTCGAAGGCGGAGCGCGGCACGGCGCCGCCGTCTTCGTGTTTGAGCCCCATGCCGAGCTGGCGCATGAGGATCATCTGCTCGTCCTCGCGGCTGGGATAACCGAGGCGGTGGAGGAGCATGAAGCGGTCGAGCTGGGCTTCGGGAAGCTCGAAGGTGCCGGACTGCTCAACGGGGTTTTGCGTGGCGATGACGAGGAAGGGGGTGGGGAGCTTGAGGGCCTGGCCGCCGATGGTGACTTTGCGCTCCTGCATGGCTTCGAGCATGGCACCCTGCACTTTGGGGGCGGCGCGATTGATTTCGTCGGCGAGGAGGAGGTTGGTGAAAATGGGGCCGCGGTGGATGCGGAATTCGCCGCTTTTTTGATCGATGATTTCCGAGCCGATGATGTCTGAGGGCAGCATGTCCACGGTGAACTGGATGCGCTTGAAGTCGAGATTGATGGCCTTGGCGATGCTGTTGACGAGGAGGGTCTTGGCGAGGCCGGGGAGACCCTGCATGAGCAGGTGGCCGCCGGTGAGCATGGCGATCATGACGCGCTCGACGACGACGTCCTGGCCGACGACGATTTTGGCGACGCGTTCACGGACGCCGGCGACGAAGGCTTGAGCGGAGCGGGCGGTGGGGCTCTTGGGAGAAGGAGTGGACATGGGAGAAAGAGGAAGCGATGGAAGACCCGAAGCAGAAAAAGGTAGAAAGATTAGGGGTAGAAAAATTTCAGAGCCTGAATTGAAGCTGGGATGAAGGAAGGAGTGGTGGAGATGGCGGAGTGGAAACGGGGCAGAAAAATTTCAGAGGCGGACTGAGAAGGCTTGCTGGCCACGGAATGCTCGGAACCAGATTTTGCATCGCGGGGATTAGAAAGACGCAGAGAGAGGCATTCTGATTTTTGGATTTAGATCTTCATCAGGAGACGCAGCGGAGCCATTTGGTGGCGATGGTGCGGAGGTCGGATTCGGGGATGGGGGGGGAGGTGGTGAAGCATTGCTGCTCGATGCGGGTGAGGTCGCTTTGGAGTTCCTGCTTTTGGGTGTCTTTGAGTTTTACGGAGGGGCTGCTGCGGAGGCGGCGGAGGAGGGCGACGATGGCGAAGGCATCGACTTCGGCGGGCATGTGGAAGGTGGGGGCGGTGCTTTGGGATGCATCCGGGGTGCGTTTGCGGAAGAGGAGGAATGCGATGACGAGAATGGCGATGCCAGATGCGATGATGACGAGCCATTGGGTGGGATGCTCGGTGGGGCGAGTGACGATGTCCGTGGGCGAAGACTTCAGGCTGAGGGGGACAGCGGGATCGGTGAGGGTGACGAGGTTCATGTCCTTGTAGGTCTGCAAGGTCATGGTGGCGTCTTTGGGGATGGCGGTGGGGAAGTGGAAGGTGAGAGGGGCTTCGGCGGCGCGGACGGCATCACCATCGAGGGTGAGGGTCCAGAGGCGTTCGGAGGTGGGGGTGACTTCATCGCCCCATGAGTTGAGCTCTTTGATTTGAAGGCCTTCGTGGGGGTTGATGTGCTTGACGCTGATGACGGCCTTGGGGTCGATGGTGAGGAGTTGATCGAGATCAGGGGTGAGGCCGGTGGAGGTGGCTTTGATTTCGAGGGTGAGTGCGCCGCTGATGGGGAGCTGGCGAGTGTCGAGGGTTTGTGTGATCTCTATGTGGCCGGCGGGGCGCGGCGGGACGGGAGAGGAGGAGACTTTGATGATGGTCTCGGCGGACTCGGCGGGGATGCTGACGGGGCCGGTCATGTCCACGAACTTGAGTGCGAGTTCGACAGGTGGGATTTTATCAACGCTGGCGTCCTTGGCGCGGACGTGAAGGTAGGCGAGGACGGTTTCCTCCCAGCCGGGCTGCGCGGTGGCGCGGGGTTTGACTTCGGGTGTGGAGAAGGTGATGGACTTGATGTCGAAGAACGGGGAGAGGGCCTGGGTGATGTTCATTTCCAGCTCGTCGCGAGGGCCTTGGGTTTCGACCATCTTCTTCACGAGCGGGGAGTTCTTTTTCCCCTGGTTGGGGCCGGGGTTTTGATCGTTGGTGAGGTATTGGCCGAACTTGGCGGCGCGGGTCATGGCCTCGGTGTGGATGATGCTGACGATGATGCCGAAGTCCTGATCGCGGCCGACGGTGTTGGGACCATCGACGCGGGTTTGCAGGCGGACTTCGCTGAGAAGTTCGTCGAAGTAGGTGAGTTTTTTGGCGGCGCCGAGGGTGAAGGGATCATCCTTGGTGATGATCATGGCGCTGGCGATGTAGCGGTATTTGAGGTCTTCGTGGAGAGGATCTTTTTCGTCGTTGAGGCGGGTGTTGATGATCTTGGCGAAGAGGCTGATGTGATCCTTGGCGGCTTTGCCGGGGAGGGCGGTGAGGTGATCGCGGATCTTGGTCAAGGCGGTGCGGTTCATGGCCTTGGAGAGATTGAGCTGATTGTTTGAGCCGATGCCGAGGAGGCCATTGAACCAGGCCATGTAAGGCTCGACGGTGTAGTCGCTGGGGCTGAGTTTTGGAACCATGGCGGCGTAGGCGGTGCAGGCGCGGTCGAAGTATTCCTGCGCCATGACGTTCTTTTCTTTGAAGGTGAACATGCGCTTCTGCGGATCGGTGGCGATGAGCTGCTGGAAGTATTCGAAGTCGCCCCAATCGACGCAGAGAGTGCCGGCGAGCATGGGTGCGCGCCAACTGCCGGTGTGGCCTTTGAGCCAGGCATCAATGAGCTTTAATGCGGTGTCGTAACCGCTGCGGACCATGTCGAGGGTTTGTCCTTCATCGCGCTTGGTGAGTCCGGCGCGCTGTACGTCCATCTTGCGCCAGCGCTCGCCGAGATTGGAATTCATCTTGGCGAGGATGAGGGAGAAGACCGCTTCATCCATCTTGTCCATGGGGCCGAAGACTTTTTCGATGTGGCTGGTACGGTAGGTTTCGGCGGTGCTGTAAGCGAGATCGAAAGCTGTGACGACGCTGGCGTAGTCTTTGGGGGCGAGACCGGCATTGCGGAAGAGCGTCATCATGCGCGCGAGGCTGTCGATGTTCTTCTCCATCATGATGGGTGTGACGGGGATGCGGGCGTCATCGGGGAGGCCGTATTTGCGGCGGAGCTGCTCGGGGAGCTGGGGGTTGTGCGTCTTGCCCCAGACGGTGAGGAAGTCTTCGGCGAGGGCGGCGCCGGCAGTGGGGCTGCGTTTGCCGATTTCGACGATGCGCTCGGCAGCCTGATCGAACTGCGAGCCGATGAGGATGAGGCGGGACATGGCGACATCGATGCGGTCGCGCACGTTGTCGGTGAGTGCGGCGGCCCATTTGCCTGCGGGCGCGACGGCGAGGAGTTCTTCGGGGGCGACGTAGCGACCCTGATTGTTGTTGGTGGACTTTTGCTGGTAGGTGTAGTCGGCTTCGCTGGTCCAGTGGTCGGCCATCATTTCGAAGATTTGAGTCCAAGGCTGCTCGCCGGGAGGCACGAGATCGAGGAGGAGATTGGCGATGGTGGATTGAGCGGCGAGGTTTTCGGTGCGGGCGACGATGTCGCCATTGCGCTCGTTTTGGACTTTGCGGGTGAAGGCGGTGACGAGAGCCATGGCGCCCTGTGGATTGGTCTTGGCGGCTTCGGCGAGGACGGAGGCGAGGGTGCTGGTGGGCACCTGAGTGATGACTTTGGAGATGTTGTTGCCGGCTTTGCTTTTCTCCCAGGCTTTGGCTTTCGAGGTATCGGGATTCAGGAGGGCGTTGATGTTTTCGTCCCAGATGCGCTGGACTTCGGCGTGCTGGGCGTTTTCGCGCTCCTGCTGCGTGGTGAGGAAATTGCGGAGTTCGTTTTTGAGGCCTTCGTCGGCGATTTGATCGAGCTCGGCGGGAGGTGGGAGGTAGGTGCGGGCGAGGTCTTTGAAGTTGGCGTAGATGAGGAGGCGCGCCGCGGCGAGGCGTTTGGCGGGATCGGTGCCGCCGAGGGTGCGGGTGCCTTTTTTCAGGCGATCGACGAGCCAGTAACTTTCTGCGACGGGAACGGCGAGGCTGGTGAGCTGGCCGAGGCGGCGGAGGTTGTCGCCGGTGAGTTCGCCGGGTGCGGAGTCGGCGAGGCCGAGGACGTCTTCGAGGCGGACATTGGGACGCTGCTTGTCCGTGAGGTCGGTGAGCATCTTGTCGTAGATTTTGCGCGCGAGATCGGGCGGCATGAGGGCGAGCTCTTCGCGAATGCGGGGCCAGTCGCTGGTGACGAAGCGGAACTGGAAGCGCTCATTGACGGGAAGCGTGGCGGGATCGGTGGTGCCAACGCGTTCGAGGTGGCGGAGGAGTTCGTTGGGGTCGCGCGAGAAGCGATCTTTGAGGATGGCTTCGGTTTCTTTGAGGATCTTGGGATCGGGTGGTTGGGGCGGGGTGGGAGTGGGGGCGGCAGCAGGCGCGGGTGCTGGGGGTGGCGCGAGAGCGGCCGGATTTGCGGGCGCGGGGTCTTGGGCGGGCGCGGAGGAGAGCAGCGCGAGGCCGAGCAGGAGAAGCGTGAGGCGCTGGAGAAGAGAGGTCATGAGAGCGGATTGAAAGAGGGAGGGCGAGGCGGGGAAGAGGTCCAGTTGCGGCGCAACTGGGCTACTTTTAGGAGCCGGGGGCGGTTTGTTTTTCGAACTCTTGGAGGGCGGCGCGGCCATCGCCGTTGGGAGCGGAGACGACGCCTTTGCCGGGGTGGGCGAAGAGGGCTGCGGCGGCAGCTTTGTTTTTGGGATCGGGTTTGGTGCCGGCTTTGATCTGCAGGGCGGCTTCGAGATTGCGCTGCTTGGGAACGGCGATGCCTTCGACGCCTTGGACAGAGCGGATGGTGTTCACCGCGTTGGCGGCCGGTGGCGGGGGAACGGACTGGACCGCGTTTGGTGGTGGCGGTGGTTTCACGCCTTGCACGGTGTTGGGCGCGACGGGGTTCGCGGGTGGCGGTGGTGGCGTGGGCTGAACGGCGTTGGGCGCGACGGGATTTGCGGGCGGTGGTGGAGGTGGTGGCTGCGCCGTGTTGGGTGCGGGATTTTTGATGCCTTGTACCGGTGGTGGCGGGACGGGAGTGGGTGGCTCGATTTTCTTGATGCTTTCGACGGCTTCCTGTTTCACGCCTTTGATGCCTTCAATGGCGGCGGAGGGAGCGCGGGCAGGTTCTTGCGCGTGGGTGAAAGCAGCGAACAGCAGAAGCGTGAGCAGTGTTTTCATGAAGCTCATGGGTGGACGGTTTTTTCGAACTCGGCGGCGACGCGTTCTTCGTATTTGGCGAGGGCGCCGGGTTCCTGGTGCTCGGCGAGGAAGCGGAAGATCTGGCGGGTGCGCTCGGCGTAGGGACGCCATTCGGATTCGGCGGCGCCGTTGGTTTTGAGAAGATAGGTGGCGTAGTAGTAGGATTTGCCGAGGGCTTCGCGGACGGCGCGGGTGAGCTTGGCGTCTTCACCATGGACCTGCGCGGCTTCTTGCAGAAGGAGGGTGAGCTCATCGGTGGCGACGACGACATCGAGCATCTCGAGGCGGGCTTTGGCTTTGGCGAGGCGGATTTGATGCTTCACCAAGGGGCGCTCGCTTTTGGGGAGTTCGGCGGTGAGCTTGTCGTATTCTTCGATGATGAGGGCGTAGTCGGGTTCTTTGGCGCGTTCCATTTCACGGATGGCTTCGACGCGCTGGCGTGCTTTGACGCGGGCGAGCTGATCCTGGCCTTCATTGAAGTGGTAGTAGAGAGCGGCGACCGGACAGAGGAGCCAGAGGAGGGTGAAGAACTTCCTCATGCGGGCTGCTTCCTTTCGGTGAGGGTGGGAGCGCGTGCGGGTGTGAGCTGCCGCCATGTGCTGCCGAGGTATTCCAGGGCGAGGGGAATGAGGGCATTGATGGCGGCACCGAGGACCATGGCGAAGATGGCGAGCTGAGAGAGGCTGAGACCTTTCTGCAAGGGGGCTAGAGGAACGACGAGATCGCCAAGCGCGGTGGTGGCGAGGTGCTTGGTGTTTACGTCCTCGTAGATGCCGCCGAGGGCGGTGGCGAGGCGTTGCAAGGTATCGCCTTCCTGGCGTGACTGGTGGCTGTCGATGTAGGTGCCTTTGGTGGGATTGCCGAGGCCGAGGACGAGGACTTCCTTCACGGACTCAGGGCGGGGCTGGATGGGGACGAGGCTGACGGAATCGCCATCGGTGAAGATGACGAGGCGGGTGCTGCCTTTGGGAAATGCGGCGACGTGCTCGAGGGCTTCGTTGACGGCTTTGCCGAGATCGGTCTTGCCGACGGGCATGGCGTAGGAGAGCGGGAGGCCATTGAAGACATTGCGCACGAGTTCGGGATCGCGCGCTTCCATGACGACGGGGATGGATTCGGTGTAGAAGCCGATGACGCCGAAGCGGAGATTGCCGCTGATGCGTTGCAGGATGCCGTCTGCGACATCGCGCATGCGATCGTGGCGGGTGAGAGCGCCGTCCGGGCCGGCGTCCTGGAGGTACATGCTCGGGGAGAGATCGGCGATGAAGACGAGGCGAGTGGCGGTGTCGTTTTTGGATGACTTCGCGGGGTCGTTGTCGGCGGTGTGGAGCTGGATGAGGGTGGCGAGGCCCCAGGTGAAAGCGGCGAGGCTTAAGGAGCGAAGGAGCGGTACGAAGCGTGTCCAGGGGCGTGCGCCGGAGGGGCCGAAGGCCAGGCGGGAGGCGACGCGAATGCGGCGGGTGTGCAGCCATTCGGCTGCGGCGACCAGGACGAGAACCGCTATTGCAAAAATCAGCGGGATCATACCGGGGCGGTCGCGCTGGAACGATCATCCGAGAGACAGCGGGGCGCGGTCTGGGGGATGGGGGCAGCGGGGGTCAAGGGGGGCATTGTTTACGCACAACGGCGAAGGAGAGGATCTTTATTCAGTTTTCGTGGACTGCGTTTGCGGTGAGGCAGATTTCGGCGCAGGAGATTTCTTGCAGCAAAGCTTACCGCAGCGGCTCAGTGCCTTCACTGAGGATCGAGAGGTAGGCTTCATAGGAATAGAGGCGGCCGTATTTGCCACCGGTGATCTCGCGAACGATGCCGAGGGTCTGGAGCCTTTGAAGCGCCTTCGTGGCCGTGGGAAGTGTGACGTTCATCTTGATCGCGGCCTTGCCGGCTGAGAGCAGGGGAACGCGCTGAAGCTGCTCGTGAGCCTGGAGGAGCGATCCGGTGGCGCCGGAAAGTGTCTGAAGCTTTGCGCGATCTTCGCGGAAGACGGTCCAGAGGCGACGTGCGGTGAGGGCGGCGTCATCCGCCGTTTCCTTCACGCCACGCAGGAAGTAGGACAGCCACGCTTCCCAGTCGCCTGTCTCACGCACCTGCTGGAGATGGGCGTAGTACTCCGCGCGATTTTTTTTGAAGTACAAGCTCAGATAAAGCATCGGCTGGCGGAGCATGCCCTCGGAACTGAGGATGAGCGCGATGAGGAGGCGGCCCAAACGGCCATTGCCATCGAGAAAAGGGTGGATGGTCTCGAACTGTAGATGAGCCAGTGCTGCTTTAATCAGCGTGCCGGTCTTTACCGGATCGTTATGAATGAATTTCTCCAGTGATCCCATGCAATCCTGCACCATGTCTGGTGGCGGCGGCACATGCAGCGCGTTTCCCGGCCGGCTGCCTCCGATCCAGTTCTGTGAACGCCGAAATTCGCCGGGTTGCTTGGTGCTGCCGCGTCCGGAACTCAGCAACTGACCGTGCAGCTCTGAGATGAGACGGAGGGAAATAGGCATCCCCTCAGCCAGCCTCTGCATGCCCAGTTCCAGCGCAGAGACATAGCAGGAGACCTCGGTGACATCATCCAGTGGCACTCCTGGAGCGAGATCCATCTCATGCGTGAGCAGGTCATTGAGCGAGGACTGAGTTCCTTCAATCTGAGAAGACAGCACCGCCTCTTTCCGAACATAGGAATATAGAAATACCTGCCTGTCGGGTAGGACATCGACCTGGCCATCGAGCCGTCCGATGGCGAGTGACGCGTTCTGAAGCTGCTCGTGCAGCGTTTCATCGAGCGCTAAAGCGGGTGATGGGGGGAGTGCGGCGGGGACGAACGCACGGCATTGTTCTCCCAAGGTGGAGACAGGAACAAAATGGCCGGTGAGTCCTCGCTGCATAAATTAAAGAAATTGGCGTTTTTCTTTAATTTGAGCATGGAGATCGAAAGGTTCTATCGTTTTTTGGGCTTAAATTAAAGAAACGGCGGGGTTTCTTTCGATCTTCGGCTAGCGCTTTCGGCATATTGCGCGGAGTGCTGCGCGTTCGGAGACCCGCGATCCGACGGGCGATGGGCGTGCGTGGAGGATGGGTAGTTGCGGAAGAATGTTTCTTCGCCAAGGCTCAGGCGGGAGCGGCATCGAAGTGCCCCATCGTTGCTCCTGGCACTAGATCGGAGGAGCGTTATTGATGGCCTCCAAGGCTTCGGTGTCTTTTTCCCACTCGCCGGTGAGCTTGGTGATTTTGGTTTCGACGGTTTCGAGTTCGGCGCTGAGGGCGCGGAACTGGGCGGCGTCGGCGTAGGTGGCTTCTTCCTGAAGCATCTGGACGATCTGATGCTTGCGCTTGTCGAGGGTGGCGAGTTCCTGCTCGATGTGGAAGACGCGGAGATCGAGCTCCTTCTTGGCCTTGCTGCGGGCGTTGCGGGCATCGGCTTCGAGGCGGCGCTGCTGCTTGCTTTTGGGGGCCTCTTTGACGGCGGGAGCGGCGCTGTAAGAGGTGGGCTGGGCGTTGTGGAGGGTGGCGGTGAGGGCTTCGCGAGCGGAGCCGGCCTTGGTTTTGTCGAGGTAGTACTGGTAGTCGCCGGCGTAGGGGGTGATGACGCCGGCGCTGACGTGGAGGACGTGCTTGGCCATCTGACGGATGAAGTGCACGTCATGGCTGATGAAGACGAGGGTGCCTTCATATTGCTCGAGCGCGTTGATCAGCGCATCGATGCTGCCCATGTCGAGATGAGTGGTGGGCTCGTCCATGAGAAGGAAGTTGGGCGGATCGAGCAGGAGGCGGACGAGGACGAGGCGGGATTTTTCACCGCCGCTGAGGACGCCGACGGGCTTGAAGACGTCGTCGCCGTGAAAGAGGAAGGAACCGAGCAAAGTGCGGGACATGTTTTCACCGGGGCGGCTGGGGAGGTCCATGGCGGACTGTAGCACGGTGTGTTTCATGTTGAGCACGTCGCCGCGATACTGGGCGAAGTAGCCGAGCTTCACATTGTGGCCGAGCTCGTAGGTGCCGGACTGGGGAGTGAGTGCGCCAGCGAGGAGTTTGAGCAGTGTGGATTTGCCGGCGCCGTTGGGGCCGACGAGGACGGTGCGCTGGCCGCGCTCGATTTCGAGATCGAGCCCGGTGTACACGGGAGTTTGGCCGTAGGCGAAATCGACGTCTTTGACGCGGATGACGCGCTGGCCGCTGCGGGGTGGCTGGGGGAAGCGGAACTTGACGGTTTTGGCATCGGCGACCGGGGCATCGATCTTTTCGATGCGGTCGATCATCTTGGCTTTGTCCTGGGCGCGGGAGGCGAAGTTGGCCTTGGCTTTGAACTTGTCCACCCAGGCCTGCATCTTGGCGAGTTCGCGCTGCTGATTGTCATAAGCGCCCTGCATCTGCTCCATGCGGGCGGCTTTTTCGCGGACGTAGTCGTCGTAGTTTCCGGTGTAGCGGGTGATTCTGCTGTGGGCGACTTCGAGGATGCTGTCGCAGAGGGCGTTGAGGAATTCGCGGTCATGCGAAATCATGAGGATGGCGCCGGGATAGCTCTGCAGATAAGTTTGAAACCAGATGAGAGATTCGAGGTCGAGATGGTTGGTGGGTTCGTCGAGGAGGAGAAGGTCGGGCTCCTGGACGAGGAGTCGGGCGAGGTGGGCGCGCATGACCCAGCCGCCGCTGAGGGTGCGGGCATTGCGCTCGAAGTCGGACTCGCGGAAGGCGAGGCCGCTGAGGATGCGCTTGGCCTTGGGTTCGATCTCCCAACGCGAGTGTTCATCGACATGGCCGGTGGCGAGTTCCAAAACGGTGACGTCGTCGATGGGGGCGCTTTCCTGCGGGAGAAAGCCAAAGTCGAGGCCGCGCTCCATGACGACTTTGCCTTCATCGGGGACGGTTTCCTGAAGGAGGAGGGAGAAGAGGGTGGATTTGCCTGCGCCATTGGGGCCGATGAGGCCGATTTTTTCGCCACGATTGATGTGGAACGACACCTGGCTGAAGAGGGTGCGGCCGGCGTAGGTTTTGCTGACGTTGGAGACGGAGAGCATTTGGGGAAAAGGGGGCGCGTATAGTGGCGGAGATTTGGGCGGTGTCGAGAGGGGATGGGGACGGTTTGCGGTGGTTTGCCGTTGTTGGCGATGGTTGACGGTTGTTTCCGGGAGGGCCAGAATTCGCGATGCGATTGCTCTTTCCCCTGTGTTTCTGCGCGTGCCTGATTTCGAGCGCGGTGTTTGCGAATGGTGGTGGGTACGGGAAGGGAGTCGTTTCGACGTCCGCCTTTCAGCCGATCGGTGTGGAGCAGGTGGAGATGCTTTCGGAGCTGCTGGAGATCGACCTGCACATTGAGTACGCGGACATCCGCATCGAGTATGTGCTGCATAATCCGGGGAAGAAGGTGACGGTGGAGTGCGGTTTTCCGGCGGTGATCGAGGAGGGTGGCATGTTTGCGCCATTGCCGCCGCTTGCGCCAGGAGAGCGCCCAAAGCCGCGTGAGCCGAAGAAGCTTGAGGGATTTTCACTGCTGGCCGATGGAAAAGAAATTCCGGCAAAGGTTCGTGAAGATCAGGCTGGCTTTTCCGGCAATGGGGGACGTCAGATTGAGACGTGGCACGTGGTGAAGATCCCTTTCGCCGCAGGTCAGACGAGACACATCAAGGTGCATTATCGCAATCCTTACCACATCTCGTTTCGTTCGGTCTCGGACGATTGGAACCAGTCCGCGCCGAGCCTGACGTACGCGTTCTCTGCGGCTGCGCTGTGGTCAGGGCCGATCAAGCAGGGCACGGTGATCGTGAATGCCACTTCGGTGGATCCAGCCGGGGTGAGGTTCAGTCACCCAAAACGTTTTACGGGAGAGAATGGCACGTGGAAATGGTCGTTCACTGATTTGGAACCGACGCTGGAGGATGATCTTGTGATCACGACGCAGCCGCCGCTGCAAGGGTACCACGGAGGCTATGTGGCCGAAGGCGGAGAGTGGAAAGGCGACATCCCGAAAAATGCGCGATGGATGCGATACGTGGGCTTCACTGCCACGGCGTCCTCGGTTTTAAAGGAAGCGGATGGAAGCGAGCACAAGGCGGAAAACGTGGCGGACTGGGATCGAGGTACGGCCTGGGTGGAAGGCCAGGAGAGCGATGGTGTCGGCGAATCCATCACGCTGACTCTGAAGAAGCCGGCCAAGATCAGCCGGGTGGGGATTGAGAACGGTTACACGAAGTCGCGCGAACTCTATGCGGCGAACAACCGGGTGATGGTGCTCAAGGTCAGCGTCAACGATGGCAAACCTTTCGATGTGGATGTTCCTGATGAGTTTCTGGAAAAAGAAGAATTCTGGTTTTCCCTGCCGAAATCATCCGAGCTGGTCAAAACGATCAAGCTTGAGATCGCCGCCATCTATCCTGGCAGCACCTACCATGACACGGCCATCTCGAGTGTGCGTCTGATTTCGCCTCTGGATAAGGCTCCAAAAATCCAGCCTGCGCGATGAAAGCGGTGGGTGCAGCGACGCAGTGTGTTAATGGTCCCCAAATTATGAACAAACTTCCTTTTGCCCTGTTGATCGGCATCTGCGTGATTTCAAACGAGGCGTTTGCGAACGGGGGTGGCTATGCCAGCAGCATCACGACCGCAGGGCCGTTCCAACCCATCGGCATCGAGCAGGTGGAGATGCTCTCGGAGCGGCTGAACATCGATTTGCAGATCGAACACGCGGCCATCCGGGTGGAGTACCTGCTGCACAATCCGGGGAAGAAGGTGAAGATCGAGGCAGGCTTTCCGGTTTCCGAGACGCCACCCTACTATGTGAAGCCGGGAACCCCTGCTCCAGACGCGAATCCGAAGGTCCGGCTGGGCACCGCTGTCGCAGAAAAACTTGAAGACTTTGAGGCCACGCTGGACGGGAAGCCGCTGGAGTTTGAAGTGGTGCCTGACAAGCTGGACCTCAAGAACATCGGTCCCGCAGGAGAGAACCGCAAAGTCACCGGATGGTACAAGGTGAAGTTCCCTTTTGATGCAGGCCAGGCACGCAAGCTGATCGTGACTTACAAGCAGAACTCCATGTGGCGGATGACCTACCTCTTTTCCGCGGCAGGAATGTGGAAGGGGCCGATCCGCGACGGCATTGTGACCGTGCGCCCGATGGGACGCCCCAAAGCGGAGATCGCATTCAATCATCCGAAACGGTTTGAATGGAAAGAGGACCACTGGGAATGGGCCTTCCATGATTTTGAGCCGACACTGGAGGATGATTTGGAAATCCAGGAGCCCAAAGGCAAAGGATTGGTTCTCTTCGACATCAACGACTCCAGTGAGACCGAATCGATGACCGGACTGAAAGGCGTCTATGGAGCCAGGAATGGCACATGGGTGAATGACCGCTTCCGCGCCGAGAGCTGGGCGCTGCACCACAGCGGCTATCAGGTGAGCGCGAGCTCTGAACTGCCTGATGAGAACGGCATCAGCTACAAGGCGGAAAACCTGCGGCAAGAAGATGCCGAACACGCGTGGACCGAAGGCGTGGCTGGAGACGGACTGGGGGAGTCGCTCGTCATCACACCTGACAAGCCTGCGCACATCCGGCAACTGGGCATTGCGAACGGGTATGTCAAATCCAGCGGGATCTACGAGGCCAATGGGCGTGTGTCCGCGCTGGATGTGAGCGTGAACGGAGGCAAGCCGTCTCGTGTGCTGATCCCTGATGAGCGCCTAAGGTTTCGCATGTTTTACTTTGATCTGCCTGCGTCCAAAGAGCTGGTGAAAACGATCAAGCTAACCATCGCGGGGGTGTATCCGGGAACGAAGTTTCATGACACGGCGATCAGCCGCATCGTGCTGGTGCAGCCGCTCGAGAAGGCGCCGAAGATTTCGCCGATTCGCTGATTCACGTCATGAAAGCTGTGTGGATCGCATGCCTCTTCGCCAGCCAGGCGCTGGGGCAGATGCTGCCGGTGCACGTGGAGGAATCGCATGCGGGGGCGTTTTATCATCTGGTGGAGACGCTGCCGCTGAGGGAGGCGCATACGCTGGTGCTGATTGATGCGCATTGCGATGCGAACGGCATTGCGAATTCGGATGAGATTCGCAAGGCGATCCGGCGTGGGCCTACGGTGAAGCAGCGAAGTGAGATGCTGGCGGAGTGGCGGAAGATGGGAAAAATTCAGTGCTACAACTGGATCGAGCCGCTGATGCCGGCACCGATTGCGGAGGTGATCTGGATTCCGGCGGCGCGGCTGAGCGAGGAGGAGCGTGTGGCGCTGGAGACGGATGCGCGGGAGTACCTGGATGCGCATGAGGAGGCGCTGCCGCGTGAGGCGGGTGCGCTGGGGGCGCGGTATCGGGTGATGAGCATGGAAGCATTTGCGAGCAAGGCGAAGAACTGGCCGGAAGCGAAGCCGGTGGTGGCGAGTGTGGATCTGGACTATTTCGCGAAGAGCGCGGATGCGGAGCTGGAGGCGCAGGTGGATGAGATGATGGAGATGCTGCTGCGAATGCGTGCGCTGAGGGGACTGAGTTTTGCGATTTCCTCGCCCTACCTGAAAAGCGAGGCGCAGGCGGAGAGGCTCATCACGCTGGCGCTGGATGCGGCCTGGCGGATTCCGAATGCAGAAGTGCATTTTGATCCGTTTGCAAAGACGGGGCCGGATCGCTCGCTGATGGCGCGAATGCTGGAGAGGCAGGGCAAGCAACTGCCGGCGTTTGATGTGGCGAAGGCGGGGCCGGAGCTGCGCAGCGTGCTGCTGCAAAACTGGCGGGATGCGCGTGCAGAAGTGCTGCTGGCGGAGTGGGCGGGAGCGGCGTTTCAGCATCGGCTTGAAGTGCCGGGAAGTCTGAAGGCGACGAATGGGGCGTGGGAGATGGAGTTCAGCGCGAAGGAGAGGCTGGAGGTGGTGCCGAAGCCCGTGGGTGCGCGAGTGCGGTGGTGGGCCGTGCGGGCGGCTGACAAGAGCTATCGGATCGGCGATGCGAATCTGGGCTTTGCGGTGAATGCGCCGCGCTGGATGTGGCGAAGGCGGGAGCTGCTGGCGGAGGGGCCGGTGCTAAGCCGACTGAACCTGGAGCAGCTCACGCGCGGTGGAGACTGCGGGACGTATGAGGTTTATGCGGAGATCATCCGGGATGGGGAGAGCACGCGCACGCCGGTGGAGATCGTGCGGCTGAGCAAGCCGGGGACGATGGGGGTGCGTGCGGAATGGAGCCGGGAGTTTGGGCTGCCGTATGTGTTTGACTCGCGACTGCTGATGCGTGGGACGCAGGCGGGAGCGGAGGCGTGCCATGGCGCGGACTGTGCGAACTTCATCACGGCGGGGCTGCGTGCGGAGGGCTGGCTGCTGCCGTGGGGAAGTCCGAATGATGTGAAGCCGTTTTTGACGCGCTGTGATTTTCAAGCGAGGCCGCTGCTGCTGCATTTTGGCTCGCATCTGGCGGCGCTGTGGGAGGATCGACCGCCGGTGGGGCAACTGGATGATGCGGACCTGTGTGTGCATCAACTGGAGGGGCTGCCTGAGATTTTGCCGTATGGCAAGCTGCGACAAAAAAGGGCTGAGCCGATGCTGATGACGGTGCGGGAGCCGGAGGAGGTGATACGGATCGCGATTTGCGGGGATGTGATGCTGGGGCGTGGTGTGGCGGAGCATGCGGATCCGCTCAAGGAGTTGGCACCTGTTTTGAAAAGGGCGGATCTGGCGCTGGGAAATCTGGAGTGTGTGATCGGCACTGCGCAGCCGAGGGACTGGCTGCAACTGATCGCGCCGCTGAAGGCAGCGAAGCTGTTGCGGGAGGCGGGTGTGGACGGGGTGAGTGTGGAGAACAATCATGCGATGGATCTCGGGCCGGAGGGAAAGGTGGCGACGGAGAAGGCTTTGCAGGAGGAGCACATCACTCCGATCGGGACGACAGTGAGATTTTTTGAGGTGAAGGGCAGACGCATCGCGGTGATTGCGCTGGATGATTCGCGGGAGGATGCAGTCGTGCCGGAGATGAAGTTCGAGGCTGACTATGTGATCGCGCTGCCACACTGGGGGCGGGAACACCGGACGGTGCCTACTGAGAGGCAGAGGGAGGTGGCGGCGAAGCTGATGGAAAGCGGGGTGCATCTCATCGCGGGCAGCGGGCCGCATGCGCTGCAGCCGCTGGAGCATGGGCATGCGGGAAGCGTGGCTTTCTCGCTGGGGAATGCGGTTTTCGACGGCCCCGGACCGGATGCTGAATGGGAGCGGGGCGCGGTACTGGCGGTAACGCTGGATGCGAAAACGTGCCGCGCAGTGAGGATGCGGATGATTGAGGTGAAGGCGGTAACGAGGGAGTGAGAGAGGGCGTGAAATTGAGGCTTGGCGTGGTGCGTTCTTTGGGGAAAGCTGGACGCTTTCCCCTGCCCTATGAAATTGAACCTTGTCTGTCTGTTTGCCCTTGCCGCTTTGTCTTTGCAGGCGGCGGATCTGTCGAAGCCTCTTGAGACGCTGCGTGCGGTGCAGAAGGAGGGACAGGGGAACGAGGCGGCGGCGAAGGCATGGGGGGAGATCGTGAAGGCGGACGCGAGCACGCTGCCGGAGGTGCTGAAGGGCATGAACGGGGCGAATCCGCTGGCGGAAAACTGGCTGCGGGCGGCGGTGGGGGTGATCGCGGATGAGGCGCTGAAGGCGAAAAAGCTGCCGGTGGAGGCACTGGTGACGTTTTTGAAGGATACGAAGAACAGTCCCGGGGCGCGCGTGGTGGCGTTTGATCTGATCCATCGTGCGGATGAAAAGCTGGCGGAGAAACTGACGCCGACGCTGCTGGAGGATCCGAGTTCGGATTTGAGAAGGCACCCGGTGGCGAAGCTGATCGAGGCGGGCAATGCAGCGTTGGAAAAGAAGGACAATGCAGCGGCGATCGTGGCCTATGGCAAAGGATTGGGCGGCGCGCGGGATGAGGACCAGATCAAGGTGCTGGCGAAGAAGCTGCGGGATCTGGGGCAGAAAGTGGACCTGCCCAAGCATTTTGGGTTTTTGATGAGCTGGAAGATGATCGCGCCGTTCAGCAATGCGGAACGCGGTGGTTTTGACACGGTGTATCCGCCAGAGAACGAGCTGAAGTTTGATGCGGTCTATGAAGGCAAGGGCAAGGAGGCGAAATGGGTGGATTTCACGAGCACGGATGAGTACGGGAAGATCGACTTCAACAAGCCCTTTGGCATGGAGAAGAGCGTGGTGGGCTATGCAGCGACGGATTTCTACAGCACCGAGGACCGGACGGCGGAGATCCGTATCGGCTGCAAGAACGGCTGGAAAATCTGGCTCAATGGCGAACTGCTGTTTGCGCGTGATGAGTACCACCGCGGCGCGAAGCTGGATCAGTATAAAATGCCCTGCCAGCTGAAGAAGGGGAAGAACACCATCCTGGTGAAATGCTGCCAGAATGAGCAGACGGAGCAGTGGACGGTGGAGTGGGAGTTCCAGCTGCGCGTGTGCGATGCGACAGGAACAGCGATCCTGGCGGCGAAGTGATTTCAATTATTTAAACTGACGAAGACTATGAAGACGATTTTGACGGGATTGATGCTGTGCGTGGCCACAGGTGCGGTGCATGCGGACTGGCTGCAGTTTCGCGGGCCGAATGCCACGGCTGTTTCCACGGAGGCCAAGGTGCCTGCGGATGATTTGAAAATTGCGTGGTCAGCAGATCTGCCGGGGCGCGGGCTGTCGGCTCCGATCGTGGTGGGAGACCGGGTGTTTGTGACCTGCTCGAGCGGGCCGGGGCAGGAGACGCTGCATGTGTTTTGCTTCAATGCGGCGGATGGCAGCAAGCGCTGGGAACGCGCGATGCGCACCACCGGGCGCACGATGACGCACAACAAGACCTGCGTGGCTGCGAACACGCCGTGCAGCGACGGGGAGCGGGTGTTTGCGCTGTTTTCCTCGAACGATCTGTTTGCCTTTGATCTGGATGGCAACCTCCTCTGGCTGCGGGGGCTGACGTTTGACTACCCGAACGCGAGCAACAGCCTGGGCATGTCCCAATCTCCGGTGGTGATGGATGGCACACTGGTGGTGCAGAGCGAGAACGACAGCGAGTCCTTTGTGGCCGGGCTGGATGTGGCGACGGGCCGCAACAAGTGGAAGCTGGAGCGGCCGAAGGCGGCGAACTGGACGAGCGCGACGGTGTGGAAGAACGCAGTGGCGCTGCAGTCGAGCAAGGGCATCCTGGCCGTGGAACCGGCGACGGGCAAAACGGTGTGGGATTACAGCGACGGGGCGAGCACGATCCCCTCGAGCGTGGGCGCGGGCGAGACGCTGTATGCGGTGTCCCACGGCATCACAGCGCTGGCACCGGAGAAAGGATCGGTGACGCAGCTGTGGCGCAATGAGAAGCTGAACTCGGGCACGGCGAGTCCGCTGGTGCTGGGAGACTCCATCTATGTGGTGAATGGCGCGGGCGTGCTGATCAAGGCGAGCGCGAAGAATGGCGATGAAGCGTGGAAGCTGCGCATGAAGGGACCGTTCAGCGGTTCGCCTGTGGCGGCGGGGAAGCGCATCTACATTGTCAATGAGCGCGGGATTTTTCAGGTGATCGATCCGGAAGCGCCGGAGGGGAAGATTTTGAAGGAGATTGAACTGAAGGAGACGGTGCTGACGACGCCCGCCATTTCCGGCGGAGCACTCTATGTGCGCAGCGATGGAAAACTGTGGAAGCTGCAATGATGACGCCGGCTGACGAACCCAGGACAGAAACTGAAGAACTGGATGCCTCGACTGCGATCGAGGTGGAGCAGGAGACCTCACGTGCGCTGGGCAAGGAGACGCGCCAGGTGCTATTTGCGGTGCTGATGGTGGCGGCCTTCATGGCGCTGGCACATTTCACACCGCTGAAGGCGTGGATCACGAATGTGCAGATCTGGAAGGAGATGGTGCGTGAGTTTGGATGGGGCGCGCATGCGGTCTTCATGGCGGCCTGCGCGGGGACGGTGATGCTGGGCGTACCACGGCTGCCCTTGTGCGCGGCGGCTGGGCTGATCTTCGGTTTTGGCCAGGGATTGGTGCTCTCGCTCGTTGCATCGACGCTGGGTTCGTACGGAGCTTTTGTTTTATCACGGCATGGGTTTAGGCGCGCGGCGGAGTCGCGCGCGGAGAAATGGCCGTGGTTGAAAAAGCTGCTGAAAAAGCCCTCGGTGATCCGGGTGTTTTGGGTGCGGCAGCTCATGGTGCCGGGGCTGGTGCTGAACGTGCTGCTGGGGATGACGCCAGTGAAGCACACGCGCTTTCTGCTGGGCACGCTGCTGGGCTACCTGCCTCTGAATGTGGCCTTCAGTCTGGTAGGCAGCGGTTTGGGCAAAGGGAGCCTGGCCACCACGCTGACCCAGCTGCTGGGAGCCATGGCGGTGATCAACATCGCGGCCTGGCTGGTGTACCGGATGATGAAAAAGCAGAAGCAGGGGTGAAGGGACGCGCAGAGAGGGGAAACGCGGACAGGGTGATGTTTGAACGGAGCCCGGGAAGTTCTGCTGCGTTGTGACGCGGCGGGGATGAGAGTGGCAGACAGAACCTGGGGGCCATTGTGGGACCAGGATGGTCCCACTCCTGCCAAGGTCTTTGGGCACGCGTAGGCATGCGAGCATCCTGTTGAGCCTTTGAGGCTAATACCATGATCTGGGCAGAACGGGTCTGTCCCCGAATCGAGGTTGAAGCACCTTTTTTCGGTCAGGACGTGCCGTGCGGTTTTCTGGTTGCAAGCCGGGAGCGTCTGGCGTCATGGACGTTCATGTTCCCGGTCGCCATGCCAAACGGCACGGCTTCAAGGCTCTTCGCATGCCGTGAAGTGTTGCAACGCACTGATAAACGGGCGGGCTGAAGCCACACCCGTCCTACAACCGAAGGGCCGGGATTTTCATGCGTGAGAGCGCGGTCTAATGCATCGCGTGCCAGGTCAGGGTGTGATGCTCCACATCATCCGCATCTGCCTGCAGAGCTGAGGCACTGAAAGCCCCCAGGCCGATGAGAACGGCCACCGGGAAGATGACGATGAGAAGCGGGAGCAGCATGATGAAGGCCAGCGGTGCCAGCACGAGGCTGAGCGCCAGGGTCTCCCAGCCGAACTGCTTCAGCCGAAGTCCCACGGGCGGAACGCCATGCTCGCCGTGCTGGACATAGACATGGTCCTGGCGAAGCCATACGAGAAGAGGGCGTAGAGCCCTCCGAAAAGGACGCAGAAAGGTGGCTTTCATGCGCCGGGTCTGCCAGAGGCGGTGCAGATTGCGGGTGACGAAACGCGCTTCGGCGTTGTGGGCACAGACGGCTTGCTGAAACGAGGCCGCCTGCCCTCGAGGAGGTACAGGGATCGTGTTCATAGGTGGGGTGGTTGGTTGTAGTATAAACGAACCACCCCGCCCTGTCCTGACAAAAAAGACACGTCACCACCTCCTACTCACCGCGGCCATGCATGGAGCAGGCTCTGCAGCCGGCGCAGAGATCGCAGCTGACGGAATGCGGATTTTCCAGGCACTTGGGGCAGTGAACGCAGAGCATGCAGAAGGGGCGCTGCGTGCTCTTTCCGAGCGGCGTGCAGGGCACTCTGCTGGCAGCACTGGCAGACACAGAACACGCCCGGGAGGAGCGTGTCTGAACAGATTCCAAAACATTGGTTTTCATGAGCGTGTGGCTGTGCCATGCCACCTCTCCCACTGGTCTGAAAAACGCGCTATTGGCAGACCTGCCAATACCTGCGAATTTTTTTCGCACGCGTTGCACTTTGTGTGAATCTGCGCAGATTCTTAAGCATGCCTGTGAATGCCGGTATGCATGGCCAACCAGCCTGTCTGAAATGGAGCGGTGGAGAGCACACACTCTCGGGTCCCTGCTTCATCGGACGCCGTTCTGACAACGACATCCCGATCAACAATGTGCAGGCCTCAAGGCGGCACGCAGTGCTGATGAACTTGAACGACGACTGGTGGATCAATGATCTGGGAAGCCGCAATGGCATCGTCGTCAATGGTCTGCGACTGAACTGCGCACGGCGCCTGCGGAACGGAGATGAGATCCGCATCGCGAATCAGCGCATGAGTTTTTACAATGCCTCGCAGCCTCCGCCGCACCACAGCTCCATCCTGGGAAAGACCACGGAGTTTGCACCGCAGACGCCCAGCGATGTACCGGCCTCCTCCGCGGCATGCGAGCTGCTGATTGTGACGGACAAGGGAGAAATCATCGAAGGAGACAAAGCGGCCCACTGGTTCTTTGGCAAAGCGCTGGAGCGCGCGCCCGGTGCGGCGCATTACTTTCTGCCGCCGCAGATCCGCCAGTGGCTGCAGAAGCTGGCGGACGTGAATGAGAAGGTCTCCCCGCCGCTGGAAATGGAGCAGCAGGATCACCGCCTGGTGCTCTCTCTGGCACGCTGCAAGGACGACCGCTTCTACCTGCTGGTGCGCGTGGAGGTGGCCAAGCTTTCCATCAAACGACTGGAAACGCTGGGCCTCACGGTGCGCGAGGCGGAGGTGATGCACTGGGTCTATGAGGGCAAGAGCAACCCGGAGATCGCGCAGATTCTGGACATCGCCACGCACACGGCGAACCGGCACATTGAGCACATTTTCAAAAAGCTCGCGGTGGACAACCGGCACAAGGCCATCAAGGCGGTGAAGGAACGGCTGGGGCTGTGAGGCTGGATGCTGGATGGCCGGAGCTGGAGGCTGTTTGAAAATCAGTGGGATGTTCGCTGTGCATGCTTTCGACATTGACTGGCGGCGATGTAGCGCGGTATTCCGATACCGTGACGGGGACGACTCGGTATCGGAATACCGAGCTACATCCAAGCGTGCAACACGCTGTTCGCAGATCTCCGGTGGGGTGAGAAATGCGGGCTAGCAGGGAGCCAGGCGGCGCTGGGCGGCTGCAAGGCATGGGCGTTAACACGCGCTGAAGGACGGGCGGGCTGTCGCCACGCCCATCCTACGAGCGGGCATCGGGTTACTTCACCACCGGGCGCAGGACCATGTTGCGGTAGTCCACGTTGGTGTGGTCGCCTTGGAGGTAGATGGGGCCGGGCTTGAACTCATCGCTGCTCATGGCGCCGCCGGTGCAGCCGAGGACGGGGGCGTTGTCGATGATGGTCTTGCCATTGAGGATGACGGTGAGGTGGCGGTCCACGAGGGTGATGTCGAGGGTCTGCCATTCGCCGATGGGTTTCTCGGCAGCGACGCTGGGGGTGATGCGGCTGTAGAGCGCGCCCATGTGGTGGGAGTCGAGGGGCTGGCCAAAGCTTTCCATAACCTGCACTTCATAGATGCCGCGGAGGTAGATGCCGCTGTTGCTGCCTTCCGAGGTGCGCACTTCGGTTTTCAGATTGAAGTCTTCAAACTCGGCGTCGGTGCGGAGATTGCCGAAGTGCTTGTCCTTGGCCTTCACCACGCGGTTCTGCAGCGCGCCATCGACGACGCTCCAGCCGTTGTCTGCCTTGTCGTTCATCAAGCGCCAGCCGGTGAGGTCCTTGCCATTGAGGAGCTGGATGGACTCGCCGAATTTCACTTTGGAGAGATCGGGTGCGGCGGGCACAGCGGGGATGCGCTTGCCGGTGAACTCCTGGGGCTGGCCGACGTCTTTGCCTGCGGCGTTTTTCTTGGCGGTGGTGAGTTTGAGGACATCGCCGTCGGCTTTGGCGGTGATGGTTTCGGTGGCGTTGAGCTTGCCTTCCTTGTTCTTCTGCTCGCGGGTGACGATGAGGGTATCGCCATCGAGCTTGGTGCTGGCGGTGGGGACCACGCTGCCGCCGCCCCAGAGGACGCTGGAGGTGAGAGCGCCGTCTTTGGATTCGACGCCGAGCCAGCCTGCGCCGCCACCAGGGATGGTGAGCGCCCAGCGGCCGACGAAGGGATTGTCTGCGGCGTTGAGGATGGAACTGAGGGTGACGACGGCGGCGATGGTGAGGGGGCGGATGCGCATGGTTGGGAGGGGAGAGTGGTGGGGTGGGAAGAGGCCGGACGGGCTGAAGCCCGAACTACGTACGGACGGTGGGTGGTTTGGAGGTGTTGTGCGGGTTTGTGGGGCTTCCCGGACCAGACCGGCTGAAGCCGGTACTACAATACGAAGAAGGGCTGGGGTTTGCGGAGTTGGAAGGATCGAGGACGAGTTCGAGTAGGAGGACGAGGACGATGGTGAGGAGCCGGGACTCCAATACGAAGAGGGTGGGGATTAACGAGCTTTCTTCTGCTGATCCTTCACGCAGTCGGGATCGGCGGGGGTGGGGGAGCCGGTTTGATCGACGGGGTGATTGAAGAGGTAGTGCCAGACGGCTTCGTGGATGTATTTGCCGTCTTTGTCCTTCACGGCGGAGCCGCCGGGGGTGACGGAGCCGTGGGCGCGTTTGTCATCGCCTTTCACATCGGCATCGGTGATGAGGCGGCGGGTGTTTTGAAAGGGTGGGGCGCTGATATCGACGTTCACGATGGGGCCAAACTGATTGAGGCCCATCATTTCCCAGGAGCGGCAGTAGTGGTCGCCGGTCCAGCCGCTGTCGAGGACGTGGCTGAAGCCGAAGATGCGGTTGCCCGGTGTGGCGGAGGGGAGGGACTGCCAGGAGTCGTAGTTGTCCCGAGGGCCGCAGAAACAGACGACACGATCAACTTTCTGGTGCTTGGCAAAACGGGCGGAGGTGGTGGCGCCATGGGAGGCGCCGGAGACGATGACTTTGTCCCAGCGGAGGCCTTTGCCGTCTTCGGAAATGAACTGGTCCCACTTGCCTTCGGGATGCTCTTTGGCGAGCCATTTCACGAACTGGAAGGAGCGCTCCATCATGCTGTCCGGCTGCGGAATGCTGACGAGATCGCTGACATCCTGGCCAGTGCAGGCTTCGAGGCGGATGTCGCCGAGGACTTTGCCGCTGTCGCGTTTGTCGGAGGGGATGAGGCCGAACCATTTGTTGGCGTAATGCGGCTGGATGGCGTGGAGGCCGTAGCTATTCAGGCGCTCGAAGAGCTGAGCGTTGTGGCCCATGAGCCAGATGACGAGCTTGCCCTGGGGCTTGACGCTGGTGTCCACGCTGGCGTTCTGCGTGTCCTGCGGCTTGCCTTTTTTATCGGTGAAAACGAAGTCGATTTCAGGGTGCTCTTTGGCGCGGGGATCGATCTCGCTGGCGCGTTTGGAGATGGTGGGCGCGGCGGCGCAAGCGAGGCTGGCGGAGAGGGCCAGAAGGGTGGTGAGGAGGAGGGGTTTCTTCATGGGTTGGAGCGGGTCGGAAGAGTGTTGGTGATGCAGTTGCCAGACGGGCCAGGAATGGCCCGACTACGACTCAAAGCGCTGGTCAGCGGAAAAGGAGCCGACGCTGCGGAGGGTGGCACCATCGGCGCGGGTTTGATCGAGGGCTTTTTGCACGCGGGGGTCGGCGGTGGAGCCTTCGATCTCGATGTAAAAGCGGTACTTGTTTGGCTGGCCGCGGATGGGGCGGGATTCCAGGCGCTTCATGTTGATGCTGTTCTCGCTGAGCGGCGTAAGGAAGCGGCAGAGGCTGCCGGGGCGGTCAGGAAGCTCGACGATGAGGGCGGTGCGGTTGTGCCCCTGCGATGGGGTGTTGGCGGTGTGGCCGATGAGGTAGAACTGAGTGATGTTTGGCACCTCACCGGCGATGGGAAAATGGAGAATCTGCAGGCCGTGGCGCTCGGCATTTTGACGTGGGCCGATGGCGGCTGCACCGGGCGTGGCGACGGCTTTTTCGGCGGCTTTGGCGGTGCTGGGTTCGACGACGCGTTTGACGTCCGGGTAGTTGGCCTTGAGCCAGTCGTCGCCATGGTAGAAGGGCATGGCGTGGGAGTGGATGGAGGTGATGGACTCCCCGGCCCTGCCGAGGAGGGCCAGCTTCACATCGAGCGTGAGTTCTTCGAGAATGGAAAGGGTGCTGCGGGTGTCCACGAGGCGGTCCACGGTGTCGATGATGAAGCCGCCGGAGGAGTTTTCGATGGGGACGATGCCCTGGGCCTCGGGGTTGGTGGCGAGGAAGGCGAAGACGTCGCCGATGTTGTCGCGGAGGCTGACGGTGAGGCCGGGGAAGCGCATCTGGGTGATGAGATGCGAGAAGCTGCCCTCGGGACCGAGGCAGGCGATGGTGGGCGGAAGAGACGTCATGCGGGCGGGGCATGCTGCGACGGAGGATGGGGATGGTCAAGAGGGCACGCTCTCAAAGAACACGCTAGGAGGCAGGTGCGAAGCTAGGCGAGCGCGACAGCGTCTTTGTATGTTGTTTTCAGGTGCCAGCCGCCCGTTCGCAAGTATCGCGCTCTGGATTTCAGCTCCAGTTCGCGTTCATTGCCGCATGCGGCAGCGCTGGAAAGTCTTTGTCATCACACCGATCATCCTGTGGGTGGTGGGGTGGTGGGTGCTGCCGAGGCTGGTGGATCTGCCGGAGGCGCTGCTGAGGCCGCCGCCGTCGTCAAAGCTGTATCTGGCGCGGGATGGCACGCCGCTGCGGCATTTGCTGAATGAAGATGGCACGCGCTCGGCACCGCCAGTCACGTATGACGAAATGCCGCAAGCGCTGGTGCATGCGCTCGTAGCGGCGGAGGACAAGCGGTTCTTCAGCCACGATGGTGTGGATCTGGTGGCGATCATGCGTGCCACGAGGGACAACGTGAAAAGTCGGCGCGTGGTGTCGGGAGCTTCCACGATTCATCAGCAGTTGATCAAGATCTCGACGCCGCAGTCCGGCAAACGCACGCTGTGGGTGAAATTCATGGAGGCGCTGCGGGCGCGAAAGCTGGCGCTCACGTGGAGCCGTGCGGAGGTGATGGCGGCGTATGCCAACCGGGTTTCGTTTGGCAATCTGATGACGGGTGCCGCGACTGCGTCCTCGGGATATTTTCACAAGCCGCTGGGAGATCTGACGCCGGCGGAGTGTGCGCTGCTGGCGGCGCTGCCGCAGTCTCCGACGCGGTTGAATCCTTTTCAAAACATGGCGGGCGCGGTGCTGCGGCAGCAGCACATCCTGGAGCAGATGCATGAGCTGCACTGGCTGAGCGATGAGGAGCATCGCGTGGCGCTGAGCCAGAAGATCGTGCTGCAGCGCTTCAGCGGCGGCTTTGAGGCACCGCATGCGATCGAAATGCTGCGCGGAGACGAGGCCAAGGAGACGACGACGATCCGCACGACGCTGGATGCGACGCTGCAGCAGCAGGTGGAGACGATCATCGCGCAGAGGCTGGAAATGCTGAGAGGACGGCATGTGACGCATGCGGCGGTGGTGGTGATCGAGAATGCGACGGGCGCGGTGCTGGCGCTGGCGGGATCGCGCGATTTTTTTTCGAAGGATGGCGGGCAGCTCAACGGAGCGTGGGCACCGCATTCGCCGGGGTCGGCGATGAAGCCGTTTACCTACCTGCTGGCGTTTGAGCGCGGGGCGACTCCGGCGAGCATCGTGGCGGATCTGCCAATTGAATTTGGCACGGCCACGGGGACGTACAGGCCGGAGAATTTCTCGCTGCGGAGCTACGGGCCGATGACGTACCGGTATGCGCTGGGGAATTCGCTGAACATCTCAGCGGTGCGGGTGCTGGACTCGATCGGCGGTGCGGAGACGCTGCTGCCGAAGCTGCGGGAGCTGGGGCTGACCACACTGAATGAAGACGCGGCGCACTACGGGCTGGGGCTGACGATTGGGAATGCGTCTGTGCGGCTGATGGAACTCGCGAATGCGTATGCGTGCCTGGCGCGGCTGGGACGCTACAAGCCATGGACGCTGCGGCAGGATGAGCGTGCGGCGACGGAGCAACGGCTGCTGGGTGAAAATGAGAGCTGGATGATCGCGGACATCCTCAGCGACAATCAGGCCCGGGAGATGGCGTTTGGCGGGTGGTCGGTGCTGCGGCTGCCGTTTAAGTGCGCGGTGAAAACGGGGACGAGCTCGACCTTTCGGGATAACTGGACTCTGGGCTACACGCCGGAGTTCACCGTGGGGGTGTGGGCCGGGAATTTTGACAACACACCGATGCAGGATGTGAGCGGCGTCACGGGCGCGGGACCGATCTTTAAAGACGTGATGCTGCACCTACATGAAAAGCATGCCATGAGCTGGTATGCCATGCCCAAGGACATCGTGCGGTCGCGCATTGATCCGCGCACGGGCAGACGCCTGACGCCACAAACGCCGCCTGCGCGAGTGAGCCGGGATGAGTTTTTCATCGGCGGAAAGCTGCCGCCGGTGGCGCAGGCGGGTGATTATGACGCGAAGGGCCGGGCGATTCTGCCGCGCGAGTATGCGGGGTGGATCAAAAGCAGCGGAAACTGGCTGGGCGATCTGGTGACGACGGCAGAGACGGAGACGCGAGCGGTGCTGCGGATCACGAATCCGATTCCAGGAACGGTCATTATTCTGGATCCGGATATTCGAAACAACGGGAGCCGGCTGCTGCTGCAGGCAGTGGGGACGGAGCGTGTGCGATGGGAATGCAAAACCCTGGAACTGCGCAGCGAGGGGGCGCACACGTTTGCGATTCTGAAGCCGGGGAGGCATGAGATCGAAGCGAAGGACAACGCGGGCGGATTGAGCGCGAGGACGTTTGTGATTGTGCGGGATGAGTGAGGGAGCAACGGGGAAATGCGCGAGAGAGGCATGTGAGATTCAGGGGCCGATGGGTGAATGAACGCTTCTCGCATACCTCCGGCATGCGACCTTGGTCGTGAATACGACGTGCGCGTGGTCCAGTGGTTCTCGCTCGCCAAGCCTCGCTTCACCACCGGCTAATTTCTTTGCTCCCTTCGGGAGTGTTATTCTGCCAAGCGCTCCCGATACACCTGCCGTGCATGCTCATACGCTGCGACGGCATCGGCGTGTTCTTTGGGGTCGATGAGGGCTTCTTTTTGCGACCAGCATTGATCGACGCATTTGAGGCACCATTCGAGGCTGGTCTTCTCGCGGATGGGCTTGTCATTCACGATGACGAAGATGGGATTGGTGTGGGAGCTGGCGCGGATGCGGAGGGCGACCCAGGAGCTTTTTGAAATGGGGACGTCAAAGGTGATGTCGCGGGTGGAGCCGTCGGCGAGAATGTTTTTCTGGGCGACGGAGACACCATTGACGATGACTTCGACGGGCACTTCATGCGAGGTGCCTTCGCGGGCGCGCTCGAGATCCCAGAAGGGTTTTTGATCGACGGGGGCGGACTGAATTTCAGGATGGCGTTTGTCATCGAGGCGGGCGGCGACTTTGGCGGTGAGCTTGAGGGTGGCGGGCTTGGCGAGTTTGAGTTCGCTGTTTTTGACGCCGAGCTCTTGATCATTCGCTTTGAAATCCATGAGGTGGCTCTTGCCATCGCTGACGTAGGCGCGGCCGGAGCGGATGCCTTCGCACCAGGCGTCGTAGGTGAGGCGGCCGTCGAGTTTCACATACGCGCGGCCGAGGCCCACGCGCTCGCCGTAGATGCAGGGGAAGTCCGTCTCGCCGCTGATGCGGGTGCGGAAGCCGGCATTGAGGGTGTGGTACCAGATGTTGAGCTCCCAGGTGTGCGGGGTGTCCACAGTGGAAAGGAAATCGACTGCGGGCACCGGTTTGCCGTCGGGGCCTTCGACCAGGTGCGTGACATCGACGATGTATTCATTGGCGCCGATGCCGTTGAAGGGCGGGATGATGAAGTTGGGGAGTTCATCCGTGGCGCTGGGGATGCCGAGCTTGTAGTTTTGTTTTCGTGCGGGGTCGTTTTCGGCGAGCGGTTGCAGGCCCCAGCCGCTGTGCGCGGGGCCGCAGAGGGCACCTTGTTTTTTGGCCCACTTCAAAGTGTTGAGGCAAAGGGTGGGCCAGTGTGCGGTGCTGTCGCCGCCGGGGTACATCTGCTCTTTAAGCTTGAGCAGGCAGAGGTGGCCGCTTTTGTGGGAGCCGAAACCGCTGACCTCCACATCGTAGCGGAGCAGGAAGGGGAAGCGGGATTCTTTGTCTTCTTTGCCGGTGAAGAATTGTTTCTGGTAATCGAAGCAGGGACCCCAGGTGAGATTGGCACCGATCTTCAAATCTTCGCCCATGCAATGGCGGGCCATGTCTGGTGCGTGCACGCCCATGCTGGGCACGGAGTAGTGCGCGCAGCCGGCGGCGTGGATGTGGTGGTCGCCGCTCCACCAGCCGCGTTTGCTGGGATCGATCCAACGCTGGACCTGGAATTTGAACGTGGTGTTTTGGCCGGTGATTTTGACGGCGCGCTGTTCGGGGATGGATTCGGGGCCGCGGCGGAAGGTGATGTCGTATGCGCCATCGGGGAGCTTTATTACTTCGCCATCGCCACGGTAGATCTGCGGGTGGAAGAAGAAGTCTGGCGCGATGCGTTTGATCTGGCTGGGGTAGATGCGTCCGGCGTGGTCTTTGATGAGGAGTTCGGCCATGCAGGGCTTGCCGTTTTCATCCGTGATGCTGAGCGTAACCTCGCGAGCAGGCAGGGAGTCGAAGAGGATGCTGGTTTCAGCGCGGAAGCCGAGGTCCTGCGTGCCCTGGCCGGTGTCGAAGCTGAAGGTGGCTTCGCGTTTGCCTGCTTCGCTGCTGTAAAGCTGGATGATGCGGTATTCGAGGCCGAGGCCGCTGAGCGTGGGCTGCTGCGGCGGGGAGTCAAACAGGTGCACGTCCAGCCAGCGGGCGGCAAGCGGTGGCTGGCCGGGATCGCGCGGCTTGACGTTTGGCACGACGGGCGGGGAGCCTTTGACGTACACTTCTTTGGCCTGCGGACTGGAGGCGGCGAGCTTGGCGGTGACGCCGGCTTCGTTTTCCACACGCACGAGGTACTGACGCCAGCCGGATTCATCGAGGACGGGCTTGGCGGAGCCGCGTTCGACTTTGACGCGTTGCTCGGGGGTGATGGTGACGTGGAAGAGAGCGTGGGCGTCGAGGACGGTCTGCGCTTTGGCGATGGAAGCGGCGTCGTGGGCCTGGATGCAAGTGCGCAGGGTGGTGAGCTCTTCGGGCGTGAAGGGAGAGCCGAGGAAGGCGGTGGCGTCGATGAGACGCTGCGTGGCGGCGAAGAAGGGCTGGGGCGGGACTTCGGCGCCGTGGGAGAAGCACGCGGTGATGAGAAAGCCAGCCAACCGGAGAGAGATCTTCATGGGGCTACAAACGCGATGCGCGGAGGGTGACTTGCGGGTCAGATGGTTTGCGGAGGTCTTGTGTCACCGCTACGCGGTTCCACGTGCCCGCCTGTTCATCGATCCGCGGTTACCGTGGGTTTCACCCACGGCTACGGTTGTGACAGCCCTACGGGCTTAGGTGCTGTTGAGAGCGCGGACGATGGGCAACAACATCAGCGCCGAGTGTCCAGACGGTGGTCATGCACGGGATGCCGCAATGTGTTTCTTGAGTTCCTGAATGCCTGCTGTCACCTGCTCGGTAGTTCGGACGGCATCGGGATTGGCCGCACATTCCTGAAGGCACTTGTCGAGCAGCGCAGTGGTCTGGGCGGTAATAGTGGTTTCACGCGAAACATCCTGCCAAAGCTCACTCACGAGCTGGAGCTTTTGATCTGCCGTGAGCGCACTCAAGGCGGGAATGGTTTCCAAGATCATGCTGGAACATGATCGCAGTGCGATGGCTGACAACGAGTTCTTTGCGCTTCGGGTTAGCGGCAGGGTTACGCATGAGAGGAAGGCGAAAAACGGCGGGAAGCGACGGGGGAGACGCAGATGTCTTGGACTGCACCAAGGACTGGAAGCAGAGTTCGTCATGGGACGCTCGAAAGCGGCGCTGAAGCGCCGCACTCCGGGGACGCTGTCGCGCTATTTCACACCACCACCAGCACGATGGCGCTCATCATCAGCAAGGCTCCGGCGAGGCGCCAGCGCATGACGGTGGGGCCGAGGTGCTGCTCGGCGTTTTTGAACCAGTGGCCGATCATCCAGACGAGGACGATGCTGAGGAGGCCGCGGGAGGCATAAACGATGTTGGCCGAGGTGGCTTTGCCGTAGATGGCGAGGGTGCTGACGAAGATGATGCTCTGGGTGCCGAGCAAAGCAGAGCCGCCGGCGAGCCAGGGCCAGGCCTGCGGGCGAATGGCGCTGAGAGGGGCGGAAAAGCGGAAAACAAGGCCGAAGGAGAGCAGCGCATTGATCCAGAAGATGCAGGGCAGGAGGCGGCCCGCTCCTCCCCAATGGGGGCCCCACTTTTGCACGAGGACATCAAACACAGCGAAGGCGACGGCTCCAATGCCGCCGGCGACAAAGGTGATGAGCAGATGACGCGGGGGCTTGCCGGCGTCTTTGCGATTCAGAAAGGTGATGCCAAGGACGCTGAGGAAGGCGGCGATCCAGAGCTTGAGGCTGACAGGGTCTCCAATGAGGATGGGGGTGAAGAAGGCGACGAGGATGACCTTCAACCCGAAGACGGGGACGGCGACGGAGACATCCCCCTTTTCCAAAGCGAGGAACTGGGAGAGCTGGCCGATGAAAAGGCACATGGCGATGATGCCGGGCTGCCAGAGCATTTCTTTTTCCACCGGGGGGCCGCCGAGCAGCCAGAGCAGGGAAAAGAGGCCCGCGACGATCACATTTGCGACAAATGTGGTGCGCCAGAGGCCGACTCCGAGATCGCTGGAGCGCTTGAGCACGAGGGCGCCGAAGGCGTACAGAAGGGCGGCAATGAACGGAAAAAGAGAGGTGGCGAAGGCGGGGGACACTGGGGCACTAACCACGCGCAGGAGGGCTGGGCAAGAGCGGGAATGCTGAATACAGACTGCCGGAGGCCGGGGGGGTGAAATGCGGGACTTATTGACATTCGGGATCCGGCATTTCGCGAGACATCAGCCGTCACTTGCAGGGAGGGCGGTGCTCGCTAAGCAGATAATCCCCTCCAACCTAATTTCCATGAGCGCTACCTTTCCCGAACAATCCGTCGCCGTACTCTTCAGTGGTGGTGATGCGCCCGGCATGAATGCTTTTCTGCGTGCCATCGTGCGTCTGGGCCTGAACCGTGAGAAGATCGCCGTGCTGGGAATTCGGGACGGCTACCGCGGCCTGGTACGCACGGCACGGGCCGTGAACAACGATCCGGAAGCGATGGTGCGGCTGAAGCAGGACATCGCCTCCCACACCGGACGGGCGGGCCTGATCTCGGAGCAGCTTCACATCATTCAGATGGACCATGCCAGCGTGAGCGGCATCATGGGCAAGGGGGGCACCATCCTCGGCTCTGCCCGCTGCCTGGAATTTCACGAGAAAAAGGTGCGCGACAGCGTGATCAAACTGCTGAAGGGCCTGAATGTGCGGGCGCTGGTGGTAGTGGGCGGCGACGGCTCCCTCACAGGAGCGCGGCTGCTGGCGGAGGAGAGCGACCTGCGTGTGATCGGCATTCCGGCCACCATCGACAACGACCTGCAGTTTACCGACATGGCGCTGGGCGTGGACACCGCGGTGAACACGCTGGTGTGGGCGGTGGATCACTTCATCGACACCGCGCGAAGCCATCGCCGGGTGATGGTGCTGGAAACGATGGGCCGTGCGAGCGGAGACCTGGCACGCATGGCGGGCCTGGCGTCCGGCGCGGAAATGATCATCACCCCTGAATCAGGAGCGCTGAACGAAGATGCGATGAAGAAACTGGCGGCGGAGATCGAAGGCGCGATGACGCGTGGCCGCGGACATGCCATCGTGCTGGTGGCTGAAGGCGTGGAGTTTGACCCGCCCCAGAAACGCAACCGCGCCTATGTGCTGATGGATGCCTTCCAGCAATACTTCCAGCGCTCCGGAGCCCCCTTCCCCGACCTGGAGGTGCGGCCTTCCGTGCTGGGGCACTTGCAGCGCGGCGGCCACACGACACCGCAGGACTGCATTCTCGCGGCACGCTTTGCGGACTGCGCCTGGAAGACCATTCAGCAGGCGGACGGCGGCAGCGGGATCACCGCGCTGAGGAAGAACGTGATCGAGATCGTGCCCTACGGTGAACCTGACATGCCGGAGCGTGCGGCCTTCTCGCATGAGATGGAGCAGCTGCATGATGATTTGAGCTCGTGGTAAACGAGTGGGCGTGAAGGTGTAGCTGTTGGCGCGCTTTGACGATCTTGTCCAATCCCACTCCTCACATCAACTCGTGAGATTCATCACTGTCAGCGGACCGTGATAACCAAAGGCTGCATCTGCGGCCTGCATCGCGCCATAGGACCACACACAGACCACCAGAACAGTCAGGCCGGCAGTTATTTTGGCATCCGTGGATTGTGTCATCGGAATGCCTTGATGCGATTCCGAACGAAGGCTGACCCATGCTGCCCAAAGAAGAGGGAGCAGCAAGGCCCACAGACCTGCTCTGAGGACGAACAACATATGATCCGGCAGGGCGTTCAATAGCAGAAGCGGTGACTCCGTTTCTGCCATCAACCGCGCCATTTTCCGAGTGAACGCATACCCCATCCAGATAAACAGGCACTGCACCAGGAGAAGGATGCTGATGGCCTTGGGCGGGAAGTTCATGGCAAAGGCATTGAATCAATTCTTCACCCAGCGGTCGAGCCATTTGAGGGTGTGCTCCCACATTTCAGGGAGATAGACGTGACCGACGTTGGGGTAGATTTGGTTTTCGAAATGGGATGCCGTGTCGCTGCCGTGAAGGGCATAGATTTGGCTGACGATTTCGCCGATGTGGCGCACGCCATCGGTGGGAGAGCCGCTGTCTTGATCGCCCGTCATGAAGAGCATGGGGCGGGGTGCGGCGAGGGCGATGACGCTTTCGGTATCGAAGTGCTTGAGCATGCCGGGGACGAAGTAGTAGATGCCGTGGGCTTTGAGCATGCCTGCACGGATGAGTTCTTCGTAGCGGGTCATGCAGCCGACGCAGACGGCGGCACGGGGGCGGTCATCGAGCGCCATGATCCACCAGCTGCGGGTGGAACCCATGCTGATGCCGGTGACGCCGATGCGCTGCGCATCGACTTCGGGACGTGAGCAGAGGTAGTCGAGGGCGGTGAGGTCATCGCGCAGCATCATGCCCCAGAGGGTGCGTCCGGCCCAGAGGTGAAATTTGGCGGCGGTCATCTCGCCATTGCCGCCCTTCTGCTGCGGGCCGTCGGGGCCGTGGCCGTTGCGCTCGCCGAAGCACGGGGCGTCGATGCCGAGGACGATGTAACCCGCCTGCGCCAGCGCGGGGCCTGCGGCCACGGGGGTGGCGTTGGTTTGCAGCAGCTCCTGTTTGCCGATGTCATACTGGCCGCCGTGCCAGTGGCAGTAGAGGATGGCGGGAGCTTTATGCTGCGGCGTGGCAGTCTTGGGCAGGAAGAGGTAGCCTTTGACGATTTCGCCCGCGCCGTTGTCGAACTGGAGGGTTTCCAGGGTGTAGGCGCCTTTGTCTTCGCGGCTGATGATTTGAAAGGCGGAGACAGGCGGGCGCGGAGGGAGATCACCGAGGAGTTCGTTCAGCTTGGCCCGGATGCCGGCGCGCTGCTGCTGCCATGCTTCGAGGGAGGCTGGCACCTTGAGGGGCGGGGCGATTTTGGTTTTTGCGAGCCAGGCCTCGGCGGCGGTGTTGGGTTCGGCGGCGTGCATGCTGGTGAGGAGGAGGATGAGGCAGACCGTGATCGTGCGCATGCGCTGGTTGTATCAGGACGGGAAATTTCACGCAACAAGGATGGCGGCCTTTCGTTCTCACCTTTCCATGAAACCTACCTCCCTGCTCACCCTGACTCTCGCTCTGGCCGCCTTTGGCGCACGTGCTGAAGACAAGCCGCTCCTCGCCATTCCGGGCAAAGTTATTTATGAAAACAAACTCAGCGATGGTGCAGGCGCGCCATGGAAGGCTGCCAAAGGCGAGTGGAAGCCGGTGGACGGCGTGCTGCGCGGCTCTGAGCTGGAAGCGGACAAGCACGGCGCGGTGACGCGACTGCCGAACAAGCTGACGGATTTCGTGATCGAGTACGAGTTCAAGTTTGCAGGCGCGAAAGGCACGAGCCTTTCGATCAACGCGATCAAGGACCACATGGCGCGGATCATGATCACGCCGAAGTCGGTGGCGATTCAGCGTGATGACAATGACCACGAAGGTCCGGACAAAGCGGTGGTGTTTGCGCGCTTCCCTACGGAGCTGGGCGAGGGCTGGCACAAGGTGCGGCTGGAGATGGTGGGAGACAAAATGCTGGGCAAGGTGGACGACCTGGTGGCCTGGGGCTCGAATGAGCTGTTCCTCAAGGAGAAGGCTGCTCCTGGCTTCACCGTCAGCGGCCAGTCGGTGGACTTCCGCAATTTCAGCCTGAAAGAGGCGACGCTGAATCCGGCCTGGGAAGAGGTGAAGGGCACGCTGCCGAAGCCGGGTGAGAAGGTGGCTGCGGCCGCAAGGCCTGCAGCGGCGAAAGGCGCGGCGAAGAAGAAGGCTGAGTAAGCCGGTGCATTGACTTTGCCATGCGTCCTCGGTAAAAGGGCGCATGGCTTTTCCCATTCGTTCTCCTCGTGATCTCGTCGGCGGCATCGCCGTGTTTGGCCGCATCCTGGATAAAATCCGGCTCAACGCGAAGGAGGGCAAACTGCCCGAGGGCTATCACCTGGGGTATCTGGCAGGGAGCCGCACGTTTGACGAACGGGTGTGCAAATTCCTCGGCGTGGACTTCAGCGAACTCTCCGCACGCACGCTGGAAGGAGGCACGGATGAGGAGATCCTGGAATGGTGCTGCCTGAACGGCAACCGGCCCACGGTCGAGCAGATCGAAATCTGGAACGGCTTCATGCACAAGCGTGGCTGGCGGGATGCAGCCACGGAGGGACTCATCAAACAACGTGCGGAGGCGGGGCTGGCCCATCGTGAGGACCTGATCACCTTCTTTGACATGATGGATGTCGAAGAAGGGCGTGCGCCGTGATCACAATCAGAAGCCACGAGGAGCCATGGAGTAGAGGCCCATGGTGACTTCGTAGGCATCTGGCATGGACATGCGCTTGAGTTCATGGCCGGCGCCCCAGGAGTCGGTGAAGAGGATCTGGTTCTTGGCGAGGTTATAACCAATAACCATGCGCATGTGACCGCCGCTGACCTGCCCGCCATTCGGCAGCGGTGGGTCTTCGGGTTTCTCGCCAAGCGACAAACCCCAGAGCAGCGGCACGCCTTTGTCTGTGTACTCTTTGACGATGGAACTGAACTCCTTTTCGGACACACGACGCTTGCGATTGGCGGCGTAGTAGAGCTCGGGGTTTACCAGAGGCTTGAAGGTGACCTTGAAGGCGCCGTCGATTTTGGCGAGGCTCTTCTGCATGGCCATGATGCTGGCCCCGCTCTCGGCATCCACACTGACGAGCTTGGCCATCTCGTGCTGATCGCAGGGAATGCGCATGTACTCAAACAAGCGCTGGCAGCTGGCGGCGACGCAGTAGCCTTTCTGCCCCTGGTCCACCATCGGAACGCCGGAAATGTAGACATCGCCGCCAGGGGTCTTTTTGACACGCTGAAGGAGCTCCATGCGCTGCACGCCGGTGGCCATCTTGCCCATGCTCCAGTCGGCCTGAGTCGGAGAGGCAAGTTTCAAGCGGAGAAACTCGGGTTTGGTGACTTTGCCGGGGGTGTTGTACTCATTGTATTCGAGGAGGGCGATGCCCGCCGGGGAGGTCCAGTTCCAGCCCGTGGTGGGCAGAGCTGCATTGGAGGAGAGCGTCTGGCGCTTGGGCGCCACCTTCATCACCTGGCTGAGATTCTGGCCGATGACTTTGAAGATGCGGTCGAACTCCTTGACGTCGATGTCGCCGGAGTCGCCGCGATTGTAGAAGGAGATCGTGGCGCGAGCAGCCTTGCCATTGACGAATTCCAAAATGGCTTCCTCCACCTTGATGGAGCCGCCGAACATGGTGAGATTGGTCTCCGCATTGCTGAACATGTGGCGGGAAAAACGCGCGCGGTCTTTGGCGCTGCTGACCCATTCGAACTGCGGGGGCTGCTGCTGCTTCTCCTGGTCTTCAAGCTTGAGGACGTAGTTGTTTTCGAAGTCGGCGGAAGACCACTGCCAGAGGGAGGCGAAGTTTAGGAGGGCGTCGAGGTTGGCGGAGAGTTCAGGCAGCTTGCGCTCCTGGGCATGCACCTGCAGGGAGAAGAGGGCGATGATAGCAAAGCAAACGCTACGTTTCATGCGGAGGTTGTAACTGCTCCGGTGCAGGCAAGTCAATCATTTCGCCATATCGTCATCGAGGATGTGTTGGTCACCGGCGACTGCGCAGATAGTCCAGTGGACACAAGGGTTTCAAAAGTCACCCTTTGTGTTTGCTGTCCATGGAGGGCTTGTTCTTACAAGCGGCTGAAATCTACTATATAAACACCGGTTCGATCTTTTTTATAATCAATGCGCTCTTCCATCTGAACAACGTAATTGGGTCCCTTCCACTCGATACTCTCTTTTGAACCGGCCGGTCCTGGTTTGGGGGTGCCTTCCCCAGCAGCTTTCGTTATTTCAGCTTTTAATCTTGTCGCCATGCTTGGCGTGGCAGGCTGCGACAGTTGTCCCATGTCAACGGTCAAACTGGTGGCTTTGTTATTCGTAAAGGTGGCCCTCAGACTGATAATATTCAACTTACCTTCAAAGAGAGTGAGCTTTCCACCCATGCTGGCACTCAGGATCATGAGGCCATCGTTCTTCGTCAAAACCTGAAGCTTACCTTCGGTGTTCGACAAAGCTGCGCCAATCTCCCTGAACTTTGCCGGAGTAAGACTCCAAGGATCTTTCCAGTTGATCAGCTCGTCCACGCAGTTTCTGGCAAGTTTTGGCTGCGCGTGAATGGTGGGCTGGGCCAAGAAAAGACAGGCAAGTGTGATGAGGAAGACTGACAGATGGAATGATTTCATGAGACTTATGTTTCGCAGTATGAATGGCGTTACAGCCCCAGTTCCTCCCGCACCTGGGAGGTGTTCATGAGGGTGTTGAAGGCGGCGGTGGCGGAGCCTGCGGCTTTTTTGGCCTTCGAGACCAGATCGAGGTAGCGGGCGCCAGAGCGGACCGGATTGACGATGGCGCTGCGGATCACATCGCCATAATCTGTGATAGCATCCACGTAAGGCCAGACACGCTGGTCGAGGATGGGGCGCAGATTGCGGAGCTTGTTGAGGCTGGTGCCGACTTCATCCGGCTTCAGGCTGGACATGGCGGTGGTGACGTCGTTGTCGATGGAGTTCACGATGGCCTGGGCGCTGCTTTGTGCGGCCTCGATGGAACCGCCGAGGGAAAGGGTGCGCGCGGATTTACCCTGCGCATGCAGGAGGAGGTATTTGGCCGAATAACAATCTGGGGCCACGAAGAGCAGGGCCTGCAGTCTGGCACTGGCATGCGGGGTACGCAGCAGCGGCATGATCTGCTTGGGATCGCGCATCATGACGGTGCGCATGGCATCGAAGTCGGCGAGCGCGAGCTTCATGCCCTCGGAACGGTCAGGGCTGGCGAGGGTCATGGCATCGTCAAAGGTCTTGATGCCGAAGACGGTGATGCCCACGAGCGGAGCGGGTCCGTCCAGCAAGAGCAGATCGGCAACGGCACGCTCGTTTTTGGAGGGCACGGCGACGATCTTGCAACTGCCATTGGTGGCACCGCGGATCTTGGCGCGCACGCCGCCGATGGGCTGCACGCTGCCATCGGCATTGAGGTCTCCCGTCACCGCAAAAGCCGGGTCCCACTTCTTGCCGGTGAGCGCGGACTCGACGAGCAATGCACAGGCGACGGCGGCCGAGGGGCCGTCTTTTTCGATGTATTTGTCCTCAAAGCCGATCTGCAGGCTGTAACCAACAGGCCAGACATCGTTGCGCAGTTGAGAAAGCTTGCTGACTTCATTGAGACAGCGCCTCATGCTGCCGCCGACTTCCTGATTGAACTCCAGCCAGCTCTCCTGAGTGCCGCGGCTGGGCAGGGCGGTGAGAGTCATTTTGGTGACGTGGCCGGATTCTTCGCCATTGGCGAGAGGGGAGATTAGCAGGCCATTGACCTGGGTAAGGCGGAGCTTGAAAGCGGCGGCGGTGGATGATGGCGCGGGAGCGGGCGGCTTGGGTTCCGGTTTAAACTCAGGCTCAGGTTTTACCATGGGCCCAGGCGGCACTGGCATGTTCTTCGGAGGAAGAGGGTCCGTGGGCTGCACTGGAGCTTTGGCGATGGCAGCCTGGGGAGGATTAAACTCCAGTCTGAAGGGTGCATCGCCTGGGTAGCAGCTGTAGCTGGCAATGTAACGTTCGTGAGTCCAGACAAAGTAAGCATCTGAGCGCCGCTCGGCTGTGTGCGCGAGGAGGCCGTCAAACGCTTCCACAATTTCCGCCGGATCAGCCTTTTGTTCAGGTGGATGATGAAATAAGGCGACCACGGATTTGGCCCGTCCCTCCACCCAGTCCACTCTGAAAAGAGTTGGCTTGAATCGTCCCTTGAGCATGGACATCTCGATGAAGTATTCCGGGGTTAGTGTCGGGTTGATGAGACTTGAGTAGGTAACGTCTCCGTTCTGATGCACGTTCTTGATGCGAGAGTAGGCCCTGCAGCCGGGTTTCGTCTCAAGCTGCTTCATGAGGGACTCGAACGCGACCTGGGTTAGGTCGAGAGGATTTTTCCAATCAACAAACCCATCGAGGTCGATGAGTGTTTTGCCCTGTTGAACAGGTGTTGGGGAGACTCTTCCGGAAGAAGTCCCGGCTGGCTTCTCCGCTACGAGAGCAATCGGATTGCGAGGGCGCACGCTCACAAAGAAGATCGTGTCATCGAGCGAACGCGTGAATGAACCCGTGGCATTATAATGCTCCCCTTCCCACGCATAACCCGAGCCCGTGCGGGACAATGAGGGAGCGCCGAGAGCATCCCCGATGCTGGCAAGCAGCTCAGGCGAAGCCTCCTTTTCTCCCGCCTGCGCCGGATACCTGATCCCGATGTAAGAGATCTGGCCACTGCCCCACATCACGCGGACTGACTCCGGTTCGAAGCTCTTGTTGCCAAAGACAAAATATTTGAGCTTGTAGGCCTTGTTATAAAGCGGGTTGAACAATTGAGACGGCTGCGAAAACGTTTTGGAATTATCCAAAGAGTACAACTTTTTGCCGGGCACAGTCTCCAGTGCCGCCAGCTTCGCCTCGAGCTTTTCCGCATTCCATGCACAGGGCTTTTTCCATTCAAACAAGGTGTCGAAGTTGAGCTCCACCTCAGCGGCAGGGGCTGCGGTCTGTGCGTGGCAGACGTCCCGCGCGGCCAGGATGCCAAAGTAAGACGCAAGTAGGCAGATCGCCGATATTCTCATGCCGTCTTGTAGCAGTTTTGCCCACAGAGTGTCAAAACCAAAAGCTGCATGCTATTGCGCTTTTTCTTAGACCGATCTCAAACTCTGGCGAGATGATCCTGGGAGCTTCTTTCGCAGAAAACCATCACTTCGCCACCACGTTCGGAGTCTCGGGCGTCAGCACACGCTGCAGGGGCTTGGGATAGACCCCGAGGATGAGGATGGCGAGGGCGAGGGCACCGGCGACGGCTTTGGCGGCGGTGGAGAAGGTCAGGACGGGGACGTCGGTACCTTCGGTGGTGTACATCGCGAGGATGGTCTTGAAGTAGTAGTAGAAGCCGGCGGCGGCGGCGATGATGGCGCAGCTGAGGGCACCCCAGTAACCGTGGTCGGCGAGGCCGATGAAGACGAAAAGCTTGCCAAGGAATCCGGCGGTGAGGGGCAGACCGGCAAGCGAAGCGAAGGAGAGGGTCATCAGCAAAGCGAGGAGCGGGTTGCGCTTGGCGAGGCCGGTGAAGTCTTTGATCTCCTCGCCAAGGCCGTTGGCGCGCATGAGACCGAGGCCGAGGAAGCCGAGGACGGTCATGGGCAGGTAGGTGGCCAGGTAGAAACCGACGATGCCGCCGGACGAAAGATCAAAGCGGGCGCTCTCGCGGCTGGCGAGGGCGAGGAGCAGATAGCCAGCGTGGCTGATGCTGGAGTAGGCCAGCAGACGCTTCACGCTGGTCTGGAACATGGCGGGCAGGCTACCGAGCAGAACGGTGAGCGAACCCACGACGAGCAGCAGCGACTGCACCTCCGCGGCGATGACGGAGCCCTGAGCCAGGAAGGCATCCAGCGCACGAGTCAGGACGACGAAGCCAGCAGCTTTGGAGCCCACGGAAAGGAAGGCGGTGACGGGAGTGGGCGCGCCCTGATACACGTCCGGCACCCACATATGGAAGGGGGCTGCGGCGACCTTGAAGCCGAGGCCGCAGAGCAGCATGGCGGCACCAAAAAGGGCGGCGGTTTTGCTGGTGGCAGGATTGGCGAGCGCCTTTGCGATGCCTTCGAAGCTCATGGTACCGGTGGCACCGTAGGTCCAGGCGATGCCATAGACGAGGATGCCGGTCGAAAGGGCGCCGAGGATGAGGTATTTCACTCCGGCTTCGAGACTGAAGGCGCTCTTGCGGGCAAAGGCGACGAGGACGTAGAAGGAAACGGTGACAAGCTCAAGCGAGACGAAGACGGTGACGAGGTCACGGGCCGAGGCCATCCACATCATGCCAGCGCAGACGATGAGAGGGAGGCTGAACATTTCAGCGAGCTTGCCATCGAGCGTGAAGCGCGAGAGGTAGGGAGCGCATTCGAGCGTGAGCCAGAGCACGAGGATGGTGATGACGAGCGAAAAGCCTTTGTAGAAGATCGCGAGATTGTCGAGCTGATGCCACTCTTTGAGAAAGCCGGGCAGGCTGGCGGTGTCATGAGACACAAAGATGAAGAGCACCAGGGCAAGCGCCGTGCCGGCGATGGCGGTGAGGCCGAGGGTGCGGCGGGAGATTTCCGGCTTGAAGGCTTCGGCCAGCAGCAGTGCGAGTCCGAGAATGGCAAGGCCGATTTCGATGGTGAAAACGCTCATGGCAGGACTACAGCGCGGATTTCATGAGGTTGAGCAGCAGCCAGGGGCAGCAGCCGGTGACAAGCAGCGTGGTGGCGAGCAGGATGAAGGGCACGCGCTGAGAGAACGCGGGATCGATCATGAAAAGACCGGTGGTTGGGGAACCGTGGAAGATGCTGCGGTAGGCACGCAGCATGTAAACGGCGGAAATGACCACGCCCCAAAGCGCGAGAATGACGGTCCAGTGGAGATTGGTCAAACCAGCGGGGGTGAGATTGGTGAAGCTCCCGAGGAAGACCATCACTTCCCCGGCGAAGTTGGTGAGGCCCGGAAGGCCGATGGAGGCGAAGGCACCAAAGGCGAAGAGGACCGTGAAGGAGGGGGCGTGGGTGGCGAGGCCGCCGAGCTTGTTGTACTCCAGGGTGCCAAGCTGATTGCGCATGCGACCACACAGGCCGAAGAGCAGGGCGATGGAGATGCCGTGGGCGAACATGAGGATGACCGCGCCTTTCAAGGCGATCTCACTGCCCGCAGCGATGGCGAGGAAGATGTAGCCCATGTGCATGACGCTTGAATTTGCCAGCGTGTCGTCAAGCCGGCTGGCATGGATGGTGACCAGGCCCATGACGAGAATGTTGCCCAGCAGCATCAACAGGAGAGCATTTTGCACCCATTCCACATGAACCCCTTGCGGGAGGAGCGGGAGGGCGATGCGGATGAGGCCGTAGAGGCCGAATTTTTTCAGCACGCCGGAGTGCAGCATGGCCACGGGTGTGGGGGCGGTGGCATACGCAGGAGCTGCCCAGCTATGAAACGGGAAGAGACTGACGAGAGAACCGAAGCCGAGCAGAAGCACGAAGAAGATCTGCGCCTGCTTTGCATCTGGCAGGGGGGCCTGGGCGGCCTGGTTGCGCAGGGCGATGAGGTCGAAGGTGAGCTTGGAGCCGCCGCTAAACTCGAGCACCAGCCATGCCAGGCCGGCGAGCAGCACAAGGCTGCCGGCACCGAGGTAGATGGTGGCCTTCCACGCGACGGCCTTGCGCTGGGCAGGCTCGGCGCGACCATGAAGCGCGATCATGAGGAAGGTGGGAATCAGAGCGAGCTCGTGGAAGGCGTAAATGAAGAAGACGTCCGTGGTGAGGAAGGCGCCCAGCGCGCCGCCGCCGATGAGCAGCGAAGAGACATAGAAGATTGGCGGGCGGTCCTCGATCTGCCAGAGGGCGGCGAGCATGACCAGCGTGGTGAGAAGGGCCAGGATGAGGGCCATGCCGTCCGCACCCACAGCGAAGCTGAGGGAAGGATTCTCAAGGATGGGGCGCGATGAAGTGAAGGCGAGGCCGGATTTGTCCAGGCCTGTCTTTCCCAGATACTGCACCGCAGTGGAGAGCACGAGGATGAGGTTGATGACAGTAGCGCCGAGGGAGGCGGCGCGGGCAGGCGCACCGAGCCAGACCGCCAGAGCGGCCAGCAGCGGGAGTGCGATGATTATTTCAAGAACGCTCATTCAATTTCTCCATCAATGGCCCAGATGCGGCAGCACAAACACGACAAGATAAATCACAGCGATGACGCCGCCGCCGAGAAGGAAGGTGTAACCCTGCAGATGGCCGCCCTGAAGCATGCGGGTGGCGGCTCCGAGACGGGCGGTGATGGCCGCAGGAAGGCGGGCGATGATGCCATCGACAAACACGCGCTCCAAGGCGGTGACGATCCAAGCCACACGATCCTGGAAGATGCGGACGATGACAGTGTAGATCTCGTCGAAATAGAACTTGTTGGCGAAAAGCTTGATATTGACGGGGTCCTTGTCCTTGCCGCGATAGAGGTAGATAGCGCCGCCGGCGCCGATGAGGAAGGCCAGGATGGAGGCTGCGAGCACCGTGTTGTGGGGTTTTTCATGCTCGGGCACATAGGCCTGCAGTGCCGAGGTGATGGGACCCCAGGCAGAAAAGATGGACAAGATTGCCAGCAGAACCAGCGGCAGGAGCATGATGACCGGCACTTCGGTGGCGTGATGCGCCGAGTCGGTGCGAGGCTTGCCGAAGAAGGCCACGATGAGCAGCCGCATCATGTAGAAGGATGTCAGGACGGCGGTGAGCGTGGTCGCGTGGAAGAGAATGCTGCAACCGCTGTCATAGGCCGCGCCCAAAATGGCCTCCTTGCTCCAGAAGCCACTGGTGATCCAGGGAAGGCCCATCAAGGACAGGGTGCCGATGGCAAAAGTCCAGAAGGTGATGGGCATGTGCTTGCGCAGGCCGCCCATCTTCCAGATGTCCTGCTCATGATGGCAGGCATAGATGACGGCACCGGAGCCGAGGAAGAGCATCGCCTTGAAGAAGGCGTGCGTGTAAAGATGGAACATGGCCGGATGGCCGGGATGCGCGCCGACAACGGTGTGATTGTGCTGAACATGCATGGCCACAGCGCCCACGGCCATGACCATGTAGCCAAGCTGTGAGAGCGTGGAGTAGGCGAGCACGCGCTTGATGTCATTCTGCTGCGTGGCCATGAGGGCTGCGAGAAGGGCGGTGAAGCAGCCGATACCAGCGATGATTTCCGAGGCAAGCGGAGAGGCCTCAATGAGGAAACTGACGCGCACCAGCATGTACACACCGGCGGCGACCATGGTTGCGGCGTGGATGAGGGCGGAAACGGGCGTGGGGCCTTCCATGGCGTCCGGCAGCCAGACGTGGAGCGGGAACTGGGCGGACTTGCCCACGGCTCCCATGAAGATGCAGAGAGCGGCAGCGGTGATGATTCCTGGATTTGACTTTTGCACGTCAAACAGCGGCCCGCCCTGCACAAAGGCGTCGCGAAGGTTCTCGAGCGACAATCTGTCGAGCGAGAGATCGCCCTTGTTGAGGCCGAAGAGCAGCAGGATGCCGATCATGAAGCCGAAGTCGCCGATGCGGTTGGTGAGAAAGGCTTTTTTGCAGGCTTCGGCTGCGCTGGGCTTTTGATACCAGTGTCCGATGAGCAGGTAGGAACTCAGGCCGACCAGCTCCCAGAAGATGAACATCATGATCAGATTCCCGGCGAGCACGATGCCCGTCATGGAGAACATGAAGAGGGAGAGCGAGCCAAAGAAGCGGGGCTTTGCCTCATCATCCTTCATGTAACCGAGCGAGAAGATGTGCACCAGCATGCCGATAAAGCTGACGATGAACATCATGCCGCGGCTCTGCTTGTCGATCATGACGTCGATGCTCGCGTGGAACTGGCCGACTTCGATGAAAGGCAAAAGAGGCTTGATGCCGTTGCCGTCATCCGAAGCTGCCAGGAAGGCGAGGCTGCCGAGGAAGGCGATGATGGAGGAGCCCACCGAGATGAGCACGGCAGCGCCTTTAAGCTGGCGGTGCCCCAGCAGGATGAGAAGCGCCGAAAAAAATGGCAGCAGTAGGAGAATGCTGGCGTTCATGCGGGCGCGTTATCCTTGAAGTTTGGTGACGGACTCGACATCCACGCTCTGCTTGGAGCGGAAGAGAGCCACGATGATGGCAAGACCGACGGCCACTTCAGCGGCGGCCACGGTGATGGTGAAGAAGACGAGCGACTGCGCCGGGTAGTCGGGCAGGCCGTTGACGAGATGGAAGCGGGAGAAGCCGACCAGCGCGAGATTGGCGGCACTGAGCATCATCTCCAGGCACATATAGACGATGATGATGTTTCTGCGGGCAATGACGCCTGCCAGGCCGAGGGAGAACAGCATGCCGCTGACGACGAGGTAGTGGCCGAGGGTGATCATGGAGCGCTCCTTTCGCGTTTGCTGAGAACGACAACGCCGACGGTGCCGACGAGAAGCAGCAGGCCGACGACCTGAAGGTGGAAGCCGTACTGATCAAACAGAGTGAAGCCGATCAGCTTGGCGTCCGGCAGTTCGCCGGCTTTGAGATCATTTGTGATGGTGGGCAGACGGGCCGCCCTGTCGAGCTTTCCTGCCGCCTCTGGCAGGGCCAGCGAGGCCTCCGTAGTGGTTTTCTTCGCGAGATCCGTGCCGCTGGAAACCGTCACAATCTGCAGGGTGAGCAGGACCGCCAGCATGACACCGGAGACGATGGCGGGCACATTGAGCTTTTTGCCCTCCTCCGTCTTGATGTCCAGAAGCATGATGATGAAGAGGAAGAGCACCATCACCGCGCCGGCATAGACGAGGATCTGGATGACGCCGATGAAATAGGCATCAAGGCTCAGGAAGAGCGCCGCCAGACCCACAAAGGAGGCCGCAAGAGCGAGGGCACAGGTGACGGGATTGCGCCCGGTGACGACCATGAAGCCGAAGCCCAGGGTGATCAGTGCAAAGAGATAGAACAGAAGCGGGGGCATTATTACTTGAGCTCGTTCCACTTGTTCACCAGCCCCACGCGCTGGCCGCCGATTTCATAGAGGCGCTTTTTGTTGTGCACCATCTCCTGGCGTGAGAGACCGGTGATGGCGTAGTCTTTGCGCAGGAAAATGGCCTGCTCCGGGCAGACCTCCTCGCACATGCCGCAGTAGATGCAGCGAATCATGTCGATGTCGAACTCCTTCGGACGCTTCTCGACCTTGGCCCAGGGATCATCGCTGGGAATCTCCCCGGGGATGATCTTGATGGCCTTGGGGGGGCAGATGAATTCGCAGAGCTGGCAGCTCACGCAGCGCTCGCGGTTTTGCTCGTCCGTCACGAGGGCGGGAGCGCCGCGGTAATGCTCGGGCAGATGATCGTCCCACTTCTGCTCCGGGTACTCCATGGTCACCTTGGGCTTGCCGCCAGCGATCTGGCGGAAGGTCTTGATGCCATGACCGACCGTGATTTTCAGTCCCTTGAGCAACGTGGAAATGAACCAGCGCTCATGCCAGGCAAGCTTGGGACGTTGTACAATGATAGTGGCCATGAAATAGCAGGGAAGCGCAGGGGAGTCGGATTTGATTATCCGAACGTCACGCAGCGCAGCAACCGCTATTTGTGAAAAATTTCACAAGGTGGAACCAAAATCGGCAAAATCCCTCCAGTGCAACCTGGTTCCAAGCTGGAAACGGCGGTGGAGGGCAGACCGGCCTCCGGAGGCTGCACACCTAGGGAGCGGGCTTCGCAGCCGCCTTTTTCTCCGGTTTCTTGAACCCTGCCCTGGCGTATTCGACCATGCCTGCGAAGGTGCCCTCGCCAATGCCCGAGACGCCCAGCACGTCGGTGACACCCGAATAGGGGCGGGCTTTTTTGATGGCCGCCGCACGGACTTCGCCAATGCCAGGGATGGCCATGAGAGCCGCGTCATCGCCCTGGTTGAGAAGGTTGAGCAGCTGGGCTTTCTGGTCGGCGGTCATGGTTTTGGCCACGGCCTCCACTTTGGCGGATGGCTTGGGAGGCGCCTTGGATTTGGTGGTGCCTTGTGCTGCACCAATGCCGCAGCTCAAAACCAGAACGGAGAGAAGGCAGACGAAGAATTTCATAATCTGGTGAGTAAATAACTTGTGGAAGGGTATTGGAATATCGCGGGGGCTGGCCAGTAAAAATTGAGGGATGTCTCATTTTTTCCGCATGATCTGGCAGTGAGAGAAACCTAAAGGCTCGACATTCTCGAATGTTCCTCGCAAAATGGCGGGATGAAGACCCTCCCCAACCTGGGCGCCACTTTCGTGCTGATGTCCGCCCTCCTGCAGGCTCAAACCGCCGCACCTGCCATGCATACGTGGACGAGCACGGACGGGCGCAAGATCGAGGCGGCCTTCGTGGCCATGGAGGGTGAAGGGGTGAAAATCCGCATGGCGAACGGCAGCACTTTCACGGTGCCGCTGAATCGTTTGTCGGCTGAGGACCAGACTTTTGCCAAAAATCAAGGGGCGGCAGGCGCTGGCACCACGGCTGGAGCGGCCGAGCGCGGGGCTCCCGCTGCCAGCAAGACCTGGCCGCGCAGCGTGGCGCTGGAGGAGAAGCCTGTGGTCACGGTGGTCAAGGAAGACGCGGAGGCGAAGGAGTTTGTCTACCGGTCTCCGCACTATGAATTTCAGTGCGACTCCAAGCTGGGCACCAACGTGGTGCGGGAGTTTGGCCGGATGTTTGAAGCCACCTGGCTGATCAACAACGTGCTGCCGATGGACTTCCAGCCAAAACCCGAGCCGCTGAGAAACTACTTTCTGGCGCGTCTGTTCACCGAAAAGTCCGACTACATGAGTGAAGGGGGCATGGAAGGCTCGGCGGGGGTTTACTCCCGCGGCAAGAAGGCCCTCATGGTGCCCCTTTCCAGCCTGGGGGTGAAGATGGTGGGCAACCGTGTGTCTCTGGAGCAGGGCAGCGACCAGTCCAATGCGACTCTGATCCATGAGATCACCCACCAGATGATGAACTACTGGCTGAACAAACTGCCAACCTGGTACGTCGAGGGATCCGCCGACTACGTCAGCCTGCTGGAGTACAACAGCAACGGGCGGTTCAGCCTGATCGGTCTGAACCGCAGGCTGCAGGGGTATACCAAGAGGAAATACTCACCGGCCGCCGGTGGGGAAGGCTATGGCATGATCGACTTGGAAGAGTTGATGACCATTGAGGGCGACCGCTGGGCCGCCGCTTTGGCCGACGGGGGACCCGCCACAGCCAACTACGGCTCAGCCTGCCTGCTGACGTATTTCTTCTACCATATCGACGGCAAGGGCGATGCGGCCAACCTGATCGCCTACCTGCGCCAGGTGCAAGATGCGAAAACCAAGGAAGAAAAGGAGGCCGCCGTCAAAGCGCACCTCCTGCGGGAGCGCAGCTATGCCCAGCTGAGCGAAGAGGTGAAGAAGGGACTGCGCAAGGAGGGGGTGGACGTGACCTTCTTTCCCCCCGGGAAAAACGGCCCGGTCTCGGGAGCAAAATGAGTTCTCTTGAACAGTTAGGTGCAAGAGGGGGGATCTTCTGGAGTTCCATAAAAGGAGTTAGATTTCTTATGGCGTTTCTAATTCATCTCGATTAGAATAGTTCCACCCCTGAAATGACCAGCTCAGATCGCATTCGCATCTTGATCGTCGAAAACGAGGGCCTTGTCGGCTGCGACATGGCTACGACTCTCGGCAAGCTGGGGTATGTGGTCGCGGCGATCTGTGCCTCCGGAGAGGAAGCCTTGGAGCGGTTTGATGAACTTCGACCGGACCTGGTTTTGATGGACGTACACCTGGCTGGACAGCTGGACGGCATTGAAACGGCGCGCGCCCTGCAACGTCGGAGCCGCGTGGCCATCGTTTATGTCACAGCCTGTGCCGATCTGGACACCGTGGCCCGCGCACGGCAGACGCATCCACACGGCTATCTGCTGAAGCCCTTCAACCATGACGAGCTGCGTCTGGCCGTAGAAGTAGCTGCGCAGCGGCATTTTGAAGAGAGCGAGCGTCAGCGCCGGGAGCATAGCTACTTTGAAGCGTTCCAAAGCCTCGCCGACGGCGTGATCGCTGCAGATCTGTCCGGAGGGGTGGTATTCATGAACCCCTCTGCCGCGCGAGCCACGGGCTGGAATGCCCAGGAAGCGGTGGGCCGCTCGCTGAACGAGGTGTTTCGCATTTACCAGAGCACCGGAGAGCCGGCGGAGATCCTGTCTGTGGAGACGGACACGCAGACGACCGAGCGCACGGTCTACCTTACCACGCAGGCAGGCGCACGCGTGCCGATCCAGGACCGCACCGCCCCGCTGCGTGATGCACAGGGGAATCTGACGGGTCTCATCATTCTCTTCCGTGCGTCTGTGGTGCAGGCACCGGTGGAGCCGACAGCCCCGAACCGCAGCACCGCACCGCTGGTGGATGTGGTGGAGAGCATTTCAGATCCGCTCTTTGCGCTGGATGCCCGCTGGCGGGTGACGTACGCGAATGCGAGCGCCCTGCGGCTGTTTGACCGCAGCCTGCAGAACATGCTGGGCCTTTCACTGTGGGACATCATGCCGACCGCGACGCGCGAACTGCACCACGAGGCCTTTGCGCATGCGATGCTGCACCGGGAGACGGTGAACCGGGAGATCTATCTGGACGAAAAACAGATCTGGCTGGAGATGCGCGGCTATCCCTTTGCCGAAGGCCTGCTGCTGCTGGTGCAGGATGTGACGGCGCGGCGCGAGGAGGCGGAGAGGCGCAACCGCATCGACCGCCTCGAATCTCTCGGGCTGCTGGCGCGTGGATTTGCGCACGACTTCAACAACCTGCTGACCGTTCTGCTGGGCAACATCTCGCTCGCGGAGATGCGCCTGCGGAACGCCATCACGCTGCCGGAACTGCACACCGCGAAGCAGGCCACGCTGCAGGCGCAGAATCTCGTGCAGCAGCTGCTGACTTTCGCCCGTGGGGGTGCGCCGATCAAAACGCAGATCCGTCTGGGCGACCTCATCGAGACTTTCTTCACGCATCATACCCGCGCTAACCGAGTGGAGTACCGCATCGAGGTGCAGCCTGGGCTGCCGCAGATCGCCATTGATGGAGCGCAGATCCGCCGGCTGCTGAGCAATCTGATCCGCAATGCCGAACAGGCGCAGCCGAACGGGGGCGAGATCATCGTGAGGTGCTTCGCGCCGGATCACGCCGAGATGTTCCCAGGCGAGATGGTCACGGACACGAACTTCCAGCCGTCCGGCCTGGCCATCGAAGTGGAGGACAAAGGCGAAGGCATTCCGACGGAGCACCTGCCGCATATCTTTGAGCCCTACTTCAGCACCCGCAAGGCGGACAATGCCACGGGTCTGGGCCTGACAGTGTGCGAATCAATCGCCAAGGCCCATGGAGGCTCGCTGACGGTCAGTTCGGAGCAGGGCAAGGGCACCACGGTGCGCTTCTACCTGCCGCTGGATTCCGACGGCGAGGAAGCGGACGCGTTTGGACTGAGCAAGGTGTTTGATGCGCCGCCGGAACTGACCGCCGCCAATCCACGCATCCTGGTGCTGGAAGATGATCCGCTGGTGCGCTCCCTGATCGTGCGCAATCTCACCAGCAACGGTTTCGATGTGGCGGAAAGCGCCGAGGGCACCGAGACGGTGCGCATGTATCAGGAAGGCATGACGCAAGGGCGTCCCTATGACCTCGTCATTCTCGACCTCAGCATACCCAACGGCATGGGCGGCGTGCGAACGATGGAAAAGCTGCGAGCGATGGATCCTGAAGTCTTTGCCATCGTGTCCAGCGGCTATTCGGATGATCCCGTGATGGCCAATCCCGCATCGTATGGATTTGCCGCCGTGCTGCCCAAGCCGTATGAGCCCGCCGACATGCTGCGCCTGGTGCGCAACATTCTGGCGACGCGCGGCATCCGCCGTACATCATAAGGCGGGTGCTCGTTGACAAGAGCACGCAGCTTGAGCAAGAAGCCGCATGCGCGAACAGGACCTCCTGGACAAACTGAGCAAGATCGAGCGGCTGTATGCCGGTGCGGCGACGCTTGGAGAGAAGGAAGCGGCTGCGGATGCGATCGCGCGCATCAAACGCCGCCTCGGTGAGGCCGCAAAGGTGGAGCGGCCGATCGAATACAAGTTCACTCTTGCAGATGGCTGGTCGAAGAAGCTCTTTACGGCGCTGCTGCGGCGTTATGAATTGAGACCCTACCGTTATGCGCGCCAGCGCAGAACCACAGTGATGGTGCGGGTGCCGCGGAGCTTTGTGGACGAGACGCTGTGGCCGGAGTTTCTGGAGCTTAGCAAGGTGCTGCAAAGCTATCTGGATGAAGTGACCGAACGTGTCATCTCAGGAGCCATCCATGCCACGCAGGACGAGGAGGAAGTGATCGCGGGCGAGTATTTGGAGTGAGGCGCTCTACTGGTCGTCCTTCCACAGGATGCGGGCGGCATAGACGCTGTTGTCTGCGCCATATTGGTTGTCGGGCTTGATGATGATGTCCGGCCCGTTTTTCTGCATCCATTCGGTGACGGTGACCCAGGTTTCGTTTTCGCTGACTTCACAGACGCCGAAGTTGCCAAGGCGTGCGCCGCGTTGGGGGACGAGGATGCGTTCGGTGTCGCGCTTCACCGTGAGATTAGCTTTGTCCACCTCGGCCATGAAGAGCGGAGCGCGATGGCGGAAGACGTGGTCGTTGTTAGCACCTCTGCGGGTGTAAACGAGGTAGAGCTTATCTTTGTGCGTGACCCAGTGCTGCTGGGTGTTGTAGTTCCCCAGTTCGCCGCCACCGCTCCAGTCCCAGCGTTTCGGCTCGCTGAAATGCAGGCCATCATCGCTGACGCAAACATACCCGGCGGTGTCATTGCGAAGCGTCAGATAAAATTTCCCGCCGCAACGAATCAGGGACGGCTCGTACACTCCGCGCCCGGACTCCAGCGCCAGGTCATTGCCCTGCTCAATGAAGCGCAGCGAACTGCCATCAAAGCTGCAGCGAAGCACGGTCACGCCGTAGTATTTGTCTCCCGGTCGCTTGAAGTAGATGGGCAGAAGGATGTCGCCATTTTCCAGATCCACGCGCTGCACGCATCCTGCCCCTGCGTTGTAGAACTTGGAGTCGGCGGGCATGGGCAGCGTAGCCCATGGGGTCCAGACGGACTTCTGCGGATCATACACGGAGAAGCACGTCTCGCGCACACGCTCGGCGATGACTTTGTTGTCGCGATAGCGCACGGTGTGGCCGATGCCGAGGAGCTTTCCGGATTTCGCATGCCACTTGGGCGTGAAGTCGCAGGCGGCTACGATGACGCCGTCCGGCTCTTCTCGGCGGCCGAGGGTGTCTGTGTTTTCAAAGGGCGGCGTCCATGTCTTTCCGAGGTCGGAGGTTCTGAGGTGGTTCAGAGCATAAAACACATCGCTGCCGGTGAGCAGGAGCTTCTGCATGGTGAGCACGACCTGCGGCGGGCTGCCGGGAATGGCGCCTGCGCGTGCATGCACCCAGCACATTTTGCCGTCGTAGCCCTTGGTGATGGTTTCGAGCTTGAGCTCGTAGGGCTCGGCGGCTTGAAGAGCCGGGGCGACGAGGAGGATGGACAGCAGGAGACGCAGCATGCTGACTCAACGCGCCGCGACGGTGGAGTCGTTCGTCTTTTGCGTGTCCCAGAGGAGCTTCATGGCGAGGACGCCGAGCCAGGGGGCGAGGCCGGTGAGGGCGAGACCCCAGTCATAGGAGTGAGTGGAATCCGCGATGATACCGAAGAGTGAATGCAGCGGAGAGGTGATGACCCAGACCCACATGCTGAACAGACCGGTAAGACGGGAGACATGCGAAGCGGAAAGCTCCTGCACAAAGCTGTAGTAACAAGGAAACAGAGCCAGTGAACACGCAGCGACAACGAGCAAGACGGCCATGAGCAGCCAGCCTTTGGCCAGCAGCGGAATGAGAACCATGAAGGACACACCGCAGGTCGCAAAGGTGAAGATGCGGCGCTTGGCATGATGCACATCGACCCCGCCGCCTTTGACCAAGCGCATGGAGAGAATGCCAGCGGCGATGCAGCCGAGATCTGTGGCGATGTAATAGAACGAAATGAACTGGGCGGCCTGCCCCTGATCGTAGCCGCGGGAGAGCAGGAAGAGCTTGAGCCACTGAAGAATCATGTGCCATGGAATCTGAATGCCGATGAGCAGCAGGGCGATGGCCCAGAAGCGGCGGCTCCGAAGCAGCGGCAGGAGAGAGCTTTGAGATCCCGCGGATTCTGCTGCAGCAGATGGCGATGACGGCTGGCGATAAGAGAGCAGCCAGAGGGCGATCCACACGACGCCGGACCAAGCGACAACTTGAAAGGCATAACGCCAGCCCTCGGCATGATGCTGGGAAAGATAGAGAACCACATGCGGCGTGATGATGGCGCCGATGGAGGCACCGCTTTGAAGCACGCTGTTTCCCATCATGCGCTCTTCAGGACGCAGCAGATTGAACGTGGTCTTCAAAGCACAAGGCCAGTGGCCCGCCTCGAAAAAGCCCAGCATGATCCGCGCTGCCATGAACTCAGAGTAGCCGGTGGCCCAGGAAGACAAGAGGCCCGCCAGGGACCAGCCGCCAAGCACGAGGGGATACAGCCAGCGCAGGCTCCAGCGCTCGCACAGGAAACCAAACAGCAGGGAACCCGCGGCAAAGGCGAGACCAAAGGTGGTGCCGAGGTGGCCATACTGCGCGTCATTCATGCCAAACTCCGCCTTCACGGCATCGGCCGCATTGGCCAGGGTCTGCCGGTCCATGTAGTTGATGGTGGTGGCCAGGAGGAGGAGGCCGCAGAGGTACCATTTCCAGAGGGAGGAGCGGGGAGTTGAACTCATGGGTCAAGGCTGTGGCGGTGGCGGCTGCTTAGCCACGGAGGGTCCGAGTTTGAAATGGAACCAGTATTTCTGGCGCAGGTTTTCGATGGGCAGCGGTCCCCAGTAGCGTGAATCGGAGCTGTTGGCTGAATTGTCACCCATCATAAAAAGATGATCTGCGGGCACCGTGTACTCTTTGTTTTCTGACAGGAGACCGGCGGGCACATAATGAATATGAGTGACATCGAAACACTCCTCCACCGGTCTACCATTGATGTGCAGCATACTGTCTTTGAATTGCAGCTTGTCACCCGCCAGCCCCACAACTCGCTTGATGTATGTCTGAGGAGCGGGAGCGTGCGTCTCAATCAATTTGATGCCTGCGGTGGTGAACGTCATCACATCGCCACGCTGCGGCAGTCCGCGCAGTAGGGAAAAGCGTTCGGCGACGAGCTGATCACCTTTGGTCACAAAAGTTGCCATCGCGTTGGTGGGCACGGAGTAGATCTTCACCATGCCGGTTATCGACAGCACACACCAAGCCACAAAAAGAACAGCCACCAAAATGCTTGCACCGAGGGAGATCGTTTTAAGCCAGTTCTTCATCATCACCCTTCCCAGCTTTTTCCATCCCAGGCAATGACGCGTTCGAGGAGTTTCACGACGGATTCGCTGAAGCATTGGAAGAGGACCTCGCCTTTCTCCGCGGTGGCGGAACGGGGATCTCCGACGTGGCCGGGCTCGCTGCGGTCGGGCATCGTCCAGCCGCGGGAGGCTGGCTCGAAGGGATTGCCAAAGGGGACATCGTTTGTTTGAGCAAGATCGATGACGAGTTCGGGACGCAGGCGCAGGACCATGCTGGTCTCCCATTCGCAGGCGTGCCCCATGACGCGCTGCTGAATGGAGGGATCGCGGGTCCAGGGCTCAGCGCCGAGATTCCAGTAGGTCGCGAAGAGCAGCAGGAGATCGCTGCGGTGGCGATGTTTCTGACGTGTCTCAAACACGGCCTGCTTGCCGGGGACGTCGTTGCCGCCGTGGCCGTTGAGGAGGACGAGGCGCTTGAAGCCATGGGCAATGAAGTTTTCCAGGAGGCCGTTGAGCAGATCGAGATACACGCGCGGCTCCGCAGACAAAGTGCCGGGGAAGTCCATGTGATGATGCGAGTTCCCCAGCCAGGTGAGCGGGGCGATGAGAACTCGCTCGCCCAGGGCCGCCTCGGTGCGGCGGATGAGTTCATTCGTCAGCATGCTGTCGGTAAAGACGGGCATGTGCCGGCCGTGCTGCTCAAGCGCGGCGATGGGGAAAATGACGGGGGTGTTTTTGTCGAGTGCGGCCACTGCGGGCCAGGTAAGATCAGCCAGGAGCATCCGACTACAACGCCACTGGCGATTGGTTTTTTGACGGACTTGCATCTTTGTTTGGCACTGGAATCATATCTTATGAAATCATGGCATCGCCTCCTGGCATGTGGAGCGCTTCTCCTGCAACTGACATCCTGCGGAAGCACCAGGCCGAACGCCAGTGCGCTGCCCACCGTGGGCCTCGTCAGCCAGGAGACCATCGCGCATGCATGCCGGCAGCACACGGTGCGGCGGAAGGGAACGGCGGGTTTTGAAATGATGGCGGATGCGAAGGAAGCCTTTCTGGCGCGACTGGCGATGGTGGAGGCCGCGCAGCGCACCCTGGACCTGCAGTACTACATCTGGCGGGACGACGTGGCGGGCACCACATTTGCAGACCGCCTGCTGGCGGCGGCCGACCGGGGTGTGAAGGTGCGCCTGCTTCTGGACAACACACTGGACGCCCAGGTGGAGGTGAGCTCGTCCGCCCTGGCGGCGCACCCAAACATCGAGGTGGCCTTCTTCAACCCCATGACGGACCTGAAGGGCATTTTTGCCGGGAATCCCATTCCCGTGCTCGGGGACATCGACCGCATGCAAAGCCGGATGCACAACAAACTCATGATCGCCGACGGCACGCTTGCGATCGGAGGAGGGCGCAACCTGGGAGACCCTTACTTCGCCATCGACCGCAAGCACAACATGCGGGACCTCGATTTCATCGCCTCCGGGCCGGTGGTGGACGCGGCTGCGGGGTCGTTTGAACTCTACTGGAAGTCTCCGCTGACCCGGCTGGGCGCGAAGGAGAAAATCACCGACCGCGAGCGTGAAAAGCTGCAGGATCTTCGCCGGCACGTGGCCCGGAAGAAGCGGGCGCTGGCAAAGAAGAGCGGACGGCCCTATCCCCTGGCTCTGACCCGGGCGGAGGCTCTGGACACTCTGCACGGCCTGGTGGGCCGCATGATTTGGGCTGAGTATGATTTTGTGGCAGACCCGCCCGAGCGAATGATGCGCCAGGGCAATGTGGCGTCTCCCGTGTGGCATGACATCGAAGCCGCCATGCGCGGGGCGCGGTCTGGCGTGTTGATGCATGCGGCTTATTTCATCCCGCAGAAGGAAACGCTGGACCTGCTGCGCGCGGTGACCACACGTGGCGTGCGGGTGGACGTGCTGACAAATTCGCTGGCTTCCACAGACGGGGTGGCGGCAATGGCGGGGATAGCCAACCGGCGCATCGCGGCGCTGGACTCAGGAGTGAATTTTTACGAGCTCAATTCGCATGCGGCAGACCGCAGGGACTACCTGCACACCCGCCGGCTGACGCCGCTAGGGATGCATACGAAGGGTTTCGTGGTCGACAATGATGTGTCCTTCATCGGCTCCTATAACATGGATCCCCGTTCAAAATACATCAACACCGAGACGGGAGTGATCATCCGCAGCACCGCATTTGCAGCACGATTGAGGTCCTACCTCCTCAAAGGGCTGGAACCGCGGAACAGCTGGCACGTCACGCGCGCGCCAGATGGTGAAATGCTTTGGACGGGGCAGCTGCCCGGCGGAGAAACCGCAGTGCGCCATCATGAACCCGGCGCATCATTGATGCGCCGGGTGCAATTTTGGTTCTATCGCTGCCTGCCCTGGGAGGATCTGCTGTAGCAGGAGCCTGTCTCAAGGGATTTCCTTGACCGCGATCGTGTGGGTGACGGGCTTGATGCACTTGCGGGCGCTGGCGTCCAGACGGGCGTGCTTTTCCATGAGCTTCTTTTTCAGAAGATCCAGCGCGGCGCCAATTTCGGGGTCTTCCTTGGCTTCCGTGGCAAAGTTGCGCAGATTGGTGACGAGCTGCTTGATCATCAGAGTTTCAAAGGCCTGCTTGGCGGACAGCGCGCTGCTGAGCTCCGCAAACGCGGTGTCGAACGGAGTCTGGGCGAATTCAGCGGCGAGGTTGATGCCGTTTTCGAGCTGCTCCCGGGTGAACTCGTTGCTCTGGCTGCCCCAGGTGACTTTGGCCTTGGCGGTGCCGAGGTTTTTGACCTGCAGCGTAAAACGGTTGAGGTCCTGATTGAAGCTGGTGAAGGGAAGGATGCTGCGATTGCTGCCGGCGTTCTTCGGATCGGCGTCAAAGCAGAAGGGCCACTTGGTGCTCTCAAATCCCACGGTTCCAGCGCCCTTTTTGCTTCCGACGATCTTGTGGCCGCTGCTCGCAGAGGCTTCTCCTTTCATGTCGATGGTAATCGTGCCGATGTCGCCATCAAAGCCCAGCGCCTTCAAAAACGCCTGTGCCATGAGAAGCTGGCCCGCAGGTGCTGGATGGAAGCCATCGCCGCCGAAGGGGCCGTAGCCTTTGCCCAGGGCGGCTTTCGACTTGGCGAGGGCGCTCATCATCGTGTCGTGCACGTTGGCAAAGGATTGTTTGTTTTCGTCCGCGAGTTTCTTCGCGATGTCACGAAGCTGGGCGAGGTTTTCATTGTAGACTTCGCCCTTGATGGTGGGACGCGTGAAGAAATCGGGATCCACTCCCCCTGGGGAGCCAATGGCCATGGCCTTGACGCCCACTTTTTTGAGTCCGGCGATGACCGCGCGCATGTTCTTCTCATACTCGCCGCCGATCTGAGGCGTGTAGGCGGTGTAGCTGCCATCGTTCATGCCGTAGCAGGTGGTGGCGACGTTCGGCTTGAAGACAGAGAGGTCGTTTTCAAGGCGGGCCGCAAAGCCGCCCGCGCGCTCGCCGCTCCAGCCGAACTGGAAGACATGGATGTCGCTGCGCCCCGTGCAGGCCAGCAGGTAGGCCTCAATGTATTTGGAATAGATTTTCTGCTCCGTGATGCTGTCGCCAATGACAGCGACGCGGGCGTCCGTTGGCAGAATGGATTCAGCACGCAGGCTGACGGAGGCCAGAAGGATGGTAAGTAACGAGAGGATGCGCATGGTGGTGGGAATGAGAGATGCACATACCGCCAAAGGAAGGGCTTTCTGGCAAGGAATTATTATCCCAGCATCGTCTGCGTCTGCGCCAGCACATCGCCAAAGGGAATGCTTTCCAGCAGGCCGAAGCTTTGATGTCTGCCAAGGCGCGCGCGCGTGGTGGCGGGACTGGTGAGGCCGCAGAGAAATCGCGCGAGCTGACGGGAATTGTGCAAGGCGGCGTGACGCTCGTCGATCACTTCGCGAATGGCGGCCACATCCTTCATGGTGATGGGCGGCGGCGCAGATTGCGGGATCGCTCGAGGTGTATCGTCGGCGATGCCCCTGGCGTGCTCCTTGCAGCTGGTGCAGGTGCCACAATCGGCCTCCATGGCCTCGCCGAAATAGTTGAGCAGCCACCGCGTAAGACAGCCGCGATGCTGGGCAAAACTCAGGACTTCACCCAGGCGTTCGACGTCGCGACGCTCTCGTTCGGCAAAAAGCTGCTGCATCTTTTTCGTGATCTCCTTGGGATCACGACGATGCGCGTCTTCGGTCAGGCGATACTTCTGGCGGCTGCCGCTGGGTCTGAGCTCGATGTCCCCGGACTCCTGCAGCCATGTGAGGGCTTTGAGCACTCGGTCACGCGGCTCGTTGAGTTCGGCCGCGGCCTCGTCGGGATTGAGCGTGGTCCACTTGGTGCCGCGTTTGCCGCACTGAAACAACCGCCGGAGGAAGGCCTGGCGCTCTGGCTTGTGGCCGGAGAGCATGCGCTGCTCCGGCTGGATGAAGCGGAACTGATAACTCGCGTAGAAAGATCCGAGCGGACGCAGGATGCCATCGAGCTCAAGGTGGGTGATGACGGTCTCGATGACCAGCGGGCGGATGTCCGTGGCATGGGACAGATCGTACATCGAGACATCAAATTCCGGTCCTTGGAGGAGCAGATGATCGAGAAGCTGACGGATGGCCTGCGGCGTGGGTGTATCGCCATACGTGAAGTTTTCCAGGACGATGCAGTCGTCCGCGCACGCGAGCAGTTCGCAGACCGAGGTCTTGCCATCCCGCCCGGCCCGGCCGGTTTCCTGCGAGTAGTTTTCGAGCGTCTTCGGAAGGTTGTAGTGATACACGGCGCGGATGTCCGCCTTGTCGATTCCCATGCCGAAGGCAATGGTGGCGACGATGACATCCGTCTGGCCGTTCATGAAGGCATCCTGTGCGGCGTGGCGGTGCTCGTCTGGAAGGCCTGCGTGGTAGGCCAGCGCATTCACGCCATTTTTCTGCAGATGGGTGGCCACGTGCTCCGCGGTGTTTTGCAGGGTGACGTAAACGATGGAGGGCACCTTGCGCTTGAGCAGCAGTTTGTTCAACGTGAGCAGGCGCTGCTGCGCGGTGCAGGGCGTGATGCGGAAATGCAAATTCGGCCGCAGAAATGTGGTCTGCACATGATCCTCCTGCGCGATGGCAAAAGCAGCGCGAATGTCCGCAGCCACCGAAGGCGTGGCCGTGGCGGTAAGCGCAAGCACAGGCCTGATGCCTAGCTCCCTGGCCACCAGCGCGAGCCGCAGGTATTCCGGGCGGAAATTGTGCCCCCATTCCGAGATGCAGTGCGCTTCATCCACGGCCATCATTGAGATGCGCAGGCGCTTGAGCCTCTCGATGAAGTTTTCATTCATGAGGCGCTCGGGTGCGATGTAGAGCAGCTTCAGGGTGCCGTTGCGCATGCCTTCAAAAACTTCCGAGGCCTCGTCCGCAGAGAGGGATGAGTCGAGCCGAGCCGCTGCAATGCCGCGTGCGCGCAAGGCCTGCACCTGGTCTTTCATGAGGGCAATGAGCGGCGAGATCACGAGCGTCACGCCGTCCATGAGCAGCGCGGGAAGCTGATAACAGAGGGATTTTCCAGCGCTCGTCGGAAACAAGGCCAGCGCACTTCTGCCTGCGAGCAGAGCCTGCATCACCTGCTCCTGCCCGGCACGGAAAGCCGCATGGCCAAAGTGCTGTTTCAGGGCGGCATGGAGATCGTGAGGCATTGAAATCACTAAGGAGCGGCGCTGGCGATGGCGGTCAAGGATGCGATCATTAGGAAAGCCTCCGCGCCTCCGGCCCAAGGCGGCAAGTTGGATAAGCCACAGGCATGGCGGGCATCGAAAAATACGATTCGTGCCGGGCTGTGGCGTGCACAAGAATGGAGGATGCTCAAGCGCCTGCTCGCCTTCCAACTCGCACTCGCAACGTTTGTCTTTGCCGAGGAAAAACCTTTCACGATGCTCACCGAGGAACTGCTGGCCCAAATGCCCGAAAAGCAGCGCGCCGAATGGACTGCGTGCATTGCGAAATCGCGCGCCGCGGCGGCCAACGAGCGCCGCATCCTCGCGGAGGAGTGCCAGAAGGCGGGAGCGTCCGATCCCTCGCCAGCGCCGGGGAATCGCAAGGAGTTTGAATTCAGCAGCGACACTCCAGCCGAGTGGTTTGGCAGTGCCGAAAATCAGAAACTGGCAGAAACGGTCATCAGCTATCAAACCCCCACCGGCGGCTGGTCGAAGGCGGTGGACTACACCCTTGGCCCCCGCAAGCCGGCGGTGCACTGGACGGCCCAAAAAGGAGACGCGTGGCACTACTGCGGCACCTTTGACAACCGCACCACCACGGAGCAGATCAAGTTTCTCGCGGGTGTGTTTACTGCCACGAAACGGGAAGATGTCCGGGCAGCGCTGAACAAGGGGCTGGAGTACGTTTTCGCCGCGCAGTATCCGAACGGCGGCTGGCCGCAAAACTACCCCATTGAACGTGGCTATCATGAGGCCATCACGCTGAATGATGACGCCATGATGCACGTGCTCGAAGTGCTGCTGGCTGTTTCGAAGGGAGAAAAGCTTTTTGCCTTTGCCGACGAAGCGCTGAAACAGCGGGCCCGGGCTGCGTTTGACAAAGGCATTGCCAACATCGCCGCGATGCAGGTCAAGATCGAGGGAGTTCCCACCGTCTGGTGCGCCCAACACCACCCGCTGACGCTGGAGCCAGTGAAGGCACGGGCCAAGGAGCCGCCCTCCCTGAGCGGTGGCGAATCCGCCAATCTGGTGAAGTTTCTCATGCGCAGCGCTCCCACCACGCCTGAGGTGGTGGCCATGGTCGACTCAGCGATGACCTGGTTCGAGGCGCACAAGCTGACTGGCATGCGCAAAATCAAGACACCCGAAGGCAAGACCGACTACATTGACGATCCCTCGTCCACCGAAGTGCTATGGGCGCGCTTCTATGATCTGAAAACTGGCAGGCCGATCTTTGCCGGCGCGGACGACGGCATCGTTTATCCCACCTTCCATGAAATGGCCGCGAAAAACAAAGTGGCCTACGATTTCTTCAGCACGCGGCCCAAAGAATTGCAGGAGAAAGAGGTGCTCCGATGGAAAAAGAGATTGGAGAAGGGCAAATAAGGCGTGGACCAATCTCAGGCTAAGCCAGATCTGCCTGAGAAGCCGTACAGGTGAATTGAAATTATGCCCGCCATAAAACGAACAAGGCCAAGAGGCCGGTGACGACCTGCTTGACCTTGTTTAAACCGCTGGCGGCTTCCCGTCAGATCACTTGCTGTGCACGTCGCAGTGTTCCGGCTCGGGGTCGGTTTCTTCCACGACGGCCTTGTCCTTGAGGAACTCCATGGCTTCCTGCAGGAGCAAGTCTCCGCGGATGTTGTCGATGAGACCATTCTTCTGCGCCTCGGCCATGAACTTCTTCGCCGGCATCTTCTGACGCTCGGCGATCTGGGCGAGCGCCATGGCGATCTTCTGGCCGGGCACTTCCAGATTTTCCTTCTTGGCGATCTGCTCCAGGATGAAGCTGACCTTGACGTTCTGGCGGGCCTGGTTGGTGGCGCTGTTGAGGATCTCGTCCTGCTGCTTGATCAGCTCCTCCTCACCGATGCCCTGCTGCATGGCGCGCTGGGCGATCTCGTTCGTGCGGCGCTGGGCTTCGCGGTTCACGACTTCCTGCGGAAGTTCAAACTCCACCTTTTCAAACAGATGGGCGATGACCTGGTTGGACTTGGCGGCATCACGGTTCTTCTCACGGCGGCGGCGGATGGCGTCACGCACTTCCACGCGCAGGGTTTCGAGGGTCATGTCATCACCACCGACCTTCTTGATGATCTCTTCGGTGAGTTCCGGCACGAGCTTGTTCTTCACGCCATGGCACTTCACCGCGAGGGCGATGGTCTTGCCGCGCAGCGCTTCAAAGCCGAAGTCGTCTGCAAGAGTGATGTTCAGAGTGCGCTCTTCATCTTTGGCAATGCCGACGAGACCAGCGTAGAAGCCGGGGAGGAAATCGTCTTCTTCGCCGAGAAGGAACCAGTTTTCCTTCATTTCCTTGAGGTGAGCGGGAGCGTCTGGGATGGCCTCGCCAAGAGGCTGGCCATCGAGACTGCCGGTGACACTGAGAACGACGACGTCGCCGATGGCGGCGGCGCGGTCCACATCTTCATAGGTGGCGTGGTGCTCGCGCAGGTGCAGGATGTCGTGGTCCACATCGGCATCGGTGACTTCGATGCGGGGGAGCTTGACCGGGATGCCGGTGTACTCGGGGAGTTCGAACTTCGGCGCGAGGCTCATCTCGATGGTGAAGCTGAAGCTGTTGTCCGTGTCGTGATACATCTTGTCGTTCACGGCGAGGACGTTGAGGAGCTCGAGTCCGCCGCTCTTCACGGCCTGACGCAGGCCCTCGCTGATGAGCTTCTTTTCCAGCTCGTCCTTCACTTCGTTTTCGTAGCGCTTGGCGACGATGCTTTTGGGAGTCTTGCCGGGGCGGTAGCCGGGCAGGCGCACCATGCTGGCGAAGTAGGTGATGATCTCGTCCCGCTCCTTGCCGACCTGGTCGGAAGGAACTCGGACATGGGCGACGGCGCGGCAGTTAGGCTGATGTTCGACGTTGATGTTCATGAGAAAGGGGTTAGGGGCGAAGGGTTTTCCACCGCAAAAACCGGGCGGTGGGGACCGCTTCCGGGCCGGAGGGGCGTGCATGATAGACAGTTTGCCGGTTTTGACAAACAGAGAACGAAAACCCCTATTTTAGCCCGCCATGCGTGTTTTTCAGAGATTTGAGGTCTGGCTGCTGCTCATCGCCGGCGGCATCGCCATCTGGTGGGCGTTTTCGACGGGTCCAAACGGGGCCGAAACGGGGCCGGTGGCGGAAATGAACCCCGACTCCCCCCTGCAACTGCGCCGCTGTACCCTCGAGCGCGATTTTGGTAATGCCCGGCTGGATGTGGAGGTGCGCTACAAAAATGCCAGCCCCCGCCCCCTCTTTATGCAGCCGCCGGACGTGCGCCTGACCAGCGGCGCAGGCAAGGAAGTCCCCCCATTCATCCTCCCCGTGGAGCGCCCCTCCAGCGTGGAGGCCCAGACCACCAGCGACATCCGCCTGCGCTTCTGGCTGGAAAAAGCCGACCTCTCCGGCTCCCTGACCCTGGAAATCCGCGGCCAGAAGCTGGAGATCAAAAACAGCACCCCGCTGGACCTGGAAAAACTGGAAAATGCCAAGCCGAAGGTGTGGACGAGTGCGGACTGGAAGCTGTGAGCCCGAACTGTTAAAGCACATTCATCAGAGCATTTGCGCCTAAAGGAGAAGGCGCACGCTGGAACGGCAGGCAGCCTGTGAAGGGTGCCGTCACCGAGTCAAAACTGGCCAGCGGCCTTTGCGTGGCACCATGCCAGAACTGGACACCGCCCCGCGGTGGCAGAGTCACTTCATATTCAAGTTTCAGCAGTTTCTGCCCAGGCCACGAAACCTTGGGTTCGGCGACCGCGCCGTCCTGATAAAAAGCCAGCAGCGTGGCAGGCCGGGTAGGGCCATCAAACTCAACGATCAGGGAACCGCCCAACTGCCTCGCCATCTTGGGCGCTGCACTGGGTTCAACAGGCTGCCCCTTGGCATCATAGAGAGCTTTGATGGGTTCGGAAAAACTGCTCACAAACGCCAGCTTAACCGTCCTCGGTTCCGCCTGCTGGTTGGTGATGTGATCGATGACCATGGGCATCTGCTGGTCCGGGGAACGACCGGGCGAACGCAGGAAAGTCACCTTCTCATCCAGTGAAAACCCTCGGTAATTGAAAAGGCTGGTGGGTGCCTGCAAAGCAGCATTGTCATCCTGAAACGCAAACACGCCCAAACTGCTGCCTGGCAAAGGCGCACCATCCAGCCAGAGCTGATGTGCGGAAGCGATGCCGGTGGAATTTTGCAGGCTGCCGTCAGCATTTCTGATCCATGAACCCAGCTCATCCGCCAAAGTGCTGGCTCCTTTCCACAAAGCCTCATCCCTCACTTCCCAGTGGCCAGGGCCAAAGTTGATGCCCCGGGATTTGGCCGAGTAAACCACCCCTTTGGCGAAGTCGCTCGCTTCGGGAGCGGTAAAATGATCGGGTTCTACACCCTCCGGGAGGAAAACAATCCGCATTCCGTGGGCCAGATACCGTGGGTCCCCGGCCGGCAGCAGCACTGAATGGCGAACCGTCAGAGTGTGGGTATCCGCCTTCCACTGGAGGCGATACGACTGTCCGCCAGAACTGGAACGGAACCAGAAAACCGGCACACTGCGCAGCGTGCCCGAAGCAGGCAGGGCGGCCAGCCAGACGACATCCGGCCTGATCTGCAAGATGCCTTCGTCATTCACCTTCACCTGCTGCAAATTCGAATCGACAAGCTGCTGGGTCTGGGCAGGGAAGCGCACTTCGAAGTCGATCTCAGCCTGCTTGTCCTGGCCTGAAAGATTGGTCAGCGTGTCAGTGAAAGTCAGGAACTGATGAAAACCGTTCACAGGGTTGCCGGTCTGCCGGGAAACCCACACCCCATCCGCGCTGCCCTCGCTGAGATGGATCAATCCGGCGCTTACTTCCGGAAGCTGGTTCTGAGACAAGGGAGTGAATCTGGGGTCCGCACGGTTCGGCGCGGTTTCAGACCGGAAGTCCTGCTGAGCGTGAAACAGGCGGTTGATCGTGGAGGGGTGGTTGAGACGATGCCCCTTCATCTCAAACTCTGTGCCGTTGATGCGCAGCCGTCCCGCTTCAGGCAGCACCTCTGCTTTGCTTACAGTGCCGTTTTCAATGAAATCCCAGATGCCGCTGCCAAACATGTGATCACGCCGCTTGGTGCTTGGCTGGGACGGCGCAGTCCCCAGCGGCGCGGCTGCTGGTGGCGATGCCGTGGCTGATTTCGTGGATGCGGGTGCAGGTGTCGCCGGAGCCGGGACGGCTGCAGGAGCCGCAGGCACTGTGAGTTTGGCCACATCCCACAGCGAGATGGCGGTGTTCTCATGGCCGCAGGCCAGCAGGCTGCCATCGGGAGAGAGGGCCACGCAGGTGGCGTCATTGGTGGGCAGCGGCGCGTAGCCGACGAGCTTGCCGGTTTCGACCTCCCAAACAAAAACATGCTGGTGCCGACGCACGAAATCTACCAGCACACAGGCACAGCGCTTTTCATCCTGGCTGACACCCGCGCGCATGTTCGGCACCTCAAACCCACGCACGGGCGCTTCAAACCAAGGCAGCTGAGTTTTCCCGTCCAGGCTGGTGACGCAAACGCGGTCATTGAACTGGCGCACGACAAACTGCCGTTTGGGCAGCACGCCAATGGGCTGTGGAAACACAGATCGTCTGGGGTTGTCTGGGTCAGGCACTCCTGATGGATTGGGCAGGTCTTCAAGAGTGCCCTTCGGCAGGTTCAGGCGGACCCAATTGTCGGTCTTCACCGCGCGCATCACCAGAAAGTCATCTGGTGTAAAAAACCAGAGCTGCGGAGCCACCTCTGGAAACAGCCCGGTCACCGAACGCGAACTGCCTGCGCCGAGGACTGAATGAATGACCCCCTGCTGAACGGCATTGGTGGAGAGAATCCATGAAGCATCTTCTTTGACGAAGACCCCTGGGTAGGTGCCTTTCCATCCCTGCCGCACTCCTCCAAAGACCAGCTGAGGTGCAATGAGCTGAGGTTTCTCAGGCGGAGGTGCCTCCAAAGATGGCAGCTTCCACCTCAAAGGATCGTCATGCTCCTCAGACAGGACTTCGCTGTCATTGGCGATCAATGACAGCGTCTGGAAGGTGGATTCGCTCAGAACATGCCGCTCAAATCCGCGGAGCCAGGCACGCGGCTTGCGTGTGGCGATGTCCCAGGTCCAGATCCCATCCTGATCCGCGGCGAGCAGTGTTTTTCCATCTCCCAAGAAGCGCAGCTGGTGCGGCCTCCACACGTTCTGCTGCTGGCGTTCGGGCTGGGTGGCGTCCGTTTCCCGCAGGCTGACAATTCTCATTCCGTTCTCATGCTCCACCAAAAGATGGCTCCCATCAGGTGAAAGCGTGCCGCCCGAGTTTTCATCAAGCTTGATCTGATGGGTCTTTTTCGTCGCGAGATCCACCACCCGCGCCGAGTCCTTGGTAACCAGGACCAGCCGCTGACTGTCGGGCGTGAACTCAACATCGCGCAGAGTGCCAAATTCGGATTCGGGAGAGGTGCGAAAGTTATCCTCCTGGAAAGCCACGTCCCAGGACCCGTTGCGGAACTCCAGGCAGGTCACATCAAACTCAGTATGGCACAAAATGCGCCGCGCGTCCGGAGACAGCCGCGCAAAACCCCGGAGACGCTCCAAAGGCGGGCATTCAAACGAAGTGGGCTTCAGAGTGGCCAGGGAGAAACGCCACAAAACTTGTTTTCCATTCTCCCGGTTGGGCATCCACAGCTCGCTTCCGCGGACCATCAAACGCGTGACATCGAAAGTGAGCGCACTCGAACGCCCCGGGAAGTCATGCTGCTGAAGCAGTGCTCCTGACGCGGCATCCAGCAGACGCAGGCTCATCTGCTGATTCCAGACACTCAAGACAGCCACCTTTTTGTCGTCAGGAGTGAAGACTGCACCGCTGACGCTTTCCCCTTGGCGCATGGGAAGCTTCCACAAGCGGGTGCCGTCCTGAACACGAAAGCAGCCAAACGCGCCCGCCATCCATGCCTGCCCGTTCTTGGCGGGGTCCAGTCCTGGCTCGTCTGCCATGCTGCGTGAATGAGCACACAGCAAATCTCCTTGCTGCGAGATGCACCAGGCATCGCCAACATTCAGCAGCGAGCCACGGGTGGCCCGCATGGTTTTGGCGTCAGGCTGCCAGAAGGAGACCGGATGGATGCCAGATTTCCAAGACTCCATGGTGATGATCTTCCCGCTGCGGTGCCAGACTAGGCCACCACTAAGAAAATTGCCGCATCCCGGCACGCCGAGAAATCCCTGCAAAGCCGGATTGGTGGGGTTAAACGGGGCCCACTTAACCTCTTCCTGAGCGGCGGCCACGCCTGCCAGGCATAGAAGTGCGCAGGCGGCTTTCGAAACAAACAGTGATGACACATTCATAAGATCAGAGCGGATGTTATTTGTTGATGCCCGGCGGGACCACGAGGCCAACATCGGCCTCTTCGCCGTTTTTGCGCTGGATGTGCAGCAGCACGACCGCCTTCTTCGGAGTCAGCCGCTGCATCAGGCTCTCCGGCGTGTCCCCATCGTTGGGGTATGGGCTGGAGCCGTTGACGCGGAGGATGAAGTCTCCGGCGGAAAGTTTGAGCACGCCTTCGGGCGTCTTGTAGTCTTCCAGGACGAGGAGGGCGTGAAAACTCGGCTGCAGCAGAAGTTTGTTGCGCAATTTTTCGTCCACCAGCGCCACTTTGAGTCCGGGCAGCAGCTCTCTTTCCAGCGTGGCAGGCGGCAGTTTCACCGGTGTGTCCATCAGCGTGGCCTCGGTCTCCCGCTGCTCTGAGGCACGAAAGTAGGCCAGCTTTACCACCTCTCCGGTTTTCAAGGTGGTCATGCGCATGAGAAAGCGGGCTCGGCTGGTCACTGCCTGCCCGTTGACGCTGACGATCACATCTCCGGGCAGCAGGCCCGCTTTGTCCGCGGCCTGGCCTGCTTCGACATGCAGCACCACGGCACCTTTCGCTGCCGAGCTGAGCTTGAGCTCAGCGATCACTTGCGGGTCCACATCCACAAGTCGCACTCCGAGCATGCCACGTTTGACGCGCCCCCCTTTCATCAGATCATCAGCCACCTTCAGTGCCAGATTCACCGGCACAGCCAGGCCGATGCCTTCCCCGCCATAGCGTGCGGTGTTCATGCCGATGACCCGCCCGCGCCCATCGACCAGCGGGCCGCCCGAGTTGCCGGGATTGATGGCGGCATCCGTTTGAATGAAATCCTGCAAGCTGCTGGCCAGCCCGCGAATCTCGGCCCGGCCGGTGGCGCTGACGATGCCCAGCGTCACGGTTTGCTCGAGGCCAAAAGGGCTTCCGAGCGCCAGCACCACATCTCCCGGCTGCACCCGATCGCTGCTGGTCAGGGTGGCTGCCTTCCAGTCGCCGCTTTTCGCGCGGAGCAGCGCCACATCGGTGGCGCCATCCATGCCCACGATCTCCGCCGGTACATCCACCGTGCTGCCGCGCGGCCTGATCAGGATTTCCTGAGCTCCATTCACCACGTGGAAGTTGGTCATTACCAGACCGTCTCCCGTCAGCACGATGCCGGTGCCGAAACCCGACCTCCGCAGGTCTGCCTCCGCCAATCCGCGAGGCTTCATATCCCAGGGGTCATCGTCCCACTGCGCGCGGGGCTTCCAATGCTTGACCAAAACAGTTACGACACTATCCCGGATCCCGGCGACGGCCTCGCGATAGCTTAAAACGACGGCCCCAGCATTGGGCAGGGGAGAATCATCGCGCTTCAACCGTGAGGCTAGGTCATCCTCTGCCAGGGCTTGCCGAGAAAGGCAGGCGAAGAGCACGACCAAAATAATACGCATATTTTTTACGCTATCAGATCCATCGCCTCACTGGCAATTCTAGAATGGCTTTAAAATCACCCAAGTCGCCCCCCAGGAGCCGCTGGTTTCATCGGCGGGCCAGATGAACTCATTCACCTCTGGCAGCTTCGCCAGGAGCTGATGCACTCCGATTCTCAAGCTGCCGGTGCCTTTGCCGTGAATGATGCGGACGCGGAGGAGGCCACGCCTGCGGCATTCCGTGAAATATTCGGGCAGCAGGCTGCTGATTTCCCCGGGGCGGAAGGTGTGGAGATCAAGTTCCGGGCCGATGGGGTGCTCCACCACCTCGGGAATAGAGTCGTCATCGGCAGCGGGCATGGCGGAAAATGATTCGGCAAGGCCGCGAGTCCAGCGGCAATCGTAATGCACAATGCTTGTGCTATGGGCTCCGGCGTCTAGCATGGGCGAAGCACCTTCAAGGAGTTCCTTTTGTTTTCCAACCTACGATCCTGGCTTTTGCATCTGCGTGGTCTTGCACGTCAGGGCTGGGGTTTGTTGCGCACGACAGTAGGCGAGAGCACGCTCGATCCGTTTCCGCTCAAACAAATCCTGAAGGGATACCACAAGGAGTTCTTTAAAGCGGACTGCAGGAGCGGACTGGACGGGGCGCTGCTGGCCATCCCGCAGGGCATGGCGTTTGCGGTGGTGGCCGGACTGCCGCTGGCGTACGGCATCACCTGTTCTGCGGTGGCGTGTGTGGTGGGGGCGCTGTTGATGAGTTCACGGCATTCCATCTATGGCCCGACGAACGCGACGGCCTTCATGGTGTCGTCTTATTTCGCGGCTTTTCCAAACCTGAACCAGCTGGCCTCGATGCCCATGCTGGTGTTTCTGGTGGGGGCGCTGCTGATTTTCGGTGCTTATTTTCGGGTGGCGGACATGGCTCGGTTCATCAGCCGGGCGGTGGTGGTGGCGTATCTCACGGGAGCGGCTTTGCAGATGTTTGCGCACCAGCTGCCGGTGGTGCTGGGGCAGCAGATCGCCCCGGCTCCTGGCAGACCTGTGGCGCGGACGCTGGTCTCGGACGTGCATGATGTGCTGGGCCATCTGGGGGACATTCACTGGCCAAGCGCCCTGATCTGCGTGCTGGCCATCGGCTGCTATTACGGCCTCAAACGCTTTGGCAAGCGCTTCCCGGCGCTGACCTTCACGCTTATCCTGATGTCTTTCATTGCAGCGGGAATGAACAGAGCGGGGTGGCATGTCGCCACCTATTCCGATTTGTCGTTTACCTGGCGCACGCTGCTCCCCCCCTTCCCCGACTTCACCAGTGGCAATGCCTCGGCGCAGTTCAGCCAGCTCTTCGGACTGGCGCTCTCCCTTGCGTTTGTGGCGATGATGGAAAACTCCGCCATGGCGCGCACGCTGGCCAGCCGGTCCGGCCACAATGTGGATGCCAACCAGGACATGCTCAGCCTGGGTGCGGCCAATCTGGCCTGCGCCTATCTCAGCGGCATGCCTGCCTCCCATTCACTCACCCGTTCGCTGGCGGCGTATGAAAGCGGCGCGGTGTCTCCGGTGTCCGCCATCGTGAGCGGCGTGGTGTGCCTGGTAGCAGCGCTGACCATCGGCCCGCTGGTGGCTTATGTCCCCAAGGCCGCTCTCGGTGCGATGGTAATCTGCGTGGCGGTGGCTCTGATCAACAAGCGCCAGATCCACATCTCCCTGCGCGCGACGGCGTCTGACGCCATCGTGTTTGTCACGACTTTCTTCGCAACGCTGCTGGTGCCGCTGCACGTGGCCATCTTCACCGGCGTGGGCGTCTCGATCATCCTTTACCTGCACAAGGCCAGCCAGCCCTCCCTGGTGGAGTACGAATTCAATGCGGAGGGGAATCTGGCCGAGGCCCAGCAGGGCGGACGCCAGCATCCGGCGATCTCGATTGTGCATGTGGAGGGTGATTTGTTTTTCGCCTCCGCGGACATTTTCCGCACGCAGATTCAACGCTCGTGCGCCGACCCCAACCTGCGCATTGTGATTTTGCGGCTGAAGAACGCGCGGCATCTGGATGCCACATGCGCCATGGCGATCGAGGAACTGACCCGCGCCCTGCGGGCCGATGGGCGTGATATCATCGTCAGCGGCGTGTCGAAAGACCTGTACCGCGTGTTGAAGGATTCGGGAATGGTGGAGGTCATCGGAAAGGACAACCTCTTCCCGGCCAGCCCGTCGAATCCCAATCTTTCCACCCGCAATGCTTTGCGGCGTGCCCAGGAGATTCTAGGCATTAAAGATGCGGACGTGCGTATCTACTACGATCCTTCAAAATCTCCAAAGCACTAGATCCCGCTTTCCCCTATGAAATGGTCTTTCCGCCTCTTCTCCGTTGTCGGCACCGAGGTGCGCGTTCATGCCACCTTCCTGCTGCTGCTGCTGTTCGTGGCCAGCCAGAGTTATTTCAGCGGACAGGGGCACCTTGTGGCGCTCGAGTCCACACTGTTCATCATCGCGATTTTTACCTGCGTGGTGCTGCATGAATTCGGCCACGTCACCGCGGCGCGCGGTTATGGCATCCGCACGCCGGACATCACGCTGCTGCCCATCGGCGGGGTGGCGCGGCTGGAGCGCATGCCCCGGAAGCCCTCTGAGGAACTCGTCGTGGCCATCTGCGGCCCGCTGGTCAATGTGATCATCGCAGCAGGCATCTGGCTGGCCTTCGGCATCGATGCAGTTTTTCATCCGGGCTATGACTTCCTCAAATCAGGCGACTTCTTCGAGAAGCTCATGGTGTGGAATATTTTCATGGTGGTGTTCAACCTGATCCCCGCCTTTCCCATGGATGGCGGCCGCGTGCTGCGCGCCTTTTTTGCCATGTTCATGGAATACGGCGCGGCCACACGACGCGCGGCTTCCATCGGGCAGGGCATCGCGATGCTGGTGGCCATCTTCATGCTGCTGAGCCACACCTTTCAGCCCATGCTGCTGCTCATCTGTTTCTTCATTTTCATGGCCGCCGGGCAGGAGGCAGCCACGGTGACGCAGCAGGAGGCCACGCGAAACCTGCGCGTGCAGGATGCCATGCTCACGGACTTCCGCTCACTGCCGCCGGATGCCACCCTGCGCGAGGCGGTTGTGCTCCTGCTCGCAGGCAGCCAGCAGGATTTCCCTGTGCTGGACGCAGGCGGCGGCATGCAGGGCATGCTGACGCGCCATGACCTGATCTCAGCACTCGCTGAAAAGGGCCCCTCTCATCCGGTGAGCGACGTGATGCGGCCCTGCCCTGCCTCGGTGCAACCCGTCGGAGGTTTGACAGAAGGTCTCGACACCCTGAACGCGAGCGACTGCCCGGCCATACCCGTGCTGGATCCGATCAGCGGAAGACTCGTGGGACTGCTCACCGCTGAAAATGTGGGGGAGACGCTGATGGTACGCGCAGCCTTGATGAAGCTGCGGGCCTAGGCCGCGCCATCCGCCGACGGCGGATTCACCGCTGGCAGAGGTGCGACGATGTTCACCGGCCACGGAGAAAACTTTTCGAAGATGCCGGTGCCGAGTTCCTTGCTGCTGGCATAGCCGCGGCGGAACATCTCCAGCTTGGCATCGATGTTATCGACGTGGTGGAGGGCGACCGCCTCGGGTGTCTTGGGCAGCACGGGTGAACCAAACTCCAGGCTGCCATGATGCGCGGCGATGAGATGCAGCAGGTGCAGGCGCACGATCTCGGATGCAGGCTCCATGGCGGTCCATTCCCCCGCTGCGGGCTGCTCCAGCATGTCGCGCCAGAGCTTGTTCACGAGTTCCAGGCCCAGCGGGATGTGCCCAAGCATCTCCGCCGTGAGATTGTACGGCATGGTGAAGCCGGATTCGGCATACACGTTCTCCCAAAGCTTGCCACAGTCGTGGAACAGCACGCCGGCGATCATGAGATCGCGGTTCAAGTTTGGGTAAACACCCGCCACCGCCACGGCGCAGCGCATCATCTGCGCCACATGCTCCACCAGGCCGCCACGACGGGCGTGGTGGTTTTTGCGCGCGGCGCCGGTGCGGCGGAAGCGCTCGCCGTGGCGCTCGAGAAACAGCAGGCAAAGCTTCTGGAGGCGCGGATCGCGGATGGACTCGATAAAGGCAGTGATGTCCGCGTAGTCCGCCTGCTGGCGGGAGGCGAGATCGGGATCTCCCAGCAGCAGTGTGGATGATTCCTCTTCGGTAAGAGCGCGCATCTGCACCTGGCGGGGCTCAATGCCGTACTTGCCCTCAACCCAATGGCCGGAGAGCTGGATGAAGGAGTTGCGCGCCAGCCTGGCCGCGTCCTGGAACACGGGATTGTTGTCAAAGATGCGCCAGACCAACGAATCGGCCGCGTCCACGAGCTTGACCTCCAGAAACGGGCTGCCCGTGCTGGTGGCTTTCTCGATGCGTGACTCCACCTGCAAGTGCAGCCGGTAGGGCTGCGGCGTTGGATTCGCGACCTGCCGCAGCTGCGTGATCGTGATCAGGTCGAGGTCGTGAGCCGTGGAGTCTTCCATGGAGGAGAGTGGCCGCAGGGCACACTCGGCGTCAAGAGCGAAGCCGCCGGCTTCGGATCCAGTTGCGGCGCAACTGGACAATTACATCACGGGCTGGCCGATCTCGCGCCATGGTCCTTGCTTGAGAACGATGTCAGGCACAAGTGACTGCCAGTTGCCGTCGCGTGCGTGGATCATGTTGCGAACTTCCGCGCTGGTGTGGAAGAGAAAGTCATGATTCGGCTCCTCCAGAGCTCGCACGCTTTTGGTCTCGATCAGGTAGCGCAGCAGATGCTTCTGCTCGGGAGTTACGCGGGCATCATTCACCCCGAGGATCTGGCCGTTCAGCGGATTGCCCATGGGATAGACATAGACGCGAACCTGGTTTTTGAAAAGACGGCCGAAGGCTTCAAGCAGGCCACCCTCGAGGTCCGCGGACCAGCGTTCGTTAAACAGCTCCTGAAACAGGGGGAGTCCCAGCACGATGCCGATAGGGCACTGCGTGTGCCGGGCCAGGTAGCTGCTGACGCGGTGAAACTCCGGATATTTGGAAATAAGCACGTTTTTGCCCAGCGCCTGGAGCACGTCTGCACGCGCGAGGAATTCGCTGTCAGGCACCTCCGCCCCGCTGGCGAGGAGATTGTGCATGGTGATCTCAAGGATTTCGACGTTGTTGCAGGCGGCTTCACCGAAATCCGCTTTGAAGGCGGCCTGGCCGCGCTCAATCATGTCAAGATTCAGCTTGGTGATGGGATCAAAACTGCCGCGCTTGAGGAAGACCGGCTTTTTATACAGCACATCAGATGCCTGCCAGATTTCACCGTCAGCGCCGAAGAGCGCCGCATCGGCGAGGCCCAGACGCACGAGCTTCAGAGCAACCAGGCGATCTTGAAACTCCGATGCCGCGAAGACAGGGCCGGTGAAGTCAATCATGTCGATCTCGACACGTTTGCGTGTGAGATCGTCCAGCAGGCTTTGGAGGAAGAAGGACAGATCCTCCCGCAGGTAGAAGGCGGCGTAGATGAGGTTCACGCCGAGCTTTCCGAGCGCGTCTGCCTGGCGCGCGTTGGAGTCGTCCAGCAGACGCACATGCATCTGGATTTCATTGCACGGGCCGCCGGGCTCTGCCTGAAAGCGCATGCCGATCCAGCCATGGCATTCCTCCTTGGTGTCCCGATAGGAGCGGGCGCGCACGGTGTCCGCCACGGTGAAAAAGGTGGTGGTGGTGCCGCGCTTGGCATTGAGCCGCTGCACGAGCATGGGGTACTCGTGCTCCAGCATGGCGCACATGCGCTGGCGCGAGACGTACCGGGAGCTCTTGCCGTAGATTTCATCGCTGATGGTCATGTCGTAGGCAGACATGGTCTTGGCCACGGTCCCGGACGCGCCGCCGGCGCGGAAGAACCAGTTGGCGATTTCCTGCCCGGCGCCGATCTCCGCGAAGGTGCCGTAGATGGTGTGGGCGAGGTTGATCTTGAGCGCTTTCTCAAGCGTGCCGGGGCGTTCGTTGACGGAATTCATGCGGTGGCCTTATGATGCGCATGCCTGAGGCCGATGCACGAAGCATTTGAAAGCAGTTCCGGCTCCGTCGGGATCGCACAGGCGGTCCGACGCGGACTGGTCCTCCAAAAATCCGGCCAGGGTCTGGCGTGAAACCTCGATGAGGCCCAGTTCGTGCAGCCAGGCGCAGTAGTCGGTGAAGTTGATGTCGGCAGTGATGTCCTGGCGGCCTGGATTGGCATAGATGTCGGCTCCGGTGAGTCTTTGATGCAGCAGATAAGCACGCAGCGTGCCGTGAGGCCGACGATGATAGAGTCCGGGGAAGTCATCGCCGTAGTCGATGGTAAGCATGGCGCCGTTTTTCCAATGCGGCGTCCATCCGCGCAGCCAGTCCCGCACGCTGGGGTGGAGCTCGCAGCGCTGGCGGTCGGAAAAGGCAGTGTGGCGCAGGGCGCTGAAATGCGCTGCGTCGAGTGCGTGCGGATGAAGCTGCTCAGGCACCCAGACCTCCAGCCAGCGCTGCTCGGCGGCGCTCCACTGCACTAGGGTGGCGGGAAATGCGTCCAGGAGTTCGTTGTGGTAAATGAAGGCCTGCCCGCCAGAGGCGGTGAGGGCGGATTCAAGATCGTCGTGCCACACCACTTTGTTTCCCAGCTTCTTTTGCTGCTCCTGCCGCAGCACGGGAGAAGTCTCGACGATATGAAAGGTGAACCGGCGGCGTGCCCACCAGCCGAGCGCTTTGCGCACCGTCTGCATGAGCGAGCCGTCGCCGGCGCCGATCTCGATGATGTGACGGATGTGTGACTGCAGATGTGATTCCCCCTTGAGCCAGTCTGCGATGGCGCGGCCAAGGGATGGAGAGAGCGTGGCTGAGGTGGAGAAGTCTCCGCGGGTGCCGACGGTTTTGATGTGCCGTGTGTAGTAGCCGCGTTCAGGATCGAACAGGGCACGCGCCATGAAGCCGGAGAAAGGCTCAGAAACTGCGGATGATTTCATCGGCGATGATTTCCAAACCTTCGCGCACGATGTGCTGCGGCTGCGAGTAAGTGAGGCGCAGGCATTCGTGCGGATGTCGCCAGTCTTTATCCAAGCCGAAAGCAAAGTAGTGCCCAGGAATGACGAGGACCTTCCTTTCTTTGAGCCGGCGATAAAGTTCTGCGGCAGGGATGGGCAGGCCGTTGATCCAGAGCCAGAGGAAAAAGGCGCCCTCCTGCGCATGCAGCGCCCAAGGCACGCGATCGCCCAAGGCCGATGCGAGCACGGATTTGGCAAAGTCCGAGCGCTCGCGGTAGAAGGGGCGGATGACGGAGGGGCCGAGCTTGACGAGAGTGTCGTCCTTGAGCAGGGGCATGAACAGCGCCTGGCCGAGGTTGCCATTGGCCAGTGAGACGATGGCGTTCATGTTTGAAAGCGCCTTCACGATGTGAGGATCGGCGACGATCATGGCAGTGCGCACGCCAGGCAGGCCGACCTTGCTCATGCTGATGCTGAAGATCATGCCGGGCTGCCATTTGGGCTGGAAGCCATTGTGAATGACGCCAGGAAAGGGATGGCCGTAGGCGTTGTCAATAATGAGGGGGATGCCGTGCGCGTCTGCCAGCGCATGGAGGCTGTCGAACTCGTTTTGAGTGAGCACGTTGCCCGTGGGATTGGTGGGGCAGGAAACACACATCGCCGCGATGTCCGGCGTGATGCGCAACCGATCGAAATCGACATGGTATTTGATCTCGTGCGGGGCGGTTTCAACGATGCGGGGCAGGCAGGCGGTGAACTGGCCGGCGCTGAGCGCCTGATTGGCGTAGCCGATGTACTCGGGCAGCAGAGGAAAGAGGATGCGCTTCTTTGCCGCGCCAGCCTCACCCGCGAGAAGATTGAAGAGCAGAAAAAAAGCAGACTGCGAGCTGGGCATGACCCCGATGTTTTCATGGGTCACCTCCCAGCCACACTCGCGCTTGAGGAAGGCGGCAAACGCTTCACGGAAGAGCGGATTGCCCCCGGGCGGGTCGTAGTTGAGCAGCGTGCGGTCGATGCTGTGGTCGTCCAGCATGGCGTGCATGCGCTCACGCCAGATTTGCTGCACCGCGGGAATGGCGGCGGGCTGGCCGCCGCCGAGCATGCGCATGTCCGGGTGGGTCGTGAGCGCTGCGCCACAGTCGTCCATGAGTTCCTGGATGCCGCTGGGGCCGGCGAGGCGCTGACCGATGTCTGAGAAGGTGGATTGCATCAGGGGGCCACGAAGGTATGCACCCAGTCGCGGATGTTGAAGTTTGGCGCAGCTTTCTCAATCTGCCAGCGGCCATCTGCATTTAGCCGGACGCTGCCAAGCCAGCGCTGATGCCACTCTTCGGGAGCGATCATGCTGAGCTGGTGCCTGCCCTGAACTTCGTACAGGTGATAGACTTCGCCGCAGACGGGCTCGAAGCCGAAGTGGCTTTCATAGATGAGCTTGTTCCAGTTAAACGCGTCGATCACCTCCATGTAGCGCTCCTGCATTTCCACCATTTCCTGCTGGAGCACGCGTTCGGCGCGGGTGACGCCCCGGGATTTAAAACTGGTGAGATCCTGGGGAACGATCTTGGCAGCCAGCCGAGAGGCCGGATACGGCAGGAAGTTGCCACGGGGCTCAGGAACTTGCAAAGCAGCGTCGATGGGGTCCAAGGCAGTGGGTGATTGGGTGTTAAGGGTGAAGCGCCAAGGCCGGGATGCAACGGTGCTTTGATTTGAACAAGATGCCTCCCGGGCGTATCTTAGCATTGATGAAGAACGTCTCCCAATTACTGATGGGCGCACTGCTGTCCGGCATGCTCGCCTCCTGCGCCAGCAGAACCATGGACAGCATCCCCACGCTGGCCGAACTGTCTGCGTATGAAAACGTGGTCCGCGCCCGCTATCAGCACTTGTATGACGAACTGGAGCACAAGCGCTCCTCCGGCGCCATCAGCAAGGCTGATTACGAGGAGCAGAAGCGCCGGCTGGACAACAAGGTGGCCGAAGGCGTGAACAACGCCGCGTGGAACAAGCACTACCTGGCGGAGTCCGAGCGCAAGTCGGACGGTGTGCCGACTCCAGACAATCCGGTGGCCCTGAGTCCCGGGCAGGTGGGCGGCACCGGCATAGGTGGTTCCGTCGGCTCTGGTGGGATGGGATCTTTTTACCGGCCTTCGTATCAAAACTACGGTGCTGTGTCCGGCATGGGGGGTTCAGCAGGCCTCGGCAGCATGCGCTCTGCCAATGAGCAGATCGGCAACAGCAGGACCGTGCGGAATGATGCGATGTCCGCTGGTGGTTCCTTCATTTCCACGCCGCCACCTGGTTCCATTTACGACGAAGAGCAGAGGCGCTGAGCAGGCGTCCGCTTCAGAAATATCAGACAGGCGATATAAGCGACCGGCGCTCTGCGCAGATCAGGGAGTTGCTGTGCCTTCGGGCCATGTGGCAGGCTTTTCGTGTACCGGTTTCGTTGTGGACCAGGAGTCCGGCGAAGCATCCTGCGTCAAAAAGAATAAAGCCCTGTGAGGTTTGATCCCCACAGGGCTTTTGGCGGCGGATTGCTCCGCCACATTGACCTCTAGGAGGCCAATGCGTTACTTCTTCTTGGCAGCCTTCTTAGCAGCTTTCTTGGCGGCTTTCTTGGCGGGTGCAGCCTTCTTGGCGGCTTTCTTTGCAGCTTTCTTAGCCATAGTGTTTGTCCTCTTGTTGTTGTTGGTTGCGTTGTTGTTTTGTTTTGCCGCGGCTGCGCTTTTGGCGCCTCCACGGACATTTTTTCCTGCGGCTGCCGGAGCGGCTGCGCGCTTTTCTTCGATCGCTGCCTGCGCTGCGGCAAGGCGTGCGACCGGAACACGGAAAGGACTGCAACTCACATAGGTGAGGCCTGCACGGTGGCAGAATTTGACGCTGTCTGGATCACCGCCGTGTTCACCGCAGATGCCCAGCTTGATGTCGGGCTTGGTCTTGCGGCCTTTTTCGATGGCGATCTTGATGAGCTGACCCACGCCGGTTTGATCCAGAGTGGCAAAGGGGTTCTTCTTGAAGATTTCGTTCTCGGTGTAGGGCATCAGGAAGCTGCCCATGTCGTCACGGCTGATGCCGAGCGCGGTCTGGGTCAGGTCATTGGTGCCGAAGCTGAAGAACTGGGCTGTCTCGGCGATTTCATCAGCCGTGAGCGCTCCACGCGGCACCTCAATCATGGTGCCGACAAGATAGTCGAGCTTAATTTTTTTCTCAGCCATCACTTCTTTTGCAACCTTATGCACGATTTCCACCTGAAGGTCGAGTTCTTTCTTGAATCCGACAAGAGGAATCATCACTTCGGGTTTCACCTTGATCTTCTTCTTCGCCACATCTGCAGCGGCTTCAAAGATGGCGCGAGCCTGCATCTCGGTGATCTCCGGATAGGCGATGCCAAGACGGCAGCCGCGGTGACCGAGCATCGGGTTGAACTCATGAAGAGCCGCGACACGTGAGGTGACCTTCTCAACGGACACGCCCATTTTCTTGGCGAGCTCAGCCTGCGCTTTTTCTTCATGCGGCACGAATTCGTGCAGAGGAGGATCGAGCAGACGGATGGTGGCAGGAAGACCCTTGAGCTCGGTGAAGATGCCCGTGAAGTCTTCGCGCTGATATGGCAGCAGCTTGGCGAGCGCCTTTTTGCGGTCGCCCACGTTGTCTGCCAGAATCATTTCACGCACAGCGTCGATACGATCGCCTTCGAAGAACATGTGCTCCGTGCGGGTAAGACCGATGCCCTGGGCGCCGAACGCAACGGCGTTCTGAGTCTGCTCAGGATTGTCGGCATTCGTGCGGACCTGCATGCGGGTGGCCTTGCCGCACCAGTTCATGAGCTGCTCGAAGCTCTTGAACTTCTCGGTGCCCTGCGCGGCCTTGTCGCCGTGGATCATGCCGGTGATGATTTCGGAAGGAGCGGTCTTCAGTTCGCCCGCATACACGGTGCCGCTGGTGCCGTCGATGGAGAGGTAGTCGCCTTCGCTGAAGGTCTGGCCTGAAACGGTGACGGTCTTCTTGTCATAGTCGATTTCCAGAGCGGCAGCACCGCAGATGCAAACCTTGCCCATCTGACGGGCAACGAGAGCAGCGTGGGAGGACACACCACCACGAGCGGTGAGGATGCCTTCAGCAGCGATCATGCCGCGAAGATCTTCAGGGCTGGTTTCGTTGCGGACGAGGAGGACTTTTTCACCCTTCTGCTCAGCGATGACAGCGCGGTCGGCGTTGAGGTAGATCTTGCCGGAAGCGGCGCCAGGGCCGGCAGGAAGGCCGGTGGCGATGGCCTTGGCCTTCTTGACGTCTGCTGCGTCGAAGATCGGGGCCAGCAGCTGGTCGAGCTGGTCGGCGGGGTTGCGCAGCACGGCGGTTTCCCAGTCGATGAGCTTTTCCTTCACCATGTCCATGGAGAACTTCAGAGCGGCGGCGGCGGTGCGCTTGCCATTGCGGGTCTGCAGCATGAACAGCTTGCCTTCCTGAATGGTGAACTCGATGTCCTGCACATCCTTGAAGTGCTTTTCCAGAGTCTGGCGGACCTTCATGAGCTCCGCGTAGGACTTCGGCATTTCCTTCTGCAGCTGGGCCACAGGCTCAGGCGTGCGCACACCGGCGACGACGTCTTCGCCCTGGGCGTTGATGAGGAACTCACCGTAGAATTCGTTCGCGCCGTTGGCGGGGTTGCGGGTGAAAGCCACGCCGGAACCGGAGGTCGGTCCCGTGTTGCCGAACACCATGGCCTGCACGTTCACGGCAGTGCCCCACTCGGCGGGGATGTTGTACTTGCGGCGATAAACGATCGCGCGGTCGTTCATCCAGGAGCCGAACACAGCGCCGGCAGCGCCGCGAAGCTGATCCCAAGGATCGCTCGGGAAGCTCTTACCAGTGCGGTCTTTCACAAGCTGCTTGAAGCGCTTCACCAGTTCCTTCTGGTCGTCGGCGGTCAGGTCGCTGTCCAAGATGTCCTTGTGATAGGTCGAGTGCTTATACTCTTCGATGACGACTTCGAAAGGCTCATGGTCTTCGCCTTCGCGCTTCTGCACGCCGAGCACCACGTCTCCGTACATCTGGACGAAGCGGCGGTAGCAGTCCCAGGCGAAGCGCTCGTTGTTCGTGGCGGCCACGAGGGAGAGCACGGTCTCGTCGTTGAGGCCGAGGTTGAGGATGGTGTCCATCATGCCGGGCATGGAGTCACGTGCACCGGAGCGCACAGCGACCAGAAGCGGGAAGCCTTTGGAGTCACCGAACTTGTAGCCCATGATTTTTTCCATGCCTTTGACGGCGGCTTCCATCTGGCCCTGGAGAGAGGCTGGATAGGTCTTCTTGTTCTCGTAGAAGTACGTGCACACTTCGGTGCTGATGGTGAATCCGGGAGGGACTGGAAGACCAATGCGGCTCATCTCCGCGAGATTGGCGCCCTTGCCGCCCAACAATGCTTTCATGGAACCATCACCGTCTGACTTCCCTGGTCCGAAAAAATAAACGTACTTCTTTTTGTCTGCGCTGCCCTTGGATGCTGTCTTTGCCATAAGTGATTTTCAGATCGTCTGATGCGATCCGTGGTTGTTGTGTATGTTCTAGGTGGGGGTTGAAGCGCGGGATTTAAGTCGTTGAAGCAAATGATGCAAGCATTAGTTGACAATCAAAAGCTGCGGTGCAGTCGCGACAGCCACTCTCAAAATGGCGTCTGAACCGCCGCTGAACTTGGTTCTGCTTCATGACAAGTATTGACGTCGCGAGGCAAAAACGATTTAATATTCAATCACAACGACGACTGTTTTTTGAACCTCTTTCGTTCCCGGCAGCCGCTCAATACAAACCCAACCGAAGAACATGAAAATCAAACCTCGCGCCCGCCCTCTCATCGTACAAGCGGGCTTTACACTCATTGAACTGCTGGTGGTCATCACCATCATCGCCATCCTTGCAGGCCTTGTGATTTCCCAGGCCAACAAGCTGATGGCAGATGGAAGAAAGGTGCAGGTGCAGACCGTCATCAAAGATCTGCGCCTCGCCATCGGCAGCTATCAGGTCGAGTACAACCGCTATCCGGTGAACTCCAGCCTCCTCAGCTCTGCTTCCTCCGGCCAGGACATTCAGGCAATCCCAACAGATGAAAACAGTGGCATCGTTGGTGCGCTGTCAACGATCTCGGCTTCCTCGAGCAGCGGCTCATCCGGCGGTTCTGCAACCCAGAACTTGAACCCGAAGGACATCAAGTTCATCGACCTTCCGATTGCCAAGAACGGCATGTTCGGCCTGGTGAACGCCCAGCCTCCCTACAAGCTCGTCGATCTCTGGGGCACCGTTTATTACGTTCTGCTGGACACCAATGGCGACAAACAGGTGGCCAATCCCGACCTGAACAACTCGGATCCAAGGATCTCCTCCAACGCCATCAGCCCGCCGCCGAAAATGCTCCCGGTCGAGATCGCTGTTTACAGCTGGGGTCAGGACAAGCAGCAGCAGACAGAGGACGATGTCGTGTCCTGGCGGAACAAGTAAACCCTCTCTCAAAAGATTCGCGAAGCGCAATGGCTCAAACCGTTGCGCTTTTTTCATGCCCTTCTGCTCAGGCGCGTTGCGCCAGCAGTTCGCCCGCTTTGGCGGGATCGACCTTCTCGTAGAAGTCGTCTTCGATCATGCAGACGGGTCCGAAGCCGCAGCTGGCCAGACACTCGGCAAACTCGATGCTGTATTTGCCATCAGCACTGACCGCGATGGGATGATGATGGTCTGTGTGAGAACGGTCAATGTTGCCCGCTTTGCAGAAGGCGTCCATCAGCTCATAGCTTCCGGCCATGGCGCAGGAGAGCGTGCGGCACACGCGGATGTGGTACTTGCCTGGAGCGGCCTGACGAAAACCCGGATAGAAGGTGACCACTTCAAGCACCTGGATCGGCTCCAGCCCAAGCTTGGCAGCCACCCAGTTCACCGCTTCTTCGCTGATAAATCGGAAATGCTCCTGCACGAGATGCAGCAGCGGCAGCACAGCGCTGCGTTTTGAAACGGGATAATGCGAGATCGCCTCATCCATGCGTTTCTCCAATTCGGCTGGAACTTCAAAGGGCATGCGTGGTTGTCTCGGAGGAAAAGGTTGGGAGTGGATCAGCGGTCACATTCGCCCATGACGAAGTCCAGGCTGCCGAGCACTGCAGGAATGTCGCTGAGCATGTGGCCGGGGATCAGCTTGGAGATGATGCTGAGGTTAAGAAAGGAAGGGGCGCGGATTTTCAGACGATGCGGCACGCCGCCACCGGTGCTGTTGATGTAGAAGCCAAGCTCGCCTTTGGGATTCTCGGCCGCGAAATAAACTTCTCCCGCGGGAGCATCGATGCCCTGCGTGGCGATGATGAAGTGGTGGATCAGCTCCTCCATCTTCATGAGCACTTTTTCCTTCTTCGGCAGCAGTCCTTTGGCGTCGGCCACATTGATGGGGCCTTCGGGAAGGTTTGCCAGCACCTGCTTCAGAATGCGCACGCTCTGCCGCATTTCTTCCATGCGCACAAGGTAGCGGTCATAGCAGTCGCCCTTGGTGCCCACGGGCACGTCGAACTCATACTTCTCGTAATCGAGATAAGGCTGCGCCTTGCGCAGGTCGTGCTCCACGCCGGAACCACGCAGATTGGGGCCAGTGAGACCGTATGCGATGGCATCCGCCTTCGAGATGACGCCGATGTCCTGCGTGCGGTCGATGAAGATGCGGTTGCGCGAGAGCAGCTTGTCGATCTCGTCGATCACAGGCTCCAGCTCCGAAAGAAAGGTTTTCACAGCACCGACGAATCCGTTCGGCAGGTCGCGGATCTGTCCACCCACGCGGGTGTAGCTGGTGGTGAAGCGCGCGCCGGTGAGCTGCTCGCAGAGATTGTAGATCTTCTCGCGCTCCGTGAAGGTGTAGAGGAAGACCGTCATCGCGCCGACGTCCATGGCGAACACTCCGACTCCCAGCATGTGGGCCGAAATTCGGGCCAGCTCGCAGCAAATCACGCGAATGGCGCGGCCGCGCTCCGGCACTTCCCAGCCCATCAGCTTTTCCACCGCCAGGGCGTACGCCACGTTGTTGGCCAGAGGAGCGAGGTAGTCCAGCCGGTCCGTGTAGGGCACGAACTGGTTGTAGTGCATGTTTTCGGCGATCTTTTCGTCTCCGCGATGCAGGAAGCCGACATCGGGATCCGCCTTGGTGATGATTTCACCGTCCAGTTCCAGGATCAGGCGCAGCACGCCATGAGTGGCGGGATGGCTGGGGCCCATGTTGAGCACCAGTTTCTCTCCGACGATGTCCGTCGTGGTCTCTTCCACGGCTTCGAGCTGCCGGGCCACTTTGGCGGCGGTATCCGGGGCCTCGTATTCTCGGGTGACAGTGGGCATGAAAGGCAGGGGTCTGGTAGCGGGCGTGAAGACTATCTATCTACGCTGCCCAAAGAGCGGCAAGGCGATTTTGTGAAAAATTTCACAAGCGGGTGGAAACAGAGCCCTAAATGCCCCCATTTTCTCCATCAATCGGTCCTCTCGGCTCCTTATATAATGAGGGAACAACGGTTCGCCGGAGTTGCCCTCTGGCTGGAGTGGGACAAAATGTCCCCGCCCATGACCTGCCTCCGCCGCCTCAAGCTATTCCTGCTCGTCCCCTCGATAGCGGGCATCTGGCTGGCTGCACTGGCAGGCGGAGGGCTGGCCCATGCCACGCCCCCGCCCGAGGACGGCATTTTTGACGATACCCGGGCGCTGACTCCTGAAACCCGCCGGCAGCTAGCCGAGGAGCTCGGCAAATTTCGTCACGATTTGAAATGTGACGCGTGGATCACCGCCACCAGTTTCACCTCTGCAGGAATGACTCTGCGCAGACAGGCCCAGATCACCCGCCGGGAGTGGAGCGGCACGCGGCCGGCAGTGTTGATGGCCTATGACCGTGCCAGCAAAGGCAGCGCCATGTCATTTGCACCCGAGTTTTGGGACCGCTACCCGGCGGCCGAACTCGTGGAAATCATGCAGGAAACGCGCCGCATCCTCCTCGACCCCAAGCTCACACTCGACGAACGCATGGCCATGGCCACGCGAGCTTGGGTCGACAGGCTGCGCGGCTTGGAGCGCGTCCGGTTGAAGCAGTCACTTTGGCTTCAGCGAGGTGAAAAGAAGTTTGCGATGACGGTGCCAGCCATCCTGGCCGGAGGCGCGGTTTTTGCCGCCATGCTGGGCTTCATTTCACGGCGGCGCAGCGCACGTGCGGGCCGGCGTTTCTTTTTCCCCGATGTGCAGGTCGGCATGCGCTTCGGCGCACCTTACGGCGGCGGGGTGACCGCCGAGATCAAAACCAAGGCCGGGGCGCAGTAGCACCGCGTCAGTCCTCCGCCTCTGGCGTCTCAGCGTCCTCCGCCTTGATGCCCATGTCCGCCAGCCTTTTGTCGAGATCCACGACATACTTCCAGGGCAGCTTCTTGCGCTGATACTTCCGGAAGAGCAGGTCCCGCAGTTCCAGCCAGCGCTGCGGCGGCGGATTTTCCAGAGGCATCCACGCCTCGCCGTCTGGATGGGCATAGCGGAACTGCCATTCACGCGAGTTCCAATACGCGCGGATGTACTGTTTGCGGCCGTCTTCCAGACGTTCGTGCCATTCGTGGATTTGGTTTTTGGTCATTGAGAGCGTGCAGGATGCGCTAGTATCGCGCCCATGCAAGCCGCCAGCCCCGGCAGTTCCCCTGCCTTGCCCAAACTCCTGCTCTACCTCCTCGCCGTGATGCTCGGCGGCGCGCTGCTCTCCGCACCGCTGTTTCACCTCGGCAAAGCAGCCCATGGCTGGCTCTCGGCCTCCTCATGGCATGAGGCAGGCATGGTGAAGTGGCTGCTTTCAGAGATTCAGCGCGCGCAGTTCACGCGGTATTTCAATCGCGCCGTGCTCGTGTGCGCGCTGCTTTTTATCTGGCCGTTCATGCGCTGGGTGCGTCTGGAGCGCTCCCTGCTGCCCGCCTGGCGGCCCTTGGCCACAGGTGTCAAACAATGGGCCACGGGCTTTTTTCTCGCCGCGGGTCTTCTGCTCGCACTGGGCTTCCTGTTTTTGCAAAGCGGTGCGTATCAGCTGCGCCCCGACGCTCGCTGGTTGAAGCTTGGAGAGCCCATCACCGCCGCGCTCGGCGCTGGCATCGTGGAGGAGTTTTTCTTCCGCGGCCTGCTTCTGGGACTGCTGCTGCGGACGATGAAGGAATCCAAGGCCTTGCTCTCCCTCACCTTCGTCTTTGCGTTGGTACATTTTCTCAAACCACCTGAGGGCTGGCAGATTGCCGATGCCGACGTCACCTGGCGCAGCGGCTTCCTGGTGCTCAGACAAATCGCAGCCGGTTTTGGCGATGTAGACTTTCTCCTCGCTGAATTTGCCACGCTCTTCGCTGTCGGCTGGGTGCTGGCCAGGATGCGCATGCAAACGGGGGCGCTGTGGGCGGGCATCGGCCTGCATGGCGGCTGGGTCTTCGGCCTGAAGTACTTCAGCGCCCTCACCCTCTACACCGGCGGCTGGCTGCCATGGATTGGGGCAAATCTGAAAGTCGGCCTCGCGCCGTTGTGCACCGTGCTCATCACAGGCTGGATCGCCTCGCGTCTGCTGCGGACCCGATAATTCATTTGCAGCCGCAACATCCGCACCGAATCATACCTCCGTGCAACTCCCTGCCGGAGTGGCGGAATTGGTAGACGCGCCAGACTTAGGATCTGGTTTGGAAACAAGTGCAGGTTCGAGTCCTGTCTCCGGCACTTGCGAAGGGGAGATGGTTTTATACTTCGGCAGGAATCCAGTCCCTCCATTTCATACCGGCTGGAGCATCACCTCCACGAAGGTTCGTGCAGGTTTCGAGCCACATGGGAAAGACGTTTCCCCCACAGCATTGGCCTGCCGCATTTAGGGATTCACAAACCTTCTCAGCCGTTGATAGGTTTCCCGCAACACGGGATGACTGCGGGAGAAAGCCGGATTCCCAAGCCAGGCGGCGACGATTTCCAGCGCCGCCCGGTCTAGCTCGGCAAGCTCCGCGCCATTGATGGACGCTGCTTTCGTGAGCAGGTTATTGGAAACTGACACGTTGGCATTGGGAAACACGCTGGCGAATCCACGCAGTTCTTCCGGCGTCCGTTTCTCATCCAGCAGATAGGATTCGATGGCCTGTCGCTGGGTTTCATTTCGCAGGTCTCCGCGGGCCATCATGTTGGAGATCATCAGTCCGCTTTGCGGGTGCTGGCTGGCAGACCGGCTCAGCATCGGAAGCACGACCTCTGGCCGCACGAGCAGCAGCCTGTCCAGCGTTAGGAATGCCGCATGGCGCACCGCCTTCTGGTCTTGCTTGTCACACAGCGCCATAAGCTCAGGCGCGAGTGCTGTATTTCGGGTATGCACGATGACATCAAAGGCCTGCAAGTAACCCGATGAAGATTGGCGGCGCCATTCAGGGTTGCGCAGAAGTTCTGCAGACTTCGTCTTCAGCAGGACGTCGTCTTCAGGCAGGCCGCCTGCACGTGCCAGGTTTCTCATCGCCACAGCCCACTCGTCGGCCGAGGCTGAGGCTTGCAAAAAATCACGCGCTTTTGCAGCCGCCGCGGCGGGATCTACAAGCATGAGCATATCCAGCAAAAACACCCGGTAAGTGGGCCATTCCGCCAGGTTTTGGTCTGCCCCGATCTCAAAATCAAGCTGCGTGGCAAAGTCTCCACCATGCTCAAGCTCGCTCAAAATCCAAGCCGCGGCCTCCCTGGGAGACATCTGCCGCAGTGCGCTCTTCATTTCCCGCAGCACCGTTCGAAATTCAGTTTGGGTGCTGCTTTTCACCATCTGCTGGCGGCTGGCTGCCAGCCGTGATTCCAGGGAGCGCACCTCCGCTCTGCCAGCCACCCCGGTGTTGGAAAATACCAGGCGCAGCGCACACCATGCCAGGACGATGCACGCCAGCGCGAGGAGCGTCAGTTTGGCCGGACTGTCTTTTTTCATGGAGTTCGTCAGGAGGTGATTTCCAGAACTCAGGTCATGGCCCTGTCACCTGAATGCGGTAAAACGCTGAGGCGGCAGGTGCGGCGCTGTCGGTGAGGGTGACGCCGCCGTCGCTGGCCAGCGGACCCTGGGTGGTCACCGTGTACCAGGAATTGGCCGTCAGCAGCGTGCTGCGTTGCAGGATGTAGGTGCGGCCGGATTTGCCGGAGGTCGTCAGCGTGAAGGTGCCGTCACCCTTTTGCTGGGTGTTCGTTTTGAAAACATCCGCCCGGTCATTCGGATTTGTTCCTGCCGTGTATTCCGCCAGATTGCTCATGCCGTCACCATCAGGATCTGCATCATCCGCTGCATTCCCGCTGCTCGTGGTGACTCCAAAGCTGGCAAGACGCCAGGTTTCCTGCGGCGTGAGCACGGCGTCGTAAGTAAACGTAATCGTGGCAAGCTGGCCTCCGGTGACGGTGACATTCTGCGCAGTGGGAGCCTGATAACCCGCCACTGTCGTGAGCTGCAGCACATAGCTTCCCGCGTTCAGCCCGCTTTTCTGCGCCCCGCTTGCGCGATAGCCCGTCTCCGGACTCAGGCGCCATCCAGCCCCCGCATTGGCTGCGCCGGCTGGCGCAATGACCACCTTTAACGCGCCCGGATTGGAGGTGCTGCCGATGATGCTCACGCTGGTCTGCGTGATGCCGCCCCCGGTGTTGTTTGCACCACCGTTGCCGCTGATGTCCGCACGGTTGAAGAGATCGATCACCGCGCTGTCGATGGACCTCACGATCGTCTGGTTGTTGCCCCCCAGGTAGATGCCGGCCGGATACCAGATGCCATTGCTGTGCAGCACGCACAGCGGCCCGCCGGAGTTGCCACCAAAGCTCCTGATGTCCGTCGTGGCGAAGGTTCTGGCGTAAGGATTGGCAAAGCTCACGTTCGCCGCCGGTGTGGCATGCATGATGCCCTGACTGCCCGTCGCGATGCCATCGACAGGATAGCCGACGAGCATCTTGCTCGCATTGGAAAGCAGAAACTCATTCGCGGTCAGGTCACTGGCCAGATAGCCGCTGAACCCGTCACGTCCCGCCGCTTCATTGAAGTACATCGCCGCCACGTCCAGATTCTGCGACTGCGGGGAGGAGTCTCCCGGGGAGTTGTCTATCTGGCGCTGGGCGGCATAGCCGTCGAAGAGGTAAAAGCCACGGGGCACCAGAGGCTTGGGTTCATAGACTTCAGCGTGGCGCTGAAACGTCCATTGCAGCCCCTGCGCGGCGGAGAGTGTGCCGTCATCCCACACCACATGCGCGGCGGTCGCCACCACACGCGCTTTCACCACAAAGCCGCTGCTCGCCCCCGCATTGCTCGTGATCTGCCCCACATAGGCATACGGCTTCGTGGCGTCCGTGCTCACATCCGCAAAGCTCAGCGGCGCAGGTGCGGCCCCTGAGGTGGAATCAGCCAGGAAGTAGGTGATCGCAGGCGCTGCGACTTGACCATCGCTGATGATGACGCTGGTGTTTGCCGGTGTGGCCCGCCCGGAGACAGGTTTGCATTCCACCAGGTAGCTGCCCGCAGCCAGGCCGCTGTAGGTCGCTCCGCTGTCCCTCCATTGGGCATCACTCTCGCCCAGCAGACGCCATTGGCCGCGGCCCGTCCCCGTGGTGACGGTGTCTGGCATCAGGGTCACGCTCAGCCCCCCGCTGCCACCGGTGGTGGTGTTGTAATAAACTCGCGAGAGAACAGTGGTGGCCCCGCTGGCAATGCTGGCCACCTCTCCCGGTGGCTGGATGTAGGCGGGCACCGGGCGGTACTCGATCTCCCGGTCCGCCGTGGTCAGGCCTGTGGCGGACGAGCCAGCGGCGCGCCAGATTTGTTCACCCACAAACCGCCACCCAGTGAGCGGACCCGCCGGAGAGATCTGCACCGTGAGCTGGCCGGTGGAGGGCGGCGGCGCCGTGGGAAACTGCTGCAGCAGCCCGGAGAGCTGCGCGATCTGGAACGTCGCCGTCAGGCCCACGCTGGTGCCGCCGCTGCTCACCGCCCGCACCCGGTAAAAATAAGTGCTGCCCTGCAGGAGGTTTGCCAGTGTGGCGCTCACGCCCGTACTGGTGTTTCCAGACACGGAGGCTGGCGTGGCGCTCGTGCTGTTGGGGAAGCTCGTGCCGTCCGTGCCATAGTCAAAAAACACCTGGGTGCTGGCATTCTGCGCCTGCACCGTGCCCGCAAGCTGCACGCTCGTCGTGCTCAGCGGCGTGCTCCCGCCCGTGGCGACCGTGGGCGGCGCAAAAGCCGTCGTGAATGAGAGGATGCTGCCGTAGGAGGTGCCCAGGCTGTTCTGCGCAGCGATGCGGTAGTAATACTGCGTGCCAGGCTGCAGGCTGCTGAGATTCAGCGCCGGGTTCACCGCCGACGCGGTGTTTCCGATCCCCACCTGCGCCGACTGGCCGCCCAGTGCAGCCGTGGTGCCGTACTCGCACCACGCATTCGTCAGGCCGCTGTTGGCATTCACCACACCCAGCAGGGTGGCGGCGCTCGTGGTGATGCCCTGCGCAGCCCCGGTCATCACCGTCGGTGGGGCGGTGGCGCCCGCATTCGTCTGAAAGCTGACATCCGCGCCATACGCCATCCCTCCCTGGCTGGAGGCCACCATCCGGGAATGGTACGTGAAGCCGGCGGCCAGCCCGCTGATGGGGGCAAAGAGGTCTGCGGAGGTCACCTCAGCCCCGACATTTTGCACCGCCGTGCTGCTCCCATACGAGGTGCTCAGGCCATACTCAAACCACACCGTCGTGGCCCGGCTTTTGGGAATCACCGTGCCTCCCAGCGTGGCGCTGCTGCTGGTGATCGCGCCAGGGTTCGCGGGGATCACCTGCGGTGGGTCCGCGCTGGTGGTGAAGGTTGTTTGAGGGCTTCTGGAAGCACCGGCTGCATTGGTGGAAACAGCACGGCAGTAGTAAAGCGTGTTCGCCTGCAAGCCGGTCGCGACAGCCGTCACCGCGACAGAGCTGGACCCTGTGAGCGGGCTCGGCGCGGCGGCCACGGCTGTCCAGTTGCTGCCGTCCGTGCTGATCTCAAAGGCGTTGGTTGCAGAGTATCCGTTGGGGTTCACCTGGCCGTTAAGCCGCGCGCTGCTCACGCCGAGCTCCGTGGCGCTCTGCACCGCCACCGTGGGCGCCTGTGCCGTGATGGTGACGGTGAATGTGCCGTCATCGCTGCGGTTCGTGCCCGCCGCACTGGTGGCGCTCAGCCGGTAGTGGTAAACCGTGTTCACTGCCAGCCCCGGCAGCACCACGCTCACACTTTGCAGTGCCGTGCCATTGTTGGGAGAAAGGGCCGCGCTCGCGCTGCTGCCGTAGCTGGTGGTGGTGCCGTACTCAAAGGTGGCCGAAGTCGCCGCACCGTTGGGGTTCACGTAGCCGTTCAGCGTCATGTCCACCGTGGAAAATCCAGTCGGCAGCCCCAGCACCACCGACGGTCCGGTCAGCGGATAGATCTGCGCGATGTAGCCCTGGCTGATTCGCGCGCCCGCATTTCCAGGCGCTCCCGCTATCCCCCCGGTGCTGCCCTCATTGCCATAGACTCCGCCCGTGGAGGTCGCTCCTCCGGCGCTCAAAACCTCGTTCTGGATCTCATAAGGCCCCGCGCTGCGCACCGCCCCCTGCGCCCCGGCGGCGCACAGGAGGAGCGTCACCGCGAAAGCCAGCACCACCCGCCACCGTGGGTGTTCTCTGTTTCTGGCTGTGGCGCAACGATGCATCGGTTTCACAGTTCTATTCTTTCGAGGCGCTCGCCGGCGGCGGCGTGCCTGGCATGGCCGTGCGTGAAAGCACCTGCTCCAGCCTCAGAAGGCGTTCTTCCAGCTCACGCTCACGCTGGTCGCGTGCGGCATCCCGCTGCTGAAGCTCCCGCACTTTTTTCTGCAGGGCGCTCACTTCCTCAGCGCTTGCCTCGGCACGCTTGTGGTCCTTGAGAAATTCATTGAGCAGCATGGCGTTCACCTGCTCATAGCGCACCGACTGGATGCCGCCGCTTTCATCCCGCACGACGAGCGTGGGATCAATCTCCGCCACCTCCTCCGCGATGAGGCCGAACTGCGGCAGTTGAGCCGCGTCGATCTCCGGCTTGTAGCGGAACGACACCGGGCGCATGCGGAGAATGGCCGCGCTGGCCGCTCCCATCGTCTCGATCTGCTCCTTGAAGCGCCGCGAGGAAGTGGCCGTGCCGAGCTGGCCAGATGCATTGACATATACCGCGGCTCCCCCGCTGCTGGTGGCTCCGGAGATGCCTGCAATGTATGTCTGGCTCTGGTCGCCCACATTGCCGATGCGGATCACTCCTGATTCCCCTGCAACACCGTTGCTGCCAATATCGATGTTGTTATTGCCGGTCGTGAGCAGGTGCCCGGCATTGAAGCCAATCGCGATATTGCCGGCGCCTGTGGTGTTGCCCAGCAGCGATTGTTGACCCACGGCGGTGTTGTTGTTTCCGGTCGTGTTGTTTCCGAGTGATTGCACACCATTCGCTGTGTTTTGTGAGCCTGTTGTGTTCAACTGCAAAGCGCTGTTGCCTGTCGCCGTGTTATTGCTTCCCGTGGTGTTGTCGTTCAAGGCATAGAACCCCAGGCCCGTGTTCCACGACGCGGTGTTCACATACAGAGCCTCGTACCCCACGGCCACATTTTGATTGCCGCTCGCATTGGTGTAGAGCGCCAGGGATCCCACGGCCACATTTTGATTGCCGCCGACATTGCCGTTGAGAGCGCCGTATCCCACCGCCGCATTATGGTATCCAGTGGTGTTTGAAAAAAGACTGGTGCCACCAATCGCTGTATTGGAGTAGCCCGTGGTGTTCTCGTGGAGCGCCCTGAATCCCACCCCCGTGTTCAGATCGCCGTTGCTGGAGAGGAGAGCCTGCGTGCCTACAGCGGTGTTTGAGCCGCCGGTCGTGTTGGAATAAAGAGCATTGCTGCCCACGGCAATGTTGGAGGCCCCGGTGGTGTTGGAATAAAGAGCCAGCGTGCCGAACGCCGTGTTGGGTGTGCCCGAGGTGTTGCTGAAGAGCGCCTGGTAGCCGAAGGCGGAGTTGTTGGCGGCTGCATTGTTATACAGGGTGTTCGCCCCCATGGCGGTGTTGTTGTCGCCATTGCCGTTGCGGAGACTGTTGGTCCCTACGGCGGAGTTGTTGGCTCCAGTGCTGTTTGACAGGAGCGAGCCGCCCCCAAAGGCGGAGTTGCCGCCGCCGCTGGTGTTCGCACCCAGGGATGAATTTCCCACCGCCACATTGGAAGCGCCTGTGGTGTTTAAGACGAGCGCCGATTGTCCAACGGCGATGTTGGAATCGCCCGTGGTGTTCACCTGCAAAGCGGCAGAACCGATGGCCGTGTTGTAGCTTCCGGTCGTGTTGGAGTTGAGCGACAGCCATCCCAGGCTTGTATTTTGCGTGCCCGTCGTGATTGAGCGTGCGGAGGAAATGCCAATAGCGGTGTTGCTGCTGCCGGTGGTGAGCTTATTGAGCGCAGATGTCCCCAGCGCCACATTGTTCGTGCCGGTCATGGTAAAGTTCCCGGCGTTTTTGCCGACGAAAAAATTGCTCGTTCCGTAGGACTGCAAAATTGGCGCTCCTCCTTGCGAGATCACTCCGTTGCTGGAGTCTGACGTTGCCGGCAGTGAGATCCCGGAACCGATGGTTGTCGTGCCACCCAGCGTCAGGTTTGAAGCCAGTTGGGCCGAGCCGATGCCTGCTGCCACCACATTGCCGGCCACCATCGCATAACCCACAGAGGCAATCCGCTGGTCGGGCGCCAGCTGCTGCCAGCCGTTAGCGCCGTCATTGAACCACACTCGCAGACGAACGTCTGAATTGCTGAAGACGGATGCCGGAACCGAGATCATGTTTGTCAGCGTCGTGTCTCCGAGCAGCAGGGAGTACACTCCGTTGCTTACGCTTAGGGAGACCGCCGCTGTGGGCTGTGCGCCGGCGCTGCTGGTGCCGTCGTTGCTCCAGTAGGTGGCGCTGCCTGTCGCATTCACCAATGCAAATTTAAACTGGCCGGCGCCAGTATAGCCGGTGCCGTTCACTGTGACACGACCCTGATAGGTGAGCATGCCGGGAGCCTGCGCCAGAAGGCTGGTGGAGGCGAAGCAGGCGAGGAGGAAAAGAAAGCGCAATTTCATGCTGATCAAGGGCTGGGGACGCTCACGATTTATAAGCATTATGCCGCTTTAGTCACGGCGAGATTGAGAAGTAATCGTAATGGTTTAAATCTTGGCTAACCCCGACCAGATCATGCCAATACAGTGCCGAAAAGCCTCTCGGAGGCTTTGTAAAAACAGCCTCGCTGCTCTGGGAGTGGGCAAAAAGGCGAGGCTGGCGCTGGTGGAGGCCCATGAGTTATTTGCATTCGGGTGAACACGCACAATGAAGTGCCAGAAGGTGCGCAGCGCCATGGGTAATCCTACCCATGAAAAGGCAGAGAGCCGCACTCCGCACATCGCCCGGCATTTATCCACAGCTTCACAGTCTATCCCTGCGCCATAAACTCTCACGTACCATGGATGAAAAGCCCTGCCGTGTTTCGAATGCTTTCGATTCATGGACTGTCGGCACTCCGTTCAGCGAATCTTCCACATACACGGAACGACTCGAATGAGGCGTTCCACCTTAATGGTTCCATCGCTTTTTATGCGTGGGTTAAGGAGCCGAAACTCGAATGCGATAAAACGCTCTGCCTGCCGGACTGGAGGGATCTGTGAGCGTCACGGTGCCGTCGGCACCAAGCGGCCCCTGCGTTGCGACTATGCTCCAGGAGGCGGAGTCGAGTGTCAGATTGCGCTCGAGTAGGTAGGTGCGCGCGCTTTTGCCGTCGGTGGTCAGTGAGAAGGTGCTGCCGCTCCTCACCGCCGTCTTCACCTTGAAAACATCGCCCCCGCTGTTCGGATTGGTGCCCGCCGTGTATTCGGCAAAATTGGTCATCCCGTCGCCATCGGGGTCGGCATTGTCAGCGGCGCTGCCGGTGTTGGTGCTGATGCCGAAGTTTGCCTGGCGCCAGGATTCCTGTGCGGAAAGCACCGCGACGTAGGTGAAGGTAGCCGTCGTCTGCTGGCCACCCGTGATGGTGACGGTCGGCTGCGTGGGCGCCTGGTAGCCAGTAGGAGTGGTGAGGTCGAGTTGATACACACCCGCGGCGAGGTTGCCCTGGATGCTGCCGCTGGACTTGTACGATGAGGTGGCGCCGAGCAGACGCCAGCCTCCCGCAGTGGGGGTGGCTGTGCGTGCACCGGCAGGCTCGATGATCACCTGAATGGCGCCGGGATTTGAGGATGCGATGCCTGTGACACTTGTGTGCGTGATGCCGCCGCCGGTGTTGTTTGCGCCGCCTCCGCCGCTGACCTCGGCGCGGTTAAAAAGGTCAATCACACTGCTGTCTATGGCCCTGACCACGGTTTGATTTGTGCCGCCCAGGTACACCGCCGCCGCGTAGTAGTTGCCGTTGCTGTGCTGCACGCAGAGCGGCCCGCCGCTGTTGCCGCCGCTGCTGCGGATGCCCGTGGTGGCAAAGGTGCGTCCATACGGATTGGTGAAGGTCACATTCGCTATCGGCGTGGCATGCATGCGTCCCTGATCCGCAAGTGCGATGCCGTCAATCGGGTAGCCCACCAGCGTCTTGTTTGCGTTGGAGAGAATGAATTCGTTGTTAGTCAGGTCGCTGGCGAGAAATCCGCCAAAACCTCCACGCCCGGCATCCTCATTGAAGTAGATCGCGGCGACATCCAGATTTTGCGACTGCGGAGAGGAAGATCCAGGCGAGTTGTCCGCCGTACGCTGCGCCGCGTATCCATCAAAAAGGTAGAATCCGCGTGGTACGATGGGCTTCGGCTCATAGGTGCCAGCATCACGCTGGAAGAGCCATTGCAGGCCCTGCGCCGCAGAGAGAGTCCCGTCATCAAACACCACGTGTGCCGCTGTGGCCACGACTCGCGCTTTCACCACAAAGCCTGAGCTCAGTCCCGCATTGCTGCGAATCTGGCCTGCGTAGGCGTATGGCTTGGTGCTGTCCCCGGACACCGTGCTGAACGCCAGCGCCGAGGGCGGCGTGCCCGTCTGCGAATCGGCCAGGTAATAGGTGATGGTCGGCGAAGAGGTGGCTCCCGCGCTCACCTGCACCGTGGCTATCGCCGGCGTGGTGCGTCCGCTGACCGCTTTGCACTCGATCAGGTATGTTCCTGCGGCCAAGGAGGAAATCGTCACGCCGCTGTCGCGCCACTGCATGTCATCTTCGCCGAGCAGACGCCACTGCGCCCGTCCGGTGCCGCTGGTGATCGTGTCAGGCTTCAGGTTCACCGTGAGTCCGCCGCTACCCGAAACCGGGGTCACAAAGTACTCGCGATCCACCTGCACGGCCGGTTGTCCCGCGGTGACCGTCACCGTCTCCTGCGGAGGCTGCACATACCCGGGCACGGCGCGATATTCGATATCGCGATCACCCGTGGTCATGCCCCCCGCCGTCGCTCCCGAGGCTCGCCAGTTCTGCTCGCCGATGAAGCGCCAGCCCATCGTACTGCCGCCGTTGTGCAGCGTCACGGTCACTGCGCCGGTGGATGCGGAGGGTGCGGAGGGGAATTGCAGCGTCAGGCCGGAGATGATCTGCGGCTGGAAAGTGAGGACGTTACCGGTCGACACACCACCGGCGCTGGCGGCCTTCACGCGGAAGGAATAGGTGGTGAACTGCTGCAAATTGCTCAAATCCGCGCTCACCACCGTGACGGTGTCTCCCGTCACGGGCGAGGGCGTGCCTGCGAGCGAGTTGGGGAAGTTCACCCCATCCGTGCCCCATTCAAACGTGACGGCGGCGCTGCCGTTCTGCGCACGCACATCGCCGTTCAGCCGCGCACTGGTGGTGCTCAGCGCTGTGGCGGCCTGCGTGTTCACGATCGGCGGCAGCGGCAGCGTGGTGAAGGTGGACTCGCCGCTGCGGGTGACGCCGGAGGCGTTCTCGGCCACGAGGCGGTACCGATACTGCGTGCCCGGTGTAAGCTGCACACCCGGCAGCGAGACATTCACCGCCGAGGTGCCCGCCGAAAGGCCTCCCGTGTCCGTGATTCTTTCGAAGTTGGAGGATGTCGAGAGACCAAACTCAAAATAATACACGGTGGTGGCGCCGTTCGGATTCACAAAGCCGTTCAGCAGCACGCTGTTCGTGGTGGCACTGCTGGCGCTGAGGCCGCCGAGCGTGGGCGCGGAGATGGCGGTCGTGGTGAAAGTCACGTCGCTGCCATAAGCGGCGCCGCCTGCGTTCTGCGCCACGAGGCGGCAATGATAAGTCGTGTTGAGCGCGAGCCCGCTGATGGGCGCGATGACGTTCACGTTCGAGCTGCCTGAGGCGATGTTTTGCGGCGCGGTGCTGTTGCCGTAGAGTGTGTCCGTGCCGAACTCAAAGTAGATCGTGGTGGCGCGTGTGTTTGGGTTGACGGTGCCCGTCAGCGTAGCGCTGTTGTTGGTCAGGCTGTTGGCAGCGGTGGTGAAGGCCAGGGGAGGATCAGGCAGGGTGGTGAAGGTGAGGTCGCTCCCCACCGCAGTGCCGCCGCTGTTCGTCGCTACGATGCGGAAATGGTACGTGGTGTTTGCCTGCAAGCCCGTGAGCGCCTGCGTCAGCGCCACGGAGGTGCTGCCGCTCCCGGGAGTCTGCACGCTGGTCTGCGTGCCGTAGCTGGTGGTGGCGCCATATTCAAAATAGGCCGTCGTGGCGAGGCTGTTTGGACTGACCAGTCCGTTCAGGGTACCAATGGTCTTGTCCACAGAGGTGGCGGCATTCGTCGTCACCACCGGCGGGCCGCCGGGCTGCGTCAGTGGCAGGGCCACCAGCGCCAGGTTGTGCCGTGCCGTGGCGCTGGATGTGACGCGGATGATCCTCTCTCCAGCGCCCAATGCGCTTAAAGTCACATTCACCGGCGTTTCGCTGAAAGTGGTGCTGCCATTGCCCAGCTGGCCGTAGATGCTGTTTCCCCAGGAGGAAAGGGTGCCGTCAGAAAGCACCGCCACCGTGTGGTACTGGCCCAGCGCGAACGAGGTGATCGTCTTCCCGGCCAGCACACCCGTGAGAACCGGGCTGCCGGGGGTCAAGTACGTATCCGCAGTGACCTGGCTCACGCCGAGCTGCCCTGGCCCGTTCGTGTTGTCTCCCCAGACGCCGAGCGTGCCATCCGCGCAAACTGCGGCACTGTGAGATTCAGAGGCACCGATGAAGACCGGCGTCCTGCCCGCGAAGAGACCGCTGCTGCTGGTCAGCACCGCGACGGCGCTTGGATCAACCGTGCCATCGCCAAAAGTGCCATAGCCATTGTCCCCCCATGCGGCGATGCGCCCGTCCGTGCACAGAGCCAGCACATAATAACTGCCAGCCGTCAGAGCAGAAACGGTGCGCCCCGCCAAGACGCCCGAGGTGACCACCGACACCGGGACGTTGCTCCCATTGCTGGTGCCGTCCCCCAGCTGGCCGTTGTCATTGCCACCCCATGCGGCCAGTGTGCCATCGCTGCAGCGCGCCACTACGAAGTCGAGTCCGGCACTGATCAAGGTGACCGTCCTGCCATTGAGCACGCCCGCCGTGCTCACCGCCACCGGCGAAAGGCGTGTGGCGAAGCTTCCGTCTCCCAGCTGACCGCTGCCGTTCATTCCCCAGGCAGCCACCGTTCCATCACTGCATAGCGCCAGGCTAAACTCATAACCCGCCGCGATCGCGACGATGGTTTTGCCGCTGAGGATGCCGCTGGTGTTCACCAGCACCGGGGTCGTGCTCGGAGTCGTGTTGCCCGTGCCAAGCTGCCCCGCATTGTTCGCCCCCCAGGCCGCGAGGGTGTTGTCCGCGCAGAGAGCCAGCGTGTGACGCTCGGCGCAGGCCAGGGCGACCACCGTCTTGCCGTTGAGCACGCCGCTCATGCTCACTGCCACGGGTGTGTTCGCCTGGCTGGTGCTGTTGTTTCCGAGTGTGCCTGTGCTGTTGGCTCCCCACGCCAGCAGCCGCGTGCCGGCCCATTGCAGCACAAGGTCGTTGCCATCTCCGCCATAGTAGTTCGCCACAAAGTTGTAGGTCACGTTGCTGTAGGTCAGGGAAACCGCCTGCCCCTGCGCCACATTGCCAAACACGCCATTGATGAAGCCTGTGCCGGTGTTGTTCACCACCATCAGCCCCGCCCCCACGGAAGGAGCGCAGTTCAGAAGCAGCGTGAGCGTCTTTCCTGTGGCAGTGAAGGCAGAGCCGGTGGCCACCACATCTGTCTGGGCGTTGTAGGTGAAGGTGAGCGAATTCGATCCGCTGCCAGAAAGCGGGATGTCGAAAGGATTGAGGCTGCCGCTGAGGTTGTTGGAAATGTTCAACGTCACGGGTTTGTTTCCCGTACTTGTCGGTGTGAAGCTGACGGTACAGGTGGTGGCATCTCCCGGCTGAAGAGACGCTGCCGGAGACGCCGGCACCGAATAGTGCGCTTTGTTGGCTGCGGTGCCCGTGAAGGCAGCAGAGAGAGAGTTCAGCACCTGGGTGCCGGTGTTGCGAATCGTGAACGTCTTGGTCTTTGTGGTGCCCACGAGCGTGCTGCCGTAGCTCTGCGTGCCGCTTCCGTCCACCAGCACGGCGCCTGCCAGCTCCACCTGGATCATCGGTGCGTTGGTTGCCACGCCGATAAGGACCAGTTCATGACTGGCGGCGGCGCCAGCGGCGGCGTTGACATAGAAATCCACGCCTCCGAGAATCGTGCTGTCCACTGTCACAGGCACCAGGCTGTCGTTCGTCGTGTTGTTGCCAAGCTGCCCGAAGGTGCCTGCGCCCCACGCCGCCATGCTGCCATCGCGGCAGACCACGCTGCTGCTGCGGTAGCCAGCCTGGATGCGGCTGACAGTTTTTCCGCTCAAGGCACCCGTCATCACCACCGCCTGCGGTGTGCCAAAGGAGCCCGACGCGCTGTTCACACCGAGCTGGCCGCGATCATTGAGCCCCCAGGCGGCCAAAAAGCCGTCGGAGCACAACACGAGTCCGGAGTTGCCGCCAGCGGCGATCTTCGCGACCCGCCTGCCATTGAGCACTCCGCTCGCATCCACCAGCACCGGCACATTGCTGGCCGTCGTGCTGCTGTTGCCCAGCTGCTTGCTCGCGTTGGCGCCCCATGCGGCCACGGCCCCATCAGCCAGCAGGGCCAGTGTATGATTCTGGCCGCAGGCCACCGCCACCACGCTGCGCCCCAGCAGCGCACCGCTCGTCGTCACCGCCGCGGGCTGCAGGCTGCGCGTGTTGCCGCCGTTGCCCAGTTCACCATTGGTATTGTCACCCCAGCAGAAAACGGTGCCGTCACTGCACAGGGCCACGCTGTGGCTGGCACTGGCGCTGATGGCCACCACCCGCCTGCCACTGAGCGCTCCCACCATGTTCACCAGCACCGGCGTTGGGCGGTCCAGGACTCCGTTGTCGCCTATCTGGCCGAAGCTGCCGTCTCCCCACGCGGCCAGTGTGCCGTCACTGCACAGCGCCAGGCTGTGCTGCGCCCCCGCCGCTACAGCGATGATTTTTTTCCCGAGCAATGCGCCGCTCATCACCACCGCCACCGGAGTTGTGCTGCTGGAAGTGGTTCCATCGCCGAGCTGTCCATTTGCATTGCTGCCCCAGGCCGCCACCGTGCCGTCCGCACACACAGCCAGAGAGTGCGCCTGCCCGGCGCTCACAGCGAGGATCGTCTTCTGGTAGACCGGCGTCGTCGCCACCACCTGCGCAGGCACATTCGCCTGCGTGGAGCCGCCCGCGATCCCGAGCTGCCCGCTGTCATTGCTGCCCAGCGCAGCCAGCTTCGTGTTCGCCCACTCCAGCGTCAGGTCATTGCCATCACCGCCAAAATAGTTCGCCACAAAGCCGTAGCTCGTGCTGCTGTAGCTCAGTGCCACAGCCTGCCCATGCGTCAGATTTGAAAACTCGCCCGCAATCGGTTGCGGTCCCGTGTTGTCAAAAATCTTGAGACTGTCCCCCGGAGAAGGCGCGCAGTTGAGCGCCAGATTGATCGTCTGCCCGGCAGCATTCAGTCCGTTGAAGGAAAGCGGCACGTCCGTGGCGGCGGAGAATGTGGCGCCGTGTGAGGTTTCCACCATGAACCGGGCTACGGCGATGTCATCGAATCCGCCATTGATGGCAGCGCCTGCGGCCACGATTTTTCCATCTGTCTGCAGGGTTAAGCCCAAAATTTGAGCTCCTGAGTCTCCGATGTTGGTCACTGCCATGCCACTGCCATGAAAGCTTGTGTCCAGAGTACCATTGGTATTGTAACGGACCACGGCAAACGTGGAACTACCCTGGCTGGAGGAAGGGCCGCCTACCACAATCTTGCCATCGCTCTGAATCGCGACGCCATAGGCCGTGTCATCGCCGCTGCCGACTGTGGTCGTCACTTTGCCCGTACCATTGAAGCTGGTGTCCAGGCTGCCGTTGGCGTTGTAACGGACCACGGCAAAGTCATAGTCGGCTCCGTTGAATGAGCGTCCGACAACGACGATCTTGCCATCGCTCTGCAAAGCCATGCTGTATCCGGTGTCGTCCCCGCTGCCGATCGGCGTGGTCACTGTGCCCGTGCCGTTAAAGCTCGTGTCCAGGCTGCCGTTGGCATTGTAGCGCAGCGCCGCGAAATCGTGGCTGCCGTTGGTAACGCCGGTGAGGACGATCTTGCCGTCACTCTGCAATGCCATGCCAGTGGCCTGGCCGAATGGCGTGAGCACCCTGCCCGTGCCGTTGAAGCTCGTGTCCAGCGTGCCATCGGTGTTGAGGCGTGCCGCCGCGCAATAATTGTTTCCGTTGGTGTGAGTGTAGTTTCCGCCGAGGAGGATCTTGCCGTCACTCTGGAGCACGACCTTTTGGCCGTAGTCGCTGCCGGCGCTGAAATAGTCTGAGCTGGAGCCAATGGGCAGGATGATTTTGCCACTGCTGTTAAAGCTCGTGTCCAGGGTCCCGTTCGGATTGTAGCGCACCAGCGCAAAGGCATAACTGCCGCCGTTCTTCGCGTAGCCGGCCACCAGGATCTTCCCATCGCTTTGAATAGCCGGACTGATGCCAAAATCATCCCCGCTGCCGACCGCCGTCACGACTTTGCCAGTGCCGTTGAAGGTCGTGTCCAGGCTGCCGTCAGCGTTGCAGCGCACCACCGCAAAATCCCAGTTGCTCCCCGTCAGCGTGTAACCCGCCAGGACAATCTTGCCATCACCCTGCACGGCCACCCCGTTCGCCACATCATTGCTGATTCCGACTGAAGCCAGCAGCTTTCCACTGCTGTTGAATGTGTAGTCCAGCCCGCCCGGCCCCGGCAGCAGCAGCGTCAGGTCATTCCCCGTGCCACCGCTGTAATTGGCGACAAAATTATACGTCACACTGTTGTACGTTAGCGGCACCGTCGCGCCGTTGGCCACGCCTATAAACGTGCCTGTAATCGGGGACGTGCCCGTATTGTTGAAGACCAAAAGCTCCGTGCCGACAGCGGGTGCAAAGCCAAGCGTCACGTTCAGCGTGCGGCCCGTCGCGGTAAGACCGCTGAAGGTGTGTGGAGTGTCCGTCGCGGTGGCAAACGTGGCGGTGATTACTGACTCCGAGGTGTAGCGCACTATCGCGAAGTCGTTGTTCGTTCCATTGTAGGTCGTGCCCGCCAGCACCACTCCGCCGTCAGCCTGGACGGCGATCGCATTAGCCTGGTCGGCGCCGCTGCCAATCGGCAGGATTGCTTTGCCGGTGCCATTGAAGCTGGTGTCCAGTGTTCCATTGGCATTGTAGCGGGCGATTGCAAAGTCGTCATTGCTGCCATTGCTAGCGTAGCCACCCAGCAGGATCTTGCCGTCGCTTTGAACTGCCATGCCCATGGCCACGTCATCGCCGGCGCCTATTTGAGTGGTCACTTTCCCCGTGCCGTTGAAGCTGGTGTCCAGGCTTCCGTCGCTGTTGTAGCGCACCATCGCAAAATCCATGTCGCTGACGCTGTTGTAGTGGCCTGCAACGAGGATTTTTCCGCTGCTCAGTATCGTGACTGCCGCGGGTTCATCGGTGTAAGTTCCGATGGCGGTGATCACGGTTCCCGAACTGCCAAAGCTGGTGTCCAGACCTCCGGCTGCGGTGAAGCGCGCCACACCAAACTCACCGCCTCCCGCGCCATAATAATTCGCAATACCCGCCACGACGATTGCGCCATCGCTTTGCACCGCCACGCCAAAACCAATGTCGTACCCACCGCCAAAATCCACCTTGGTCTTGCCCCCCGTGCCAAAGCCCGTGTCCAGGCTGCCGTCACTGTTGTAGCGTATCAAACTGAAGTCATTGTTGCTGCCACTGATGTTCGTATGGCCGGCCAGCAGGACTTTCCCATCACTCTGGCAGGTGACCGCATACGCGCCGTCATTTTGATTGCTGACCGAGAGGACCGCCTTCCCGCTGCCATTAAAGCTCGTATCAAGGCTGCCATTGGTGTTCAGGCGGACGACCACGGAGTCAGTGTAGGATCCGTTGGAAGTTTCGCCGCAGACCAAGATCTTGCCATCTGGCTGGAGAGCCACGCGCCTCCCCGAATCATCGCCGCTGCCGATGGCCACAGTGACCTTGCCCCCGGTTCCAAAGCTGCTGTCCAGCGCGCCGCCGGTGGTGTAGCGCACCACGGCGATGTCATCATTGCTGCCATTGTTGCTGGTTCCCACCACAACAGTTTTCCCGTCGCTCTGGATCACGGCGGCATTGGCCCAGTCATTGCCACCGCCAATCGCCGTCGTGCGGATGCCGGCTGCATTGAAGGTATTGTCCAGCGCGCCCGCCAGCGCGGTGAGCGTGAGATCATTGCCATCGCCACCCGTATAGCTGGCCAGAAAACTGTAGGTGATGCCGCCAAACACCATCGGCACGACCTGGCCGTTGGCAAGATTCGTAAATTCCGCCGAGATCGCTCCTGACCCCGTGTTGTTCACCAGCGTGAGCACCTGCCCGGGCACTGCCGCAAAACCCAGCGAAAGGCTCACCGTCTGCCCCGCTCCGGAGAAGCCATTGGAGGTCAGAGGCACGGAACTGGCGGAAGCAAAAGTGGCCGCGTGGTCCACGTCTCCCAAAAAGCGGACAAGCGTAAAGCCGCCTGCTCCGTAGTAGTCTGGCTGGCCGGCCACCAAGAGCTTGCCATCAGGCTGAACCAGCAACTTGCGGCCCGCGTCCGCGCCAGTGCTGATAGCCACATCAGTCCTGCCGGTTCCATGAAAGCTGGTGTCCAGAAGGCCAGTGTTGGAAAGGCGCCAGAGGCTAAAATTCACCACGCTGGTGGAGCTCCCGGGGTAGTAATATCCGCCCATGACAATCTTACCATCGCCCTGTGTGGCAACACTGCGACCTACCAAGGCGCGCGAAGGGTTTGAAGGCGTCAGAGTCACTTTCCCCACGCTGCCAAAAGTCGCATCCAGACTGCCGTCCAAGTTGTACCGGGCCAAAATGGCCGCGCCCACGCCAGCGGTGCCGTTTTGACCAGCAGCCAGAATTTTGCCGTCCGTCTGAATCGAAACAGAGTAACAATAGTCATCGCTGCCAAAGTCAGTAACCAGCTTCCCAGTTCCGTTAAATCCGGTGTCAAGAGACCCGTCTGCATTGTAGCGCGCCAGGGCAAAGTTGGTGCCCGGATAGTCACCGGCATGGCCGCCGAGAACCAGCTTTCCATCAGCCTGCAGCGCCATGCCCCAAACGATGTCAGCGTGGGAAAAGTCCAGAGTCACTTTGCCAGTGCCACCAAAGCCGGTGTCCAGGTCACCATTGGATTTGTAACGCACGACGGAGAAATCGTAATAGGTGCCGTTCTTCGCCGCGCCGGCCACGACAATTTTGCCATCCGGCTGGATGACGACCGCATTGGCGTAGTCATCATCTGCTGAGACCGCGGTGATCACTTTTCCAGTACCGTTGAAAGTGGTGTCCAGTGTTCCATTGGCAAGGTAGCGAACCACGATGGTGTCTCCCCCGCTTCCGCTGCCAGTCTTTCCAGCCACCACGATTTTTCCGTCGCTCTGCAGCGCCACGGCATTGCCGTAGTCCTCGTTGCCCGTGTCCAGCGTGGTCTTGCCGGTGCTGTTGAAGGTCGTGTCCAGCGTCCCGTCAGCGTTGCAGCGGACCAGTCCGATGTCGTTGTTCACACCATTGAACACAAAGCCTGCGCCCACGATCTTGCCATCTGGCTGCAGCACATAGTCAGTGCCGTAGCTGTAACCGGCAAATGCCACCGTGCTTTTGCCTCGCGTGCCAAACGAATAATCAAGCACTCCCGCTCCTTGCAGCATCAGCACCAGATCATTGCCATCTCCGCCCAGGTAGTCGGCGGTGAAATTGTAAGTCACACCACCGTAAGCCAGCGCCACGGTCTGTCCCTGTGCGATGTTGCTGAACGTTCCGCTGATCGGATTGCTGCTGGTGTTGTTCACCACCGTTAGAACAGTGCCAGACGCGGGCACGTACCCGAGGGACAAACTCACACTGCTGCCCGTGGCGGTGAGTCCGTTTGTGGTCAAAGGAACGAACGCTCCGCTGGAAAAAGAGGCCGGCAAAGAGCTCGGGGCCGCTCGTGTCACAATGACCGTGTAGGTTTTGGTCGTGGTTCCATCCTGCGCGGTCACGGCGACAGTGATGGTATTGTCCCCATAGCCGAGGCTGATCGCCCCGCTGGCACTGCCAGAGACCACCGTGCTCCCATTTACCTTCACAGTCGCAGTGCCGTCTGCCAGCGTGGGAGTGACGGTCAATGTGTTTGTCCCTGGAGCGACAGCGGCCGTGTAGCTCGTCGTGCCGCTGGCAAAGACCGGGCTAAGAGTCCCGGCGCTGGGCGTCAGGGAGGCCAGGTTGGCATCAGAACTCAGCGTGGTGAAGGTCTGGTCCGTACTACTGCTCGTGCCTCCACCGTTGGTGGCGCTGAGGCGGTAATGGTAGGTGGTGCCAGGCGTCAGAGCCGTGAGTGAGGCAGAGACGCCTTGGACAAGGCTTCCGTTGTTGGGAGAAAGCGTTACGCTGGCATTCGTGCCGTAGCTAGCAGTGGGGCCATACTCGAATTGCGCAGTGGTGACATTGCCGTTTGGGTTCACCGTGCCATTGAGTGTGGCGGTCAAGGCCGTGATCCCGGTGGCAGAAGTGGGAACTACCGAGGGAGGCACCACATACGTGAAGAGCGTGTTAACCGCATTCGTGCCTCCGGGGGTGGTGACGAGTACGCTCACGGCACCCGAGGAATGTGCAGGTGTGGTGCATGTGAGCGTTGTGGCATTGGAAACCACGACGTTCGTCGCCGCTGTGCCGTCGATGGTCACGCCAGTTGCCCCGGTGAGATCCGTGCCAGTGATCGTCACGATCGTGCCGCCTGCGGTGCTGCCGCTGGGTGGGCTGATACTGGCGACGGTGGGCGCAGGGGGCGGGCCCAAGCCCGTGAAGGTGTATGCCGCCCCGGAATCGTTGAAGCTATTGTCGGTCTGAGTTCCGTCCACACCTGTGGCGTTGCTATCCTCCATGTAAGCTCCGATGACCGCCGTATCGCCCGACACGGCCACCGACTGGCCGAAGTTGTCACTCGCCCCGGTGTTGCTAGCTTTCAGGTAGGCCTGCTGTGTCCAGGTACTGCCGCTGCGGGTGAATACGTAGGCGGCACCAGCATTGCCGGCGCTGTTATCCACTTGATTGCCGCCCGCCCCAGTGGCGTTGCCGTCCTCCCCGTAGGCACCGATGACCGCCGTGTCGCCCGACACGGCCACGGACCCGCCGAAGTAGTCATCCGCCTCAGTGTTGCTGGCTTTCAGGTAAGCCTGCTGTGTCCAGGTGCTGCCGCTGCGGGTGAACACGTAGGCTGCACCAGAACTGCTGGCACTGTTGTCTGCCTGATTGCCGCCCACCCCGGTGGCGTTGCTGGCCTCCCCATAGGCACCGATGATCGCCGTGTTGCCCGACACGGCCACGGACTGGCCGAAGAGATCATTCGACCCAGTGTTACTGGCTTTCAGATAGGCCTGCTGCGCCCAGATGCTGCCGCTACGGGTAAACACGTAGGCTGCACCAGCATTGCTGGCACTGTTGTCCGCCTGATTGCCGCCCACCCCGGTGGCGTTGCTGGCCTCCTGATTTGCTCCGATGACTGCCGTGTCACCCGACACGGCCACAGACTGGCCGAATTGGTCACCCGTCCCGGTGTTGCTGGCCTTCAGGTAGGCCTGCTGCGTCCAGATACTGCCGCTGCGGGCGAAAACGTAGGCTGCACCGGCGTAGCCGGCGCTGTTGTCCGCCCCATTGCCGCCCACCCCGGTGGCGTTGCTGCGCTCAGAGGGGGCACCGATGATCGCCGTGTCGCCAGACAAGGCCACGGACTGGCCGAATTGGTCATCCGTCCCGGGGTTGCTGGCTTTCAGGTAGGCCTGCTGCGTCCAGATACTGCCGCTGCGGGTGAACACGTAGGCGGCACCGGAGTTGACGGCGCTGTTATCCGTCTGATTGCCGCCCACCCCGGTGGCGTTGCTGTCCTCCCCGAGAGCCCCGATGACCGCCGTGTCGCCCGACACGGCCACGGACCAGCCGAATAGGTCATTCGCCTCGGTGTTGCTGGCTTTCAGGTAGGCCTGCTGCGTCCAGGTCGTCCCGCTGCGGGTGAACACGTAAGCGGCGCCGGCATTGGCGGCGCTGTTGTTTGCCTGGTTGTTATCCACCCCGATGGCGTTGCTGCGCTCCAAGGGGGCCCCGATGACCGCCGTTTCGCCCGACACCGCCACGGAGTAGCCGAAGTTATCAAATGAGTCGGTGTTGCTAGCTTTCATGTAGGCCTGCTGGGCGACGGGATCTATGGTGATAGGGTACTGCGCTCCGGTATCATCATAGCGGACATCAAAACCTTCCTCGGTGGCTTCGAAGTGAGTGGGGATGACCTTGCCTCTGGAGTCCCAGGCTTTGAGGCCGGAGTAAGTGATCTGGCTGCCAAAGCTGATGCTCTGTGGGGAGACGGATGGTTTGAGGTTGCCGCGGACGCGGAGCCGGATTTCAGCAGGGGAGGCGAGTGTCCAGCCCTGCTCCAGGCCATGCAGGTCATTGATGAACCACTCGGTGATGGCTGGGGTGAGGCGGCGCTGGAGAGTGTTGCTGGCAGGCGTGACAGGCACTTGATCGCTCGTGCAGGCAGGAGTGTTGGCATCACGTTGCAATTCCAAACCCCACTCCCAGCTACCATCATTAGGCTTCGCGACAAAGCCGCGCTCATCAAACTTCATCTTCCATCCCAGCCCAGGGTTCCGTGCCTCATGGCTGCCGTCCTCCTGTTTGTAAAACTGATGCCGCCCCGCTTCATACGCCGCACGGATGCTCTGCCAGTCAGATTTGGCAATCCCCTTCGGCACCGTATCGAGTGAAGTGAGTTGCAGAGGTCTGGATCCAGGCGCACTCGGCTTAGGCGCCTGAGACTGAAGTGGCAAGTTAAAAATGGCCATCACAACCAGCGAAGCAGCTGTGGTGATGCACCTGCTCCATCCAGCGCGGAGCTGTAGCTCTTTAGATTGAGGCCGCATTGAATACAAGAAGTGAAAAACGGCTTCTCCTGGCACTCTCCAATCGGAAAAGAAGGGCGGAAATTGAGCGATTCATAGCCACCCTAAAGGCGAGTTTCACACATGGATGTCGAGGAGTGCTGGGCATAGCGAAACCGGGTGTCCCTGCGGAGACCGAGAAGAAGATCACAAAGACCACCAGGAAGGCCCGGATGTGGGCAATAATCCAAATTTGACAAGGCCGCGCTTCCTCAAGCGGGCCGGTCGGCGAAGTGGGCGGTGGGCGATCCATATCTTAAACAGAAGAGAAGTTCCGGCCTGCGCGCGCGCCACGCTTGCCAAACCTGGGCTGCATTGTAGTCAGCCCTTTGGCAAAGATCACGTAAAGAATTTTAGGTGCCCACACCGTAAAATTCACATTTTTGAGAGACTCATTTTGAAACAATCTTGCCCATCCTCTTAGGATCAAACGTGGCCTAAGAGAGGCATTGCAATCGCTTCGGACGCAAGTCCTGGTGAATGCATCTGCTGGAAAGCTCGGCCATCTCTTCATCTCAATACTCTCAGTCTATGACCCCAATAATGACACAGGCCCCCAGCACCGTGTACGGGTAGGATTACCCAGTCCCCGCGCCACGGCCGGGCCCTGGGTGATTGCTTCCCCGGGCATTGCAGGGGGTATTGAGATGGTCACTTCTCCTTCAAGTCCACCACCCCGGCCTCGGTCTTTTCTCCTCGGACAAGGAGTTCCAGAAAGAAACGGGAGGGGCCGTCGCCATTGCGGCGGGCGTGGTCGGTTTGGGAGAAGAGGGCGCGGGCGGTCTGGGTGTCTCCAAGGTCAAAAGCAGCGAGCGCCCGGTGGTAAGTTTCCACCCAGGGTGGCACGCTTGTCAGGGATGCGGGTCCCAGAAGCTCATGCACCACGGTGATATCCCGACGCCCTTTGACTCGAAACTGGCCCACACAGCGGGTGCAAAACTCGCCCGCAAGTTGCTCATGCACAGACTCGCTGATCAAGATGCTGGTGCCGAGCGTTTTGTTCAGGCTCTCAAGGCGGGAGGCCAGGTTCACTGCGTCTCCGATAAGGGTGTAGTCCACATGGCGGGAGCTGCCGATGTTTCCAGCCACCACCTCGCCATAGTGAATGCCCACGCGTGTGCGCAGTTCCTCACCACCCACCATCAGCTTGGCGTTTTCAAACAGCTTCCATGCGGCGCGCACGGCCTTGATGGGCGCGTTGTCATCCGCAAACGGAACACCCCAGGCGGCAAAGATCGCATCGCCGATGAATTTGATGACGACGCCGTCGTGATCAAAGATATGGCCGGTGGTGCGCTCAAAGTAGCCGTTGAGATTTTCCACGATGCACTCGGGATCTCCCACGTTCTGGCACATGTCCGTAAACGATTCGATGTCGGTAAACATCATGGCCGCCCGCATCTTGTCCCCGCCCAGTTTGAGGTGGAAATCCTCTGTCGAGACACGCTCCAGCATCTTTGGGGAGACGTATTTCTCCAGCGCCTCGCGCAGCCTGCGCCGTTCCTCAGTCAGTTTCATGCGGAAAAAACGCTCCACATAGAAGTGCGCCGCGGTGCCCCACACCAGCGCCACCGGCAGCTGGGCAAACGCAGCCACGCTCCAGGGAAACCACACGCTGCCATAGTGCATTTCCAAGACTCCCACCACCATGAGCAGCACCATGCCCAGCACCGTCAGCACCAGGCCCGAAAGCGGTCGCACGCACGTGAGACCCGCTCCGACCAGAAGTGCCACTCCCAGCAGCAGAAGCACATCCGCTCCGCGGCTGCTGCGGGTCAGCCAGCTGCCATTGAGCAGATTTGCCAGGATGTTTGCCTGCACTTCCACGCCACTCATCAGCGGTACGTCTCCACGGCGGTCCAGCCGATGAAACGGAGTGGAAAACAAATCCTCCCCCATCTTCGGACTGACGATGCCTGCCGCGCCGCCGATGATGACCACTTTGTCCCGAAAGAAAGACGGCTCTGTACCATCCAGCACATTCCGAACGGTGACGGAAGGAATCGCAGATATGGCTCCTGTCTGTCCCGCGTGAGGCGGAGGTCCGGCGAAGTTGACCCACCGTGCGTCAAGGCGTTGTCCTTCGTTCAAAGGCGCGCCCAGCGCCACCGCTGTCTTCCACGTCACCGAGGCCTCATCCTGCGTGCCGGTGGAAAGTTCGCGCACGGTGAACTGATCGTCGTGCCGCAGCGCCACCAGGCCAAAATCATCCGCCGCGTCGAGCAGCAGGTCGGTGGGCGGAATGAGCTGCTCTCCCACCACGCCTTCCTGGCGGATTTGCTTGCGTCCGCAGGCCATCATGACGATCCCGTGGCGCGCGCCGGCGACAGGTTGATTATGGTCATCCACACCACGAAAGCGGCGGATCGCGGCGGCAAAGGCTTCATCCACTTTGGGGTCGTTCCATTTGCGGTCGAAGATGATGTCATACACCACGGCGCGTGCTCCTGCCTCCCGCAGCTTGTCCAGGAGCGGAGCCTGCACGCTGCGGTCCAGCAGGTCACCCTCCAGCTGGTCGAGGTACACGGTGCGCATGGCATCGGCGCCGGAGGCACGGTGAAAGACGAATGGCAGATCATAGCTGAGCACCACCAAGCCCGCCCCGGAGTTCAGGAAAAAGAGGCCTGCGGCGGCACAAAGAAGCACTCCCACCAATGCCGTGAAGATTCGCACACGGCGCTCCGAGTCCCAGATGAACGCGAGCCGCCGCTTTCCTCCAGAAACCGTCGTCCCGGCGCGCACTGAGGATGCCGCTGCTGCAGGAGAAGGCTGCGAAGAAGGCAGCGGTGCTTTTGTTTTTGCAGAGGCAGGGGCGGACGCCGGTGCAGGTGCAGGTGCCGCCGTCACCCGGGCCACCGGCACGGCTTCGGCGCTGCGTGCGGAGGTCCGTTGCATGACGGGCGCATAAGGCACCATGGAAATCAGCTCCAGATCATGCCGCATTTCGGCCGCGCTCTGGTAGCGTTCCGTCCGGTCCATCTTCATGGCCCGCTGGATGATCGCGTCAAAGCGCGGATCCAGGCCCGGCACCTGCGCCGTGGCTGTTTTAAAAGAGCCTCGTGGCATCCTGCCAGTCAGCATCTGGTAGAGCATCACGCCGAGCGCGTAGAGGTCCGCGCGGCCGTCCGCCTGCATGCCCAGCAGCGCCACTTCGGGTGCCAGGAAATCCGGCGTTCCCACCGCACAGCCCGTGCGAGTCAGCGCGCCCGTTTCCGCCTCGTGCATGCGTGCCAGGCCAAAGTCAGCCACCTTCACCTGTCCCTTTTGATTAATCAGCACGTTCGCCGGTTTGATGTCGCGATGCACGATGCCCAGATCGTGCGCGGCTTTGAGCGCATCGCACACATGCAGGGCGATGGTGCGCGCCTGATCCGGCTGCAGATGCGACTGCCTGGAGATCATCGCAGCCACGTCCGTGCCATCGACATACTCCATCACAAAAAAAAGCTGCCCGCCCGACGTCTCACCGGAATCAAACACCGCCACCACAGACGGGTGCACCAGCTTGGCCAGCATGCGCGCCTCGTTTTTAAAGCGCTCCGCATAGCTGGGATCTTTGGCGTGCACGCCCGGCGGCAGGATCTTGATGGCCACGGGACGGTCCAGGTTTCTCTGCACACCGCGATACACCGCGCCCATGCCTCCGCAGCCGAGCATTTTGTCGATGGCATAGCCCGGCATGAGCGCCTGAAGCTCTTCCACGGTGGGAGGCATCCAGGGCTGATGAGAGCGCGGAGGGGAAAAGGCGCCGCCTGCCACTTCTTCCATGTTCATGATGACCGTGGTGGCGGAGTTTTCACTGCTGCCGTTCTGCCGCGGGTGGGGAAGTTCGGATTCTTGCTCAGGAGAATGGGGGGCGCTCATTCGGAAATGTAAAAGGGCTGGCCGTTCAGTTTAGAAGCTCAGGCGAAACCGCACCACAAAGGTCCTCTGGCGTGCGATGTCGTAATAAGGGCTCAGCGGACTGAGCTGATAATTCTGGTCGGTGAGGTTGAGGCAGCCCACGCTGATCTCGCAAAGGTTTCGGTTGAAGCGATAACCGGCAAACAGATTGAACTGCACAAACTCATCGCCCCTGCGCGGCGCTGCCCCTGGAGCCAGCCCGCGGGGATCATCCCGCAGGCTCTGCTTGAAAAAATTTGCCTCCGCCCGGGAAAAAAGCCCCGCGGGTGAATTCCAGTTCACCGAAAAACCGAGCTCATGCAGCGTGGCCTTGTCGCGTACACTCGCACCCGGCGCACCAAATGCCACGAGGTCATTAAAAGTGGTGCGCAGCTCAGACTGCGTCACGCGATACGTTGTGCCCACGGCAAACTCACTGCCCACCAGCTGGTTCACCGTTGCCTGCATGGCCTGCTCCGAATACGCGAGGCTTTGGGAGGTGCCGCTGGCAAAATAAGCCGGACTGATGGGAAACACGCCGGAGTCATAACCCGTGAATGCGCCGATGGTGCGGTTCACATCCTGCTGAATGATATTTCCTGTTACACCCCACCAGGTGCGCTTCGGCAGTCTTCCCTCCAGGCTCAGGCCCCAGCTCTTGAAACGAGGTGTCTCCACGGAGCCTGCAAGAGATTCGGAAATGACCGTGCGATAGCTTTGATTGAACCCCGCAATCTGCACCGGCTCCAGCCGCACGCTCTCATCATACGTTACGCCGCCGAGGCCTTGCGTGTAGGCTCCGCGCACCTGAAACCAGGGAGAGGGGTTGAGGATCAGGCCTGCCTTGCCCGAGAGCCGCTCATCCCGGCGCTGTCTGTCGTTCACCGGCGGATTGCGGAAATTATCCGGGTGGTTGATGTGATCCCACGACACACCGCCGATCAAAGTAATCCACGGAGCCGGCCGCCAGAAATCGTAGGCATACACGCTGAGGCGCTCAAAGTCCGTGACACTGTGCTGGTCCACCGCGGGAGTGGCAAAGCCCCCGATGAATGTGGGGCGGATGATGGCCATGTTTGCGTCCGTGGTCACGGTTCCCGCCTGAACGCGTGCGCCAGCCAGCACCGTGTGCTTTTTCATCTGCTGGATGTGCTGCAGCTCCGCGGTGAAGATCTGCCATGAGCGGTGGGTCCAGAAGGTGAAAGGCGCTGTGGCCACACCCACCACATTGCCGCTGCCGATGTAGGGCGCGATGGCCTGCTGCAGAGCGGGAGCGTACACCTGCGAGACGCCGTCCAGCGCCACCGTGGCACTGCCGGCCAGCGCAGGATTGGTAAAAACATCAAAGCCGCCCACCGTGCTGATCAGGCCCGGATTCATCCCGGTGGTGTCGCGCTGAATCAGCAGCTGGTTGGACAGCGGATCAGACAGAGTCTGCCCGCCGTTCAACCACCCGGCCAGGAAGAGTGTGTTGGAGCCCGGTGCCCAGCGGTGATTCCACCCCGCCAGCAGCAAACCCGGCCGCTGGTCTTCCTTGAACGACATGAGGGGGGACAGCGGCTGGTTGTTGTACGTGTCAAAGGTATCCCCGTCACGCTGGGCCGCCCACTTGCCCTGAAAGTACAGAATGTCATCGGGCGTGGGCTGCCATTTGACCTGCCCGTAAAGCTCCTGGAGCGAGGCGTTGTTGTTAAACCGCGTGCCAGGTGCGTGCCGCAGATAATAGTCCAGGCCGTAGCTCACGTTCCCATGCGTGCCGAACACCGAGGCCGAGGTGCGGAACTCACCCGTACTGCGGTATTCATTGGCGATGCTGGCGCCGATGCCGTCAGACTCCAGCAGCTTCGAGTACTCCTGCTGGGACACATACTGGGAGAGCGGTCCTCCGCCCACGGGTGAAAACATGTTGGCGAGCAGCAGCTCGTTAAACCATGGCGTCTCATTGCGGAGCTGGATGCGCTTGGGATCGCGCATGGAGTTGAAGGCGTTGGCCAGAAAGAGATGCGCGGAGGCGTTGGTGTAGTCACTCTGCACCGCACGGGAGGCCTCCCGCAGCGCCACAGCGTTCATGCCGCTGTTCAGGTAGATCTTCGCCAGGTTGGCATTCCGCACTGCTCGGTCCTGATCGAGCAGAAACTGCGAGCGGTATACTCGTCGGTTGTCATTGAGCCGGATGGATTCATTGAGTTCTTCGATGGCCGTGTTCGTGCGGTTGTGAAGCTGGTTCTCGATGGCCGAATACAGCCACGGCGTCGGGTCTTTGGGATCCAGCTGCTTGGCCAGATCCAGATCCTTCACGGCCTCCGCCCGCCGCCCGTCCACGCTCATCGCTTTTCCCAGGTAGCTGTGAAACATGGACATCAGCGGCTCCACCGTGGTGGCGGTCTGGATGTCCGCGCGCCCGGCGCCCACCTCGCCCTGCTTGATCTTGGTCAGACCCAGGCCCAGCCAGCCATTCCCCAGCGCGCCATCCAAAGCCACAGCCTGCTGAAAGGCCTGCCGCGCTTCCGTAATGCGGCTGCGCGCGCTTAGCACAAAGCCATGCAGTGCATGAGCTTGCGCATTGCGCGGCGTGATCTGCAGCGCCTGCGTCAGGGACTTCTCCGCCTCCTTCGCAAGGCCAAACGAAAACTCCAGCTCTGCCAGCCGCACCAGGGCATAACCGTTCTGTGGAGAAAGCTCCGTGGCACGCCGTGCCGCGGCCAGCGCCGCCGGAAGCTGGAAGCGTGACTGCAGGTAATAGCTGTCTGCCAGCGCTTCGGAAGCCGTGGTCAGGCTGCTCATGGACCACGCAGGCTGCTCTTCAAATTTCACCGCGGCGATCACGCGCTCCAGTGCGCGCCGCATCGCGTTTGACCTCGGCACATCCGCCAGAAGTGGCCGCGCTTCATCCACGCGCCCCACTGCCAGGAGCAGCTGTGCCTGAAGGCAGCGTTCTGCGGCAGTCCGTTTTTCTCCCGCAGGCTGCAGCTCCAGCGCACGCAGCAGGTCCCCTTCATGATAGGCCCCGAGCGCCTTGCTGGACGCAGCGCCTGGCACATCCCCCTGGCCACCGCCGAGCGTGGCTTCAAGTTCGAGCGGGTCGAGCACCGCAGGGTAATATAAAGCCCACTGCAAAAGGGATGAGGCCTCCAGCTTCGCAGTGCGCACCGGCGCTTTTCCGGGCACCGCCTCCGCCGCCTGCCCCGCCTGAATGATGACGCTCCCCTGTGCATTGCTGATCTCGATGCTGCCCTCCAGCGCCTGGTAGAAGGTGCGCCCGCCTGCCTCCACCTTCACAAAAAGCTGCGTGCCGCGCAGTGCGCCGTTGGCAGCCGGAGTCTTGATGTCGATCTCGCCGCTCTGCTCGCGGCTGAAGATGAACAGCGCACCGCTTCCGAGATCCAGGCGGGGTTTGTTTCCCGACACCAGCTGCGGGGTGATTTCGATCGTGGTCAGCTGCTCCATGCGCAGCGTGTACAAATCGGTAAGCTTCACCGTGGCGCGGCTGCGCTGCCGCGTGCGGATGCGCTCGCTGACTGCCATCGCCTGGTTCACCTTGGCGGGCGCCCAGGCACCGCCCGTTTGGGACTGCGTCTGCACGATGTTTTCCAGCTCCAGGATCGTGGCCTCCTGCGCCGGTGAATGGAGTGACGCCGCCGCCCAGAAGGCTGCAAAACACGCGGCTGTTCGTCTCGTCGAGGAGGTCAAAAAAGATCTCATGGGTCGGGGAAAATTCTTCAGCAGCACATCAAGGCCCTGTGACGCGGATGCGGTAGAAGCCAGCTCCGGCGGGTGCGGCGGCGTCGGTCAAAGTCACGCTGCCATCTCCGCTGAGCGGACCCTGGGTGGCGACTGCGGTCCACGTGCCGGCTGCCATCGTGAGGCTGCGCTCCAGCACATAGGTGCGCCCGTTTTTGCCTGCTGCGGTCAGTGTAAAGCTCCCACCGTTCTTCACGCCGCTCTGCACCTTGAAAACATCGGTGGCGCTGGTGGGGTTCGTTCCCGCAGTGTACTCCGCCAGGTTGCTCATGCCATCGCCGTCGGGATCGGCGCCGTCAGCCGCGCTGCCCGTGCCGGTGCTGATGCCAAAGTAGGTCATGCGCCAGCTCTCCTGCGCGGAGAGCGCCGCGGCATAGGTGAAGGTCACGGTGCTGAGCTGGCCGCCCGTCACCGTCACATTCTGCGAAGCAGGAGCATCGTAACCGGCCACGGTGTTCAGCTGCAGCACATAGCTGCCTCCATTCAGTCCGCTCTTCTGCGCCCCGCTCACACGGTAGCTCGTCTCCGGGCTCAGCCGCCATCCGGCACCCGCGCTCACCGCACCCGCAGGCTGGATAATCACGCTCAAGGCTCCGGGATTGGACGTGGTGCCAAAGGTGGTGACGCTGGTGTGCGTGATGCCGCCACCCGTGTTGTTGCCGCCGCCGGCTCCGCTCGTTTCGGCACGGTTGAAGAGGTCGATCACCGCGCTGTCGATGGAGCGCACGACCGTTTGATTGGTGCCGCCAAGATAGATCGCCGCCGGGTACCAGGCCCCGCCTTGATATTGCACACAAAGCGGCCCGCCGGAGTTCCCGCCAAAGCTGTGAATGTCACTCGTGGTGAAGGTGCGGCCATAGGCTGCCGTCAGGCTGACATTGGCCGCAGGAGTGGCAAACATGCGGCCTTGATTAGCGCCGGTGATGCCATCCACCGGATAGCCCACCAGCATCTTCTGCGCATTGGAGAGCAGAAACTCATTCTGTGAATTGTCGCTGGCCAGCCAGCCGCCATAGCCGCCGCGACCTGCGTCTTCGAGAAAATACATCGCGGCCACGTCCAGCGTTTGGGAGAGCGGCGAGGAGGTGCCGGGTGTGTTCTCCAGCGTGCGCTGTGCGGCATAGCCGTCAAAAGTGTAGAACCCGCGAGGTATTTGCGGCGTGGGTTCATAGCTTCCCGCATCGTGCTGAAACAGCCACTGCAGTCCCTGCGCGGCGGAGAGCGTGCCGTCGTCCCACACCACATGCCCTGCGGTGGCCACCACGCGCGCCTTCACCACAAAGCCCGTGCTCACCCCCGCCGTGCTGCGGATCTGCCCCACATAGGCGTAGGGCTTGGTCTGGTCTGTTGAAACATTGGCAAAGGGCAGCACCGACGGCCCCGTGCCGACCAGTGAATCCGGCAGGAAATACGTGATCGTGGATATGGCGGACGTGCCTGCGCTGACGACCGCTTTTACCGGCGTGGGCGTGGCGCGTCCGGAGACGGGCTTGCACTCGATGGAGTAGCTGCCTGCGTTCAGTCCCGTCACCGTCACATTGCTGTCACGCCAGTGGCTGTCATCCTCGCCAAGAAAACGCCACTGCGCGCGCGTGGCCTGCGGCACGGTGCTGGCGGCGAGTTCGTCCGGCTTCAGCGTGACCATCAGGCTGCCACTGCCCGAAGTCGTGGTGGTGTAGTAGACCCGCGTGAGAGTGAGCGTGGGATCTCCGCTGACGGTGCTCACCGTTTCCTGCGGTGGATTGATGTAGCCCGGCACGGGGAGAAACTCGATGTCCCGGCTGCCCGTGGTAAGTCCCACCACGGTGGTGCCGGAGGTGCGCCACAGCGTCTCCCCGACAAAACGCCAGGCCGAGGTGAGGCCTGCCGGAGTAAGCGTGACGCTCAGCGCCCCCTGCGCTGCAGGTGCCGCCGAAGGAAACTGCTGCAGCAGGCCGGAGAGAATGGCGATCTGAAACGTACCCGTCGCACCCGTGGTGGTGCCACCCGAACTCACGGCACGCACGCGATAGGAATACGTGACGTCCTGCAGCAGATTGGTGAGGTCTGCAGTGACGGCGGTGGTTGTGTTTCCGCCGATGGTGCCCTGAGCGGCATTGACACTGAAGGGGTAGTTCACACCATCGGTGCCATAGTCAAAGAACACCTGCGTGCTGGTGCCGTTCGCATTGACCGTGCCGCTGATGCGCGTGCTCGTCGTCGTCAGCGCCGTGGCTCCGCCCGTGGTGACCTCGGGTGGCAGGAAATTGGTGGTGAAGGTGACGGTGCTGCCAGTGGTGGTGTTTGCACCCGGCGTGCCGTTGTCGTAATTGTTTTGGGCCACAAGCCGGAGCTGATAGGGCGTGCCGGGCTGCAATCCTGTGACGTCAAAAAACACGTTCTGCGGCTGGGTGCCGCTGCCTGCCCCCAGGCTCTGGCTGTTGGAGCCAAAGCCCGGCACGATGCCATACTCAAAGAACGCATTGGTGGAGCCGCCGTTGGGATTGACATTGCCCTGCAATCGGGCGCCCGTGGTCGTGATGCTGATGGCTCCGACAGCGCTCACTGTCGGCGGTGCGGTGGCGATACCGACTGTCGTGGTGGTAAATGCCACATCCGCTCCCGTGGCCGTGCCGCCGCTGTTGGTGGCGATGACACGGTAGTGAACGGTGGCACCAGCAGTGAGGCCGGTGATCAGCACCGTCACATTGACGGCGCTGGTTCCAGCCGTCAGAACCTGGGCGGTGGTGGTGCTACCATAGAAAGTATTCAGCCCGTACTCAAAGCTCACGGTGGTGCTTCTGCCATTCGGGTTCACCGTGGCGGACAGCATGGCCGTGGCGTTTGTAATGGCGGTGGGCGCGGTGGTGATGGCGACCGGCGGATCCTGGAGAGTGGTGAAGGTGGCATCTCCCCCTGTGACTGTGCCGCTGCTGTTGGTGGCGGTCACACGGAAATGATACGTGGTATTGGCCGCCAGTCCCGTCAGCGTCACGCCCACATTGGTGTCGGTGCTGCCACCCACCGTCCCCGGCACCGCGGCAACGCTGGAGCCATAGGCCGCTGTTGTGCCGTATTCAAAGGTCACGGAGACGCTGTTGAAATTCGCGTTCACCGTCCCGCTCAACGTTGCTCCCGTCATCGTCGGAGAAGAGGCCGTCAATGTCGTGGCGACGGGTGCCGTGGGCGGCAGCCCCACGATAGCCAGGCTGTGGCTGGCCAGGGAACCGCTGCGTCCCAGCATGAACCGCCCACCAGAAGGCAGTGAGGTGGTGGTCACCAGTCCCGGAGTTTTGCGCGTGGTCGTGTTGTTGTTGCCCAGTTCGCCTTCGCCATTCCAGCCCCAGGTGACCATGGTGCTGTCCGTGCACATGAGCTGGGTGTAGAGCCCGCCTGCAGAGATGGTGCTCACCGTCTTGCCCAGCAATACACCCGAAGGGCTGATGGTGATCGGCACATTGCTGTTGGTGGTGCTGTTGTTGCCCAGTTCCCCCTCGCCATTCCAGCCCCAGGTGGCCATGCTGGCATCTGAGCACTGCACCACACAGTGATCCGAGCCAGACGCGATGGCCGTGACTGTTTTGCCATTGAGCGCCCCCGTCATCGTCACCGCCACGGGCACCAGGCTGTCTGTGTTGCTGCCGTTGCCGAGCTGTCCCGCACTGTTGCCACCCCAGGCATGCACCGTCCCGTCTGCGCAAGCCACGAGGCTATGATAATTCCCCGCCGCCACGGCGATCACGCTGCGCCCCACCAGCACGCCTGCGGCGCTCACGGCCACTGGCACCAGACTCGTGGTGGTGCTGTTGTTGCCCAGTTCCCCCTCTCCATTGTAACCCCAGGCCACCACGGAGCCATCGGAGCACAGCGCCAGATTGTGCGCCGACCCGGCAGCTATAGCGACGACGGTCTTCCCCGCCAGCGCGCCCGCAGCACTCACCGCCACTGGCACGGGGCTGTCGGTGCTGCTGTTATTGCCCAGCTGCCCGAGGCTGTTATTCCCCCACGCCGCCATCGTACCATCCGAGCACAGCACCAAAGAATGCAGCTGCCCCGCCGCGACGGCGACAACTGTTTTTCCCGCCAGCGCTCCCGTTTGATTCACCGCCACCGGCACATTGCTCTGCGTCGTGCTGTTGTCTCCCAGCTGACCATAAGTGTCGTCTCCCCACGCCGCCAGCGTGCCATCTCCGCAGAGCGCCAGACTGTGGAAAGCCCCCGCTGCCACGGCCACGGTCGTCCTGCCAGAGAGCACCCCAGACGTGTTCACCACCGCAGGCACCAGACTGTTCGTGGTGCTATTGTTGCCGAGCTGACCGGTGGCATTCCAGCCCCAGCTCATGGGCGAGGTCGCCGCCCACTGCAGCACCAGGTCATTGCCCGTGCCACCGTAGTAGTTCGCCACAAAGTTGTACGTCACGCTGTTATACGTCAGCGCCACCGCCTGCCCCTGCGCCAGATTGCTGAAGGCCCCGTTGATGAAACCCAGCCCGGTATTCTTCACCACCATCAAGTTCGTCCCCGTCAGCGGTGCATAGTTCAGCGAAAAACTCACTGCCCCGCCCGTCGCCGTAAACCCATTCGTCGTCAGCGGCACATTTGTCGCCGCACTATAAGTGGCCACCAGCGGATTCGGTGCTAGACGCGTGACGACAATCGTGTACGTCTTGGTCGTCGTCCCATCCTGCGCCGTGACCACCGTGGTGATCGTATTCGCCCCATAGCCCAGACTGATGGCCCCGCTCGCACTGCCCGAGTTCACAGCGGTGCCATTGACCTTCACCGAGGCATTGGCCTGAGCAACCGTTGGCGTGACAGTGAGGCTGCTCAACGTATCGGCAACTGTGACCGTATAACTCGTCGTCCCGCTGGCAAAGGATGGGCTTAGCGTGCCGGTGCTTATCACAAGACCGGAGAGATTCGGATTATTGCTCAGCGTCGTGAACGTCCCCGTGCTGCTGTAACTGGTCCCTCCATCATTGGTCGCATAGGCAGCATAGCTGTATGCCGTTCCAGGAGTGAGTCCGATGGCATTCACCGTGAACACCCCGGTAGTGCCGCTGCCGAGAATGTTTGCCACTCCCAGGCCACCGATTCTAGGATTGCCATTCGTCGCCGTTGGCGCACAAACCACGCCGCGCGCGCTGATTGTCGCGCCTCCGTCGCTGGTGACACTACCCCCAAGCGTGGCACTGGTTCCAGTCAGCGACGCACTGGTAGGCGTAGTTACAGTGGGCAGAGAGGCGGTGGTAAAGGTTCCGAAACTACTATAACTGGTTCCTTCGCTGTTGGTGGCGTAGGCCGCATACGTGTAGGGTGTGTTCGGGGTTAGTCCACTGACACCCGCCGTGAAGGTGCCTAGTCCTCCTGCAACTGCCACGGTCATGACCCCTGTGCCACCTAGCTGCGGGGCCCCATTCGTTCCTGTCGGTGAATAGACAACTCCGCGGGCGCTGATGGTTGTGAAACCGGTGCTCGTCACCCAGCCACCCAGCGTAGCGCTGACACCGCTGACAGATGTGCTGGTTGGTGTAGTAACCGAAGGGAGGGAAGTGCGAGAAACAGCAACGGTATAAGTCTTTGTGGTCGTGCCATCCTGCGCGGTCACCACGATAGTAAGCGTGTTCGAGCCAACGACCAGAGAAACAGGCCCGCTGGCAGTGCCAGAGGCCACAGTTGTACCATTGACTTTCACACTTGCGTTGGCCTGTGTGGTGATGGGTGTCACCATTACTGACGTCGTTGCATTGCTGACGGTGGCCGTGTAGCTGAGGGTTCCCGAGGCAAAAACCGGACTCAGCGTGCCCGAACTCAAGGCAAGGCCAGACAAGGTGGCATCAGTGCTCAATGTGGAGAAGGTGCCCGTCGCGCTGTAGCTGGTGCCTTCGATGTTGGTGGCATAAGCAGCGTACGTATAGCTCGTTCCGGGCGTGAGACCTGTCACATTCACACCGAAGGTTCCTGAGCCAGAAGTATGGGTCTTGTTTGTCACACCGGCTCCACCGATCTGCGGACTGCTGTTGATCGCAGTAGGCGCATAAACGACCCCACGCATGCTGATCGACGCGCCCCCGTCACTTGACGCGTTCCCGCCAAGCGTTGCACTGGTTGTGGTGATCGATGCGCTGGTTGGTGAAACAACTGTGGGAACCGTCGTGCGCGTCACAGTTACCTTGTAAGTTTTTGTTGTGACAGCATCCTGCCCGGTCACATCAATTGTGATCAGATTGGCTCCTACAACAAGGTTGATCGGACCACTGGAAGCACCGGATACCACAGGCACACCATTGACCTTTGCATTCGCATTTCCCATTGTCACAGAAGGCGTGACTGTGATGGCAGTTGTCGCATTGCTCACACTTGCCGTGTAAGTTGTTGTCGCGCTGGAGAATGCCGGAATTAGCGATCCGGCGTTGAGATTGAGCGCTGACAGATCAAGCGTTCCACCGTTTAGATTGGCCTGGACGACGAAGGGCGAAGGAGTGGCTCCCGCAAAATTGAAGTCTCCACCTAAAAACAAGTGACCAGATCCATCTGCAACCATGGCGTTAATCGTGTTCCCCCCCCCTTTGAGAGTACTGGATCCAAGCGCCAACCAAGATGTCCCGTTCCATTTCATCAAATTGCCCGCGCCCGTATTGTACCCACCAGCATATAGATCGCTGCCTATGACAACCAAAGAACGCACATTAGTAGGAGTGTAAGTTGTCCCACCGACGGAAAGCCATGTGCTGCCATTCCACTGTGCTATGCTATACACTGTGACTCCGCCTGCATCTGAAAATCCGCCACCAACGAATAGGTTTGATCCGCTGGCTGCCAATGAATAGACGTAGCTACTCGTCCCAGTTCCCAGGGCCGCCCATGTGCTTCCATTCCATTTCGCAACATTGCTTGCAGCCAATCCGCCGGCAGTGTCGAACCACCCACCTGCGTAGAGATCGGTTCCACTCATCGCCAGCGCATAGACTGTTCGGGCGGTTCCCGTCACTCCTGAACCGAGCACCGACCAATTGGTTCCGTCCCATTTTGCGATATTGTTAGCGACCAACCCACCTGCGTTTCCGAAGCGGCCTCCTACATAAATGGCCGTATCCTTTACCAGCAGTGCTTGGACGGCACCGTCCGTGCCAGCTCCGAGAGGCGACCATGCGACACCATCCCATTTGGCAATGTTATTAACTAAGGTGCCCCCGGCGAAGCTGAATCTCCCTCCGGCATAAAGATCCGTCCCAATCACCGCCAAGGCATAAACGAGACCATTCATTCCTGATCCCACGGAAGACCAAGTGCTGCCGTTCCACCTGGCAATATAATTGACCGTCTGCCCGCTTGCTGTGGTGAATTCCCCGCCCGCATAAAGGTCCCCACCCATCACAGCCAAAGCATTCACCTTGCTATTGATCGTTGTCCCCAGACCTAGCCAGCTGACACCATTCCACTTTGCAATGTTGTAAAGTGGTGGAGCATTCGAAGAATCTGAGTACCAGAAACTTCCTCCCGCAAAGAGGTTAGATCCATCTACAGCCAGGGTGTAAACAGCGTAGTTCAATCCTGCCCCCAACGCAGACCAGGTCCCACCGCTCCATTTTGCGATTCCAGAGGCCGACACACCGCCAGCTGTTCTAAAAACTCCCCCCACGAGAAGATCATCACCGGCTACGATCAGCGCATTGACCGTGTTGTTTGTTCCAGAACCGAGGGCCGACCAGCCACTCCCGTTCCACTTCGCAATATACTGTGTATTGGCAGCCCCTCCCGCCGTTGTGAAATTGCCTCCAACGTATAAATCCGACCCGCTTACAGCCAGAGCATTGACCGTGTTATCAGTTCCTGAACCGAGTGCCGTCCACCCATTTCCATCCCATGCGGCAACATTTGCAGCCGTGACGCCACCTGCTGCAGTAAAACTTCCTCCCGCATAGAGGTTTGAGCCGTTCACAGCCAACGCATTAACTGAACCAGTCGTAATACCCGCACCCAATGCGCTCCAAACACTGCCGTTCCATTTGGCAATGCGGTTGACAGTAATCCCTCCTGCCACGACAAAGCTCCCGCCAACATACAAATCTGCACCATTTACAGCCAGAGCTTTGACTGAATTGTCCAGCCCCGAATCCAGCGCTGTCCAAACATTGCCGTTCCATTTCGCAATATTATTAGCGGAAACTCCGCCTGCCTTAGTGAAGGCCCCCCCCGCATAAAGGTTGCCTGATCCATCGATGGCGAGGGCGTTGACGGCACTGTTTGTCCCGCTCATTCCTGTGCCGAGCGCCGACCAACTACTGCCATCCCATTTTGCAATCCGATTCGCCGCAACACCAGTTAGCGCAAATGAACCGCCGATATAAAGATTGCCGGCCCCATCTATGATGGATGCAAGCACCGGAAAGTCTGCCCCAGGCACCCCCGGATTCAAACTCACCCAGTCCGCATCGCTGAACGTCGGATCAATCCGCACCGGATACACAGCCCCGGCGTCCTCCACTCGAATCGCGAGGCTGTCCGAGGCAGGAACTTCAATCCTCGCACTCAACTGCTTCCCGGTGGCATCCGTCACATTCAGGCGGTTGTAGGCCAGCGTACGCCCCGAGCCGGTGAGGATCAGTCGCGCGCCATCAGCTGCGGCTTCGGCGCGGGCACCGCTCAGCGCCAGCCGCACCTGAAGTGCGCCCGTGCCTGTGGGCCGATCCGCAATGATAAAATCCTGCCGCACGCCGTCCACGCTCACACTGTATTCCTCGGTGAGGCCGAGGCGTGCAAAGAGGACGGATTTTTTTGCCACAGTCACACTGCCTGAAGCCGGGAGCGCCGTGCCGGCAGAACCACGCCCGACAGAGCGCGCGATGACCCGCAGCCGCCCGCCCTCCGCCTCGGTGGACTCCAGCCAGAGACCTTCGCTTGTCACAGTGCCCGCGAGCTTTTGAAATCCCGTGCGCAGTTGAGCACCCTCCCGCGTCGGGGTGATCCCCATCGCATCGCCCTGATAATCCTTCGTCGCCTTCGCGCCAATCTCCGCAAAAGGGATCGCAGTCGCCGCCGCTGCTGCTGCTGTTTCAGGAGCAGGGGTTGCCGCAGGAGCAAGGCGCCGCGCATCGTCGTCATGGGCGGACGTCAAGGTGGAGCGCCCGGGCGCAAATCCGCTCCCGCCTTGTTGTGCTGTCTCCACCCGCCCAGATCGCTCCGCCACATCACGGTTTTGAATGGAGGCATGCTTCTCCCCGAACCCCGTCCGCTGACCCGGCACGCAAACACCCGCGGCACTCAGCACGAGCACGCCAAGAAGGAGGGCGCGGCGACGGCGGTGCCACAGTGCGCGTAATGCTTCAAGGCGCGGGGCTGACATGGGCGTATCGGTTGGAGAGTGAATCTGCGAAACTTAACCGGCTGACTTTCGTACCCGGCCTCGCGGAGGCGTTGAAACTATTAAACAGCCCATGGTTAGCCGTCACGAGAAGAATTTTAGGCGAAAGCTGGCCGTGGCCGCCGCAAATGTCATATATCGCTAACTGCTTAATGGCATGGGGTGCGTGGATCTTGCTGCAAATCTCGACGCTTCACTTCGTTCCAGTCGAGAGCAGCTTGGCCACCTGGCCTGCCAGGTCCGTGCGGGCGTTCTTCGTCACCAGCCTTCCCTGCTGGTCGATGAGCCACATGGTGGGAATGCCGTGGATGCCGAACTTCACGCCAAAGTCATTCTGCCAGCCCTTGCCGTCGAAATATTGCGGCCAGGGCATGTGCATGTCTTCCGTCACGCGCTGCAGCGTCACTTTGTTGGTGTCAAAGGAGATGCCGATCACCTCGAAACCCTGGTCGTGGTATTTCTGGTACGCGGCCACCACATTCGGGATCTCGCCCATGCAGGGCTTGCACCAGGTCGCCCAGAAGTCGATCAGCACCACTTTGCCCCGCAGGCTGGCCAGGTCCACCACGCGGCCGTCCACGGCAGTAAACTTGATGTCCAGCGCCTGCGTCGCACCAGAAGCAGGTGCGGGCGCGGGTGAGGAGGAAGCGGCCGCCTGTTCCCCGGACGGGGTAGTAGACGGGGAAGTCCCGCCGCCCGTGGGAGCCGGGCCTGTGCCAGGCAGCGCAGATCGCCCGAGGGTGGCGGCGGCTTTGAGACCCGCCACAGCGTCCGCGCCCATTTTTTGCACATTCGCTGCGATGTCATTTTGCAGGCCGGACTGGCCCGCTCCAAGTCCTCCCAATTTCTGCACCTCCTGCCGCTGGATCATGCGGCCAACCAGCCACTGAAGCTGATCTTTGCTCAGGTTCGGCGAGCCAAACAGAAAGCCTTCACCTTCGTTCTGGCAGAGGGCCGGGCTGGCTCCGGCAATCATGGCGGATATCACCAGCACCCGGCTCAAAAACTGCCCCGCAAGGCGCGGGCCGCTCCGGGCCAAAGGCGCTGAAACAACCGCACGCGTTCCCTCAGGCTCCGCCACGCTTTTGACCGGCCGGGAGAAATATGGCTGCCGCTCGTAGCGGGGCCAGTCATGCCACAGGTGCGCTGAGGGAGTGGAATTCCGGGAACGTTGGATGCCAGGGAGGCGGATATAAGCATGCATGAGAAGAATCGGTGAGTGGTTCACTCCCCGCCGCCGAGGCCCTGTGGCCATCGGCGCGGAGAACACCACCATCATCTCACGCGGAGAAAAACCGGGTATGGGTAGACTTACCCACCAAATTTGCGATGCGCCCGCCTCTGCTCCTGCCCTCAAAAAACTTGCGGCGCACACCCTTACCATTCAGGCTCATCCCATGGCTGCATGGCTGGAGCACCTAAACGCCAAACACCGCATTGAAGACGAAACCTTCGTCGGCAGGCACAAGGACAATCAAATCTGCCTGACGGCGACGGGCGTCTCGCGCCGTCATGCCCTGGTATATTTTCACAGCAGCGCCTGCTTTATCTCAGATCTTGGCAGCACCAATGGCGTCCTGATCAACGGCACGCGCATCTGGCAGCCCACGCTGCTTACGGACAAGGACGAGATCAGGCTGGGCGAGGCCGTCCTGCGCTTCCGCTGGCCAGGGCAGCGCGCCCTCCCCCCGCAGGAGAGTGCGCTCAGCACCACCGCTCAGACTGCGGTTGTGGCGCCGGGCCTGGGCGCCGTCAGCCGTCTGGTATTACGGGTGGATGAAAACCTTCGCATTCGCGATGCGGATGCCGCCTGGCAGGAGCTTGTGAAGCGTTTCTTCCACGAGCCGTCGGACCCATACACGTCCATGCCATCCCGCCTGCACGCCTGGCTGCGCACCACCACTGCCGCCATGACGCAGGATAGGACCCATGCCGCTCCCTTCGTCGCCCAGCACGAGGGCAGCCGCCTGGTGCTGCGCTGCATCAGAGCCAGCGCCGGCGAGTATTTTTTGCTTTGCACCATGGAGACCGCCATCTTCTCCTCCCTCATGCTCATGGTCCTTGGGCTCTCCGAGCGCGAAGTGGATGTCATGAAATGGCTCGCCGAAGGCAAGACGAACGGGGAGATCGCCGACATTTTGTCCATCGCCGTCGGCACCGTGAACAAGCACGTGGAGAGTATACTCAAAAAACTCGGCGTCGAAAATCGTGCCCAGGCCATACGCGAGGTCATCGAACGCGTCGGGCGCGGCTGATACCGTTGTCAGCCAGGACACAAGGATTTCGGGCATCCGAAATCCCACGCCGCCACGCTATAGAGTGCCGGTGCGAATCCTGTCTCCCCCGCCATCGGTTCAGTTGCAGTCCGCCCGGATGTGTTCGGCGATGATGCGGTCCAGTTCGCGGACGCCGAAGGGTTTGTTCAGGTAGCCGGTCGCGCCGGCGGCGAGGCATCGTTCTTTGTCTGCGGCACTGGCATGGCCCGAAAGACTGACGATGGAGATCGCACGAGTTTTCGGGTCTTCCGCGGCACGGATCTGCCGGATGGCGCTCAGTCCATCCACCACCGGCATGCGCACATCCATCAAGATCAGGTCTGGCCTGACGGTGACGGCCTGCTGCACGGCTTCACTTCCGTCGCGCGCGGTGATGACGGTGAAACCGAGACTTTCCAGGTAGTTGCGGGTCACGGTGAGGAGCGCGGCCTGATCGTCTGCGATCAAAATGGTAGGCTGCGTGGAAGACGCAGCAGCAGCGGCGGCAGGATGCTCAGAGTGCACTCGTTCGTGGTTGCCAGTCTCCGGGACAGGCGCTGCGTCCGTCTCGTCGGCCAGGGGGAGGCAGACGAGCATGCTGATTTCCTGCTGCGGAGTTTCGCTCACTTCAAACGAGCCTCCGTGGAGCCGCACCAGCTTCTGCAGCAGGGCCAGGCCGATGGGTTTGACCTTGCTCAATCTTCTGACGAGTTCGGCGGGCGGGGCGGGGCCACCTGCGGCTGCTTTTGAAGTTTCCACCTGGAAAGGACTCGTGCTGCTCAAAGTTTGAAGCAGCAGAACGCCCGCATCCTGGGTGCTGCGAAGCTGCAATCTCCCACCGGTGGGCATGGAAAGCACCGCCGCCGAGAGCAGTTCGGTGATGATCTGCTGCAGCCTGGGCGCGTCTGCCATCACAGTGAGATCTTCCGGCACGACTTCGGAGGCGGTCTGAATGGAGCGCGCACGGGCGAGTTCCGCCACCGTTGCCATGCTGCTGCCGCAGATCTCGCTCACCCGGCATGGAGCAAGTGTCAATGGAACTCCGCCGGCATCGATCTTGCCGAGGTCGACCACGTCCGCGACGAGTTGCAGCATCTGGCGTGTGCTCGCCTCCACGGCCATCAGGGCGGCCTTTTGCGCAGGCTCCAAGGGGCCATAAATGCCTTCCAGCAGCGTTTCCACCTGGGCGATGATGTTGGAAAGCGGGTTCCGAAGTTCGTGCCCCATGTTGCCGAGAAAGGCCTCTTTCTCTTCTTTCGCCCCTTCCACCGGGCATGGATCCAGCTTCAGCACCCCATGCTGTGGACGTTTAGGTAAGTCTAAATCATTATTCATTATGATGCTTCCACGCTACACGTGTCAGATTTGCTGTATGTTACTGCTGATTTCAGTCATAGTCAGAAACTAAGAGCATTTATGCAGCAGGCAAACTGGCATTCCAATCTTACGCTCAAATCCGGGGTCATCCTGCTGGTGGAGGATCATGATATCTATCGTGAAGTCGTGCGGGCGGCTCTAGGCAAATATCTGCCCCACTTCCGGATGGTGGAGGCAGACAGCGTGGCGGCTGCACTCCCGGTGCTAAGTTCGCATCCAGTGGATTTTCTGCTCATAGACATGACCCTGCCAGATGGGCTGGCAACCGATCTGCTGGACCAGGGCGCTTACTTTATCACGCAGCAGGGGGTCAAGGTCATCGTTCTCAGCAGTCATTCCAGCGCCGACATGCTGCCTGTTTTGAGCCGGCCGGACGTGCAGGGTTTCGTCTCCAAAGAACAGGGTTTGAAAGCATTGGCAGAGGCGATTACGGAAGTCTGCCGCGCCAGCACGCCGGAAGTTCCTGCTTCAGGGGAGCTGGAGCCGGCACTGGAACACGCCCTGTGAATGATGGAACTTACTGATTCATGATCATTCAAACTTTGCCGACAGCCCCTGCGATCGACGACCTGGAGCTTGATGTCCAAGGTGACTGGTTTCGCAGCGTCTTTGACTGCCTGAATGATGCGGTGCTCGTGCATGACGTCGTCACCGGGAAAATCCTGGAGGTCAATCAGCGCGCATGCGACATGTATGGCTGCAGTCGGGATGAGATCCGGCGGCTTTCCATGGCGGAGCTCAGCGTGAACACTCCTCCCTACACTCAGGAGGAATCGCTGAACTGGATGCGGAAGGCGGTCGAAGAAGGACCGCAGCTCTTCGAGTGGCAGGCCCGGTCTCTTTCCGGACGGGTGTTTTGGGTGGAAATGAGCATGCGCAAGGTGGAGATCCTGGGGAAAGGGCGGCTCGTCGTGACTGTGCGTGACGTTTCCAAGCGCAAACACTCCGAAAGCGAGCTACGGCGCAGCGAGGAACGGTTCCGCACCGTGCTCGGAAATTCCAAGGATCCGGTGTACTGCCTGAACCTGCCTACGCTGACCTATGATTACATCAGCCCTGCCGTGGAGCAGGTGCTCGGGTTCAGCATCGAGGAGTGCATCTCGGGCGGAGTCGGCTTCATGATCTCCCGCATTCATCCCGAAGATTACCAGGTGATGCGTGTGCGGCTGGAGAAGCTGATGGCCCGCGATGTGAACGGAGATTTTCAGTCCGTGCTGGAGTATCGTTTCAAGCACAAAAATGGGGCCTACCGCTGGATCAGCGACAACCGCTCCATCGTGAGAGACAACGAAGGGAAGCCCGTGGCGATCATCGGCAATCTGCGTGACTTCACCGCCCGGCGGGAGCAGGAGGAGGCCCTGCAGCAGCAGGCTCACGCGACGCTGCTCTACCACCTGGAAAGCACCTCTCTGGCCCTGGTGGAGTGCGATACCAACGGCCGCATCTGCCGGTGGTCTCCGCAGGCGGAAAAAATCTTTGGCTGGAACGAAGCCACCGTCATGGGAAGGGCTCACCAAGACTGGAACTTCATCCATCCTGAGGATGTGCCGCGTGTGGAAGTCACCCTGGGCCGCCTGCTGGACCGCTCTGAATCCCGCAACACCTGCATCAACCGCAACTTCACCAAGGACGGCCGGGTCATCGTCTGCGAGTGGCACAACTCCGCGCTGCTGAATGAGGAGGGCCAGCTCCAGTCCGTCCTGTCCCTGGCGTCAGACATCACCGTGGAGAAGAAAGTGGAGGAGGCGCTGCGCGCCATGGCGGAAGGCGTGGACGCGCGCTCGGGAGAGACGTTCTTCCAGTCCCTGTGCCTGCAGGTGGCCCGCACGCTGGAGGCCAAATACGCCACCGTGGCCATGCTCCTGCCAGAACGCGACCGCATGGTGAGGACGCTGGGCTTTTGCGCGGACGGCAAGGTGCTGCCCAACAAGACCTGCTCCTTGATCGGCACGCCGTGTTACAATGTGACCAGTGGTGAGGTCTGTTATTATGACCGCGATGTGCGGCATCATTTCCCCGAGGACCAGATGCTCCAGGAGCTTGGCGCAAACAGCTACATGGGCATGCCTCTCCACGCCACCGACGGGCGTGTGATCGGGATGATCGCCGTCTTCAGCGACCACGCCCTGGACCACCGTGAACGTCTGCAGGCCATGTTCCATCTTTTTGCGGTGCGCGCCTCGGCAGAGATGGAGCGCCACCAGGCGGAGCTGGCCCTGCGCCAGAGCGAGGAACGCTATGCACTGGCTGCCACGGGCTCCACCGGCGGCGTCTGGGACTGGGACATCCGCACCGGCGGCGTCTATTACTCCGCACGGTTTCGGGAGCTCCTCGGCTACAACCATGAGGAATTCCCCAGCCTGTTTTTTGCCTGGGAGCAGCGGATGCATCCCGATGATCTTCCGCTCGTGCGCGCGGCCTTGGAAAGCCATCTGGAGCGGCACAATGAATTCTGCATTGAATACCGCATTCAGGTGAAGTCTGGCGGCTACCGCTGGTTTGAGGCCCGCGGCCAGGCCCTGTGGGACAAATACGGGGAGCCCTACCGCATGGCGGGCTCCGCGCTGGACATTCATGAACGCAAGCTGGATGAGCAGCGCCTGCTGCGTCTGAACCGGCTGCACGCCATGTCCAGCAGCATCAATGAGGCCATTGTCCGCATTCGCGAACCGCAGCAGCTCTACGAGGCGGCGGTGAGCATCGCGGTGGAGAAAGGCAGCATGAAGATGGCCTGGATCGGCTTCTATGACGAGGCCGCGGAAACCTTGCAGCCGGTCGCCTGCGCCGGTGGCTATCAGAGCTATCTCGATGGCCTCACCCTGATCACGCGCGCCGATCATCCTTCCGGCTGCGGCCCGGCGGGGCGTGCGTTCCGCAACGGCACGCATGAGCTTTCCAATGACATCGAAAAAGACGAGTCGTTTTACTTTCGGGAGCGTGCCTTGGAACGCGGCTTCCGTTCCTGCGCCGCATTTCCTCTGAAGCCGGGCGGCACTCCAGTGGGTGTGCTGCTGATCTATGCTGACGAGCGGGACTGCTTTCAGGAGGAGGAAATCCGCGTGCTCAATGCACTGGCCAACGATCTCTCCTTCGCCATGGAAACCGTGGAGAGGGAGAAGGAGCGCCAGCAGGCCATCGAGGCCCTGCGTGAAAACGAACGCATGATCTCGACGCTGATGGGCAACCTCCCCGGCGCCGCCTACCGCTCCCTCATTGATGAAAAATGGACGCTCGAGTTCATCAGCGAAGGCTGCCTTGAGCTCACCGGGTATGAAGCCGATGCGTTCGCCAGCAATGGCGAGGTCTTCTTCGGCGACCTCATCCATCCGGACGACCGGGACCATGTGCGCGAGACGGTGACCGATGCCGTGGCGGCAGGGAAGCGCTTCGAGATGAGCTACCGCATCCGCACGGCCGAAGGCGCGGTGAAGTGGATCTGGGAGCGCGGCCAGGGAATCCCGTCGGAAGATGGTGTCATCCGGCACATCGAAGGTTTCATGACCGACGTGACCGAGAAGCGCCGCATGGAGTCGCAGTCCCTGCGCAACCAGCGTCTGGAGAGCATCGGCACGCTCGCAGGCGGTGTGGCGCATGACTTGAACAATGTGCTCACCCCCATCTTGATGTCGCTCACCATCCTGCGCATGAAACTGCAGCAGCCGCGTGACGTCGAACTGCTCAACGCCATGGAGAACAGCGCCAACCGCGGCGCTGAAATGGTGAAGCAGATCCTCAGTTTTGCGCGCGGTGTGGAAGGCCGCAGCATGCGCCTGCGTCCGCAGGATGTGCTGCAGGAAATCGAGCAGCTCATCCATGAGACCTTCCCCAAATTCATCAAATGCCGCATCGCCTGCCCTGAGGAGATTTGGAATGTGGAGGGAGACCCCACCCAGCTTCACCAGGTGCTGCTCAACCTGTGCGTGAATGCGCGGGATGCCATGCCTGCCGGCGGCGAGCTGGACATCATGATCAGCAATGTGGCGGTGGACCAGCAGTTCGCGAGCATGCATCCCGATGCGAAGACCGGCCCGCATGTCGTCTTTGAAGTCCGGGACACCGGCACAGGCATTCCGCCCGAAGTTCGGGACCGCATCTTTGATCCGTTCTTCACCACCAAGGAAATGGGCAAGGGCACCGGCCTCGGTCTTGCCACCACGCTGGGCATCGTCAAATCACACCACGGCTTCATTGATCTCACCAGCCGCATGGGCAAGGGCACCGTGTTCCGCGTTTATCTCCCCGCGAAAACCGACAGCGAGACTCTCGACGTACAGCCCGTTGAGTCCACACGCTGCCTGGGCCACGGCGAACTGATTCTCGTGGTCGATGACGAGTCCGCCATTCTTACCGCCACCAGCCATACCCTGGAGGCCTTTGGCTACCGGGTGATCGCCGCCTGCGACGGCACCGATGCCATAGCCACCTTCTTGAAGAGCGCTGAAAAGCCGGCCGCCCTGATCACCGACATGATGATGCCGAACATGGACGGACCGACGCTCATCCAGGCGCTGCGGAAAATCCACCCTTCCCTGCCGATCATCGGCGCCAGCGGCCTGAGTCATCAGATGCAGGCGCAGGTCAACAGCCTGGGCGTGAAGCATTTCCTGCGCAAGCCCTACAACGCCGACGCCCTGCTGGAGGCGCTGAGTGATGTGCTGCAGCAGGCGCGTAAAGGCGGCTGACGCATCGTGCTCAGCCCTCGTTCAGCGCCTGCCTCAGCGCCCTTAGAATCGTCTCCGCCGTGTACGGTTTCGGCAGAAACTGCCGCACTCCGTTCCCGGCGGCCTTTGCCGCGCTGTTGTTGGAATTGATTCCACTCGCGGCGATGATGCAGACCTCAGGGTTCATCTTCATCAGCACTTGAATCGTGGTGCTGCCATCCATCACGGGCATCCGCATGTCGGTCAAAACGATGGCCACTTCATTTTGATGTCTGGCGTAGAGAGACACCGCCTCGGCTCCATCTGCCGCCACCAGCACGCGGTAGCCATAGGCTTCCAGCGTCTGCCGTGTGATCTCCCGCACCGCCGCCTCGTCATCCACCAGAAGCACAAGCTCCTCGTTTCCACGTGGCAGCACCGGCTCTTCCGCCACGCGCTGTGAGGGAAGATGCTCAGGCCGCGTCGGCAGGTAGATGCGGAAACAGGATCCATGCCCGGGCTCGCTGTAAACCCGGAAAAATCCGCCATGACTCTTCATGATGGCCAGCGAGGTGGAGAGCCCCAGGCCGGTCCCCTTGCCTATGGCCTTCGTCGTGAAAAACGGATCGAATATTTTGGGCAGAACCTCCGGGTCGATCCCCACACCATCATCTTCGACACTGATCATGATGTGCGGCCCTTCACGGGCTTCGATGTTCATCGCGGCGTACTGCGCGTCAATCAGCAGGTGCTCCGCGCTGATCGTCAGCGTGCCGCCGGCAGGCATGGCATCCCGCGCATTCACGCACAGGTTGAGCAGCACCTGGTGGAGCTGCGTCGAGTCTCCCGTCACCACGCCTTCTTCATGCAGGGCGTTCTTCACACGCAGCTGGATGTTCTTGGGAAATGTGTCTCCCACGATGCGGGCCAGGTCCTGCAGCAGCCGGCCGAGCAGCATGGGCGTCTTCTGCCCTTCCATGCCACGGGCAAAGGACAGCACCTGGTTCAGCATGTCCGCCCCCCGCCGCGCACTCAAGGCGATGGTGTCCAAAGTCTCTCGGCAGGCCGCGTCCTTGATGCGCAGATTGAGCAGGTCCACCGACATCATGATCGGCGTCAGCACATTGTTGAGATCATGCGCGATGCCCCCTGCCAGCGTGCCAATGCTCTCCATCCGCTGGGAGCGCAGGAACTGGTCCTCCAGCCGCTTCTGCTCGGTCACGTTGGTATTGATGGCCAGGATGCATTTGGGCCTGCCCTCCGCATCCCGCACCAGCGTCCAGCGGCCTTCCACGATCAGCTTGGCGCCAGCCTTGGTCACCTGCTGTATTTCACCCGCCCATTCACCAACCTCCAGCACCCGCCGGGTTCCTTCGTCGAACTGCGCTGCATCCTGGTACAGCAGCTCAAACACCTTGCGGCCGTGCGCTTCCTCGACGCTCCAGCCGTAGAGCTTTTCCGCGCTTTTGTTCCAGTAGGTGATGTTGTGGTCCAGGTCCCGCACCAGGATGGCATCGTTCGCCTTGTCCAGCAGCGAGGCCTGCTGGCGGAGCATCTCTTCGACCTGCCTGCGCTCCCACTGGGCGAGAACCAGGGAGATGAAATTCGCGAGTGATGTCGCAAAGCTTCGCTCTTCGGGCAGCCACGTGCGCGGCGGCCCCACGTGCTCCTGGCACAGCACCCCCGCCAGCACTCCGCCCACATGCAGCGGAGCGTCCAGCATGGCCGTGATGCCCAGCGGTTTAAGGTAGCTTTCCGTAAACTCGCAGGTGCGCGGATCCTGCTGCGCCACATCTGCCGCGATGACCTCGTTCTGCGCCATCGCCCGAAAGTAGGAAGGAAAGTCACTGGCGTGCAGCTCCAGGCCCGAGGAGTGGCGCCGCGGAGTGGACTCATACAGCACCTGGCACACGATGGAGCTGCGGCTCGTGTCATACCGCCAGATGCTCACCCGCTCCACGTCCATCGCATGGGCAATCTCTTCGGTGATCAGTCGGAACGCAGCATCCAGCTGCACCGCCTGCATCACCCCTCCTCGAATCATCCTCGCCAGGGCGATGTGCTGCCTCTCAAAACGCAGGTTGCTCTTCCACAGCCGCTCCTCCGCCTCCTTGCGCGCGGTGATGTCTCGCTGCACGGCCACAAAATGTGTCGTCCTGCCGCCAGCGTCCGTGATCGGCGTGACGTCAATGTCCATCCAGAAGGCCGAACCGTCCTTCTTGTAGTTGATCAGCTCCTCCTTCACGGGAAGCCCCCTGGCGAGTGCCGCGCGCATCCTCCCGAGCGCCTGCCTGTCAGTCTCCGGCCCCTGCAAAAAGCGCGGGCTGCGCCCGATCGTCTCCTCGCGTGTATAACCCGTGTGCCGGACAAACGCGTCGTTCACAAACACAATCCGCGGACCTGGCTCTTCCAAAGGCTCCGGCTCCGTGATCAATACGATGTCATTGAGGTGCGCCACGCATGTCTCCAGCAGCCTCAGCTGCTCCTGATTGTGGCGCGATTCCGTGATGTCCTTGCACAGCACCACCATGTTCAGCGTTCCTCCAGTTGTGTCACGGATGCCGGAAACACTGTTCTCCACCCAGGCCACCTCGCCGCTCTTGCAGAGATAGCGTTTTTCCACAATGAAGTCCGTGATCTCCCCCTCGATCAGCCGGTGGTTGAGCTCCTGCTTGCGCACCACATCCTCCGGATGCGTGACCCAGGAAAACGACCGTCCGACCATTTCCTCCTCTCCATAGCCGATGATCTGGCAGTAATGCCTGTTGATGTGGAGGATGACACCGCTCTTGTCGGTGATCGCAAAACCCACGCTGGCGTTGGCAAAGGCGTGGCGGAAACGCAGCTCGCTCGTTTTAAACGCCTCCTCCGCCAGCTTGCGCTCCGTGATGTCATGCGCGGTGCCCACCATTTTCACCGGCCGTCCCGTCTGCTCGTCCACAAAGATCTGCGCGTCCTCGTGAATGTACCTCACCTCTCCCTGCGGAAGCAGAATCCGGTGATCAATGGAATAGCGTCCTCGCGTGCGGATGGCCTCACGCACCGCCATTTGGATCATTTCACGATCATCCGGATGCACCGCCCGGAAGAAGTTCTCATTGGAAGATTCGATGCCTCCCACTTCGTGACCAAAGATGCGGTATACCTCGTCGGACCAGCGCAGGGTGTTCCGGCCGATGTCGCCCACGTCCGTTAAATCGAGCTCCCAGCTGCCGAAATGGGAAATCTTCTGCGCTGCAGCCATCGAGGCCTCGCTCCGGCGCAGATGCGCTTCCGCCTTTTTACTCTCGGTCAGGTCCCGGTCCACGATCGCCCGTCCTTGCTCTTCGAGGTTTCTCAGCGTCTGTTCGGCGCGCTTTCGCGGACTGATGTCAATGCAGGTGATCAATGCTCCCATGCTCCCCTCCACGGGTAGCGGCAGAATGGTGATCTCCATCCAGCGCCGCCCGTTGGAGGCGGCGAAATTCGATTCAATCCGAACCCCACGCGAATTTTGATCCAGCACCGCCTGAAGTGCCTGAGCCCCACGGTCCGCTTCTTCAAACACGGCCCCGCATTTCCGCCTAAAAAAATCAAAGCAATCGCCGGCGATTGGCGGGAGAGGCAGTTCCTGTTCCTTGCTTTCCGCCAGATCGTTCCAGTCTCCGCTCACACTCTGAATGACCCCGTGATGGTCCACCGTGATGACCAAGCTAGGGCGGAGCTGCTGCTCCTGCATGTTCTTCTCGTGGTCTGAAGGGTCAGACCTCATGCCTGACGAACCTCCAGGCACGTCATCTTAGGCTGGTGTGATCGTGTTCTCACCATTGCGTGCGGAGTGCATGGGATTTCATCACGCTGGAAAATGCTGTACACAATGACACACACGGTGTGCCCATAACGTCCACCCGGTGTCTGACCTTTGAACGAACCTCCATCCGTAATGGACAGAAAGGCAGTATGATGGACGGGTGAACCATGCGGTTCCATCGGCCATGGATGAGCAGGGTCAAGACTGCATGGCAGACAAATAAGTACCACAGCAGGCAATTTGAAAAAATTCCATGCTCACTATTGAAGCTGGAGCGAACTTCCCGCCCTTGGTCCAGAACCGCAGTACTTGGCTACAGCCTCGCGGGCTTCAAAAGGGCCTGTCCCACAATGTTTAGAAGCTCGACCATGCCGAAGGGTTTTGGCAGGAAGTTTTCGCCCGCCTTCAGTTCCTTCGCATTGGCCTGGCCCGTGGGTGAATAACCGCAGGTGAAGATGACTGGCAGCGTGGGGTCATCCTGGGCGATGGCTTTTTCGAGATCAAATCCGCTGACGCCTCCAGGGAGCTTGACGTCGATCAACGCTAGTTTGATGACCGGAGCTTTCTCACGCCAGATCGCCCAGGCTTCATTCGCATCCGCCGCCGTGAGCACACGGTGCCCCTGGCTCGTGAGCACGTATTCCATGACCTGACGCACCGAATCCTCATCATCGACGATCAAAATGGTCGACTCATCCTCGGCATGGTTGCTCAGGAGTTTTTTCTCCGGCGTCACCGTGGCCGGCGCGGCGCCGGTGGCCACCGGCAGGCAGATGGAAAATTCCGTGCCCACCTCAAGTACGCTGCGCACATCGATCCAGCCTCCTTGCATCCTCACCAGACCCTGCACCAGAATCAAGGCGATGTCCGAGCCGCCCTCCTGCCCGGAAGACATTTTCGACGAGTCAAACAAGCACGCCACCTCCGCGGGCGTCATTCCCTTGCCCGTGTCTGAGATGGTCATCACCACAAAATGTCCGGGTTTGGCCTCCGCATGCACCTGGGCTGCGGCCGCCTCGTCGGGGATGGAGAATTCTCTCGTCTGGATCGTCACCCTGCCTCCCGCCGGCATGGATTCACGGGCATGGATCAGCAGATTGAAGACGATCTGTTCCAAGGAGGCCTGATCTGCCATGACGCAGGCGAGGTCTGGCTTGTGGCTGACCTGTATGGAGATTTGCTCTCCCACTGCCTTCTGGAGCATCGCCGCCTGACCGTCAATGATCTGGCTCAGGTGCAAGGCGGTCGGCTGCAGGTATTCACGCCGGTTGAATGAAACAAACTGCGCCGTCACGCCGGCTGCACGTTGCGTCGCTAGCTGGAGTTCCTGGAGCGCAGCGGATTGCACAAGGCCGGACGCCCCATTCTGAGCCATCTGGGCCACCTCTAAATGCCCCTGAATCACCGTCAGATAGTTGTTAAAGAAGTGCGCCATCGCATCGGCAAAACGCCCAACCGTCTCCAATCGCTGGTTGCGGCACAGCTGTTCCTCGATCTGCCGGCGATGATCTTGCTCGATGCGCAGCCGGTTGCTGACGTCTTCAAACCGGGACGTCACTTCTAAAAGTTGGGCATTTAGGGTCAGGTTGCGGTGGGAAGCATTGCAATCCGCCCCCTGCTTCACCTGAAGTGTACGAATGAGCTGGGTGATCTCGAAGGGCACCAGCCTGAATTTGAAAACCAGAAGGTGAGGATTGGCGCCCAGGTCGATCGGAATTTGTTCAAAAGCTTCCAATTGAGAAACTCCGTGCAACACCACGTGAAGGTCGCGCTGAATCTGCCACAGGCGGTTGATCACATGTCGATAATCCTTCCCGTAAAAAAGACGACCGTCCATAATAACCATATTAAATGGTTTATGATTTTGGCAGGCGTTCTCGACCAAGGCGAGAGCTTCCTTCTCGTTTGCCGTGCATACCACCTCAGGTGCCGCCACGGTCACCTTGCTTTTGCCGCCCCCGCCTAGGCCGCCCAAGGACGCAGCAGAGCTTCCCCCGGGCGTTGCGTTTTGCAGCGCGTGGGAAATCCGCAGATCTTCCTGAAGGGATCCCTCTTCGGTCACGACGAGAATCCGGCTGCAGGTGGTAGCGCTAGACTGAATGGTATTTAGATACATGCACCAAACGTTAGTTCCAGAATGGCTCTAGAATTAATAAAACTTGGCTTATTTTAATATAAATTTGGCTCAGATGGCTAAAAGAGCCAAAAACCGACTATCCGTGATTTAGAGGAGACCTAAATATTGAATCAACATTTAGGTGCTAAGGCCCGCGTAATGTGGTTTTCCTAAATACACCGCCAATTTCGAATAAATCTTATTTAGCCGCATGCATTCAACCGATCAAGAAGTGGAACGTAATTCAGCCGCTCTGCTCTTACAGGCGCTGCGCTGCCTGATCAAAGAGGAGGATGCTCAACGTGTCGATCTGGCGAATCTGCTGCACAAGGACATGGCCGGCGGTCTCGTGGCCTGCGCCTCCCTGGGCGAGATGATCCGCCACGAGCTTGCCCATGATGCCGACGCCGCCTGCATGGGAAGGTTGCTGGGCAGTCTCGACTCCACCCTGCGCAAAACGCTGCAGCTCGTCCGCGACATGACGGAAAAGCAGTTTCCCCCTGTTTTGAAGGCCTTCGGTCTCAATGCCGCCCTGCAGCAGCTGGTGCGCAACATCGGTGAAAATTTCGCCGGTTCTCTCGTCCTCCATATCAGCGGAGACGAGCCGCCGTTTGATCTGGCCAGCAGGCTCAATCTGTTTCGGATCATGCAGGCGCTGCTGAAGCACTGCGTGCGCTTTGCAGACACCTCCTGGGTCGAAGTCTCCTGCCGGGCTTCCGCTGAGAAGCTGGAGATCACCATCGATCATGATGGCGGTGACAGCATCTGGAAAGAGACCGGCGCCGGCTCTGAAATAGCTCTGATCGAAGCCCGCTGCGCCCTGCTCGGCTCCCGCATGCAGGTCATGGGCACCGGCCCTGCGGGCAGCTCGCGAGTCTGCCTGATGGCCCAACCCTCTTGTTCCGAGGCACACGGCTGAGTCCACCACGAACGCACTGAACCTTTTTCATGCAATCTCCCCCTCCATTCAACATTCTTGTGGTCGACGATCACGCCCTGGTTCGGGAGGCTTTCACGAGCATGCTCAAAGGGGAGTTTCCTCAGGCCACGGTGGTTTCCACCGGCACATGCGCCGAAGCGATGGTGGAAGCCCGCCTGCACAACTACGACATCGCGCTGGTGGACATCGAGCTCGGAGACCGCTCCGGCATGGAGCTGACCACCGAGCTGCGCACCCTGCCTGTCCCGCCCAAGATCATCGCTGTTTCCATGCATCAGGAGGAGACCTTTGTCTCCCGCACCATGCAGCTGGGAGCACGCTCTTACGTGACCAAGGACGCGCCTCCGCATGAGTTGTTTGACGCCATCCGCAGCACTCTCGAAGGCCGCAGCTACATCTCACGGGAGCTGGCGCAAAAATTCGCGGACAGGTCCATCCGCAAAGGCTCCTCCGCGCAGGTGCATGAGAAGCTTTCCAATCGTGAGCTCGAAGTGCTCATGCAGCTCGCCCGGGGCAAGAGCCTCAAGCAGGTCGCGCTCGATCTCTCCCTCAGTCCGCGAACGGTTGCCGTGCACAAGCACAACCTTTGCCGCAAAACCGGCCTCAAAGGAACGGTCGAAATTCTCAGATACTGCCAGTCCAACGGACTCGCCTGAACAGAACAGAACCAACCAGCCATGAAAGCACGCGCCTCTCATCTCCTCCTTGTTCTCGGCTTCGCTGCTGCAGCGGTGCATGCCTCCGAAACCCTCTCCGTGGTGCCGGACACGGCTCAGGCTCTGGGCATCGTGGGCGCCAGATATGCCAACCTCACCGACGCTTCGGCGGTGCGTATTTCCCCCGCAAACATCCTGCGGACTGAGAAAGCCGAGCTCCTGCTCAACACCGCAATCTGGTACGGCGACGTCCGCTTTGACTCCAACAGCGGAGGCTCGGCGCAGATGAACCGGCCCTGGATCTTTCCTGCCAGCGCCTACTTCGTGCAGCCAATCATTCCTGGCCGCCTCTCCTTCGGCATCGGTGTCAGCACTCCCTATGGCATGGCCGCCGCCTACCCGGAGAACATGCCCGCGAACCATTAAACAGGTTTGAAATGCTTTAAGCTACCTCAAACAGGTGTGAAATGGGTCTAGAAGCCACTTCACACCCAGCGTGGAATGGGTCTGCCACTACGAGACGCCATTCCAGGCCCCGGCAACCAGCGCGGTCTCCACAACCTCGGCCACTTTGGTGGCGTCCCAGTCCGTAAACGCGGCCAGGAGCCTGGTCTGGGCTACTGCAGGCGTCTCTGCAGTGAGCAAAATCTGCGCGACGGGCGCGAGGGTGCCGCGATAGGCCTGCGTGATGCTCGCGGCGGCATCGCGGGAGATGCTATTAGCGGCCGTGTCGGGATCTTGGGCGCCCGGAAGGGTCGCGCTCAGGGCTTTGATGCCAGGCGCCAGGCCGGGAGCGCCGGCTGTGGGCGCCGTGGCGGCCGGATCTCGCTCCATCTGCAGTCCCATGCGCTTGGAGAGCTCGGGCATGCTTTTGTCAGCCAGGCGGACGCCGGCTGTCTTGAGTTTGCTGAGCGCTTCGGCCACAGATCCAATCGCTTCTTGCTCGTCTCCGCCGAAAGTGAGGTTCACGGCGCCTTTGATGCCGTTCAGCCGTTGCCAGGGCTTGATGACCTGGGTGATGATCGTCTGCGCCAGGCGCTTTTTGTCGAACGCTGCGATGTCATCGCGCACCTGGCCTTGCAGCGTGCTAGCACCGCTGCCAATCCCGGTGGGGGATGCGGTAGAGCTAAGGGTCTGCCCCAGGACGCGCACAGAGATGGCGTCATTGCACACCTGAAAGAATTTCTGGTGCGCGTCTGCGGCGGCCGTGTTTGCCTGCACGAGCTCCACTTGAGTGCCGCTGCTCACCACCAGGCCGCCAATGCGCGTGCTCAGTTTGAGCGCACGCTCCAGGATCTGCCGGCTGCGGTCATCGCTCTTCTCAAATTTTGCTACGGGGAACGGCGTGCCAAAGCGGTCCAGAAACCGCACCCACCATTCCCGGTCCATCGTCTTCAGCAAAAACCACCACAGGATGGCCCGCATGGGTCCGCCCCAGCAGTCAGGGTGCTTCAAAAGGTGCCCGCGATGGGTGATGTAGCGCGCCGCCTCCGGCGTGAACCATTTCCCCGACCGCAACCGCGTCTCAGGGTCGATCTCGGCCAGCTCCAGGCGTCCAGTTGTCCACCGCATCAGGTAATCGGGCACATCGGCCACCTCGCCAAAATCATAAATCAGACCGGGCTCTTCCGCTGGCTTGTAGGTCCGCTCCACCATCGCCAGCGGCCACATGATGCCCCACAGCAGATCTGAGCACAGGCCCATGAAATCAGGCATGCGGTCGATGGCCGCCTTCACCGCATCCGCCGCTGCCACATCGTCCCTGTTGTCGGGATTGCAGGGCGTAATACTCGGGTTGTCGCCCAGCACCGCCAAGAAGCGCGTCTCCATCACGCTCTGAATGTGCGTGTCCGCAATCAGCACGTCGCGGTAGATGGAAAACAGCTCCCACGTTTCCCCCCGCTCAGCGGCGATGATGGCTGCATGCACTCGCTCGGCAGTCAGCGTGCCCAGCATATCGGAGGGCTCATTGCGGTGGTCATTCACCGTCGCCAGGTCGCGCATGAGGAGATCCGTCTCCATCGCGTTGAGGCGCTGCAAAAGTTGTTCGTTGGTGAGGTTGGAGTCGGCCATGGCTCAATGTGGCGCTCAGCCGTAGATGCGGTGCTCCTCTGCGGCGAGTTCCTCGCGCATCCAGCTCGGGTGCGGACTCCGCCCGCCGGGCATCCCGCTGGCCTCACCCACGGGCATGTCCCAGGCCTCCACGCTGCCGCCACTTTCCAGGGCATAAACACTCAGCTTCGTGCTGTCAAAGGTGTCGCCATGGTTTCCGGCGGCGTCCAGGTCGCAAACAAAGAGGCCCTTCTCTTTCTTCTCCAGAAGGAAATCATCCTTCACGAATTTATCGGGCGGCAGCGCCAGCAGGCGGTCCGTGGCGATGTTCACCAGCAGGTTGCCCGTCTTTTCCTTCAGCCGCATCTTGGCCTTGGGATTGTCTGGGTTTTCGACGGTCTCGCCGCTTACGATGATGCCCACCGTGAAGCCGCTCTCCTCCAGCTCTGTTTTGACCAGGTCAGCGTAGTACTTCTCATTGCTGCCATCCAGGCACACCTTGACCACCTGGCCGCCTCCCGTCCGCAGCGTCTCGCACGCACGCACCACCAGGCTCTTGGAAAAATTCGGGCTGGCGCTCTTCCATCGCACGATGAGACGCGCGCGCTTTTCGGCACCCTTCCCTTGCGTGAGCGTGATGGAGCTGGGATTGCTCTTGGCGTTGGTCGTGGTCGCGATGTCGTAGCCCGCACCCCACTGGCCAGCCTCGGCCACGGTTTGCACCATCCCCACCACGCGGGCCAGCGCATCCCCTTCCTTGTCCGTCTCAATCGTTCCGAGATCATAGGCAAGGCAATCCTCCGCGCCCTTGGCCTGCGCTGCGTCTATGGCCGTGCTAGGCATCGCCACGAGCCCGCCGGGGATACGCTTCAGCCCATAGTTTCGGTCCCAGGCGTCCTTGTCCAGTGCCTTGGCGCGGTGCTGGGCGGCAGGGATGGGCTCGCGAGTCTTCAGGTCGTAGAGCTTCACCCCGGCCGCCTCAGCGTCGTAAACATCCACGCGCAGACAAAGCACGCCGGCGTCAGACTCATACCAGTGGCCGTCCGCGCATGGTGTAAATTCCATGGGGCGCTCGCGTCCATCCTCACTCTTCACGTTTGGCGGCAGCCCGATCTTGTAGCACAGGTGGCTTTCATCCGGCGGCGGCGTGGAGGCCATCAGCACGCGGAAAGTCGGATCTCGGCTGGCGATGGGTTCCATCGCCTCCCACACCTCGGAGAAATCAGGGATGAAGCCGATCTCGTCAATGAGCACATCACCGCTAAAGCCGCGCGCCGTCGCAGGGTTGGGTGCGATGATCTGCGTCCTGCTCACCATCGTGCGCGAGTGGTGGAGCCGCATCTCCAGCCGGCTGCGCTCAAACAGATCCGCGATGCCATCCAGGTCGATGTCCTTGTACTCTTTGCCGGAACTGTCCGCGAGGCCGAGCTGCATCTTGGCTTGTTCCGCTTCTGCCTTCATCGACTGCATGGCATCCGCCAGCACGGCAGCCTCTTTGTAGATGAGCTCCTTGCCCACGTTGATGCTCGCACTAGCAAAGGTGACCAGGCGGCCAGGGTGTTTCATCATCTGCCGCAGCGAGATCCCGGCAAACGTGGTCGTTTTGCCGAATTGCCGGCGCGCCTCGAAGTAGATCATACCTACCTCGCCAAAGCGCTTCATGAGCGCGATTTGTGGTGGCAGCCAGGCGAGCTTCTTCACCAGGCATCGCCGAACAGGTGCTTGCCCAGCGCCTCCAGTTTGTTGTCTGCGGCCATGTCAGAATTGGCCAGCTCTTTGGCGCGTTCATCCGCCATCCATTCGATGAACGATTTCACACGCAGGTGATTAAACTTCCGGGTTTCGAGGTCGAGCGCCTGCCCCTTCTGTCCCACCTCGATTTTCTTCACCTCCAGCTTTTGCGCCTCCAGCTCCATCGCGCGGATCTTTGCGAGGGCTCCCGTGAGCTTGTCCACGGAAACTCCACTGATGGTCTCTTTGCCGCTCGCTTCATCAAACTCCACCTCACAGCCAGCCTCCAGCGCCTCTTGCAGCTTGCCCGCCGCGATGGCCATCAGGCCCTCGCTGAGGTTGCCGCCGGATGCCTTCACCACGCGGAGGCTCAGCTCGCTCAGCTTTTCGATGCGGTGCACCTGCTCCTCTTCCTTGAGCCAGTCCGCAAAACCACCACTGCGCCAAATGGAGAGATTGGCGTCACTGACGGGCTCCCCGTTCCAATCACCCTTGATGCGCTCCTGACACACCGGCAGCGCGTTGAGCCAGGCCAGAATGGTCTGGCCGTTTTCATTGTCACGAAGGCGTGCGTTCAACTCCTCGCGCACAGCGAGCGGCAGACGGGCGATTTTTCCGGTGCGGGCCATGGGTGAGTTAGCCGAAGATGAGTTTCAGCATGGCATCCGGCTGCACAAAGCCGAGGGTGCGCAGATCTCCGCGCCCGGTTGCCGGGAAGGTGCGGGGCGTGATCCAGTCTCCTTCGCGGTCCTTCGCCAGGTCTTTGCTGTCCAGGCTGGTGTTGCCTTCGATGGTGCTGATGTTCATGCCGGCCAGGCTCTTGCTGGTCACAATGCCGGCGTGGCCCCGCTCAGTGCTGCCATGGCGGGCCAGCCAGAGGGCTCCCACACACGGATTCGGATTGATGAGCTTGCGCTCTTTGAAGCGGTTGTAGCTCAGCAACACGCCAGGACTCATCACATCCAGAAACTTCGCCGCCTCGGCTGGTGTGACCGCCAGACGTATGAGTGCACAGCGCACCATCGCCTCGGCAAAGGCGGCGCAATAGCTCCAGCCTTCCTCCCATGGAGACGGGCGCATGAGCGTTTTCAGCTCCAGCACGAGCGCTGCATCCGGCCCTGATGTCTTGGGGTTGTCCCAGTCTGCATTCGGCCTCACTTCACGCAGGCCCACAAAGCGGCCCGCTTCACGCACGATCTGATTACCGAGATCTTCGGCCTTGAGGGTCACAACGTTGCTCACCGGCCCCCCCTTTCCTTGAAGGTGATGCCATCGCCAGTGATCTGCCAGAGCTCTATGGCGGACATATCAGACTCAAAAGAGTGCTGCACGCGGTGAAAGCGCTCCAGGTCGCTGAGCGCGGTTTTGACCTCCTCCAGCGTGTAGTCGCGATTGCGCAGGAACACGGTGCGGATGGTGTCGGCCTGGTGTGCGCCCGTGCGGCGCGCGTAGAGCGCGTTCAGCACATCCAGGCGGATGTCGGCGGTGCGGATTTCAGCGTCTGTCATGGTGGCAGGACCATGGGGGATTGCTCCCCTTCATGCTCACCGGCTCGCGGGAGTTCCGCCCTGCTTGTGCCGGTTCATCATCTTCAGCGTAAAGGCCCGCATCTCCGCCTTTGTCGTGGGCCGGATGGTGTGCGTGGCCCGGATCTGCGCCATCGTCTCCGCCTTGGCCTTTTGCCGGGCCTTGTCCGCGTGATTAACGCTGATCTCCGCGCCATGCCGCGCCAGCAGCGCCGGCCACAGCACCATGGCCGCATTCACAGATTCTTTGAAGAGCGCCTGTGGCAGCGTACAGCCCCACTCCGCGCGCATGCCTTCGATGAGCGTGAGAATCCAGCCCGCGCCGTTGCAGTCTTTGAGCCCGGCGCTGAGCTGGTCGAGTTTTTCAGCGAGATCCTTCTCATTCTCCGGCGGCTTTACGCCGCCGATGACTTTCCCGCTGCGTCCCCGCTGGCCAGCATGCGCTGGTTTTCCAGCGCCACCCACTCAAAGAGCTTTTTGAAGTCGGCTGTGGTGAAGGACATGCCAAATTCTGTGACGGTCTCGTAAAAGAGCTCCACCGCCTCCGGCTCTTTGCGCTTCAGGATGTTCCACGCCAGCTCCGGGTTTTTCAAAATGAAGGCCGTGGCCGCACAGTCCGCGCTCGGATGGTTCAGGATGGTCTTGACCTTGGCGAACTCCGCCAGGCGATCCTGCATGAGGATAAACGCCGGGTGGATCGGCGGAAATCCAATGCCGGCAATCACCACACCACCCACGGCGGCATCCAGCAGCGTTGCCGCATCCTCGCTGGCCACGCCTCTGGCGCGTGCTTCCTGCTCAGCCTTTATGCCGGCCAGGAAGGCGCGTTGATTGGCTTCGAGCTGGGAGATTTCGGGCTTGGTTTCTGCGGCGGCGCTGAGTGTCGTTTCGTTCATGGGAGTGTGTGGGGAAAAGTTTGCTCTCTGCTTTGATGGCCACGAGCTCTGCCTGGGCATGCTCCACGCATATTTCCAGCGTCTTGAGACGTGTGTCGATGTAGTCCGCTTCGGATCTCATGGCTCGGCCTTGAAAGGGATCACGTTGCTGGGGGGGGGCGCGTTGTTGATCTGCGCCTTGATCTGGTCAGCAGCGGTCTGGGCGTGGATGCTCTTCAGCCTGCCGCGAATGGACGTGTAAACGAGTCCGAGGATGGTCACACCACCCATAGCCCAGGCCACGTCCACGAGGCTGAGAGCGGCCTGCGCGGTGAGAAGCAGACCGCTGACAACAACGATCCAAAATTCCGAAGTCGAGACGCCTGGCTTGAGGGTGATTTGAGGGGATTGCATGGAGTGTGCGGGTGGGTGGGGTTGCTGCTTGCTCAATGCAGCCCTGAAAGACTCCCTTCAGGGCTGGCTTGAAGAAGCTGGCGGCCTCACTTGCCAGATGTGGCCACATCAGCGCCTGCAGGCGGCGAGGTGGACAGCCTGGTCTGCGCAATCACGGCGGCGCTGGCAGCATGTTCGGAGGCCCTCGCTTGGATTTGAGGGTCATCGACGGCAGCGGCGGAGATCTGCGTCTGTGCGATGCTCGCGGCGGAGCTGACCACGGTAGCGGGCGCAACGCTTTCGGGCGCGGAGAGATTGTACGTCACCTTGGCGATGGCATTGCTGGCCACCTGCAGGCCCATCTGCGCGAGCTCCGCTTTCAGGTTCACAGGCTCGCCGGCGAGTTCTTTCGCTGCCAGGTCAAGACTGGACTTGGCGAGCTGGCTGCCGATGTCCGCTGCGTTCTGCTTCGTGAAGGCTTGGCACGAAGAGGATAATGCACAACAGGCCGCAAGGCCCATGGCGAGGATGAGAGAGAATGGCGATTTCATAGTTGCGTTTTTGGCTTGGTTTGTGTGGGTGTGCTTGGTCTGTCCCTGTCGGGAAAGTTGTTTATGCGGCGGTGGCGTTCACGGTGCTGCTCCACTCGCCCTGGCCGTCTGCGTTCTTCGCGGCGATGCGGTAGTGGCGCGTCTGGCCGGTGGTGACGGTGTGCGTGTAATTGCTCACGCTCGGAGTGGTGAGGTGCGCCCAGGTCACGCCGGCGTCACTGCTCACCTGGATCTCATACGTGGTGGCATCCTCCACATCAGGCCAGTCCAGCACAATCGTGCCAGTGCCAGGCGTGGCGGTCGGCACGGGAATGCCGATGTCCAGCAGGAAGCGGTTCCCCGTGGCGGTGTCCAGACGGAAGGCCGGCTTGCCAATGAGAGCGTCCCACATCTTGATGGGGATGGACATGCCGCGCTCTTTGCCGTCGTCGTATTTGATGTCCACACCAGGCATGACGCGCGCGGCAATGCCGATGATGGGCAGCATGATGATCTGGTAGAGGCGCGGTGCTGTCACCGTCGCGTCAAAGAAAACTTCCATCGTGGCCTCCACGCCGGGCTTTTTGATCACATGGCCGCGCAGACTGCCGGCGCCATTGCTCAGCTCCTCTTCATCGCCGGTGCGCTTCACGCTGAAGCTCTTGATTTTGCCGAAGTCGTCCCCCAGCATCGCGGTTCCGATCACCGCTTCGGCATCGCCGAGGATAAGCACGTCTTCAGGGGAATAGGTCGAGGAAAAGCTCTGGGACATGCCTTCACGTTCCCCATTTCCGCCCTGGCGGCAGAGCGCGGCGCGTCACTTGCGCATCCCCTGCTAGGCCTGCTCACAGATTGCGGAGATGTTCACCATCCCGCCATCACCGGAGGGCGTCGTCAGCCGTGCCACCAGCGCAGCATTCATCATCCCGCTCATCCACAGCGCTTCGTTGGCGCCGATGGGGGCAAAGCCAAGCCCGCTCAGCAGCTCCGCGTGTGTGATGTTTGCCGCAAACTCCGGCGCCAGCGGGAAGAATGTGCCATCCACTTTCAGGCCCACTTCCATGTTCACGCCCGCCATGCCTCCATCTCCAAAGATGAAGATGCGCACCGGGTACGTTTTTTTGCCAGGCACCGCGTCGGTGACTATGGCCTCCACGATGGCTCCCGTTCCCTCCGCTCCGTCTGTGCCGAGCGTCATTCCGCTTGTGACTGCTCCAGGCATCGTGCTGCTCACGTCCAGGTAGGAGGCAGCTCCCGTGGCAACGCCCAGAAACGTGAAGTTGTACTCACTGCGGGAGATGCTCGCGATGAATGAGCCAAACGACGGCAGCGCTGCATCCAGAGCGTTGGCATAGGCGGTGGTGTCAAAGCCGGTGTCATCCACCCAATAGGAGCCGTCTGCCGGGTCGCTAGGACTGAAGGTGACGATGAAGGTGTCTGTCCCGTTTGCGTTGATCGTGATCGTCCCAGATCCTGTGACGCTGTTCAGGTAGATCGCGCCGCTCGCGGGTCCATCGGCACCTCGGGGCGTGGTGTTGCCTTGCAGGGTTCCGGTCCCTCTCACCAGCGCGCCGCCGCCACCACCGCCTGCCGGCGCGGCAAAGTTTCCATCGGCACGCAGGAAATCCGTGGTCCCACCTGGAAACTTGGGGCAGAGGCCGTGCGCGCTCGTGGTGGCGTTGAGCGTCGTCACATCCGTTGGCGCGGCCAGTTCATCGAGCTTGATGGCATCCAGCCCGCCCGATTTATGACGCGGCGCATGCGCCAGGGCCGCAAAGACGGTGCCTAGAGCCGTCTTGAGGTTGGTCCATGTCAGCTTCTTGAGGCCATAGCTGGCCGCACTGTCCACCAGGCCTATCTCATCACTGTTCGCCGGCGTGCTTTTGGAGGTGGCGGCATGCACCGCGGCGGCGCTGTCAGCACCCAGGCTGCTTGCGTCCTGCTTCAGGTTCAGCGCCGTCTGTGTCGCGGTGCTGACGGGCTTGTTCGCGTCACTGGTGTTGTCCGCATTCCCCAGGCCCACGTCTGCTTTGCCGAGTACGATCGTTCCGCTCTGTCCGTTGACGCTCTGCACCGGAGAGGCGGGGTAGTTGATCTGCGCCCACGAGCTCAGCTGCGCGGGGTTGCTGCCAACGATGACCCATGCCGTGCTGGTGTCACTGCGGTTACACCAGTCGCCGCTCTGGCCGCTGAGAGCCAGCATCGCCGCCTCACTGCCCACGCTGCCCAGAAAGGCGGAGATGGCGATGGCCGGGATCTGCGCAGTGGGGATGACACCTCCCACAAGATCCGCCTTCAGCGCATCTGCCGCGATGCGCGCGGCCGTCTCCGCTGCGATGGCCGCCGCGTTCGTGCTGTCGGCGCTGGCGCGCGTGGCGGCCTCGGCGCTGAGGGAGGAGCTGTCTGCCTTCGCATTGAGCGCCGTCTGTGTCGCGTTGCTGATGGGCTTGTTCGCATCGCTGGTGTTGTCCGCATTCCCCAGGCCCACCTGGCTCTTGGTCACGTTGTGGGGGTTGTTGGTGTCGCCTACGTGCTCCTCCAGCTCATCCGCGCCCGCTGCGTTTTCCACGGCTTCATAGAGCTCATCAAAGTTTTGTTTCGTTTTGCTGAACGCCGTGCGCACGCTGTCGCCGGTGCCGTCGCTGGGGGTTGTGCCGAGATTGATGACCTGCTTGCTCATGCCCCATCTTCCATCTCCCGCCTTCCATCTCCGCCTGCCTCCCGTGCGTTGCGCCCGCCGTTAGGAGATCGTGTGGATCGTCGTGAGGTCGTCTTCCAGGCGGTAGGCCTCCGCAGAGGTCATGCTGTCCCACTGCGCCACAGGGATGCTGATCATGCGCTCTCCGCCCTCTTCCCAGACCACGCTCACGCCTTCCATCACACGTCCTGTTACGCCCACCAAAGGCAGCGCGATGGATTCCAGCACGCCAGGCGCGGTCACATCGGCATCAAACACACATTCCAGCGTCATCTCGAAGCCGGGATTGTTGATGAGCAGGATGCGCAGCTTTTGCGCCTCATCGGTGATGAGCTCGCGCTTGCCCGTGCGCACCAGTGTGGCGCGCTTGATCGTGCCAAAGGCATCGCCCAGCATGGCCGTGCCCAGCACAGGCAGGGCATCGCCCAGGACAAGCACGTCATCCGGGCCAAAGATCGTGTCAAACGTGTTCACGCTGTCGCCTCCTCTGTGGTGATGGCATCCTGAGAGTAGAGAACGCTGAACTCATGCGCGATCTGCCGCGTGGGGAAACTCGGATCATTGAGCCAGTAGGCCGCGCCCTCCTGCATCTGTGGCCAGTCCTGGCGGATGTCTCGATTCAGAAATTTGATGGAGCGCACCCATTTGCATGTCTGTGAGCAGCGCTGCATCAGCGGCGCGTTGTTCAGGCTGGCTGTGCCGCTGTCCACCGTCAGCGGGCCGTCATTGTCCGCCGTGGTGGCGCTGAGAGACGCGGGCCTTGCCACCGTGATGGCATCGCCCTGCTTCACGCCGAGATTCTGCCCGCCCTGCTGCACAATGATGAGCAGCGTGAGCTTGCGCTCTCCCCGGTTCGCCGTCCCGTCTTCACGCTGAAATTGCAGGATCAACCGCCAGCGTCCAGGGCTGCCGCTGAGCAGGGAGAGTGTATTGGCCACCGTCTCGCTCAGGGCAAACACTCCGCCGGCCGCCTCCACCTTCGGGCGGAGATAAGCAGACATGGCATTGATGATGCGTTCAGGAGTCATGTAGCAAGGCATAGAAGGCCAAAAGCGATGAAGCCAAGACCTGGGTGGAGGATGTAGAGGCCGGCAATGATGCAGGCCCAGCCGATGACGTGAGAGTTCTTCATGGTCTGGATGTTTGGGTTTTGGGATCTGGGCCGATGAGACGGTCCAGCCGGTCCTGGATGCCCTCTGCCACGCTCGCATGGCCCACATGCCAGCCCTGGCATTGCTTGCAGCGGTAAGGCTCCAAGCCTGGCTTCTGCATCGCTTTGATGGCCTTGGATGCGCCGCCGCGTGAGAGGTGGCGGATCTTCCCTTTGCAGCCATCGCGCCGTTGCATGGCTTACTTGATGCCGTGATGGGCGCGGGCCTGGGCCAGGGTGATGGTGCGCACACCAGGCTTGATGGGTTTGGCAGGTGGTGGCGGCGGTGCGACTGGCTCCGCCGGCGCGGTGTCCGTGTTGGCGGCGGTCCCGCTCTCGGCTCCTTGCTGGATCTCGATGCCGGTGGTCTGCAGCGTCTCCACGACACTGCCGTCTGAGTTGGATTTGGGTTGCTTGGCCATCCCCCATCATGCAAGCCGTGCCCGTGTTCCACCCTTGCCAGCACGTCTGTTACTTACTGCCTCGCTGCTTCAAAGCCAGGTCGGCCTTGGTGTCGATCTTCCCCACCACGTTCTCAATCCCCATCTGCCATTTGCTGAGCTCTGAGCGCCACGCGCGCAGCTCCTGCATGCTCTCCTGGTGCTGCTGACTCTGTTGCTCTAGCCACTGCTCAAAGCGGTGCTCAATACGCTTCATTTCTTCCTCGTGCTCCTCTTCCAGCTTTAGCATCTCCGCCTTGGTCGCATAGAGCTCATGCGCCGGCGGCTGCTCCTTTGGGAAAAGCATCTTCCAAACCTGAAGCGCGTAGTACGCAGAGATCAGAAGGCCTGTGATGATCCCGACCATCCACCCTGTGGCCTCCGCAGATTTGGGGTCTGGCAGGTCGGTGGTACTAAGCAGCGCGAGGCAGAGAGAGAAGAGCATCACCTACCCATCCGCGCCCAGACCTACGCCATGAACTCACGGCGCGGGAGTTCGGGTGGGTTTGGTCAGATCAAATGCCGCAGGCGTGTAATAGGTCATGATGATGACGAGCGTGGAGACGATCAGGTTGGCCGCATCCCCCGTAGTTAAGGGGGTCTTCACAAAGGAATACTGCCTTAGTTCATACAAGCCCCAAAACATTGCGAACACCATGAATAAAAGGCGCCCAATGAGAAAGACCCCCTCCCATCGCACTTTCCGCCACCAGCTTTCACTCTTGTGCTGGGTGTTGGGGGTATCAAATTTTCTCAATGCCTTGACGCACGTCATCACGGCCTTAATCAAACTAGCGGCGCCCATCAGCACGGCGGCGAGAGCGGTCATGTTTTGGGAGAATTCAGTCATCTGGAAAGTTCGTCGGTTTGGTTGGTGTTGCGTTTGTTTCGGACGGTCTGGCTGGAAAGGGACTGGAAGGGTTCAGGCTCTTTACCTCTTCACGACCTCAGCCGCGCGGCCGTCTATGAAGTGAACCTTGAACGTGGGCCACGTCGCCCAGCCGGTGTCTGGGTCTCGGATCACGGGCTTGCCATTGTCCTTCTCCACATCGGCGTAGAGCGCGCCCAGCTCCGGGATCTTCGCATTCTTCCCGCGCGCCTTCGGGTCCAGGTGTGTGATGGCGGGGCCGGAGTAAGACTTCACGGTGATTTCCTCCGGGTTCAATGGCTCTGTGCTGATGCGCATCGTTCGCGCCCGCGTCTCGGAGCCAAAGAGTTGAAACTTCACAGGTCCGAGCACACGCTCGGTTCGGTTGCCCACGTTGCTCTTCACCCAGAGCTTGGCTTCTGTGGGGTTGCAGCCCGTGTACTCCAGTGTGGCCAGCCAGCCGAAGAACGGCTCCGCAATTTCTGTGGAGCGTGAGCTGTCTTCATCCGTGTTTACCACAGTGGCGCTGATGGAGATCACAGCGCCAGGCGTGCTAGCCGGCGAGAAAACAGTCACGTTAAAATCAGTGGTATTCGCGCTCAGCTTCCACGTCCGCTCCACCTGCGCTGAGCCGCCCGTCTCCTTCATCACAAAACCCTCTTTCTTCAGCGCATCGTCAAAATAGGTGGCGGGGAGTCCAGGGATAACCTTGTCTTCTGCCCAGCCAGGCATTGCGACAAAGCACGCGGCAAGTGCGATGATCGTTTTCATGTGGTGCGAATTATTCGAGCACTTTGGTGACGCTCTTGACGGGATAGATCCAAGAGAACGCGGTTTTTGGGAAACTCATGGGAGGAAACGCGGGATTATAACTGCTGAGCGTGATGCTTGAGCCGCTGGCTTGATACAGTTTTAACATCACGTCGGCACCATTCTCCTCATTGAGCTTGGCGATCACCACGCACCCATTTTTGGGCGGCTTGCTGGGGTAAATTATTGCCACATCTCCTGGTGAAAAAACGGGCGTCATAGACTCGCCAGCGAGCTTCAACGCAAAGGCTTTTGGATCTTCTGAATTGAACGCGATGAAACCGTCATGAGTGTACGCGGTGTCATCATATGCGCCCATTGTGCCGCATTGCGCCATGCTCAACAAGGGAACGTACTTTACCTTCATGCCGGGTGGCACTTCGACAGGAGGAGTCTCACCAAAAGTGCCGTAGTGGGTGCCGTTACCGGGCGGATGGTCACTGCCATCGAGCAGGTCCGCCAAATCGCAGTCCAGTGCTTTAGCCACGCGCTCTGCCATTTTCCGAGACATTGAGGAACGTCCATCCTCAATGTCCTGATAAACACCAATAGAGTAGCCCACGGCTTTGGCGAGCTGGGCCTGCGTGAGGCCTTTTTTCTCCCTCGCGATCTTCAACAGGCTTCTCGCTCCTGTGTAGGGAGTCTTGGATTTTGCGGATTGCGGAGTCTTGGGAGCGGGCTGCAAATGCTCCTTTTCAAGGAGTTCAATCATTGTGAGCAATGCCCTGCTGGGCTCCCGCCCATTCTCCATCATGCTCACATAGTTACGGCTAACGCCCAACTGTTTGGCAAAATCTTCCTGAGACAGGTCCATGGCGGCCCTCAGCATGCTCACCCGTTGAGAAATATTTTTGTCAGTGCTCACTTTTTGTTTGCGTCATGCTCACTTAATTGCTAACTCTGTTAGCAAGTGAGCATGACAACCGCTAACACAACCGCTAACTTTACACAAGGTGATTTTGCCCTGGCTGCGAAAACCGCGCTTTTGCGGCGGGGCCTGACAGTAACCGCCCTTGCTGGCTTGCTTGGGTTCGCACGTAACACGGTGAGCATCGCTATCAATCACCCCAGCATGCTGCCCACCGTTAAGGCACGCATCCGTAGCTATTTGGAAATCTCAGCATGAACAGGCCGCAAAAACTCGCGGCACTTATGCCGCTCATTCACCTCGCTGCTGAGCATGCGCCAGCACTGCCACCCGCTCAACGGGCTGACATCTACGAGGGCATCCAGATCGCATCTGAAAGGCTTGATCGCTCCATCAGCGAAGAGGCCCGCCGCACAGCGGCAGCTCTTCGCGAGGCGGAAACTCTTCAACTCACTTTTGCCACTCTTCTTCGGCAGTCCACCCCGGTCACTCCACGCCCATGAGCACCCCACGCCTCAAACCATCCCAACACTCCAAAGGCCCCGGCAAGCTGAACACTGACTTGAAGACTTTTTTCCTCATGATGTTCGCGCGCTGCCACGGCAATGTACAGGACTGCCTCATGCTGGCCCGCTCCCACGCGGCGGCCAAAAGGCATGACGAAGCCCACCGCGAAGTGGAGCACGCCCGCTCCTGGGGCCGCGAGTGCCGCAATTACATGGCTCAAGCCATGGCCTGATTTTCCCACCCCACACCCACCCACCACCATGCCCACGAAGACCACACTCCCGCTCACGCTCAAAAAGTCCAAAGCCAGCGCCGCTGGCATCAAGCTCCCGCTCATGATGAAGCGGGCCAAAGACACCCCACCTGAAGCCAAGGCTCCGCTCTCAGAAGACGAGCGCCAAAAACTGCGCGAGCTCATGGATGATGCCCACAACAGCAACATCGCCCTGGTGAATACCGGCGGGGATGTGGAGCGGGCGCGGGTGGAGCTCGCCGCCGCGCAAAAGAACCTGGAGCACGCTGAGCGGACCTTGAAGACCGCCCGCCAATGGAACTCGGACGCACACGCCGCCATCGCCCCTCTGCTGCACCGCCTGCCGGTCTGCTGATCCTGCATCGCACGCTTACCCGCTCTCATCTCATGCCCACCATTCGCCAAACTCATTCCAGCAGGGCCTTTCAAGCGCTTCCTGCATGCTGTACGCGGCGTCCTCCAGGCTTAGCACGGTACCGGCCAGGCTACGGTCAAAGGAGGCTGTCTCCGGCAATGGGACCGACGCTAACACCCGTGCGCAGCGTGCGCCGCGCTCCAGCCTTACCGCCGCCCAGTAGAGAAGCCTCGCTCGCTTGGGCTCGTGCCTCAGTGAGGCGCGAGATCGCCTCTTTGCAGGGGTGGAGGAAGCCACCCAGTCAATCTCCGCACGGTGCTCAAACAGCCAGTCTCCCGCCGCCTCCTCGGACTCCAGTATCCAGGCCTGCACCGTCAAAACCTCGGCAGGCGTCAGCTCGCCGGCCAGCTCCGCCGCCGCCCGCTCTGCTGTGACTGCCAGTGCCGCCAAAGGATTTCCCATCTCCCCATTCAATCCCGCCCTCCCTCCACCGCAACCCAAGAAACCACTTCTCCCCACTCCCTCCATGAACGCCTCTCTTTCCTCTGCTGCCATCGCCGCCGCCTCGTTTGTCCCGGCTGTATTTCCCCGGCCGGCGCGGCCCGTGCTCGGGCCGCCGCGCCCCTTGGTCTTCACGCCGTTGCACACGCTCTGGCTCGCTGGGGAAGGTGTGGGGCTCAAGGCCCAGCTCATCGCCCTGCAGACCAAAATCACAGCACTGGAAGAGCAGGCCCGCGCCGCCCAGGCGCAGCACAGCCGGGACGCCGAGAAAATCGCCGCGCTCGTCCTGCGCAATCAGCAGCTCACCACCGCCATCCACCGCACCGCCTGCGCGGGCTGATCTCCCTCCACCCCTCGCATCGCCATGAAATACGCCACCTACTCACCCCCTGATTTTTCGGAGGTCGCCCTCGTGCTGGGCTTCTGCATCGCCTTCCTCTTCGCTCTCGTCTGGGGCTGTGAGCTCGTCATGAACTGGCTGGACGAAGGCAGAGAAAACGAGTTCTACGCCGAGCGCGAAGACTCGGAAGCAGACGCCACCACCAGCCTTCCTAAACAGGAAGAGGCCCCGGCAGAAAACCCCGCCGTGCGTGCCGCCTCGCATCCTAGCGCCATCACTGCACAGCAAGACTTCTTCGCCAGTGCCAGACGCATGACAGAGGAGGAGCGCGCCAAAGCCCAGCTCTGACTCAGCTACGGCAAACCACCGCCAACCATCGCAAACGACCGCCAACTCTCCCTCCCCTTCCATGTCCAAACCATCCCTCAATCCTCCCGCTCCGCGCACCATCACCTGGGTGCCCAAGTTCGAACTCTCCATCCACGCCGCCGTGGCGCAGACGCCTGAAGACCGCGCCCTGGTGGATCTCCTTGAAGCCGAATGGCGCGAGAAGCTGAGCCGTGGCGTGCTCCCTGAAAAGCTCGTCCATGACCCGCTCCAAATCAACGCAGACAAGGAGGTTGAAGACGGTCGCCACCGCCTGCTGGCCGCCCTGCGCATTGACGAAATCAAGACGCTGCCCTGTGAGATTGTGGAAAGCCACGACCCCGAGGCGCTGGTTTGCGAGAAGCTCCTTCAGCGCCGCCACTACAGCAAGAGCGCCCGCGCCTACGCCCTCCGCCACATGGCCGCGAAGGCGGCGAAAGAGGGGCGCGAAAGCCGCGCTTCCATGGGCGGTTTTGCCAAGCACAAGTCTGCTTTGCCGATTGAATCGGCAAAGCAGGGAACTCTTGAATCCCTCGCGGCCAAATCGGGCCTCTCCCGCGACATCCTTGAGCAGGCCGTGAAGCTGGAAACCAGCTACATGGTCAAGGCTGACAAGCTGATTGCGGATTGGCTCAGCCTGAATCCTGAAGATGCGGAGGCCTGGCAGACCTTTCAGGACACGCACCCCACCATTGAGATGCCCTGGTCTGCCTTCCGCGCCCAGGCCCTGGCCGCCGCCGGACTGCCGAATGATGCCGCGAGCATCCACACCATTCCCAAGCACTGGCGCGAGATCGAAGAGGACAAGATTTTCAACGGCATCACCGACCCGGACGGCGAGGAAGACGACCGCCGCAGTTACAGCCTGGGCAGCGCGCTCAAAGCCATGGGCTCTTACTTCGCCACTGCCGGGGAGAAGCGCAATGACCTCAATCCCGAGAATCCCGCGCTCTACCTCACGCTCAAGGCCAAGGTGGGTTCCTTCAGCTCCACGATGTGGAAGCAGTGGTCCAACATCGACCCCGCCGGCCGCATGGAAGTCATCAAGGAAATCTCCGCCAAAGTCGTGGAGTGGCCAGAGGACGTGCGCCGCGCCATGAGCGTGGCCCTGATGAAATCCAACATCGCCGGCAAGGAAGCCGCCGCATCTGCCTCCTGACCCATTTCAACCGACTCATTCTGCCGCGTCCATCGCGCATGCTCACGCTCATCGAAATGCCAACCGACCTCACAGCCATGCAAGCCTCTGAAGCCCACACGCTCCACACCGTCCAGCGGTGGAGCTTGAAGGCCTTGGCTGCACGCTATGGCGTGAGCCCGGCCACGATGTGCCGCATCCTGCAAAAGATGAACACGCCGGATGATGCCACCGCCGCCGTGGCCAAGCGCTACATCACCGGCCCGCGCGATGAGCACGCCCTCACGCCGGATGAGCTGCACGCACTCAAGAATGCCATGCTCAAGAAGCGTAGCCGCCGGCTGGCTGCTGAAGAGCTCATGAGCCACACGGCCTGCACGAATGAGACCTTTGAGCGTCTGGCCGCCATCTTTGACCGCGCCGCCCAGGAGCGTGTGGACGAAGCCTGGCCAAAGTGGTTTGTGCGCGCCTGCATCCTCACGGAAGAGGAGCGCCTGGCCTTCCTGGGGCCCAAGCATCTGGCCGCCGTGGAGCCCGCCCGTCCGCGTGGTCTCTTCTATGAGGCAGATGGGCAGCAGCACCCGCTCTTTGCCAATGCGGTCTGGGAGTTTGATGATGAGTCAGAAAATACGCCCTGGGTGGAGATGGATGCAGAGGGCAAGGCCCGCGTGAACCGGCAGACGCTCAAGGCCATCGACGTGTACTCATCCTTCTATCTCGGCATGAAGGCCATCAGCCGCAACAGCGACGGCTACCGCGTGGAAGACCAGGCCGACTTCCTGCTGGAGCTCATCGACGCGCATGGCATGCCGCTGCGCTGCCGCATTGAGCGCGGACCATGGGATAACAATTTCTGGTGGGGCATCCCCATGCCCAAAGCATGGCGCGAGACAGAAGCCTGCTTCACCTACCGCTTTGGCGGCATCGACACCAGCGCCGGCGGCCCCATCGGTGTGATTCAGTGCTTCAAGTCCCGCCACAAGGGCACGATTGAAGGCAGCTTCAACCATCGCCAGGACATCGCCGCTCATGAGACGCTGGACATTGGCCGCAGTCGTGGCGAGCACGAAGGCGCCGCGCGCCACCTGACCCGCGCTTATGCGAACCAGGCCGACTCCATCGCCCGTTTCCCAGATGCCGCCGGACGTGCGGACATCTCCGCTGATGTGATGCAGCGCTTCAACAACGAAGCGAAGCGCCGCAAGAATCTCTTTGGATCCAAAAAGGTGGTGCCGGCGGAGCTCTACGCCACTGCCGTGCGCCGTGAACTGCCTGCCTCTGAGCGCTGGCGCTTCCTCCCCGTGAAGGTGGCCACCACCATCCGCAATTATCACCTGCAGATGAAGGTGAAAGACCACGAGCTTCCTTTCCTCTTCACCGCTGAGGGCTTCGCGCCGCAGTGGGACTGGCATGCCTACCTGCCACACGGCTGGCGCCTCTTTGCGGCCTTCCATCCGCACCGCCCAGACCTGGGCTGCCACATCTTCAACGCGCTGCATCCTGACCATCCGCAGAATCCCTGCCGCTTCCCTCTGGGCATGCCGCTGGGTGTGCTGCCAATGGCTGAACGTGCGCCACAGTTTAGCGATGCACCGCGTGATTTTGCCGACCGCAAGAAAACGCTGGCCGCCATCCGAAGCGAGACCCGCATCGTGAAGGCCACGCAGAAAGGCGTGCGCGTTTCTACGGTGATTGCCAATGGCAGCGTGCGTGCCGTGCGCAAAGGCGCGCCAGATCCTCTCCTCAATCTGGACAGTGGCGCGCCGCCCGTCGCAGATCTCGACAACAACACTTTCCCTGAGCGTGGCGGAGACTCCCGCAGTGCGCTGGCCAGTGCGGAGCGCGGCCACGATGACCGGGGGGCGTCCCCCATCGCCGCCGCCGCTCGTGTCTCGGGACACGGGACCAACCGCCACGCTCAGGGCTCCTCTCCACTCCAGGACTCCGCCGCCCGCCTCGCGGAGTTGGAGGCGCAACTCGACTGACTCCATGCCTGCCACACTCCAACAGATCCAGACCAAGCTCGCTGAAGCCACCGCGCTGCGGGATTTAGCCGCCGAGGCCATGCCGCTCGTCGTTGCCGCTGGCGGTGCCATCACTGCCAAGATTCGCAGTGAGCATGAAGCCCGCCTCAATGGCTATCAGCGTGAAGTTGAACTGCTGCTCAAATGCGAGCGCGACCTCATCGCCAACGGCCGCCTGGATGCCGAATCAGACTGGCTCACAGAAGCTCGTTTTAACGCGCCCGGGGCTGTTTCCGCTGTCCTGACACCATCGGACGATTGCGACGCAAGCCAGGCACCCCGCGAGGCCCCGCGAAACGAAGTCAGCGCCGCGCCTCTCCCCGCCGCCGGAGATGTCTTCTGAAATACCAGCTTTCACCCATCCACACCACTCCATGACACTCCAACAGCTTCAACAACAGATCGGCAGCCTTCAGCGTGAGGCCGCCCGTTACGCCTTATCAATTGAGCTCATCGACCGCATCGCGGAAAGCTGCGGACATCCACAACAGGAGACGGCAGCCCACGGCGCCACCGTGCGGCGGCGCGAGCTGCAGCAGATTTACATCCGCCTGCATGCCCTTGAGGCGCGCCTGCCCACGCCGGAAGCGCTGAGCGAGGCTGCCTTCAATCGCGCGCTCATGCTGGGCTTGTCCATCGACGCCGCTGAAGGCGCCCGCGTGAGCACCTGGCGCTCGGCCAAGGCCCAGCGTCTCGCTGCCTGATTTCCAAACTCCAACTCCACCACCGCCACACATGAAGAGCCGCGCCACACCACCAGACATGACCAAAGAGCAGAAGAGCGAGCTTAAAGCGCTCTATGCTCGCCGGAAGAAACTCTCCAAATCAATCGCAAATGATATTGCGCGAGATTCACGCCGCATCGCTGCGATTGACCGCGAGATTGCTCGTGAGGAGCGCTCCTTGGCAAGAGAAGCCAAGGCCCGACTGCAGACCATCACCCACCACCTCCGTTCTGAGCGCCGCCTGATGCTGAATGGTGTGGCGAGCCATCAGAAGGGAACCTCTGCCACCCAAAAGGCGTGCGCCGCCATCACACGCCGCATCTCCATCCTGGAAGGCCGCCTCAACTCCTAACCCTGTCGCCACCATGTCCACCAAGCAGAAACCCAAAGTGGTGATGCCGAGCGAGGCGGAGATCCCCGCACTCACCGACCGAGTTACCGCCATCAATGCGGAGCTTGCCAAGCTCGCGGAAGAAAAGAAAGGCATTGAGGCCCGTCTGGAAGCTTACGCCCTGGCTCACAGCGAGGCGCATGAGCCGCTGAAGGATGAGAAGCGCGAAGGTCGCCGCATGATCTTCACCGGAGCGAGCCGTTCTCTTCCTATCGTCTTCAGCTCTGACCTCATCATTGGAACCTTCCCCGCCAATGGCCCGAAGCACAAGGAGCTCATCAACATCCTCTGTGGCGAGAACAACGAACACGAAGCCACCGCCGAGGCCACGCTGAAGCTCTTCTTCGATGCGCCCAGCAAATGGGAGAACCGCTACGACAACGGCGTGAAGTTCCGCGCCGCCGTGGCGGAGCGCCTGGGCAGCAAGATCGGCGCGAAGTTCGTCTCCGCCTGCACCCAGACAGACAAGCACGGCGTCAAGAAGAGCACGACCAGCTTTGACTACACTCATGGAAAGGTGGTGGAGTCATGAACGCCACCAAGCCCACGTCCCTGATGGTGCGCGTGAAATACAGCAGCAGCGTGGCTGGCTACACGGCATGCACGATGGTGGCCGGAGCGGGCCGCCAGTCTGCCAGCTCCACGAGCAGCGCCCACCAGGCCGCAACGCGGGCCGCCGCCAAAGGCCTGGGCGTGACTGATAGTGATGTCCTGCTCTTTGAGTCAAACACAGACAAGCCCGTCCCGTGGGATTCCCATGTGGGCAATGCTTGGGTGGCATTTGATGCCCGCGTGAAGGGCTCCACCTCGCAGCTCAGCCTTTTGCCGGGAGGTGCGTCATGAGCGTGCCGCCTATTTTTGAATTGGCAGATGAGCGGGAGTATGCGGACCGGTCGCATTGCCTCGCCCGCGTGGCGATGCCGGGCACCATCACCAGCGCCCTGGCGGATCGCGTTGAGGCCTGGCTGGGTGTGGCAATGACCAAGGCCAAGGTGCGGCCTGTGCCGGAGACGGATCTGCACTGCGCCACGCTGCCGCCCTTCCGGCGCTTCGCCTGCAATGCGGACACTGAGAGTGGCGCCCTCATGGCTCTGCGCAATGAGCTGGAGGCATGGGCGAAAGGCGAGCTCGTGACCGGCCATGCTCTCCCCACCTGGGAAAGCGCAGTCCCGGAAGTGACACCAGCGGCCAAGAGCCTGGTGCGCCTCTCCAATCTCCGCCACGAGCTGCGCACCCGCGCGGCTGAATGGGGCGGTGAGCGCCAGAACCTCCCCGCCGGCGCGGTGGAGCGCTGCTTGGCAGACATCGACGCCCTCGTGACGCGCCACGCCATGCAGATCAACGGCTCCCCCCCCCCCCCGCAGAAATAACACCCCCTGAAATCAAAACGCTCCGGCCTGCCTGACACAGACCGGAGCGCACCATGAAGAACCGAACAGCCACTCCTAACCATTCAGCATCCTGACATCCCATGACTCCAACACCCACCGCCCTCCAGACAGATCCCACGAGCCAGTTGCTCGCATTCGCCAAAAACATTGAAACCTACCGCGCCGACCTGGGCACCTCCAAGGCCGTGCTGCTGCGGGACTATCCCGAGCTCGGCTCAGACAAAACGTACGGCAAGATCATCAACGGCAATCTTGGCGAACTGGACACCGAAAAATGGGCCGCCGCCTATGAGCATGTGTGGCAGCAGATCCAGCACGATGACCAGGGCGCGGATGAAGGCCTCATTGAAAACCTCAGCGCACCCGTGGAGCTCTGCCGCTCCTACCTTGAGACCCGCAATGAAAAGGGCAATGCCCGCTTCATTTTGATCCTGGCGGACACCGGCATGGGCAAAAGCTCCGCCATCAAGGTGATGCAGTCCAAGCCCTACGGCGGTCTCATGGTGGTGGTGGAAGCCAGCGATGCCTGGAAAGGCCCGAAGGGCACCTCCGGCCCGCTGCTGCACGCCATCGGCACCGCCCTGGGCATGCACGGCCTCACCACGCGCCGCGATGCACTGCTGAACGATGTCATGAACAAGCTGCGCGGCCAGCGCCGCTGTCTGGTCATTGAAGAAGCGCACCACCTTTGCCCCCAGGGCCTCAACACCATCAAGACGCTTATCAACCTCACGCCCGTGATCGTCGTCGCCACCGCCATCCCTGTGCTGTGGGAGCGCGTGGCCGGCAGCAAGGCCGCCTGGGCGGAGGTGAAGCAGCTCGTGGGCAATCGCCTCGCTGAGCGCATCGTGCTCACCCTGGGCATGGATGATGTGATGGCCTTCCTTGAACGGCGTGGCGTCAACGCCTGGCTGAACGCCGCAGACATGAAGAAAGCTGCCGCGCGCCTCGTGGAGGAAGCCAGGGGCTTTGGCAACATGAAGTTCATCGACCGCGCCACAACACGCTTCAAGCGCGAGGTGGCCAAGGGCCAGGACGCCACACTGGAAACCTTCACCAACGCCATCGCGCAGGAGAAAAAGCGCCGCTGATTATGGAACGCAAAAACATTATCGTCTCAAAGGCTTACCTTATGCTCTCGCTGCAGATCCTCTCGAAAAGAGAGCAAGTAATGGTTATCCGCACGCTCAAAGAGGCGGCTATTCGGGCGCAACGGTTCGGAGTCGCTGCGGATCTCCGCGACTGGGAGAAGTCCCTCACGGGTGGGAAGTCCGGCGTCAACCATCGCGCCAAAACTGTGAAGCGATCCAAGCCATGAACACCTCCACCACCATCACCACGCAGCCAGAGCAGGTCTATGGCTACAAGTGCCAGATCGAACTCGGCACCCGCCGCACCATCTGGAAGCGCTGGAAAGTGAAACATCTCTCCATGGCCCGGATTAGGGCTGCGCAAGTGGGGGGCGCCATGCGCACCCTGCAATGTCTGCCGCTCACGAAAGAGCAATGGGAAGCTGAGAACTCCAAATAATCCGCACCATGAGCATGTCCCCCGAACAACTCCGCCAGCTCGGCATTGCCGCCAGCGCCGCCGCGCGGCATCAGCGCAGCATCGGCGTGCTCTCTGCGGAGACGCTGCCGCCGGACATGCGCACGGCCAGCAAAAGCGCCCAGGATGAGTTCTGGCGCCATCAGCAGGTGGCGGCGGCCACACAGCGGGTGTGCAGCTTCAAAGACATGGTGCAGGATGAATACCGCCCAGTCATGCAGCACTTCGAAGCACTGGCCGGGCCGGACTACAAAGAGCGGGCCATCAACTCCACCGTGCGCACCGTGGAGAATGCCGCCTGCCACCGCGCGCCTGGCTGTGAGTACGTGCGCCAGATGAACGAATGGCTCGCCCTGGCTGGCTACAAGCCCGGCTACGCCATCGCCATCATGAAGGGGAAGTTTCGTGGCATCACGGACATGCGCCTGCTTCGCGAGCACGAGCTCAAGCAGCTCCATGACACCGTGCTCAACCGCTGCCGTGCCAAGCTGGGCAAGGGAGATCCAGACAACCGCAACAAAAGGGCCCGTGGCAAAGGAGCGCCGGCACAGACCCGCGAGCGTGCCGCAGAGACACCGCCACTGCCAGCCCAGCAGCCCGCCAATGGCTCCCCACCGCTGCCCGGCGCGCCCAGATCCCGCACCTACATCCTCAAGCCGCGCCCCACGTCTGGCACGGTGCCACGCGACAACATGCCCTTTTGATCCACTCCATGAACACGACCGACACCGCCGCACTACCACCCACCGGGACCAAGATCGAACTCCTGCAATGCTGCAAACAGCGTTGCGGCCATGTGATGGTCGAGAGCGAGCGAGAATGGATTCCCCGCCACTTGGGTAGCCCCGTTAAAACCGCCGTGTGCCCCAAGTGCGGCGGAGATTCATTCTATACGCTCAACGCACAAGGCCAGTGCCGCACAACCAAGGACCGCGACACGCCACGCGAGATCAACGCGGAGGATATTAACCCGTCACCACGAATGGGGCTCAAGATGAGACGCCGCCTGTTTGCCGCAAAGAACCGGGCGCTTGGCATCCCATCAAGGTCCGAGCTCTTGAGCTGAGCTTCATCCTTCAACCTTCATCCTTCATCCTTTCACCGATGCCCTCACCAACCGAAACCACCTTTCCCCGTCCCGTCTTTGGCCTCAAAGTCGCGCCCAATGTCGTGGGCAAGACTTTGCCGGCTGATGTGCGGAAAATCCCCGCCCTGGGCATCTTTGACTGGGCAGACAACCGGGACGGCTCCTTCACGCCCGTGGTGCGCGTGAAGGAGGCCTGGCTGCGTGTGAGCGAGGCCGAAAAGCTGCCGCTGGGTGTGAGTGCTGAAGTGATGTTTAAGCTCATCAAAGGGGGCTTTGTCATCGGCTCCGCGCCCGCGCCGCATTCCACCATCATCAACATCTCCGACCTCCTGCGCCACATCGAAGAATGCGCCGAAGATCCCGACTTCTGGACTACCGAGCGCCGCAAACGCTACGCGGAGGGGATGTGAATTTTCCACCCTCAACCCCAACACATTTATGACGTGCGAAAACTGCCAAGGAACCGGACAATCCAAAAACCAAATTACGGGACAGGTCATCACCTGCTTTTTCTGCAATGGTGTTGGTGCAATGTGCGACTCATGCGGCGAGGCCTGTAGTGACGAAGGCCAAAACATCTGCAGTGACTGCCAGGAGGGTCAAGGAGATGACTAAAGCCGAATACGACCAATGTGAGCAAATCGCGCTTGAACAGGTGGATTGGCTGTTCACCAAAACCAACAACAGCCATATCATTCTGACCGTGCTCATGCGGAGCCTGTGTTTGTTTCTGGCTCAGACTCGCCGAAAGGGCTCCACGATTGCCGAGATAACAAAGCAATTTTCAAAAGCCTTCACGCAGGAGATGCAGGGCGCCTGCGCATTTGTTGACAAACAGAAGGGCGCGAAAGGCTAACCCATGAACCGCCCTCTTCCCAATGACATCCTGGCGCATGGCTCGTGCGTGGTGACGGTGCAGGTGTGCCGCCGCATGGACAAGGGCGACCCGAAACGCACGAAGCTCTACGAGTTTCCGCTGAGCTTCAGCGGCGAGGGCTCCAAGAGTCTTGCGGCCCTGCCGTATGAGCTCCAGGCCATTGGCGGCCAGGTGCTGAACAAAATCCAAAGCTGGGAGGGCCGCGCGAACACACGGGCATGAATACACCCGTCACGGTTTCCACACCGCTTTCTGAAGAGCGGCTTAACGACATGCTGCGGCGGCTGCACATTCAAGCTGGCGCGTTGATTACATTCCGGCACAATCTTCCGCTGGAAGATCTGCGGCGGCACCTCGTGCTGCTCAATGAAATTTTCGCCCGCGCGGGTCTGGATATGCTGGAGTTCATCAAGCGGGGAAACATCGCGTTTGAGCGTGTGGACGATGCCTTTGAAAATGCTGAAATCGAGCTGCTCAAGCTCTCCCGCGCCTTTGAGGACTCCAAGGCCCAGCTTGCTGCATGTTCGCTCAAACAAACCGCCTGGGAACGCCGCAACCCGAACGCGCCCTGGTGGCGGCGATTCGACCGCAAACGCCGCCCGGCTCTGGCAAACCACCGTCAACAACGGTAAACCACTGCCAACAACCGCAAACTCTTCCTCATGTTCGCCTTCAGCCCCATGCCCCATGCCGATGCGGTCAAACGCATTGCCGGGCTGCCCGTAGTCTCGCGGGAGGTGATGGATGGTTTGCTGCCCGAGCTGCGGGCGTATGCGTTTACCGTGACGGGCCTGGATGGCTTCGACCAGCTCAGCAAAGTCAAAGACATGATCAAGGCTGTGCCGGCGGGAGAGCAGACCTGGGACAAGGCGCGCAAGCAGATCGCGGCGGAGCTGACCGATGACCTGGGCGGCAAGGTGGCCCAGCGCCGCGCTGAGCTGCTGCTGCGAACGCATGTTTTCCGGGGGTATGCCGCCAGCCGCTACCGCAACCTGATGCAGCAGGTGGACGTCTTTCCCTACTGGCAATACCGCACGCATGGCGATGGGCGCGTGAGGCCTAGCCATGCCGCGCTCAATGGCAAGATCTTCCCGGCGGGGCATGAGATCTGGCAGCGCATCTTTCCCCCGTGGGACTGGGGCTGCCGCTGCATTGTGGTGCCGCTGACACAGAACGGCGCGGCAGACATCATCCAGCGCGGACGGCCTGGCGCGCAAAAGGCGGCTGATTCCAACCTGCTGCAAACGCAGATTGTGAGGCCGGAAATGTTCACGGCCAAAGAGGCCAGCTTGATCGACAAAAACCAGCGCCTTCCTGATGGCATCCCGCTCAATAGGACACCGACCTGGGCAGACTCGCCATGGAGCAAGCCAGGTACGGTGAAGCACGATTATAAGGCCATTGCGAAGCGTTACGCGCATGACCCTGACACGCTCAAGGCCTGGGAGGAATGGGCGAATCAAGCGCAGATCACCGACAAGATGACCGTGGCGCAGTGGGTGGGCCTTGGGCCGAAAAAGTCGCGCTTGAAAAAGAAGACGGCCGCCGCGCCGGCGCAGCCTGCAGATGCCTCCGCGAAGCTGAATTTCCCAGACTCGCCGGATGGTCTCAAGGTGGTGAAAAAGCTGGGAGGAAGCACGGGTGCCGTGCTGGTGGAAGACGCCAACGGCACGCGCTTTGTGATGAAAAAAGGCGCCAGCGCTGAACACCTGCGTGAAGAGGTGCTGGCAGATGAGATCTACCGTGGACTTGGCGCGCACGTCCCTGAGCCCAAGCTCTACGAGACCAAGGCCGGGCCGGTGAAGCTGGCGCGGTTCATCGAAGGCGAGACTCTGGCGGACTACCTCAAGAAGGCCACGCCCGCGCAACGTGAGGCGGTTTTTGCCCGCCTGGGCGAGCACTTCCATGCAGACGTTCTCATGGGCAACTGGGATGTCGTGGGCCTTGCAAAAGACAATATTTTGGTGGATACTACAGGTGTTCCATGGCGCATCGACAACGGTGGTTCTCTCCGCTTCCGCGCGATGGGTGGCGAGAAGGGCGCAGACTGGAACGCCTACCCGGACGAGCTCTGGAGCCTGCGCAATGCGGCCAAGAATGCACAGACAGCGGAAGTCTTTGGCGGCCTCAAGCTCACCGATGTGGCCAAGCGCGTGGAGGCCACGAGCATCGCCGGCATCAATGCGCCGGCTGAAATCAAGGCGGTGCTGGATGAGCGCTGGAAGCACATCAGCGACATCAGCACGAAGGCGCTGGACATGCAGCATGACGGCTGGCGCGATGGCTACGGCGAAAGCCTCTGCCGGCACATCCTCGGCCTGCGCAAGGCCGGCATCAGCGCAGATCTGCCCAAGGAGCTGAAGCAGGCCGCCGGATCGGTGAGCGTGGTGGATGAGAACGGCAAGCCCTGGGACGGGCTGCGGAAAGACAAGACTGCCGTGAAAGCAGCGCCGGCGCAGACGGATGCCTACTGGAATGACATGCTCAATGCGGCGAAGACCCTCAACCATCATTCCGGCACGGGCGGCTTTGCCTACAACAAGACGAAGGTGGCCGCCGCGCTGGCGCATAAGACAGCGCTGGAAAAGCTCGCCCAGGGCAAAGGTGCCAAGGCCGCGATGGGCCAGCACTACCTCAACCAGCTCACGCAGATTGAAGCAGCGGCCAAGGCGATGGATCAAAAGACCAAGGGGGCGCTGCCAAACTTCACGGCCTGGGCTCCGAAGCCTCCGCCGACACCGAAGCCGGCCCCGTCCAACCTGAGCCTGATGGAGCGCCTGCGCGACTACATGACCGCCAACGGTGGCGACTTTAACGCTGTGACGCGCTGGAAGGATGGCCAGGGCAAGAGCTCGTGGCATGATGACGCACAGGCTAAAAAAGCCTGGGTGGCCCGCCACATGGACATTCCCGCCAAAGATGTGTTCTGGCGGCATGGCGTGCAGCATTCCGCCAATGCCCTCAAGAGCATGGAGGGCAGCCTGGGCGCGGCCAAGGTGGATGCAGCGTTCACCATCCAGCACGCTCTCATGCAAGAGTTTCTGGCCGCCACGGACATGCGCCACAATGACCGCGCACTCCGCGCCATGCGTCTCATCCGCACAGAAAACGCCGCCCCGCTCAATACCTACGGCCTGAAGCCTGGCGCGGATGGCTCCATGCCGCGCGGCCTGTGTGAGAGCTCCAGTCCCTTTAAGGTAACCGATGTCCATGGCAAAGAAGCTGTCATTCAGGCGGTGCCGCACTCGCGCATCCTTGGCACCTACCTGATGGAGAAGACTCCAGGCGCAGGTGATTGCGGCTTCCTCTACGATGCTGAAAACGAGTTCACCTTTGCCGCTGGGAAAATGCCTTTCCACTACGCGGGAAACATCAACACCGTCAAGGTGAGCACCGCCGCCGGCAATGACGCCATGCAGTGGGGAGTCCCGCTTCAACATCTCAGATCCAACTCCAACCCCCAAACCCCATGACACTCTCCAACGCTACTTTCACCGCCGTGCGCGGCTGCCTCATCCAGATTGCCGGAATGCTGGCAGACATCGACACCAAGCTCTCTTTGCTGCGGGAAGGAGTGTGCTCCATCGTGGCGCTGAATGCTGCGGACGCGGAAGCCCTCTACGAGCTGATGGCCACGCCCTGCGGCCAGGATGGCACCTCCTACGGCTGCAATGAGCCGCGCCTGGTGGAGCTGGCCGCGCGCTATCGCGCCTGGCTGGACGATGACAAGAATGCGCCCTGGGCAGACACCACGGCCACACCGCTGGCGCCTGTGGATGCCGCCATGGCCTTCCAGCAATTCCTCGCAACCCTCAACCCCGCTTGATCCTATGTGGCTCTTCACCGTTCATGGCTTCTACTCCATCGTGCAAAAAGGCCCCGGCCTTTGGCACGTCCGCGCCCGTGAGAAGCATGATCTCGAAAACCTCAAGCAGCTAACCAAGCTGCGCATCAAAGTGGAACAATCCTTTCCCGGCAGTGATTACCCCTGGCGCATGCTCGTGGGGAAGCGCGGCAAGGACATCATCATCAAAGCCCTGGGCGACGACATCGAGTACGACAACTTCAAAAGCGAAGTCGGCCGCCGCCGCGACCAGGCCGCTAAACTGCCTGCGTATCACGAGATCTGGGCAGTGATGGCCCATCACGGGCGGGGAGGAATCATTCGCTGAGACTATGAGCCCTCCCATTATCCTTCCCGCCATGCTCAATCCCGGCGAGATCCATCAAAGGCTTCTCGTGAAGAGAGTTTTTGTGAAGTGGGAAGATCACGAATGGATCAAGGCTTATGCCGTGCTTGTTAACAGGCTGGACGGCGAAGAATCCGAAATGGAGTTTATGGTGGCAAAATAATGGACGCCCTCTCCCTCACGCTTAAAGCTGACGACATCACGCCCAAGCTGGAGGCGCTGGAAGATCCGGCGCTTAAAAAGCGGATGCTGCAGGCGGCTGGGACGCTGGTGGAGTCTTATGCAGTGCGGGCCTTTGACGAGCCCTCTTTGCGGCCTCAGCCATGGCCGGCGCGCAAGAAGAGCAAGGCCACCAATCCGCTGCTCATCAAGAGTGGCGATATGCAGCAGGGCATTCACACGCAGGTACAGGGCAGCGATGCGGTGAAGGTGGGATCTCCTGCGGTTTATGCGTCCGCGCATCAGCTCGGCAGCAGCAAGAAAGGCATCCCGCCGCGCCCGTTCTTTCCGATGCTGGATGACCAGCTCACGGGGAGTGTAAGCCAGGAGATCCACGATGTGCTCAGCGGCATCATAGAGCGCGCTGCAGAGTAGGAACTGGCGCGGCAAAGGCAGATGGGAGATGGCAGATGGGGGATGGGTGGCGGCATGCAGCCAGACGAACGCCTCCTTTGCCTCCGTGCCAACGCCCCACAGTTTGACCCTGCGAAGGGCGCCGATGGCCTGCCGCAACGCATGCTGGTGCTGGGCTGGGGTGAACATGCCACCACCCAGGGCAAAGTGATCGTGGATGACGCGACGATGAGGCAGCTTGCGGACTACAACCGCGCAAAAAACTGGGACCGCATCGCGGTGGATTTTGAGCACAGCAGCGTGCCTGGATCTCCGACCTACAAAGGCGAGCCGGTGAAGGTGGCAGGGTATGGCAAGTTGGAACTCGTTCCAAACGAGGGCATCTACCTGCTGATGAGCTCGTGGACGCCGGAGGGCAAAGAGTTTGCCGCCGGTGGGCATTACGGAGACCTCAGCCCCGTGGTGAAGTGCAATGAGAAAGATGAGGTCATTGGCCTGCATTCCGTGGCGCTCTGCCGGCATGGCGCAACTCCCGGCCTGGTATTCCTCAGCGCCACAGCACCAGGGAAGAGTGAGGCCACGCCACCAAGCGCCACCCATCCCTCCAATACGATGAAACCTGAAGATTTCCAGAAAGCCCTCGCCAAAGCCCTCGGACTGCCGGATACGGCCAGCGCTGAGGACATCCTCGCCGCACTCACGGCCAAACTGGAGGCCAAGGATGCCGCCACAGACAAAGCCGAGAGTGGCGACATGAAGGCGCTCTCCGCCAGCCTGGCTGAAATCAAGGGTCTGCTCAAGCAGCAGAGCGATACCATCAAAGCGCAGGACGAGCGCATCAAGCTGCTGAGCTCCGGTGTGGACAACAGCGAGCGCGCCACCATCCTTCGTGAAGCCGCCGCCGCCGGCAAGCAGGTGCCACCAAGCGCCGCCAAGAACTTGGGTGTGGCAGATCTGAAGCTCCTCTGCGCTGAGCTGCCTGTGACCGTCCCCGTCAATCTCCGCACGCCGGATGCCAGCACGCTGCTGCTGAGCACCACCACCACGCTGCCTGCCAACCCTGAGCTGGCCGCCATCGACAAGCTGACGGGCGTCTCTGACGAGGACGCGAAGAAATACAAGGTCAACTGACCCTTTCCCGACCGCCGCTGATTTTCCGCAAACGACCACCTCACACCGCTTCCCACCATGGCATCTAAAGCAGGCATTTTCGACATCCAATTCCTCGCGCCGGATGCGGCGCTTCATCCGCAGCACAACGTGCAGTCCAGCGCGCCTGGTCTGCCGGTGAAGGCGTCTGAGATCATCTACGCCGGCTGCCTTGTCGGCTGGGACCCGGCCAACAGCCAGGCATGCTCTGCTGACCCCACGATGGCTGCCACGGCCAAGGTCATCGGCGCGGCGGTGGAGACCATCGACAACCGCACGGGCGCCAAGGGTGATTTGAAGATCTCGCCGCGCGCCGGTGTGATGCGCGTGAAGAATGACGGCAACATCACCGCCGCGCACCTCTACACCACCGCACGCGTGGTGGATGACCACACGGTTGGCGTGCCTGCTGGCACGGATGCAGACCGCCCTGCCGGTCTCATCGTGGGCCTGGATGGCAGCGACTACGTGTGGCTTCTCGTCCTGCCCGAGTCCGCCAAACGCGGGCCTTTGACCGTAACGCTCACGAGCACCAACGGCACCTTTGCCGCCGCTGCCGACCTCGCCGCCGCCAAGGCTGAAGGTGAGAAAGTCGGTGACGATGTGCGCGCCATCCACGCCGCCCTGGTCACTGCCGGCATCATCGCCCCGGCTGCTTAATCCTTTCAGCTTTTTCTTCCGCCTCCTTCACCTCCTCACCCACACCCTTTTTTAATCGCACGCCATGGACATCAACAACGCCGCCGCAATCACCCGTCTCCGCGAACGCTGGCAGACGCGCACGCTCAAAGCCTTCACCGAGGGGGCGGAGCCTGTGTCTGAGCGGATCTGCCAGATCGAACAAAGCAACGCGGCCATTGAGGTCTATGACATGCTGGTGAAGTTCCCGGCCTTTGAGCGCTTCAAAGACCAGGTGAAAAAAGGCAACATGGCCCGTGAGCAGGTCCGCATCCCGAACGATGAATTTGCCGACGTGGTCTCTGTGAAGCAGGCGGACATTGAGCGCGACCAGATCGGCCAGTACAACAACCTCTTTGACATGCTGGGCGTGGCTGCGCGCCGGCACCCGGACAAACTGCTGGCCTCGCTGATGGTCTCCGGCTTCACCACGAATGACTATACGGGCCAGCCGTTCTTTGATGAGGACAAACCGCATCTGCCTGGCGTGGTGGATGCCAACACCTTCACCAACAAGATGACGGAGAAGCCCAGCGCCGGCTCCTGGGAGAAGGCGAAGCAGCTCATGGGCAACATCGTGGATGCGAACGGCGAGCCGATGGGCATCGGCCTGAAAAAGATGGTGGTCTGCTCCCAGAAGTGGGAGAGCACCTTCAAGCGCATCCTGCATGCCGAGCTCATCGGCCAGGTGGTGGGTTCTGGCGCTGCCGCTGTGAGCAACATCTACGCGGGCGATGCTGACATGGTGATGTTCCCTTACCTGAACACCGCCGCCAATGAGGACAAGTGGTTTGTGCTCGACGTTGGCTGGCCCCTGCGCGCCTTCATCCTTCAGAAGGAAGTGCAGCTCCGGCAGTATGCGCAGGACAATCCGAACGTGCATAAAGACGCCTTTGAGCAGCACGTCTTCAACTATCAGGGCTACTACCGTGGCAACGTGGGCTTTGGCATGCCGCAGCTCGCCATCGGCTCCACTGGCGCGGATGCCGCGCTGTAATCAAAACCGTCTCTAACCCATAACGAGAAAGGGCCGCGTTCATCGAAAGGTGGCGCGGCCCAAGTTTTAAAACCCCTCACTCATTTTTTAGGCCATGGCAAAACGCGCAAGCAACAAGCCCGCACAGAGCACCCCCAAGACGGCGGCGGCATCTGCTGCGCTCCCGACATCGCAAGAGTCTGCCCAGGAAGCTGGGCAGGGAATGGCCGCTCCCATTTCAACGGTGGCTGGCTTGAGCCCATCAGCCGTTGATTCACCTGCGGGGGGCGCTGGGGGTTTCCCTCCGCAGGTTTCTCTTTCCCACCCAAACGACCAAAGCGGCGCAAGTGCGGAGGGCGTGGTCACTAACACCCTTCAGCAGTCCAGTGACGGGCTGCAGCAGCAGTCGGAGGAGGTCGCTCCTCCTCCGGCTGTCCATCCCGCGATTGAGGCGGCGAAATCTTACCAGACCGCGCATGGCGCGCCGCAGTCTGGCCACCATCACTACTACACCCCGCCGCCGCCGGATCTGCGCAGCAAAAAGGCAGCCGTGAAGCGCTAAGGCCATGCCTGATTACCTCCAGCTCACAGACCTCAACGGGCAGATCCCGCCGCAGTTCATCATCCAAGCCCTGGACGATGACAATGACGGGGTGATTGACGCGTGGGATGCTGTGCGCGAGGCGGTGCAAAGCGAGATCGACGCGGCTCTTGAGGGGCGCTTCGTGGTGCCGCTGACTTTCAGCCCCATGCCGCGCATCATCAACCGAGCGGCCGTGGCTCTGGCCTGTGAGATGTGCTACCGCCGACGCGGCACGGCGGATGCGGAGAATCCGTGGAAGGGGCGCGCGGACGCGTTTCGCAAGAAGCTGGAGGCCATCAACATGGGAGACATGAAGATGGCCTCGCTGCCAGACACAGACGCCGCCGTGGTAGATCCGCCGGCATCCATCATCACTGTTGACAGTGGCCTGGGCGCGCCTGGACGTTTGCTGGGATGATACTGTAAACGGTTACAGCATCAGCCGCAACAGACGGGCGGCGCGGTGAGGTGGTGGGCATGAGCATGGACGGTGCCGGCATGGGCAACATGCTGGAATACCTTCTCAAGCTGCAAGACCAGTTCAGCGGTCCGCTGAAACAGGCGCGTGATGAGCAGGGGAAATTCACAGCAGGAACCAAGAAGTTTGGCGAAAGCGCCGGCGCGGTGAACAGCCTCAGCGGCGCATTCGTGGGCCTGGCCGCGAAGATCGGCGCGGCCTTCACGGCCTACAAGGCCCTGGAGGTGGGCTTTGGCGGCTTTAAGCAGGCGCTGAACGTGGCCAGTGAGATGGAGACCACCCAGACGGCGTTTAAGACGATGCTGGGCAGCAGCACCGCGATGCTGGATGTGCTGGGGAAGATCAAGAAAATGGGAATGGAGACGCCGTTCGAGTTTCCTGAGCTGGCCCAGGCAGGGCGTATGCTGCTGGCTTTTGGCGAGACCGCCAAAGACATCCCCGACACGCTGCGGCGCATTGGCGACGTGAGCAGCGCTGTGGCCGCGCCCATAGGTGAGATTGCCGAGATCTACGGCAAGGCGCGCACACAAGGGACACTTTTTGCAGAGGACATCAATCAGCTCACGGGGCGCGGCATCCCCATCATCCGTGAATTTGCCAACATCCTGAAAGTCCCGGAAGAGAACATCAAGAAGCTGGCTGAAGAAGGGAAGATTACTTTTCCGCTACTCGATCAGGCGTTTCGCAGCCTCACAGAGGCGGGCGGGCAGTTCTTTGGCATGACAGGCGAACAGGCCAAGACGAGTGCTGGCCTGTGGAGCAATCTCAAAGATGGGGTGAATGACCTTTTCCTTGCGTTGGGCACACCGCTCAATGATGCCATCAAGCCGGTGCTGCAAGATGCCATCGGGCTGGCAGACCAGCTCAAGCCGCTGGTGGCAGACATCGGTGTGAACATGGGTGGCGCCCTAACCGCGGTGCGCAATTTTATTGCCGAGGCCAAGGAAGGCAGTGGACTGGCCGGCGCGATGGGCACTGCGCTGCAAAAGGCATTCGCCAGCCTGGGCGATGCGGTGAAGGTGCCTCTCATGGCCATCGGGGCAGCGCTGCCCCACATCGGCGAGGGGATGATGGCTCTGCTGCGTCCGGCTGGGGAATGGCTCATGGCCAAGCTGGACAGCGCCGCGCTGAGCTTCAGCTCCAAGATCATGTTTGGCGTGCGGGACGCGCTCAAGGCCATGAGCGAGAGCTCCTTCATGGCCAGCATGATCCCCGGCCTGAAAGATGCCGCCAACAGCCTGACCGGGCCGGCGGCGATGGCCCAGAATGACGCCCTGAACGCATCCACTCGCGCGGATAACATCGGCTCCAACATGTCTGAGTCTGGCAAGTCGGCGCTCGACTCCCTGAGCAAGGGCATGGAGGCGATGCGTGGCACCTGGAATGCAGAGAATGACAAACGGGCCAAGGCTGCGGCTGCGGCGGAAGCGAACAGTGGCAAGCTGCCCCCCTCGCAGATCGACGCGATGCCCAACCCTCTGGGTGGAGCACCGCTGCCAGCGGGGTGGAAGGGAGGCAAGAGCATGCTGCCACCCTCTGCCCTGGATGCGGGCGGGCCAGGAGGCCTGCCGCGTGGCCTGGGAGAGGCCGCGCCTGTCGCCTCCAAGAGCGAGGCTAACGGCCTGGCTGCCGCCGTTTCCAAGGCCAATGAAAAGAAACCGGAGAAAACCCTGACCACCCAAGCCAAGGCGGCGGTGGGAGACGCTGCGGCCGGCGCTGTGGCTCCTGTGAAGGCGGGCAGCCAGATCGACGCCGGCTTTGTGGGTGGCGCGGGCAAAGACCATGCAGCGGCACTGGCGGCTGCGATGGCGGATGACGGCGATGGAGAAGACGGGGGGGGCAACAAGCCACGCAAGACGCGCATCGAACACCTGATGGGCGGCGGCATGGGCGGGCCGCTTTCCAGCCGGGGCACGAGCAAGATCCCGAAGCGCATGATGGGCGGCGCAAGCGGCGGGCCGCTGGCGCGCCGCAACGCCTCTCCCACGGTGCCCAGCCCTGGCACTGCGAAGCGCTCGCAGGAGCGCCGCGAGGCCGCCGCGCAGGCCGGGAAGGAGAGCGGCAGCAGCCACCCGCTGATGGCCCTGGTGAAAGAGATCCAGACGAAGCTCAACACCCTGGCCGTGGCGAAGTGACGGCGCGCGGAACCGCCGCTAGGCCACTCGGCTGAGCAGCGCGCAGGGAGCTGATTGGGCGCATGCCCATCGGAGACCTCGCCAGCGTCGCAGTCCTGACCTCGCTCACCAGCGGGACGTGGACGGAGCTGAGCGCGGTGCCGACTCCCCAGGAGCACGGGTTTGACCATCTGGACGTGGAGTGGATCTGCGATTTTCGCGGCACGATCAAGACAGCACTGCAGGTGGCGGCAGCCTTCCCCTTGGGCATGCAGTATGGCAGCTCGGACTTTTGGCTGCGCGGCGGGACGCCGGAGAGGCGCGGGGGCAACGTGTGGACGTTTAAAGCGCACTATGAGGGGCGCATCAGCAACACCAAGCCGCTGAGCGTGCGCATGCAGTCCACCCAGGAGGTGTTCAGCATCGAGTCTCTCACCGTGAGCGGTCTCTTCACGAACGCGCCCGTCAACGTGCGTGAGTGCAGCCCGAGCGTGGAAATCAGCTATGTCCTGGTGGGCTCATCACCGCCCACCAACCTGGTAGGCCTGGCTGGCTCGCCAGCGGTCTCGCCGGCTGTGCGTTCGGCGGTGTGGGGCTCGCTGGCAGATCCGCGCTTCAATTACCCCTCCGGCTGGGTGTTCACCGATGTGGACAGCGACCGCATCGCCGGTGCGAAGATCAGCGGCACGGATGCCGAGGTGCATTATGTGCGCGAGAGCTGGCAGAATTTCGCCTCACAAATCCCGGCCTAAACCTCCCCATGATCAAGACTCCTCAACTCAAGATCGGCCCAGGCGGTGGAACGTGCCTGATGACCGGAGAGAAGCTCAACCAGCTCGTGGCGGCCGTGCAGGCCCGGACGCAGATGGACGCCAAGGAAGCGGGGCCTAAAGGCGTGGCCGGCCACAACCCCAAAGGCGGCGGCCCCAAGCTCCCGCCGTTCAAGCAGCGCTTTGACGCCGGGAAGGTGTACGTGCTCACGCCTGGCTTCGTGGATAGACTGGTCAATGCGGTGCTGGCACGCGTGCCGCGCGAGGCCGCCAGCATGGACAAGAGCGGCTACAACCCAGGCGGCGCGGGCATCCATCCGCGCATGCCCGTGGCCAGCGCCAGCGGCGGCGCGCTGAAGCAGCTCGTGGAGGTGGTGCAGAGCCTTACGCCACGGGATGCCGCCGGCATGGGGCCGCAAGGGTATTACTTTGCCGGGCCAGAACGGGCGCCACGGAATGCGAGCATCAGGCTCCAGACGCAGGCCCGATGGTGTGAGGGGTGGTTCTGCAATGGGATCACCAACGCCGGCAATATCTACACCACCCGGACCAGTGTGGCGGTCTATCAGTTTGGCACCATCACCACGACGACGACGCAAGGCAGCATCGGCCCGCATTTGTGGAACCCCATCACAAACCCTGTTCGCTACTCCTGCACTACACCGACCTCCACGGATGACCGGACGCCGGGCTTCAACTACGGCACCGGCCCGAGCAGCAACACCATCAGCTACAGCGGCGCTGTGACCCTTACGGACGCCCTGGCTGCCGCGACGGGGAATGTGGAGTGGGACGGCACCACCACGGACCAGCATACCTGGAACTGGGGCGAGTACAGCGCGGTGCCTTCGACCAGCGGCTATTCTTTGTCGCTGGCCAATTACGCACGGTTTGCGACGGGGGACTACATGGTGCGCATCCCTCAATACCGCTGGCGGAACCTGGGCAACCTGCATGTGGGCATCCGATGGAGCGAGGGCGGCAGCACGCGGCACATCACCCTGGCGCCTGGCCAGGACTCGACCTGGTATCTTTCCACACTGCCGGCAACGGTGAACACGTTTTCAACGCTGGCTTCGCTGACCCTGGAATACCCGCCGCTCTGACCCATTCGGATATTGACGGGCGGCGTGCGCTAGACCCATTTCAGCGCGTCTCGGACCCATTTCAAAATCGGGCGCGGTTACGCGCCCGCCCCTCTCCGCTATGCCCTTCCCTACCAGACGAGACTTCTCACCGTGGACATCACTCCCGCTCTGGCGGTCAAGGTCACGGACAACCTGAGCGTGGCCGCGGGGCTCGACATCATGTATGCGGACTTGAAGTTTAAGAGGTTCTATGACTGGTCTGCCTGGGTGCCGGGCTCTCCTGAAGGAGACGTCTCCGTGCATGGCCAGGGCTGGGGTCTGGGCGCCTACGCCGGCGTGAACTGGACTTCCACCTCCAAGAGGCATCGTATTGCCGTGGTGGGAAGACTGCCGGTAAAGATCAATTTTGGCGGTGACTTCAAATCAAACAACATGCCGCCGGCGCTCCTCGGCCTGGGCTTGAGCCAGTCCAGCACCTTCAACTCGGACATGACCTTCCCTGGCTCCATCTCGGTGGGCTATGGCTTCGACGTAACCGACCGCTTCACCGTCGGCTTTGACTTCAAGTGGGCCGCCAACTCATCCCATGACGATCTGCCCCTGCAGATCGGCAACAACCAGCCTCTGCTGGGCGGCGCCACCAGTTCCGTTTTTGGCTGGAGAAACTCCATCGACCTCGGCACCGGCATGACCTATCAGCTCAATGAAAACTGGGTCCTGCGCGGCGGCTACCTTTTCTCCGAAAACTCGCAGCCCGCCGCCTACTACACGCCTGTGGCGCCCTCCAATGACCGCCACATCTTCAGCCTCGGCGTAGGCTGGCGCGGCAAGACCCGCGGCGTGGATCTCACCTACGCTTATGTCTGGAGTCCGGTCCGCGTGGTCAGCGGCAACGTCGTCGCGCCGCTGGATGGCAGGCTCAAGCACGAATGGAATGTGCTCGCCGTCAGCTTCACCCAGAGGTTTTAAATCAAATCGAGGAAACTATGTTTATTCCCTCTCATGTCTCCCGCACCTTCACGGTGCGCTCCCACCTGGCGCGGCGTTCCTTTTCAAGGACGGTTGTGCTGTCACTCCGGCACAAAATGCTTTAGCAGAGGAACCGTCCCATGGAGAACAACGATAATTCATTGCCCAATCTCGCCCCCTCCGGGGAGCGCCTCAGTTTTATCATCTGCCGCAACAGCCAGGGGGCGGAAGTACGTGGCACCTTGCACCGCCTCACCCGCTATCTCGGCGTGTTTGAGGTGTATAATCCTTACAGCATCGTCCAGCTGTCTGAAGTTCTGAACGACTTCAGGATCATGATGAACGACCGCGTGGTCTACACCGGCAGGGCCACGATCGCCAATTTGGTGAACACCGGCATCATGCTCATCTGCGAGGCCTCGCTCTCAGATGAAGGCTGGATCGACATCGACATCCTCTCCCCCACGCAGAACAAGGGCCGCCTGCTGACGGAGTTTGCCGAGTTCCTCCGCGAAACGGAGAAAAGCTACCGCGTCGTGCCTGAGTTCAAAATCGTGGTGGCGGACATGCACACCATGCTCTCGGACCTGCGCCGCTGGATGGAGCAGGTGGAGCTGGGCGTGCGCTCCCTCCCCACCGGAGACCGCATTCAGGCGGAGCGCGAGGTGCTGCTGCAGATGGAGGAGCCCATCGTCCCCACGGTGTATCCCTTGATGAAGCGCTTTGAGGAATCTGCCGCCATCATTCCCCTCGATCAGCAGCCGGTGCACCGCAGCTACATCAAGCGCCAGCTCCATCCGCTCGTGCTCTGCGCCCCGTTTGTCTACCGCACCTACCACAAGCCGCTCGGTTATGCCGGCGACTATGAAATGGTGAGCATGATGCTGCGAGACCCCTACGAGGGAAGCTCCATCTTCGCCAAGCTGCTCAACAAGCTCTACCTGGACATCCCTCCGGTGATCGCGCACCGCAACCGCATCGTGTACCTGGTGCAGCAGCTGAAGGCTGAAACCGAGCGCGCCGCCGCCCAGAACCGCGTCGCGCGCATTTACAATCTCGGCTGCGGCCCGGCGCAGGAAATTCAAAACTTCCTCACGCACGAGCCTATCTCAGACTCGGCGGACCTGCTGCTGCTGGACTTCAATGATGAAACCATCATGCACACCACGCGGTCTCTGGAAGAACTGCGCAACCGCCACCGCCGCCGCACTGGACTGCGCTTCGAGAAAAAATCCGTGCATCAGGTTCTCAAGGAGTCCGGGCGCGCGGCCGCCCAGGCAGGCACCTATGATGTGGTCTACTGCGCGGGCTTGTTTGATTATCTCTCCGACCGCATCTGCCGCCGCCTGCTGGAGATCTTCTACGATCTCCTCGCTCCCGGCGGCCTGCTGATCGCCACCAATGTGCACCCCAGCAATCCCTGGCGGAACTGGATGGAGTATCTTGCCGAATGGCATCTGGTTTATCGTGATGAGGAGCAGTTCCTCAAGCTCGCGCCTGATCGGGCGCCGCCCGGCGCCGCCGTGGTGAAACCAGACGCCACTGGCGTGAACATCTTCCTCGAAGTGCGCAAACCTCTCGATGCATGAGACCTCTCCAGTTTTAGCTGGTAACCTGAAAGGAACCTTTCAGGCCTACGAGCAGGACATCCGTGTCCGCAACTACCAGCTTTGCGGCATTCTCGCCGTGATCTTCATGCTGGCGGGCAGCTCGCTGGACTGGGTGGTCTTTCAGGAGGAGGGCGTGAAGCGCTTTTTCCCGGCGCGCGTCATCTCCGCACTCGTCAGCATCCTGGTGTGGATGGCGCTGAACACCGACTGGGGCAAGCGCATGCACCGCCTCCTCGGACTGCTCATGGCCATGCCTCTGCTCTGGGGCATCGCCTGGATGATTTACGCCAAGGGCGGCGCGGAGTCCCCCTACTACGCCGGTTTGAACCTGGTCATGCTCGGCGCCGCAATCCTCATGCGCTGGACCTTGCAGGACAGCATCCTCGTCGTGGGCCTGACCCTGGTTTCGTATCTGCTGGCCTGCTATTTCCACGGGCCGATCGTCAACAAGAGCATCTTCTTCAACAACCTGTACTTTCTGTTTGTGACCGGCGTCTTCACCACGGCGGGCACCTGGTTTTACAACACCATCCGCTTTTCTGAATTCAAGCTGCGGCATGACCTGGACCTCAACCGTGCTGAACTGGAGCAGAGCAACAAGAAGCTGCGCGAGCTCGATGAAGCGAAGGGCCGCTTCTTTGCCAACGTCAGCCATGAGCTTCGCACGCCCCTCACGCTTCTCATCGCTCCGCTCGAAAGCCTGCTCCATCGCGCGGCTTCCACCCGCCCTCAGGAGGAGATCGATCTCATGACCACCATGCATGGCAACGCCATGCGCCTGCTCAAACTGATCAATGACCTCTTGAACCTTGTGCGTCTCGAAGCCGGCACGGCTCAGCTGCGCACCCAGCGCGTGAACGTGAGCGACTTCATCAGCGGCATGGCCAATGCCGTCAGCGCCGTTGCCAAGGACAAGCGCATCAACCTGCATTCCCATGTGGATGCGGACCTCGGCATGGTGCTCATTGATCCGGAGAAGCTGGAGCGCATCTGCTTCAACCTGCTTTTCAATGCTCTCAAATTCACCGCTTCCAACGGCCACGTGAATTTCACCGCCAGCAAGTCGGATGGCTGGATGGTCATTGAAGTGCGGGACACCGGCATGGGCATCCCGGCGGATCAGCTCCCGCACATCTTCAACCGCTTCTGGCAGGCGGACACCTCCTCCAAGCGCAAGTTCCAGGGCATGGGCATCGGCCTGGCACTCGTCAAGGAACTCGCGGAAGTGCAGGGCGGAAATGTCGTGGCCACCAGCGAGGTCGGCAGAGGCACCACGATGACCGTGAATCTGCCGCTTCGTCAGGGCGAACCTGCGGACAACGAAGCCATCGAAGATGAGCATGAAGATGCGGGCGCCGAGACCCCGCAGAACAAAGACTGGATCGCGGACCTCTACCGCCGCGCCGAGCTCTTCCCGGCCATGACCTCGCTGCAGGCCACCATGCGCCCCGTGGAGACCGGTGCCGGTCGCAGCCGCAAGCCCAAGCTGCTCATCGCCGACGACGAACCCGACATGCTGCGCTTCCTCAAGAGCCAGCTCAGCGCCACCTTTGAAGTGCTGGAAGCCGTGGACGGTCAGCAGGCCGTGGAAAAGGCCACCCAGTTCCTCCCGGACATCATTCTCTCTGACATGATGATGCCGGAAAAAGACGGCCTGCAGGTCTGCCGTGAACTGCGCGACCGCATTTCCACCCGCTCCATCCCCGTCGTGCTGCTGACCGCCCGCGCCGATGAGAAAACCAAGCTCGAATGCCTCGCCGCTGGTGCCAGCGACTTCCTGCCCAAGCCCTTCTCCCTCACCGAGATCATGGTGCGCCTGAAAAACCTCGTGGATTCAGGCACCTACCAGAAGGAGCTCGTCGTGCAGAAGCAGCAGCTCGAATCCGCCCTGGAGCAGATCAAGGAAACCGAATCCATGCTCGTGCAGAATGAGAAGCTCGCTTCTCTCGGACGCCTGAGCGCCGGCCTGATCCACGAGATCAACAATCCGCTCAACTACGCACGGCAGGGCCTGGGCATCATCAGCCGTTCCGCCAAACTGCTGCCGGAGGAGGAGCGCGCCGACTTTGCCGACACGGTCAAGGATGTGGAGGAGGGCGTGAACCGCGTGATCCAGATCATCTCTGACCTGCGTGGCTTCACCCGCACCACCAGCCAGCTCAATCACGCCTTTGATTTGCACAACGTCGTGGCCACCGGCCTGCGCTTCTTCTCCCATGTCTGGAAGGACGGCATCCAGCGCGAAATGGACATCCCTGAAGGCCTGGAAGTGCGCGGAGACAGCAACCAGTTCGTGCAGGTGCTCATCAATTTCATCCAGAATGCTCTCGACGCGATGAAGACCAAGACCTATCCGGAGGGAGAGACGGCCTGCATCCGCCTTTCAGCGCAGATGCGCAGGGACAGGGTCATTTTCTCCATCAAGGACAACGGACCCGGCATCCCACAGGAGATCCGGGACAAGATCTTCGACCCCTTCTTCACCACCAAGGATGTCGGCGAAGGCATGGGCCTGGGCCTTTCCATCTGCAACCGCATCATTGCCGACCATGGCGGACGCATCGAGGTCCGCAGCCAGCCCGGCGTGTACACTGAATTCCTTCTCGACCTTCCCTCTGCTGACAGCACCAACAACCACCATTCCTCCACTTAGAAGGACACCTCCATATGCAAAACCAATACGACCTCAAACGCTATGCCGTGCTCTATGTCGACGACGAAGAGAAGGCCCTGAAATATTTCGAAAAGACCTTCAGCGATGAGTTCCGCATCCTCACCGCCAACAACGCCGCGGACGGCCTGAAGCTCATCGAGCAGCATGGAGAAGACATTGGCGTCCTGCTCTCTGACCAGCGCATGCCCGGAGAAAAAGGTGTGCAGCTCCTTGAGCGCGCCCGCCAGCTCCGCCCCCGTCTTGTGCGCATGATGGTCACCGCCTACGCGGACTACGACGTCACCGTGGAGGCCGTGAACCTGGGCAACATCTTCCGCTACATCTCCAAGCCCATCCAGATGGACGATGTGCGCAACACGCTGCACCGCGCCATGGAGTTCTACATTCTCCAGCAGGAGCGTGACGAACTGCTGCGCGAGAAGCTCTCCGTGCTGCAGAACATGCTCATCACCGACCGCGTCATGGGTCTGGGCGTCATCGCCGCCGGCTTGAATCAGCACCTGCAGCAGCCGCTGCGCGCCGTGCACGCCTTCCTGGACATCACTCCCGGCAGGCTCGGCCAGCAGAACTTTGACCTCGACCGCATGCGTCAGGCCAATTTCTGGAGAGACTTCCACGCCCACGTGGTGCGTCAGGCCGGCCGCATCGGCGATCTTCTCGGCGAGCTGCAGTCCGCTCCCGGCGCTGAGCAGAAAATCGATGCCTCCAATGTGCTTTCGTCGGTGATCGATCAGCAGCGCTCGGCCTTCACCGCCAAGGGCGTCGAGCTCAAGTTCGAGGCCGCAGGCGCTCTCCCCGCGCTTCAGGTCAGCCGTCCGGCGTTCGAGAAGATGGTGCACCTGCTGCTCCAGACCGAGCTGGCTCTGCTCTCCTCCGGCACGCACGTCACGCTCACAGCCAAGACCGCCACCGAAGCGGCGGATGCCGGCGCCCTGCACCTCACCCTGACGGATGACGGTCCCGGCCTCTCCTCCAAAATCATGCGCTCCGTGTTTGACCCCTTCTTCACCGCGGATGATTCGAACTCGGACGGCCCCGGACTCACCCTCATGGGCACCTTCTTCCTGGCTTATCACCATGGCGGTCGCATCACCTCACAGCGCACCGCCAAGGGCCTCATCCTGGACATCGTGGTCCCGGCGGCCGCCCCGGCTCCGGTCAAACCTGCTGAGAGCAGCCGTGAGTTCATCACCAATGTCCTCATGAACGACATCCTCTGGGAGCGCCTGCTGCCAAACGGCTGATCCTTCAAAAGAAACTCACTGCTGGAAGGTGCGCATGCCGCCGTCGTTTAATGACGGCCATGCGCACCTTCTTCTTTTTGCTCCTCCTCTGCCCCGCCCTCCTCGCCGCGCAGCCGCCCAACATCGTCTTCATCCTCGCGGACGACTTCGGCTATGGCGATCTCGGCTGCATGGGCTGCACGGACATCGCCACGCCAAACATTGACCGCCTCGCCGCCGAAGGCGTGAAGTTCACCGACTTCTACGCCAACGCCCCCGTCTGCACCCCCACGCGCACCGGATTCATGACCGGCCGCTGGCAGCAGCGCTGCGGCATCGAGTTCGCCTTCGGTTATCAGGTGGAGCAGTTCCGCCGCGTGAAAGGCGAGTGGGTCCCCGAGCCAGACATCCACGGCCTCGGCCTGCCGCTCGGAGAGACCACCATCGCCCAGCGCCTCAAAACCGCCAACTACGCCACCGGCGCCTTCGGCAAATGGCACCTCGGATTCAAAGACGAGTACAATCCCACCAAGCGCGGCTTTGACGAATACTTCGGCGAGCTCCTCGGACACGCCGACTACTACAAGCACACCTACTACGACGGCACCTACGCCCTGCGTGATGGCATGGAACCCGTGAAGCGCGAAGGCTACTTCACCGACCTCATCAACGACCGCGCCGTCAAATTCATCCGCGAGCACAAATCCGGACCCTTTTTCCTCTATGTGCCGCATCTGGCCGTCCATTCACCCTTCGAGGCACCTGATGCGCCCGAAACGCCCATGGTGACCAAAGAGAGCATGCTCAAAGGCAGCCGCGCCATCTACAAGGCCATGGTGGAGCGCATGGACAAGGGCGTGGGCATGATTCTTGCCGAATTAGACACACAACTCATCACCAAAAACACCCTCGTTGTCTTCTCCAGCGACAACGGCGGCGAGCGTTTCAGCCGCAATCTCCCCCTCTTCCACCACAAGGCCACCCTGTGGGAAGGCGGCATCCGCGTCCCCTGCCTCATGCGCTGGCCCGGCAAACTGCCGAAGGGAAAAGTCACCTCCCAAATGGCCATCACCATGGACCTCCACGCCACCTTCCTCGCCGCCGCCGGAGTAACCGAGCCTGCACCTAAACCATTGGACGGCATCAACTTACTGCCCCTCATCACCGGAGATTCCAAGCCCGTCGAACGCACCTTCTACTGGCGCATCGACCGCTCCAACCGCAAGCAGCACGCCATCCGCCAAGGCCCCTGGAAATACCTCAACGACGGCAACACCATGGACCTCCTCTTCAACCTCGACGACGACATCAGCGAACGCACTGACCTCGGCTTCCAGCACCCCGACATCCTCGCCGACCTCAAAGCCAAACTCAAAGCCTGGGAAGCCGAGATCGATGCCACCGAGCGGGAGATCTGGGTGAAGTGAGCTCACGAATCCCCATTGCTCCCCGCGTCTTCCCATCTACCTCTCTCCTCCCACCATGAAACGCACCACGCTTCACACTCTCGGTCTTTCCCTGCTCACCACTGCTGCTCTCGCTGATGGCGCATTCTACGGCGATCCGCCGGACAAGACGCACCCATGGGCCATTCACGACATGAACCGGCCGCAGCCGGTGCGCGTGGAGCCGGGCACTTTCAGCTCTCAGGAAAAGCCGGGCACGCCGCCATCGGATGCCGTCATTCTTTTCAGCGGCAAAGCTGAGGAAATCGAAAAATGGCAGGCCGACAAAACCCCTGCGCAGCCGACGAAGTGGGAAGTGAAGGACGGCGTGCTGCAGTGTGTGCCGGGCAGCGGCTATGTGCGCACGAAAGAAGAGTTCTCCGACTGCCAGCTCCACATCGAATGGAGCGCTCCTTCCAAAGTGGAGGGCAACAGCCAGGGCCGCGGCAACAGCGGCGTCTTCCTCATGGGCCAGGTGGAGGTGCAGGTGCTCGACAATTACAACAACCCCAGCTACCCCGATGGCATGGCCTCCTCCATCTACGGCATCAATCCGCCGATGGCCAATCCGCTGCGCGCTCCTGGCGAGTGGCAGGTGTACGACATCGTTTTCCGCCGCCCGATCTTCAAAGACGGCAAGGAGCTGGACCCCGGCTACATCACCGTGTTTGTGAATGGCGTTCTGACGCAGGACCACACGCCGCTGGAGGGCGGTGGCGGCCACATGCGGCGCTCCTCTCCGCGCGCCTTCCCTGACAAAGGCCCGCTCAAGCTGCAGGATCACGGCAACCCCGTGCGCTACCGCAACATCTGGTACCGTCCGCTGCCCAAGCGCGCCATCGACGGCGGTGAAGCCAGCCACATGACGGAGGAGGCCACGGCCGCCAAGCGCGCGGAGATCGCCAAGAACATCCGCGAAGCCGCCGCCAAGATGGAAGGCAACGAGAAGATGCTGCACCTCTTTGAGTCCCTCTGCTACGCAGACAATGCTGAAGCTCGTAAAACCGCTCTCGCTGCTCTGGGCGATTTCGTCGGCATGATCAAAGAGGTGCCTGCCGACAAGATTGCGACCAAGAAAGACCCGATCATGCAGGTCACGAAGGCGCTGCGCTACCTGACCAAGTTCAAGATCCTGCCTGAGGACATCTCCGCCAAGAAGGACCTCGAAGCCATCATCAAGGTGGAAGACTGGGAGCCCAAGCCGCAGCCGAAGAAAAAATAGTTTTCGTAGCCGCGCACCTCACGAAGTCACACCTCATGCAGCCCTGTTCCTGTTTCGCGGGAACAGGGCTTCTTTTTTACCTGCCAAAATACACCGCATAGTAGGAGGTGCCTTCCATCTCCTCGGCGCGCATGCGGCGGTTGCGGGCCTGCTCGCCCCAGCTTTCGGTGAAGATGACTTCGCGTTTGTCCGCGCGGTAGCCGTTGATGATGGAGGCGTGGGTGAAGGGGCTTTTCTTTGGCCAGGATTTGTGGTCTTCCATGCTGGCGGGTGGCAGTTCGGCCTTCTCGCCGCGGGCGATGCGGGCTGAGTAGGCGGAGTGAATGTAGTCGCGCTCTTCAGACCACCAGCGGAAGGCAACGACTGGCATGCCCTGGTCAATGCTCTGCTTCATTTTGGCGGAATCAAACTTCGGTGAGCGCTGTGCCTTCACGCCAGCCTCCTGCGCCACGTTGCCAAAGAGCTCGCGGATGTCGGACTTCGTTTCGATGCCGTACTGGAAGCCGCTGAGCACGGCATACTCCTCCGCGCCGGGTTGCAGCCCCAGCATGCCGCCCACCATGGCCAGTGTAGCCACGCCGCAGTACCCGCGGTTTCCCTGCGGCACCATGGGCACCACGGGCAGGCGGCGCTCGGTGCTGCCTGTGGGTGCCTTGGCAGGCGCGATGGTCACGGGAATGAGGAGCGTTTTCGCATCCGCCTCGCTGCGGAAGAAATCGACCATGAGAAGCTGGTGCTCATAGCTGATGAGGCGCGCGGCTCCCTGCGGCAGTTTGAAGAGCTGTGCCTTCAGGTTCATCCCGCTGCGTTTTCCCAGCAGGATTTCTTCGCCAGCGCGTGCACCCAGTTTTTTCAAACCGGCGAGCACGGCCTCCTGGCGTTCGCCGAACTCCTTGTCAAAGCGCTGTTTGCCCGCATCGAAAGACTCGCCCTTGGGCAGGTTGGAGTTCTCATAGCCGAAGAAACTGCCGGCATCAAAAATGACCGCGCTGACCGAATGCACGGCTCCGTTCACAAAGCGCGCATTCACCGCCATGGGCTGGGTGCCGAGCAGCTCAAAGCGACTGGTGGCAGCCACGCGGGAGATGCCCGCGGCCTCGGAAGTCGGCGCTGGAAAGAGTGCGGCAAATTCCCCGTCCTGCCAGTGCGTGGCGTTCGCCAGCAATGTCTCATCACCCCGCGCATAGGCGCAAAGCAGCAGCCCGCAGAGCAACGGCCGGCGCAGGTTCATGAATGCACGCGGGTGAGGCGCACGCTCACCAGGCTGCCCTGCTGGTGCAGCGTGACGATGAGCTCCTTGCCGACATTGACCTTGTCATTGAACTGCGTGGTCCAGCTGGTATTGCCCTGATACACACCGATGCTGGTGGTCAGCCGCCGGGCGAGTCCCGCAGCACCACCATCCTGCTTGGTGGCGTCAAACTCGGCGATAACCGCCGTGATGACGCCCTGTGCATTGCGTTCCACCATCGCACGCGTGGCAGGCACGCCAAAGACATTGCCCGCCACGGCATTTTGCTTGGCATTAGGGTTGCCCTGCACTTCAGCCCAGGTGCCCGGAAGCACAGCTGTGGGCGACCAGTGGGACTCGACGCGGAACCAGTCCTCGAGCGTGGTGCCTTCCTCGTCTTTCCCGATGTTGAAAAAGCCGCCGCCCTGAGGAAGCGACCAGACGCTGACACTTTGGAGAACCAAAGCCGCAATGAGAAGGATTCGTTTCATGGCATGCTTATACCAGAAACGTGTGCTGGAGGTCAATTCTACTGTTTCAGACGGCGCAGCCTGCCAGCCCGTTACACCGCATCTGCCGCGAGGGCGGCATTGCCCATGATGCCGGCTTCATTGCTGAAGCGGGCGGGCAGGATCTGCAGACGCTCCCAGACCACAGTGCTGAGCATGCTCTGCACCTTGTTCTTGAGCGGAGTAAAAATGAGATCTCCGGCCTGGGCCACGCCGCCGCCGATGACGAAGGCATCGGGGTTCAGCAGCCAGGCGATGCTGGCGATCGCGGTGCCGAGCCAGTCGGCCACCTCGCCCCAGATCTGGCGGGCGATGTCATCACCAGCCTGCGCGGCGTCGGCGATCTTTTTGGGCGTGCAGTCGGCGATGTCTTTTTCAATGCCTGCCTCCGCATAGCGCAGCACGGCGTGCTCGGCGATCTGCTGGTTGCCGGTGTATTTTTCAAGAGCACCAAGATTGCCGTAGTGGCCGGGCTTTCCGTCAAAGTGAATGCTCATCTGGCCGATCTCTCCAGCAACGAAACCGCTGCCGCGGAACATCTTGCCATCCAGCACGAGGCCGCCGCCGATGCCGGTGCCCATGGTGAGGCCGATGACGTTTTTCAGGCCGCGTGCCGCACCATGGCGGAACTCGGCGTAGGTCATGGCATTCGCGTCGTTCTCCACCAGCACGGGCAGGCCGGTCTTCTCGCCGAGAATGGCCTTCAGAGGCACATGCTTCCAGCCAGGGACGTTGGTGAGTTCATGCACGAAGCCGTGGTCGAAATCAACGAGGCCAGGAACGCCTACGCCGATGGCACAGATGGCCGGGTAGGTCTTCCGCAGCTTGGCAACGCGCGCGGCCATCTCGCCAATGAGTGCCGCAGGCCCGTGGAACTGCGTGGTGGGGATGGGTTCGTCCGTGACGAGAAGTTCATCGCCACGGCACACACCGAGTTTCACGGAGGTGCCGCCAAAGTCGATGCCGATGGAAGTTTTATCAGTTTCAGCCATAAAGCGTTCCGCCTCAAAGCGGGGCGCGGAGATTCCCATTAAACGCAGCCCGCGCAAGTCAAATGCGGTGAGAAGGCAGTACCTAAGCATGAAGCGGGCGGCCCCTCACCCAGCCTCTCCCCGAAATCGTCCTAGAACGATCCAGTGCTCGACGGGGAGAGGAGATTCGTTTTGTGGCCAGGCGACGCCTTTCTCCCTTTCCTCGCCGAGCTGCAATAATGCAGGTTCGCCACCAGGCGCTACCCGTGCAGGGTCAAATGCAGGCGCCCGGGACGAGTCGAACGTCAGAGGAACCGGGCGATGAAATCCTCCGGCGTGATGGGCCGGGGCCGGTAGCCCGAACCATGAAGATCGTTGAAATGACGGTCGTGCGTGATGATGAAAGCAGCTTCGGCTGTGATCGCCGCGTCCGCAAAAGCGTCATCATCTTGATCCCGGCTGATGAGACGAAACCGGAATGACGGGTTCACACGGACCACCGTATCGTGCAGCATGGAGATCAGCTGCAGGAAACGCTCGACCAGAGTCCACCGTGCCGCATCCGCATAACGAACGACCACCTCTTCGTATTCGAGGTAGATCGCAGCGGAGACCACGAGATGAATTTCGCCATTGCTCAGCGCCTGTTTCAGTCTGTCGTAAGGCGACTGCGAGCCAAACATCTGAATAATGACGTTCGTGTCGATGACAACGGTCATGATCCCTTCACGCGCAATGCCGCTCGTGCGGCCTGAATGATGTCCGGCAACGCCTCCAGCCTTCCCCTACGGCGATCTTCATCGAAAGAAGAATCCAGGGTCGCGGAAACGCGGTCCAGCTCCAGTTGCAGAGCCACACGATGCAGCACTTCCAGATCATCTGGAGACATACGGTCCACTTCTTCATGCAGAAGCGGACGCAGATCGGCGGGCAGTGGCATGCTGGGAAAGTACGCGGAAGCGCCTCCCGCGTCAACCATGCAGGTTCCCCACCAGCCGCAGTCCGTGCAGGGTCAGATCGGGGTCGGTGGCGATGGCTTCGCCCATGCCGGAGATGATCCATTCCGCATCTCCGCCGGTGGCGACGACGTGGGCGGTGGGGCTGCCGAGTTCTTTTTTCAGGGCCTCCAAGATGCCCTTCACCATGCCGCGATAGCCGATGGCGGCTCCGGCGAGGATGGCGCCTTCGGTGGACTGGCCGATCGCAGTGGTGGGTTCGCGCAGGTCCACGCTGGGCAGCAGGGCGGTGCGTTCGTGGAGGTAGTCGGTCATCAGCCGCAGGCCGGGAGCGATCACGCCGCCGATGTAGCATTGGTCGGCGGAGAGGATGTCAAAAGTCACGGCGGTGCCAAAGTCGATCACGATGCCGGGCGCGCCGTGCATGTGCGCGAGTGCCACGGCATTGGCCAGGCGGTCCGCACCGATGGTTTCGGGCCTGGGGTAGCGAATGCCGATACCCAACGGTGCATCATGACGCAGCTCGATGAGGCGGTCTGCAAACACTTCTCGGAAGGCGGGCACCACTTTCGGCACGACGCTGCAAATGACGGCATGATCGAATTCCCAGCCGCGTGTGACTTCGCGCACGGCATCGGGCGAAAGCTCGCGCGTGGGATGCTCGCGGCGTTCGAGAATGGTCTCACGTGTGGCCAGGCCAAATTTCGTGCGCCCGTTGCCAACGTCGATGAGGAGCTGACGCCGGCTCATGGCTTGGCGGGCTCGGCAGGAGCGCCGTCTTTTTTGTGCTCTTCCTTCTTCTCGTCCTTGGCTGGCTCGCCGAAGGTATGCACATCGAGCATGCCTTCAGGAGCACCCTTGGCCTCCGGCGGCTTGGGGCGGAGAGGATCTCCTTCCACGACGAGGGCCTTGGGCGGGTCCTTCACGTATTTCACGCATTGGAAAAGGAGGTTGTAGTTGTGGCGCAGGGCGGCGGGATAGGCGATGCGGCCTGGCTCGGTGACGTTTTCACGCAGCAGCTTGCCGGCGAGGCTGGCAAAAACATTGCTGCCGAGCTTGGCGGCTTTTTCAGCGGTGCCACCCGCGAGATCTCCTGCGGCCTTGGCGGCGGAGCTGCCGCCGCTGCGAAACATTTCGCTGCTGATCTTGCGTGCCTGAATGGAGATGGCGGCCTGGGAGGAAAGCAGAGTGCCGTCCGGCGCAAAGCTCATCTCCAGACTGGCGTGGTCGTCAGACGAAAACATGCCGCGCAGGTGGTCCACACGCACGGAGATGAAAACGCCGCCATCAGGCGCGGTGGTCACTTCGGGCTTGTAGGTGCGGTAATCCACCTCGGAGAATTTGTACTCGGCAGCCTTCTTTTTCTCCTTGGTCCAGCCACCAAGACTGGCGCCGAATTTTTCGATGTCCACTTCCACACCGGCGCTGGCAACGCTGACGGTGAAAAGCAACAGGACGAGGGGACGGAGGTTCATGACGCCTTCAGAGTGGCGCAAGAAACGATTTCTTCAACCTTGGGGTGCTGCGTGAGCCGCCCGCCAGTTCTTTAGATCTTTTGGGTGATTTGGCAGCCTGGCTCAACCCAGGAGTTTCTTCCGCAGACAGCACCATTCATCGTCTTCCAGAAACTCATGCAGCCTCCGAAGGCGTTCGGAGATTTTTTCCCAGGCCTCGTCCGCCGGCAGTTTCCACGGCACGAGACCGCCCGCAGCGGCGCAAGCCACGTCCACATCGGCCTCTCTCAGCAGGCAGTATAGCATTTCCTCCACAAAGAGATGCACGGAGCCAACGCTGTGCTCCGGTCCCCAACGTTCGCGGACTTCGCGCACCAGTGCGGCGACTGACACCGCGCCATGAGCGAGGCGTTGGTGGACAGCCTCCGCCATCTCGCTTTGCAGGGACATGGTTTTTACGTCAGCCTGCCGGTGATGTAGGCCTCAGTCTGCGCATTCGCGGGCTTGTTGAAAATCTTCATCGTCTCGTCCTCCTCGACGAGGCGGCCTTTGTAGAAGAAGGCGGTGCGGTCGGCGATGCGCTTGGCCTGCTCCATGTTGTGCGTGACAATGATGAAGGTGTACTGCCCACGAAGCTGGTGAATCAGCTCCTCGATGCGTGCGGTGGCGATGGGATCAAGCGCGGCGCAGGGCTCGTCCATCAGCAGAATACGCGGCTGCAGGGCGATGGCACGCGCGATGCACAGACGCTGCTGCTGGCCGCCAGAGAGGCCGGTCGCGACCTCGTGGAGGCGGTCCTTCACCTCATCCCACAGCGCGGCGGAGCGCAGGCTGCGCTCGGCGGCTTCTTCGAGATCGTGGCGGTCTTTGATGCCGGCCACGCGGAGGCCGTACACGGCGTTTTCAAAGATGGAGCGCGGGAAGGGATTGTACTTCTGGAACACCATGCCGACATTGCGCCGCAGGCTGATCACATCGACATCGGGCGCATAGAGATCCACGCCATCGATCTTGATTTTGCCGCTGACCACGCGCGCGGAATCCACGAGGTCATTGATGCGGTTGATGGAGCGTAGCAGGGTGCTCTTGCCGCAGCCGGAGGGGCCGATGAGGGCGGTCACGTCGTCGCTGCGCATGTTCAGATCGACGTCAAAGAGCACCTGGTTGTCGCCATAGGCATAGTTGAACTTCTCCACCTGGATGAGCGGCCCGGTGTCGGCTGGAGCTGGAGTTTCGGCGGCCATGAAAAACGTTAGCTGAAAGTGCCGCGCAGATAAGCCTCGGTGAGCTTTTCGCGCGGATTGGTGAAGAGTTCTTCGGTGGGTGCAAACTCCACCAGTTTGCCGAGATGCAGGAAGGCGGTGTAGTCGGAGACGCGCACGGCCTGCTGCATGTTGTGGGTGACGATGACCACGGTGAACTCCTTGGCGAGCTGATGCATGAGCTCTTCGATCTTGAGCGTGGAGATGGGGTCCAGCGCGGAGCAGGGCTCGTCCATCAGCAGCACGTCAGGCACGGTGGCGATGGCGCGGGCGATGCAGAGGCGCTGCTGCTGACCGCCGGAAAGCGCCAGCGCATTGGCATGCAGGCGGTCCTTCAGCTCCTCCCAAAGGGCGGCTTGCGTCAGCGAGCGCTCCACGGCTTCATCGAGCACGCTTTTGTTTTTCTCGCCATGGATGCGCAGGCCGTAGGCGACGTTTTCGTAGATGCTCTTGGGGAAGGGATTGGACTTTTGGAAGACCATGCCGACCTGCTTGCGGAGCTGCGTGAGGTCCACATCCGCATCGTGGATGTTTTTGCCTTTGACGAGCACTTCGCCCTTGGTCACACGGGCTCCGGTGACGCGGTCGTTCATGCGGTTGATGCAGCGCAGCAGCGTGCTCTTGCCGCAGCCGGAGGGGCCGATGAGAGCGGTGACGCGGTGGTACTCCACCTTCAGATCGATGTCGTACAAAGCCTTGCTGGTGCCGTAGCAAAAGTCCATGTCACGCACCTGGACAACAGGCGGCGGAGTGGTCTTGGCGGTGGATTCTGCGGACATGAAGGAGGAAGCAATTACCAGCGATACTTGGCGCGCAAGCGCTTGCGCAGCATCACGGAGCTGGCGGCCAGGGTGGCCACGAGGACGAGGAAGACGAAGACGGAGCCATACTGCGCGCGCTCCGCATACTCGTTCTGCGGGATCTTGGCGGCAAGGGTGTAGATGTGGTACGGCAGCGCCTGCACGGACTCGGTGAAGATGCCAAGGAACCGCGACACGCTCTGCTCCCAGTGGGCAAAGATGGAGGCATCCGCCGGCAGCGGCGGCAGGTCCTTCTGCCAGGGCAGCTTGTCTTTGAAGGCCAGGGCGGCGGTGAACATGATCGGCGCGGTTTCTCCCGCCGCACGAGCGATGCCGAGGATGCTGGAGGTCAGAATGCCCGGCGTGGCAAAAGGCAGCACGCTGTGGCGGATGGTCTGCCAGCGCGTGGCACCAAGTGCCATGCTCGTCTCACGGAAGCCCTGCGGCACCGCCTGCAGGCATTGCTCGCTGGCGGTGATAATGACGGGCAGGATGACGAAGGCGAGCGTGAAACCGCCGGAGAGCACGCAGGTGTCCCACCCTTGGAAGCTGAGCGTGGTGAAGCCCAGAGGTATGGCCAAAATGGAGCGCTCCGCCGGCACATCCACAAACGTGGGCGCGGTCAAAACGAAAGCGCCAAGCCCAAACAAACCGAACACCACGGAGGGAACACCCGCGAGGTTCAAAATGGCCAGCCGCACCATTTCGAGGAACTTGCCATGCTTCGCGTATTCGCTGAGATAAATGGCGCAGGCGACGCCGAGGAAGAGCGCCACGCCCACGCTGACGATCACCAGCAAAGCAGTGCCGACGATCGGCCCCAGAATGCCGCCGCCGGAATAGGAGATGGTTTTCTCCGCACGGAAGTTGTCGCCCAGCTTCTTCTTGATGGCGTCGGATCCGTTCACATCCGTCTCAATGTGGTGGCCCTGCTGGTCTTCGATGACATGCAGCGTGGCGGGCAGCTCGGTGAGGAACTTGGTGTTCACAAACGGCCACTTGGGCTGGAAGGTCACGGGCGCGCCTTTGACGAAAATATGCGCCATGATCGCCACGGTGATGAGCACGACGATGTAGCTGCCGACACGCAGGCCCCAGCGCGCGGCGGTCTCGCGCTTCTGAATGCCTGAGTTGTCTCCAGCGAAGGGGTTGTCGTTGGTGGGAGAAGGGGTCATGCCTTGTGGGGTTCAAAGCGGCGGGCCACAGCGCGGGCGCACCAGTTGACGAGAAGGGAGATGGCAAACAGCACGATGCCCACCATGAACAGCGCCTGCCAGTGAGAGCTGCCGCGCGAAACCTCTCCAAGCTCCTGCGCAATGATGCCGGTGAGCGTGTGCGCCGGCTGGAAGATGACACCGGGCCCGGCGCTGAAGTCGGGAATGGCAATGCGATTTCCCGCAACGAGCAGCACCACCATCGTCTCGCCAACGACACGCCCGAGACCGAGCAGGATGGCGGAGAGAATGCCGGATATGCCAGCGGGAACGATGACGCGGAAGACGGTCTGCAGCTTGGTGGCGCCGAGCGCGTCGGAGGCATCGATGTAGGCACGCGGCACGTTGTTCAGCGCATCTTCGGAGAGGCTGAACATCGTTGGCACGGCCATGAAGGCGAGCAGGCAGCCGGCATTGAACATGTTAAGCCGCTCCTGAATGGGGAAGCCGGGCACCCACTGCAGCCAGCTCCATTCGCTGACGTCCTTGATAAGATTTCCCACCAGCGAGATGCCGATGAAACCGAGCACCACCGAAGGAATGGCCTGGATGAATTCGATCACCGGCTTGATGATTTCCTTCTCACGGTCGCTGGCAAACTGGTTGGTGTAAATCGCGGCCACCACGCTGATCGGCGTGGCGATCAGGATCGCAATGGCGGCGATGACCAGGGAGCCGGTGAGCAGCGGCACGAAGCCGTAGAAGTCCTGCCAGGAGCTGTTGGTGATCCACTGCGTGCCGAAGAAGAAGGCGCCGATGACGCTGAAAATGGAGACGGGCCTGTCCCAGCGCCAGCCTTCCAGCGTGGCGGCGGCGGCGCGCATTTCACGTGCGTGCACCGGGATGCCCTCGCGCACTTCGTTCACCAGCTTGAGCGCGGCTTCCGTGCCGGCTTCCTTGGGCAGTGCGGCGCCGGCTTTCTCGATGACCACGGCGTATTTCTCCACCTGCTCGCGCAGCTCCGCGGTGCGTGAGGTGATCTCTTTGATGTTGTCCTCCAGATTGACCGCTTCCGAGACGGATTCCTCGGCTTCCTTGGTTAGGCTGGCTTTTTCTTTGGCGTCGGTCTCCTTCGCGGCGGCTTCGAGCAGGCGCTTGCGGTTGGTTTCCAAAACCTCAAACTCCACGGCCTTTTCCTTGGTCTCCTTGGCCTTTTCCTTGAGTTCATCCACCACTTCCTGCAGAGGCTCGGTGGCTTCTTCAAACTCCTCCTGGGCCTGCACCAGAGCGGCAAACTTGCTGCGTGCTTCGCGGTCCTTGTTGCTGAAGTCCGCCACCAGCTTCTGCAGCAGCGGCGGCAGATCGGTGACTTCGGGAGTGAGCGTGGAAAACTCACGCTGAAGCTGCTCGCGCTCCGCTTGGGTGAAGAGATCCGGGTAGCTCAGCGAGGCGGCTGCGCTGGCGGAGACGGCGGCCAGCTCTTTGCGCAGCACCTCCGTCTGGTCTGGCGCGGGCGGTGTTTTCTCCAGGGCCTGCGTCAGCGTGTCACGCGGGCGGGCGGTTTTGTCCTCCACCTGGCGCTTGAGAAGAAAGGCGGCGTCACGGCGGTCACGCGCGGTTTTGGAGAGGGTTTCCAGAGAGGCGCTGACGGCCTGGCGCAGCCTGCTGGAAAGCGCCTGATTGCGCTGCAGGGGCTGGTCGATGATGTCGCAAAACTCCAGTCCGGCGCGGCGGTAGGTTTGCAGTTCGCGCTGGTAGGTGGGCAGGAAGTCGATGCCCTCCCGCAGCAGGAAGACCATGATGAGGATCAGCACGACGATGGCCACACTGGCGTTGCTGCCGAAGAAGTACTTGATCAGCGCCTGGGGATCGACCCCCAGGATCGTGCGCTTGCGGTTTCGGAGCAGCACGCTGCGCAGCGGTGGGCGGCTGGGCGGCGTGGGGGAGCTGTTCATGCGGCAGGGGTCTGGTGGCACCGGAGCTAGAAACAAAATCCGGCGGTCGAGACACGTCTCTTCCGCCGGAGTGTGGAGTCGGTCAATCAACAGTTATTTCGCAATGCTGAGGGGAACGAAGCCAGCCTTGCTCACAATGGCATCTCCGGCAGGGCTGAGGCAGAAGTCGATGAAGGCCTTGGTGGTGCCGGTGGGTTCGCCACTGGTGTACAGGTAGGTGGGGCGGGAGAGGGGGTAGGACTTCACGGCAGCCGGGCTGGGGGAGGACCCGGCGATGGACACGACCTTGATGCCTTTGGCGCCAGAATAGGCGTAGCCGACGTAGCCGATGCCGTTGGGGTTTGAGCCGACTTCCGCCGCAATCTGTTCATTGCCAGCCATTTTCTGGCTGTTCTTGCCATACTCGCGGCCCTTCATGGCCAGGCCGATGAAGTCCTTGTACGTGCCGGAGGAGGTGTTGCGGGTGTAAACGGAGATGGGTCCGGGGGTGCCTCCCACTTCGCTCCAGTCCTTGATGTCGCCGGCGAAGATCTGCAGCAGTTGCTTCTTGGAGAGGTCGGAGACGGGATTGTTTTTGTTCACCACCACGGAGATCATGTCCCAGGCCACTTCAAATTCCGTGAGAGTCACGCCCTTGCTGCGGCAGAGGGTGCGCTCGTCCGCCTTCACCTTGCGGCTGGACATGCCCACTTCAGCGGTGCCGGAGGCGAGATTGGTAAACGCGGTGGAGGAGCCTTCCGCGGCGATGTCAAAGCTGACTTTGCCGCCCTGCTTCTTGAAGGACTCGGCGAGCTGCGGCACCAGCTTGGCACCGAGGGTGTCCGAACCGCGGATGCGCAGGGTGGTCTGGGCCTGAAGCGAAAGCGCGGCGGCAAAGGTGGTGGCAAGGGTGAGGAAGGCGATCTTCATGGGTGGTTTGGATGGATAGGGATGACGCGGCGGATATTGGAGGAAGGGGGCAAACGGTCAAAACACGCTTTGTGACGAAAGCGTCACATTGGAGATCCCAGCGCCTTCCGCTCTTCACAAACGGAACTGGCGATGTGAACAACCGGCGTCCGTGACGAAAGCGTCACATTAAGCATCTGGCAGGCATTTCAGGTTACGGGCATGTGACATTCGTTCTCCGGGGAGATGCATTGTCAACCCGGGGAGTTTTTTCTCAACTCACCCGATCCACCTCACACATGCGTCTCCAACATTCCCGCATCGCCCGTGCGCTGACCGCTTTTGCAGCCGTCACCATCGCCATGCCGCCGTCCTTGCCCGTCACCGCCGGTCCGGCCATGGAAAAGCTCTTCCTCATCATGAAGGCCAAGGGCACCCTGAGCCAGGAAGAATATGACATGCTGGTGGCCGCCTCCCGCGAAGAAGACAAGGAGCGCGAAAAAGCGCTGGCAGCCGCCCCTGCCCCGGCACCTGCAGCCCCTGGTGCCGCCCCTGCCGCCAGCACCACCGCCCTGGAAAAGCGCCTGGCCCAGACGGAGAGCAAAGTAGGACATCTGGAAAGCGCCCTGACTCATAAGAGCGGAGATCCCGTCTTGGAAAAGCGCCTTTCCCAAACCGAAAACAAGGTGGACAACCTGGAAAACGCCATCTCCACCACACGTGGCCAGATCGAGGACATCTCCAAAATCACGGACAATACCTCCCCCTCCACCATGTCTGCCGCCGAGCTGGACAGCCTGCTGGCGGACAAATGGTATGAGCGCCTGAAGATGAAAGGCTACCTGCAGGTGCGCGCGGACTCCGTCATTCACGAGGACGGCGGCCAGCTGAACATTCAGAACGACCCCTTCGCCAATGACCAGTCCAGCATCGGCGTCCGCCGCGGCCGCCTTGCCTTCAGCGGAGACCTGACCAATCACGTCTACCTCTATTTCCAGGCCGACCTGTTTGGCGGCGTCAATGGCAACGGCGGTGTGCAGGCTCGCGACTACTATGCGGACGTCTCCTTGGACCCCGCCCGCGAGCACCGCGTGCGCATGGGCCTCTCCAAGGTGCCCTACGGCTACGCCACCATGCAGTCCTCCCAGAACCGCCTGGCCCTGGAGCGCCCCGAGGCTATCAGCACCGCCGTCGAGGGCGAGCGCGACTTCGGCGTTTACTACATGTACGCCCCATATGAGATCCGCGAGCGCTTCAAGAACCTCGTCAAAATGGGCCTGCGTGGCTCCGGCGACTACGGCATGCTCACCTTCGGCGCCTACTCCGGCCAGGGGATCAACCGCCCGGACACCAACGGTCAGCCGCACTGGATCGCCCGCGCCACCTATCCCTTTGAATTCGACAACGGCCAGTTCCTCGAAATCGGCATTCAGGGCTACGCTGGCAAGTTCAACACCACCACCGCCCCCATCCCTGGCGTGGGCACCCCGGTCAATGGCAACGGCGGAAACCGTGGCTTTACCGATGCGCGAGTCGCCATCTCTGGCGTGCTGTTTCCGCAGCCTTTCGGCATCGAAACCGAATGGAACTGGGGCAAAGGCCCGGTGCTCTCCAACGATCTGAAAACCATCAGCACCGCCAGCCTGAGCGGCGGCTATGTGCAGGCCAACTACCGCCACGTCTTTGCCAATCAGCGCGAGCTCATCCCCTTCGTCCGCTGGCAGACCTACAATGGTGGCCGCAAATTCGCCCCCAATGCCCCGCGCGACAAGGTCAACGAAGTCGGCGTCGGTTTCCGCTTCATCCCGTACCCAGAGCTTGAGCTCACCGCCATGTTCATGCACGGCATGCGCGCAAACACCAACGTGGCCCCCTACGGCAACGTGAACTACGACTACCTAGGCGTGCAGGCCCAGGTGAACTTCTAAGCGCCCCCATTTAGGTTGAGGTTGAGTGCGAGGCCGGATGCATCGGGAGTGCATCCGGCCTCCTTCGTTTTTACCGAGACGCACGGAAGACATCCCCCAGCCAGGAGTGGGATCATCCTGATCCCCTTCCCCCTCTCCTGCTTCGCCCAACCACCGTCAACAACAGTCAACAACCGTTCAGCCACAGTAAACTCTCCCTTTTCCGCTTCCGGCCACCCGCCGCCAACCCTCCCCGCCTTCCCCTCTCCGGTTGCTTTCCCCCTCCTCCTCCGTTATACTGCGTTTCACCCCAAATTCGGCGGCCTCATGGAAACCATCCTCCAGCAGATCCTGTATGTCGCGGCGGCCATTGTCTTTGCCATCGCCTGCCGGTCCTTTGACAACCGCTTCATTCAGAAGCTCGGCTGGCTCTCCCTGCTGGGCGCGTCCTACCTCAGCGGCTTTTTCCTGACGGACTCCCACATCGGCGGCGCCATTTTTGTCGGCGCCTGGTTCATGCTGCCGTGGATGGAGATCGTCTTCCGCGTGCGCAGGCTGCGCTTTCCCATCAAGAGCGAGGTGAAGCACCGCTTTCCGCCCTCGCGCGAAGTCTTCCCCGAACTCTCGGACCTCAGCAGCGAGGCTGAGGACGACGGCTTTGTGGAAGTGGGAGACACCGGCTGGCAGTTCAGCCAGACGGACTACTTCATGCGCCTCTTTTACCACGAGGAAAAGCGCACCCAGGCCTCCATCGCGCTCGCGCAGCAGGGCGAGTTCGGCTTTTCCTACGTCAGCCTCACCTCCCGCACCGCCAGCGGCATCACCTTCACCACGACGAACTACCCCTTCGCCGCCACGATGAAGTACTCCCCCAAGCAGCGCCTGAACCGCTTCGCGCACGCCGCCTCCTTCTCCGACCTGCTGGACCGCCACGAGCTCTTTCTGCAGCGGGAAGGCGTCCGCCTCGAAGATCTCGCCCTGCAGGACACCGAGTACCTGCACGCCTACATCGAGCGCGACATGAGTGTGCAGATCGACCACAACATCACCACCGGCGTCATCGAGCCCACCGGCAACGGCGAATTCCGCTACTCCTGGCGCGGCTGCCTTTTCCTCTACTGGCAGGTCGTGAAGGACATGCTGCGGGTGTGATCACGGACGCGTCAGCCACTCGCGCAGCTTGGCCATCGTCAGAGATGTGTGGGAGAGCAGGAAAAAATGGTCCGCCTGGGGCACGGTGAAATCCTGCGTGGCCGGGGCCTGCTGCCGCACCCGTGCGATGCGCCGGGCGAAGTCGCCTGACTTCACGAAAAACTCTTCGCCACCGGCCATGAACGCGGGCTTGGAATCGCGTGGAAACTTCAGCAGCAGGTTCTCCGACGGATACGACGCGAGGCAGATGAGGCGGTCAAAGCGCTCCGGGTGCTGCGTATAAATGTGGCACGCGCCAGAGCCGCCGGCGGAGAGGCCGATGAGAAACGGCCTGGAGATCGCCCGCCCGAGCCTCGCTCCCACGGCTTGCACACACTCTTGTACGTAGTCGCCGGAGATGGTGGAGGTGCTGATGCCGTAGGCCGGGCAGATGATGAGGCTCTTGGGGAACTGCTCCGCAAGCAGATGCTGATACCATAGAAAGCTGCCGCCATAGCCATGCAGAAACAGCAGCACGGGCGTCTGCGCATTCGCCGCCGCCGGCACATGCACGAGCGCCAGGCCTTCCTGCGCCTGCACCGCGGCAAAGCAGTAGGGCAGCGCCGATCCCACACCGGAATACACCGGAGATTGAGCGATCAGCTCATACCGCGCCGCCACCAGCGGGCGCATGGTGGCGGCCTGCTCATTCGTCAAACCGAGCACCGCAGGCTGGGACAGGGCCAGCGCGACAATGGCGGATTCGGGGAGCGCTGTCAGCGCCATGCGGAAAGCAGGCAGGACATCCGAGGCCGGTGGGGTGAACTGCGCCGGCGCAGCGGCGTGCGTCGTCTTCCAGGTGACGCGGATGACCTCCTCTGCGTGCATGCCCGGGGAAAGGGCGAGCAGGAGAAAAGGGAGGAGCCAGCGCATGAACAGACCGTACCACGCGGGCAGGTGGCCGCACAACGTGGAAGTGCCGCCACCATCTGGTGAAATCACGTCTGTGTCTTGATCCACACCAAGCTCTCCCGCCGAGACCCGGCTCACGCCCGAAAGGGAACCTGGACTTGACTCAGGAACTGTCGTGCCGCCGGAGAATCATCCCTGGGAGCGCCGGTTTTTAACCGGCTCTGGGTGCCGCTCCGCATGCCGGCGGGCCCCGCATTTCTCACCGCGGCTTCGTTTCTTTGCCATGACTCAGGGACGCTCGACCGGAGCCGGTTAGAAACCGGCGCTCCCAGCACCATGGAGTGACTCTGCGGTGCCGACACCTTTTCAACTCTTTCTCGTATGATACCGCAAGCCGTTGAGAACAGGGACGTGTCTCATTCCATGCCCCAGCAACCTGCTCCGACGCGGAATGGCGGCTGATTGCGCAACCTTGAGGGATCAGGATGGTCCCTCTCCTGGGGAATCACGAACCCGGCGCTGGCTGGGGCTGATTGCGTGCGGCTTCGGCGGCGCGTTGAGCGGCTTCGGCAGCGGCGCGCTGGGCTTCCTCCTGAGCACGGCGGGCCGCCTCCTGCTGCGCACGCATCTGCTCTTCCTGGGCGCGGCGGGCGGCTTCTTCGGCCTGGCGCTGGGCCATTTCCTGGGCGGCACGTTGGGCTGCCTCCTGCTGGGCGCGCATCTGCTGCTCCATGGCGGCCCGTTGCGCGGCCGCTGCTTCTTGCTGCGCGCGCATCTGCTCTTCTTGAGCGCGGCGTGCCTGCTCCTGCGCCCGCTGCATTTCAGCTTCCTGCTGACGGCGTGCCTGCTCCTCGGCCTGGCGCTGGGCCATTTCCTGGGCGGCGCGTTGCGCGGCCTCCTGCTGGGCGCGCATCTGCTCTTCCTGGGCACGACGTGTCTGCTCCTGCGCGCGCTGCATTTCAGCCTCCTGCTGCCTGCGCGCCTGCTCTTCGGCCTGGCGCTGCAAGGAAGCAGCCTGCTCCTGCTGCTGTTGCTGTTTCATGGCCAGGGCTTCTGCAATCTGGCGGCTTTTTTCCGCCTCGGCGGCGGCCTGCTCTGCCATCGCCCGCTGCTGCTGGGCGGCCAGGGCCTCCTGCTGCTGCTGTTGTGCGGCCGCGGCCTGCATGCGGGCTTTCTCCGCTTCAGCGGTCACGGCGGCCTGATCGGCGGCCATCTTCTCTGCCAAAGCCCGGGCCTGGGCTTCCTGCTGCTGGCGTAGCTGCATCGCGCCGGCTTCAGCCTGCTGGCGGGCTTTTTCGGTCTCGGCAGCCGCCTGGTCGGCAGCCATGCGCTGCTGCTGTTGCGCGGCCGCGGCCTGCATGCGGGCTTTCTCTGCTTCAGCGGTCACGGAGGCCTGGTCGGCAGCCATCTTCTCTGCCAAAGCACGTGCCTGGGCTTCCTGCTGCTGGCGTAGCTGCATCGCGCCGGCTTCAGCCTGCTGGCGGGCTTTTTCGGTCTCGCCAGCCGCCTGATCAGCTGCCATGCGCTGCTGCTGCTGTTGAGCGGCCAGGGCGTTCTGCGGCTGTTGCTGCGGAGCGACCGCCTGCTCCTCGGCTCGCCTGGTGGCATTGGCCTGCTCTCCCGGCTCCCGCGGGTGGCGGTGCTGCATGGAGGCTCCCGCCTGAGTCTGCTCTCCCGCAGCGCGCATGCGTGCCCGTTCAGCTTCAGCGGCGGCATTGCCGTTAGCATTGGCTTGCTCAACAGTTGACGGCTGCTGGGCGGTTGCGGCGTCCGTGGCTCCCTGCGGCGCTGTGGCCGGAGGTGTCATGGCGCCGGCGGGGGCCGTCTGCCCAGGCGCAATGACCGGAGCCGCTGCCACCGGGGCTTCAGCCGGCTTCCCCTCCACCACCGCAGGCGTGGCAGGTGTCTGTGGCTGGGCGGGTGGGGCCACCGAGGGGTGGCCATGCTGCGGGCCCCGATGGTGCTCGGGTGCGGTGCCCGCCCCTGGCATGGCGGGGCGCGTGGGCATGGCGTCTGCACCCAAACCAGAGGCTCCAGGCGCTGCCGCCAAAGGTGTTGCGCCTTGGGAGGGCGCCGGGTTTTCAGCAGCGATGGCAGGCCGCACCATCTCCTGCGCGGGAGCCGTTATCGCCGGCGGCCTCTCGGCGACAGAGGGTGCTCCAGAGGGGCGACGGCCAGACTCATGCGGCATGTGCCCATGCTGAGGCTGCTGGTGCACCGGAGGCTGCTGCACCACGGCAGTCTCGCGCTCTCTGGCAATGTTTTGCCGAATTTCAGACGCGACCTGCTGTGGCACTCCTTCAAATCCGTTCACGGGAGAGGGATGCTGGATGTGCTCTTTGACCTCGGGACGGCGCATATGCGCACCGGAAGGCAGGGTGGGCAGCTGGACCACGGCCAGGCCGGAGTTCGGCGCCGGGCGTCCGTGCTGCTCATAATGGTGATGATCGCGCATCTGTTCGGCCTGAACCGTCTGCAGCGGCCGCTGTGGCACCGGCAGTCCGCATGTCTGCTCCATTTGCGCCCGCGGCGGGCCGCCCTGCTGGGCAAACACATGACCGCGCCCGTGGCCAGGGCTGGCGTGCGGCACGATCTGCGTGACGTTCACGCTCTGGCGGAAGATCACCGTCTGCTGCGTCACCGGGGCGTAGATGTTCACATAGGTCGGACTCACAAACTGGGTGTTGTTGATGAACACGTAGCTGGTGGGACCGAGGCCGTAGTAAGCATCGCAGTCGCGATAGACGCCGGTGCAAACGCCCGGCTGCGGCGGCAGCGGGGCCCAGCCCACGCAGTCGCGGCTCTGACGCCATGCCACCCAGGCCGGCGCCCACTCGCTGCCCGGCACCCACACCCAGCCATATCGGGCCAGATTGATCCAGCGGCCATAATGGTAGGTGGCCCAGCCAAACGGCTCATTGGACTGCCACGCCCAGCCCAGCGATGACCACACCCAGCAGCCGTCCACATAAGGCCTCCAGCCCGCCACGGTGATGGTGGGACGCCAGCAGTAGCCGTAGCCATTCACCTCAAACCAGCGGCCATAAGGTGCCAGGCGGTCATAAAACAGCGAGTAGTCCGCCTGCACCACCGGTTGTGGAGCCACACTGGGAGGGGGCAGGGTGGCGGCGATGCGCTGGGTGATGGCATTGCTCTTCTGGCGTGCGGTTTCCGCCTGCACCCGCAGTTCGTCATTCTGCTGCTTCAGCGCGTTCAGCGAGCCGCGCAGCTCTGCATTCTCCTGGTCCTTGAGCGCCTGCTGCATTTCCGCGAGCTGCTTGTCCATCAGGGCCGTCTTGGTCTCGATCTCCAGCGCCTGACGCTGAAGCGCATCGCGCGCCTCGGCCAGCTGGGGGTCCGGCTCCACCGCTGCAGGCGTGGCAGGCGCTTCTGCGGCGGGAGGCGGGGCTTTGTCACAACCCGCCAGCGACAGGACGGCTGAAAGAGCGAAAAGCGGGCGAAAGGGGGAGTTCATGATGGTGGGATGTTGCTCAGACTCCCGCCGCCGTATTTGTATTCAATCCCGTCGCTATCTCCGGCGTTTCACCACCTGCTGGGTCTGGCGTGTCTTAAGCATGAGGTCTGCCTCCAGCACGCCGCTGAAATGCGTGAGCGGATAGACGATGCTGCGACGACCGATGATGCTGCCGGGGCTGATGACGCTGTTGCAGCCGATCTCCGCGTAGTCTCCCACAATGGCGCCAAACTTCCGCAGGCTGGTGGGGATGACGTCGCTGTCCGTCTTCACGGTGACTTCCAGGCGGTCCAGCCGCACGTTGGAAAGGATGACGCCTGCGCCCAGATGCGCCTTGTGGCCGAGGATGGAGTCTCCCACATAATTGTAATGCGGCACTTCGCATCCATCAAAGACCACGCAGTTCTTGAATTCGCAGGAGTTTCCCAGCACGCAGCCGTCGCCGATGATGACGTTCTCGCGGATGTAGCAGCCCGCGCGAAGCTGGCAGTTCCGCCCGATCCAGGCGGGCCCTTTGATCACCACTCCAGGCTCCAGCGTGGTGCCCTCATCAATGAAAACATCCTCGCCGATGAACGCTCCCGGCGGCACCTGCGTGCGGATCTCCCGCTGCAGGCGGAAGTCCAGATACGACTCGATCCGCGCCAGCGCCGTCCACACCGGCGAGTCATCCGGAAAAAGGATGCCGTGCTTGGTGTGAGTGAGGTCGAGGTAATCGCGGGCGGGGAACATCCGAAAAAGTTCGAAGTTACAGGTTTAAAGTTTCAAGTTTTCAGCGGCGGTGTCTCAGGGTGAACTTGAAACTTTTAACCTTAAACTTGAAACCACGTCGGCTTACACCGTCAGAATTTCCTTCTCCTTCGAAACGACGTGCTGGTCGATCTCGGCGATCTTTTTGTCCGTCATGGTCTGGATTTCCTTTTCCATGCGGTGCAGGTCGTCTTCGGTGATGTGGCCGTCCTTCTCGCCTTTCTTGATCGTTTCCAGCGCATCGCGGCGGGCGGAGCGCACACGCACGCGGGCGTCTTCGCCCAGGGTTTTGCACATTTTGACCATCTGCTCGCGGCGCTCCTGGGAGAGGGCGGGGATGGGCAGTCGGATGACCTTGCCCTCGATGCTGCCATTGAGGCCCAGGCGGGATTCGCGGATGGCGCGGTCGATGTCCTGCAGCGTGGAGGAATCAAAGGGCTCAATGCGGATGAGGCGGGCGTCCGGCGTGGTGATCATGGCCAGCTGCTTGAGCTTCATGTGGCTGCCGTAGCTCATCACATGCACATCCATGTTTTCCACCAGTGTGGGGGAGGCCTTGCCGGTGCGCACGGTGGCAAATTCGTGAATAGCGTGCTCCACGGCCTTCGTCATGGCCTCGTCGGCCTCCATCATCGTCAGTTCAGGGTCCATAGCAGTCGGTCTCTCTAGTTTGGGTTGGGGCGGTTTCAGCCTTTGGCATCCACCATTGTCCCGATGTATTCGCCGATGAGCGCGCGGCGGATGTTGTCAGGTTCGTTCATGCTGAACACGCCGATGGGCATGTTGTTCTCCATGCATAGGGAGAAGGCGGTGGAATCCATCACCTTGAGCTGGCGGGTGAGGCACTCATGGAAGCTCACGCGGTCAAACTTCACCGCATTCGGATTTTTGTTCGGATCGCTGTCGTAGATGCCGTCCACCTTGGTGGCCTTGAGCACGATCTCCGCATTGATCTCGCTGGCACGCAGCGCGGCGGTGGTGTCCGTGGAGAAGAAAGGATTGCCCGTGCCAGCGGCGAAGATGACCACGCGGCCCAGTTCCAGATGGCGCATGGCTTTGCGGCGCACGAAGGGCTCGGCCACGTTGTCCATCTTGATGGCGCTCTGCACGCGGGTGGGCACGTCCATGGCTTCGAGCATGCTCTGCACAGCCAGGGAATTCATCACGGTGGCCAGCATGCCCATGTAGTCGGCGGTGGCGCGCTCCATGCCTTTGTTGCTGGCGGTGATGCCGCGCCAGAAATTCCCGCCGCCCACGACGAGGGCGATTTCGAGGCCGGTTTGATGTGCGGCTTTGATCTGCGCCGCCATGTCTTCAACGATGGGCGGGGAGATGTTGTCCGTGCTGCCGGGTTCTCTCAGGGCTTCACCGCTGAGTTTGAGCAGAACGCGACGGAATTTTCGGGGAGCTGTAGTGTCGGCCATGAAAGATCAGATTTAACTCATAAAGCATGCGCGCCGGGGCCTTGCAAAGCTAAATCTGCATGTCACACATCCCGCTACATCATGAAGGACGACCCAACCATCCCCTCAGACGCTCGCTTCGAGACACGCGCCATCCACGTGGGCCAGGACTACCGCAGCGAAACCGGCGCGGTGATCCCGCCGATCTACATGACCTCGACCTTCGAGAGCGGGAACCCCGGCAGCTTTGACTACACGCGCTCAGGGAATCCCAATTTCCGCAACCTGCAGACCACGCTGGCCAGCCTGGAAAATGCGAAGCACAGCACCGTCTTTGCCAGCGGCCTCAGCGCCATCTCCGCCATCCTTTTCTCTCTCAAGACAGGCGATACCATCCTCTCCGAGCAGCAGATCTACGGCTGCACCTACCGCATCTTTGAAAAAGTGCTCAAGCGCTTTGGCGTGAAGATCAAATACGCCAACCTCACCAATCCAGAGAACTGCGACCTCATCGCCCGCCTCAAGCCCGCGCTCGTCTGGCTTGAATCGCCAACGAATCCCCTGCTGAAAATCCTCGACATCAAGGCCATCAGCGAAGCCGCCCACAAAGTCGGTTCCATCGTTGCCATGGACAACACCTTCGCCTCCAGCCTGCTGCAGCAGCCGCTGGATCTCGGTGCCGATCTCTCCCTGCTCAGCACCACCAAATACACCAACGGCCACAGCGACTGCTTGGGCGGTGCGGTGTGCACCAACTCCGACGAGTGGCAGGAAAAGATGATCTTTGCGCAAAAAGCGATCGGCCTGCAGCCCAGCCCCTTCGATGCCTGGCTGACCTCCCGCGGTGCCAAGACCGAAGCCGTGCGGATGGAGCGCCACTGCTCCAACGCCCTCGAACTCGCCCAGCGCCTGGAAGGCCGTAAAGGTGTGAAGAGCGTGAAGTACCCCTTCCTCAAGAGCCACCCGCAGTTCAAGCTGGCGAAGAAGCAGATGACCGCCGGCGGCGGCATGCTGCTGGCCGACTTCGGCCTCAGCTACGCTGACACCCTGGCCTTCATCCGCCGCCTCCGCCTCTTCACGCAAGCGGAGAGCCTCGGCGGCATCGAAAGCCTCGTGGCCCATCCTGCCAGCATGACCCACGCCTCCATCCCCAAAGATGCCCGCGAAGCCGCCGGCGTCACCGATGGCCTCGTGCGCTTCTCCGTCGGCATCGAGCACGTGGAGGATCTGTGGAAGGACATTGAGCGTGCGCTGAAAGCGAAGAAATAGACTGCGCTTTTCAACGAACCGGCTCTTCCTGGGGACCTCTCGCAGAAGGCATTTTCGATCCGACCGGTGGCGACAAAATGACCGTGTGATAGCGGTTACTTTTGCAGGCGAGAAAAGCGTTCATCACATCAATCAGCCGCTCATAGCTGGCCCGGGCTTCGACGAAGATCACGATCTTGGAGGCTCCCGCCTTGAGTCGGTGTGCTGCAATCATTCTCCTCAAGTCCGGCAGAGACCTGCTTGATGCCGTATCATACAAGTGGCCATCCACTTCCAGTTCACCATCCTCCCGGATCACGATCTCAGGAGACTGGGCTCGATTCGGCAGGAGCTCGGACGCACCGGCAGCGTGCAAGAGCAGGGGTATGTCCCTTTCCTGTTTTTGCCACGCGAGGGAATGCATCAGCATTCCCAACCCGATCCACGAAAGCGAGACCGCCAGAAACGCCAGCCATGCCATGTAGAAGGAGAGGTCTACCGGTTCGAACTGGATGCATCGCCTTGCTATCATCGCCTGAGCGTGACGGCCGTGTGCTAAGTCATCTTGGGGTGCGATCTGGCGCGAGTTTGCACCTTCATTCCCGTTGCCTCCCGCCTCGCCCTGTAGAACAATCCCGCCCCCCAAAATGACCGATCTGTTTACCCATCCTCTTTGCAACGCTGAAGACCTCGGCAAGGCGATCCCTGACCATGAGCTTGGCGTGTCCGTGTGCCTACCGCTGTGGGAGCATGTGGTTGGTTATGAGGAGGGAGATCAGCGGATCGTTTCCAAGTTCAAATCTGGGTACCCACGCTTCTGCTGCCCGCCCGCCATCACGCGCCTGTTTGCTGCGGCGGAAAAGGAATTTGCCGCGCCCGGGGAACGCTGCCTTGTCTTCCCGCGTGTGGTGCATGCGGAGCGCTGTGTGAAATTCATTGGCACCGGCCGTGCGGTGGAATGGACCGCGCATCAGCTCGGCGTGGCCGTGTTTCCGGCGGACAGCTATGTGCAGGCGCGCAAGTTCTGGCGCTTCTGCGGCGAATGCGTGAGCACCCGCCAGGCCTGCGATGCCCTGGGCGAACACAAGAGCGAAGCCACCGCCGAAGAGGGCAAGGCCGCGAACCGCTCCATCCGCGAACGCATCGCTACACTGGCGGGGCAGCAGCCTGAGGACGTGTTTCTCTTCCCCTCCGGCATGGCGGCGAATTACGCCGTGCATCGCATGCTGACGCATCTCTTTCCGAATCGGAAAACGGTGCAGCTCGACTTCCCCTACGTGGATGTTTTGAAGCTGCAGCAGTTCTTTGGCAGCGGCGCGCACTTCATGCCGCTGGTGAAAGACAGCGAGTACGACGACCTGCGCTCACTGCTGCAAAAGGAGCCGATCGCCGGCATCTTCTGCGAGGCACCGAGCAATCCCCTGCTGCGCTGCGTGGACTTTGAGCGCCTGCTTTCCATCCGGACCGACGCGCAGCCGGGCGTGCCGATCATCGTGGATGACACTATTTCCACCGTGGCGCATGTGGATGCCCATCGTGTGGCCGATGTGGTGACCTCCAGCCTGACCAAGAGCTTCTCCGGCGCAGGCGATGTACTGGCAGGCAGCGTCGTGCTGAATCGCAACTCCCCGCATCACGCCGCCTTCTCCGCCTTCCTTGCTGCGCACGCCGACCACGAACTCTGGCGCGGCGATGCCGTGGCGCTGGAGCACAACAGCCGCGACTTCACCCAGCGTGCCGACACGATGAGCCGCAACGCGCAGGCTCTGGCCGATCACCTGCGCACGCACCCGAAAGTGGATGCTGTCTGGCACGCCAGCAGCAATGGCGGCAAGGGCTACGAACACATACGCCGGGAGCACGGCGGCCACGGCTGCCTCTTCTCCTTCACGCTCAAAAATCCCGAGACGGCCAGCGCCCCCTTCTACGATGCCCTGCGCGCCTGCAAAGGCCCGAGCCTTGGCACCAACTTCACGCTGGTGTGCCCCTACACCCTGCTGGCCCACTACGAAGAGCTCGACTGGGCTGCAAGCTGCGGCGTGAGCCGCTGGCTGATCCGCGTGTCCGCCGGACTGGAGGACACGCAGGATCTGATCTCGCGGTTTGATGAAGCGCTGGCGCTGGTGTGACCGCCCGTCACTGAAGGCTACTTCAGGACCGCCTCCACATCGCTGTCCTTCAGGCTCATCGGGTGCCCTTCCCAAACGACCTTGCCATCCTTGTCGAGGATCATGGCATGCGGGATGCCTTTGATGCCAAAGGGCTTGCTGAACTTGCCGCCGTTGTCAAAAGCCACGTGGTAGTCGATGGGCACGTCCTTGAGAAAGGCATTCACCGTCGGGCGGTCCTCATTGGTCACACCGATGATTTCGAGGCCCTTCGGCTTGAACTTTTTATAGACCTCATTCAGATGCGGAATGCTGGAGCGGCAGGGCGGGCACCAGGTGGCCCAAAACTCCACGATCATCGGCTTGCCGGCGAAGGGCGGAGCCTTCTCTTTGAACTTGAGGTCATCCACTTTGATGACGGTGCCTTTGTTGTCCTTGGTGGCGGTCGCCACAGCGTTTTCCACGGCCAGGAAGCCGCTCAGAAGCAGCCCAAACAGAATCAGTTTTGTTTTCATGAGGTTCGAGAAGTTGCGTTTCGGAAATCCGATTAAATGAAAAACGCGGGTCCGAAGCAAGCCCATTCCCCAAATTGTGCCCGGCATCAGCACATCACTTGCCCCGCCGCCTGCGCCACCAGTAACTCAGAAAGTGCGCCAGCCCACTGAACTTATACCCTGGCTCCACCCAGCGCTCGATCACGTAGAACGCAAAGTAGTACGCCCGGCAGAAACCCCACACGCACAGCACCAGCAACAGAGCCGTGCGCCAGCTCCAGTTCTCAAACAGCAGGATGGCCGCAGACATGAGGCCGATGAGAACAAACAGCCAGCCTTTCAGCCACATGGCGCGGGTGGATTGCAGGTCTCTCATGCACGTATGAAACACGCGCCTTCACTTCTTCTCCAGCCTCACATAGTCCAGCCCCACCATGAACCCGGGCACAGCTTCCGCGTGCTTGCCGGTGAGGGTGAAGGTCAGCTGATGCTCTCCAGCGCTGAGTTCGTGCGTGCCCCAGTCGAGTTCATCGCTATGGATGACTTTGGGGCCATTGTAGCCGTCCCAGGCAGTAGCGACGGATTTGTCATCGAGTGAGACATCGATGATGCCGTAGTCCTTCGCCAGGGTGAGCGCGGCCTTGAGCTGGTATTTGCCCTTCTCCTTCACTGGAAGCGCGAGCGTAAGTTTCTGCCCGGGCTTGGCACCCGTCCACCAAAGCTGCGAGGCACCGCTCCAGTCTCCGCCAAAGCCACCCATGCCCTGCGGCTTGGCATTGCCACCGGTTTTGCTCAGCACCTTGAGTGATTCGCCCTCGATCGCTCCGGGCACTGTAGTACCGGCTTTAGCCGGTCCGGACGCACCGCTCTGCAAATACTTCACCAAATCGATGACCTGCTCCGGCTTCAGCGCATCAAACAACCCCTCCGGCATGGTGCTGAGCTTCGACACTTCGCGCTTCGCAATGTCCGGCTGCGGTAGCGTGAACTCCACGCCGCCCATCATGGCGATGCGCACGGTGGCGGGCGTTTCCTCCTTGATGACACCGCTCATCACACGGCCGTCCTTCATGGTGAAGAGATTGAGCTGGTAGGCCTTGCCAATCACCGCATTGGGATCCAGCACATTTTCGAGCAGATAGTTCAGGTCAGCACGATTGCTGCCGGTGATGTCCGGACCCACATTCTGCCCCTGGCCAAAGAGCTTGTGGCACTGGCCGCAGGTGGCGGTGAAGAGCATCTTGCCTTTCTCCACATCTCCCTTCGCCAAAGCAGCGGGCGTGAGGAGCTCCCGGAACTTCTTCGTGCGCTCGGCCAAGTCTGCCTTCGGCGCATTCACGTCGCCCCAGGCGGATTTGATCAGTGCATTGATTTCCTTGTCATCGAAAGCGGTGAGCTGGCGCACGAGGAACGGAGAGAGAGCGGTTGCGGGCACGGTCTTGGCCTCGACGGCCTTGAGCAACTCCTTCGCACCTTCCTTGGTGGAGGCCAGCGTGTTCACTGCATCCGGCAGTTCATTGACAGAAAGTTTTGGAAGCAGCGCGCCCAGCACCTCGGGCGTCCCCGGATCTTTGAGCGACGCTAGCGCCTGAATGGACTTGCGGCGCAAGGACGCCGGCACCTCCTGCTGGAGAATCTGCTGCAAGAGCCTGGCCGTGGCGGCATCGCCCGTCTGAATCAAGACGCCGAGTGCGTGCTCACGCTCGTTCACAGGCGCAGTGGAAAGAGCAAGACGTTCGCGGAACTGTTTCACCGCCGCCTCATCGCCAAACAGCGCGCTGAGTTCGCGGACTGTGCTTGAATCTCCCAGCTTCGCCGAAACCGCCGACCAGTCCGCGGGCATGGTAAGTTTCCCGGCACTGCGGGCGCTGTTCAGAATCATCGCCAAGGTGGCCTCGCGCTTCGCTGCATCCGTTTCCTTGGTGAGTTCGGAGAGGATCGAGGCACGCCCCGCATCATCCGACGACAAACGGCGGTAGATGAATTCGGTGACCTTCGGCATCTTCGAAGCGCGTGCGAGTTCCAGACCCGCCTTCGCATCCGCCCCCACCAGTGGCTCAATGCCATACCAGATGAGCAGCGGGATCATGGGGTCGTCCTTGTCTTCGCCGCGCGAGAGGAGAGCGGTGGCGAGGGGTTTGCGTTGATCCTGAGGAAGGCGCTGGAGCGCGGAGGCAAGTTCGCGGCGAACGATGGGCGATGGATTTTTTTGAGCGCTATCACTCAAGACTCGAAGGTCCGTATCTGCGAAATCCACCTGTGATGCCGCCAGTCGGATGCGCTGCGCCTCGAACCACGCATCCTGAGCAGCAATGACTGGCTTTTGAAGATATGTCTGAGGCCTTAAAATGAAGCCAAGCCATTGATGATGGATGGCTTCTTCTTCAGTCACTGCTTGTGGGGGCTTTTCGTCAGACCAAAAGATCTTAACCAGCAAGGATGTGATTTTTTCTTCTTCTACTGGAGTCGATTGGAACTTCTCCATCAGCACCCGCCTCGCCATGCGCGACTCCCACTCGTTCCCCGTCTGCACCGCCAGCTTCGCCAGCGCCTCATCATTTTCCTTCGCAAGATCGCCCTTCCACGGCTTCCAGCCGTCGTAGCTGATGCGATAAATCCGCCCATTGCTGCGGTCCCAGTTTTCCACCGCATTGCTGCCGCGGTGGCAGATCTGCACATCGCTCCAGTCGCTGACATACAGAGCTCCATCCGGCCCTACCTTCTGCGTCACGGGGATGAAGTTCATGTCATTGGCACGCATGAAGTCGCTGCCGTGTTTGCCGATGTAGGTGCTGGCGTGGGGGTCGGTGTAGTTGCTGACCAGACGGTGGCCGTGGAGGTTGCCGAAGAGAAGCTGATGGCGATACGTCGGCGGGAAAAGGCTGCTCTGATAAATGGCGAGACCGCAGTGCGCGTGGCCGCCGCCAAGGGCGTTCGTGTCATCGTTCACGATGCCGGCGCCGGTGGACTTGTCGTGGGAGACGTCGGGTCGCGGATTGCCAGCGTAGTGCGCATGATCCGCGATGGTCTTGATGTCCTCATACGTGTAAGGATTGAAGTGCTGCCCCGCCTGCCGCTGGTAGCGCCCACCTGGCACGATGTGGTAGAGGTGCGGGATGACGCAGGCAGTGACGAAGAACTCGCCATGCTGGTCGTAGTCCAATCCCCAGGGATTGCTGGTGCCTTCCGCGAAGATTTCAAACTCATGCCGCACCGGGTGGTAGCGCCAGATGCCGGCATTGATGGGCTTGCGCTGATCATCCGGCGCACCCGGCTTGCCGACCTTGCTGTGCGTGAAGACGCCGTGGCAGCCGTAGAGCCAGCCATCCGGGCCCCAGATGAAGCTGTTCAATGTCTCGTGAGTGTCCTGACTGCCCCAGCCATCGAGCAGGGCGTAGGCGGTGAAGTTGAGGCCGGGGACCTGAGTAGCGGGGGCATTCTTGCCCCCATCTGACGGGCCAGGAATGGCCCGGTTACTGCCGAGCGGCAGCGGCTTGTCGCCATCGCGCGGGATGAACATGAAGTACGGCGCCGCCCCCACCCATACACCGCCAAAGCCAAGCTCGATGCCGCTCACAAGATTCAGCCCTTCGCAGAAAATTTTCTTCGTCTCAAAGACACCATCGCCATCTTTGTCTTCCAGAATCTTGATGCGGTCCTGCCCGGCGCCTACTTCGCGTGGTTTTGGGTAGCTGTTGCCTTCCACCACCCAGATACGACCGCGCTCATCAAAGGTGAAGGCGATGGGCTGCACGAGGTCTGGCTCGCTCGCGATCAGCTCTGCCTTGAAGCCACCGGGGAGCTGCATGGCCTTCACGGCATCCTGCGGTGACAGACCTTTCGCATAATCTTTCTGCGGCTTCAGCGCTGGGCCGTACATCTTCTTGGGTGTCAGGTCCGCCGTAGTGTCCTTGCGCTCCTGCGTGAGGATGTAAACACCGGCTTTGTTTCCCACCACGATGTCGGGAAGCTGGTCGCCATTCACATCGCCCACCTGCACGTCCACGCCCACACCGCTTTCGGCATCCACGAGGTGCGGCACGAAATCGACGCCGCCTTTGCCATCGCGCTTGGTTTGGTACCAGTAAATGACTCGCGCACCACGCTCATCGGGATCGTGCCCATTGTGCGCCCAGTAGCGCTTGCCGGTGACAATGTCCTTTACGCCGTCGCCATCGATGTCGGCCAGATGCGCGGCATGCGGCTGGGAGAAAACGATGCCGTAGTCGTTGTCCTGCGGCTGCTCGCTGGCCAGCATGACGCGCTGCCACGTTGGGCCGACGTTCAAAATTCCGCTCACCTCCTGCTTCACCCCTCCAACGACTGCATTTGCGCTGGCAGGCAGCGTGGTTTTTTGCTGAAGGTAAACCGCCACTCCATAGCGATGCGCGGCGAGGCTGGTGAAGACGTCGTTGGTGCCGTTCCCATCAAAGTCATACACAAACATCTGCGCACCACCGCCGATGCCTGCGGCGAAGTTATGCTGCGACCAGTGCATCTCGATTTGCTGCCGCATCTTTGCAGCGAGGTCGGGAGAGAATGCCCGAGTTTGGCCTGGAAGAATCTCTATTTTGGGCTGTTCCCACCACCGCCGCGCCTCCAGCAGATCCATTTTCCCATCGCCATTCACATCCCCCACCCCCAGTCCGTGCGTGAACTTCGCCACCTTCACGTCCTCCGTCACGGCCACAAAGGGCCACTTCTCCGTCGGCTTGTCCCAGTGCGGCGCGAACCAGCCGAATTTGCCGCCGGTGCTGCACACGATCTCCGGTTTGCCGTCGCCCGTGATGTCGGTGAAGACGGGCGATTCATTGTCCACCACATCGGCCACGATGTGCATGGGCCAGGGATTGTCATCATGCGTGCCGGGATTCAGGTACAGCCGCGCCTCCTTGCCAGGAAAGCCGAGGATGAGAATGTCGTTCTTCTTGTCCGCATTGAAGTCATAGACGTAGGCGAAGAAGTTGTCCGAGTAGCCATTGATGCTGAAGATCTTCGGCTCGTAGTAGGCGTGCTTCTTTTCAAACGTAGGCCCCTCCCACCAGAACGGTCCGGCGACGACGTCCGGTTTGCCATCTCCATTGATGTCGCCGATCGCCGCGCCTTCGGAATAAAAATCTCCGTGAAGCTGCTGACGTTTCCAGGTGATCTGGGTGGCGGCGTGAACGGTCGTGGCCGCAGCGAAAGCGAGGAGAAGCAGGCGTTTCATGGTTGTGAGAACCAAACGCTATCAGAAATGCCTGTGAACAGACAAGTTTTATGAGGAATCGGCCATGGTTTGGGAAAATCCAGCCAAGCAGTTCACTGCGGAGAACGCAGAGAAACACAGAGTTCCGGAACCATATCTCTGTGCCTCTCGGTGAACTTTGTGGTAGTGCTTCCACCCTCCATGCCCCCCGCCAGCTTCGTTCTCAGCCCAGACCCCATTCCCACCACGCCCACTGAATTCCAGCCGGGCGAGGGAGCGGAGGCACAGTTTCTCGGCGTCGTGCGTGGCATCGAGGACGACCGCACCATTTCCGGCATCGACTACAGCGCCTACCTCCCCATGGCGGAAAAGATGCTGCAGGAGCTCATCGATCACGGCCAGCGCGACCACGGCCCGCATCGCGTCTTCATCCAGCACCGCCTCGGCTTTGTGGCCTCAGAGCAACCCAGCATCCTCATCCGCGTGCGCACCAAGCACAGCGGGGAGTCGTTTGATCTGTGCCGCTGGTATTTGAAGGAGATCAAGACCCGCGTGCCGATCTGGAAGAAGCCTGTTTTTGCGCTTTGAAGATTCTTAACCTATTTCAAACTGCTCTCCCCTCCCCATGCCCACGCCCCCCTTTCACTACCAGGAACTTCTCGAACTCGGAACCGACGACACGGAATACCGTCTGCTGACCAAGGAACACGTCTCCGTGCAGAAATTTGGCGAGAAGGAGGTGCTCGTGGTGAATCCCGAGGCACTCACCCTGCTGGCCAACCAAGCCTTTCACGACATCAATTTCTTCCTGCGCCCCAAGCACCTGAAGCAGGTGGCCGCCATTCTGGATGACCCCGAGGCGAGCGAGAACGACCGCATGGTCGCGCTGACGATGCTCAAGAATGCCGACGTGGCCTCCGCAGGCCTGCTGCCCTTCTGCCAGGACACCGGCACCGCCATCATCATGGGCAAAAAAGGCCAGCAGGTGTGGACCGGTGGCGGCGATGAGGCCGCGCTCTCCAAGGGCGTCTATCTCGCCTACACGGAGAACAACCTGCGCTACTCCCAGAACGCGGCGCTGAACATGTTTGATGAAAAGAACACCGGCACCAACCTGCCCGCGCAGCTCGATCTCTACGCCACGGATGGCGACGCGTACAAGTTCCTCTTCATCGCCAAAGGCGGCGGCTCCGCAAACAAAGCCTACCTGTATCAGGAAACCCGCGCCGTGCTCAATCCGAAGAGCATCGTGAAGTTCCTCAGCGACAAAATGACCTCTCTCGGCACCGCCGCCTGCCCGCCCTATCACCTGACCTTCGTCATCGGCGGCACCTCCGCGGAAGCCACGATGAAGCACGTCAAGCTCGCCTCCACCAAGTACTACGACAACCTCCCCACCACCGGCAACGAACACGGCCGCGCCTTCCGCGATGTGGAGCTGGAAGCCCAGATGCTGCAGGCCGCGCGCGAGTGCGGCATCGGCGCGCAGTTTGGCGGCAAATACTTCGCGCTGGATGTGCGCGTGGTCCGCCTGCCGCGCCACGGCGCCTCCCTGCCCATCGGCATCGGCGTCTCCTGCTCCGCCGACCGTCAGGCCAAGGGCAAGATCACGCGGGATGGCGTGTTCATTGAAAAGCTCGAAACGAATCCCCTGCCCTACGTCCCCGAAGAGTTGCGCCATCGCAAGGACACCAACGCCGTGCGCATCGACACGAACCGCCCGATGGCCGAGATCCGCGCGGAGCTGAGCAAATACCCCACCACCACGCGCCTCCTCATCAATGGCCCCATCATCGTGGCCCGCGACATCGCCCATGCGAAGCTGAAGGAAATGCTGGATGCCGGCAAGCCGCTGCCCGATTACTTCAAGAACCACCCCGTGTACTACGCCGGCCCGGCCAAAACCCCCGCCGGCATGCCCAGCGGCAGCTTCGGCCCCACCACCGCCGGCCGCATGGACAGCTACGTGGAGCTCTTCCAGAGCCACGGCGGCAGCATGGTCATGATCGCGAAGGGCAACCGCGGCCAGCAGGTCACCGATGCCTGCAAAAAGCACGGCGGCTTCTACCTCGGCAGCATTGGCGGCCCCGCCGCCATTCTGGCCAAGGAAAACATCAAGAAGGTCGAAGTCGTCGAGTTCGCCGAACTCGGCATGGAAGCCATCTGGAAGATCGAAGTCGAAGACTTCCCCGCCTTCATCCTCGTGGATGACAAGGGCAATGACTTCTTCCAGACCGTGGGTCCGGGCTGTTCGGTGAAGCATTGAGAAGAGGCTGATGAAAACTCCAACAGACCTGTTGCAAGATCTGCCCGCACGCTGGCAGGCCAGGCTGTTGGAGCATTTACGCCGTAAGGGACGTGACCGACTGGGGGCTGAAGACTTTCCAGGTGGCACGACGCTTGTTCTCCGATTCGAGGACGAATCAGAAGTCCGTTTTCAATATGCCTTCGCCATCCATGACGAGAGCCTTGGAGAGATTGGTATGTTTACCGAGCATTGCGGCTATCACGTTTTTCCTGCTGGAGGAACCGTGATGAAAATCGTGAATGCCTGAGCTCTTCGAGCCTCCGGCTCGTGCTAACGCGCTCCTTGCAACGTGGCTGTTGACCGCTGCGTTATTAAGCTCCCGACCAATGAGCGCCTCCCGTCTGCTTTCTCTGCTGCTGCTCGGCAGCTTTGTCCCGATACTGGCGCATTCAGATGATCCTCATCCGATCACGGCTAAATTCATCACCACTTGGGGCAAGGAGGGTGAAGCGCCGGGCGAATTCAACATCCCCATCGGCATCGCCATCAATGCGGCGGATGAGGTGTTTGTGGCGGATCATTACAACAGCCGGGTGCAGAAGTTTGATGCGAACGGCAAGTTGCTGGCGCACTTCGCGGTACTGCCGAATCCGGGCGGCATTGCCCTGGATGGAGACCGGATTTACCTGAGCCACTTTCCGGTCTCGCGACTGACCAAGGACACGAAGACTCCGGACCGGATGAGCGTGTATTCGCAGCAGGGCGAGTTCATCCGCGAATGGGGCACCAGCGGGAAGGAGGACGGCCAGTTTGATTTCCCCGGCGGCATCGCCATCAGCAAGACGGGCGAGGTGTATGTGGCGGATCAGACGAACCGCCGCGTGCAGGTGTTTGACCGCGAAGGCAAATTCCTGCGCAAGTGGGGCGAATACGGTGTGCAGCCGGGGCAGTTCGGCGGAAACACGAATCCCAAATCGCGCGTGGGCGGGCCGAATTTCATCGCGCTGGGGCAGGATGGCAGCGTCTTCACCACGGAGGCAAGCGTGGGCCGGGTGCAGCAGTTTTCACCGGAGGGCAACCCTCTGCTGGCCTGGGGGACGCTGGAGGACAAACCGGGCGGCTTTGGCGGGAAGTTCACGGCCTTCAAGGCAGGCCTCGTCGGCCCCATCGGCCTTTGCTTTGATCACGAAGGCCGGCTCTGGGTGACCGCCGTGAGCGGGCGCGTGCAGTGCTTCACCCCGGAGGGGAAGTACCTCGGCGGCTTTGGCGAGCCCCAGGGCACCGAACCCGGGCACTTTTATGCCCCGCATGGCATCGCCATCAACAGCCACGGAGACCTTTTCGTCGTAGATAGCTACAATCATCGCGTGCAGAAGTTCACGCCGAAGACGAAGTGATCCGCCCAGCCTCCTCTTTTCATGCAAAGCTCCCCCATCCGCGTCACGATCTGGAACGAGTTTGTCCACGAACGGCAGAATGCCGCCGTGGCGGCCATTTACCCCAAGGGCATTCACGGGGCGCTAGCGGAGGCGCTTTCCAAACACGGCAACTTCCACATCCACACCGCCACGCTGGATGAGCCGGAGCAGGGACTGCCGCCGGTGGTGCTGGACCAGACGGACGTGCTGCTGTGGTGGGGCCATGCGGCGCATGATCAGGTGAGCGATGAACTCGTGACTCGGGTGCAGCAGCGGGTGCTCGCAGGCATGGGGCTGATTGTGCTGCACTCGGGGCATTTCTCCAAAGTCTTCAAGCGACTCATGGGCACCAGCTGCGCCCTGTGCTGGCGCGAGGCGGGCGAACGGGAGCGGGTGTGGAAGGTGAATCCGGGACATCCGATCGCGGCGGGCATCGGTGACTGCATCGAGATCGAGCAATCGGAGATGTATGGCGAGCCCTTTGGCATTCCGACGCCCGACGATCTGATTTTCGTCTCCTGGTTTCAAGGAGGCGAAGTTTTTCGCAGCGGCGCCACTTGGACGCGGGGCAGCGGCCGCATCTTTTACTTCAGCCCCGGACATGAGGTGTATCCCATCTACCACCACCCGGATGTGCAGCGCGTCATTGCCAACGGCATCCGCTGGGCACGCCCGCAAGGCGAACCCGCCAACGCACCTCGCCACGTGCCGGTGGAGCAGGCGAGGGAGAAGATCGAGGTGCGCGGCGGCACCGTTCACGTGGAGGATGGGAAGCTTGCGGGGCATTAAGATCCGGCGAGCGCACGCCTTCCCTATTACTGCTTGGCCATGTTCGCCCTGCCTCCGCGTAGCACATATTTCTGAATCTTCCCCGTGGCTGTCTTGGGCAGTTCGGGGATGAACTCGAAGCCGTGGGGGACTTTGAAGTGGGCCAGGTGCTCGCGGCAGAAGAGGCGTAGCTCCTCGGGTGTGGTGGTGGCACCAGGGCGCAGGACGATGAAAGCCTGCGGGGTTTCGCCCCATTTTTCGTGGGGGAGACCGACAACGGCGGATTCCTGGATGGCGGGGTGGCGGAGGAGGACACCTTCGACTTCCACAGAGGAGATGTTTTCCCCGCCGCTGATGATGATGTCCTTCCAGCGGTCGCGGATTTCGATGTAGCCGTCTGGATGCACCACGGCGGCGTCTCCGCTGTAAAACCAGCCGCCGCGGATGGCCTTGGCGGTTGCTGCGGGGTCGTTGTAGTAGCCTTTCATCACCGCATTGCCGCGGATGATGATCTCGCCCATGGAGGCACCGTCTTTGGCCACCTCGTGGCCGTCGTCATCCACCACGCGGACCTCGGCATTGGCGAGGTATTCAACACCCTGACGGGCCTTGATGACGGCACGTTCACGGAGAGTGAGCTGGGCGTGTTCGGGACGCGACTCGCTGATGGTGACGATAGGGGAGACCTCCGTGAGGCCGTAAACGTGCGTGATGTCCCAGCCGAGCTCGCCCTCCATGCGCTCGATGGTGGCGGCAGCGGGTGGTGCGCCGGCGGTGATGACGCGGACGCCGCGTGGGGCACCTTGGCGGACTTCCTCCGGCGCATTGGCCATGCCGATGAGCACGGTGGGCGCGGCGCAGAGGAGGGTGCAGCCCTCGTGGCGAATGGCATCAAAGATGAGCCGGGGGTCGGCCTTGGGGAGGCAGATATGCTTCCCACCCACGGCGGTGACGGTCCAGACGAAGGTCCAGCCATTGGCATGAAACATGGGAAGCACCCACAGGTAGCGGTCCGCACTGGTGAGGTGCGTGTGCATGAGGTGGCCCATGATGTTGAAGGCGGTGTTCCGATGGGAGACCATCACGCCCTTGGGATTCGCCGTGGTGCCGCTGGTGTAATTCAGGGCGATCATGTCCGTCTCGCTGATCTCGGCGGGGGCGGTGAAATGGGGCGCGGAGGCCGCCAGCGTGGCTTCGTAGTCGGTCCAGCCGGGCTTGCTGCCGGTGAGGGCCACAAAATGCTGCACCCCGGGCACCTGGGAGCGAATGGAATCGACGGCATCGAGGTAATCCGCATGCACACAGACGACCCGTGCTCCGCTGTGGTTCAGGATGTAGGCGAAGTCGGCGGCGGTGAGACGAAAATTGATCGGCACAATGACGGATCCGATCTGCGGGATGGCGTAAAAGGCCTCCAGGTGCGCATGCGTATTGGGCGCGATGGTGGCCACCCGCTCGCCGGACTTCACGCCAAGGGCCTGAAGGGCGGCGGACCAGCGGTCGCAGCGCTCAAAGAACTCCCGGTAAGTGAAGCGGCGCTCCCCGTCCACAACGGCCTCGCGGTCAGCGTACAAGCGGCGGGCACGGCGGGCGAAGTCGAGGGGCGAGAGAGGTGTTTCCATGGGGAGAAAACGCAAACCCTAGCCGAAGGCTGCTGAAAAAGGCGAGAGAAAAGTGCCCCTGCCCCTCCCACCGCAAAAAGCCACGCAGCCGACCATGCGGCTCCGTGGCTTCAGGTTTTGGGGTTGGGGAATGGGCTATGCCTGACGCGACTCGATGCGGGCGACCATCTCGCGCACGTGCCAGGCCTTATAGGCGCGTGGCCTCAGGATGGCGAGGCTGCGGGTAAACGAACCCCATTTGAGCACCTGGATGGTCACGCGGCGCGTGCCCCAGCTGTGCATCATGCCGAAGGTCGGCTTGTAGAGATCGATGGTCCGGGTGCCGACGAGGGCGGAACCGTAGTCATCGACGACGTAGAGCGAGGGATCGCCCTTGATCTGAAACACCGTGCCCACCGGGTAGATGGACCAGTCGGCAGCAGCGCTGCGGATCTGGCCGTGCCTGAGGGGAGTTCCGGCGGCAGTACGCGCGCCGTATTCGATGTGATCGCCTTCGTCGTGGGTGTAGGCGGTTGTCTTGACGCCTGCAATGACCTGGCCTGGAGTGCCAGCTGGGTTTGTGGTGGTGGAGGAGCTTTTAACTTCTTCCGCGGCAGCGGAGACGCACATGGCAGCAAAGCACAGAAGGGTGGTAGGATTCAATCAGTAGGGTTTGTTGTTGGGGCACGCCCACCCGAATGGGGGTTCAGGTTGAGGGGCGCGCAGGGTGTCCAGTTCGACACCCCTGTCAACGCGCGGATTTGTAGCCGGGACAGGCCGAAAACGCTGTTTTGGACTCTTACAGCACCGATTTTAGTGCCACCGTGTCACTTTAAAAGCCAAACCGCCCCGTAAGCCTCGGCTCCGCCGGGAGATTCCATGGTCTTCCCGCCGAATGTCGCAGGTGCGACACAGGCCCCCGAAAAAATTATCTTTCCGGAGGGGTGCCAGGCCATGCAGTAGGCGTTGTCCCCCTTCGTTCCCCCGCTTTGGAGCAGCCATTCCAGACCGCCTTTGGGGTCAAAAGCGGCGGTGAAGATGTCTGTGGCACCTTGTGTCTTGAGTGTCTGCCCGGCAAAGGTGGCGGTCTCGGAAAACTCGCCGGTGACGAAGCAACGACCGGTGTTGTCTGTGGTGACGCCGAGGCAATAGTCTGTGGCAGGACCTTGGAGGACGTGGGACCAGACGAGTTTTCCTTCGGGGCTGAAGTGGGCGAGGAGGCCGTCGTTGTCTTTGTCTCCGGTGGACTGCACGGGACCGCCGTTGAGGACGCCTTTGAACATTCCGGCGCACCAGGAGCGGCCGGTGGAATCGACAGTGATTTCGTGGAAGCCGGCACTGGGTACGCTGGGGAGCGTGGAGGCCCAGACGGCTTGGCCTTCGGGGGTGAGTTTCAACACGATGCCTGCCTGCGCTTTGGATTGCAGCGTGATTCCATCCATTGAGCCTTCGCCGCCGCCGCTGCCCCCTATATAGATGCAGTCTTTGGCATCGACACCGAGGCCGTGGCCGCTGCCATTGAATTTGCCGCTGGTTGCTTTGACCCACTTTAGGTTGCCTGAGGGGTCATATTTGGCGCAGAAGATGGGTCGGGTGGTGTTGCCGGCGTTGACGGTGATGTCGCCGAATTTAGCTTCGCCTGCGACGGCGCCGGTGACGACGATGTCGCCTTTGGAATCGACGGCGATGCCGTGGCCGTAATCGTAGCCTTTTCCACCGGCGGTTTTGATCCAGAGGAGGGCACCTTGTGTGTCGTATTTGGCAATAAACACGTCGTAGTCCCCCGCGTTTGGTAGGAGTTGGCCGTTGGCCTGGGCATCGGTGCTTTGATAGTGACCGGTGACGTAGATGTTGCCGGAGGGGTCGGTGGCGACGCCATAGCCGCGGTCCACCAGGCTGCCGCCGAGACTGCGGACCCAGAGGAACTTTCCTTCCGGGGAGACTTTGGTGAGGAAGAAGTCGGTGCTGCCGAGGCCGGTGCGTTTCTGGTCGCCGAAGGTTCCGTCGTCGGTGGTCTCGCCGGCCATGAAGACATTGCCCTCGCGGTCAAAGGTGACGGCGCGGGTTTTGTCGCTCTTGGCACCACCGCCGGCGGCGACCCATTCGACGGTGGGTGTTGCGGCGTGGAGGGAGGTGGCGAGGAGGGCGAGGCAGAGGGAACGCATGGGACTGATGTTGCGGGCGAGTCAGGGTGGAGTGATTTGAGATCTGCTTGCGAGAAGAAAGCCTCCGGATCCCGGCTAAAGCCGGTACTACAATACGTGTCCTGGCTGGTTTCGAATTTTGGGTGACGCGACGATTCCGGAGCGGGCTGAAGCCCGAACTACGTACTCAGAACAGAAGCGCTGCGTTGATTCTCGTCTTATTGGATGGGGGAGAAGTCGGTGGCTTTCATGTAGATGCTTTTCACGCCTTCGGAGAGGGGCTCGATGGTGAGGGAGCCGCCGTTGGCGGCTTCGCTGGCGGCTTTGGCTTTGATCCAGTCGGGGTCGGCGCGGAAGGCGGTGAAGGAGGCGAGGCCGGCTTCTTTGCTGTCGTGAGCGAGGATGTAGATGAGTTTTTTGCCGGCGCCTTTGTCGGCGTCGGTGGGGGTCCAGTAAGCGAGGTTGGTCATGCCGTGTTTCTCGAAGAGCTTCATGGTGTGATCGCGGAAGCGGGAGTGGAGGGCGTCGAGCTTGCCGTCTTTGGTGGTGTAGGTGCGCATTTCAAAGACGCGGGGCTTGCCGCTTTTGGCGATGGCCACCGGCGGGGAGTAGTCGGTGGTGGTCATGAAGATGGATTCCGGGGGCTTGGCGAGGATCTTGCCGGCTTCTTCGCTGGCTTTGCGGGCGGCCTGCCAGTCGGGGTCTTGGCCGAAGGCTTTGAAGCTCTCCTTGGCGGCGTCGCGGCTTTTGTGTTCGAGGACGTAGATGAGGGTGGTCTTGGAGCCGTTCTCTTCATCCACCGGCACCCAGTAGCCGATGTTTTTCATGCCGTGCTTTTCGAAGAGCTTGCAGGTGTGGTCGCGGAAGCGGGAGAGAAGCGCGTCGAGCTTGCCTTCGTTGCAGGTGTAGATGCGGAGTTCGTAAACGGGGGAGGGCGCGGCGTCTGCGGCTTGGAGGAGCGGGGCGAAGAGAGTGGAGAGAGCGAGGGCGAGGAAGGTGAGGCGCTTCATGAGAGGGTGGAAGAAACGGCGGTGGAAAGGCGGGCTTATCAGAATGGATGGCCTACGGAGCCGAGCAGCAGCGAGACAGACGACTGAAAGGAGCCCGAAGGGTGAGCGAGAGCGAATCAACACACGGAATACGCGGAAAGGATTCCAAACTGGGGGATGCAAAGTGGGCGATGCGATAGTTCGAGCTTCGGGCGCAGTTTTGTATGGCAGCACTCACGTCCTTATGATCGCGGTTCATGTTCAGCTTCGCCTTGTTGCCACAGCTTCTCTCTTTCTTTGTGCCTCGGGGGATGTCGTGGCGGAGGATGGTTTGAAATCGGGGACGGCGGGGGTGGGACAGTGGCAGAAGGCGGCGGCGGAGCATGCGCATCTTCTTTCGCAGGTGAGGTGGACGCCGGTGGCGGGGACGATGCCGGAGAGGAATGGGGGCTTTTTTGAGAAGGGGAAGGAGTATGTCGGGGTGCCTTATTCGAGCGTGAAGGCGGATGGGAGATACATCGGCTTTGACATCAATTTGAGGACGTTTTTGGCGGCGGTGGAGAATCCGCTGAGTGTGCTGTATTCGCAAAGTCTCGCGGGCAAGACGGCGAATGCGGCGAGCTTTTATGGGACGGTGTGCTCGTCGTTTACCAGCTATGCGCTGCAGTGTGCGATTCCGGAGGTGAGCCGGCGGCAGGGGCCGACGGTGGGGAAAGGGGTCGAACTGGTGCAGCCGCAGGGGGCTGAGGCGGCGCAGGTGGGGGATGTGATCTACACGCCGCACACGACGGAGAGAGATGGCTCGCATGTGGAGATGGTGACGGCGGTGACGAAGGATGCGCAGGGACACGTGACTTCGGTGCGGGTGGAGGAGAGCCGGCCGATGACGACGAAGACGACGGATCGCAGCGCGGAGGCTTTTGAGGCGCATCTGAAGCACCGGAACAAGCAGCTTTTTCGCATCACGGATTTGGATGCTTGGAGAGGTGGGAACCGGGCTGAGTCTTTGCAGTTCCCGAATTATGAGCTGGATGCGAGAAGACCGGAGATTAATCGCACGCTGCTGCTGGATCTTGGGGACTGGGTGCCGTATCAGAAGGGAAAGCCGGTGAAGATGAACGTGATGGACCGGGATGGGCTGGGGGTGAAGGCGCTGGTCATCAAGCGGGATGGTCAGGTCGTGGAGGAAGTGGCGCTGAGCGGGCCGGGTGTGGTGGAGCGTAGCTTCACGGACTGTGGGGACTACACGGCGCATGTGCTGCGGCCGGATGGTTCGGTCAGTGCTGCGTGTGAATTTGCGGTGTGCGATCTGGATTTGAATTTGCCGGAGGGAAGTGTGTCGCTGGCCCAGGAATGGCAGGTGACGTTCCGCAGCGAGAACATTCCGATCGCGGCTGTGTATCTCTTCAATGAAGGGGACAGCTATGGGCGGCATCCCATCGTTCTAAGTCCGGAGGAGCGGCGCGCGGGGGTTGTGAGCATTCCGGCGGGGCTGCTGAAGAAGCCTGGGAAATTGCAGGTGTGGGTGATTGGGGAGCACCGGCTGGGGAGGCTGAAGGTGAGGAAGGATGTGCAGGTCAAAGGGGAATGAGCAGGCTGCAAATGACGAAGACCTTGCGCACAAACCGACTTTTTGTCAGCTCTGCGCAATTTGTTGCTGATCCAAAAGTTAGTCGTTGATATACCTCTTCTTCATGTGGGAGTTCATCAAACACAAACTTGCCAAGCTCGGATGCTTCGTCTTGATCGCTCTGATGATGATCGCGGCAACAGCGATCACGAAGCTTGTTCTTGGTTGGTTTCGTCACGACGATGCCAGCAATGAAGCCCTCAGCAACCAGGTTGGGGAATACGTCGGCAAAGGTTTGCTGGGCCTCGCTGTGCTACTCGGGTTTATCATTATGGGTCGCCAACTCATCGCAGAGTTGCGCGCCAAAAAAAATCCACCGCCGACACGCCCTTCGGTTCCACCGCCGTTACCTCAATCCAATGATAAAAGCCGCAATGCCTAAACACGCTATGCGAACTGCTGAGGCTGTCTCGACGGTTGTTTCTGGACGCCGCCGTGTGCCGACATTCCGGCGGGGCTGCTGAAGAAGCCTGGGAAATTGCAGGTGTGGGTGATTGGGGAGCACCGGTTGGGGAGACTGAAGGATGTGCAGCTTATGGGTGGGCTGTAGAGGGTGACGGAAGTGTGAAGCGATTTGAGTAGAAATTTTTTTCGGAGTTCGGAGAAAGGGTTTTGGGCAGGATCTTTTGTGGTGTGAAAGGTCGAGCCAATAGGGCTATTTATAGGCTGATAATTTGTCGATTTTTTGCAAGCTGACTCGCTTTCCGATTAGGACAAAACAAATAAAAGTGCAATTATCGTAAAAAATAAACGTATTTTTGTTATTCTGAATTTAACTGCAACCACCTTTTAATATGTTCGAAGCTTTTTTACTCAAGGAAATAACCGACCTCGTTAAGCATGGATTTAATAGGTTATTTGACCTCAAGAAATCGCAAGCTGAAGAAGTCCAGGAAATCGAGCGTGTGTTTGGGCCGCTAGAAAATTTGGTGCCCTATTACGTCATCCCAGATGCCCAGAATGTAAACCCCGCAGACCTCGATGAAGATAATACTGGCCTTGTGGCAAAAGGCAAGGTTTTCGATCTCCTCGATAGATTTCTCGCGGGGTCGGCTCGTTTCTCTCACGCATTTATCCTCTCTGATGCTGGCATGGGCAAGAGCTCGCTTTTGATTATGTTAAAAATTGTCCATTTAGCCAAGCAAAAACGCGACTCTGAAGTGCGCTTGATGAAGCTTGGTTTAGATACAATCGACAAAATTAATGCCATAAAAGAACCGCAGAAAACTATACTATTATTAGATGCACTCGATGAAGATCCCGAAGCGTGGACAAGTTTTTATGCAAGGCTCCAGAGCATTTTAATAGCCACAAAACACTTTTTTAAAGTTATAATAACTTGCAGGACGCAATTTTTCCCAGACGAACACGAAAAAGACGGCCGCGTGCCAGGGCAAGTTGAACTTCATGGCTTTTACTGTTCTAAACTTTTCCTATCGCCCTTCTCGCTAGAACAGGTACAAGAGTATTTAGAAAAGCGTTTCGATACACCAGAAGTAAGGGCCAACGCCTTTGGAATAGTCACGCGTATGAACACGCTGAAATTCCGTCCAATGCTGCTATCCTATGTAGATTTTTTGCTCGAACGAAAAGAACTCATTGAACACAGTTATGGCTTATATGAATCTCTGGTGGATGAGTGGCTAAATCGGGAGTTGAGAAAAGGAAGAGTTAAAGATAAAAAGGCGCTTTTCGAGACTTGTACATTTATTGCCAACCATCTGTATGCAACAAAAGCCCGGGACATCGATTATGTTTCCCTGCAGCAAATATATGCATCCAACGATTGCGCGCGCATGTTAGATGACATGTCAATAGAAGGACGTTCTCTTCTGCACAAGACGTCTTTTGGATCATACAAATTTGCTCACTACTCCATCCTCGAATTTTTCGTCGCAACTTTTTTGGCTGAAAATCCTTTTCCGAATAAAAATTCAGATCAAATTGTTAACTTTCTAAGCGATCTGATTCGCTATCGTAAGCATAAAAAGTGCAAGACACTAGATCTCACTTCGGCAGGTTTGTCGAATTGTCAGATTGCATCTGCAGATTTCTCGGTGGCTACATTAGCATTCGCTGATTTAAGCTGTAGTAAACTTCCAAATGCAAATTTTGCAGGAGCTAACTTAAGCAACATCAAATTCGATTTGGTCGAGGCACGGCACTCAAACTTTCGCGATGTCACAGCGATTGGATCAAGCTTCAGTGGTGCCATATTGCTTGAAGGAAATCTAGAAAACGCAGATTTTAGCGATGCTGATTTATCCGCTGTGAATTTAACTAAAAGCCTGCTCACTAGAGCAAATTTTGCGCGTGCGCAACTTAACGGGGCTTGCCTTAGACGAATCAAAGGAGATAGGATTTGCTTTTCGGATGCCCTATTGGCAGATGTCGATTTGCAAAACGCAGAACTAGAAGAAGTCGATTTTCAAAAGTCACGCTTAACGGGAGCTGATCTATGTAATTCAAAATTAACACATGGAAACTTTTCTAGAGCGTCCATGGCCCAATGCAAATTGGACGGCATTAACGCAAACCATGGTTTGTTTGAACGCTGCGATATGGAAGGTGTTAGCGCAGAAAATGCCAGTTTCGACGGAGCTGATTTTACTGCTGCAAGGGGATTGAATGGCAAACTACTAGGAAGTTCATTCGTCGAGGCAAAAATTGTAAATGCAGCTTTTATGATGGCGCAGTTTAACGAAGGGAGGCTCTGCCGCGCAATAATGAGCGGTTCAAAGTTCAAAGGCTCTCAATTTATTGCTGCAGATACAACAAATGCAACCTTTGAAGGATCTGATCTTGATAGCGCTAATTTTGAAAATGCGACTTGCGTTAGTACTAGTTTTGATGGCTGTGTTGCAGTAAACGCTTCTTTCATTGAAGTGAATGCAAGGTCTGCTACATTTCACAAATCAAATTTAACCAAAGCAAAATTCAATTTTGCACAATTAAGTTGCACCAACTTTTCCAACGCAGAGTGTATTGAGTGCAACTTTGACGATTCAAAGGCTGAAGATGCTATTTTTGAAGGTGCTAACATGCAAGGATCTTCATTCGACAAATGTCGCATCAACAAAGCAAACTTTAAAGATGCGAATCTTTGCGGATGTAGATTTGAGCTGGCTATTTTCGATAGTGCAATATTTGTCAACGCTCGTTGTGATAGCAAGACCACGTGGCCTAAAAATTTCAACACTGCTAGGGCGGGGCTAATTGGCCCAGGAGCACGAGCAACAGAGCTTAAAATGGCTAAGCGTAAGTTAGATAAAAGTGAATTCCAAAATGCATCCCTCACAGTATGTGACTTCTCGAACTCTAACCTTTCTCTTTCAAAGTTTGATAATGCAGATTTGACTCGATGCGATTTTTATCGCGCCAACCTTTCAGGCTGCATTTTATTAAATGCCAAGTTGATTCAGTGTGATATCAGAGGAGCTATCTTCGCCGACGCAGATCTAACTGGTGCGGATTTGACCGGCGCTCAATTTGACCAGCATACCCAGTTTCCACTGGGTTTCAAACATGGTGATTTGAAAATGGTGTATATGCCATCCTTAACAAAATCTGAACACGATTAACGTCTTATTTTCCCTCCTCCCGCGGCGGCGAGTATCCCGGCGGCCTTGTGGAGGGTTTCTTCGTATTCGTGCTGGGGGACGGAGTCGGCGACGATGCCGGAGCCGACGTGGAAGGTGATTTGGTCGGCTTTTTGGACGGCGGTGCGGATGGCGATGTTCCATTGGCTGCGGCCGTCGAAGCCGAACCAGCCGATGGCGCCGGTGTAGAGGGAGCGGGGGTGGGGCTCGAGTTCGGTGATGATTTCGGTGGCGCGTTTTTTTGGGGCGCCGGTGATGCTGCCGCCGGGGAAGCAGGCGCGAAAGGCATCGACGTGATCGATGTGGGGACGGAGGGTGCCGGTGACGGTGGAGACGAGGTGGAAGACCTGGGCGAAGCTTTCGACGCGCCAGAGATCGGGGACGGAGACGCTGCCGAATTCGCAGACCTGGCCGAGGTCGTTGCGCTGGAGGTCGGTGATCATGAGGAGTTCGGCGCGTTCTTTGGGGGAGGTGGTGAGTTCGCGGACGGCGGCCTCATCGCGGGCGG
>NZ_JBGAGS010000036.1:0-57844 GCF_044226605.1 Prosthecobacter sp. | reverse complement strand
GTCAGTAGCTCAATTGGTAGAGTAGCGGTCTCCAAAACCGTCGGTTGGGGGTTCGAGTCCCTCCTGGCCTGCCAGCGAAAATCCCGGAAACATCCGCAGAAAACGAAACGCTTCACATGAGTCGCATCCGCAAATACATCAGCGAGGTCAGCCTGGAACTCAAGAAGGCCACGTGGCCCTGGGACCCCAAGGAGAAGGGCTTTGCCAAATACCGCGAGCTGAATGAATCCACAGTGGTGGTCTTCATCGCGATGATCCTCCTCGGAGGCTTCGTGGCAGCGTTTGACATCAGCTTCAAGTGGGCCTTCGAGGCCGCGCAGAAGCTCGGCATGTAATTTCCGTTTTCCCCCAACCCCCTTTTTCCGAATCCTTATGGGAGCCATCCCCTCACCCCGCGACCAGTGGTTCGTCATCCACGTCCGCTCCGGCCTTGAACAGAAGGTCCGTGACAGCATGCTCCGCCGCATTGAGAAAGAGGAGATGGGGGACTTTGTTTACCAGGTCCTCGTGCCAATGGAGCGCGTGGCCGAAGTGAAAAAAGGCAAGCGCTCGGAAAGCAACCGCAAGTTCTTCCCCGGCTACGTCATCGCCAACTGCCACCTGCTCGACGAACACAACCGCCTGGTGGACAAGACCTGGTACTTTGTGAAGGAAACCGACGGCGTGCTCAACTTTGCCGGCACCAAGGATCACCCGATCCCGATGCGCCAGAAGGAAGTGGAGGCCATGCTGGCCCAGGTGGGCGACAAATCCGAAGGCGCCGTGCCCAAGATCGCCTTCAGCCTCGGCGACACGGTGCGTGTGGCCGATGGTCCGTTCGAGAGCCAGAACGGCATCGTCGAAGAAATCGATCCGGAACGCGGCGTGCTGCGCGTGTCCGTCAACATTTTCGGACGCTCCACCCCGGTCGATCTCGAATACTGGCAGGTCGAGAAGGCATAAGCCGACCCGCCGCCCCCCCTGAATCTCAACTCAAGCAAGCAAGGAACAAAAAGACATGGCCAAGGAAATCATCAAACTCATCAAGCTCCAGATCAAAGCTGGTGCCGCCAACCCCGCACCGCCCATCGGCCCTGCTCTCGGTCAGGCCGGTGTGAACATCATGGCCTTCTGCAAGGAGTTCAACGCCGCCACCGCCAAGGCGGGTGGTGACGTCCTGCCGACCGTGATCACGGTTTACAAGGACAAGAGCTTCACCTTCATCACCAAGCAGCCCCCGGCTTCCAACATCCTCAAGAAGGTGGCGAACATCGCCAGCGGCTCCAAAGAGGCGAACAAGACCAAGGTTGCCAAGATCACCAAGGCGCAGCTGCTTGAAGCCACCAAGCTCAAGATCGCCGACCTCAACCTCAATCTGAATGTTCCCGTCATGGCGGCAGCCGCCAGATGGTCGACATCATCGACAATTCCACCTAACAGCAGAGGAGAACGTCCTGGTTCATACACTCACCACCTGCAAAGAAGCAAACGGTACAGAAAGCAGCCGAGATGGTTCCGGCAGGGGTAAAGGCATTCACGCTTGAAGAAGGGCCGAGCTCCTGCGCAAACTCCCATGTTCCGTTCAACCAGGACCGTCACCCTGTCGTTCGCGGGTGCCGATCCGAAGAAAACGACCAGATGGTCCGCGGCACCTGCCCGCTGTCTCATGGCCCGCAAGACGATTTCGCGTCGCCGTGTTCGCCCAAAGTCCACGCTGATGCCGCCAGCGCCAGCGCAGACATCGTCGGAAATGAAGACCTTACGCCAGGTGAAGGACGGCTCGACGATCGTCGCCATCGCCACTCAAAACGCGATGAATGAAGTGCGCAAGCCGGTAAACAGCTCGGACTCCGCGGTTTGATGCCCAACTCCTCGCCATACGGCACCGCGACCAGCGCCGCCGCCGCCGTCAAGGCCGTCAAGGCTGGTCATGCCCCAGACTTCAAACTCGACAAGAATCGGCAACATCGCCTCCTCCGTGGGCAAGGCTTCTCGAAGTGGCCCAGCTCGCCGAGAACACCACCTCGCTGATCAGAAGCCGTGGTGCGCGCCAAGCCCGCCTCCGTGGTCGCTGGTTGAGACCATCACCCTCGCCGCCACCATGTCGCCTGGTGTTCCGCATCGACGTGTCCAACAAACTTTAAATTCTAGAAGCACATACCATGAAAACTCAAAACATTGCTCATTGATGACCTGCTGAAGGGTCAACGCCTGTTCCTGTTCGTCGTCGACTACACCGGCCTGAAGGTGGACAAGTTTGCCGAACTGCGCAAGCGCCTCTCCGGCATCGGTGCGGAGATCCACGTCTTCAAGAACAACCTGGTGAAGAAGGCCGCTGAAAAGGCCGGCTATCCGGGTGAACTCGGCGACCACCTCACAGGCCAGAGCGCCTTCGTGACGGGTGCCAAGGACGTTTTCGGCACCGCCAAGATCCTCAAGAATTTCCAGGCCGAATTCGAAAAGCCGGTGATGAAAGTTGGCGTCCTTGACGGCAACCTGCTGGACACAGCGGCCATCAAAGTTCTGGCCGATCTGCCTTCCCGCGAAGTGCTCTATCCCAGCTCCTCGGTGTGCTCCAGGCTCCGGCTTCCGCCCTCGCCCGCGTGCTCAAGGCCAAGGCCGACAAGGAAGGCGCTCCTGCCGAAGAAGCCGCTCCGGCTGCTCCTGCGGAACAACCCGCATAACCCATTTGATCAGATGGCCCGTCACACGGCCTGAATACCCCAACACTCAATGGTCCCTCTCCGGGGCGAAAGCTTTCGCTCTTAAATCATCCGATGCTTCGGATCGCGGCGACACCGACAAAATAATATGGCTGACCTGAATAAAATCGTTGAAGAACTGAGCACACTTACCGTCCTGGAAGTTGCCGAACTTGTGAAATCCCTCGAAACGAAGTGGGGCGTTAGCGCCGCTGCTCCTGTTGATGCCGCCGGTGCTGGTGGTGGTGGTGCTGCTCCTGCAGCCGCCGCTGAGGAGAAGACCGAGTTCGACGTCATCCTGACCGACGCTGGTGCCAACAAGATCGGCGTCATCAAAGAAGTCCGCGGCGTTGTTCCCGGCCTTGGCCTTGCAGAAGCGAAGAAGCTTGTCGAAAGCGCTCCGCAGACTCTCAAGGAAGGCTGCAAAAAGGAAGAAGCCGAAGAGATCAAGAAGAAGATGGAGGCCGCTGGCGCCAAAGTCACGATCAAGTAGTCTCTCGTTCCTCCCGCTCCTTTTCCGCGTGGCGTCTGCCGTCAAACCGCAGCGCCGCGCGGTCAGGAGTCTTAAGCTAGTGTCCGTTTCAATCCCCCGTTCGTTACGTTCCATCGCATGCCCGCAACCGCCCGTGATCCCCGCCTGAACCTCCGCAGCAAGAGCTACGGTTCCGGGGCGGTAGAGGCGTAGCATTCCATTTTCATGGCCTGAATTCTGGCTCGCTCCAGGGTTCCGGCTGCTTCGTTTTCGCGACAAGCGTATGCATTGTTGGGCTGGCGCTGTTTGCTGGTTGCTTCGCGGAATTTCCACTGCATCGATGCCACCGCCCATCGCCCTAACCGCCTCATCGCTGCCTTATGTCCCAGCGCACCAACTTTGGCAGCACGAAGTCGCCAAGCCCGCCAAATCTCATTGAGATCCAGCTCCGCTCATACGAGTTTCTCCAGAAAACATCCTGCCTCGAAGCGCAAGGACCTTGGCCTTCAGGCCGTGTTCGGGAAGTATTCTCGATCACCAGCTATGAGAAGATGACGCTGGATTTCGTCATGTATGAAATCGGCAAGCCAGTGCTCAGCTCCCCGAAGCCATCCGCTGGCCGAGGACCTACAGCGCACCGCTTTACGTGACCTATGAGCTCAAACAGCAGGGCGCCAAGCAGGAGCGCGTGTATATGGGGCGAAATCCCCTCATGACGGTGCGCGGCACCTTCGTGGATCAACAGCACTTCAAGCGCGTGGTCGTCTCCCAGCTGCGCTCGCATCTGCTGCCACCAGCACCAATCGCTCCCGGCATCATCCCTGCTTGGAAGTGAAACCACCCTGGCTACGTTTACCTCGACCGCCGCCGCCGCCGCCGCGATTCTGGCCACCGCATGCGCGTGATCGGAGCACATCCTCAAGCTCTTCCGCCTGAAGCTGCGCACGTACCAGATTCTCTTCAAGGACATCCTCGATGGCGAACTCATCGTCGCTCGTGCTTACGAGCCGCTGACCTCCGGCGTGGTGCGCCAGCTCATCCAGCTGGGCCACAAGTCCATCAAAGGTCATTTCTCAGACGATCTCATCACCTCCTGCGCAGGACACTGCCAGATGAAGACGAGGCGCTCTCACGAAATCTACCGTCGTCTGCGTCCGGGAGATCCTCCCCACCACGCCAAACGCACGTGCTCTAGTGAAGCGCCTGTTCTTTGATCCCAAGCGCTATGACGTCACCCGCGTGGGCCGCTACAAGATCAATCAGAAGCTCGGCCTCAAGATCGACACCGAGATGCGCATCCTCACTGCAGAGGACGTGATCTCCGCTCTGCGCTACCTCTTCCACCTGCGTGAAGGGCAGGGCATCCTCGACGATATCGACCATCTCGGCAGCCGCCGCGTGCGCGCCGTGGGCGAACTCCTCGCCAATCAGTGCCGCGTGGGCCTGTCCCGCACCGAGCGTCTGGTGAAGGAGCGCATGACCCTGTTCGACGTGAACATGGACACCATGACTCCCGCCAAGCTCGTCAATCCGAAGGCGCTCTCCGCCGTCGTGCGCGACTTCTTCGGCCGAAGTTCATGGACCAGATCAATCCTCTGGCTGAACTGACCCACAAGGCACTCGGCCCAGGCGGTCTGAACCGTGACCGGCAGGCTTCGGTGCGTGACGTTCATCCGTCCCACTACGGCCGCATCTGCCCGATTGAGACCGAAGGTCCGAACATCGGTCTGATCAATTCCCTTGGCTCCTATGCCCGCATCAACGAGTTCATCGAAACGCTCCGTAAGGATTGCGTGGTCGCCGCGACAAGACTCACCGCTTCGACCAGGAAGATCGACGAAAACGGCCGCTTCAAGGCGCCAAGATCACCGTGCGTTACCGTGGCGACTTCAGTCGAGCCGAGCATCGTCACGCTCATGGACGTGTCTCCCACGCAGCTCGTTTCCGTGGCTGCCGCGCTGATTCCGTTCCTCGAACACGATGACGCCAACCGCGCTCTGATGGGTTCCAACATGCAGCGCCAGGGCGTGCCTCTCCTTGAAGGTGAGTCTCCGCTTGTCGGCACCGGCATGGAAGGCAAGGCCGCACGCGACTCCAGCTCCGTGATCGTCGCTGACGCCAACGGCACCGTCGCCGCTGCGACAGCCGACGTGATCATCATCTCCAAGGACGGCAACCTTCCTGTGAAGGATGACAAGTTCCTGGAAAACCCGCTCAAGTCCGTGCAGACGGACGAAGACAAGGGCATTCACGTGTATCCGCTGCGCAAGTTTGGCCGCTCCAACGCCGGCACCTGCATCAACCAGAAGCCTCGGTGAAGCGCGCAGAAGATCAAGAAGGGCGACGTCATCGCCGACGGTCCTTGCACCGACCAGGGCGAACCTACACGGCAAGAACATGCTCGTGGCCTATGCCATGGAACGGTTGGCATTGAAGACGCCATCACCATCAGCCGCCGTGGTGAAGGAAGACATCTACACCTCCATTCACATCGAACTTTGAAGTCATCGCTCGTGACACGAAGCTGGGGCCAGAAGAAATCACGCGCGACATCCCGAACGCTGAAGAATCTCGACGCAGTGTCGTGCGCATCAAGTGTAGCTCCGCTTTATCCTCGTTGGCAAGATCACGCCGGTCCGAGACCGAACTCGCCCCTGAAGAGCGCCTTCTGCGCGCCATCTTCGGTGAGAAGGCTGCTGACGGAAGGATGCCTCCCTGCGAGTGCTTCCGGCTGCACCGGCATCATCATGGACGTTCGTATCGCCCAGCGTGGTTCTTGCCCGACTCGAGAAGGAGAAGCTTTCCGCCGCCGAGCGCAAGAAGCACATCAAGCAGATCGAAGAAGACTACCGTGAAGACCTGACCGAGCAGCTCACCGAGCGCGCAGACATCCTTCTCAACGAGAAGATCCGCTCGACATCGTGAACAGTCAGACTGGCGAGCCGCTCCGTAAGGAGCGCGAACAAGAAGATCAACAAAACGATGCTGCGCCACGTGGCCGAAAGCTACGACACCATTCCAACACCCGAGCCCGATCAAGATCTTCGACATCATCCAGACCTTCGAACAGAAGTTCAGCGATGCCGACATGGAACGTGAGCGCAACCTCGACAAGATCGAGTCCAGCGAAGACACCGCCGACAGCGGCGTGGTCAAGCAGGTGCGCGTCTTCCTTGCCTCAAGCGCAAGCCAGTCCGTGAAACCAGATAAACCCGACATCGCAGCCGCCGAGGGCATCGTCGCCAGCATCGTCGAAGACATGCCGTTCGCAAAGCGGCTGCTGGTGGACATCGTGCTCAATCCTCTCGCTGATACCTTGATGAACGTCGATCCGGTGCGAACCCTTGGCGCCTCGCCGCCAAGGCTCTCGAGACGAAGATCGCTACCCGGTGTTCGACGGTATCCCACAGACCAAGATCAGCAGACCATCCAGGACGCCAAAGAAGTTCCAGGTTACCGTGGACCTGGACCTCAACGGCAAGTCAAACTGCTACGACGGCCGCGCGGTAGGCGCTGCTTCGCCCTCGATGTCGTCGTCGGCTACTTACGTAACGAGCTGTTCTGCGCCATGGCGGACAAGATCCACGCCCGTGCGGTCAGGACCTTGCTCGCTCATCACGCAGCAACCTCTGGGTAGGCAAGCCAATACGGCGGCCAGCGCTTCGAAATCGTGTGGGCGCTCGAAGCTAAGCGCCGCCTTCCTGCTGCAGGAACTCCTCACCGTCAAGTCGGCGACGTGCAGGGCCGCACGCGCATCTATGAGCAGATCGTCAAAGGCGACCACGCTCTGGAAGCCGGCACGCCTGAGTCCTTCAACGTGCTTATCAAGGAAATGCAGTCCTCGGTCTGGACGTCAACGCGCCGGCGCCAATGCCGATGCGGAAGCTCTCGACGGCTTCGTCTCCACGGTGGGGTAACCTGCCTTCCCCTAGAAACCCAGCGCATAACCTGCCACGCCATTTCCACATCATGAATGCTGACGCGAGCGAAGAAATCTTCGAGGAACTCAACACGGCGAGGAGTTCGACTATGTGTCGGTCTGCATGCTCGGCGGACCGCACCCGCTCTGGTCCTCCGGCGAAGCAAGAATCCAGAAAACCATCAACTACCAGGGTCAAGCCGAAGGGCGGCCTTTCTGCGAGCGTATCTTCGACCCGGACCACCAGACTGGGAGTGCGCATGGCCCAAGCGCATCAAGCACAAGGGTGTGGTGTGCGACCGCTGCGGCGTCGAAGTGACTTCCGCGTCCGTCGCGAGCGCATGGGCCACATCGAGCTCGCCGTGCCGGTGACGCACATCTGGTTCTACAAGTGCATGCCTTCCCGCATCTGGCGTCTATGCTCGAGCGATCGCCTGCCCGCTGGCGCGTGACTACTGGCGAGGACTACATCATCGATCCAGGCAGCACCAAGCTTCAGCGCGGCCAGCTTCTGGACCGAAGTCGACCTTCGTGAAGCCGAAGAGCAGCATGGCGCAGACGCCTTCATGTCGGCATGGGTGCTCATCCGTGACATCTTCGCCCAGCTCAATCTGGCCGAAGTGACCAAGGAGCTCGAAGAAGCGATGACCAAGACGCGCTCCAAGCAGATCCGCAAGAAGTCGCCAAGCGCCTCAAGCTCTGCCAGGGCTTTGCCGAAAGCCACAGCCGATCCTGGAATGATCCCGGCCATCCCAGACCTCTCTCGTTCCCTCTTTGCCACCTGACTTGAACGACTGTCGCGTCATCAACCGCAACAACCGTCTCAAGAATCTCCTCCGCTGCGCACGCCGGATGTCATCATCCGCAACGAAAAGCGCATGCTGCAGGAAGCTGTGGACGCCCTCTTCGACAACGGCCGCCATGGCCGCCCGGTGACCGGCGCAGGCAACCGCCCGCTGAAGTCCATGTCCGACATGTCGCGCAAGGGCAAGTCTGGCCGCTTCCGTCAGAACCTTCTCGGCAAGCGCGTCGACTACTCCGGCCGTTCTGTCATCGTTATCGGTCCTGACCTCAATCTGAACCAGTGCGGTCTTCCCAAGAAGATGGCGCTCGTGCTGTTCGAACCCTTCATCATCCGCCGTCTCAAGGAGATGGGCCTGGTGCACACTGTGCGTTCGGCGAAGAAGATGATCGAACGCCGCACGCCGGAAGTGTGGGACATCCTGGACGAAGTGACCAAAGGTCACCCAGTGCTCCTCAACCGCGCTCCGACGCTCCATCGTCTTTCCATCCAGGCTTTCGAACCGAAGCTGATCGAAGGTGAGGCCATCCGCGTGCATCCCCTCGTTTGTACGGCCTACAACGCCGACTTCGACGGTGACCAGATGGCCGTGCACGTGAAGCACAGATGGACAGCTCGCTTGGTCGCTTGCGCCGAACAACCTGTTCAGCCTGCCAGCGGCAAGCCGGTGATGAACCCCTCCCAGGACATTCCTCTGGGCTGCTACTTCCTCACCTACCTGCGCGAATTCCCGGGACACGAGAAAGGCAAGAAGGGCGATGTGGACGGCCGCGTGCCTCTCTTCAACGACGCTTCCGAAGTCGAGTTCGCCATCTCCGAAGGCGGCCTGACGGTGAACGACAAGGTGCGCTTCCGTAATCCTGACCACAACCATGGCGGGCCAAAGCGTCCTTATGGAGATCCTTCCAAGGCGGTGATCGAAACCACCGCGGGTCGTATCCTCTTCAACGAAATCTGGCCTGAAGGCCTCGGCTTCATCAACACCACTGTTGGCAAGAAGCAGGTGTCCGACATCATCTGGCGCTGCTTCCAGACCTTTGGTCAGAAGGAGACCGTTTACGCGCTGGACCGCCTCAAGCAGCTCGGCTTCCGCGAAGCGACCCGCCCCGGTTGCTCCATCGGTATCACGGACATGGTCATCCCGACCGCCAAGGCCGGTGGTCTTGAGAACGCCTACAAGCAGATCGAGGAAATCGAGAAGCAGTATCGCCGTGGTATCATCACCAATGGTGAGCGCTATCAGAAGATCGTCGACATCTGGACGGTGGTGGCACCGCCGCCGACGAACTTTCCGCACCTGGAATACAACGAGGGCAAGAAGCACCACAACCCGCTCTACGTGATGGTGAACTCGGGCGCCCGAGGCAACCGTACGCAGATCAAGCAGCTTGCTGGTATGCGCGGTCTGATGGCCAAGCCTTCCGGTGAGATCATCGAACGTCCGATCACCTCGAACTTCCGTGAAGGTCTGAGCGTGCTCGAGTACTTCATCTCCACGCACGGTGCTCGTAAGGGCCTTGCGGATACCGCTCTGAAGACCGCTGACTCCGGTTACATGACCCGCAAGCTTGTGGACGTGTCCCAGGACGTCATCGTCACCGAGGAAGACTGCGGCACCGTCAACGGCATCACGCTGTCCTCCATCTACCAGGGCGACGAAGAAATCGTCGATCTCAAGACCCGCGTCTATGGCCGCGTGTCCTGCGAAACCATCCATGACCCCGTGGACAAGAGCGTCATCATCAAGGCTGGCCAGCTTGCTTCTGAGAAGGAAGCCGCGCACCTCGCCAAGATCGGTGTGGAGCGTCTCAAGATCCGCTCCGTGCTCACTTGCGAAAGCAAGCGCGGCTGCTGCTCGAAGTGCTACGGCCTGCATCTGGCCACGCACCGCATGGCCCGCATCGGCGAGGCCGTCGGCATCGTCGCCGCACAGTCCATCGGTGAACCCGGAACGCAGCTCACCATGCGTACCTTCCACGTGGGTGGTGCTGCTACGAGCCACTTCAAGCAGCCCTTCATCAACGTCAAAAACGCTGGTACCGTCAAATACACCGACATGCGTGCGGTGCAGACCACGGAAGGCACTTGGATCGCCCTCACCAAGAACGGCGTCCTCTCCATCCATGACGACGACGGTCGCGAACTCGAAAGCCATAAGCTGGTCACGGGTGCCGTTATCGCTGTCGAAGACGGTGGCAAGGTCAAGAAGGGCCAGCAGGTCGTCACCTGGGATCCGTATAACGTGCCGATCATCACCGAGAAGGCCGGTAAACTGGAGTTCCGCGACATGATCTCCGGCATCACCATCACCAAGGAAGTCAACCAGAGCACCGGCAACGAAGAAACCGTCGTTATCGAGCACAAGGAAGACCTCCATCCGCAGGTGGTCGTGGTGAACCCGAAGACCCACGAAGTCCTCGCCAGCTACACCATTCCAGCCGGCGCTCACTTGAGCGTGAAGAACAACGAGAAGGTCGAAGCTGGTACCACCATCGCCAAGACGCCTCGCAAGGCCTCCAAGACGAAGGACATCACCGGTGGTCTTCCCCGTGTGGCCGAACTCTTCGAAGCCCGCAAGCCGAAGGATGCCTGCGAAATCGCCCGTATCGACGGTGTGGTTGAAATTGGCGGCCTCGTCCGTGGCAAGCGCCGCGTGATCGTGACCGACAACAAGACCGGCCAGCAGGAGGAGCACCTCATCCCCCGCAGCAAGCACATCCTGCTGTTCAATGGCGACCACGTCAGCAAAGGCGACCAGATCACCGAAGGCCCCGTCGTGCCGCATGACCTCCTGGAAATTCTTGGCCCGCAGGCGCTCCGCGAGCACCTCGTCAATGAAGTGCAGGAAGTGTACCGCGCCCAGGGTGTGGAAATCAACGACAAGCACGTTGAGATCATCATCCGCCAGATGCTGCGCAAGGTGAAGGTCACCGACACCGGCGACACCGAGTTCCTCTGGGGCGACCAGATCGACCGCGGCGAGTTCGAGAAGGAAAACGCCCGCGTGTCCGAAGAGGGTGGCAAGCCTGCGGAAGCAGAGCCTGTGCTCCTCGGCATCACGAAGGCCTCCATCGAGACCGAATCCTTCATCTCGGCTGCTTCCTTCCAGGACACCACCCGTGTGCTCACCGAAGCTGCCACCCTTGCCAAGTCCGACCTTCTGCGCGGCTTCAAGGAAAACGTCATCATGGGCCATCTCATCCCGGCCGGCACCGGCTTCATCAGCAACCGCAACTTCGAACTCCACGAAACCGAGCGTCCTGCTCTCCCTTCCGTGGACGAAGACGCCGCCTAAGCCAGCGCTGTATAGCAATCCTCACCCCGCCTCCTTCGGTGCAAGCCGTCGGAGGCGGTTTTGCGTACGGGCACGGCATGAGCAGCTTCTTTAGAGCGTTTTAAATAATACTATAGCCACAAGAGGCAAACCAGCCCGCGGCGTCTTTTTCTGTGATTTTTGAGAATGCCTGACTGATCGCCGCATCGAGCTCGGGTGGCGTGCGCGCCTCCGCAGTGCGCAGCAGCGCTTTGATCTTGCTCCACATCTTCTCAATTGGGTTGAGGTCGGGCGAGTAGGCCGGCAGAAATCTCACCTCCGCTCCTGCACCTGCCACCAAGCGCTGCACTTCCGGGCTCTTGTGCACCGCGAGATTGTCCATCACCACGATGTCGCCCTGTTTCAGCGTGGGACAGAGCACCTGACCGATGTAGGCCACAAAGGCTGCTGTGTCCGCTGCTCCTGAGAGGTGCATGCAGGCCGTGGTGCCATCAAGCCGGATGGAGGAGATCATCGTGGTGCTCTGCCAGCGGCCGCAGGGAGCGGCGGCGTGCAGTCGCTTCCCGCGCGGCGCTCTGCCACGCAGGCGCGTCATGTTGGTCTTGGCGCCGCTTTCATCGAGAAAGACCAGCCGCCAGGGCTCTAATCCTCCTTGCTTGCGCTTCCAGCTGCGGCGTGCTTTGCGGACGTCCTCCCGGTCCTGCTCGGCGGCGCGGAGCGTCTTTTTTTATATGTCAGCCCCATGTCCGCAAGCACGTAGTGGATCGCCGGCAGCGTGCACTTCACCCCCAGGGCCTCGCGCAGTTCGGCCAGCGTCATGTCAGGCTTGCCCTTGAGATGCCGGCGCATGGCGATGCGATGCTCTGCCACGATGGTCTTCTTGCGTCCTGCAAGATGATGCCGGGACTTGATGCAGCCAGTCTTGCTGCGCTGCTGAAGCAGCTTTTTGACCATGCCCAGGGAGACGCGAAAGCGCCGCGCGATCTCATCACGGGTGCCTTCGCCTTTGTCATAGGCACTGACAATCCGTTCACGTAAATCCAGAGAGAGTGTTGCCATGCCGTTTGATAGCATGCCTTGATCCCCATGGCTATATAATTATTTAAATTGCTCTAGCCAACCTTCAGGCATCCGCCTCATGGGGTGGAATCGAAAATACTTTGGTTAACTTAACAATCCCTGACCATGAACACCATCTTACTCCGAGGCGACTGGAACATCCTCAAAGGCAAGCTCAAGCAGGCTTGGGCGCTTCTCACCCGGGACGAAACAGAGTACCACGAAGGAAAGGCGGCCGAATATCTCGGCCGCGTTCAGAGAAAGACCGGCGAAAAGCGCGCGGCCTTGAAGAAAGCCAGGCGTGAGTGTGATGAACTGCGCATGCAGATTGATCAGTTCCCGAAATCGACTTCGCAGTGCGACCAGCCTCGCAAGCCATGGAGCATGGAGCGGAAGATGTCTGACTGCAAAAAACTGCCCGGTTGCTGGCACATGCAGCCCTCCATCACCATCTGAACCTCATTTTGCAGGGCTGAGGCTCTCCAAATCTTTCTCCAGCATGCTGCGCTCTTCAGCATCGGAGACTTGGGGGACGAGCGCCTGCGCTTCGTTGTGATGGCGCAGCATGCGTTCTTCATCGCCTGAAATCATCGCTGCCCGTGCAGCAGCCTCATGGGCATACGCGAGAAAGAATGGCGGTTCCTGCATGCTCACACGGAGGCAGCTTTCCGCAAAACGCCGCGCATTTTCAGCTTGCCCCGAACAGCGTACACACGTGAGACCTGCCAGTAGCCGATGGACCGGTGGCGCAGCGTGCAGTCTTCACGCTGCGTCCAATGCCAGAGTGACGCCATGGCGAGCAGGAGCATCTGTTCATCGTCTTCAGCGGTGCGGTCAGGCTTCTCAAGCAGCTGCCATGTCCGGTTGAAGCAATCGGCAGAGAAAGCCCGGTGGAGGGATGCTGAGTCAGCGGTCATGGGGACGAATGATGAGAGATGAATTCCGCGAGGCCAATCCAAAACAGCAATTCATCCAACTTCTGGAGGATCAAAGACGACTCCCGGTCCGTGCTATCGCGGCACGATGCCGATGTAATTCCTCACCGTGCTCCAGCCTGGGTGCGCATGCTCGTGGCCGTCCGATGTGCGGTAGTAGAGGGCGGAGGAGTGGCCGCCGTCGAGATTGAGGGCGCGGTGGATGCGGAAGCCGTCGGGGAAGGGGGCGCTGGCGAGCGCGTCGGCGAGTTCGCCGAGACTGGTCGAGTGGGCGATTCCCATGATCCAGCGGTGGCCGCCATCGGTGGCAATGAAGGTGCGGGTGGTCTGCTTGCGGCGCTCCAGATTTGGCACGGCGTGGCCGGCATCGACGAGGCGTGGGCCGGCTTGGATGAGATGCTGCGCATCGCTGTTACCCTGCACCTCGGCATTCCAGAGAAGCCGGGGCTGATGGTGGACGACGACAGCGCCGGAGAGCAGTTTGTTGGACTGCCAGGCGCCAATCTTGTGACTGCTGGCAATCATGAGGCCCATGGGGGCAAACTGCGGCGTGAAGAAGCCGCCATTCACACCAGCTGCGGCATTCACGCTGCGCATGCATTCGCTGATTTTTCCACCCCCGGACCAGTCGACGGGCTGGTCGATGACCTGCAGGGCGTAGCTGCGGCTGTCGAAAAGAACATACTGCACCGCGATGCTGCGGCCGTTGAGATGCAGCGTTTCATCGATCAATGAGGCGCCGCCGACGAGTTCTTTTCCGTGGCTGCTGGATTCAGGCGACGCTGCCAGGGGCTGCGCATGTGCACGCACTTCATCCCACGAAGGGTAGCGTGGCGCGAGGTCCGGCTGCTGCGGCTGTGCCTGCGGACTCTGGGACGCGAGATCGTCCTGTGGCTGCGGATGATGTGGCGCAGGCGGTTGCGCGCAGCTGGCGAGTGCGAGTGCCGCGATGAACGCAAGATGGCGCATGTGGATCAGGCCAGCGAGGCGAGTTGGGCTTTCATGGCTTCCAAGGCGCGGGCGCGATGGCTGAGGCCGTTCTTCGTTTCAGGGGAAAGCACGCCGAAGGAATCGCTGAAGCCTTCGGGAACAAACAGCGCATCGTAGCCAAAGCCACCCGAGCCTTGCTCCTGCGTGAGCAGATGGCCTTCGACGCTGGCCTGAGTGATCTGCAGCACCACGCCATCGCGTGCGAGTACCATGCAGCACTGAAAGCGTCCGCTGAAAGGAGCGGTTTGCTCCAGCTTGCCGAGTTCGGCCTTGAGTTTCGCACGGTTGTCGGCGGCGTTCGCAGTCTCCCCGGCATAGCGCGCGCTGCGCACGCCGGGGTGGCCGTCCAGCGCATCCACTTCCAGGCCGGAATCATCTGCCAGCACCAGCATGCCGGGCACGCCGCGGCTGCCGCTCACGGCTTTGATGATTGCGTTCGCTTCAAAGGTGTCGCCGGTTTCTTCATCGAGCGTGACGCCAGGATGTGCGCGCAGATCCTCCACCTCCCATGCGCTGCCCAGAATGGCGGCGACTTCTTCGGTTTTGTGAGGGTTGGAGGTGGCGAAGACGAGCTTGGGCATGGGGAAGGGGAAGTTTACGGTGGTTGACCGTTGTTTACAGTGGTTGACGGTTGTTCCGATCCACTGTCAACAACAGTCAACCATCGTCAACAACCGTAAACTCAGACGCCTTTTTCACCGCATCAGCGGCTCCAGCAGCCTCTCCTCGGTGATCAGCCCGACGGGCTGTTGGCGTTCATCCAGCACGATGGCGAGGCGGCGGCCGGATTTGCGCAGGCGCTGGAGGGTGTGCAGGGCGGAGAGGCTGGCGGGCATGGCATCCAGAGTGCGCATGTGGTGGCGCACGAGGCGGTCAGGAGGAAGCGTGGCGGGGAGATCGGTGGTGTCGAGCAGGCCGATGAAGCTGCCATTGTCTCCCAGCACGGGCAGCAGGGTGCAGTTCTGATCGCGCGCGACGATGAGTGCGGTGCTCAGCGGGATCTCCGCCGCCAGAGCCATGCTGCGCGCCAGCGGCTGCATCACGTCTGAGGTGCGCAGCTTCTTATAGTCCAGCACACGCTCGATGAGGTGCGTGGCATTGGGCGAAAGCTGGTGCTGCCTGGCCAGCTCCTGCGCGAGGGCTTTGAGGTCATCGCGTCCGCGTGTCTGGCGCGCCTCGCTGGGCGCCTCTCCGGCATCCGCCTTTTTTTTGCCCGCCATCACGCGGAAGAGCGGACGTGCCAGACCCACGAGGTGGACGAGGGGGGAGACGCTGCGCAGTGAGCGGAAGGGATAGCTGCGAAAGATCTTCTTGGGCAGAACTTCCAGGCCGATGAGAAACACCGGCAGCGCCAGAGCAAAGGCCAGCACGTAACCCCACAGGCTGGCATGACGGATGACGGGAAAAGCAACCAGGAGAAACGCGGTCAGATTGGTGAGGTGATTGGCCACGGTGATGCAGCCGATCAGCGCATCGCGATCTTCCAGCAGGGGCAGCAGGCTGCGAGCGCGGCGGTCTCCCTCGCTGGCGGCGTGGCGCACGCGGACACGGCTTACGGCCATGACGGCGCTTTCCAATCCGGAGAGCATGAAGGAAAGCGCAAGGCAGAGAATGAGCAGGAGCCAGGTCATGCGGGTGGTCGGGGGTTAGGCGTCTGCGGCGTCTTCATCGGGCTTGGGTTTGAGGCGGAGCTCCACCTCCTGAATGCGGGCGCGCACGATGCGGCGCACCTTGATGTCCGCATCGTTGATGCTGATGCGCTCGCCGGGCTTGGGCACATGACCGAGTTGGTTGAAAACGAGTCCGCCGATGGTGTCGATGCCGCCGACGTCCAGATCGAGGTTGAGGTCGAGCGCGAGTTCTTCTCTGAGATGATCCAGACGTGTGCCGCCATCGAGGAGGTAGCGGCCGTTGCCGAGGTCGCGAATTTCTGAAGTTTCACCGTGCCAGGGGGCGGCTTCGTAAAGCAGCCAGTCGGCGATCTCGCGGCGGGTGATCATGCCTTCGAGTCCGCCGTATTCATCGGCGATCAGCACCGGCTGGTCACTGCCCTGCAGGTGATGCTCCAGCACCTCGAGCACGGGCATGGTTTCCGGCACAAAGGCGGGCGCGTGCATGAGGGTGCGCCACTCGGGGCGGTTGGCCAGCTTCCAGGCGGCGGTGTCCAGCACGCCTTCCACAGAGTCGGGGGTCTCCCCGTAAACGATGACGAAGCGGCTGGCGGATTTTTCCAAAATGGCGGCGGCTTTCTGCGGCGCGTCCTCGCTGCTCATGAGGGCGAGATCCACCCGCGGGATCATGCAGTCGCGCACGGTGAGGGCCTCGATGTCGAGCGCCTCGTGGATCATGGCGCTCTCGTCGCTGTCCAGCAGGCCCTGCTCCTGGCGCATTTCCACCAGGGTTTCAAATTCATCCCGCGTCACCGGCATGCGCGTCTTGATGTGGCGGGTGACGAGTTTTTGCAGCAGGAAGTCGGTGGTGCGATCGACGAGGGAGGCCAGGGGGTCGAGCACGTTGCGCAGCGGGTGCAGCAAACGCAGGCTGCCGAGCAGAACCACGGAGGGATTGCGTGCGGCGAAAAATTTGGGGGCCATGTCTCCTAGCAGGACGGTTGCCAAGAATAGGACGGATGATGTGAGCCAGGCATTCCACCCCAAAGCGCGCAGCGGACCGGTGACGATCCACAGGCCCAGCGCTGCGAGCGCGAGGTTCAGCGCTGCCGAGAGCAGCAGGGTGTGGTGGAGCTGCGCAAAGGGATTGGCGGTGATGGCCCGCAGTTTTTTGGCCACCGCCCCCTCGCCGGCGGCGAGCAGCTGGGCCTCCATGTCCCGCGCGCTGTGGATGGCGGTCTCCGTGGCGGAAATAACCGCGAGCAGCAGAAGCAGCGCCAGGTAGAGGAGGGAGGAAACAAGCAGGGACATCTAAGGGGGGAGACAGCTCAGTGAGGGAGTAGCACAGCCGGGGGTCAAGGTGAATTACATACCTGCACATGGGTTCGTTCTTGCCAAAACTGCCCCCGCCTGATAGCAACGGGCCTTCCAACCATGCGCTCTCTCTTCCTTGCCCTCCTCGTTTGTGCAGTCACCAGCCTGCAGGCCGCCGACAAACTGAAAGTCCTCATCGTGGACGGCCAGAACAACCACAAGTGGGACATCACCACGCCGGTGCTGCGCAATGCGCTGGAGACCAGCAGCGCCTTTACAGTGGATGTGAGCACCACGCCGCCCAAGGGGTCGCCCAAGGAGGCCTGGCACGCGTGGAAGCCCATGTTCAGCGACTACGCGGCGGTGGTGAGCAACTACAACGGCGAACCCTGGCCGCAGAACGTGCGCGACGCGTTTGTGAAATACGTGGCGGATGGCGGTGGCTTTGTTTCGGTGCATGCGGCAAACAATTCCTTTCCGGACTGGAAGGAATACAATGAAATGATCGGCGTGGGCGGCTGGGGTGGTCGCAATGAAAAGTCCGGCCCCTGGCTTTATGTGAAGGACGGCAAGCTCTTCCGCGACACCGTGGCGGGCAATGGCGGCGCGCACGGGGCGCAGCATGAGTTTGTGGTGGAGACGCGCAATCCGGACCATCCCATCACCAAGGGGCTGCCCCAGCGCTGGATGCATGCAAAGGACGAGCTGTACAGCAAGCTGCGCGGCCCGGCGGAGAACGTGGACATCCTCACCTCCTCCGTGTCCGACCTCACTGCGGTGAGCGAGCCGAACAACATGGTGCTCAACTTCCAGAAGGGCCGCGTGTTTCACACCACGCTGGGCCACGCGGACTACTCCATGCTGGACCGCGGCTTCTACACCTTCCTGCAGCGCGGCACCGAGTGGGTTGCCACCGGTAAAGCGGAGCGCACGGCCGCAGTGCCGGCGGATTTCCCGACCGAAGCGGCGGTGAGCGTGGTGAAGCTGGAAGGCTACCCCAAGCAGGAAGCGCCAAAGCCGAAGAAGCCGTGAGCTGAGTTCCGGATTTAAAGTTTCAGGTTTTAAGTTCCAAGTTGCGCTGTGTCTGCTTGGCAGACTTGGGCTGGCGGCAGCGCGGTTTCTCATGCCGTTGCATACAGGCATAATTATTGGAACTAAAGGGGTGTGATATAACAAGATCCCTGTAATTTTTTTCTTCCCGGAAGGTCAAGAAGGGCTTATTATCAAGGAATTAAGGCCGGAGCACGGCCGCCATCTTGTCACTACCAGCGCATGCCGCCCCTTGCCCAACAGGAACGCACCCCAGTCCGTAAGAATGACTTTGCGCCGTTGATCGAATGCGATGCCGTGCTGCGCGATCTGATTGCCAGCGGGGGGCCCGTTCCGAGCGACTACGCGCATGTCAACCGCACGCTGCGCCACTTGGGAGACGCGGTGCGTGCCAAGGTGATCGCGAGGGAAGACGTGCTTGCTTACGCGCACGACGTTACAAATCGCTATCTGGCCGGGACCATGCAGGCACGGGCGCTCGGGAAAAAATACGGCTATAGCGGCGACTTTGAGATCATCGAGGCCATCTATACCCTGCAGACCGCCCAGGAGCCGCACCTGCGGCGCTGGGATCTGTATTTCCACTCGCAGGCGGCACCGAATGCCGTGCGCAATCGCAAGGCCTACTTTCACCAACTGCTGCATTCCCATTCCGCCGAGCGCACCAAGGCCCCGCTGAGCGTGCTGAACGTGGCCAGCGGCCCGGCACGGGATGTGCGGGAATGGGTGCTCGACAATCCCGAGCGCGAGGTGTTTTTCGATTGCGTGGACGCCGAAATCCATGCCATCGAGCGTGCCAAGAAGCTTTGTGAGCCCTTTTCAAAGCGGGTGGAGTTTTACCACCGCAACGTGCTGCGTTTCCTGCCGGCCAAGGGCTACGAACTGGTGTGGTCCGCGGGACTGTTTGACTACCTGACCGACCGCACCTTTGTCTTCCTGCTCAAGGCACTGATGGCCGTGACCAAACGCGGCGGCGAGGTGGTGGTGGGGAATTTTTCCACCTACAACCCGAGCCGCGACTACATGGAGCTGCTGGGCGACTGGGTGCTGCAGCACCGCACGCAGGACCACTTGCGCGATCTGGCATTGCAAGCCGGAGCGCTCGCAGATTCCATCGAAGTCAACTGGGAGCCGGAGGGCGTGAACCTGTTTCTGCACATCCGCCGGTAGGAAGGGAAGCCAGGAGGGAAACGGGGCTTCGTGGGAGCGCTCGAGCGCGTAGAATCTCAAGACTTGAGATTCTTCGTCTTCTCCTCTTCTTCGTCGGCTTCTTCGAGTTCGCGTTCGAGGCGTTCTTCCTCGCCCTGCTGAACCGCGAGGCGTTCTTCTTCCGCTTCGTCGGCGCCTTCTTCGGCCAGCACTTCCGGGAACTCGGCTTCGTCTTCGGCGGCTTGCGGGGGGACCCGATAGCCGGACTCCCCGGCAGGAGCGTCCCAGGTTTCGAGTTCGGCGAGACGAGGGGATACGATTTCCGGCGGCAGGGGCAGGTTTCCCAAGGGATCTTCGGCCAGCAGGATCCTGGCCTCTGTGTCTTCAAGGACTGTGGGCTGCGGGGTTTCAGAGTCCAACGCGGTGGCGGGCCGGTCCGCCGCAGGTGCGGAGGAGGTGTCCGCAGATTCCTCTGAGCGGGATGAGCGAGATGTTTTCATGCGAGTTCCTTTTTCAATGGCATCGCGTCCAAGGCACCCCGTGCGTTTATCTTTTTGCGGAGACGGGCATCCCTGAAACCGCACCCTGTTCAGGAGGCTTCAACGCAGCGGGTAGGCCTTGAGATCGGCCAGGGTGAACTCAAAACGTTGCTCAGGAGTGAAGGCGTAGTATTTCTCAAAGGCCCTCTCATCCATGACGACACGTTTCCAGTTCCATGACAGGAACGCGTCCAAATTCGGACCCAGTCCGTGAACGAGCTGTTCGACTTCCGCTTTGCGCACCCGGGAGCGAAAGCCTTCGGGAGCGAGGGTGTGGGCAAAGGTCAGCATGATCCCCGCCTTGTAGTACTCTCCTGCGGCCAGCTTGCTGCGCCACTGGGACTCCACCTCGTCCAGCAGCACAGCTTCAGAGTACCGCCCGCGGAGGATCTGAAGCATTTCTCCTCCGCTTCTCTTGAAGCAACGAGAGGCCGCCACTTCGACAAGGCTGGCTTTGCGCAGAAAGGGGATGTTGATGACAGTCTTGACCGCCGCGGCTCTCTGCGACGGCTGCCCGCTGCCGCAATAGAGTTCAGCCAGGTCACCGGACCACCAGTAGATGACCGCCAGCAGCAGGGACACCATGAGCAGCAGAAAGAGGAAGAGGGGATGGCGTCTCTTCTTGATCATGGGGCCGGTGTTTCGGGGGAATGAGCGGAAGCGGTCACGTCGGAAGCATGACTCACTGACGTGACAGAAGTCAATCCTCAAAGGTCGCGGCTGTCTCTGCCGGAAAGCTGACTGCTATGCGATGGGGGCTTCGAAGGGGCTGAGTGGCCCCCACCCGGCCGTGCGCCAGTCCAGGTACTCCGTGCTGCGAAACTGCTTTTTGTAATCATACACGCTCGGTTCCCGGGTGGCGTACCCAGTGTAGAGCCAGCGGAGGCCTGCATTTTGGCAGTGCTGGATTTCCAGGAGGAGCGTGTAGGTGCCGAGGCTGCGTTTGGAGCACTCGGGTTCAAAGAAGGCATACACGCTGGAGGCGGAGTGCTGGCCCACGTCGAAAAAGCTGGCGGCGATGAGGCGGTCGTTTTCGAAGACACGGAGCATGCGGCATTCACAGGGGCCTTTGGCGGGATCGGGGCCGAGGAAGGTTTCGAGGGTTTCGGGGATGTTGTGGGTGAAGCGGCGCTTGTGGCGCTGGAAGAGGGCGCGCAGATCTCCGTCGAGGGCGGCGGGGGAGATCTCGGTGCGCAGACCGGTGTTTTTGTTCAGCACGCGGCGCTGGCTTTTGCTGAAGGTGCAGGTGGCGAGCTGGATGCGCAGCGGCGTGATGGTCTGCAGCCCCCCGCAGCCGGCCTGCTGCAGGCTGTAGCGAAAGAAATGCCTGCCGAAATGCCGCCAGCCTGCGGCCCAGACCTGGTCCATGACTTCCGCGGGAACGGAATCGCAAATGAATGCATCGTCGAGGACTGGCGTCATAGGAGGGGCCTTATTAATCCATTCCCGCTGATTGACAATCCCGCGCCTGCCCGCACACTCACCGAACGGCAGCCCTTACGCCCATGAATCTTCTACAACGCATTGAACGCGTTTTTTTCTGGCTCTCCGCAGCCTCTTCCGACAACCTCGACGCCTGCCCTGCCTGGGAACGGCGTAAATACGTGGCCTTTGGCGCCACGGTGCTGGTGCCCTCCACCTTTGCCATCATCGCCTGCGCGTATGCGCTGAGCACGCTGACGGACAACTGGTATGTCATTGCACCGGTGTCGCTGGTGTGGTCGTTCATCATCCTCACGGTGGACCGTGCGCTGCTGGCCACGTACCGCGCCTACCAGTCATTTTTTCGCAAGCTCTCGCAGTTCTCTCTGCGCATGGTGGTGGCGGCGCTGATGGGGATCACGATTTCCCACCCGCTGACGCTGCTGCTGTTCAAGGACACGATCACCTCCGTCATTGAAAAGCACCGGCAGGATGAGATCGAAGGCGCACGCGAGACTTCCAAGCAACAGAAGGTGGCCGTGGAGGCGCGCCTGGTGCCGCTGGAGGAGGAGATCGCCAAGCAGCGCGAGAATTGGAACGCGACCTTCAACGCCAAATTTCTGGACGACAACGGCAAGCCGATCGAGAAGCCGCTGACCGATGACGAAAAGGCTGCGAAGGCTGCGCGCGAAGGCAAGGTCGCCGAAGCGGTGGCCCCGGGCAAAGAGCGCCTGGCCAAGCTGGACGCGGAGATGGCCACGCTGAGCAAGGATTACCAAAAGATCGCCGAGGAGCTGAACCACTGGCAGTCCGAGTTTGAGCGTGAGGTGAACGGCCAGCGCAGCGGCATCATTGGCCTGGGGCCGCGTGCCAAGAGCATCCAGGAAGACCAGCTCACCTGGCGGCGTGCGGAGTCTGCACGCCTCAGCGGCGTGCTGGACACGATGACGAAAAACCGGGTGGCCGTGGTGGCGGAGATCAAGGCCGCCGAGGACGGCGTGAATGCCGAGCTGGACGCCAGGGCCGCCGAAGACGCCGCCCGCGACAAAGCCGAGCGCGAACGCGTGGCCGCGCTGAAGCAGAAGGTGCAGACGGAGCAGGCGGACCAGTTTGTGGGCCAGCAGAACGCCATCCGCGAGACGCTGAAGACGCAGATCGACGGCCTGCTGCTGCAGCAGAAAAACATGAACGAGGAGATCGCCCAGCTCGGCCAGGACGAGGAGCTGCGCATCGCCAAAATCCGCGCCGAACCGCGCCGGGACATCCTGAAGCAGACGCTGGCGCTGCATGAGCTGTTTGAGCAGGGAGCGCAGGGCGGCACCTTTGCGCTGGTGGCGTATCTGGTGCTGACCATGCTCTTCATGCTGGTGGACACCATTCCGCTGATCATGAAATTCTTCTCCAAGCCCGGACCGTACGACACCATGGTGGACCGTGAGGAAATGGGATTTGACGGCGAGCGCAAGGCCTTCATGGAGGGCTTCAGCCTGCAGATGAAGGAGCTGGCGGGGAGCAAGATGCTGAACCTGACGCGCAACAAGACCATGGAGCGCTCCCTCGTCACCAGTGTGGACGGCGCGCGCTCGGCGAAGGAATTCCTCGTTTATCTCATGGATCTGGAGCGTGAATTTGAAGAGCGCAGCCGCGTGGCGCGCGAGCTGGCGGCGAAGAGCGGTGTGAGCCACACGGCGGAGGCCATCGAAGAAATGTCCCGCAACTTCTACGCCGACTTGCGGGAGCGCATGGAAAAATACTTCCACGACGACCGCCACCGCACTCCGGCAACGGGGCGTGCGTGAGGTTGTCTTGATTCAGGACGCTTGTGAAGACCTACCATCATTCACCAATCGTGCATTTGCTGTGCGGCGGTTTCCCGGTGTTTATGGGCTGGATGATTTATCGGGTGAGTGGTGAGCCAGTTTTTCGGGGCGGCACGGTGGGACGAATTGCTTTCACCGCTGTTTGTCTCGTGCTCGCATTTTTGGTCGCGTGGCTCTACTGGGCCAGCGCCCTCAATCGTTATGAAGTGACCGATGAAGGACTCGTCGTCTCACGATTGCGCTCCAGCAAGGTGATCCCATGGACGGAGATTGAGGAGATGGCATGGAGCCGTGTGGCCCACTGTGTTTTCATCAAGGCGAAGGGGAAGACCCTCGTTTTCACCTCCACGGATTTTTTCGATTCGCTCCCCGACTTAATGGATGAGATCTGGCAGCGGTCTCAGTGCAAGCTCAACGCCAATCTGGAGGGAGTGCTGAAGCCACGCTGAATGGCGTTGTGCAAACAGAGTGCGGACGAGGCGGCGCGTTGGCAAACCAAGGGACACAACGGGGGCAGGGACAGCATGCCGACTCCCCGGCGGTCGTTGAAGGAGCTCTCTCTCTATCGAGAGGAGGGATATTCGAGAAGACTGCACCTCTCGGATCAGCGCCTGCCGAAGCACGCCGACGCTCAAGGAATCCGAGAGGATGGATGGTGAGGGCGCACGCTACTTCTTCGCGGATTTTGGCGCTGAGGTGTCGCGGATCAAAAGCTCGGAATTTTTGACGGTTCCGAGTGCGTGGCCCTGGCCGGCCTTCACCTCCTTGAACGCCTGTTCGGGAGTTTCTGCGGCGACTTCGATGAGGGTCTGCTTGGTCTCTACTCGTTCTACGGTAATGATGGATGACATGGCTTTGAACTGGGTTTCGACCTGAGATCGCGTGCAACACCGATTTCGCGTGCGTGCATCTAAAGGATTTCCGATTTCTGAACGGCCGTGTTTGGAGGTGAAATGGGGTGCGCAGGGGCCGTCCTATTTGCGCTCTACAGACGCCTATTGGTTGTCGGCTTTAGCGCCACCTCAGACTAAAGACGATTTGTGCCGCCCACTGCCATATCCAAGCGTATAAAGCACCCGAATGACGTTACCGGAGCCACGTTCACTTTCAGACATCGAAAAAATGGGGCAGTCTCTGATGGCGAACAGCGATCGGATCGAGGCCGCATGCGCCGCCGCGTTTGCCAGTGCGAGCACGGAGCGCGTTCGCGCGGCCCAGCTGGATGCAGTGCCGGGCAATCTTCCTCTTCTGCTGAATGAACTGATAACGCTGCTCCCCCGGGTGATGGCGGGGAAGGAAGCCGTGCCCGCTGCGGGCGCGGAAAGCCTGAAGTGCCTGGCGGAACTGCGGCTGGATGTGGTCATCAAGGCGCTTGCTGGTGTCAGCGAGGTGGTCGTTTTGGAGCTGAAACGGCTCAAGGGATCGGTGGCGGAGACTTTCTTGGAGGAAGCCTGCCGGGAGACGAGGCTTTTCTTTGACCAGAAGGTTGCGCATTTTTGCCTGGACTTTGTGGCGGCTCAGGAGGCGGAGCTTTCCTTGCGCACTAGGCAGATCGAGCATGCAAGCGAGAGACTGGCTGCGGACTCCGGGAGCGCCGGCACTGCCGCGCACTCACGCGTCCAGCTGCTGCAGGGAGTCATTCACGAACTGCGAAACACCCTGCAGTCGGTGGTTCTGCATGCGACGTCCCTGGTGGAATTTCCGCGGGAGGCGGGGGCGTCCGATGTCATGCAGCGGCTCTCGGCAAACGGGATCCGCCTGCAGGAACTGCTGGACCGGATGCACAGCTATGCGCCGCTGCTGGCGGGTGAATGCCCCGAACGGCTTGAGACGGTCGATCTCGGCCGATTTCTTCAAGATCTGGAACTGCGCCATCGCAGCCTGGCCCGGACCAGCCGCACGCAGGTGACCTGCCGGCAGAGCAGCGGCCCGGCGATGGTCCTCGCCGACCCCGGCAAGCTCAGTGTCATTGCGGACAATCTATTGAGCAATGCCATCCATGCCGCCAAGTCCGGACTCGTGCAGGTGGAGGTTTCTGAGGCTGGCCCGGAGCGCATGCTGCTGACGGTGACGGACAATGGCCACGGCATCCGCCTGGCGGAGGCCCGCCAGATGTTTCGGGTGATCCATCACCTGGAGGGTTCCACCTTCTCAGGACTCAGGCTGGGGCTGCTGGCCTCACGGCATCTGGCGCATCTGATGGGCGGGGAAATCACCTTTGAATCGGAGGAGGGCAGTGGAGCCACCTTCCAGTTGTCGCTGCCCCGGCTGCTGCGCTGAGGCAGGGCGGCTGGTGCGCCAGTTACGCTGGCAGCAAGAGGCGGCTGTTCCGGCCCGTATGCTGCTATGTGAAAGCCATGCCTGCCATGCCCCCCTTCAGCCGCCGTGAGATGCTGCGCAGTTCCTGCGCGGGTTTTGGCTATCTGGCCTTGCAAGGGGTGCTGGGCCTGGAGTCCGCCAAAGCGGCGGTGATCGATCCGCTGGCGCCGAAGCAGCCGCATTTTCCGGCCAGGGCCAAGCGTGTGATCTTTCTGCTGATGAAGGGCGGCCCCTCTCAGGTGGACACCTTTGACCCAAAACCCCTGCTGGAGCGCGACAACGGCAAGCCGCCGCCCTTTGCGCTGCCACGCGTCAAGTTCGCGGAGACGGGCAATCTGCTGAAGTCTCCCTGGAAGTTCCGCCATTACGGCCAGAGCGGCCTGCCGGTGAGCGATCTCTTTCCGCATGTGGCCAAGCATGTGGATGACCTCTGCATCATCCGCTCCATGCACGGCACCAATCCGGCGCATGGGGGGGCCTTGCTGAAACTGCACACGGGGAGCGATACTTTCGTGAGGCCAAGCCTTGGCTCCTGGGTCAGCTACGGTCTGGGCACGGAGAACTCCGACCTGCCCGCCTTTGTCACGATCTGTCCCACGCTGGCGCATGGCGGCGTGAACAACTGGGGCTCCGCCTTTCTGCCGGCGCACTGCCAGGGCACGCCGCTGGGAAATGCCAGCATCCCCGCGGACCAGGCGGTGGTGCGGCACATTCACAACAAAAAGCTTTCGCCGGAAATGCAGCGTGCGCAGCTGGATCTGGTGTCCCAGATGAACCACTCGCACCTGGATGTGGCGGGTGCCAATGCGGCGCTGGAGGCACGCATCAATTCCTTTGAACTGGCCTATCGCATGCAGTCCACCATGCCGGAGCTGCAGGACATCTCAGGCGAGTCGGAAGCCACGCGCAAGATGTACGGCCTGGACGATCCGGTGACCGCCAATTTCGGCCGCCAGTGCCTCATGGCGCGGCGTTTTGCGGAAAGCGGCGTGCGCTTCGTGCAGGTGACACACAGCGACGGCTTTGTGCAGTGGGACCAGCACAGCGATCTGCTCAAGGGCCACACCAAAAACGCGGCGGAGGTGGACAAACCCATCGCCGGTCTCCTCGCAGACCTCAAATCGCGCGGTCTGCTGGATGACACGCTGGTGGTGTGGGGCGGCGAATTTGGCCGCACCCCGGTGGCCCAGGGCAGCGATGGCCGCGACCACAATCCGCATGGCTTCACCATGTGGCTGGCCGGTGGCGGCAGCAAGCCGGGCACTGCGTACGGTGCCACGGACGACTACGGCTACTACGCCGCCGTGGACAAGGTGCACATCCACGATCTGCACGCCACCATCCTGCACCTCCTGGGCCTGGACCACCTGAGGCTCACCTACCGCTACGCCGGACGCGACTTCCGTCTCACGGACATCGCCGGAGAAGTGGTGAAGGGTGTGATTGCGTAGAGGTTTGGAATGGAGCGGCTGCGTCCCGCAGGCTGTGTTTCGCGCCTCGCGGAAAACCGTCCCATGACGGACGATTCCTCCTGGGTGATTATCAGCTCAGGATTGCCTTCAGTTTTATGTGAACGAGGCACGCTGTGTGATCCTGGAGTCTGCATCCGGCGGGACGCCGGATGCAGCACGCGGGACGCGTGCGGTCCCTCACTGAATGAAGAAGAACTGCCGCGTGTTCAGCACGGTCCAGAGGACATCGCCGCGGTCGGTGCCGTCGGCGTTGTCGGCGATGGGTTTGAGCAGGTCTTTTTCCTCGGCGGTGGCCTTGCGGCTGAGGAGGCTGAGGTACACCGTGTCGATGACCGCTTCGGGGCCGTCTTTTTTGGCGCGGTCCATCGCGCGGGCAATGACGGTGTAGCGGTTCATGAGATTGTTGAAGACCTTGCCATTCAGCAGGGTGAGCGCCTGGCTGACGCTGGCTTCATCATTGGCGTTTTCCACGAGTTCGCGGTCGCTCTGACCGAACTCGCGCAGGAAGTGGCCGTTGGGGGCAGGGCTGCGGAGGTCTGCGGCGCGCAGCATGTACGTGTCGCGGAAGTTTTCCCAGGCGACGAGGGAAGCTTTTTCATTTTTGTCGTCCGCTTCAAAGCGTTCGGCATCGGTGGCGAAGCGGGCCTTGGCCTGTGCGCTGAGCGTGGCGCGGCGCTGCTTGGCCAGAATGGAGAGAGCTTCATCCATGCTGAGGTCTTCGCCGTTTTTCTTGAGCTTGATCGCTGCGGCGACTTCCTTGGCGAAGTCTTCGTCCTTGGTGAACTCGTCAAGCTTGCCTTCGCGGGCGAGTTCAGCAAAGCGCTTGAATCCGGCGTCATAGACCACGGCGTCCACGGCTTCGTCGATGTGCTTGCGCTGGTTTTTGATGACCTCGCGTGCCTTGCGGATGGCGGCTTCGTCCTTGGCCTTGGTGGCGGCATCCATCTGCTCCTGCGCGGCGCGCACTTCGGAGGCCAGCTCCTTCTGCTTCTGCGCGACTTTGATGGTGCAGGCCTGGAGTTCCTTGGGGGAGAGGCTGTTCAGGGCGCGGTCGAGCCACTCGATGCGGCGCAGGGCGATCTCGCCGTCCACCTTGGTGGAGATGCTGGGCTGGTCAGCGCCGGGCTTGTAGAGGGCGACCATGCTGTCCCAGATCTGCTCGGCGCTCATGCGGCGGAGAAGGGGGCCGGGGAAGTTGTAGATTTCGCCGAGTTCGACGTCCTTGGTGTAGGCTTCGCGCTGGTAGGCCTGGGAGTTCAGGATGGCACGCAGCACGGCCTTCATGTCGTAGTTGGAGGACTTCATCGTCTCCTCCAGGAAGGTCATGAGCTGAGGATTGCTCGGTACGGTGCTGTCGGTGATTTCATCGACGGGTTCGATGATGCCCTGGCCCATGAGCTTCTTCCACAGGCGGTTGGCGATGACGGTGGTGAAGCGCGGATTTTCCTTGCTGGTCATCCAGCCGGCGTAGGAGACGATGGGCTTGACACCGTCTTTGACGATCTTGCCATCCTTGCTGAAGGAGGCTGGGATGACAGGCTCGACCTTTTGCTTGGGCTTGCCGTCTTTGTACTGGTAATCATGCGGCAGCACGAGGGGCTTCTTGTCCGTCTGGTCCAGCACCGTATTGTAGCGCAGCGGGCGGAGGATTTCGGTCATGGCGCGGCCGACGTCCTTGCGCTCAATGCCTTCGGGAAGGTCAAATTTGGAGACGGCGCCGCCGTAGCGGTTGCTCTTGTTTTTGGGCGTGCCGCCACCGTAGATCGCCTGGGCGAGGAGCGGGTTGGTCAGGCCGTTGCTGCCGGTCATGCCATAGGTGTGGGCCGCCATCTCGTAATAGTCCATCTGCGTCCACTTGTCGAAGGGGTGGTTATGGCACTGTGCGCAGACCATGCTGGTGCCCAGAAAGATCTGGGTGGTCACCGCCATGTTGTCCAAAGGCATGTTATAGTCGCGGATGTAAAAGCCGATCGCGCCGTCCTCGTAGCTCTTGCCGCTGGCGGTGACGACTTCGCGGACCATCTGGTCGTAAGGCTTGTTTTCCCGCAGGCTTTCCTTCAGCCACTTGGAGTAGCCGTAAAAAGCAGGCAGGCTCTGGCCGCCGCCGACCATCTGGCTTTTCATGCGTAGAATGTCAGCCCAGTAGTTGTAGAAATTCTGCACGTACCCGTCGCTGGCCAGAAGCTTGTTGATCAGCTTGGAGCGCTTGTCGGCGTCGGTGCTCTTGAGGAAATCGGTGGTTTCGGTCAGGGTGGGAATGCGCCCCACGACATCGAGATACACGCGGCGGACGAAGACTTCATCGCTGGCGGGTTTGTTGGGCTGGATTTTCTCCCTGACCAGCTTGGCGTTGACGAGTTCGTCAATCTTGGCGGCGGTGGCCTGGAGATCGGGCGCGGCCTGGGATATCAGGGCCGATGCGGCGAACGATGCGAGAAGGACGCAGAGTGGAGACAGCTTCATGGGATTCTTTGGGGTAGGCGCGATAACGCAGCGCCGACGATGGTCTTTCGGAAGATGTAAAAAGCAGAACCGCAAAGGCCTTGCAGCACGAAAAAGACCATTGAAACCGCAATAAGCCGATTTTAGCTTTGACAATCGATGCTCCTTTCCGACAGAATCACTTTATTATCTATGAAATTGCTCCTGCCCCTTGTTCTCCTCTCGACCCTCGCCTCCTGCACCAGCATGAAGGAAAATCTGGCGAACAATCCCCGCCCGACTTCTGTGCTGCCCTGCCGTGACGCGGGTCTCGTGAACAAAGGACTGGGCTACGCCAGCCAGGGCATCGGTTTTGGCACCAACCACGTGGTGGATGTGGTGGATGACAGCAGCAACTTCGTCGGCAAGGTCGGAGACCAGCAGGCACGTGATTATACCAACCTCGCTGAAAACGTCGCCTTCCGCACCGACGACATCGCTTTCCGCGAGACGAACCGCTACACCGACTACGTGATGGACACCGTGGATGACGGCGCCAGCTTTGGCGTGCGTGCCATCCGCCGCTGGCCCGGGGTGGCCACGGGCATCATGCAGCGTGGCATGGTTTCCACCAAGCGCGTGTACCAGTCCGCGCTGTACACCTATGGCGAAACCGTGAGCCGCGGCCTCTTTGGCGCAGTGGACATCATCACTCCGCCGGAGCCCAAGTCCTACATGGTGGGCAGCCTGAACGACCTCAATGCTGGCTACATGCTCCCTGGCTCCGGCAGGCACTGCAAGCTGCCGATGCTTCCGCCAGAGCCTGAGCAGGAAGTGACTTACGGCAAGAATCCGAAGAATCCGGTCACTTACTCCAAGTAAACCCTTTCTCTCTTCCACACGGGAGCGGCTGCAAAGTCGCTCCCGTTTTTTGTTTACCAGCACGGCCATGCCGCTCCAAGCCCTGTTTTTCGACGCCGCAGGAACCCTGATCCGTCCTGCGGAGCCTGTGGGGGCCACCTATGCGCAGGTGGCCCGGCGTCACGGACTCACCGTGGATCCGGCCGCTCTCATGCAGGCCTTTCGCACGGCGTGGAAGGAGACTGCGCCGCCGCTGCATCCGGAAGGGCGGAGCTCCGAAGATGATGATCGCGGCTGGTGGCGCACTTTGGTGGGACTGGTTTTTAGCCGTGTGCTGGGGGCTTCTGTCGAAGAGGCCGCGCTGGAAGATCTCTTCAGCGAACTCTATCTCTACTACGCCCGGCCCCAGGCCTGGAGCGTTTTTGAAGATGTGGTGCCAGCGCTGACCGACCTGGCCCGCGATCACCGTCTGCTGGTGCTGTCCAATTTTGACCGCCGACTCCGCAGCATTCTGGCCGGGCACGATCTTCTGCGCTGGTTTGAGGAGGTGATCATCTCCAGCGAGGTCGGAGCGGCCAAACCGCACGCACGCATGTTTCAGGCCGCACTGGCTGCCATCGGCTGCCAGCCCCATGAGGCGCTGCACATCGGCGATGACGCCACCTGTGATCTGACAGGCGCGCAAAACTGCGGAATCCACGCCTATCACGTAAGGCGACCCGAAAGCGGTCTGGCTGATCTGGTGCAGAAAGTCCGCTCCGGTGCATATTCCGGCTTGCGCAGCGCCAAGATGTGAATACATACCCGCCCCCGTTTCGGGAATGCGCAGGTAGCTCAGCGGTAGAGCAGTTGGCTTTTAACCAATTGGTCGAGGGTTCGATCCCCTCCCTGCGTACCATTTCACCTGAGAGACTGATCAGGGCAGGGTGGTGAAACTAGCGGCCAAGTGAGGCCGTTAAACGCTGCACATGAAAAACACCCTTGCTGCTGCGCACGTTCTTTTGCTTGCCTCCACCGTCTGGTCTGCGGACTGGAATCAATGGCGTGGGCCGGACCGCAATGGGATTTCTCAGGACACGAGCCCGATCGCGAACACCTTTCCGGGCGAGGGGCTGAAAAAGGTGTGGGAGAGCGAATTCATCCCCAGCAACGAATACGGCGGTCATGGCAGCCCGGTGGTGAGCGGAGAAAAGGTGTTTATGAGCGTGGTGTGGCATGAGCGCGTGGCCTCGGAGTCGCGTGAGATCGACACCGAGGTGATGCAGTCGCTGAACTACCGCGGCACTTCGCCTGAGCTTGAGAAGAAGCTGGAGGAAACCCGCCTGAACCTGCCGAAGCTGCGGGGCGAGAAGTTTGACGAATGGATCGTGCAATGGCGCAAAGACAACCTGAGCGAGAAGGAGGACATCACCCTCGGCTCGTGGGTGACGAGCCGCTTCAAGGCCGGGAAGAACGCGATCGCGCTGGAATGGCTGGGCAAGATGAGCAGCCGGCAGGGGAAACCTTTCGCCAGTGCTGGGGAATTCAGCAAGTGGCTGGATGACGAGGGCTTTCCGCCGGAGGTGAAGGAGAAGATGATCGCCCTGGTGCCGAACACGGTGAAGATCGCGCAGGATGTGATCCTGTGCCTGGATCTTGCCACGGGAAAGCAGATCTGGAAATACGCGCAGCCAGGCAAGCCCAGCGGCCGGCAGTCCTCCAGCACCTGTGCGGTGGTGGATGGCAAGGTGTATGCGGCGTGCAGTTCAGAACTGCTGTGTGTGAACGAGGCGGATGGCAAGCTCATGTGGTCCGCGCCGCTTTCCACCAAGGGGCCGGCGGCTTCTCCCCTTGTGCTGGGAGACCGTGTGTACATGGCCGCAGGTGTGGCATGCGCCTTCTCAAAGGCCGATGGCAAACTGCTGTGGGAGCAGAAGGAAGCGAAGGGCGTGATCGCCAGCCCCACATGGTGGTCCCCTGCCAGCGGCAAGCCGGTGCTCGTGATCAATGGCAACAACGCGCTGTATGGACTCGATCCTGAAACGGGTGCGGTGAAGTGGAAGGCCGAGGGCGGCAGCCAGAGCACGCCGGTGACGAGTGGTGACTGGCTGGTGCTTTACAGCGGCACTCAGGGTGTGGGACTGCGTGCGTATAAAATGCAGGCGGATGGCACGCCGAAGGCCGCGTGGTCGCATTTCTGGGTGACGCTGCGCTACACAGGCAGCCCGATCATTTACGAGGGCAATGTGTATCACTGCTGCGGTGGCAAGCATCAGTGCGTCGATCTGGAAACTGGCGCGGTGAAGTGGGTGGTGAACGAGGTCAACAGCACGATCACGTCCCCGCTGCTGGCGGATGGCAAGCTGCTCGTGTATGAAAACAACGGCACGCACGTGCGCATGGTGAAGGCCTCCAACGCCGCCTACGAGCAGCTGGGCCGTGCCAAGACGGACGCCATGGGCTGCTCCTCACCCGCGATCGCAAACGGCAGGCTGCTGGTGCGGCAGAAGGACAAGCTGGTGTGCTTTGACCTGAGGCCGACGAATTGAGAGTGGTGGCTGGAATGGCTCAGAAGTGATGCGGCCCGCTGGAAAATGACCGATGGCATTGGCTAGAGTCTGTTCTCGCCGCCAAGACGAGCGTGCTTCAGGAGCGTTGGTCACGAACGAGCTGCCGCCACGTCCATTCTACGTTCCCGCATGAATCGTTGTGCCAGACGTTCAGCCTGGAAAACAGACCGATTGGTTTAATCTCGTTTTCAACCTTGCGCAGCCTTATTGAGCGTTGACCCGGACGCGGAAGAAGCGGGCCTCCTGGCCATTGACCTGCGCGGGGAAAGGGACGGTCACGGCTTCGATTTCTCCATCATTGCCGAGGGAGGTGGGAATGTCGGTGGCCGTCTTCCATGAGGAGAAATCGGCGCTGAACTCCACGCTGTAGGTCAGGCCGGCGGTGAGGTAGTCCATGCGTCGTCCAAAGACCGCCAGCCGGGTGTTGCCGGAGATCAGGACCCCGGGCGTGCCGCGCCTGGTGAGCGCCCCTCCCACGACATTGAGAATGCCTGCGGAGTTTTGGGTCGGATCGCCACCGAAAGCCCATTCGAGGAGATTCGGTATGCCATCGCCATCGCTGTCCTGAAGAGCACCCGAGGCGCCAGTCGCAACTCCACTGGTCAGCACCCAGTCTTGGAAACGAGTCCGGCGGGTGACTGCGAGGGTGTACGTCTTGGTGGTGATGCCATCCTGCGCGGTCACCAGTATGGAAACGATGTTGCTGCCCAGGTTCAGGGGAATCGTCGTGCTGACGGAACCATTGAGCGTGATGCTGGCATGCGCCTCGGCCAGAACAGGGACGAGAGTGATGCTGGCGGTGGCGTTGGAAACTTCCGAGGCATAACTGGTGGTGCCGGAAGAGAATGCAGGCGTCAAAGTCCCTCCCGCAAAACTCAATGCGGCAAGATCGGCGTTGATGCTGGGCGTGGAGAAGGTGAGGTCCCCGCCATTGGTGGTGCCAAGCGAATTAGCCGCGGCCGCCTGGAAGTGATACGTGGTGCCAGGAGTGAGCCCCGTGAGCATGGTGGTCATGTTTTGCGGAACGACATCGTGGTCGCCATTGAGCGCGAATGTCACGTTGGTGCCGTAGTTTGTATCGGCGCCATATTTGAACTGCGCGGTGCTTGTGCTGCCGTTGGGATTGACCACGGCGTTCAGTGTGGCGGTGGTGGCTCCCACCTGGGTGGCCGCGAGTGTGGCCACGCCTGGAGCCGTGGCATTGATGAGGGCATGGCCGATGTCCGAGGACTGCCAAACGGCGTCTCCCTGCTGATAGGCGATGACACAGACCGTGCCCGCCGAATTGATGGTAAGCTGATCTCCCACCAGCGTGGCGGGTCCGGTGACGATGTAGCTGGACGGCATGGCGCTGCCGGCAGTCGTGCTCAGGGTGATGGTGCTGCCGACAGTCACGGTGGAAGGCGCAGTGAAGCTCTGGCTTTGGAGCGATCCCAATGCCGGCACGGCGAGGTTGGGCACCCAGAAATTGCGCCCTGCAAATGCGCTCTGTCCCGAGGAGTTCTGGCCCGCGGTCCAGAGCGTGCGGTCAATGGCAAAGATCAGGCTGTGGGTGGCGTGTGTCTGCACGGGCAGCGTGCTCCACAGGCTGCCGGTGCCCGTGCGGGTTGGAGTTGTATTGGTGCTGAGCGTGGCATTGCCAAACTGACCCAGCGCATTGCTTCCCCAGGCGTACAAGCTGCCATCGCCGGCGGTCGCCAGGGAATGCGCTGTCCCGGCGGCGATGCTGCTCCAGTTGCTGGCGCTGCCGATTTGAATCGGCGAAGTGCGCTGGGTGGTGGTTCCATCGCCCAGCTGACTGGAGCTGTTCAAACCCCATGCCCAAAGGGTGCGGTTCGTTTTCAAAGCGATGACGTGAGTGTTGCCCGTGGCAAGCGTGGCCCAGTCCGTGGCGGTGCCCACCTGGGTGGGGCGCACGACGGTGGTGGTGGTGCCGTTGCCGAGCTGTCCGTTGGAGTTGCTGCCCCAGGTGAACAGGGAGCCGTCTGTCTTCAAGCCTGCGGCGAAGGTGGTGGAGGAACTCGCGGAACCCGCCACCATGCGCCAGTTGGTGTCCGTGCCGATCTGGATGGGGAAATTGCGCTGCGTGGTGGTGCCGTCGCCAAGCTGGTTGCTGGAGTTGGCGCCCCAGGCCCAGAGCGTTCCGTTGGTTTTAATCGCGTAGGTGGAGTTGTTGGCGTCAAAGATGTAGTTCCAGTCAGCATCGGTGCCGATCTGGACGAGCACCGCGCGAGACGTGGTGGTGCCATCACCGAGCTGGCCGCTGCCATTGTTGCCGCAGGCCCAGAGCGTGTGGTCGCTGCGAATGGCGTGCATGGAGCTGTTGGCAGAGGAAACACTGAGCCAGGTGAAGCCCACGCCCATCTGCAGAGGCACGGGATGCTGGCTGGAATCCGTCGCGCCGAGAGCCAGCTGCCCTGAGCCGTTCCCGCCGAGGCCCCAGAGGCTGCCGTCCGGTTTGATGAAGTAGGAGTTGTTGGTGCTGCCCACAGCGCTGCTGACCGCGCCGAGCTGCGGCGAGAGCGGCAGGAGCGAGCGCATGACCACGCCATGGACGTTGTTGGTGTTGGTGCCCCAGCTGTAGAGCGCGCCATCCGTGGTGATGCCATGCGAGACACCCACTCCGCCTGCGAGGGCAGACCAGGTGGTCAGACTGCCAAGCTGGAGCGGGGTATTGGCGCGGGCGGTGACGTCTGCAAAACCTTGGCCGAGCTGACCCAGCGCATTGCCGCCCCAGGTCCAGAGGGTTCCATTGGTTTTTCTGACCATGCAGTGGAGGGCACCGCCTGCGAGCGTGGCTCCTGCCCAGTCGGAGGTGGCACCGATCACCACCGGAGCGGCGCGCGTGGAAAGCGTGTTGTCTCCCACCTGTCCGCTGGTATTGACTCCCCAGGCATTGAGCGTGCCGGTGGTCATGGTGGCAAAGCCGCCATTCAAATGGGCTGCGACGCTCTGCCAGGTGGTGGCGCTGCCGATCTGCACCGGTGCGAGCCGCGTGGTGGTGGAGCCATCGCCCAGCTGACTGCTGGTGTTGATGCCCCAGGCCCAAAGCTTGCCGAGTGTGTCGATGGCAAAGGTGAAGTCCCCGCCTGCGCTCAGTGTCTGGCCGCTGACGGACCAGGTGGTGGCGGTGCCGATGCGGGTGGGCGTGGAGTAGGTGGCAGTCAGTGTGCTGCTCTGGCCCACCTGACCGTTGGTGTTGCCACCCCAGGCCCAGAGGCTGCCATCGTTTGCCACCGCCACGCAGTGGGTGGCTCCGGCTGCCACGAGAGACCAGACTTTCGTCACACCGAGCTGCGCCAGCGTACCAATCTGAACCGGGCTGGTGCGTTGAGTCAGGGTTGAGTCACCGACCTGACCACTCGAGTTCAAGCCCCAGGCGTACATCGTGCCATCGCTGCGCAAGGCCACGGCGTGGGAGGTGCCGCAACTCACGCTGGACCAGTTTGTCGCCGTGCCGACCTGCACAGGCGTCCGCCGGGATGTGGTGCTGGCGTCTCCCAGCTGTCCGTTGCCATTGACCCCCCAGGCCCAGAGCGTGCCGTCACTACGTATGCCGAGGGAGAAATCACTGGCCTTGCTGCTGCTGACCTGCACAAAGCCCGCTGCGGCCTGGACGACAAAAGACTGATACACTGGCAGCGCCGCACCGATGCTGCCGCCGTTGCCCGTCTGGGTGGCCTTGAGGGTGACCACGCCCGGGGTGCCCGTCAGGGTGACCGTATTGCCAGACAACGTGGCCGCAGATCCGCCGGCCACGATTTGATACGTGACGGACAGACCACTGGTGGAAGTGGCGCCGAGATTGAATGCCGCGTCCGTTGTGCGTTTCAGTCCCACGCTGGGGAATGCGATGACCTGCGTCGTGGCCGTCAGCGTGATGTCATTGCCGTCGCCGCCCGCATAGCTGATCTGAAAGAGGTAGGACTGCGCGTTAAACGTTGCCGTCACGCCACTGCCTTCCGGCAGGCTGGCGAAGGTGCCGCTGACCGGGCTGCTGCCGGTGTTGCTGACGAGTTTCAAAACAGTGCCGTTTGCCGGGGCGAAGCCAAGATTGACGGTGAGCGGCAGACCGCCCGCATTGAAGCTTTCGATGGTGACCGGTACATCCGCGGCAGTGTTAAACGTGGCGACGTTGGCGGTCGAGAACGCACGGTCCGGCCCGGGGAATGTTCCGTCCGGAGTCACCGCAACGAGGCGGTAGTGATAGGTGAGGAATGGCTGGACCGCGATGCCGGCGGTCCTGCTGACCTGGGTGTTTCCAGCGCTGAATGCCTGGGAACCGGTGGTCCTGCCGTAGCTGGTGGTCAGGCCGTATTCGAAGTAGGTGGTGCCGGAGTAGGCTTCTCCGACAATGGAGCCGTTCAAGGTGGCGCTGCTTGCCTGCACGTTGATGGCTGGCAGGGCCATGGCGGCGGGGGTGGGATGGACGCGGAAAATGCCGGCGCTGGTCTGGCCGTAGAGATAGCCATCCGTGGCATTGAGCAGGCCGTTTGCTGACGCGATGCCATCGTCACGGCCGGTGAAGGAATACAGGTTTTGCACACTGCCATCGGTGCCGACCCGGAAGAGAGTGCCCTGATTGTAAAGGCCGCCGCTGGATGTCACGCCATAAAAATGACCGTCGGGTCCGGTGAAAAGACCATTGCTCGGAGTGATGCCGGGCAGGGCGCCAGAGGCACCGGTGAAACTGGCGAGATTGGTAAAGGCGCCGGCCAGAGTGACTTTAAAAACCGTGCCCTGGTTCGAAGTGCCGCCGCTGCTGGTCACACCATACAAGGCGTTGTCGGGCCCCTGAACGAGGGCACCCAGAGGGGCGCTTCCCAGAATGCCGCCGATGACATTGTTAAAGCTGACCAGGCTGGTGAACACGCCTGCCGGAGTTATTTTGAAGACTGTGCCCAGTCCTCCTCCGGTGCCTCCTGTGGTGGTGGTGCCGTAATAGTTGCCATCATTGGCCAGCAGCAGAGGGCTCTGCGGATTGGAGCCGAGCACGGAACCGGTGGTTCCGGTGAAGACAGCCACCGGGGTCATCGCTCCGAGGGACGTGATTTTGAAAATCTCGCCGAAGCCTGTGCTGCCGCCCGTGTTGGTCGTTCCCCAGAGGTTTCCGTCTGAGCCGAGGATCAGCGCCGTCTGCGGGCTGGATCCCGGAGCTGCTCCGGAGGTGCCGGTAAAACTGAGCAGCGTGGTGACCACGCCATCCTGGCTGGCTTTGAAAACGGAGCCCGAGTTGGTGGCGCCACCGGCCGAGCTGGTGCCGTAGAAAAAGCCATCGCTGCCGAGCAGCAATCCACCGCGGGAGGTGATGGCGTTGGTGCCGGAGGTCGGCGGAAGCTGGGCGAGAATGCGGGGCGCACCGCCGATGGAGGACGTGAAGTAAGTGCCAAAACCCAGCGACGTACCGCCGCCCGTGGTGGTGCCAAAGAAAGTGCCTTCGCTGCCCTGGGCCAGTTTGCTCAAGACCGGTGGCGAGGTCAGATTGACCAAAGTGGTCAGCAAGCCTGCGGTGGAAACTTTGAACAGGGTTCCCTGATTGAACAGGCCGCCACCGCTGGTGGTGCCGTAGAGCGAGCCGTCCACTCCGAGCGCCAGCGCGCCCTGGGGTCCATTGCCCGGAGCCGTGCCGGTGGTGCCGGTGAAATTGACGAGGGTGGTGAGCACACCTGCAGGGGTCATCTGGAAGAAGGTGCCATTCCCGCCCGCCGTTCCTCCTGTGGTGGTGGTGCCGTAAAAGTTTCCATCGCTCAGCTGCACCAGCGCTCCTTTGGGGCTGGAGCCCAGCGCCGGTGCCACCGTGCCAGAAAATTGCACAAGGCAGGTGAAGGTGCCTGTGGGCGTGCAGACAAAGACCGTGCCGAGGTTCAGGGTGCCGCCGGTGACGGTCGTTCCGTAAAGATTGCCATCGACCCCCTGGACAAGCGTGCAGTTTGGACCCGAGCCAAGTGCGGCACCCGTGGTGCCGGTAAAACTGACCAAGGTGGTCAGCACACCTGCGGGCGTCATCTTGAAAATGGTGCCGAGGCCGGCGGTGCCGCCCGTGTTCGTGAGTCCGTAGAAGTTGCCGTCGTTTGCCAGCATCAACCCGCGCGGGCTGGTGCCGAGGTTTGCACCTGAAGTGCCGGTGAAATTGATGAGAGTGGTGAACACCCCTGCCGGTGTCATCATGAAGACGGTGCCGTTGCCGCTGGTGGTGCCGCCGCCGGTGGTCGTGCCGTAGAAGTTGCCATCCAGCCCGAGCGTGAGCTTGGAGACTGACCCGGCGCCAAGAGCCACGCCGGTGCTGCCGGTAAAATTCACCAGCGTCGTGCGCGTGCCATCCGGCGTGATCATGAAAATCGTGCCGCTGTTGGTGGTGCCGCCCGTGTTCGTGGTGCCGTAGAGATTGCCATTGGGGCCCTGGATGAGTGCTCCCTGCGGGCCATTGCCATCGACTCCGTTGTTGGCTGTGCCGTAGAAATGGGACAGCGTTGTCATGGTGCCACCCTGGGACATCCTGAAGGCCGTGCCTGTATTGATCGATCCACCGGTGTTTGTCACCCCATAAAAGTAGCCGTCATTGGCCAGCGTGAGACCACTCTGCGGCGAAGTGCCGGCCACCACGTAGTGGAAGACAGGTTCAACGACGGCCTTGGGCTGAGGCGAGGGGGTGGTGATCACCTGATCGTCTCCATAGGTGGTGCCAAATCCATTTTGAGCCACCAAACGGATGTGGAACTCCGTGCCGGGTGTGATGCCCTCGCCAATCGTCACGGACACAGGCAGTGTGGCGACGCCGCTGGAGAGATTTTGCGGGCCGTCCGGCTCGGTCAAGGGATCGAGCGTGATCGGTACGCTTTCCATCACCTGAGGAACGGTGAAGTCATCGTAATCCGTGCTCTCGCCGTATTCGAACCAGTAGTTGGTCAGACTGCCAAGGGGATTGATGTAGCCGTCCACGGTGATGCCGTTTTGCGCGGTGCCCGTCCAAGAGCCAGTGATCACGATCGGAGGCCCTTGAGTGGCGAAAGTCTGATCCGGCGAGTAGTAAGTGCCCTGCGCCGTGATCGTCACCAGGCGGTAGTGATAGATCTGCCCGGGGATCAGCCCGGTCAGAGATGCGCTGACGTCCACAGGCGAGGTGCTTGCGGGCAGGTTTTGCACTGCCGATTGAGTGCCGTAGTTCGTCGCCAGGCCCCACTCAAAGTAAGCGGAGGCCGAATCGAGGTTCGGCACCACACTCGCAGTAAGCGTGGCGCTGGTGCTGGAACTGACGGCGGCATCGGCGAAGTCCTGCATCGCAGGCTGCTGATGCACGCGGTAGATGGCGCCGGCATTAGCACCATAAAGGTAGCCGTCCGCGCCGAGCACGAGCCGGTAGTCCAAAGACAGGCTGCTGGAAATCGTGGCCACTCCGCCGTCTGCGCCCGAACCGAATGCATACAAAGACTGCGCCATGCCGCTGGGATGGAAGCGATAGACGGTGCCCATGGAGAAAGCCGCGGACGAGCCGGTGGTGCCATAGAACCATCCATCCGGAGCCTGCAGCAGCATGGAAGAAGGTGAACTGCCTGGCATGGTCCCGGTGATGCCCGTGAACGCCACGAGTGAAGTGAAGACGCCGGCCTTGGTGCAGGTGTAGATGGTTCCCGAACTGCTGGCTCCGCCGCCGGTGGTGGTGCCGTACAAATTGCCGTCGGTGCCGAAGATCAGATTGGAGGCGGGAGTCGCACCCGGCGCTGAGCCGGCAGTGCCGGTGAAGTTCACCAAGGTCGTCAGCACACCGGCGGTGGTCAGCGAGAATACGGTGCCCGAACTCCCCGTGCCGCCACCCGTGGTGGTGCCATACAAAATTCCGTCGCTGCCCACCACCAGATTGGTATTGGGGCTGGAGCCCAGCGCTGCACCTGTCGTGCCAGTGAAACTGATCACCGAAGTCACGACACCCGTCGAGACGTTGACACGAAAAACAGTGCCGGCGCCCGCGGTGCCTCCAGTGGAGGTGGTTCCATAGAGATTGCCGTCCGGCGCGAGTACAAGGCGGGTCTGCGGTGCACTGCCGAGCAGAGCGCCTGTGGTGCCGGTGAAGGCTCCCAGAGCAGTGTAGGTGCCGCCGGGGGTGATCTTGAATACGACACCGGCGCTGCCGCTGCCACCGCCGGAGGTGACGCCGTAGTAGTTTCCGTCTCCTCCGGGAGTAAGGTGCGCGCTGGGGGCGGCGCCCGGAACGGTGCCGGTGGTCCCGCTGAAGGTGCCCAGCGTGGTCAAGGTGCCGGTGGTGGTTATCTTGAACAAGGCGCCGTTGGTGCTGATGACGCCGCCGGGATTGGTGCCGTACAAGTTATTGTCCGTGCCAACAATGAGGGTGTTGGGATTGGTGGTGCCCGAAGTGCCGGAAAAGCTGGTCAGGGTGGTGAGGGTGGAAGGGACTACAAATTTGACGACGCTGCCGTACTGGTTGGTGCCGCCCTGAGTGGTGGTGGCGTAGAGGTTGTTGTCGCTGTGTTTGACGAGATTGCGATACGTCGGGGGCATCAGCTGAAAGGAGGAGATCATGCTGAAGGTGCTGGTGCCGGGGACGAGCTTGAACACACCGCCGCGGGTGGCGCCGATGTTTGACGCATTGCCGGAGAGGGTGCCGTAGAAGTTGCCGTCCGTGCTGACCAGCGTCATGCCGCCAAGAGGCGTGGCGGGCCCGTCAGTGGTGGCAAGGGTTTTGATGTTGGTGAACACGCCGGCCGTCGTGATGCTGAAAAGAGATCCATACGTCGAGCCCGCGGATGCGGTGCCGTACAGGGTCACTCCATCGGCGGCGAAGGCCAGCGGTGCCGAGCAAACGCCGCCGATGACAGCGCCGGTGGAGCCGGTGAAGTTCTGCAGTGTGGTCAGCGCGCCTGCGGTGGTGCATTTGAAGATGGTGCCATTAGCACTCGCACCACTGGTGGATGTGGTGCCATAGAGAGTGCCATCCGAGCCTTGCACGAGCGCGCCGAGAGGAGTGGAGCCCAGTGCACCGCCCGTAGTGCCAGTGAATGCCACCAGGGTGGTGAAAGTGCCGCTGGTGGTCATTTTAAACAACGTGCCGAAACCACCGGCACCACCGCTGCCGGTGACTCCGTAGAGACTGCCATCGCTGCCCTGAATCATCGCGGCCTGGCAGTTCGAGCCGAGCACAGCCCCAGTGGTGCCGGTGAAGCTGTTCAGCACCGTGAAAACGCCCGCCGGTGTGACACGAAACAGCGTGCCATTGCTGGACGCTCCAGCGGCCGTGGTGGAGCCGTAGAGATTTCCATCGGCGGCCTGCACGAGACCCGCCCTGGGAACAGTGCCGGTGTTCGGACTGACGGTGCTCAGGCTTACCAGCGTGGTGAGAACACCCGCGGGTGTCATTTTGAAAATCGTGCCCAGGTTGTTCGCTCCCCCTGCGGTGGTGGTGCCGTAGAAGTTGCCATCGCTGCCCAGGCAGAGACCTGCCTGAGGTGCGGCACCATTCACCCCGTAAAAATTCACCAGGGTGGTGACGACACCGGCGGTGGTGATCTTGAACACGGAGCCCTGATTGTTGAGGCCTCCTGTCTGGCAGGTGCCGTAGAGCGCGCCATCAGCTCCGACGACGAGCGGGCTGAGGGGCTTGTTGCCAAGGATGTTTGCCTTGGAGCTGAGCGCTTCCACCACATTCACGATGCCGACCGTGATGGAGACCGTGGCCGCCGGACTGGTGGCCACACCATTGTTCACCGTGAAGGTGAATGAGTCCGCTCCCGTGTAGCCTGCGGCAGGTGTGTAGGTGAGATTGGGCGCGGTACCGGAAAGGGTGCCATGCGTGGGAGAGGATGTGGTGGCGAACGTGAGCGACCTGGCAGGGATGTTCGGATCCGTGCCCGTCAGCGTGATCGCGGTCGGCGTGTCGGGTGCGACGGTGACTGATCTCGGTGTCGCGACCGGAGGACCAGCGGCGACAGTCAGGCTGACGGTGGCGGGAGAGCTCGTGATGCCGTATAGATTGGTCGCGGTGAAGGTGAAGCTGTCCGATCCTGAATAGCCCAGCGCCGGTGTGTAACTCACACTGGGAGGAATGCCCGAGAGCGTGCCGTTTGCCGGCGGATTGGCGATCGCAAAGCTCAGGGGCGCGCCGGTGGGGGAATTGGTATCCGTACCGGCAAGGGTGATGGCCTGGGTGGCACCGAATGCCAGCGACTTGCTCTGAGCGGTCGCTGTGGGTGCACTGCGATTGACGTTTCCTAGAATGTCCACGTCATCGATGTTCCATCCCGAATAGGGGAGGGCGCCTGCGGCCACCTGATAACCCCAGCGCACATAGACAGCGGCCTGATGATCGGCCACGGCGGAGATGTCATAGGTCACCGGCTGCCATCCAGAGTCGGTGACTGCGCCTGTGTCGTTGGCATAGACCTGGGTCCAGGTGGAGCCGTTGTTGGAAACCTCCACGGTGGCAAATGCCAGAGGCTGCACATCCGTGTTCAACCAGCGCTGGAACTTGAGCCTGGTCTGGGTGGATGTACTGCAGTTGAATGCCGTGGAGGTGAGGTAAAACGGTCCTCCCGGAGTGGTGGAGTAGTTGCCCGAAAGATTGACGCCATAGACGTTTGTTCCAGTGCTGCCCGCTGTTGGATCCGCAAATCCATTGGGAGGGCCACCACTGCCTGCGGGCACGCCGTAAGCCCATTCGCCCTGCGTGCTCCAGCCTGGATTGGTGGACAAGGCCTGCGAGCTGACCTTTGCCTGCACCAGCAGTGACGCTGAGCGGGTGGTGTTGCCATTGCCGTTGCTGGCGTTGGTAAAGGTGATGGTGTCGCTGTAGGCACCTGCGGAGAGCGCATTGGCTGTGGCGGTGTTGATGGACGCAGTGACGATGGCGCTCGACCCTGCGGTGACGGTACCGCTGGAGGATGAAAGGGTGAGCCAGCTGGCGGTCTTTGCTGCCGTCCAGCTCAGGGTGGCTGTGCCGGGATTCTGAACATTAAAGATGGCGCTGGAGGGAGAAAAGGCCCCTCCCGCCGCACCAGTAGCCGCGAGTGAACCGGCGGTCACCGACATGGCCGGCGTGCCAGCAACAGACAGGGAGACAGCCCTCGTGGTGCTGCCGTCTCCGGTGTAGGTGTTTGTAAAGGTGACCGTGTCGGTATAGGTGCCGGTGGCGAGCGAATTGGCGTTGGTGTTCACCGTCAGCGTCACCGTTGCGGTGCCTCCTCCGGGAATCGTGCCGCTGGTGGGAGAAAGCGTGAGCCATGACTGCGTGATGGCGGCCGACCAAGTCACGCTTGAGTTGCCGGTGTTGGTGATGGTGTATGCGTTTGACGAGGGACTGAAGGGCCCGCCCGAACCGCCCGTGGGAGAGTACGTCGCAGTGGGCGTGATTGAGATCACCGCCGTGTCATCATCAACGACGATGAGATTGGCGAAGCCGGACTGATAACCTGCAGCCGAGGCCGATATGCCGATCGCCTGATTGCTCGTAACGACCGAGTCGTTGCCAGGAGTGATCAAAAACGAAGCCGTGGTGGCCCCCGCCTGCACAGTGATGGAAGATGGCACCGTCACCATGGAGGGGTTGGCCGATGTCAGCGTGACATCAAGATTGGTCGCGGCGGGCGATGGCAAGGTCACGACTCCCGTTCCGGTGGAACCATTCTCAGTGACGCTGGCGGGCAAGGTAATGGTAATGGGATTGTACGAAAACGAAACCGGGTCTGAGCTGATGCCGTTCGCGACCACCACAAGATTGTAGGTGCCGCCGGGCACGGTGGCTGGCACGGAGAACTCCGTGGTGACAGGCAGCGCCCCCGTGACCACGCCGTTGTTGTTCCAGTTGAAGCTGCGCGCGTAGTAGACCGAAGAACCCGACGTCAGCCGCACGATCGGGTAGTTTGTGGCATTTTGATTGTCGTCCCCGTAGCTCGAACCCTCTGACCATCCATTCAACTGGGTGCCGACAATGTGGAAGGTTCCGTCGCTGTTCTGGGACACCGAGGTGATCTCCGGTTTGCCCGCTGCGACCGGCGTGCCGTCCGGGGTGTAACGGTAGACGGTCGAAGAAAAGTTTGAATACAGACAGGTGCCGTCCGGAAGGATCAGCATGGTGCCATAGTACGAAGCATGGTTTTGCGAACCACCGGGGATGGGCGCGGCCGTCCAGGTATTGTTCGTGTAATCGTATTCATAAAAAGCCGTGGGAGATGGAAAGTGATCGGCCGAAGTGGGCACCGGTGACACAGCCGCGAGCACCTTGCCATTGGGCAGCATCGCGCAGGGGGCATCGGGGGTGCCTTGGGATCCGGGGATGTCTGCAGCGATCGTCCACGAGCCTTTCGCGGTGGATCCTGAAGGCGTGTAGATGGCGCAGTGTCCGAGCGAGCCGATGAAGAAGGCCTTGCCATTTGGCAGCATCATAGCGCCGCCGGTTTCCGCGCCGTAGGGATCGTAAAGTGACACGGGCACCGTCGCGTCTGAGATCCATGTGTTCGAAGAGGGGATGTAGCGCTCGGCGTTGGTGGAATTGATGTCGACCATCAGCTCGCTCTCGTCCGGCAGGCGAACCCAGGCCGATTCGTTGTTGCTGCCGAGACAGGTGGGGCCTGCCGTCCACGTATTGGTGACGGGGTCGTAAATCTTGGTGGTACGGGACACGGCCACGACGGCGTTCAGCACGCGCCCGTCGGGAATCATGGCGGAATTGGCATCGCTGAAGCGCACCCCTGGCAGCGGGGCCATGCGCCACTGATTGGTCAGGGGATTGTACACTTCCCCGGCAGAGCCGCCGGTGCCGTACTCGCCTCCCGCCACATACACCCGGCCGTCCTTCAGCACCTGGGAGGAGAAATACAGGCGGGAATTGTACATCGCTTTCAGCGTGGTCCATGTGCCTGAGGCATAACTTCCCTGGGCATTCGGCGTCAGCTTGGCAATCGCAGTCCCATTGTTGTTAAAAATGAGCAGTGAGCCGTCCGACTGAAGAATCATCAGACCCACGGTGAATGGGGCTGTGGGCAGCGCGGACCAGGTGCCGACGCCGCTGGCGCTGAATGGCAGGACCAAGGGCAAAAGCGCGGCGAGGAAGAAGAGCTTTCGCATCAGCCCGCGAAAATGGAGCCCTATGGAATCACGAAAGGGAAAAATGGCGAAATTCATGAAGTAAATGAATTCCGGAGGCTACCATTAAGGCCTGAGCACACTCAATCCTTAAATCGATCTTTCATACTCGGTGAAAAAGCAGCTCGGGGATCGGGCTGCAAACCGCTACCGAACCGGAGCGCCTCAGCAGGGCGCATGCAGCCCTGATCCTGCTGCTGGCTTTCTGGAGTTAAAGCATGTGCACAACCGGGCCGTCAGCGCAGCGTAAGCGCAATCCCCCGCGAGGGCTGCCTTGCCTGATCATGGCCAGACCGACGGTCATGCCAGTCTGCGGATGAAGGGTGGCACTGGTCACTTTGCCGACTGCTTTGTCGTTCCAAAGTTCGTCTCCCGCACTGACGGACGCTTCGGTTTCGAAGGCGGCCATTTCACGCGGCATTTTGCCGGTGGTCTTGATGCGTGAGAGCACTTCCTGACCGATGTAGCAGCCTTTGCCATAGTCCATGGCCTGTTCTTGGAGACGGGCTTCGGGTGGGAAGGTCTCGGCGTTCAGTTCGTGCGGCCAGCGCGGGACTCTTTGCAGAATGCGCCATGTTTCCAGGTCGGACTCGGTGAGGAAGGGAAGAGAGTCAAAGGTGGGGGCGGGGGCAGATGCGGGGAGCCAGAGATCGAGGCCGGGTTTGGAGAACCGTGTCGTGCGCAGGAGGTGGTGCGGGTGGTCCTGCCCGCAATGAATATTTTCATTCCAGGCACGCACCGGGTCGGAGCGGAGATCGCCAGATAATGACTGCCCGGAGGGGGTATGGAGCGACTGAATGCCCGCATCGCTCCAGAAATGCCAGAGCTGCCAGTCGTCCGTGACATCGGTCAGCTCCACATCATCCGCCACGATGTAGCGCTCCAGCCGCATGCCGAGGGATTCGCGCAGGCCTGGCTCGGCATCCAGCAGGAGATGGTCTCCCTGCGCATGTACAAAGACATCGGCGGCGATGCGGCCTTTCACATCTGTCACACAGGCGTAGAGGGTCTGAACCGTTTCCGCCCGACGTACGTCGTTGGTCACCTGACCGTTCAGGTAGCGAATGCGGTCAGCGCCGGTGAGCCGGAACTTGGCGCGGGAGGAAAGGTTAACGACGGCTCCGTGGGTGGAGATCTGCTGATACAACTCGGCGGTCATTCCGCATGAATGGACAGACGTGGCGGCATCGCAAGCTGGCAAAGTCGAGGGATTGCATTGACTCACAATGGGGGGCACGACAGAATCTGACATCCCCATGCGCGCAGGCCTTGTCATTCTCTCCGCCCTTGCCCTGATCAGTTTCCTTTCTGAGGCTGCGGGACAAGCTCCGGCGGCGACAACCTCGGGAGCCAAAATCCGCGTTGTGACCCGCGATCTTGAGCCGTTTTCCTTCGAAAAAGAAGGGCGCAGGGTGGGCTACGCGGCGGAGCTGTGGGAGCAGCTGGCACGTGAGGCCAAGCTGGACTACGAGGTCAAGGTGGTGGAAAGCGCGAAGGACATCATCGATGCGCTGAAGAACAAAACGGCGGATGTGGGCGTGGGCGCCATCAGCGTCACGTCCACGCGTGAAGAGGTCATCGACTTCTCACAGCCTTTCTATGAATCAGGCCTGCAGGTGCTCGTCTCCGGCTCCAACGGCAGCTTTGCGGACAACATCTTCGCGCTTGTGGGCAATCTTTTTAACATCGAGCTGATCGGCGCCTTTGCCTTGCTGATGGTGACGATGTTCATCATCTCGCACCTGGTGTGGCGCTACGAGCACAAGATCAACGGCGACATGTGGCCGGAAGACTACAGGAAGGGCATGTGGGAATCCTTTTGGTGGACGATCAGCACGCTGCTGGTGGGTGGTGCGGACAACAAAGGCCCGGTGGGTGTGGGCGGTCGCATCGTCGCCATCGTGTGGATGCTGCTGAGCATCGTGCTGGTATCCCTGCTCACGGCTTCCTTCACCACCACACTGACCATCAACACGCTGAAGGGAGACATCAATGGTCCGGGGGATCTGCCTGGACGCAGGGTGGCCACCGTGCAGGGCAGCACCACGGAAACGTGGCTCAACAAACGGGGGGCAAAGACGGTGCCGCTGGCAACGGTGACAGACTGCGTGCTCGCGCTCAAAAAAGGCGAGGTTGCCGCCGTGGTCTATGATGCGCCGGTGCTGCAGTATGAAGCGGGCAAGCTGAATGACGACAAACTGCAGATGGTGGGGCCGGTGTTTGACCGGCAGAACTACGCCTTCGCCCTCCAGCAGGACAGCCCGCTGCGCGAAAGGCTGAATCAGGCGCTGCTGAAACTCTCCGAGCAGGGGGTGGGCAACGAACTGCGCACGAAGTTCTTCGGCGAAGACAAATAAGCAGGCGGTGCTTCCGCTGCGATCATGGCAGACACTTCATCAAACTCCCCCGGAATTTTGGCCACCATCCTGGCGGTTTTTCGCCAGAACCGTCTGCCCTGCCTGGTGCTGAATGTCTTCGCGGTGGCGCTGGTGGTCAGCTACTACCAGGTGCCTGCGCTGGCAGGTTTTTGGGAGGCACTGGGTGCATTCAAGACGCGCTCGGCTTTCGCCTTTTCCTGCGTCTCCACCATGTTTGCCGCGGCGATCCTGCCCACAGGCATTCAGTGGATGATGGGGACACTGCCGAAGGAAGGAAATGGAAAACGCCTGCTGCTGCTGATGCTGTTCTGGGGCTACCGAGGAATGGAGATCGACCTCTTTTATCACTTCCAAACGTGGTTGTTCGGCGACCGCCAGGATGCCCTGACGCTGGTGAAAAAGGTGCTGGTGGATCAGTTCATCATGAGCCCCCTCTGGTTTGTGCCCACCTACGTCATCGCGCTGCGCTGGGTGGAGCTGGGCGGCTCGTGGAAGCGCACGCGGCCAACATTGGATCGCGAGTTCTGGACACGTACCTGCCCGACTGTGCTGGTCACCAACTGGCTGGTGTGGATCCCCGCGCTGGCGCTGGTTTACAGCCTGCCGGCGGCGCTGCAGTTTCCGCTGTTTTCAGTGGTGATGTGCTTCTTCATCCTGGTGGTGACGGTGATGACCCAGCGCAAGGGATGAGGCGGGCGCATGTGCTGACGGGAACTATTTGCGGCTGGCAGAAATGGAGTCACGGATTTCTTGCACGATCAAGGCGTCCTCGAGGCGCTGAGCCTTTGACAGTTCAGCCAGATAATTGGTGAGGGCGGTCTCATAGACGGCATAGAGGGGCTGAAGCGCGGTGCGCTCCGCCTGCTGAAAGGTCGCGAGCTGCTGCTCGTAGCCTGCACGCACGGACTCCAGAGCAGGAGGTGCGTCGAACGGCAGCGGGGTCAGCGGATCGCTGGAAAGCATCGCTTCTTTTTCCTTTTTGAATGCGAGACCTTCTTCGAGCCGCATGGTCTTGGCGGCGTCCGCGGTCCGTTTGTCGAGTTCCGCAATGTACTTCGCCTTTGCATCTTTCAGGCGCTGCGCGTGCTCTGCTCCGAGCGTGCGGGTCTTGGCGGCTTCAAACTGCTGCTGAAGCGTCTGCAGCCGGGCAGCGACGTCTTTGGCCGCACCACTTCCTACGGTCGCCAGAACGCCAGATTTTTTCGAAGGGGTGTATTTCACTGGCAGCAGCCGGATGGCATTGTCACGCGTGAACTGCCGCGGAGGAGACTGCTTCATGTCCAGGTAGTGCCCGCTGCCGATGGCGAGCCACTTGCCATCCGGGCTGAAGGCGAGGCTGGTGGCCTGACCTAGAGCGAGCTGCAGGGTTTCCTTCAAATTTCCCGTTTTTGGATCCCAGAATTCAACGAGTCCGGAGGTGCCGGCTGTGGCCACACGGCTGGAATCCGGCGCCCAGGCAACCGCCTCCAGCCTGCCGCCGGTGGAGGCGAGCTGTTTATAAACGGATTTGGCCTTGATCATGCCAACCACAGCTGTGTTTTCGATGTCATCATTGGTGCCTGCAAACATCAGCCCGTCCGGACTCGTGGCAATGTTGTTGATGGGAAGGCAGGGCAGGGTGTAGGCCGGAGTGGTCTTGCCGGGGTCAAAGACCCAGCACACGCTGGAGCCAGTGCCTCCGCCGACGATGAACTGACCGCTGGGACTGTAGGCGATGCACGCGAGAGACGCGCCAACTGGAAGCTGAGAAACTCCCAGCTCATTGCCGTTGGCAATGGAGATAAACTTCACGGCGACCTGCGCGACTTGCACCGCCACGGTCTTGCCATCCGGACTGACGTCTGCGGCAAAGCTGTTAGACTGTCCGCCTGTATTGTGGAAATTCTGCGCTGCCTGGCCTGTCGGCAGCCGACCGATGAACACGGCGTCGTTGACGCAGGAAAAGTATCGTTTGCCCTGGTCAAACACACCCAGGGAACGGACGAAGTTGAGTCCGGCTTTGAAAGTGTTGGTCTGTTTTTTACTGCCGACACTCCACACCGCCAGATTGGCCCCCCAGTCGCCGGACAAAAGTTTGCCGTCAGGGAGCCAGGCCACTCTGGTGACGGGAGACGTGTGGCCCTGCAGCACGACAAGCGATGTTGTCGGAATGACAGTGACCGCCGGGAATGCGGAGTGGGAAAAACCAGCCAGAAATAGTGCGGCAAGCATGGGCAGGCACCGACCTGTCAGGCTATTCTTGACAGGTGCTACAAAGGCCGGGCGCGAAAGGGTGCGAATAAATGCTAGGCTCATGGTAAGGAATGCGGGTAATTTTGCATCTAAGCGATCCCGCTGGATAAATACCAGAAGAAAATGGCGGCCAGGTCCTGTGCAAAAATTCGAATGGCGGAATGGCGTGTCCGTCAGTTCTTTTCAGGCAGCCAGTCTTGTTGCGCGGCTAACCAGTTTTCCAGCGTTTCTGAGTGTCGATCACGCAGACTTTCCGGGATGCGTCTTCAGGATTTCAACGAGACGCACAAGTTCCTCTTCGCTGACATCCACAAAGGAGTCCAGAGAGCGGATGGCGGCGATGATGTCTTCGTGAGTGGGGGGAGAATCGTCGGGCAGCAGGCTGGCAGGGGGCGACGGGGCAGGGATGCGGAAGGCATTCGGGTAGCGCCGCCAGGGGAAGGCGTAGTTGATGAGGATGGCCAGCAGTACCATGACGACGGCATTGGTGAGCACGGGGAACAGCACGAAGCTGAAGCCCAGCTCGCGGATGGCGCTGCCGCCCATCACGGCGGTGAAGGCGGTGGCGCCGCCGGGTGGGTGGATGCATTTGAGCTGCTGCATGGCGCCAATGGCAAGACCGACCGCACATGCCGCGGCGATGACGGGATGGGAGATGCAGCGCGCGCAGGAAACTCCGATAACCGCGGAAATGCAGTGGCCGGCGATGACGGGCCATGGCTGTGAGAGCTGGCCATGGGGGACGCCAAAAAGCAGCACCGAGCTGGCTCCCATGGATGTGATGACCGCAGTCGCGCCTCCAGCAGGAAGCGCCCAGGTGGAGATGGCTATCAAGGCCAGGATCGCCAGGCCGCCGCCCAGCGTGGAGACTGTTTTCTCGAGGGCGCTGACCTCGATGAGTTCAATGCCGAGCCAGCGGCGAAGGTTGGGCGTGGGCACGTTCAGAGAGCGGTTTATTGAGCGGTGAGATCCTTCCATTCCGCATCGGCAAATTCGGCCAGATAGCATGGCGGGCTGGCATAGCGCGAGAAGCCTGTCTCCGTCTGCTTCGGTTCTTTCCGCTGCTCTCTTTGCAAAGGCGGCACGACCGAGCCGGCGTCTTTACGCCTGGCCTGGGTCCGAGTGGCAGGGCTGGAAACCGGCCGTTTCATATAGCTGAGGTCGTGAGGGCTGCCGCTGAAAACCAACGGTGGCGGTTCCACCACAATCCCGCGACGACGGCACCTGCGGTGTAGGCTGCTACATCACAAACATCGCCGATGCCGTGGGTGATTCGGGGAATGAACCATTCGAAGAGCAGTGACCAAAAAACAAGGTGCCCGGTGATTTCTCCTGGACGCGGTGGCGCATCATCCGCTCGCAGTCCCAGGCGGCGGTGCAGCCAGAGCACGGGAGGGAGTGCGCAGGGGATGAGCCACAAGTCATTGAAGTGAAACATCATGAAACCAGGAGGCATGGCCGGCTTGATGATGCAGCGGTTGAGACCGTAGGCCAGGCAGGCGATGAGAAACATCGCATCGCGGAAGTAGCGGAAGCGTGTCATCTCAGCAGAGGTAGTAAATGAGGCCGGCCGAACTCGCGGCGATGAGAAGCTTGAGCAGCAGGGATTTGAGAAGAAAAAGCATAAGGGAAGGGGGATGCGAACTCTTCAATCCTTTCGCGCGCCTGGGCGCTTCAGGATGCCGCCGAATGCAGGCGCATGGCCGGGTGTCAGGCTGAGGTGGGCTGGCATGGGAATGGATTTAATATCGCTATGCGATATATGTCAACGTGATGGCCCTGAAAATGCTGAGAAGGTCTTCATGCCTGCCACAACCCGCAAACGCATTTCCAAGTCACAATACGAAAACCTCGCGTCCTTTCGCTACTCGCTGAGGAAGTTTTTACGCTTCAGCGAGGATGCCGCAGTAGCGGCAGGACTCACGCCGCAGCAGCACCAGGCGCTGCTGGCCATCAAGGGATTTCCGGATCGCGATCACGTGACGGTGGGAGAGCTGGCGGAGCGCCTGCAGATCAAGCACCACAGCGCCGTGGGCCTCATCGACCGGCTGGTGCTGGAGAATTTGGTGGAACGAGAGGCATGCGAAGAAGACCGGCGGAGAGTGTGCATCCGGCTGGCGGCGCGCGGTGAGGAGATGCTGGAGGAGCTTTCGGCGCTGCATCGGGAGCAGCTGCGCATCGTCGGACCGGAATTGAGCGGGCTGTTGCAGAGACTGGGGCAGGGGGAAGTGTAGCTTTAAGAACGCACTATGAGACTGACAAGACTCCGGTTTTATGAATAATCTCAGCCGATGGAGAGCAAAGCATCGCTCAATATGCCAAGAGTGCCGAAGCGTTGGGTCACACCCTTTTGGCTGGATCTGTTCTTTGTCTCAGTGGCGACCCGCCTTTTTGTTGAGGTGAATTCAGGTGAGCCGGAACCGTCACTGACAATGTTGCTGAGGGAGCCTGTGCGATGGCTCACCTTTCAGTCAGCCATCTACATCTGTCATCTCATCGGAGCCTACGTTCTGCTGCCGACTTTTCTCCGGCATGATTACCCCAAGGCGACACTCCTGTGGGGTTCCTTGATTGCGTGGTTTTTGGTCTTGATGCCGATGTCAGGCTATCGCACCTGAGTTGTCGAAGTTCTCTTTGGATGTGGAGAGGCGTTATCTGACTACTTCCAAAATTTCTCCACCGCAGCGACGAGTCCTGGAATGCTGTTCTCCTTGGCCTCGACATCCACCTTCAGCCCGCGGGCTTCGATGGCGGCGCTGGTGACGGGGCCGATGCTAGCGATCTTGATGTCCTTCGGCAGATCGACTTTGAGATTGAGGAAGTGCTCCACGGTGGAGGCGCTGGTGAAGGTGATCATGTCCGCACCTTCTTCTTTCAGGCGGGCGAGGGCTTCGAGATTGTCTTCCGTTTCGGCGATGGTGCGGTAGGCTTCGGCTTCATCGACGATGGCGCCCATGCCGCTGAGTTCATTGGCGATGACTTCGCGTGTCTCCTTGGCGCGCACCCAGAGGACCTTCACGTTTTCCATGTCCTGGTGGTCCTTGAAGGCTTTGACGAGGCCTTCGGCGACGTAGTTGCCTTTGTCGGGCATGAGATCCACCGCGAGGTGGCGGGCCTTCACCTTTTCCGCAGTGCCGGGTCCGATGCAGGCGATGCGCACGCCGCCGATGCTGCGGGCGTCGTTGTAGAGCTTGTCAAACATGGTGAAGAAAGCATCCACTCCGTTCGGGCTGGTGAAGATGATCCAGTCATAGGTGTGGCAGTCCTGCACGAGTTCGCCAAAGGAGAGCTGATCTTCCACGGGGGCAATGCGGATGGTGGGCAGTTCGATGACATCCGCGCCGAGTTGCGCGAGCTGTTTGCTGAGCGTGCTGGCCTGAGCGCGAGTGCGGGTGACGACGATTTTTTTGCCAAACAGCGGGCGCTCTTCAAACCAGTTGAGCTGCGGACGCTCGGTCACCACGTCTCCCACGACCGCGACTGCGGGTGCTTTGAAGCCTGCGGCCTTCACCTTGGCGGCGATGTCTGCGAGCGTGCCCACGAGTGTCTGCTGATGCGTGTGCGTGGCCCAGCGCACGAGGGCGACGGGCGTTTCTGGCTTGGCGCCATGCTTCAAAAATTCGCGCGTGATTTCCTCGATGCGCTCGACGCCCATGAGGAAGACTTTGGTGCCGTCTGCCTGGGCAAGCTTGGCGTAGTTGAGAGAGGTGTCGGGCTTCGTCGGATCTTCATGCCCGGTGAAGATGGTGAGCTGGGAGGCGTGCGAGCGGTGGGTGACCGGGATGCCTGCATACGCCGGACCGGCGATGGCGGAGGTGATGCCGGGAACGATCTCGAATTTCACCCCGGCTTCGCGCAGTTCGGCGGCCTCTTCCGCACCACGGCCGAAGAGCACGGGATCTCCGCCCTTCAGGCGCGTGACGGTCTTGCCTTCGGTGGTGAGCTTGACGATGAGTTTATTGATCTCCTCCTGCGAGAGCGTGTGGTCGCCCGCTTTCTTGCCGACGTAGATGCTGGCGGCGCCTTCCTTGGCGTAGCGCAAGTGTTCGGGGTTGCAGAGGTAGTCGTAAACGAGCACATCGGCGGCCTCGATGCATTCCTTCCCTTTGAGCGTGAGGAGTCCGGGATCGCCGGGACCGGCGCCGACGAGATAACAAATGCCAGGGGTGATTTTCTTGGTGGCCATGGTGGGAAGGGGGGCACAAGGTGTCGAAACCACAGCAGACCGCAAGGATGGATGAGTGTTGGTTATGAGAGGCGTTGTTTCAGGGGGCTTCGCAACTTAGTAGTATTGGCAGGTCTGCCTATATCGGAAAGCTTGGTTTGGAGGTAGATCTGCCTGTGCCCTTTTCATCCACCATGCCAAAATGTCCCATCGCCCTCAGTCTCCCAGCCGCCTGCGACCCCACCGCACCAGTGATGCTGGCAATCTCAGGAGGGCGGGATTCGGTGGCGCTGCTGCACCTGCTGCTGGATGCGGGGTTCAAACAGCTCATTCTCTGCCACCTGAATCATGGCCTGCGTGGCGACGAGTCGATCGGAGATGCGGCGTTTGTGCGGCGCCTGGCCAAGAAGCATGGGCTAAAATGTGAGATCGAGGCCGAAGACGTAGCCGCCGTGGCGGAGAAAAAGCGCCTTTCCACCGAAACGGCCGCGCGCGAGGCGCGCCACGCCTTTCTGCTGCGCATGGCGGAGAAATACGATGTCTGGGTGGTGCTGCTGGCGCACCATGCGGAAGATCAGGCGGAGACGATTTTAGCGAACCTCTGCCGTGGCAGCGGCCTGGCGGGTCTGGCGGGCATGCACGCCGTGCAGCGGATGGACACCGGGCTGCACCTGGTGCGGCCAATGCTGCATGCACGTCGTTCTGAGATCGACGCGTACCTCAAATCAAAACGGTGCAAATACCGCGAAGATTCGAGCAACACATCGCCGAAACATCGCCGCAACCGTGTGCGGCATGAGGCGCTTCCGCTGTTGAACGACATTTTCTCCCGCGATGTGGTGCCGCAGATCCTACGCCTGGGCTCGCTGGCGGAGCAGGACGACGACGCACTGCAGCGTCAGGCCATGGCGTTCCTGACCACCGAAGGTCGTGTCCTGGAAGATCGCTCGCTGGTGATTTCCCCGGAGCTGCTGGCGCTGCATCCTGCGGTGTCTTCGCGTGTGATCGGCACATGGCTGCGGGAGGCCTGGGAACTGCCTGGCATTGACTATGAGATCATCGACGCAGCGCTGGGCATGCTGGCACCGGATGGCGCGGCGAAGATCAACCTGCCGGGTGATAAACACCTGCGGCGGAAGGCGAAGAAGCTGTGGGTGGAGTAGCCCGGCGCAGGTAGGGCGGCTTGTCCCAAGCCGCCGTGCCCAGCGCGCGACATTCACGACGATAGAGCAACGATGCTCCGCTGCTGTCAGGCGTGATTTGGGCATGCATTTCCCTTGCGGCGGAGGCTGGAGGACCAGCCTCCCTACCTTGCGCTGGGGATTTCGCCTCAGCCCTCCAGCGTGTGCACAAACAAGCCGCTGCGCAGCTTGGGCTCAAACCAGGTGCTCTTCGGCGGCATGATCTGGCCGACGTCTGAGATGGCCATGAGCTGGTCCACGGTGGTGGGGTACATGGAGAAGGCGACGGTGTGCTCCTTGCCGTTCACCAGTTTCTCCAGCTCCGCGGTGCCGCGGATGCCGCCGATGAAGTCGATGCGCTTGCTGGTGCGTGGATCGTCGATGCCGAGGATCGGCTTGAGAAGGCGGTCCTGCAGGATGCTGACGTCGAGCTGGTCGATGGGGCTGGCGTCCTTGGCGGGCTCCCAGTTGAGTTCGTACCACTGGTCTTTGAGGTACATGCAGCACTGCCCCGGGCGGGTGGGAGACTTCAGCGTGGTGGGCTTGATCGTGAAGATCTCGCCGACCTTCTTGAGGAACTCCTCGCGGTCCATGCAGTTCAGGTCCTTCACCGCACGGTTGTAAGGCAGGATTTTGAGCTCGTTGCCGGGGAAAAGGACGCTGAGGAACCAGTTGTAGTTTTCTTCTCCGGTATGATTCGGATTGGCCGCACGGCGCAGCTTGCTCACACGGAAGGCGCTGGCGGCGCGGTGGTGGCCGTCTGCCACATAGGCGCAGGGGACCTGGCTTTCGAACAGGCCGGTGAGTGACACGCACAGGCCCAAGGAGAGGCGCCAGAGCTGGTGGCGCACGCCATCAGCTGCGGTGAAGTCATTGATGGGCTTCTCCGTCTTCATGAAGCTCTCAATCAGTGCGCTGATGCCGGGGCGCTGACGGTAGGTGAGGAAGATGGGGCCGGTGTTGGCGTCCAGCTTGTCCACCAGGTTGGTGCGGTCGTCTTCTTTGTCCTGCCGCGTCTTCTCGTGCTTCTTGATGATGTCCTTTTCGTAATCCTCAGTGTGGCAGACGGTGACGAGACCGGTCTGGCTGTGGCCGGAGATGACCTGGCGGTAGAGATACATGCAGGGCTTGGCCTCGCGCACCAGAATGCCATCCTTCTGCAGCCGGTCGAAGTTTTCACGCGCCTTGGCATACACGGGGGCGGAGTAAGGATCGATTTCGGGATCGAGGTCGATCTCCGCGCGATCCACGTGCAGCAGGCTGTAGGGCTTGCCCTTGGCCAGGGCGGCGGCTTCCTCCCGGTTCACCACGTCGTACGGGACGGCGGCGACTTCGGGGGCGTTTTTCTGGGTGGGGACGAGACCTTTGAATGAGCGGATGCGCATGGGGCGGGATAGAGCGCGGGGGGGCGGTTGTCAAATCCGCACTCTCGGGGAGGAATTGCTTCGTGTTTCCGAACAAAAGGGCCGGTCGAGCACGCAGTCCCTGGAGGTGGTGGCAAAATGACCGTCCTCGGCTACGGATGATGTGTGGATAAAGATCTGACGCTCTTTGATGATGAAAAGCCGCGCTATCTGCTGCCTGAGGGCTGCAAGGATCTGTATGATGTCATCCGCCAGCAGGAGCGGGCTGCGGCGGATCGGGCTGCCAGAAGGAAAGCCGGGTTGATGCATGCAGAGCTGATCACGAACTGGCTGCAAAAGCATGCGCCAGCACCTCCGTTTGAATCTCTGCCGCCGATGCCTGACTCGGTGCTCCTGCCAGACTCGCTGACGGTGGGAGATCTGGCGGCCCTGCTTCACCTCAAGAACTACAAGCTCATCTCAATCCTGATCCAAATGCAGACCTTTGCCTCCGCCAGCTCAGAGATCGGCTTTCCTCTGGCGTGTGCTGTGTGCAGGCATCTGGGGGTGGAGGTGAAGAGGATGGGAGAAGTTTAGGGCCGGGTGCGTAACATCGCCGGTAATCCGATGGCGGAGCCATCCGATCTCTCAACGCGATCTAGAGCAATTTAAATAATTATATAGCCATGGGGATCAAGGCATGCTATCAAACGGCATGGCAACACTCTCTCTGGATTTACGTGAACGGATTGTCAGTGCCTATGACAAAGGCGAAGGCACCCGTGATGAGATCGCGCG